>CAVSLP010000016.1:0-98693 GCA_963728775.1 uncultured Actinomycetota bacterium
TCACCGGGATCTGCTCGCCGTAGGCCCGGAACAGCTCCGCGGACGTGCTGATGTCCACCTCGTCGTAGCTCTCCCCGAGCTCCGCGCACACCGCCTCGATCACCGTGCGGGCCTCGTCGCACAGGTGGCAGCCGGGCTTGCTGTACAGCAGCACCCGGGCCAGGGAAGCACCGGTCTCGCCACCTGCCGGGCCGTGGCCGCTGTGCGTGGTCACTCGAGCAGTCCCAGGTTGCGGCGGCGGTCGCGCAGCCGGCCCTTCGCGACCTTGCCGGTGACGGTGTGCGGCAGCTGGGCGACCACGTGGACCTCCTTCGGCTGCTTGAACCGGGCGAGCCGCACTGCGCAGTGCGCGCGCACCGCCTCGACCAGCTCGTCCGCGGTGTACGACGTACCGGGCCGGGGCAGCACGTACGCGACGACCGCCTCGCCGGCGGTGTCGTCCGGGGCCCCGATGACCGCGGCCTCGAGGACCCCGTCGAGCTCGGTGATCACATCCTCCACCTCGACCGGGTAGACGTTGAAGCCGGACACGATCACCAGCTCCTTGAGCCGGTCGACGAGGAACAGGTCCCCGTCCTCGTCGAGGAAGCCGACATCGCCGGTGGCGTACCAGCCGGCCGCGTCGGGGCCGTCCGCGCCGTCGGGCCAGTAGCCGCTGAACAGGTTGGCCCCGCGGACGTAGATCTCGCCGGGGTCCTCCCCCGAGGGCTCCAGCCCGGCCTCGTCGACCAGCCTGATCGAGATCCCCGGGAGCGCGGAGCCCACCGAGCCCGCCTTGACCGTGGCGCTGCACAGCGTCGAGGTCACCACCGGCGCGGCCTCGGTGAGCCCGTAGCCCTGGTGCACCGTCACGCCGGTCCGCTCGGTGAACGAGGCGACCAGCCCCGGCGCCAGCGGGGCGGAGCCGGACAGCACCGTGCGCACGCCGCGCAGCCGTTCCCGCAGGTCGGGCACCGTCGCCCAGTAGCCGAAGACGGGCGGGGCGACGGGTACGACGGACACCGCCTCGTCCTCGATCACCGCCAGCGAGCCCTCGCACGTCGAAGCCGTCCACGAGCACCAGCCGGGCCTGCTGGCGCAGCACCAGGCCGAGCACCGCGTTGAGCCCGTAGACGTGGAAGAGCGGGAGCACCCCGAACACGACGTCGTCACCGGTGAGCATCGGTGGGTCGGTGGCCGCGGTCTGCTCGATGTTCGCGATCAGGGCGCGGTGGCTCAGCATCGCCGCCCGGGGCCGCCCGGAGGTCCCGCTGGTGTAGAGCAGCACCGCCAACGCCTCGGCGTCGGCGGGAACGGGTGCGGCGGTGCCCTCGGCGGTCCGCAGGTCGTCGTACCGGATCTCCCCGGGCACGGTGGGTGCGCCGACGACCACGATCCGCGGCACCGGCGCCCGGCCGCGCAGCTCCTCGTCGGCGCCGACCAGGGCATCCTCGAGCCCGGCCACCGCCTGCCGGACCGTGGTGACGGTGCCGGCGTCGGCGACGACCACACGCGCACCGCAGTCGGCGACCATCCGGACCAGCTCACCGGTCGCGGACCGCGGGTTGACCGGCACGGCCACCAGCCCGGCCCGCAGCGCGCCGAGGTAGCAGGTCACGAACTCCACCCGGTTGCTGAGCGCGATCGCCACCCGGTAGCCGGCGACCAGCCCGGCGGCGTTCAGGCCCCGGGCGACCTCGTCCACCTCGGCGTCCAGGTCGCCCCAGGTGACCCGCCGGCCGGACTCCGCCTCGACGAGGGCGGCCCGGTCCGGGCTCTGCGCGCCCGCCCGGGTGAGCAGCTCGGCAAGATGCGTCGTCACCTGCGAGAGTCTGGCACATACCGGGAACGCCCTTGCCCCACTAGGGTTCAGGTGTGAACGCCGCCCGTCCGCACCGACACCGGCCCCCGCGCCCCGACTTGCAGAGCCGGTCCGTGCTCGCCGGCGAGGCCGCCGCCGCGATCGCCGAGGTGGAGTCCTCGCTGGTCACCCCTCCGGACCCGACCGCCGCGGCGTTCTTCGACGTCGACAACACCGTGATGCAGGGCGCGTCGATCTTCCACCTGGCCCGGGGCCTGCACCGGCGCAAGTTCTTCACCACCCGCGAGATCCTCGGCGCGGCCTGGAAGCAGGCCTACTTCCGGGTGCTCGGCGTGGAGGACCCCGAGCACGTCGCCGAGGCCCGCGCGTCGGCGCTGAACTTCATCAAGGGTCACCGGGTCTCCGAGCTCGAGACGCTCGGCGAGGAGATCTTCGACGAGGCGATGGCCCACCGGATCTGGCCGGGGACGCGCGCGCTCGCCCAGCTGCACCTCGACCAGGGACAGCGGGTCTGGCTGGTGACCGCGGCGCCGGTCGAGATCGCCACCATCATCGCCCGCCGCCTCGGCCTGACCGGAGCGCTCGGCACCGTCTCGGAGCACCGGGACGGCGTGTACACGGGCCGCCTGGTGGGCGACATGCTGCACGGCCCCGCGAAGGGGGAGGCGGTCAGGGCGCTCGCCGAGCGCGAGGGGCTGGACCTGTCCCGCTGCTCGGCGTACTCCGACTCCTACAACGACCTGCCGATGCTGAGCCTGGTCGGGGACCCCTGCGTGATCAACCCGGACTCGAAGCTGCGCGACCACGCCCGCGCGCACGGTTGGCGGGTCCGGGACTACCGCACCGGCCGCAAGGCCGCGCGCGCCGGCCTGATCGGGGCCGGCCTGACCGGCGCGGTCACCGGGAGCGTGGCCGCCGCGGTGGCCATCCGGCGCAAGGTCCGCTGACCCCGGCCCGGCCGCGGGGGTTTGCGCCCCTGCCCGCGGTGGGAAGAACGGATGTGACCGGAGACACGGTGGTTGGTGCAACTCCGAGTTACAAGACCTGTTCACAAACGGCGCCAACCGCCCTACTCTGTGATGATTCGGGGGACGGGACCCGGCAGTCGGAGCCGGGGAGGGAGTTCGATGTTCACGCGCGACGAACAGTTCCGGCGCGGCTTCACCGCCCTGCGCCTGGCCCTGGCGTGCGCGCTCTCGCCCACCCCGGCACTCGCCACCGTCTCGGCGGGCGGACCCCGGGCGGCCTGGCTCTGCTCCGAGGCCGTCGACCTCGAACACAGCACGACGGCCGCCGGCGGGCGGTCCGACCCCGGCGCCGACGGCGACCTGGCGGTCTCCTCCGAGGAGGACGAGGCCGAGCGCAACCGCCTGATCGCGCTCGTCGAGCTGGCCCGGGGTGGCGACTCCGAGGCGTTCGGGCTGCTCTACGACCACTACCAGACGTCGGTCTACCGGTTCCTGTACTACCGGGTCGGCTCGGTGGCCCTCGCCGAGGACCTGATGTCGGAGACCTTCTTCCGCGCGCTGCGCAGCATGGGGTCCTTCCGCTGGCAGGGCAAGGACTTCGGCGCCTGGCTGATGACGATCGCGCGCAACCTGACCGCCGACCACTACAAGGCCGGCCGGACCCGGCTCGAGTACGCCACCGAGGACATGAGCCCGCACGACGCGGCGACCGACAGCCCGGAGATCGAGGTGCTCGCGTCGCTGACCAACGAGGCCCTGCTCACCGCCCTCAAGGAGCTGCCCGCCGAGCAGCAGGAGTGCCTGATCATGCGGTTCCTGCAGGGGCTGTCGATCGCGGAGACAGCCAAGGTGCTCGGTCGCAGCGACGGCGCCGTGAAGCAGCTGCAGCTGCGCGGGGTGCGCAACCTCGCCAAGCTGCTTCCGGAGGGCCTGCGATGACGCGCCCGGCACGCTCAGGTCTAGACCGCGTCGGGGCCGTAACTTCCGCCCCGGCTGTGTCGTTGGTGCTGATGACCGACCCCGACGACCAGACAGGACGACCGCGATGACCTCCCTGTTCAGTGTGCGAAAGCGCGCCGAGGAGTTCGCTGCTGTCGTCGACGGCTCCGCCGACCCGGGCACCCACCCCGACCTCGCGGAGCTCGCCGGCGTGGTGACCGCGCTGCGCGAGCACGACCAACCGGTGCCGCGCGCCGAGTTCGCCGCCGACCTGCGCGAGCGCCTGATGGCCGAGGCCGCCGAGGTGCTCACGCCGTCGAACGCCGGCCTGGTGCTCCCGGCCCGGACCCGCGGCAGGCGCGAGCGCCGGCTCGCCGCCGCGGCGGCCGCGCTGGTGTTCGTCGGCGGTACGGCCGGGATGGCCGCCGCCGCACAGCACGCCCTGCCCGGCGACGCGCTCTACCCGATCAAGCGGGGCATCGAGCACGCCCAGGCGGGCCTGTCGACCAGCCCCGCCGGCAAGGGCCGCGACCTGCTGCACCAGGCCAACGACAGGCTGACCGAGGTGGCCGGGCTGCTCGCCGCGGACCCCTCCACCGCCGCTCCGGAGATCCCGCAGACCATCGACGACTTCACGGCGCAGGCGCAGGAGGGTGCCCAGCTGATGATGACGTCGTTCGGGGACACCCGCGACCCGGCGAGCATCGTCGCGGTGCGCGAGTTCGCAGCCCACGGGCTGACGACCCTGCAGGACGTGGCCCGCAACGCGCCGGCCGACAGCCAGGACGAGCTCGCCGCCGCGGCGGTGGCGCTCAGCGAGATCGACCAGCAGGCGCAGGACCTCTGCGCGTCCTGCGCGAGCGACCTGCCCGACCTGGACGTCCCGCCGATGTTCCTCGCCACCGCCGAGGTCGACCGCGCCCTGCGCGACCCGGCCCTGGCGCAGCTCGACAACAGTCACCCGGTGATCGTCGACAAGCGCGCGGTGCAGCAGCCCGCGCACGCCTCGGACTCCTCCGGATCGGCCCCGAAGTCCCCCGCGGCAGTTCCCGGCGCGCCATCCGCCCCGACGGCGACGAGCGCGCCGACCCCCGGGCTGCAGCTGCCCGCGCTGCCCGGCAGCAACGACCAGACCAAGAAGGGGTCCACGGACGTCGGCAAGACCGTCGACTCCACGGTCAACGGCATCACCGACGGCCTCGGCGGGGTCGTCGAGACGCTGCTTCCCGACCCGACCTCGCTGCCCTGACCGACCGCGCTGCCCTGACCGACCGCGCGGCACCGGCGGCTCGGCAGGACACCGGCCTCAGTAGAACACCGAGCGCCGCTGCATCAGCAGCGTGTAGAGCGTCTGCTGGATCGTCTCGCGCACCTGGTCGGTCACGTTGAACACCAGCATCGGGTCGTCGGCCGCGCCCTCGTCGTAGGAGTCGGTCCGGATCGGCTCCCCGAACTCGATCAGCCACTTCGAGGGCAGCGGCAACAGGCCGAGCGGCCCGAGCAGCGGGAAGAACGGCGTGATCGGGATGTAGGGCACCCCCAGCAGCCGGGCCAGCGCCGGTATGTTTCCGACCAGCGGGTAGATCTCCTCGGCACCGACCACCGAGCAGGGCACGATCGGGACGCCGGTGCGCATGGCCGCGGACACGAAGCCGCCGCGGCCGAACCGCTGCAGCTTGTAGCGCTCCGAGTACGGCTTGCCGATGCCCTTGAACCCCTCGGGCCAGACCCCCACCAGCTCGCCGCCGCTGAGCATCCGCTGCGCGTCCTCGCCGCAGGCCAGGGTCGCGCCGCCCTTGCGGGCGAGCTCACCGACCACCGGTAGCCGGAAGACCAGGTCCGCGCCGAGCGGGCGCAGGTGCCGCCCGGTCCGGTCGTGGATGGACACCATCGTCATCAGCCCGTCCATCGGGATGGTCCCCGAGTGGTTGGAGACCACGAGCGCGCCGCCCTCGGTGGGGATGTTCTCCACCCCGCGGACCTCGACCCGGAACCACTTGTCGGCGATCGGCCGGACGGCGGAGAGGAAGAACCGCTCGGTGACCTCGGCGTCGAAGCCGTACTCGTCGACCCGGTAGTCGCCGGTCAGCCGGCGCCGGAGGAAGGCCAGGAACTCGGCCAGCCGCGGCTCCCAGTTCTCCCCGAACACCTCGACGGCCGCGGTGGTGAAGGCGTGCAGCCAGTCACTGACCGGGATGCCGCCGGCGGGCTCGCGGTCGCGGACCGACTCCGCGCGCGGCAGCTCCTCCACGGCGGCCGGCTCGGCAGCCGGCGGCTCCGCCGCGGTCCGCCCGGCCTGCGGCTCGGGCGGCGTCGGCTCGGGCGCGTCCTGCTGCGGCGGGGTCTCCGCGGCCGGCGGCCGGGCACGCTCCTTGGCCGCGGCCGGCTTCTTCGCCGCACCTGCCAGGTTGCGCGCGGCGGCGGACGGCTTGGCGCTGCCCGTGCCACGGCCCGGCTTGCCGCGGGTCCCGAGCGGGATCACGTCTGCGTCAGGCACCAGAACCTCCTAGGGCGGCGCGGGGGTTGGGGACCATGCCGGGGGCGACCGACCGTGCGAAGTCCGCGAAGGCGTCCTCGGTCGAGTAGTCCGGCACGAACCCGAGCACGGAACGCATCCGGGTGGTGTCGACGCCCCGTCCGAAGCTGAGGAACCCGGCGAGCTCCGGGGACGGGCCCGGCAACCCCGCCTGCTTGGCGAACGAGCCGAGCGAGCTCAACGCGAACGCGGGCACCGCGACGGTGGGCCGGCCCAGGCGTCGGACCGCCTGGGACAGCATCAGGATCCCGCTGCCCGCGACGTTGAAGGTGCCGTGCACACCGTCCACGGTGGCGTGCCGCAGGGCGGCGAGCAGGTCGGTCTCGTGCAGGAACTGCAGGCGCGCGTCGAACCCGAGCACGGTGGGCACCACGGGCAGCCGGAAGTACTGCGTGATCGGCGAGACGATCCGGGGGCCCACGGTGTTGGCGGCCCGGAGCATCGTCACCGCCACGTCGGGGCGACGCCGCGCGAACCCGCGCACGTAGCCCTCGACCTCGAGCACGTCCTTCGCGTAGCCGGAGCGCGGCAGGCGCTTGGCTCCGACGTCCTCGGTGAACATGGCGGGGTCGCGGCTCGACGAGCCGTAGCCGGCCGTGGACGACTTCACCACGAGCCGCTCCAGCCCGGGCGCCTTCTGGCACGCAGCGAGCAGCTGCATGCTGCCGATGACATTGTGCTCCTTCATCGAGGAGCGGCCGCCCGAGACGCCGGGCGTGGCGTGCACGGCCATGTGCACGACCGTGTCGACCTCGCGGCCGGCGATCACCTTGGCGATCACCGGGTTGCGGATGTCCGCGCGCACGAAGTCGACGTCCCCCATGTCTCCGCGCGGCGGCACGACGTCCACGCCGACCACCCGCTCGACCTCTGGGTCCGCCGCGATGGAGCGCGCGAACCTGGCGCCGAGGTCGTGGGAGACCCCGGTCACCAGCACGACGCGTCCCATGGGAGACCTACCGGTCCTGCGCGCGCACGGCGGCTACTTGCCCTGACGGCGACGCTGGATACGCGTCTTCTTCAGCAGCTTGCGGTGCTTCTTCTTGGCCATGCGCTTGCGACGCTTCTTGATGACGGAACCCACTGCGGAACCTTCCCGGGACCTGAGAGACATTTGGCGGCCGTGCGGCAGGGTGCAGCACAGCACGAAGTCCTAAGGGTATAGGTCCCTCACGCAAGGGCGAAACGCGGTCCCAGACGTGGGCAGCACGCGGCCACGACGCCGTTGCGGGCCGACCTCTGGACGATATCGGAAAAAAGTCCCAACAGAGTCTCAAGGTGCGGATCGGGACGACCGATGTGTTCTTAACCGAGTGACTGTTTGTCTCGCACCCGCGCAGGTAACTCTCGGACTGCTCGAAGCAACAGAAAACCGCTCACTACAACGTGACCGGCAGCGGCTCACCGACGGGGGGTCCGGCCACGATCACGAGGCCTTGGGAGGGGCCTTGCTGATGACTGTTACACGTGTGCTGCGGCCTGTGCGCCGCGTTCTCGCCACTGCGATGGTGACCACCATCGCCGCGGCCGGGATGGTCTCGGTGAACGCGACCACCGCCACGGCGCTCACCGCGCCCACCGCCACCTCGATGGCCGCGTCCCCCGCCGTGGGCACGGGCTTCTACGAGAAGCGGGTCCAGTACTGGATCAACGTCCGCCGCGCGCACCACGGCCTGCACAAGCTCCGGCTCGCCCGCTGCACCGACCACGTCGCGGAGCGCTGGGGCTCGTACCTGGCGGCGAACGACGCGTTCTACCACCAGTCGATGACGACGATCCTGAACAAGTGCAACGCCTACTACGCGGGTGAGACCCTGGGCCGCGGCTCGATCAGCCCGAAGCGGCTCGTGTACCTGTGGATGCACTCCCCGGATCACCGGCACGTGCTGCTCAGCCACTACCCCCGGCGGATCGGGATCGGCGCCTACCCCGACAAGTACGGCGAGTGGGTCGTCGCCGCGGACTTCATGAAGTTCTGAGCCGGCACCCGCGTCCGTACGACGCGAGCACCTCGCCGTACGGACCACCCGTCGCACCCCACAACGAAGCAGCCACCCGCCGAGGCGGGTGGCTGCTTCGTTGTCGTGGCGAGCTCAGCCGGTCTGGAAGAAGCTCTTGCGGAGGTAGTCGTTCACCGCGTCCTCCGGCACCCGGAAGGACCGGCCGACGCGTACCGCCGGCAGCTCGCCCGAGTGGACCAGACGGTAGACCGTCATCTTGGACACGCGCATCACCGTGGCAACCTCCGCCACGGTGAGGAACTTCACCTCCGAGATGTCCCCGGAGTTGTTTGAGGCCATGATGCACCGCACTTTCGACGCACATGCGCCCCCCGGCTTCCCCGCCGGAGACCCTTCGTATGTGCTTCCGTGAGAATAGAGCCTAGAGTGACGCTTGGGGAAGGGGTGACCTTTTGTCCGAGTTTTTTACTTGTCTTCCAGCGTGTCGGGTGGACGCCCGGAACACAAATGCTGTCCAGCCCACCCCCACCGAGTTGTCAGGCGCTGCGCGCGCCATGGCGGTCACAGCGCCTGACAAGTCGGTGGGGCTCATGGCAGGTGGTCCAGCCCGTTCAGCGGGAACGCGGCCTCCCGGGTCGCGTTGATCGCGCGGTCCAGCCACGCCCCCGGGTCGTAGCCCTCGGACCAGTCCCGGTACGCCGGGGTGCGCCCGTCGGTCATCCGGAACGGCCCCGTCTGCCCGAGCGCGATCTGCACGTGCTCCCGCCAGCCCTCCGGGGTCGGCGTCAGCGGGTCGACGGGCGCTCCCCCGACGATCGCCAGCAGGTGCGTCCAGGAGCGGGGCACCACGTCCACCACGGCGTAGCCGCCACCGCCGGTGACCACCCAGCGGCCGTCGCACAGCTCGTGCGCGAGGTCGTGCAGCGCCAGGTAGGTGGCCCGGTGCCCGTCGACGGTGAGCATCAGGTGCGCGAGCGGGTCCTCGATGTGCGAGTCGCAGCCGTGCTGGGTGACCAGGATGTCCGGGGCGAACTCGCGCAGCAGCGGCGGCACCACGGCGTGGAACGCGCGCAGCCACCCGGCGTCCGAGGTCCCCGGAGGGAGCGCGACGTTGACCGCGCTACCTTCGGCGCCCGGGCCCCCGGTGTCGTTGGGGAACCCGGTCCCCGGGAACAGCATCTGCCCGGTCTCGTGCAGGCTGATCGTGAGCACCCGGGGGTCGTCGTAGAACACCTTCTCCACCCCGTCGCCGTGGTGCACGTCCACGTCGACGTACGCCACCTTCTTCGCACCCTGCTCGAGCAGCCACCGGATCGCGACGGCCACGTCGTTGTAGACGCAGAAGCCGCTCGCCTTGTCCGGCATCGCGTGGTGCAGACCGCCGGAGATGTTCGCGGCGTGCAGCATCTCCCCGGACCAGACCTGGCGGGCCGCCTCGACGCTGGCGCCGACCACGTGCGCGGACGCCTGGTGCATGCCCTCGAAGACCGGGTCGTCGGGGGTGCCCAGGCCGTGCTCCTCGTCGACGAGGTACGGGTCCTTGCTGACCGCCTGCACCGCCTCGATGAACCGGGCGCCGTGCACGGTGGCCACCAGGTCGTCGGCGGCCACCGGGGCGGGCACCCGCTGCAGGCCCGGCTGCACCCCGGAGGCCAGCACCCCTATCTCCTCGGCGAGCCGGATGGTGAGGTCGACGCGGATCGGTGACATCGGGTGAGCCGGCCCGAAGTCGTAGTCGGTGAGCGTCGGGTCGAAGACGACACAGGCGGGGCCGGACATGCCGCGAGACTATCGCGCGGCCTCTGGCTAGACTGGGGATGTGCGCACGAACCTGACCTGCTGGTGGCCCGCCGACTAGGCGGACCACCTTCCAGCGCGCACCAAGCACTGCGACCACGGCCGCCCACGGGCGGCCGTGCTGCATGTCGACGGGCCTCCGGGGCGGCGAACCCGAAGAACCTCCGGAGGCCCCCGATGACCACGCTGACCAACCCGACCAACCTGACCGACCCGCCCAGCCCGCTGTCCAGGCGGCTGAGCCTGCTCAAGCCGACCGGGCACCTCACCCTCGGCAACTACCTCGGTGCGCTGCGGCCGATGGCCGCCGAGCAGCGCGAGTCCGTCTGCTTCTACGGGATCGCGGACCTGCACGCGCTGACGGTGCCGCACGACCCCGCCAACCTGCGCACCCTGGTCCGCGAGATGCAGGTGCTGCTGCTGGCCTGCGGCCTCGACCCCGCGCGGGCCACCCTGTTCGTGCAGAGCGCCGTGCCCACCCACACCGAGCTGGGCTACCTGCTCGAGTGCGTCGCGCGCACCGGCGAGCTCAGCCGGATGATCCAGTTCAAGGAGAAGGCACGCGGGGACAACGCCGGGCTGTCGGAGACCCGGGTGTCGCTGTACACCTACCCGGCACTGATGGCCGCGGACATCCTGCTCTACCGCACCGGCGTGGTGCCCGTCGGCGACGACCAGCGCCAGCACGTCGAGCTGACCCGTGACCTCGCGATCCGGTTCAACCGCAGCTACGGCGCGGTGTTCACGGTCCCGGAGATCACCGTGCCCCAGGTCGGCGCGCGGGTGATGGACCTGCAGGACCCGGCCACCAAGATGGGCAAGTCGCACGCGAGCGGCTCGGGCATCGTGTACCTGCTCGACGAGCCCGACGTGGTGGCCCGCAAGATCGCCCGCGCGGTGACCGACTCCGACACCGGCGGGTCCGCGGTGCGCCACGACGTCGCCGGCAAGCCGGGGGTCAGCAACCTGCTCGACATCATCGCCGCGTGCACCGGCACGTCGGTCGAGGAGGCCGCGGCGAGCGCGTCGACGTACGGACAGCTGAAGAAGCAGGCGACCGAGGCGGTGCTGTCGGTGCTGGACCCGATCCGCGGCAGGTACGTCGACCTGGCCGGCGACCCGGGGTACGTCGACGAGGTGTACGCCGCGGGCGCGCGGCACTGCCGTGAGGAGACCGCGCCGGTGCTCGCCGCGGCGAAGGCGGCGCTGGGGCTCTAGTCCATGCCCTCGGCGAGCGCGCGCGACCGGTCCCGGGCCGCCTCGAGCGCGGTGAGGAACGCCGCGCGGACCTTGTGGTCCTCGAGCTCGCGGACCGCCGCGGCCGTGGTGCCCCCCGGGGAGGTCACCCGCTCGCGGAGCACCACCGGGTGCTCACCGGTCTCGCGCAGCAGCTTCGCGGAGCCCACCACGGTCTGCACCACCAGCTCGGAGGCGGTGGAGCGCGGCAGGCCGAGGTGCACCCCGGCCTCGATCATCGACTCGACGACGAAGAACAGGTAGGCGGGACCGGAGCCGCTGATCGCGGTCACGGCGTCCTGCTGCTTCTCCGGGACCCGGATGACCCGACCCACCGAGGCCATCAGCGACTCGGCCTCCAGCAGGTGCGACTCGTCGCAGTGCGAACCGCGGGAGATCGCGGCCATCCCCTCGTCGACCATCGCCGGGGTGTTCGGCATCACCCGCACCACCGCGACCCCGTCGGCCAGCCGGGCCTCGATGAACCCGGTGGTGATGCCCGCGGCCAGCGAGACGACCAGCTGTCCGGGGCGCACGACGGGCGCGAGCTCCTCGAGCACGTCGCTCATGTCCTGGGGCTTGACCACCAGCGCCAGCGTGTCGGCGGTGCGGGCCGCCTCGAGGTTGGACACCACGGCGACGCCGTACCGCTCCGTGAGCTCCACCCCGCGTTCGCGCCGCTTCTCGCCGACCAGCAGGTCGTCGACCCGGCGTCCGGCCCGGATCAGGCCGGAGAGCAGGGTCTCGCCCATCACGCCGGCGCCGATGATCGCTACCTGTGCCATGGACCCGTGCCGTCCTCTACTTCTTCGAGATCAGGGACTTGACGAAGAACGACAGGTTGCTCGGCCGCTCCGCGAGCCGGCGCATCAGGTAGCCGTACCACTCCTGGCCGTAGGGCAGGTACACCCGCACCTTCTCCCCGGCCTCCGCGAGCCGGCGCTGCTCGTCGGGCCGGATGCCGTAGAGCATCTGGTACTCGTAGCTGCCCTGCGCCCGCCCGTTGCGGGTGGCCAGGGCTCCGGCGATGTCGACCATCCGCGGGTCGTGCGAGGCGACCATCGGGTAGCCGTGGCCGGCCATCAGCACCTTGAGGCAGCGCACGTAGGACCGGTCCACTTCGTGCCGCTCCTGGAAGGCCACCGACTCCGGCTCGTTGTAGGCGCCCTTGCACAGCCGTACCCGGGAGCCCTCGAAGGCGAGGTCCCGGCAGTCCGCCTCGGTGCGGTGCAGGTAGGCCTGCAGCACCGCCCCGGTCTCCGGGAAGTCCTTGCGCAGCTCGCGCAGGATGCCCAGCGTGGAGTCGGTCGTCGTGTGGTCCTCCATGTCGAGGGTGACCGTGGTGCCGGCGTTGCGCGCGGAGTGGCAGATCGTGCGCGCGTTGTCGAGCGCGATCTTCTCCCCGTCGTCGCCGAGCGCCTGGCCGACCGCCGAGAGCTTGACCGACACCTCGGCGTTGCGGGCCAGTCCCTGCTCGGAGAGGGCGCCCAGCAGGTCGACGTACGCCGCCACGGTGGCGTCCGCCTGCGCCCGGTCGAGGGTGTCCTCGCCGAGGAAGTCCAGCGTCGCGTGCAGCCCGGAGTCGATCAGCGTGCGGGTCGCCTCGACGGCGCTCTCGTTGGACTCACCGGGGACGTAGCGGTGGACGATGCCGCTCGAGACGGGCAGGGCGGTGACCAGGTTCTTGACCTTGTCGCTGCGTGCGAGCAACAAGAGCGGCTGCCGTAGCACGAATCTCCTCCAGACAGGACTCCGCGACCGCCTCGTCGCGGTCGGCAGGCCCCAGGCTACGCGGTGCGGCGGCGCAGGGTCGCGGCGCCCAGAGCCAGCCCGGCGACCACGAAGCCGACGATCACCGCCAGGTCGCCCCACACGCTGGCGTCCACCCCGGCGAAGGCGTCGCTCGAGGTCGCCGACACGGTGCTCATCGCGTCCACGGCGTAGGACAGCGGAAGCACGTCGGAGATCGCCCCGAGCACCGGCGGCATCGCGTCGCGGGAGATGAACAGCCCGCACAGCAGGATCTGCGGGATCACCAGCGCGGGCATGAACTGCACGGCCTGGAACTCGGTGCGCGCGAACGCGGAGACGAACAGGCCCAGCGCGGCCCCCAGTACGGCGTCGGCGACGGCCACCACGACCAGCATCCAGACCGGCCCGGCCACGGTCAGGCCGAGCACCCACACGCACAGCAGCACCGCCAGCGCCGACTGCACCGCGGCGACCAGCCCGAACGCGAGGGCGTAGCCACCCAGGAAGTCGCCCTTGCCGGTCGGCATCGCGAGCAGCCGCTCCAGGGTTCCCGAGGACCGCTCCCGCAGCGTGGTCACGGAGGTCACCAGGAACATGATGATGAACGGGATCAGCGCCAGCAGCGGCGGCCCGAGCTGGGTGAAGCCGAAGCCCTGACCGTTGAACATCCACCACAGCAGCGCGAGGATCAGGCACGGCAGCACGACCAGCATCGCGAGCGTGCGGTGGTCCCGTCGCAGCTGGTTGAGCACCCGGGCGGCGATGGCGCGGGTGATGCGCAGGCTCATGCGTGCACTCCGTTCTCCACCAGGGTCAAGAAGGCGTCCTCGATCTCGCGGGTGCCGGTGCGCTCCAGCAGCGCGTCCGGGGTCTCGTCGGCGAGCAGCCGGCCGTCCCGCATCAGCAGCAGCCGGTCGCAGCGCTCCGCCTCGTCCATCACGTGGCTGGACACCAGCACCGTGGTGCCCGCGTCGGCCAGCTCGTGGAACATCGCCCACAGGTCGCGGCGCAGCACCGGGTCCAGGCCGACCGTGGGCTCGTCGAGCACCAGCAGCTCGGGGCTGCCGAGCAGGGCCACCGCCAACGAGGCCCGCGACATCTGGCCGCCCGAGAGCCGGTTGACCACCTGGTCGCGGTGGCTGCGCAGGTCGACCGCGTCGACGCACCGCTCCACCTCGTCGCCGTCGACGCCGAGCACCCGGCCGAAGAACCTCAGGTTCTCGGCGACGGTGAGGTCCTCGTACACGCTGGGCGCCTGGGTGACGTAGCCGACCCGGTCCCGCAGTGGCGGCGATCCCGCGGGCAGGCCGAGCACGGTCACCGTCCCCGAGGCGACGACCTGCACGCCGACCAGGCAGCGCATCAGCGTGGTCTTCCCGCAGCCGGAGGGACCGAGCAGCCCGGTGACCTGACCCGGCGCGGTGCGGAAGCTGATGTCGCGGATGGCGTGGGTGCGCCCGCGGTCGACGACGAGGTGGTCGACCTCCACCACCGGTGCGTTGTTCCCCATGTGTGGAACTGTGTTCCTCGCGGCACCGCTGGTCAACCACCCCGGCAGCGTGGTGCGGGGCGGCGTCAGGTGCCGGGGGTCGGGGCCGCCGAGAAGTTCAGCCTGGTGAAAGCCAGCGCCTCCACGAGGTCGAGCTCGCGCGCCTCGCGGTTGCTCGCCTTGCGGGTGTTGATCTCCACCACGATGTGACCGTCGAACTCGACGCCGGCCAGGTGCTCCAGCAGCTCCGCGACCGGCTGCGTGCCGCGGCCGGGCACCAGGTGCTCGTCCTTCGCGGAGCCGGTGCCGTCGGTCATGTGCACGTGCCGCAGCCGCGACCCCAGCCGGCGGGCCATCTCGACCGGGTCCGACCGTGAGGTCGCCGAGTGCGACAGGTCGATGGTGGCGTTCCGGTAGTCGTGCTCCGAGGGGTCCCAGCCGGGGACGTAGGCCTGCATCTCCCGCCTGGACGCACGCCAGGGGTACATGTTCTCCACCGCGAACGCGACACCGGTGCGCCGTTCGAGCTCCGCGACGCCGTCCACGAAGGTCCGGGCGTACTCGCGCTGCCAGCGGAACGGCGGGTGCACCACGACCACCCCGGCGCCCACGGCGTGCGCCATCTCCGCGCTCTTCTCCAGCTTGCCCCACGGCTCGGTGCCCCAGACCCGCTGGGTGATCAGCAGGCAGGGCGCGTGCACCGCGCACACCGGGATCTCGTGGTAGTCCGACAGGTGCCGGACGGCGTCGACCTCCTGGCTGATCGGGTCGATGCCCACCATCACCTCGACCGCGTCGTAGCCGAGCCGGGAGGCCAGCTCGAACCCGTTGGCCGTCGACTCCGGGTACACCGAGGCGGTGGAGAGGCCGATCACCGCACCAGCCTAGCGAGCACCGGTCACCCGGCCGGACACGATGCTGATCCGGTCCAGCCGCTCCAGGATGATCCCCTCGCGCAGCGCCCAGGGGCAGATCTCCAGCTCCTTGAGCCCGAACAGGTCCATCACCGCGTCCGCGACCAGTGCGCCCGCGACGAGCTGGTGGGACCGGCTCGTCGAGACGCCGGGCAGCCCGGCGAGCTCCTCGGGCGTCATCGCGACGAGCTTCGGGATCTTCTCCGCCAGCACGTCGGCCGGCAGCACGCGTCGTACCAGCAGACCCTCGCCGGACGGCGCCGCGCCACAGACCCGGGCGAGGGAGCGGAACGTCTTCGAGGTCGCCACCGAGTGGTCCGGGGCGCCGGCCCGCAGCACCGAGCGGGCGTCCCGGGCGATGTCGGCGCGGATCCGCTTGCGGAGCTCACGCACGGCCTCGTCTCCGGTGCCCTCGGACAGCCAGTCCCGGGTCAGCCGGCCCGCGCCCAGCGGTAGCGACTGGGCCACGTCGGGCGCCTCGTCCGCGCCGACCGCGATCTCCAGCGAGCCACCGCCGATGTCGAAGACCGCGAGATGGCCCGACGACCAGCCGAACCAGCGGCGCACGGCCAGGAAGGTCAACCGAGCCTCGTCCTCACCGGGCAGCACCTCGATGTCCACGCCGGTCTCGGCCCGCACGTGCTCCAGCACGGCGTCGGAGTTCGTCGCGTCGCGGACCGCCGAGGTCGCGAACCCACTCATCTCCTCGCAGCCCTTGTCCTCCGCGACCTCCAGCGAGGCCGCCACGAAGCGGGTCAGCGCCGCGATGCCCTCGTCGGTGACCGCACCCTGGCTGTCGAGGTGCTCGGCCAGCCGCAGCGGCTCCTTGTGTGAGTAGGCCGGCATCGGCGCCGCGCCCCCGTGCGCGTCCACCACGAGCAGGTGCCCGGTGTTGGACCCGATGTCCAGAACGCCCAAACGCATAAAGGAAAACGTACTCCCCCGACGTAGGGTGGCCCCCGTGCCCGAAGTTGACCTCGTGTTCCCCCGCGCCTGGGTGGAGTTCACCGACCCCGCCGACCACGCCCAGGTGTTCAAGTGCGACCTGACCTGGCTGACGTCGAACTGGATGTGCATCTTCGGCCAGGGCTGCTGCGGCATCTACGCCGATCGGCCGGACGACGGCTGCTGCACCCTCGGCGCCCACTTCTCCGACAAGGACGACGAGAAGCGGGTCAAGAAGTTCGTCAAGCAGCTCGACCGGGAGCACTGGCAGTTCCACGACGAGGGCCAGGGCAAGAGCTGGATGGAGACCGACGAGGACGGTGACCGCAAGACCGCCGTGCACGAGGGGGCCTGCATCTTCTTGAACCGGCCCGGCTTCGCGGGCGGGGAGGGGTGCGCGCTGCACGGCCTGGCGCTGCGGCTCGGCAGGCACCCCCTCGAGACCAAGCCCGACGTGTGCTGGCAGCTGCCGATCCGTCGCACCTTCCGCGAGGTCGAGCTGCCGGACGGCACCGCCTACACCGAGGTCTCGATCGGGGAGTACGACCGGCGCGGCTGGGGCCCCGGCGGCCACGACCTGGACTGGTACTGCTCGGGCAACACCGAGGCCCACGTCGGCGCCGAGCCGGTCTACATCTCCAACGCCCCCGAGCTGGTCGAGATGATGGGCCGGCCGGCGTACGACGAGCTGGTCCGGCACTGCGAGGCGCACCTGCGCTCGCGCTCCGCGCTGGCCCTGCACCCCGCCGACCCCCGTTGACCCCACGACGCGCGGACCGGCACGGGGACCGTTCCGCTACGCGCGCGTCGTCGGCTGCCTGATCGTCAGCGTCGCCACCCGGCCGCGCTCCTGCTGTTCGTGGCCGGAGTCGCCCTGCTGCTGTCCGGCCCCGCCCCCGGACTTCCTACTCGTGCATCGGGGGCCGAGCGTCGGCCGCGAGGACCTTCGGCACTGGCGACCCCATCGGCCGCGAGACCACGCTGAGGTCATGGCCGCTCCGGTCGTCATCAGCCCGGTCAACAGCAGGGGCAGCACCGCGCGCGGAGCCCGCCGCACCACAACGTCCTTGCTCCAAGGAGGGACCTCACCGTGGACTCGACTCGAAGAATCGCGATCACGACCGGAGCACTGTTCATCTTGGCGACCATCACCGCGGTCACGGCGGCTGCGCTCCTGCCCGCTCTGTCCGGGACGGACTACCTGACGGGAGTCGCCAACCACCCCACCCAGCTGGCCGCCGCCGCGCTTCTCTACCTGGTCGCGGCGGGCGCCAGCGTCGGGATCGCCGTCGCCCTCTACCCACTGCTAAGAAGATCGATGCAGCCCTGGCGCTGGGCTCGGTGACCTTCAGGACCATCGAAGCAGTCATGTACACCGCCGGGGTCGTCAGCCTGCTGTCCGTGCTGACGCTCGGCCAGCGGCTCGCCACGGCACCGGCCACCGATCGTGCGCCGATCCAGGGGGGAGCGATGGCCGACTCGCTCCTGGCCGTTCGCGACCACGCCTCGGTGGTGGCGGTCTCCGCCTTCAGCGTGGGCGCGCTGATGTACTACGCCGTGTTCTACCGTTCGCGGCTCGTTCCGAGATGGCTGTCGGGTTGGGGCGCTGTTGCCGCGCTCCTGATGATCGCGGCCTGCCTGCTGGCCCTGTTCAGCAACGCAGACGTGACCGGGTACACGCTCCTCGTCCTGCCCATGGGCGTGCAGGAAATGGTCCTCGCGGTCTGGCTGCTGACCAAGGGCTTCAGCCCGGTGCCCCTTCCGCCCGCAACGTCATCGGACGGCCGGACCGCGGCCTGCCGAGCTGAGCACCCGTTCCTAGCCGCGCAGCAGGGCGTCGGCGACCCGGGGATACGCCCGCGCGGCGCGCGCCGTCACGTGGGCGTGCAGCGCGCAAATCGGCGCCTGGGTCGAGGCCGGCATCGAGAGCTGCCGGCGAACAACGACACGACTCCGATCAGGCGCCGGGGCGCAGTACCGCCGGTCAACGTCGCCGTCGGGCCGGCGACGAAGACCCGGACCACGCCGACCATCAGCGGGGCGACGACGGCCGCCCCCCTAGCCCTGCCCCAGCCAGGCCAGCTCGTGCGTCGGCCGCATCTGCAGCACCCGCGAGTCGACCAGGGCCCGGGTGCAGGCGGAAAGCCGGCGGCGGGCTACTCCTTGAGCTTGGCGGCGATGTTGTCCGGCATCGGCTCGTAGCGCGCGAACGTCCGGGTGAACGTCGCGGCGCCGTGGGAGAACGCGCGCAGGTCGATCGAGTAGCGGCTGATCTCGATCTGCGGCACCTCGGCCCGCACCAGGGTGCGGTCCTCGCCCACCGGCTCACTGCCGAGCACCCGACCGCGCCGGCCGGACAGGTCGCTCATCACCGTGCCGACCAGGTCGTCCGGGACGAGTACGTCGATCTGGTCGACGGGCTCGAGCAGGGCGGTGCGCGTCGCGGCCGCGGCCTCCCGGAGCGCGAGCGCGCCGGCGGTCTGGAAGGCCATGTCGGAGGAGTCGACGCTGTGCGCCTTGCCGTCGGTGAGGGTGACCCGGATGTCGACGACCGGGTAGCCGGCGACCACCCCCTTCTCCATCTGGCCCCGCACCCCCTTCTCGACACTCGGGATGAACTGTCTCGGCACCGCGCCGCCGACGACCTTGTCCACGAACTCGAAGCCGGCACCCTCGGGCAGCGGCTCGACGGCGATGTCGCACACGGCGTACTGCCCGTGCCCGCCGGACTGCTTCACGTGCCGCCCGTGGCCGGACGCCTTGCCGGCGAACGTCTCGCGCAGCGGCACCCGCAGCTCGACCTGGTCGACGCCGGCGCCGTACCGGTTCTCCAGCCGGTCGAGCAGCACGTCGACGTGCGCCTCGCCCATGCACCACAGCACGATCTGGTGGGTCTCGGCGTTGTGCTCGATGCGCAGCGTCGGGTCCTCGGCGGCCAGCCGCTGCAGGCCCTGGCTGAGCTTGTCCTCGTCGGCCTTGGCGCGGGCGGTGATGGCGACCGGGAGCAGCGGCTCGGGCATCGACCACGGCTTGAGCACCAGCGGGGTGTCCTTGTCCGACAGGGTGTCCCCGGTCTCGGCGCGGCTGAGCCGCCCGATCGCGCAGATGTCCCCGGCGACGACCAGGTCCACGGGCCGCTGGTCCTTGCCGAGCGGCATCGACAGCGCGCCGATCTTCTCGTCCTCGTCGTGGTCCTGGTGTCCCTCGTGCTCCCCGTAGAACGAAGTGAAGTGTCCGGAGACGTGCACCGTGGCGTCCGGGCGGACGGTTCCGGAGAACACCCGCACGAGGCTGACCCGTCCGACGTACTGGTCGGAGGTGGTCTTCACCACCTCCGCGACCAGCGGACCCTCGGGGTCGCAGCTCAGCGCCGGCCCGGCCTTCCCCTCAGGGGAGAAGACGTCCGGCATCGAGTGCTCCAGCGGCGACGGGAACGCGGCGACCACCAGGTCGAGCAGCTCGGTCGCGCCGACCCCGTTCGAGGAGTCCACCGGCAGCACCGGGTGGAACGAGCCGCGCGCGACCGCGCGCTCGAGGTCCTGCACCAGCAGGGCACGATCGACGTCCTCGCCACCGACGTAGCGCTCCATCAGGGTCTCGTCCTCGGACTCCTCGATCACGGCCTCGATCAGCGCCCCGCGCTGCTCGTCGTGGGTGTGGTCGCCGGTGAGCAGGCCGACCAGCGAGTCGCCCTCACGCAGGTAGACCGGCACCACCTTGTCGCCGAACGCGTCCTGCGCCGCGGCCACGACCCCGGCGTAGTCGGCGCGCGCGTGGTCGAGCTTGGTGATCACCACCACCCGCGGCATGCCCACCTCGGCGCACTCGCGCCACAGCTCCTTGGTCGGCTCGTCGACTCCCTCGTTGGCGGCGAGCACGAACATCGCGCAGTCGGCCGCACGGAGCCCGGCGCGCAGCTCGCCGACGAAGTCCGCGTAGCCAGGGGTGTCCAACAGGTTGATCTTCACGCCGTCGTGCATCAACGGCGCGAGCGCGAGCGCGATGGAGCGCTGCTGGCGGTGCTCCGCGTCGTCGAAGTCGCTGACCGTCGTACCCTCGGCGGTCACACCTGGTCTGTTCAGCACACCGGCCGAGACAAGGAGTGTCTCGACCAGTGTCGTCTTTCCGGAACCCGCGGGCCCGACGAGGGCCACGTTGCGGATCGCATCAGCCCGGTCGGCAACCGGGACACCTTCTCTGCCGGCGGAGCCTGCCGCCGTCCTGCTCGCCATGGAGTGCCTCCCTGTGGCTGGGTGTTGTCCACACTTTTCACCCAGGTCGGTTTCGTTGACAAGGGTCGATCGACCCAGAAGTGCACCCCGCCGTTCGGTCGCCCCGGCCGCACGGCGAGAATGAGTTGCATGCGCTTGGACCATCTCTCGTACGCCGCCGGGCCGGACGGACTGGCGAGCACGGCCCGACGGATCGGTGACCTGCTCGGAGAAGAGTTCCGCGACGGGGGGATCCATCCTCGCTTCGGCACCCGCAACATGGTGCTGCCGTTGACCGCGGGGACCTACCTCGAGGTGGTCGAGGTGCTCGACCACCCGGCGTCGGACAAGGCCCCCTTCGGCCAGGCGGTGCGGGCGCGCTCGGAGCTCGGCGGCGGCTGGCTGGGCTGGGTGGTCTCGGTCGAGGACATCCGCAAGGTCGAGGCCCGCCTCGGCCGCGACTCGGTGCAGGGCAACCGGCACCGCCCGGACGGGGTCGAGCTCAGGTGGCGGCAGATCGGGGTCAAGGGCCTGCAGTCGGACCCGCAGCTGCCGTTCTTCGTCCAGTGGGAGTCCCCCGCCGAGCAGCACCCGAGTTCCGGGGCCTCGGGCACCATCCACCTCGACGCCATCGAGATCGCCGGGGACCCGCACCGGGTCGGCGACTGGCTCGGCAACTCCGGCGTCGACCCGCTGGAGGACGTCGACGTCGAGTGGGTCGCACCGCACGGCACGCCCGGTGTGGTGGCCGCGCAGTTCAGCACCGCGAACGGCCTCGTCCGCATCTGAGCCCGATGCCTCTGCCGGGCGCGGTCCCGAGCCCCAACATCTGGAACCACCCGCAGGTCTACGAGACCGAGAACCGGGCCGTCGACCCCGAGGGGCGACTCGAGTCCGCGATGCGCGAGCTCGGCGGCTGGCACGGTCGCGACCTGCTCGACCTCGGCTGCGGCACCGGCTTCCACCTGCCCCGGTGGGCCGCCGACGCCCGCCGGGTGTACGGCGTCGAGCCGCACCCCGACCTCGCGGCGATCGCCCGGCGCCGTACCCGTCGGCTCGGGAACGTGACCGTGCTGGAGGGAACCGCGCAGGAAGTGCCGCTGCCCGACGCGTCGGTGGACGTCGTGCAGGCCCGCTGGGCGTACTTCTTCGGGCCGGGCTGCGAGCCCGGGCTGCGGGAGCTGGACCGGGTGGTGCGCCGCGGCGGCACGGCGTTCGTGATCGACAACGACGCCACCCGCAGCACCTTCGGGGCGTGGTTCCGCCGTGGCTACCCGGACGTCGACCCGCACGCCGTGGAGCGGTTCTGGTCGACCCACGGCTGGCAGCGCCGGCCGGTGGACATCGTGTGGCGCTTCGCGACGCGCGACGACCTCGAGTCGGTGGTGCGCATCGAGCTCGATGCGGAGACCGCGGAAGCTGCGCTCGCCGGCCATGCGGGCCTCGAGGTGGACTACGCGGTCAACCTCTGGTGGCGGCGGTACTAGGAGGCGCGCTCTGAGGATGGCGTGGCAGGGTGCTCGACATGAACCTCGCCGACCTGCTGCGCCGACACTGGGCATTCCGCGGCGCCACCGTGACAGCGCTGGGCGGCGGGATGAACTCCCGCACCTGGCTCGTGGAGCATGGCGGGGCCACCTACGTCGCCAAGGAAGTTCCCCACGGCGAACTGCCCTACCTTGCCGCCGGCTGCGAGATGGCTGCCCGGCTGGCCGACGCAGGCCTGACGACCGGGCGACCGGTCCCGACGACGGCAGGTGCGCTTGTCGTGACCGATCCGGCCATGGCGTTGCTCGAGCATGTCCCTGGGCGTGAGCTCGACGGCTCGAGCGCAGACGAGCAACGCTGGATGGCTGGCACGTTGGCAGCCGTTCACAAGGTCAGCGAGACGACCACTGGTGCTGCGACCGCCGACTTCTTCGACTGGCTCACCCCCGAGGCCGCTGGCCTCGAGGCGCATCCGTGGCTGCCCAGAACCATAAGAGAGGTGCGGGCCGAGGTCGACACGCTGAACCTCACCTGGTCGGCGCTGCACACCGATCCGGCCCCCGCGGCGTTCGTCCACGACGACAGCACCTCCACCACCGGCCTCATCGACTGGACCGGCGCGGGACGCGGACCTGTCCTGTACGACGTGGCCTCGGCGGTGATGTACCTGGGCGGGCCCCGATCCGCGGCAGCGTTCCTCACCGCCTATCGCAGGCATGGTGTCCTGTGCAGCGACGAGTGGCAGCACCTGGACGCCTTCCGCCGGTTCCGGTGGACCGTGCAGGCGGTCTACTTCGCGAGGCGGCTTGCGGAAGCAGACGTGACCGGAGTGTCGGGGCAGGCCGACAATGAGCGCGGCCTCGCCGATGCCATGCACGGCCTCGCCCGGCTCGGGATCTCCACGACCTAAGGAGTCGAGGGCAGGCTCCCGGCTCACTGGCTGGGGAAACACCCGTTCAGGCTCAGCCCCGTCCCCCGTCCCCGCACCCGCGCCCGCGCCCGCGCCCGCGGCTCGGCTATGCCCGAGGTTGTCGTTCCCGGACCCAGTCGTCGCTCTGTTCGAGGCGTTCTCGGAGCTCGGGGACGAGCCGGTGGCGACCGGGTGGCGGTTTGAACTCGGGCCGTCGGTCGGTCGGGTTCAGCCGGACCTGCCAGCCCGTGGTGTGCAGCATCGTGTGGTGTGCCCGACACAGCAGCACCAGGTTGTCCAGGGCCGTCCTGCCGCCGTCCACCCAGTGGGTGATGTGGTGCGCGTCGCAGGCGATCGGCTGCCGTCGGCAGCCCGGGAACCTGCAGTGGGCGTCCCGGACCAGCAGTGCCTTCCAGATCGCCTCCGTGACCAGCCGCCGGGTGCGGCCCACGTCGAGAACCTCGCCGGTGCCACCGAGCACCGCCGGGATCAGCTCCGCGTCACAGGCCAGCTTCCGGACCGCTGCGGCGGAGAGCCGGTCACCGGTCTCCAGCACCGCCGCACCGAGTCCGGTGCGCAGCGCGTCGTAGTCCAGCGTCACCGTGATCCGGGCCTTCGCGCCGTGCGACTCCGGCAGCACCTGAGCGTCGGAGAGCCGCTGGCAGGCCTCGACCAACGCGTCCCAGGTGCGCGCCCCCGGCTCCCGGGGGTCGGTGGCTTGCTCCCCGCACTCGGGGTCGGTGGTGGGCAGGGGCGCGGACAGCCGGGCGAGCGCCGCCTTGAGCACCGCGGCGTCCTCCACGGTGCCCCGGCCTCGCAGCCGCACCCCACCCGCGCCGTCCTCCACGATCGCCAGGAACCTGTTCAGGTGCGCCGACCGCTCCAGCCGGTCCAGCCGCCGCTCGTCGCGGCGGGCCGCACCCTCGGGGTCGACCACCTCGACCAGGTGCTCCCCGGCCCGCTCCAGCTCCGAGGCATTCAGCAGCGCCGCCTGCTCCAGCAGGAACGCCTCCGCCCGGTCCCGCACCGCGCGCTCGACGGGCAGCTTGTCCACCACCCGAACCACGACCTCCGCGTGCTCCGGGGAGATCTCCCCGGCCGCCAGCGCCGCGTGGGTGGCCGCCCGATCCCCGGTCAACGCCCGCGCCGTCCTCAGCAGCCGGCGACCCGCGCCGCGCCGGCCACCCGACACCGAGGTCAGGTAGTCCGCCGGCGACGCCCACTCCTGGGCGCGCGCGGCTTGCGTGGCCTCGATCTCGACGGCCAGCTCCGCATCCACTGCCGCCAACGTCGACCGCAGCCGCTCCAGCTCGGCCTTCGCGTCGAGCAGCTCCTCGGGCCGCTTGGCCGCCCAGACCACCGAGCCCAGACCCCCGAGCACGCTCCGCGCATCCTCGACCACCCCTGCCGGGCTGAGAGGTCGCTGCGCGGTCGTCGTCATGACCCGCACGAAACCAGGCCGCACCGACACAAGCCGGTGCCTGTCTAGACCAGATTCGAACATGCGTTCCTATTCTGTGGACCAAAGTCGGCGCCGCCGTCACCGGCGCGCGTCTCGGGTGCGGCCCCAGCTAGTGCCCGTCGGGCTGGTCCGGCGCGAACGGCCACTCCTCGAACGACGAGCATCGACCGTCACCGGCGAGCCGAAGCACCCAGAGGTCGCGCCACCGCCGGCGCCCGGCGGCGTACGTGACGAACACGCGGACCACCGCCGTACTCCCGTCCACCGCGACGATCTCGCTGGACATGGCGAAGTCCTCGTCCGCGCCGTCGCGCTCGGCCTCCCAGAACCGCGCGATCGCCTCCAGGCCTTCGATGGGTTGCGCCCACGGCGAGGCGAGGTAGGTGGCGTCCGGCTGGAACAGCTCAGGGAGTCGTGCGGTCCCCGCCGTACGCCAGATCCGCTCGTAGTCCGCGACCCACTGCTCGACGGCTGTCCGGTCCATGACCCCATC
Organism: uncultured Actinomycetota bacterium; assembly: GCA_963728775.1. GTDB lineage: Bacteria > Actinomycetota > Actinomycetes > Propionibacteriales > Nocardioidaceae > Nocardioides_B. The sequence continues at coordinate 24,903 of CAVSLP010000016.1, forward strand.
GTGCTACCGGTGTCGAGCGCACGTCTCGGGTCACGGCTCGAAGCGGCCCGCCTTCAGCCCCGGCCCCGCCGGCTAGGAGGACGCGCGCACGCTGAGCGTGGGGCTGAGCACCAGCCCCTGGCTCTCGACGGGCCGGTGCCCGAGCAGGTCACCGAGCAGCCGCACGATCTCGACCGCCACCTGCTCGAGTGGTTGCCGGACCGACGTCAGCGCGGGCGTGCACACCTGGGCGGCGATCGAGTCGTCGAACCCGACCACCGCCGCGTCGCGCCCGGCGACCAGGCCTCGCTCGGCCAGCGCGCGCAGCACCCCCATCGCGACCGTGTCGCTGACGCACACGAAGGCGGTCGGCCGCTCCTGGTCGAGCAGCGCGTGGGCGGCGCGGCGCCCGAAGTCGAGGTGGTCCTCGCCGCGGGCGCTGAGCCGGCTGGTGGACAGCCCGTGCTCGTGCATCCGGTCGGTCCAGCCGCTGCGGCGGTCCTCGCCGATGAACGAGTCCCGCTTCCAGCCCACCCAGGCGATCCGGGTGTGCCCACGCTCCACGAGATGGTCCACCGCGAGCACGATCCCGGCTCGGCCGTCGACGTCGACCCACGGGTGCTGGGCGGCGGGCTCCGCCCACGGACGGCCGAAGGCGACGAACGGGACCCCGTGCCGGGTCAGCCAGGCGGCCTGCGGGTTGCCCCGGTAGGTGTCGGTCACCACGAAGGCGTCCACGGCGGCCGAGCGCAGCAGCTCCTCGTAGCCGCCGATGGTGTCGGCCGAGGCATCCGGGCGAGCGCCGCCGTCGGGCCCGTGGCCGCGGTGCTCGGCCGAGAACAGCAGCACGTGGTAGCCCGCGTCGCGGGTGCTCTCGACCAGGGAGTGCACGAAGCGGTCCATCAGCGCGTTCGCGGAGTCCTCGACGGCCGGCTCGACCCGCAGCCCCACCAGGTGCGAGGCGCGGGTGCGCAGGCTCCTGGCGGCCCGGTTGGGCGAGTAGCCGAGCTGCTCGATCGCGTCCCGAACCCGCTCCAGGGTGTCCGGGCGCAGCAGCTCGGGGCTGTTCAGCGCGTTGGAGACCGTCTGCCGGGAGACCCCGGCGACGGCCGCGACCGTGGCCAGGGTCGGTGCGGTCTCGGTGCTGCGTGACATGCGTCGGTCCCCCAGAACTGCGAGATGGATCGATCCAATGATCGCACGGGCGGACTTCCGGGCGTCAACACATCCGCCTTCGGGGTGGGGCCGCCGCGCCTGCACCGCTTTGTCGGCGGGCTGGCCTAGCGTCACGGCCATGAGCAAAGCCAAGGCATCGCCCCGTCCGTCGTACCGCTGCACGGAGTGCGGTTGGGAGACCGGCAAGTGGGTGGGTCGCTGCGGCGAGTGCCAGGCCTGGGGCAGCGTCGTCGAGGCCTCCGCACCCCGGGGCCGTACGTCGGCCGCGCCGGTGACCGCACCCGCCGTGCCGATCGGCCAGGTGCCGGTGGAGGACTCCCGGTCGCGCACCAGCGGCGTCCGGGAGCTCGACCGGGTCCTCGGCGGCGGGCTGGTCCCGGGGGCGGCGGTGCTGCTCGCCGGCGAGCCCGGCGTCGGCAAGTCGACGCTGCTGCTGGAGGTGGCCGCCCAGACGGCGCGGTCGGGCCTGCGCACGCTGTACGTCACCGGCGAGGAGTCCGCCTCGCAGGTGCGGCTGCGAGCCGACCGGACAAAGGGCGTCCACGACCAGCTCTACCTGGCCGCCGAGACCGACCTGGGCGCGGTGCTCAGCCACATCAACGAGGTGAAGCCGCAGCTGCTGGTCATCGACTCGGTGCAGACCATCGGCGCCGCCGACGTCGACGGCGTGCCGGGCGGGGTCACCCAGGTCAAGGAGGTGGCCGCCGCGCTGGTCCGGGTGGCCAAGACCCAGAACATCGCCACCGTGATGGTCGGGCACGTCACCAAGGACGGCTCGATCGCCGGGCCGCGGGTGCTCGAGCACCTCGTGGACGTGGTGCTGCACTTCGAGGGCGAGCGCAGCTCCCGGTTGCGGATGGTGCGGGCGGTGAAGAACCGGTTCGGCCCGGTCGACGAGGTGGGCTGCTTCGACCTGTCCGGCGAGGGCATCGCGGCGGTGACCGACCCCACCGGCCTGTTCGTGGCCCGGCACCACGAGCCGGTCGCCGGGACCTGCGTGTCCGTCGTGCTGGAGGGCCGCCGGCCGATGCTGGCCGAGGTGCAGGCCCTGGTCACCCCGTCCGCGGCGGAGCGCCCCCGGCGCACCACGTCGGGCTTCGACGGCTCACGGATGGCGATGATCGTCGCGGTGCTGCAGCAGCGCTGCCGGATCAAGCTGCACACCCAGGACGTGTTCGCCTCCACGGTCGGCGGCGTGCGGATCAGCGAGACCTCCGCGGACCTCGCGGCGGCGATCGCGATCGCGTCGGCCTGGAAGTCCCGGAAGGTGCCGACCGACGTGGTCGCGATCGGCGAGATCGGGCTGGCCGGCGAGCTGCGCCGGGTCCGCGACATCCCGCAGCGGCTCGCGGAGGCGGCCCGGCTGGGCTTCCGGTCCGCGATCGTTCCCCTGGAACCGGGCTCCAGCGCCGGTTCGGTGCGCACCGTGGACGGCCTGGAGGTCGTGGGTGTGCCCGACATCGAGTCCGCACTGCGGGTCCTGGACCTGGCGAAGGCCGACGCGACTCCGCTGTTCACGCCACGTCACCCGACCCCGGGGCGCCCGGCGCTCGGCCTGGTGTGACGATAACTCGTCGGCAGGCCCACCGGGTTCCCCTAGACTGACCGCAGCACAGCGGATCTGACCTGGGGAGCAACGTGGCCACGACCGACCGGTCGGATGACACTCTGCGTCTGCGCGCGACGCTGGCCGGTATCGCCCCCGGCACCGCGCTGCGCGACGGCCTCGAGCGCATCCTGCGTGGCCGCACCGGCGGCCTGCTGGTCCTGGGCAGCGACAAGGTGGTCGGCTCGATCTCGACCGGTGGGTTCAGCCTGGACATCCCGTTCACCTCCACCGGGCTGCGGGAGCTGGCGAAGATGGACGGCGCGATCATCCTCGACAAGGACGCGTCGCGGATCCTGCACGCGGCGGTGCACCTGATGCCCGACCAGTCGATCTACTCCGAGGAGACCGGCACCCGGCACCGCACCGCGGACCGGGTCGCGCGGCAGACCGGCTTCCCGGTGATCTCGGTGTCCCAGTCGATGCAGATCATCGCGGTGTACGTCGGCGAGACCCGCTACGTGCTGGAGGACTCCGGCCAGATCCTGTCCCGGGCCAACCAGGCGCTGGCCACGCTGGAGCGCTACAAGATGCGGCTCGACGAGGTGTCGAGCACCCTGTCCGCGCTGGAGATCGAGGACCTGGTCACCGTCCGGGACGTGGCCGTCGTCGCCCAACGGCTCGAGATGGTCACCCGGATCGCCCGGGAGATCGAGGACTACGTGCTCGAGCTCGGCAGCGACGGCCGGCTGCTGTCCCTGCAGCTCGACGAGCTGGTCACCGGCGTGGACCTGGAGCGCGAGCTGGTGATCCGCGACTACCTGCCGCACAGCCGTCGCCGCCGCAGCGCGGAGGACGTGCTCGCCGACCTCGAGCGGCTCGGCCCCGCGGACCTGGTGGACGTGGCCGCGGTGGCGCGGGCGCTGGGCCTCGGCGCCAGCGAGCACCTCGACGGAGCGGTCACCCCACGCGGCTACCGGCTGCTCGCGAAGGTGCCGCGGCTCCCGGGGGCGGTCGTCGACCGCCTGGTCGACCACTTCGGCAGTCTGCAGAAGCTGCTCTCTGCGAGTGTCGACGACCTGCAGCGGGTCGACGGCGTGGGCGAGCTGCGGGCCCGCAGCGTCCGCGAGGGTCTGTCGCGCCTCGCGGAGTCGAGCATCCTCGAGCGCTACGTCTGAGGTCCCCGCGGGCCGCTCAGTCGGTCTTGGCCGCGGACGGGTGCGCGGACGGGCTGCCGTCGGAGTGCCGGTGCTTCTTCGCCGGCTTCACGGTCGGGCTGGGCGTGATCGTCACCGTCGCCGGCTTGTGCAGCTTGAACTGCACGTCGGTCGGCTCCGCACCCAGCGCGGCGGCCGCCACGTGGTAGTACCCGGGCTGCGCCCAGGCCGTGGTCCGCGAGCAGGCGCCGTCGGAACGCTGCCCGTGCCAGGTCACCTGCACCTTGGTCCTGTGGTCCTTGCGCACCACGACCTGCTGCTTGTGGATCGCCCCCTTGCAGTCCTGCGTGGACCAGATCCGGTCGCTGCCGGAGGTCAGCTTGACCACCAGCGAGCCCGGCGAGACCGTCCAGTTGCAGGCCGGCGACTCGAGGGTGGTCAGGCGCAGCCGGAAGGTCACCGGCGTCCCGGCGTGGGCGGTGCCCACGACCTTCGGGTCCACCCGCACGTCACGCGGGCGGCACGGGCCGGTCGGGACCGCGAGCGGGGTCGCGGTCTTGGTCGCCTTGGCCTGCTTGGCACCGCGGTGCTTCTTGGACTTCGTCTTCTTCGGGCGGGCATGCTCGGTGGGAGTGGCGTGCGGGGTCGAGGTGGGGTGCGTCGTCGACGTGCCGACCGGCGCGTCCACCGGCTGCGCGGACGGTGAGCCGCTGCCCCCGCCGCCGCCGATCAGGTGCGCGACCCCGAAGACCAGGCCGAGCACCAGGACCAGCAGGACAAGCCTCCGGGTCCAGTAGACGCGCGCCGGTAGCGGTCCCCGCGGGCGCGTCACGCTGCTCATGACATCACCGTAGCTTCGGCCGCGTCCGCGCCCCGGTATGCCACACCGGGAGGGCCCGCATCGGGGGCCCCGGCTAGCCTGTGCGCACGATGAGCGACCTGCGCACACGCATTCTCGAGTGGTACGACGGGCACGCCCGGGTGCTGCCCTGGCGGGAGCCGTCGGCGTCGCCGTGGGCGGTGATGGTCAGTGAGTTCATGCTGCAGCAGACACCGGTCTCGCGGGTGCTCCCGGTCTTCGAGCAGTGGCTGCTCGACTGGCCCACGCCCGCCGCGCTGGCCGCTGCCGGCACCGGGGACGCGGTCCGTGCCTGGGGCCGGCTGGGCTACCCGCGCCGGGCGCTGCGGCTGCACGCGGCGGCCACCGCGATCGTCGCCGAGCACGGCGGGGAGGTGCCCTCCCGCTACGACGACCTGCTCGCGCTGCCCGGGGTCGGCGACTACACCGCGGCGGCCATCGCCTCGTTCGCCTACGGCCGCCGGCACGTGGTGCTCGACACCAACGTGCGCCGGGTGCTGGCCCGGACCGTGACCGGCGTCGAGTTCCCGGGCAGCTCGGTGACCAGGGCCGAGCGGGTCCTCGCCGCCGACCTGCTCCCCGAGGAGGACGCGACCGCGGCCAGGTGGGCGGTCGCGGTGATGGAGCTCGGCGCGCTGGTGTGCACCGCGTCCGCACCGAGGTGCGGCGCCTGCCCGGTGGCGGACCTCTGCGCGTGGCGGGCGGCCGGCCATCCAGCCCACGACGGACCGCCGCGCAGGGCACAGACCTACGCGGGCACCGACCGGCAGTGCCGGGGGCGGCTGCTCGGGGTGCTGCGGGACGCCCACGAGCCGGTGCACCGCTCCCGGCTGGACGCCGCCTGGGCGATCCCCGACCAGCGCGAGCGCTGCCTGGCGGGCCTGGTCGACGACGGTCTGGTGGCCCGACTGTCCACGGACACCTACGCGCTGCCCTGACCCGCGAGCGCGGCGACGGCGTCGGCGAGGTCCCGCACCGCCTGCTCGACGGCGGCTCGCTCCTCGTCGAGGGGCAGGTCGAGCTGCAGCCCCAGGAACGTCGCGTCGAGGAGCTGCACCGCCCGGTGGGACAGCCCCTCGGGCATCCCCGAGGCCACCAGGTGGTCCGCGAGCGCCGCCACCCAGACCGCGTTGGCCTCGAGGACGACGGACGCGTAGGGCTCGGTGCCGAGCAGACCGAGTGCGGCGGCCTCGACGTACATCCGCTGGCACCGCTCCAGCTCCGGGGAGGTGACCGCGCGCCACAGCGAGAGCACCGCCGCGCGCACCCCGTTGGCAGCGGGGAGGGCACGGATGTGGTCGACGGAGCGGTCGTTGGAGACCCGCAGCAGGGTCGCCACCAGGTCGTCCTTGTCGCGGAAGTGGTAGAGCAGCATCCGGTCGCTGGTGCCGAGGGCGGCCGCGAGCGGGCGCAGGCTCAACCCGACCAGGCCGTGCTCGAGCGCGTAGTCGGTGGCCGCCTCCGCCAGGTCCTCCCGCCGTGCCGTCTGCCGAGCCATCCACCCTCCCTGTGCGCTCCCGGGAATTGTAGCGAGTGCTACGTTGTTCTCTGTAGCACTCGCTACAGAGAGGAGGGTGTCATGCTCGGCGCCTTCGCCATCTTGCTGGTCGCGATCTTCACCGAGGTCGCGGCGACCGCCGCGCTGCCCCGCACCGGCGGCTTCCGCGACCCCGGCTGGACGGCGTTCGTGCTCGGCGGCTACGCCCTGTCGATCTGGCTGCTCGCGGTGGTCGTGCGCAAGATGCCGGTCTCGGTCGCGTATGCGCTGTGGTCCGGGATCGGCACCGCCGCGATCGCGGTGGTCGGCGTGACGTTCCTCGGCGAGACCTGGGACGCGGTCAAGGTCGGCGCCCTCGCGCTGATCGTGCTCGGCGTCGTGGTGCTGAACCTGCACGGCGCCCACTGATCCGCGCCTGACCCGCCCCGCACGCGGCGAGGGGCCCCACCTGCTGGTGGGGCCCCTCGCTGCTGTCGTGACGGTTGCGGCTACTCGCCGTCGCCGGTGCCGGCCGGTGCCTCGATGGGCGGCAGGTCCGGCAGCTCGCTCTTGGGCTCGCCCTTGAAGGTGAACTGCGCCTCCGGGCCCTCGCCCTCGACGTCCACGAGCACGATCTGGCCCGGGCCCACCTCGCCGTACAGCATCTTCTCGGCGAGCGTGTCCTCGACCTCGCGCTGGACCGTCCGGCGCAGCGGCCGGGCACCGAGCACCGGGTCGAACCCGCGCTTGGCGAGCAGGTCCTTCGCGGCCTGGGTCAGCTCGATCGACATGTCGCGGTCCTTCAGCCGGGTCTCCACGCCCGCGATCATGTTGTCGACCATCGCGACGATCTGGTCCTGCGACAACGGCGGGAACACCACGATCTCGTCGACACGGTTGAGGAACTCGGGCCGGAAGTGCTGCTTGAGCTCCTCCGAGACCTTCGCCTTCATCCGGTCGTAGGACCCCTGCGTGTCACCCTGCTGCTGGAAGCCGAGGTTGACGCCCTTGGAGATGTCCCGGGTGCCGAGGTTCGTGGTCATGATGATCACGGTGTTCTTGAAGTCGACCACCCGACCCTGCGAGTCGGTCAGTCGACCTTCCTCGAGGATCTGCAGCAGCGAGTTGAAGATGTCCGGGTGTGCCTTCTCGACCTCGTCGAAGAGCACCACCGAGAACGGCTTGCGCCGCACCTTCTCGGTGAGCTGGCCACCCTCTTCGTAGCCGACGTAGCCGGGCGGCGAACCGAACAGCCGGGAGACCGTGTGCTTCTCGCTGAACTCGCTCATGTCGAGCTGGATCAGCGCGTCCTCGTCGCCGAACAGGAACTCGGCGAGCGACTTGGACAGCCAGGTCTTGCCGACACCGGACGGGCCGGCGAAGATGAACGACCCACCGGGCCGCTTCGGGTCCTTCAGGCCCGCACGCGTGCGACGGATCGCCCGGGAGAGCGCCTTGACGGCCTCCTCCTGGCCGATCACCCGCTTGTGCAGCTCGTCCTCCATCTTGAGCAGCCGGGTCGACTCCTCCTCGGAGAGCTTCACGATCGGGATGCCGGTGGCGACCGCGAGCACCTCGGCGATCAGCTCCTCGTCGACCTCGGCGACGACGTCCATGTCGCCGGCCTTCCACTGCTTCTCGCGCTCGCCCTTGGCCAGGATCAGCTTCTTCTCCTCGTCACGCAGCGACGCGGCGAGCTCGAAGTCCTGGCTGTCGATCGCGCCCTCCTTGCGGCGGCGCACGTCGGCGATCTTGTCGTCGAACTCGCGCAGGTCCGGCGGCGCGGTCATCCGGCGGATCCGCAGCCGCGACCCGGCCTCGTCGATCAGGTCGATGGCCTTGTCCGGCAGGAACCGGTCGGAGACGTAGCGGTCGGCCAGCGTCGCCGCCGCGACCAGCGCCTCGTCGGTGATCGTCACCCGGTGGTGCGCCTCGTAGCGGTCGCGCAGCCCCTTGAGGATCTCGATGGTGTGCGCGATCGACGGCTCCTGGACCTGGATCGGCTGGAAGCGGCGCTCGAGCGCGGCGTCCTTCTCCAGGTGCTTGCGGTACTCGTCGAGCGTGGTCGCACCGATGGTCTGCAGCTCACCGCGGGCCAGCATCGGCTTGAGGATCGAGGCCGCGTCGATCGCGCCCTCGGCGGCCCCGGCACCCACGAGCGTGTGCAGCTCGTCGATGAACAAGATGATGTCCCCACGGGTCTTGATCTCCTTGAGCACCTTCTTCAGGCGCTCCTCGAAGTCACCGCGGTAGCGCGAACCGGCGACCAGGGACCCCAGGTCGAGGCTGTAGATCTGCTTGTCCTTCAGCGTCTCGGGGACGTCCCCGCGGACGATGGACTGGGCAAGACCCTCCACGCAGGCGGTCTTGCCCACCCCTGGCTCGCCGATGAGCACCGGATTGTTCTTGGTGCGTCGGGAGAGCACCTGCATGACGCGCTCGATCTCCTTCTCGCGCCCGATCACCGGGTCGAGCTTGCCCTCGCGCGCGGCCTGCGTGTAGTTGCGGCCGAACTGGTCCAGCACCAGCGACGAGGACGGAGCACCCTCCTGGGGCGCGCCCGCGGTCGCGGTCTCCTTGCCCTGGAACCCCGAGAGCAGCTGGATCACCTGCTGGCGGACCCGGTTCAGGTCGGCGCCGAGCTTGACCAGCACCTGGGCGGCGACGCCCTCGCCCTCGCGGATCAGGCCGAGCAGGATGTGCTCGGTGCCGATGTAGTTGTGGCCGAGCTGCAGGGCCTCGCGCAGGGAGAGCTCCAGCACCTTCTTGGCGCGCGGCGTGAACGGGATGTGCCCGCTCGGCGCCTGCTGGCCCTGGCCGATGATCTCCTCGACCTGGGCGCGGACCGCCTCCAGCGAGATGCCGAGGCTCTCCAGAGCCTTGGCCGCCACACCCTCACCCTCGTGGATCAGGCCCAAGAGGATGTGCTCGGTGCCGATGTAGTTGTGGCTGAGCATCCTGGCCTCTTCCTGCGCCAGGACGACCACCCTGCGGGCCCGGTCAGTAAACCGTTCGAACATGTCCTCATCGCTCCTTGCCGTGCCGCACCGTCACTGCGGTGAAGCCGTGTCACGTGCACTCTAGTCCCGCACGTTCGGGGATGTCTGTGCCCCGGATCGGCCATCGCCAACCAGGTACGAGCAGGTCAACCCGAAACCCACCCTACGTGTTCCGCACATACACCCCCAGAGCATTCGCCCTGAGCGAACACGTTCGCCGCGGGCGGCCCTGGGGGTGCGGGCGGGGAGCCGGCGAGGACCGGTCAGTGCGCCGCGGCGTACGCCTCGCGCACCTCCGCGGAGACCCGGCCCCGGGCGGGCACGTCCCACCCGTTCGCCCGGGCCCACTCGCGGATCTCCGCCGCGGACGTGCCGTTCTTGCCCGCGGCGGCGCCGCGCTGCCCGGAGCGCTTGCGCCCACCGGTGCGCCGGGCGTGCCCGACGTACAGGGCGAGGGCCTCGCGGAGCTCGCCGGCGTGCTGCTCGGACAGGTCGATCTCGTAGTCCACGCCGTCGAGCCCGAACGACACCGTCTCCGCGGCGTCGCCGCCGTCGAGGTCGTCGACGAGGACCACATGCACACGCTGAGCCATTGAATTCGCCCTTTCGAAAGTTGGAGAAGCGGTAATCCCCGTTGCCCAAGGTTATCGCTTCGAGGACCGGAATATCACAAAGCTCAATTGCCCTCTCGGATACATTCGCGAATACGAAACCGAAATGCCGCGCGGCGCCCATATTCGGCGGGCCACGTCAATTGGAGCCGCCCGGATTTCGCGATCGCCACAGAAAGCCGTCCACCCGCCGCGGCCGCGGACCCGGCACCCACGCCCAGGAGCCGCCGCGCCGGTGGGTCGAGTCGGCAGCGTCGGGCTGAAGCCGCCAAGCACCGGAAAAGGCGGGCCACGCGGGTGCCCTTCCCAGAAAAGCGGCGGGACTGCGGCTCCGCGACTGCAGCGTTCGCGGCCACCGGCGGGCAGCGACGCGCGAACCCGCGGGGGCGACCCCCGCCGGGGTGGGTCCCGACGCCTTTCCGGGCCCTACTCCGGGCCCTGCTCCGGGCGCAGCAACGGGAACAGGATTGTCTCGCGGATCCCGGCACCGGTCAGCAGCATCACCAGCCGGTCCACGCCCATGCCCATCCCGCCGGCCGGGGGCATCCCGAACTCCATCGCCCGCAGGAACGCCTCGTCGAGATCCATCGCCTCCGGGTCGCCCTTGGCGGCCAGCAGGGACTGCTCGACCAGCCGGTTGCGCTGGATCACCGGGTCGTTGAGCTCGGAGTAGGCCGGGGACAGCTCGACCCCGTTGATGATCAGGTCGAACGCCTCCACCAGGCCCGGTACAGACCGGTGCGGCTTGGCCAGGGGGCGCACCGACTCGGGGTAGTCCTCGACGAAGGTGGGCTGGACCAGGGTGTCCTCGACGAGCTGCTCGTAGAGCTCGAGCACGATCTCGCCGGCGTTCCAGTGCGGCTGCAGCGCCACGTCGTGGCGCTCGGCGTACTTCTTCAGCGTGTCCATGGGGGTGTCGACGGTGACCTGCTCGCCGAGCGCGGCGGAGATCAGGTCGAGGATGCTGGCGGAGGTCCACTCCCCCTCGAGGTCGATCTCGGAGCCGTCCCCGGCGGGTACGACGGTCCGCCCGACGGCGCGCGCGGCGTCGACGACCAGCGAACGCACCAGGTCCTTCATCGTGTTGATGTCGCCGTAGGCCTGGTAGGCCTCCAGCATGGAGAACTCCGCGGCGTGCGTGGAGTCCAGCCCCTCGTTGCGGAAGGTCCGGCCGATCTCGTAGACCCGGTCGACGCCGCCGATCATCGCCTTCTTCAGGTCCAGCTCGAGGGCGATCCGCAGCAGCATCTCCTGGTCGAAGGCGTTCAGATGGGTGCGGAACGGGCGCGCGGCGGCCCCGCCGTTGGTGAGCTGCAGGATCGGGGTCTCCACCTCGACGTAGCCGCGGCCGTCCAGGGTGGAGCGCAGCGACTTCAGCACGGCTGCCTTGGTGCGCACCATCTCGCGCGCCTCCGGCCGCACGATCATGTCCACGTAGCGCAGCCGCACCCGCGCCTCTTCGGAGAGCGGCCGGTGCTCGTTGGGAAGCGGGCGCAGCGTCTTGGCGGCCATCGACCACGAGGTGGCCTGCACCGACAGCTCACCACGGCGGCTGGTGATCACCTCGCCGCGAACCGCGAGCAGGTCGCCGATGTCGACGACCGCCTTGTACTCGGCCAGGGAGTCCTCCCCGACGTCGGCCAGCGAGAGCATCACCTGGAGCTCGGTGCCGTCGCCCTCGCGGAGCCGGGCGAAGCACAGCTTGCCGGTGTTGCGCGCGAAGATCACCCGCCCGGCGACCGCGACCTGCTCCCCGGTGCGCGTGTCGGGCTCGAGCCCCGCGCCGTCGTACTTCCGACGGATCTCCGCCAGGGTGTGGGTGCGCTCGACCTGGACCGGGTACGGCTGGCGGCCGGAGTCGACCAGCCGCTCGCGCTTCTCCCGGCGCACCCGCATCTGCTCGGGGAGGTCGTCCTCCACGGCGTCCGGGGTCTGCGGCTGGTCGTCCATGGGACAAAGCCTATGCGTTCGGGCACCCGCGTCTCACCCGGGTTGTCCGGGTCCGGCTCAGCCGTTGCGGGCGAAGACCAGCTCGAGGCCCAGCAGCGTCAGCCAGGGCTGGTGCTCGGTGAAGACCGAGCACTCCTCGACCACCAGCGGCGCCAGGCCGCCGGTGGCGATCACGTTCGCCTGCCCGGGCTCCAGGCGCAGCTCGGTGAGCATCCGTCCGACGATCCCGTCCACCTGGCTGGCGAACCCGTAGAGGATCCCCGACTGCAGCGCCTCGACGGTGTTCTTGGCGATCACCGACCGGGGGCGCAGCAGCTCGACCTTGCGCAGCTGCGCGCCGCGACGCCCGAGCGCCTCGAGGGAGATGTCGATGCCGGGCGAGATCGCGCCGCCGACGTACTCACCGCGGGCGCTCACCACGTCGAAGGTGGTGGCGGTGCCGAAGTCCACCACGATCGAGGGCCCCTCGAACAGGTGCGCCGCCGACAGCGCGTTGACGATCCGGTCGGCGCCCACCTCGCGGGGGTTGTCCATCAGCACCGGTACGCCGGTCTTCACGCCGGGCTCGACGACCACGTGCCGCACGGTGCCGTGGTACTGGCGCAGCATCTCCCGCCACTCGTGCAGCACCGAGGGGACCGTCGAGCACATCGCGACGCCCCCGATCGGCTCGATGACCGGTGAGTCGTTCAGCAGCCCGCGCAGCAGCACCCCCCACTCGTCCGCCGTCCGCCGCTCGTCGGTCGCCACCCGCCAGTGGTCGACGACGTCGCCGTCGTCGAGGAGCCCGATCACGGTGTGGCTGTTGCCGATGTCCGCGCAGAGCAGCATCACGCACTGCCTCCCCCGGGCGCGGGCGAAGCTTCCGGACGTAGGTCCATGGCGATGTCGAGGATGGCGGCGGAGTGGGTCAGCGCCCCCACGGCCAGGTAGTCGACCCCGCTCTCGGCGACCTCGCGCGCGTGCTCCAGGGTGAGCCCGCCGGAGGCCTCCAGCTTGGCCCGGCCGGCGTTGATGCGCACCGCCTCGGCCAGCTGCGCCGGGGTCATGTTGTCGAGCAGGATCTGGTCGGCGCCCGCGTCGGCGACCTCGCGCAGCTGGTCGAGCGAGTCCACCTCCACCTGGACCGGCAGGGCGGGGTAGCGTTCGCGCACCGCCCGGTAGGCCGGCACCACACCGCCCGCGGCGAGCACGTGGTTGTCCTTGACCAGCGCCTGGTCCGACAGGGACGACCGGTGGTTGACGCCGCCGCCGCAGCGCACGGCGTACTTCTCCAGTGCCCGGAAGCCGGGGATGGTCTTGCGGGTGTCGCGGACCGCTGCGCCGGTGCCGGCGAGCGCCAGCACCCAGGCGTGGGTCGTGGTGGCGACGCCCGACAGGTGGCACAGGAAGTTCAGCGCGGTGCGCTCGCCGGTGAGCAGCCGGGGCACCGGGCCGTGCACGGACAGCAGCACGTCGCTGCGGCGGACGTCCTGCCCGTCCGTGGCCACGCGCCGGACCTCGACGGTCTCGCCGACGACGTAGCGGAACACCGCCTCCGCCACGGCGAGCCCCGCGACCACCCCGTCACCGCGGGCCACCAGGTCCGCCCAGCCGAGCTCGGCCGGGTCCAGGGTGGCGGCGCTCGTGACGTCCTCGCCCGGCAGGTCCTCCGCGAGCGCGGCCGCCACGGCGGCGTACACCCGCTCGGGGTCGAGCCCGCAGCCGCGCAGCTCCTCGGTCAGCGCGCCCGGCAGCGAGGCGTACGGCGTCCGCGCGATGGTGCTCATCTGGCCGCTCCTTGCACCGCCGACTCGTGGTAGCCGAGCACCGGCCGCCCGTCGACGAGGGTGAGGTCGAGGTGGCCGGACCAGGCCTCGTCGTCGCGGTCCGGGAAGTCCTCCCGCCAGTGCGACCCGCGGGTCTCCTCGCGCGCCAGCGCGGCCGCGAGGAGAGCGCTGCCGACGGTGAGCAGGTTGGTGGTCTCCCAGGACTCCACGTCCGGTGCGGCGTCGTCGGTGCCGGCCAGCCCCTCGAGCTCGCGGGCCCCGTCGGTCAGGCCGCCGCGGGACCGCAGCACCCCGGCGCGCTCGGTCATCACCCGCTGCAGCTCGCGCCGCCGGGAGCCGGGCACCAGCCCCGCGACCCGGCCGTCGGGAACCGGCTCGCAGCGGGCGGGCAGGCCGTCGTGCAGGGACGCGGCGATGTGGCGGGAGAACACCAGCCCCTCGAGCAGCGAGTTGGAGGCGAGCCGGTTCGCGCCGTGCACGCCGGAGCAGGCGGCCTCCCCGCACGCGTAGAGGCCCGGCACCGTGGTGGCGCCGCCGAGGTCGGTGGCCACCCCGCCCGAGGCGTAGTGGCAGGCCGGTGCGACCGGGACCAGCTCGGTGACCGGGTCGATGCCGTGCGAGCGGCAGGTCGCGAGGATGGTCGGGAAGCGGCGCTGCCACTTCTCGGCGCCGAAGTGCCGCGCGTCGAGCCACACGTGCTCCGCGCCGGTCTCGCGCATCCGCCGCATGATCGCCTTGGCCACGACGTCGCGCGGCGCGAGGTCGGCGAGCTCGTGCTGCCCGGTCATGAACCGCACACCCGCGTCGTCCACGAGGAAGGCCCCCTCCCCGCGCACCGCCTCGGAGATCAGCGGCTGCTGGCCCCTGGACTGCGCCCCGAGCCACATCACGGTGGGGTGGAACTGGACGAACTCGAGGTCGCGCAGCGCCGCGCCGGCGCGCAGCGCCAGCGCCATCCCGTCGCCGGTGGAGACCGCGGGGTTCGTGGTCGCGGAGAACACCTGCCCCAGGCCACCGCTGGCCAGCACCACCGCCCGGCACAGCACCGCGCCGACGCCGTCGCGCTGTCCCTCGCCCATCACGTGCAGGGTGACCCCGGCGAGCCCGCCGCCCTCGCCCGGGATCAGGTCGAGGACCAGCGCGTGCTCGATGACCTCGATGTCGGGCGCGGCACGCACCGCGGCGACCAGCGCGCGCTGGATCTCCGCGCCGGTCGCGTCCCCGCCCGCGTGCGCGATCCGGTCCCGGTGGTGGCCGCCCTCCCGGGTCAGGGACAGCTCGCCGGTGTCGGTCTGGTCGAAGACGGTGCCGAGCTCGATCAGCCCGCGCACCGCCTCGGGGCCCTCGGTGACCAGGGCGCGCACGGCGTCCACGTCGCAGAGCCCGGCCCCGGCGACGAGGGTGTCGTGGAGGTGCTGCTCCGGGGTGTCGCCGGGGCCGAGCGCGGCGGCGATCCCGCCCTGGGCCCACTGGGTCGAGCCGGCGGACAGCAGGTCCTTCGTCACCACCATCACGGTGCCAGCGCCGCGTGCCTGCAGGGCGGTGGTCAGCCCGGCGATGCCGGAGCCGATGACCACGATGTCGGCGTAGGTCGACCACCCGGGCGCCGGCGCCGCGAGCCTGGCGGGGACCGTCGTGACGGCGACGTCGGAGGTGTGCACCGGGGGTGCGCTACCGAGCGCCGGCGAGGGTGTCGCCGCGCACGAGGCCGGTGCCGGGGAGCGCCTCCGCGGGGTCGGAGCCGGTGCCGACCACCTTGTTGTCCGCGTCGACGAACACCACGCTGGGCTGGTACTCGCGGGCCTCGGCGGTCTCCATCTGCCCGTAGGCGATCAGGATCACGAGGTCGCCGGGCTGCACCAGCCGGGCGGCGGCGCCGTTGATGCCGATCACACCGGAGCCGCGCTCGCCGGCGATCGTGTAGGTCTCCAGGCGGGCGCCGTTGGTGATGTCCACGATGTGCACCAGCTCGCCGGCCAGCAGGTCGGCCGCGTCGAGCAGGTCCTCGTCGACGGTGACGGACCCGACGTAGTGCAGGTCGGCCTGGGTGACCGTCGCGCGGTGGATCTTGCTCTTCATCATCGTGCGCAACATCAGTTCTTCCCTCGCTCGGTGCCGCCGCCGCGCTCCCCCAGGAACACGGCGATGTTGTCGATCAGCCGGGTAGGGCCGACGCGGGCCGCGATGAGCAGCCGCGCCTCCCCGGCCTCGGGCGGCTCACCCAGCTCGGGCGAGGTGAGCTCCAGGTAGTCCAGGTCGACCAGGTGCGACTGTCGCAGCTCCGCCCGGGCGGCCGCGAGCACGTGCGCGGCGCCGGTCCTGCCCTCCCCGGCCCCGGCGTGCAGCGCCCGGGACAGGGTGAGCGCCTCCGCGCGCTGGTCGTCGTCAAGGTACTTGTTGCGCGAGGACAGCGCCAGGCCGCCGGCCTCCCGGACGGTCTCGACGCCGTGCACCTCGACCGGCAGGCACAGGTCCGCGACCATCCGGCGGATCAGCACGAGCTGCTGGTAGTCCTTCTGCCCGAAGAACGCCAGGTCCGGCTGGACCAGCCCGAACAGCTTGGCGACCACGGTGAGCACGCCGCGGAAGTGGCCCGGGCGGCTGGCGCCCTCGAGCGCCGAGGCCAGCGGGCCGGGCTCGATGGTCACCTGCGGCTCGCCACCCGGGTAGACCTCATCGACCGCCGGCGCGAACACCACGTCCACGCCGTGGTCGGCGCACACCTCCAGGTCGGCGTCGAAGGTGCGCGGGTAGCGGTCCAGGTCCTCGTCCGGGCCGAACTGCAGGGGGTTCACGAAGATCGACACGACCACCGCGTCGGCGGCGGTGACGCGGTCGCGGGCGTCGGCCATCAGCGCGGCGTGGCCGTCGTGCAGCGCGCCCATGGTCGGCACGAACGCCACCCGGCCGCCGGCGGCGCGCACCTGGCGCAGCGCCGCGGCGAGCTCGGTCCGGGTCCGCGCGACGAGTGGGCGCACCGGATCCGACACCGCGCGCAGCCCGCTCCGATGCTCGGCGGCGATCACGCGCGCGACCTGTCGGTCGGGACCATCCCGGTGGCACCTGCGGCCGCGTCGGTCGCGGGTGCCGAGACGAGGGCGTCGTTGAGCACGCCGACCAGCTTGGCGGCGCGGATCGGCAGCAGCCGCCCGTCGAGCACCGCCCGGTTCGCGGTGGCGCGCGCCATCGCGACGTACGACTCGAGCGTGGCCGGCGACGAGGCAGTGATGTCGCGCAGGTGCGCCCGCACCGTCTCGACGTCCCCGCGGACGATCGGGCCGGTGAGCGCTGCGTCGCCGTAGTCCAGCGCGTTGTCGAGGGCCGCGGTGAGCAGCGGCCGCAGCGTGGAGGCCGGGTCGGTGGCGCCGGAGGCGCGGAGCAGGTCCATCGCCTGTGCGACCAGGGTGACCAGGTGGTTGGCGCCGTGGGCGAGGCCCGCGTGGTACAGCACGCGGCGGTCCTCGGGGACCCAGACGATCCGGCCGCGCAGGTCCGAGGCGAGGGTCTCGGCCAGCACGGCGGTCTCCTCGGTGGCGGTGACGCCGAACACGCAGCCGGCGAGCCGCCCGAGGTCCACGTCGGTGCCGGTGAAGGTCATCGCCGGGTGCATCGCGAGCACCTCGGCGCCGCGGTCGGCCGCCGGGTCGAGGACCGCGAGGCCGTGCTTGCCGGAGGTGTGCAGCACGGTCTGGCCCGCACGGATCGCGCCGCTGGCCGAGAGCATGCTGACCACGTTGGCCAGCATGTCGTCGGGGACGGTGAGCAGCAGCAGGTCGCAGGAGCGGGCCACCGCGGTCGGCTTGTCGACCCGGACGCCGGGGAGCAGGGTCTCGATGCGGGTGCGGGAGGCGGCGGACTCGCCGGCCACCGCGGAGATCTCGTGCCCGGCGCCGCGCAGTGCTGCCGCCAGGACGGCGCCGACACGACCGGCGCCCACAACCCCGATTCGGGTCATCGAGCTCATCGCCTTTCGTTCCAGTCCCAGCGGGTGGGTACCGGACGGTTTGCTGATGTGTGCACAACGAGGGTACGCGGGGCGCCTGTGCGGCGGAACCGCGCGCCACGTGGCCTCGCTCACAGGCATACCCGGGTCGGACGGCTGCGTAACCTGGGCGCCATGACCAGCCTCACCTCGCTCGGCATGCCCGCGGTCCCGCCGCCGACCACGGCGCCCACGTGGAAGTCGGCCTGGGACACCGCCCTGTACGGCCCGGAGGGGTTCTTCCGCCGCGAGTCGCCGGTCGCCCACTTCCGCACGTCGGTGCACGCCTCGCCCCTGTTCGCCCGGGCGCTGGTCCGGCTGGTCCGCGAGGCAGGCCTGGACACCGTCGTGGACATCGGCGCCGGCCGCGGCGAGCTGCTGGCCCAGATGCGCGAGCTCGACCCGCGCCTCGACCTGCTCGGCGTAGAGGTCGCGCCACGACCCCCGCAGCTGCACCCGGCGGTCGCGTGGACCACCGCCCTCCCGGAGGCGGTCGAGGGGCTGGTGGTGGCCAACGAGTGGCTGGACAACATCCCCTGCCACGTGGTCGAGGTCGACAGCGAGGGCGAGCTGCGCGTCGCGCACGTGGACGCTGCGACCGGCACCGAGGCGTTGGGCCAGCCGCTGTCCCACGCTTCGGTGCCCAAGTCCCTGACCGCCTGGCTCGAACGGTGGTGGCCGCTCGACGCCCGCGAGCCGGGGACGCGCGCGGAGGTGGGCAGCACCCGCGACGCGGCGTGGGCCGACGTCGTACGACGGGTCGGCCGCGGTCTCACCGTCGCCGTGGACTACGGGCACCTGCGCGACCGGCGGCCGCCGTTCGGCTCGCTGGCGTCCTACCGCGACGGCCTGCGGGTCGACGTGCTCCCCGACGGGTCGCGAGACGTGACCGCGCACGTCGCGGTGGACGCGGTGGCCGCCCAGGTGGACGCGACAGTGGTGCGCCAGCGGGAGGCGCTGCACGCCCTGGGCGTCAGCGGGACGCGCCCGGACCTCGCCCTGGCGAGGCGCGACCCCGCCGGGTACCTGTGGGCGCTCTCCCGTGCGACGGAGGCCGCGGAGCTGACCGCTGAGGGCGGCCTGGGCGACTTCTCCTGGGTCGTCACCGCGACCGGCGGGGTCGACGCCCCGTTCGCCTGACGGGCCACAGCCGTCTCCCACCGCGCCGGACCGCCTCGCGCAGCAGCTCGCGTCCCGAGGCCTCGTCCACCAGCCGGCCCGCCGGCGGCCGCGACGCGCGCATCCCCGCCAGCTCGCGGCGGAACCGTCGCCGGCGGCGGGCCTGGAGGTCCCGGACCCCCTCGACGATGCCGGCGAGGGCGGCCACCGCCGACTCCAGCGCGATCTCGTCGGGGGCGACCAGGCCGTCGGCGACGCTGTCCGAGGGGTCCGTGCGCAGCAGCCGCGGGTCACCGACGACGTGGATGCCGCGCTCCGCGATCTCGGTCAGTCTCCGCTCGCTCAGCTCGGCGACGCGTTCCGCGGCCCACCGGGGCAGCGGGGGCAGCCGCTCCTCGTGGACGGACCGCGGTGCGGACACCATCCGCGCCTGCATCCCGCGCTGCACCGCGCGGTGGTAGAGGTCGTCGGGCCAACCCCGCTCGGCGAAGACCTCGTTGAGGCGGCGCAGCAGTTCGGTCGCGTTCCCGGTCAGGGAAGCGTTCGTGTAGGGCGCCAGCGCCAGCAGGCCCTTCGGGAGGTCCAGCATCTGCTCGAAAAGGCGGGGCAGCAGCTCGATGTCCGAGCCGTCGGTGACGATGAGCCGGAACCGGTCCCGGCCGACCGCCGGCTCCCACCGCTCGAACATCCGCACCACGTCGTGGGACGCCCAGAACCGTTTCCGGTGCGGGTCGGTGGGGTCGTCCCCGAGGACGGAGCGCAGCCAGTCCTCGTAGGGCACGACGTCATGGCTCTTCACGCGTTCCTGCCACTGCGAGGGCAGCAACCGGTCGAGCCGGCGCGCCACGGCGACCACGTGCACCCGGTCCCCGCCGAGGTCGCCGACGATGCGGGCCGCCTGGGAGGGGCTGGCGCTGCCGAAGTCCTCCGTGCTCACGCATACGCGCATCCCCGCGGCCGCCCGGACCTCGGCGGCGAATTTCTCCCACTCGGCGATCGGCACGGCCGCACGGCCGCGCTGCTTGCGTCCCAGCACCGCCCAACCGGGTCGCATCGCGCGACGGCCGTTGCCCGGATAGAGCACGCCGTGGTCGGGGAGCGTGTCGCGAGCGGCCTGCAGGGCACCCTGGATCGCGGTGGTGCCGGTCTTGAACGGACCGATGTGCAGCAGCACCGAGGCGGGGGGAAGCCGCGGCGCCTCGGCGCGGTCGGGGTGCCGGGGCAGCGGGGCGGTCATCGCCGTCCCCCTCGCCGGAACCGCCGGGACTCGGTGAGCCGCCGCACGCCCCGCCTGGCAGCGACAGTGAGCAGCCCCCTCGTCGAGGTCTCCTCGATGGAGGCGGAGGCCCGCTGGCGGGCTGGCTCGAGGACTCGGGCTCGTCGTCGCTCGTCCCCTTCAAGCAGGGTGACCGCCCCCTCGAGCGCTCCGCCGACCGCGGCCACGGCCGCGTCCATCCCGATCGACGCCGGCGGCGAGGCGGACGCCGCGCCGGGCCCCGGTTCCACCGTCGCGAGCTGCCGCGGATCCCCGACCACACGGACCGGCAGCGCGGCGACGGCGGCCGCGCGAGCGGCGCTGAGCTCGGTCACCCGCTGCTCCGCCCAGGCCGGCAGGGTGGGGATCGGCACGTCGTGCGGGGAGCGCGGTGCGTGCCTCACGGCGCCGACCATCCCGGACTGGACCATCTGCCGGTAGAGCCGGTCGGGCCACTCGTGCGCGGCGAACTCCTCGTTGACCCGGCGCAGCAGCTCGATGCCGTTGTAGGTGAGCGAGGGGTTGGACCGTCCATCCGCGCGAAGCAGCCCCGCGGGGAGGCCGAGCATCGCCTCGAACGTCCTGGGCAGCAGGTCCCGGTCCGACTCGTCCGCGACGAGCAGCGTGAACCGCTCGGCACCCAGCTGGGCGAGCCACCGGTCCACGGTCGCCTCCACTCGGTGGGAGGCCCAGAAGGCGCGCGCCGAAGGATGCTCGAGCCGCTCCGCGAGCACCTCGCGGAGGTACTCCTCGTAGGTCAGGCTGTGGAACGACTGCGCGCGCTGCTGCCACTGCGAGGGCAGCAGCCTGTCGAGCCGCCGCACCACCGCGAGGACGTGCAACCGGTCCGGCCCCAGGTCGTCAACGATCCGGGCGACGTGCTTGGGCCCGACCCGGCCGAAGTCCTCGGTGCTGACGCACACCCGCAGCTCGGGTGCGCCTCGGACCTCATCGACCAGTGCCTCCCACTCGGCGATCGTCGCCGCTCGACGTCCGCGGGGAGTCTGGCCGATCAGCCCCCACCCCGCCCGCGTCGCCCGGTGTCCCGTGCCCGGGTACAGCACGCCGTGCTCGAGCATCTGCTCGCGCGCGCCGTGCATGGACGCCTGGATCGCGGTGGACCCGGTCTTGTACGGACCGATGTGCAGCAGGCAGGCACCCTCGGGAAGGAGCAGGTCTCCGGCGGTGGTGCTCACCCCTCGACACCGTCCCGGCCCGTGAAGACCCGGTCCACGACCCGCTCCGCCGCGTGCCCGTCCTCGTGCTCCATGTACGTCGCGACGAAGCGCTCGACGTCGTCGGCGTAGCGTCGTCGGGTCTGGTCGAGGTCGCGCAGCGACGCGACCGCCTCGGCGGTGGTGGCGACGTGCGGACCCGGCGCGGTCGGGTCGTAGGGCAGGATCGCCGGCCGCAGCGTGTGGTACAGCTCCTTGTCGGGGACCAGGAAGACCATCGGCTTGCGGGTCAACGCGTAGTCGAAGCGCAGCGACGAGTAGTCCAGGATCGCGGCGTCCGAGGCAAGGCACAGCTCGGCGATGTCCGGGTAGTAGGTCACGTCGCGGACGCGCTCGCCGTCCAGCCGTGCCTCGAGTGCGCGGGCGTGGAACGCGTGCCCGCGTTGCAGCACCACGTAGTCCTGGCCCAGCGCCTCCGCGGCCGCACCCGGGTCGAAGAAGTCCGCCGAGCGCGCGGTCATCCCGTCGTTGCTGAGGTAGTCCCGGAACGTCGGGGCGTACAGCACCGCCTTCTGCTCCGGACGGATGCCGAGCGCGTCGCGGACCCGTTTGCGGACCGTGTCGCTTTCGGGGCTGAGCAGGATGTCGTTGCGGGGATAGCCCACCTCGAGCACCCGGACGCGCTGCGCGTCCTCGGGGGTGAAGAACTCCCGGAGCAGGTGCGGGGTCGCGTAGCCGGCGGGCGAGACGAGGTAGTCCCAGGCGGCGGCCCGGTCGAGGAACGCGCGCACCCGGCCCGGCGGCAGTCCGGAGCGGTCCCACCAGGTCTGGCCCATCCCCTTGTACGGGTAGCCGTGGAACGTCTCGACCATCACCTGGGACGTGGGCTTCCGGTACCACATCGGCTGGTGCACGTTGACGACGACGTACCCGGCGTCCCCGAGCCGCTCGTGCCAGTCCCGGGACTCCTCGACCACCGGCACCGCACCCTCGGGCAGCGGCACGGAGTGGTCCTTGACGGACCAGTAGAGGGTGAGGTCGCTGCCGCGGCGGCGGAGCTCGTGATGGATGGCGAGCGCGCTGTCGTTCGCGGCCTCCCCGTAGAGCGTGCGGAAGAACACCGAGCGGTCGTCGCCCGAGCCCGCGTTCGCCCGCATCTGCAGCTGGAGCTGGTTGCGGAAGCCACGCTCGTCGGGCTGCAGCGGTGGCGCGACGACCACGGCCAGCGCGCCCTGGTCGACGGGACGCAGCCGGAGCACCGCCCGCAGCTCGTCGCGCAGCACGTCCTGGGGCAGCCGGTCGAGGACCCCCGGTGCGACGCGCGGCGAGAGCCGGTGCCCGGTTCGCCGGTGCTCGAGCACCGGCCAGTACGTCGTCGACATCAGCACCTGGTCCTCGCGGCCCCAGCGCTGCTCGCGGAAGGACAGCCGTGCGACGACCACGTCCCCGCGCCGCTCCACGGTGGCCGGACAGGTCCGGGGCGTCGACTCGAACAGCACGTCGTAGTGGTCGAGGTCCAGCCCGAAGGTCTCCACCGTGACGGCGACGTGGTCCTCGGCCACCTCGGCCCCGACGAGCTGCGCGCCGCTGTGCCAGCGGCGCAGCAGCAGCCGGTCCTCACGGTCGAGCACCGGCCGCCAGCCGGCGGCGCCGGACCCCGCGGCGGCGGGGGCGAACCGCACCGGCACCTGCTCGCCGGCGCGCACGGCCTCGAACCGCCAGTGCTCGGGGTCCCCCGGCGCGAGACGGTCGGGCGGCCCGGGCAGCTCGACGGTCGCGCTCCAGCCACCGTCGCTCGCACCGGTCGTCCGGGCGGAAGCCCGCGCGCCGTCGCCACGGACCAGTGCCAGCTCGTCGGGCACGGCGCCCGGGCCGGTCACCGCGACCCGCCCGTCCCGGACCGAGACGTCGCCGACGGCGACGTCCGTGTCGTACACCCGGATCCGCAGCCTCCCGGCGTGGACCGACACGGCCGCGGCCCGGCCGTCGCCGGCGGAGGCGGCGTGCCGGAGCGCCGCGGAGCCCCCCGACCAGGGACGCGCAAGCGGGATGGTCCGGGTCAGCGAGCCGGCCGTGATCTCCAGGTCGACCCGCCAGCTGCCGGGGCCGAGACGGGCCAGGTCGACCTCGATCACGACGCCGCCCGGCCGGTAGTCGACGAACCCGCTGCCCGGCACGCCGAGCTCGTCGATGGCCGGGTCGAAGCGACTCTCCACCCGGAGCGGTACGTCGGCGTGGCCGGCGGCGCGCGCCACGGCGTGGACGGTCTGCTCGTGGGTGGCCAGGTCGACGTTCTGGATGAACGCCCAGGCACCGAGACGAACCAGGCTTGGCCCGGCGACCGTCACCGACCTCAGCGAGCAGCGGGGACGGGTCTGCCCGGCGGAGAGAACGAAGAGCTCCGGAGGGACCTGCACGTCGGGGTCCCCCCAGAGGGGCAGGTAGGCCACCCGTCCGACCCGCTCCTCGCCCAGCTCGACGTCCCGGAACGACAGCCCGCCGCCCCCGAGGAACCGCTCGGCGGCGGCACGCTGCCCGGTGGCGATCAGGTGGTTGAGCACCTTGTGCTGGGCGGGGATCCGGGCGACGTACACCTCGGCGGGCAGCAGGTCGATCAGCTGCGGCAGCTCCTCCTGGAGCAGCTGCCAGAAGTCGTCGTCCGTGCCGACCACGAGCGCGGTGAACTGCGCCATGTCGTTGGACAGCAGCTGGACCAGCCGCTCGTGGACCACCCGGGGCGACCCGAACTCCTGCAGCACCTTGATGGACTCGTTGGCGGCGGCGAACTGCGCGCGCAGGTTGTCGGTCTCCTTCTTGTTCTGGGAGATCGACGTGCGGTCGGTGCGCGCCCGCCAGTTGTAGATCGGCTCGCTCAGCACGTCGAAGGCGCGGGCCCGGGTGTACGCCTCCGCGGAGACCTGCTGGTCCTCGTAGATGATCCCCTCGACGAACCCGAGGCCGGTGCGCTGCCAGAAGTCGCGGCGGAACACCTTGGAGCACATGATCGCGTTGACCTGGACCTCCGGGAAGTCATCCACCCGGATGCCGGTGCGCGGCTCCCGGTGCACCTCCCTGATCCAGGCGGCGGCGGGACTGAGCACGCCGCCCTTGAGCCGCTGGTAGGGCAGCACCGCGAAGTCGGAGCCGGTCTCCTGCAGCGACTCCACCGCGGCCCGGTAGCCGCCCGGCGGGACGGTGTCGTCGGAGTCGGCGAAGGCGATGAACTCGCCGCGGGCCGCCGCGACGCCGGTGTTGCGGGCGGCGCTCAGGCCCCCGTTGGGCCGGCGCACGATGCGGATCCGCGGGTCGCGACGGCGGTGCCGCCGCGCGATCGCCACGCTGTTGTCCGGGGAGCCGTCGTCCACGACCACCAGCTCCACGTCCTGCAGGTGCTGGAAGCGCAGCGAGAGCAGGCACTCGTCGAGGTACTCCTCCACGTTGTAGACCGGGACGATGATCGAGAGCAGCCCCGGCGCGGTGCCCTGCCGGGCCCGCTCGCTGCGCAGCCGTGATCGGGCGTTCCGGGCGTACCCGCGGGCACGCCGCGCGACGGGGTGGTCGGTTGTCGAAGCCATCAGCTCGCGCGGCCGCATCAGGTCCTTCCGTCGCGATGTCCGGGTCCTGGTCAGTTCGCCATTATCCACGGGACCGGACTCCGCCCTCGAGGGCCGTGATCCCGCGTATGACACAGTGACGCCATGACGACCGCAGCGTCGAGGCCGGGGACGCGGCCGGCCCTGCTGCTGGTGGCCGGCTCCGGGCGCAGCGGCACCAGCCTGTTCACCGGGCTGACCGGCCGCCTCGGTGTGCGCATCCCCCAGCCCGAGGTGCTGGCCGACCCGTCCAACCCGCACGGCTTCGGCGAGCCGCGGTGGGCGGTGGACTTCCACGAGCGGCTGCTCAAGAGCGTGGACGTGGGCCGTGAGGACGCCCGCCCGGCGGCGTGGGAGGCCGCGGCCAAGGTCGCCTCGCGCGCGCCGGCCCGCGAGGCGTTGCGCCACTGGCTGGCGGAGCAGCTCGAGCGTGCCCAGCGGGTGGTCGTCAAGGACCCGCGGCTGACCTGGTTCCTCGACCTCTACCGGTTGGTCGCCGAGGACCTGGGCGCCGACCTGCACGTGGTGACGATGCTGCGGCACCCGGCTGCGGCCATCAAGAGCCGCGAGCTGGCCTACGGGACCGGCTCCACGCACGCCACCCGGACCGCGGGCTGGCTGAACATGATGCTGTTCACCGAGGCCCGCACCCGGGACCTGAGCCGGGCCGTGGTGCGCTACGACGACCTGCTCCGCGACTGGCGGAGCACGCTCGGGCTCACCGAGGAGCGGCTCGGGCTGCCGCTGTGCCGGGACGCCGGCGAGCAGCGGCTCGCCGCCGCCGATGCGCTCGTCGACCCATCGCTGCGCCGCGCCGAGCCCGACTGGGCGGAGCTCGCACTTCCCCCCGACCTGCGTCGGCTGGCCGAGTCCGCCTACCTGGCCCTCCAGGGGCTCGCCGTGGGGCAGACCGGCCAGTCTCCCGCCGAGGCCCTCCGGGCCGCCGACGACGCCCGCGACGCGTACGCCGGCTACTACGCCGACGCCGAGTCCGTGGCCCGCTCGAGCATCGCGGCCGCCCGCGCCAAGGAGCGACGGCGCGCGGCCCGGACCGCGCAGCAGAGCGCTCCCCCGAAGGCCGGGTCCGCGGCGCGCCGGCTGGTCGGCCGGTTGAGGGGTCTCCGCCGCCGGTCCGGCCCGGTCAGCTGAAGAACGCCTCGACGGCGCGCTCGGCCGCGTGCCCGTCCTGCAGGTAGTTGTAGGTCCGGTTGAAGCGCTGGTAGGCGGTGGCGTACCGCGTCCGCAGGCCCGGGAGGTCGCGCAGCGCGGCGACCACCTCGTCCGTGGACGACACGAGGGGACCGGGCGCGGTCTCCCGGAAGTCGTAGAGGAAGCCGCGGGTGCCGCCCGCATAGCTGTCCAGGTCCGGGACCAGGAAGACCATCGGCATGCCGGTCAGAGCCGCGTCGAAGCGCAGCGAGGAGTAGTCCAGGACGGCCGCGTCGGCCGCCAGCACCAGGTCGTTGACCTCCGGGTGGTCCGTGACGTCGACGACCACCGACGAGCGGCCGAGCCGGTCGCTCGACCCGCGTGCGTGGAACCGGTGTCCCCGGACCAGGAGGGTGTAGCCGGGCCCGAGCGCGGCAGCCGCGGCCCGGACGTCGAAGTGGTCGCCCATCCGCGCCCGGCGGTGGTTGGTCGCCAGGTCGTCGCGCCAGGTCGGCGCGTAGAGCACCACGGTCTGCCCCTCCGCCGCACCCAGCCGGGCGCGCGACCGGTCCCGGAGCTCCTGGGCCCGCGGCCCCACCAGGACGTCGTCCCGCGGGTAGCCGGCGGCGAGGATCGGCCCGTCGTAGCGGTACTGCTCGCGGTAGTGGCGGTCCATCTCAGGTGCCGGGGTGAGCAGCAGGTCCCACAGCCGCGAGGTCCGGTCCAGCTGCTGCTCGATCCGGCTCTCGGTGAACCCCTTGGACCGCCACAGGCCGATGCCCATCGACTTCGACGGGTGGCCGTGGAAGGTCTGCAGCACCCGCTGGCCGGGCCGGCTGCGGAACCACGGCTCCAGCTCGATGTTGGTCACCACGTAGCCCGCCGAGGCGATGGTGGCGTACCAGTCCCGGCTGCGCCACAGCACCGACCGGGCCCCCTCCGGCAGCCATGCGGAGTGGTCGGCGACCCCCCAGACCGGGCGCAGGTCGGGACGCCGGCGGCGCAGCTCGTGGTAGATCGCCAGCGGGCTGTCGGTGGCGGACTCGCCGGTGTAGGCCTGCAGGTACACCAGCCGCTCGTCGATCCGGTGCCGCTCGTCGACGTACCACTGCTGCAGGCGCGCCTGCCGGTAGGCACCCAGCTCGTCGTCACCGAGCGGCGGTCCGAGGACGAGCTCGGGCCGGCCGTCGCGTGGGGTGTGGCGCAGCTGCACCCGGTGCGTGCTGCCGGCGAAGGTCAGGGGCAGCCCGGCCGCCAGGTCCACGGCGAGGCCGACGTCCGGGAGGTCGGTGCCAGCGACCCGGATCCGGTACCTCCCGGAGGGCGCCGGGCGCTCGCCCAGCCCCCACTCGTCGGCGCGCAGCGGCACCCGCACCTCGAAGGTGCCGTCGGCGTCGACGGGGGCCACCGCGGTCAGCTCGACCCGGGGGCCGGCGAGCACCACGGTCAGCCGTTCGCGCGGCGTCGCCACCGAGCCACGCAGCCGGACCGCCTCGCCGTCGAGGCGTACGGCGTCCAGCAGCACGTCCTCGCCACCGGCGCGGGGACCGGCTCGGCCGCCGGGGGTCTCGGTCGCGCCGGCGATCTCGAAGCCGACCGGCGCACCCGGGGCGAGCGTCACGTCCACCCGGCGGTCGCCGACCGTGCCACCGCGAAAGGCGACCACGGAGCCGGCCGGGTCCCAGTGCTCGAGGACGGCCGACCGGCACACGCCGCGATACCGGACCGTGACCTCCAGGACGTGGCGACCGGTCGGGAGCCGGGCAGCCGCCGGGTCGAGGGTCACGCGGGCGGCCCCGAGGTCGTAGTCGTGGAACCTGCTGCCGCCGAAGCGGGTGGCCGCCGGGTCCTTGCGCGGGGCGACGGGCAGCGGCACCCGACCACCGCCGGGGGCGAGCAGCGCGACCTCGGTCCGCGGCGCGGCGGCCAGCGAGACGCCCCTGGGGAACGCGAACAGGTCGAGCTCGACGAGGTCGCCGGCCCAGCGCAGCCCGCGCAGCGAGGCCACCAGCGGGGTCTCGTCCGCCGTGACCTCCAGGCACCACAGCGGCACCGCGGCCGACTCCTCGCTGCCGTCGTCGCGGTCGGGGTGGCCGGGCAGCAGCGCGTAGACACGCCCCCGGTCCACCTTCGTCGGGAACTGGTCGGGCTCCAGCCGGCGGGCGGCCACGAACGCCTCCAGCGCCGCGCGCCGGTCCTGCGCGGCCAGCCACGCCTTCACCCTCGTCTCGACCGGAACCGGCAGCAGCCCACGGTCGCCGTCGTGGACGAGCGACTCCACCATGTCGCGGATCAGGTCCCGGAACGCCGGCCACTGCGCATCCATCCGCTCGGTCGCGTCCAGGAACCGGCCGGCGTCCCGGCTCAGCACGGCGACCAGCCGGGCGACCCGCAGGGGCCCGTCGGTGACCAGCGAGAGGGCGTGCCGCTCGCTGTCGAGCCACGCGTCGAGCTCCGGCAGCGGGTTGTCCATGGCGCCGAAGGGTTCCGGGTCGGCGTGCGTGCTGCGCAGGATGGTGTCCTCGAGCACCGTGATCCGGCTGGCCGCCAGCAGCGCCGCGACGTAGCGCTCGCCGGCACCCGCATCCGGCGGCGACGCCTCCCACAGGTCGCGGGTCAGCAACGCCCGGCCGGGCTCGGTGGCGCGCAGCAGCTCCGGCCGGTCCTGCAGCGAGACGTCTCCGGCCGGCGGGACTCGCTCGGTGTCGGCGACCTGCCCGACCACGGCATCGTCGTGGGACTCGGTCAGCCCCTCCGCCAGGCGGTGCAGCGCACCGTCGGTCAGCTCGTCCCCAGCGATCAGGGTGAGCACCAGGTCACCGGCCGGCGAGGTCTTCCGCCGGACTCGCCAGTCGCCCTGCCCGTGTCGGCGCGCCACCGACTCGAGGTCGTCGGGCAGCCCCGGCGGCACCAGGATCTCCAGCCGCCTCTCGGGTTGCGCCCGCACCGAGTGCAGCGTGCGGTCGAGGGCGCGTGGGCGGCAGTCGGCCAGATCGACGAGCACGCTGAAGGTGGGCCGCAGGGCCGGCACCAGGCGAGCCGCCGAGGACACCCGGCGGCGCAGTGGCACCAGCAGGCGTCGCGTTCGCGACTCCAGCGTCACGCAGCCTCCCTCTTCCGGCACGGACCCCCGTCGCATGTTAGGGGCTTTGCCGTCCCCTTCGGGCAGCTGCCCGCAGCCGCTCGCGCAGCACCTCCGCCAGCGGTACGGGTCGACGGGAGACGACGACCCGGCCGGCGCCGTCGTAGCGCGCGAGGAGCCGGAAGAACCGTCGGCCCACCCGGACGCCGGCGCTGCGGCCCGCGCCGAGGTCCCCCTCCGCCGGCAGGTCGTATGTCGCGTCGGGCCCGTCGAGGTGGAAACGCAGCGCCCACCGGTGTGGGCGGTCGCCGGGTTCGTCCGGCGTCGGCCCGAGGTCCAGCCGGGCGGTCAGCCGGCTCCCGGGCGCCTCTTCCTCCAGCAGCACCGACGATCCTCGACCGGCTACCGCCTTGCCCGGTGGCAGCCGGCGGAACGGCCTCGGCCGCTTTCCGCGGCGCAGCGGCACCAGGTGGACGCGGACGTTGCCGACGCTCCGCGGGTGCAGGCGCGTCTCGGCGGTCAGCACGAGGGTCGTCCCCTCCCAGGTGAGCGAGTCCAGCCGCAGCGCCCCCCGGACCTGCGGCCCGATCCTCTCCGCGGTGACCTCGAACCACTCCGCCGGCAGCTCGCCGAAACCGGGAAAGGCGCGGTAGGCGGACTCGCCCTCCAGCGCCAGGGCGGGCCGGCACTCCGACCTCTCGAAGTCCGCCAGCCGGACCAGCTCCTCGACCCGCCCGCACTGCGCGAGCCGGAGCCGCAGCCGGGCCGCCGCCCCGAGCCGGCGGCTGACGCCCGCGGTGAGGTAGCGGTCGGCGAGGGCGCCGACCGCGGCGCAGAGCTCCCGCCGGTCGTCCTCGGGCAGCTCGGTCAGGTCCCGGCGCAGCCGGTTGCCCAGCTCCCAGACGAAGTGCCGGCGCAAGATGGCGTCCCGGTCGTCGCCCGGGGGGACCAGG
Source organism: uncultured Actinomycetota bacterium (assembly GCA_963728775.1). Classification (GTDB taxonomy): domain Bacteria; phylum Actinomycetota; class Actinomycetes; order Propionibacteriales; family Nocardioidaceae; genus Nocardioides_B. The sequence goes on from CAVSLP010000016.1 coordinate 54,734, forward strand.
TCGGCCACGTGGTCCATGACCGTGCCGATGTCCTCGACCCGGGCCCGCCATCCGGAGCTGAACGAGATGTTGCGGGCATCGTGGCGGCGGACCGCGTAGTAGAAGGTGGAGTCGCCGAGGACCGAGATCCGCCGGGCGTGCAGCATCGCCTCGATCGTGAACGGCTGGTCGCTGCCCACGCGCAGGTCGAGGCCGTAGCGGATGCCGTGCTGCTCCAGCAGGGCCCTGCGGAAGAGCTTGGTGTTGGCGAGCGCGAACGGGAGGGCCGAGTGCGGGAAGGGCACGTCGGGATGGGTGGCGCGGAACAGGCGCTGACTGACGCCGCGGCCCCCGACCCCGACCATCCGGCCGAAGATCACGTCGGAACCCCACTCGTCCGCGCTGTCGACCAGGTCCTCCAGCGCCCGCAGGTCCAGGTAGTCGTCGGCGCCCAGGAAGAACACGAACCGTCCCGTGGCCAGGTCGAGCCCACGGTTGCACGGGGCCGCCGGGCCGCCGGAGTTCTGCTGGTGCACCACGGTGAACAGGCCGGGGTGCTCGGCGGCGTACCGCTCCAGCTCCGCGCCGCTGCCGTCCGTGGACCCGTCGTCCACCGCGACCACGTGCAGCCGACCGGCCCCGATGGTCTGGCCCACCAGCGAGTCGAGGCATGCGGTGAGGTAGGGCATCGTGTTGTACACGGGCACGACCACCGTCACGTCAGGGGCGGCCGCGGCCCGCTCGTCGCTGGTGTCGGCTCCCACGGACAGCCAGGCTATCGCGCGCCGCGGGCCCGGCGGCGGGCCCCCACGGTCAGGCCGCGCCGGCCCGCGCCGCCCGTGCCAGCTCGTTCGCCTCGGCCAGCACCCGACGTGCCTGGCGCGCGTCGCGGTGCCGCGCCCGGACCCGCACCGGCCCCGGCGGGCTGTCCACGAGCAGGTCGGCCAGGCCGAACCGCCGCTGCCACGGTCCCTGGTGCAGGCGCAGCGACTGGATCCGCGCGTGCGGCACCACGTGGGTACGACGGGTCACCACCCCTTCGCGGCCGACCACGACGTGCTCGTCGAGCCCGGCCTGCAGGAACCGGGCCCGGACCGGCGCCACCCAGCGTGCCCGGGGCGGCGTGCCGGTGAGCCGGACCGCGTCCGGGTGCGCGCCCTCCCGCCCGGAGGCGGCCGCCAGCAGCTCCGCCGCGAGCCCCACGACCAGTGCGCGCGGGGCCACCGGCATCACCGTCGACGCGGCCGGCCTGCCGTCCCCGTCGGAGGTGGCCTGACCGGCCACCGCCACGTCCAGCCGGGCCCAGCCCAGCGGTCGCCAGAACAGCGGCTCGGTGACCACCAGGCCCTGCACCCGCGCCAGCGCGATCGTCTGCACGTTGCGCTCGAACAGCCCGCGCTGCACCTGCAGCCCGGCGGCGGTGTGCGCGACCGTGAACCCGTAGAACGCGGACAGCTTGCGGAACTGGGCCACCGCGAACGCCACCAGCACCGGCACCACGCCGGCGGCGCCGCCGAGAGAGCCGAACAGCGTGAAGAACAGGCCGAACGCCAGCGCGGACACCAGGAACGCCCCGGTCTCCGCCGAGAGCAGCAGGCTGACCACCAGCATCATCGGGTCGAGCCGGGCGATCACCTGCTCCGGCCGCGGCGGGGCCGGGGGCGTCCCCTCGGGGGCCGCCTCGGCGCGGACCGCGTCCCGTCGGGCCAGCAGCTGCTCGCGCAGCAGGTGCGCCTCGCGCAACGGCAGGTAGGCGAGCGACCCCTCGCTCGAGGAGCCGCCGGCGACGTCCATCTTCAGCTCGGCGAGGCCGAACAGCCGCGCCACGAACGGCTGCACGATGTCGATGCCCTGCAGCCGGTCCACCCGGATCCGTCGGGACTGGTGGCTGACCAGCCCGGTGTCGACCCGCAGCTCGTCACCCTCGATCCAGTACTTGGTCCGCAGCCACGAGGCGGTCCCGAACACCGCGCCGCCGAGCAGCAGCGCGAGCAGGATCCAGCCCAGCGGCCCCACGTCGCCGCGCAGCACGTCGTCCCACGAGGTGGCGGCGAACGCCACGACCAGGTAGAAGCCACGAACCAGCGGCGTCAGGGGCGAGAGCCGCCGGAACGGGTGCTCGGGCTCGGTGGTGGTCACAGCCCCGCTGCCTGTGCCTCGCCCAGCGACGTGAGCCGGTCCCGCAGCCGGGAGGCCTCGGCCGCCGGCAGGCCCGGGATCCGCGCGCTGGTCCCGGGACTCGCGGTGTGCAGGTGCACGTTCGCGATGCCGAACGCCTGGTCGAGCGGGCCGGCGTGCACGTCGACGTACTGCATCCGGCCGTACGGCACGACCACCAGCTTGCGGAACAGCGCCCCGTGCTTGATGTAGAGGTCCTCGTCGCGCTCGGCGTACCCCCACCAGCGGGCGTTGCGCCCGATCAGCACCCATGCCCCGGCGGCCGCGGCGAGCACGACCCCGCCGGCCAGCACCGGCAGCCACGCCGGCGGCGCCAGCACGACTCCGAGCACGACGTCCGCGAGCAGCAGCACCGCCACCGCCACGGCGAGCGCCGTGCGCCGCATCCGGGCCAGTGCCGGCGAGACGGGGCGCCAGGTGTTGCCCGGGGGCGCGAACAGCTCATCCACATCGTCGAGCCTAGGCCCTGGCGCGTGGCAGGATGACCGACGTGACCGAAGGCAACCGAGCACACCGCGAGCAGCTCGTCGTCGGCGTCGGCGCCGGCGCCGCGGGGTTCGCCGGCCACGAGCGTGGCGGCGGGCAGGCACCCGGAAGCCTGGCCACCCAGGACATGGTGCTCAACATCGGTCCGCAGCACCCGGCCACCCACGGCGTGCTCCGCCTCAGGCTCACCCTGGACGGCGAGCGGATCGCGGAGTGCGAACCGGTCGTGGGCTACATGCACCGCGGCGTGGAGAAGCTGTTCGAGGTCCGCGACTACCGGCAGATCATCGTGCTCGCGAACCGGCACGACTGGCTGTCGGCGTTCTCCAACGAGCTGGGCGTGGTGCTCGCCGTGGAGCGGATGCTCGGCATGGAGGTGCCGCAGCGCGCGGTGTGGCTGCGCACCCTGCTCGCGGAGATGAACCGGGTGCTCAACCACCTGATGTTCATGGGGTCCTACCCGATCGAGCTCGGGGCGATCACCCCGATGTTCTACGCCTTCCGCGAGCGGGAGACCCTGCAGGCGGTGATGGAGGAGATCTCCGGCGGGCGGATGCACTACATGTTCAACCGTGTCGGCGGCCTCAAGGAGGACATCCCGGCGGGCTGGCTGGGCCGCGCGCTGGCCGCCGCCCGTGCGGTCCGCTCCCGGATGCCGCAGATCGAGGACCTGATCTTCGGCAACGACATCTTCCGGGCCCGGACCCGGGGCGTGGGCGTGCTCTCCCGCGGGCTCGTCGACGCGTACGGCGTCTCCGGACCCATCGCACGCGCGTCCGGGGTGGACTTCGACCTGCGCCGGGACGAGCCCTACCTCGCCTACGACGAGCTGCTCCGCGACGGCGTGCTCCAGGTGGTCACCGCCGAGGACGGCGACTGCTACTCGCGGTTCGCGATGCTGCTCGACCAGGTGCAGGTCAGCCTGGACATCGTGGAGGCCTGCATCGACCGGCTGCGCGGCATGGAGCGGGGCCCGATCAACGTCCGGCTGCCCAAGATCCTCAAGGCGCCGGAGGGGGCGACGTACGCCTGGACGGAGAACCCGCTCGGGATCAACGGCTACTACCTGGTCTCCCGCGGCGAGAAGACGCCGTGGCGGATGAAGCTGCGCAGCGCCTCGTTCAACAACATCGCGGTGCTGCCCGAGGTGCTCACCGGCTGCGTGGTCGCGGACATGGTGGCGATCCTCGGGTCGATGTTCTTCGTTGTCGGCGACGTCGACAAGTGAGGGACGAACGGTCGGCGGAGCCGAACAGAAGGCACCGCGGCGACGTCGACAAGTGAGGCGGCGCAGCGCGGCGGAGCCGAACAGAAGGCACCGCGGCGACGTCGACAAGTGAGGCGGCGCAGCGCGGCGGAGCCGAACAGAAGGCACCGCGGCGACGTCGACAAGTGAGGCGGCGCAGCGCGGCGGCATCGTGGGTGCTCGGGCGCGAGGACCGTTCGGTATCGTGCCCTGCGACGGACCGAAGCCGTCTGACGCCGCACAAACCCCGGAACCACGGTCGGAGACCCCATGCCTCCTGAGCTCGACACCGCCCCCGACGCGAGTGTGCGGCTGGTCATCGTCACCGGGTCGGGACGCAGCGGCACGAGCACCGCCGCGGGCACGCTGAAGAAGCTCGGCCTCTACGTCCCGCAGCCGGAGATCGACGCCAACGACGCCAACCCGCGCGGCTACTTCGAGCCCAAGTGGGCGGTGGAGTTCCACAAGAAGGTGCTCGCCGACGCCGGCGTACGCACGCTGGACGGGCGCCCGGTGGCGTGGGAGCTGATGAGGTCGACCACCGCCAAGCCGGAGTTCCGGGCCGAGCTGAGGGACTGGTTCGCCACCCAGCTGCTGGGCCCGCAGATCGTGGTCAAGGACCCGCGCACGTTCTGGCTGCGCGACCTGTGGGTGGACGTGGCCAACGAGCTGGGCGTGCACACCGAGTGGCTGACGATGCTGCGGCACCCCGCCGAGGTCGTCGGGTCCCGCGACATGCACTACCTGAAGAAGGCCGACGAGGAGCGCCGGCACTCGCGGGAGACGGCCAACATCGCCGGCTGGGTGAACGTCGCGCTCGCGAACGAGAAGGCCTCCCGCGGCAGCCAGCGTGCGTTCGCGCACTACACCGCGATGATCAGCGACTGGCGTGCGGCGATGATCGACGTGGCCCGGCACCTGGACCTGCGCTTCGACGCCGACCTGAACAGCGGCGAGCCGCACGAGGTCGACGACTTCATCGACGTCAGCCTGCGCCGGGCCCAGGTCACCTGGGACGACCTCGACGTGCCGGACAACCTGCGCGAGATCGCCGAGACGGTGTGGCAGGGCCTCGACGCCCTGTCGGAGCGCCCCGACGACGCCGAGGTGATGGCACGCCTGGACGCGATGCGCGAGGAGTACGACCAGCTCTACGCGCACTCCTCCGCGCTGGTGCAGGACGAGACGAGCTCCGCCATCGAGGCCGCCCGACGGCAGGCACGCCGCCGCACCACCCGCGAGCTGGAGCAGCGGATGGCCGAGGGCACCCTCACGCCGTCGCTGCCCCGGCGGATCGCCCGCCGGATCCGGGCCACCCGGGCGGGGCGCTGAGCATGGCGGGCGAGGAGCTGGTCAGCCGGGTCCGCCGGCGCCTGGCGCTCGGCACCCGGGCGCGGGCGGCGCGTGACACCGTGGTCGCGGCGCGCTACGCCCGCTGGCGCACCCAGCCGGTGAAGCCGCGCACCGTGCTCTACGAGTCGTTCTTCGGCAACGGGATGCTCGACAACCCCGAGGCGCTGTTCCGCTACCTGCTGGGCCAGCCCGACATGGCCGACCTCGAACACGTCTGGGTGCTCGACGACCCCGCGCAGCACCCCGAGGTGCTGGCCGAGTTCGCCGAGCACCCGCAGGTCCGGTTCGTCACGCTGCACTCCGCGGAGTACCTCAGGGCCCTGGCCACGTCGAAGTACCTGGTCAACAACTCGACCTTCCCGCAGGAGTTCGCCAAGCGGCCCGAGCAGGTCTACGTCAACACGTGGCACGGGGTCCCGCTGAAGTACATGGGCTTCGACATGCCCGGCGGCGGACCGGTCTCGCGCAACATCACCCGCAACTTCCTGCAGGCCGACTACCTGGTCTCGGCGAACCCGTTCATGACCGAGACGATGTACCGCCGGGCGTACCGGCTGCAGGGCATCTTCCGCGGCGCGGTGATCGAGGAGGGCCACCCGCGCAGCGACCGGCAGGTGGCCGCGGTGCGCGAGCCGTCCACCGCGCTGCGCCTGCTCGAGGAGCGCGGCGTCCGCATCGACGGACGCCAGGTGGTGCTCTACGCGCCGACCTGGCGAGGCGACAGCTTCCAGGACCCGCACGTCAACGCCGCGCAGCTGCTCGCGACGGTGCGCGAGCTGCAGGCGGAGCTCGACGAGAGCCGCTACGTCGTGCTGCTCAAGGTGCACCAGGTCATCTACAACGCCGTGAAGCAGCGCGTCGGCGACTGCGACTTCCTGGTGCCGAACAGCGTGCCCACCAACCTGACCCTGGCGGTCACCGACCTGCTGGTCACCGACTACTCCAGCATCTTCTTCGACTACGTCGCCACGGAGCGACCGGTCGTCCACTACGTCCCCGATCTCGACGACTACCGCTCCGGCCGCGGCCTCTACCTCACCGAGGACGAGCTGCCGGGCCCGATCTGCGCCACCATGGCCGACCTCGTCACAGCGGTGCGCGAGGCGCTCGCCGCGGGCCGCTCGGAGCGCTCCGCGCGGGCCGCCGCGGCGTTCACCCCGAAGGACGACGGCGCGGTCTGCGCGCGCCTGGTCGACGTGGTGTTCCGGGGTGCGGACGAGCAGCGGTACGACGTACGGCGGGACTTCGGCACGGACAAGGAGACCCTGCTGGTCTACCTGGGCGGGATGAAGTCGCAGGGGATCACCACCTCGGCGCTGAACCTGCTGCGCAACATCGACTACGAGCGCTACGACGTCACCGCTTTCTACCCGTACAGCCGGGGCCGCGACCGGGCCAAGAACATCGCCCTGGTCGACGAGCGCGTGCGGGTGGTGCCGCGGGCGACGATCTTCAACGGCTCCCCCCGCCGGGTCCGGGAGGAGACCAACAACCTGATGGTGCACGGCCTGCCGGACACGCTCTCGCAGCGGCACCGACAGTTCTGGAGCGACGAGTGGCAGCGGATGTTCGGCCACGCGCGGTTCGACCACCTGATCGACTTCAGCGGCTACGGCTGCTACGCGCCGTTCCTGTTCTCGGTGGCCGAGGCCGAGCACAAGTCGATCTGGCTGCACAACGACATGTACTCCGACATGCAGCGCGAGACGATCGGCGAGAAGCACCTCGAGGACCGGTTGCAGGCGGTGTTCTCGACGTACCGGCACTTCGACCACCTGGTCTCGGTCTCCCCGGAGCTGGACCGGGTGAACAAGGAGCGGCTGAAGGCGTACGCCCGTCCCGAGCAGTTCACCTACGCGATCAACACCATCGACGCCGACCGGGTGCTGCGGATGGCGGGGCTGACCGCCGGCCAGGCCCGCGCCAAGGCCTCCGGTGACGCCGAGGCCACCCCCGCCGCACCCACCACCGACCGGCTCGCCAGCTTCGACACCGAGAACATCGCCTCGGCGATGGCGGTGCTGCTCGAGCACTTCGACGCGGAGGACCTGATCCGCGAGGCGCGCAGCCGGCAGCGGCTGGCCAAGGGCGCCGTGGGCCGCGACCTGGTCACCTTCGTCTCGGTCGGCCGGCTGTCCCCGGAGAAGAACCACGCCCGGCTGATCCGGGCGTTCGCCCAGGTCCACGAGACCAACCCGCACGTCCGGCTGGTGATCCTCGGCGGCGGCAAGCTGGAGGACGAGCTGGCGAACCTGGTGGCCAGCCTGGGCATGGAGTCCGCGGTGACGCTGGCGGGACAGGTCGACAACCCGTACGCGATCATGGCCGACTCGGACTGCTTCGTGCTCTCCAGCGACTACGAGGGCCAGCCGATGGTGATCCTGGAGGCCCGCACGCTGGGCCTGCCGGTGATCACCACCGCGTTCGCCTCGGTGGGCGACTCGGTGCCCCCGGAGGCCGGGATCGTGGTCCCGCAGACGGTGAAAGGCCTGGCCAAGGGCATGCAGCGCTTCCTCAAGGGCGAGGTGCCCGCGGGGCTGCTGGACGGCCACGACTACAACCGCGTGGCGATGCAGCAGTTCGACGCTGCCATCCACCACCGCGGCTGAGGCGACATTAGCGCCGACTCGACGCGTTCCCGCGCGACATTAGCGCCGACTCGGCGGGTCAGAGCTGGGCGAGCAGCCAGTCCACGGTGCGCGCCGACGCGGCGCCGTCGTCCCACGGGCAGAACTCCTCGCGGAACGCCTTGCGGGCCGGCCCGCAGGTGTCCGGCCCGGTGAGCACGTCGCCCACCTCGGCGGTCGACGTCACGAGCGGGCCGGGCGCCCGCGTCTCGATGTCGAAGTAGAAGCCGCGCTCCACGTCGCGGTACTGCTCGAGGTCCGGGGTGAGCAGCACCACCGGCTTGTCGGTGAGCGAGAAGTCGAACATCACCGACGAGTAGTCGGTCACCAGCACGTCGGCGGCCAGGTAGAGGTCGGCGATGTCCGGGTAGCGGGTCACGTCGTGGATCCGCGGGTGCCGCGCGAACACATCTGCCTGCGTGGTGCTGTTGTAGTGGCCGCGCACCAGCACCACCGCGTCGGGCAGCCGCCGGGTGAGCGCCTCGGCGTCGAGGTAGAGCGGCTTGGAGTCGCGGACCCCGACGTACTCCCGCCAGGTCGGCGCGTAGAGCACCACCCGGTCGCCGTCGGCCAGCCCGAGCGCGCTCCGCACCCGCGCCCGGACCGCGGTCCCCTCCGGTGAGACCAGCAGGTCGTTGCGCGGGTAGCCCACCTCCAGCAGGGGGCCCTCGTAGCGGAACGCGCTGCGGAAGATCGGCGAGCAGAACGGGCTCGGCGAGACCAGCGCGTCCCAGCCGGCGGCCTGGGCGGCGATCCGGCGCCGGTGCCGCCAGGTGTGGAAGTCGCCCGGCCCGCGGTCCTCCCCGATCCGCTTCAACGGCGTGCCGTGCCAGGTCTGCAGGTGGACCTGGCCCGCCTTCTTGGCGAACCAGTACGGCGCCCCCGCGTTGCCGACGTAGGCGCGAGCGCCGGCGAGCGCGTCGTACCACTCCCGGGTGCGCCGGGCGACGCCCCGGGTGCCCGGCGGCGGCGCCACGCTCGGGTCGTCGGTGACCCAGACCAGGTCCAGGCCGAGGTCGCGGGCGGCGAGCTCGCGGCCGATCGCGCCCGGGTTGTCCCCGATGCTGCGGCCGCGGAACGTCTCGAGCAGCACCATCGAGCCGTACGGCGTCCCGGCCGGTGCCGCGTAGACCAGCGCCTGCAGCTGCGCCTGGCCGAACGCGCTCCGGTCCGGCCCGCTCACCGGGGCGGTCAGCGTCACGCCGGCCGGGGAGGCGACCGGGTCGAGGTCGACGGCGACCCGCTCGCCGACGAGGTCCGGGGGTTCGCGGAGCAGCCGGTCGGCCCAGCGGACCGGCAGCGGCGCGCCCGCGGCGTCCCGGAGCTCGACCGCGAACCGGCCGGCGGGCAGGTGCGCCTCCGCGCCGAACAGCGTGGTGCGCAGCACGATCTCGGTGCGGAACCGTTCGCCGTCGGTGCGGACCGGGAAACCGGCGGTGCGGCCGCGTCCGCCGCCCAGGGAAGCGATGGCGGGGGACGTCCCGGTGCCGGACAGCGCGAGCGTGTCGCCGGTGCAGGCCACCGTGTCGAGGACCGTGCGCACCGCGGCGACGCCGCGCTCCGGCGACGCGTCCGGACCCTCGGCGACCAGGGTCTCCCGGTGGCCGGCCAGGCTCACCTCGAGCCGGAAGCGCCCGTCGGCCGGCCCCGGCAGCGCGTCGGCGTCCAGCCACGCGGTGAAGCCGGACCCGGACCGGTCCTCCCACGCCCGGGCGGCCCACAGGTTCAGCCGCGGGTCCGCACGTCGCTCCACGTCCAGAGGCACCCGGCCGCCACCCGTTCGGTGCTCCAGCACCAGCACGGGCAGCTCGTCACGGACGTCGTAGTCGGCGAAGGCCGCCCCGTCGAGGCGCAGCCGCGCACCGTCGCGGACCAGGTTGCCCGCGGTCACCCGTAGCGGCCGGTCCACGGTCTCCACCCGGGTCAGCTCCGCGGGCGGACGCGAGCCGAGCCCGGCGGGCAGCAGCACGACCTGGCGGTCATCTGTGTCGCGGCGGGTGGGCAGCCCGTCCGGGTGGTCCGCGAGGTGGTCGAGGAGCAGCGCCAGGTCGCCCAGGGTTCCGTGCGCGGCCACCCAGCCGGCGAGCCGGGCCGCGACCGGCACCGCCGCCGGCACCTGCGGTCCGGCCAGGTCGAGCAGGCGCCGCACCGCCGGGGCCAGTACCGCGGCGTAGCCCTCGCCCCCGCCGACCGCGTCGACGTACATCGGCGGGAGCAGCTGGCTGAGCACCCCGGTGAGCCACCGGTCCCGCAGGTCGGGGACCCGCTCCTCGACCAGCGCCCCGGCCTCCTCGAGGGCGCAGAGGCGCGCCCCGGCGAGGTCGGCCCGGAACCGGGCCTGCTCCTCGACGGGGCGCGAGCGGTCCCGGTCCTGCTGCGCGTAGACGACGCCCCGGACCAGCCCGAAGCCGCGGCAGGCCAGGTAGGCCCGCGCGACGGTGGCCGCCGCCCCCTCCCACGACGGCAGGCTCAACCCGGCCCCGCGCCAGAAGTCCAGCCGGAACAGCTTGTCGGTGAGCGCAAGGTCGACGAGCGCCTCCGGGCAGCCGGCCACGCTGTGGCCGCGGCCCGGCTCGGCGGCCCGGAGGTCGGGCAGGCCCCGCTGCCAGGACAGGTCCCGGTCCCGGCCCGAGCGGGCCAGGTGCTGGGTGCCGACCGCGAGGTCGCCCTCGCCGGACCGCAGCGCCTCGACCAGCCCGGCGTAGGCGTCGGCGGGCACCAGGTCGTCCGCGTGCACGAAGCCCAGGAAGTCGCCGGACGCGGCCGCCACCGCGTCGTCGAGCCAGGGGCGCTGCCCCGAGGGGCGCACCCGCCGGACCCGGCGCGCCCGGGGCAGCGCGTCGACGGCCGCGCCGGCCGCGGCGTCCTCCGGGTCGGCGACCACCAGCACCTCGAGCGCCCGATGGGTCGAGGAGAGCACGCTGTCCAGGCAGGCGCCGAGGTGCGCCGCGGGCCCCCGCGCGGCCAGCACCACGCTCACCTTCGGTCCGGCGCCGGCCCCCTGCCAGCGGCGCGCGACGGTGCGGGCCCGGCGGACGGTGGCGCGTGCCTCGCGTTCCAGGCGGGCCATCAGGGCCCCCCGAACACCGACTGCACCAGCCGCTCGGCCGCGTGCCCGTCGTCGTGCGGGGCGAACCGCTCCCGCACCCGCCCGCGCGCCCCGGCGAAATCGGCGGGGTCGTCGTCGAGGTGTGCCAGCACCTCGGCGGTGGTCCGCAGCAGCGGCCCCGGCGCGATCTCCTCCAGGTCCAGGTAGAACCCGCGCAGCCGGTCCCGGTAGTCCTCGAGGTCCGGGACCAGGAAGAGCATCGGCTTGTCGGTCAGCGCGAAGTCGAAGAGCACCGAGGAGTAGTCGGTCACCAGCACGTCCGCGGCCAGGTAGAGCCGGGCGATGTCCGGGTACGACGTCACGTCCCGGACCCGCTCGCCGTGGTCGACGGCTCCGCGGGCCGCGCTGTTCGCGTGCCCGCGGACCAGCACCGTCACGTCCGGACGCTCCGCTGCGACGGCGGCCGCGTCCAGGTAGAGCACCTTCTCGTAGCCGCCGGCGCTCTTGAGGTTCTCCCGCCAGGTGGGGGCGTAGAGCAGCACCCGCTGGTCGTCGGCGATCCCGAGCTCGGCCCGGACCTCCGCGCGCACCCGGGCGGCCTCCGGCGAGCGCAGCAGGTCGTTGCGCGGGTAGCCGGTCTCCAGCACCGTCCCGCCGTAGCGGAACGCCCGCGGCAGCACCTCGGTGCAGTACGGGCTCGGCGAGACCAGGTAGTCCCAGCCCGCCGCCTCCCGGTCCATCAGTGCGAGGTAGCTGTCGTTGAAGAACCGGGTGTCGGTGATGTCGTGGCCGATCCGCTTCAGTGGGGTGCCGTGCCAGGTCTGCACGTGGACCTGGCCGGGCGCCTTCGCGAAGCCGGCGGGGAAGTTGCTGTTGCTGACCAGGTACCGCGCCGAGCCCACCAGGGCGTACCACTCCGGTGACAGCCGCGGCACCGCCCGGGTGCCCTCCGGCACCGGCACCGCCTCGTCGTTCACGCTCCAGACCAGGTCCAGGTCCGTGCCGCGCGCCCGCAGCACGTCACACACCGCCCCGGGGCTGTCCCCGATCCCCGACCCGCCGAAGCACTCGAAGACCACCGTGCCGGACCTCGCCCCGGTGCGCGCGGCGGCGTACACGCCGGTCTGCAGCCGGTGCTGCTGGTAGGCCGACGTCAGCGCGGGGTCGGCGTCGCGGGAACGGCGCAGCACCAGCGCCCGCCGCCCACCCACCTCGGTGGTCCAGCCGCGCACCGGCCGCGCCGCCGGCGCGTCCTGCAGCGAGCAGGCCGCGCGCACCCGTACGTCGACCCCGTCGGCGCTCGCGGTGAGGCCGTAGGCGTTGCGCGGGAGCAGCGTGGTGACCTCGCCCCAGAACCTCCTGCGCGCCGGGAGCAGCACCTCGAAGTGGCCGTCGGTGACCGTGGCGGCGACGGCGGGGCTCGTCGCGCGCGGCCCGACCAGCCGGGCCTCGAAGCCCGCGACCGCGTGCGCCTGCCCGGCGATCCGGACGGTGTCCCCGTCGAACGCCACCGCGTCGACGACCAGGGTCGGCTCGTTCGCGGCGACCCGGAGCGTGCCCCGGGCGGTCAGCCGGAGGGCGACCGGGCAGTCCCGGGGTGCCCCGGCGACCCAGTCCAGGGAGCCCAGCGCGGTCAGCTCGACCGGTTTGCCCTCGCCGCAGTCCAGGGCCAACCCGTCCGCGGTGGTGACCGCGGCGAGGCTCGCGGCGGCCACGCGGACCCGGGCCGCGCCGTCCACGCCACCGTCGACCTCGGCGGCCACGGGCGTGCCCCGGCTGACGAGACCACGGACGTCGGTCCCGGGCGGCACCACCACGTCGAGCACGAACGAGCCGCCCTCGTACCGCACCGACCGCAGGGCCGCGAACCGGCGTCGCACCGACAGGCTCAGCCCCTTGGTGTCGGACCACCCGCCGGTGACGAGCGCGCCGTCCACGAGCTGCGCGCGGGTCGCCAGCGCGCTGCCGTGGTCGGCGACCTCGAGGAACCGCTCGGTGACGTGGTGGCCGAGCGCGGCCACGGACACCTCCGCGTCCCAGGTCGCCTTGCGCTGCTCCCCGGTGGTCCGGACCAGCTCGTGCAGGTCGACCGTGGCGAGGAACCGGGAGGCGGCGTGGTCCTCGTGGACCCGCCCCGCGGCCACGTTGGCCCCGGGGTCGGGGTCGGGCCGGACCGCGGCCGCCACCGAGGGGCCACCCTTGGGACGACGCAGGGCGACCTCGGTCCGCACCTGGTGCCGGCCGGGGTCCACGTGGCGCAGGAACGCCAGCCCGCGCAGCGAGAGCACCCCGTCGGACCGCCAGTCGAGCTCCTGCAGGAGCGGGCGGACCGGCAGGTCGACCTCGCGCAGCCGCAGCAGGTCCGGCGGCAGGGCGACGCCCTCCTCGGCCAGGAAGTCGAGGTCCGCGTAGAGCTCCTTTCCCTCGCAGCGGACCGGGAAGTTGGAGGCGCGCAGGTGCTCGTAGTCCAGCAGCCGGGCGAGCGCGCCGCGGTCGCCGCGCACCGCCAGCAGGGCGGCCAGCCGGTAGCGGAGCTCCACGTCGTCCCAGACGTCGGCCGGGGCGGCGTCGTGGAGCGCGGCGACGTCCTCCGCGAGCACCCGCCAGTACTCGTCGTCGGCCCTGGCCGCGGCGCGGAAGTAGGGCATCAGGTCGATCCGGAAGACCTTGGCGTACCAGTGCCGGGTCACCTCGGGCGAGGCCAGCTCGGGCAGCAGGCCGGCGATCTCGCGCTTGGTCCGCAGCCGGTCGTGCAGGTCCGAGGCCTGCCCCTTCTGCTGCGTGATCGAGCTGCCGTCGTCGCGCTGCCGCCAGTAGTAGACGGTCGCGGGGATGATGTCGAACGCGCGTGCCTGGAGGTAGGCCCGGGTGATCGGGACCTGGTCCTCGTAGCGGACCCCCTCGGGGAAGCGCAGCCCGATGCGCTCGACGAAGTCCCGGCGGAACACCTTGGTCCAGGCGAACACGTTCGCCAGCACCGTCGGCACCTCGTCCACCGTGACGCCGAGCCGCCGGGTCGCGTGCAGTTGCTTCACCCAGGGCCGCTGCACCAGGGTGCTGCCGGCCTCCTCGCGGTAGTGCGCGCCGACGACGAAGTCCGACCCCGACTCGACGAGGGTCCGCACCATCTTGCGGTACGCCCCGGCCGGCAGGGAGTCGTCGGAGTCCACGAAGGCCACCAGGTCGCCGGTGCACTCGGCCAGCCCGGTGTTGCGCGCCGCCCCCAGCCCGGCGTTCGGCTGGCGCACCATCCGGAACCGGGGGTCGCGCTCGACGTACCGGCGGGCGATCTCGAAGGTGCCGTCGGTGGAGCCGTCGTCGACCAGCACCACCTCGAGGTTGTCGTAGCGCTGCGCGATCACCGAGTCCAGGCACTCCTCGAGGTACGCCTCGACCTGGTACATCGGGACCACCACGCTGAGCTTCGGCTCCGGAGCCAGCTGCGGGCTCGGCGCCTCGGCCGGCGGCGGGGGTGCCGTCGGCTGCGCGTCGTCACCGCGCCGGGGCAGCCGCGACGTGACGGCGTTGCGGAGGCGGCCGAACCCGCCTGGCTTGCTCGTTCCCACCGCCTCAACCTACCGGGCGCACGGCTGCGCTCAGGACAGCAGACCCTGGTCCTGCAGGTACTGCTTGGCGACGTCCTCGGGCTTCTGCCGCTCGTTGCCGACCTTGCCGTTGAGGTCGGTCAGGTCCGCGGTGGTCAGCTTGGCCATCAGGGAGTTCAGCGTGTCCTTGACGTCGGCGTGCTTGGCGAGGAAGTCCGAGCTGACCGCGGGGATCAGGTTCTGGGCGGGCTGGATGTGCTTGTCGTCCTCGAGCAGGGTCAGCCCCTGGGACGCCAGCGAGCCGTCGGTGGTGCTGGTCTCGCCGAGCTGCGCCTCACCCTTGAGCACCGAGTCGTAGGTCTGCGGCGAGGCGTAGCCCAGCGGGAGCACCTTGGTCACGTTGATGCCGTACTGGTCTTTGAGACCACCTGCGCAGTCCGTCCTGCCCTCGCAGTCGGGGGCGGCGGCGAGCACCACCGGCTTGCCGAGGGCGCCGAGGTCGGACAGCGTCTTGAGGGAGTTCTTGTCCGCGAAGTCCTTGGTGACGAAGAAGGCGTTCTGGTCGGTCGCGTCCGCGGGCTGGAGCAGCGTGATGCCGGCCTTGTCCGCGAGCGGCTTGACCGCGTCCAGCGTCTGCTGCGGGTCGGGGGTGGTGACCGGCTTCGCGTCCGAGCCGTTCTGCAGGGCGTTGAGCTTGTCGGCGATCCCACCCAGGTACTCGGGGACCACGTCGACCGCCCCCGGGAACTGGCCCTTCGCCATGTAGACGTCGCGCGAGCCGACGAGCTTCATGGTCACCGAGTAGCCCTTGTCCTGGAGCAGCAGCTTGTACATGTTCGCCACCAGCGTGGCCTCGGTGAAGTTCTGCCCGGAGATGGTGACCGAGCCCTTGTCGCTCGAGCCCGACGACGACACGTCGTTGCCCGCGCAGGCCGTCCCCAGGAGGAGACTGCCGGTCGCCAGGACCGCAGCAAAGAGTCGACGAGCGTGCATGAGGGGTACCGCCTTCTGTGTCCCGTGGCCGCGGCCACGCGTGTCCGGTCGTGCATGAGTCAACTGCGGGCTCCATCATCGCCCACCGGAAACGCTAGCGCCTGCCGCGAAACCGCCACCGCGTGTCCGCCTCCGGCGCGGGTCGGTCAGGTTCTGGACGCCGGCGGCGACGATCTCGAGCACCAGGGCCACCGCGGCCACCACGATCGCGCCGGCGAACCCCTTGCCGTAGTTGCTGTGGTAGAAGCCGTCGGTGATCACCCGGCCGAGACCGGGGCCGGCCACCAGCGCGGCGATCGTGGCCGTGGCCCAGACCTGCACCAGGGCCAGGCGCACCCCGGCAGCCACCAGCGGCAGCGCGAGGGGAAGCTCCACCCGAAGGAAGGTCTGCCGGCCCCGCATCCCCATCCCCTCGGCGGCCTCGCGGATGTCGGCCGGAACCTCCCGGACCGCGACGTAGGCGTTGGTGATGATCGGGGGCAGCGCGAACAGCAGCAGGGCGAGCAGCGTCGCCAGCCCGGCCCGGCCGTAGGGCCCGAGCACCGCGGTGCCCGCGGGGCCGACGCTGAGCAGCGCCAGGACCGCGAACGTGGGCACCGCCCGGCCGACGTTCGACACGTTGATCGCCAGGAAGCCGCCGCGCCCGAGGTGTCCCAGCCACAGCGCGACCGGGAGGCCGACGAGCATCGCGAGCAGCAGCGCGGTCAGGGTCAGCAGCAGCTGCTGGACCAGCAGCTGCGCCATCCCGCCGGAGCCGGCCCAGTTGGCGCCGTCGCTGAGGTAGGCCCACGCGTCCTGGAGCAGCCCCACGTCAGCCCCGCCTCCTCGTCCACGGCGTCAGCAGGCGCTGCACGCCGAGCAGGCCGACGTCCAGGCCGACCGCGAGCAGCACGCACATCACGCTCGCCGCGAGGATCTGGGCCTTGAAGTCCTCCTCGACGCCGGTGGCGAGCAGGTTGCCCAGGCCGCCGTACACGACGATCGCGCCCACCGTGGTGAGCGCCACCGTGGAGACCGTGGCGATCCGCAGCCCGGCCATGATCACCGGCAGGGCGAGGGGCAGCTCGATGCGCACCAGCAGCCGGGTCGGGGAGTACCCCAGCCCGACGGCGGACTCCCGCACGTCGGCGGGCACCGCGCGCAGCCCCTCCAGGGTGTTGCGGACCAGGATCGTCAGCGAGTACAGCGCCAGGCCGACGATCACCGTGATCGGCGTCAGCCCGGTGAACGGGACGATCAGCGGGAACAGCGCCAGGGACGGGATCGTGTACAGACCGGTGGTCACGCCGAGCACGCCGGTCTCCAGCCGGGCGTACCTGCGGGCCAGCAGGGCCAGCGGCAGCGCCACCACCAGGCCGAGCAGCACGGAGGCGGCGGTGATCTCCAGGTGCTGGACGGTGGCCGCGAGCAGCTCGGACCGCCGGTCGGTCAGGTAGCTGCCGCAGATCCAGTGGTTGACCTCGCGGCTGTAACAGCTCTGGTCCGCGGTGGCCACCAGGGCGGACGCGACGAGTAGGGTCACGCCATGGACGCTACCGGGGAACCGATGATCCGTCTCATCGGCGTCGGCAAGACCTACCCGGACGGCACCGTCGCGGTGCAGGAGCTGGACCTCGACGTGCCGCGGGGCGCGATCGTGGTGCTGGTGGGCCCCTCCGGCTGCGGGAAGTCCACCACGCTGAAGATGGTGAACCGGCTGATCGAGCCGACGAGCGGCCGGATCTTCATGGACGGCGAGGACATCACCGACGCGGACCCGGTGGCCCTGCGGCGCCGGATCGGCTACGTGATCCAGCAGATCGGGCTGTTCCCGCACCAGTCGATCCGGACGAACGTGGCGACCGTGCCCTCCCTGCTGGGCTGGGACCGGAAGAAGGCTGCGGCCCGCGCCGAGGAGCTGCTGGACCTGGTCGGCCTCGACCCGAAGCAGTTCGCCGACCGCTACCCCGACCAGCTGTCCGGGGGCCAGCGCCAGCGGGTGGGCGTGGCTCGGGCGCTGGCCGCGGACCCGCCGGTGCTGCTGATGGACGAGCCGTTCGGCGCGGTGGACCCGATCGTGCGCAGCAGGCTGCAGGACGAGTTCCTACGGCTGCAGCAGGAGCTCGGCAAGACGGTGCTGCTGGTCACCCACGACATCGACGAGGCGGTGCGGATGGGTGACCGCGTGGCGGTCTTCGCCGACGGCGGCCGGCTCGCCCAGTACGACGTGCCCGCCGAGATCCTGGGGCGGCCCGGGGACGACTTCGTCGCCGAGTTCGTGGGCGCCTCCCGTGGCCTGCGCCGGCTGTCGGTGACGCCGATCGCCGAGTCCGACCTGGAGCCGGTGGACGGGACCCCGCTGCCGGCGACGGTGGACGTGAGCGCGTCGCTGGAGGACGCGCTGGCCACCATGATGCGCAACGACGAGGCCGCGGTCACCGTGACCCGCGACGGGGAGCCCGTCGGGGTGCTCACCCCGGCGACCGTGCACCGGGCGCTCCGCCGGTCGGTCGCCGAGGGCGCGGACACCGATCCGGTCAGGCGGTGACCGGCACGTCGCGGTGCCAGGACTCGGTGATGTAGGTGGTCTCCCAGCCCATCGAGACGTACAGGCCGTCCGCGCCGGTCGGGGAGTCCGCGTCGACCTCGAGCCCGACCCGGTCCCGTCCGCGGGAGGCCGCGTCGGCGATGATCGTGCCGAGCAGGGACTTGGCCACCCCGCGGCCGCGGGCGTTCTGCAGCACGCCGATGTACTCCACGTAGCTGCCGTCGGGCTGTCCGTCGGACCCCTCGGTGACCGCGCCGACCAGCGCGCCCGCCGGTTCGGTCCGGTCGCCGTCGACCAGCTCGGCGATCCACCAGTGGTCCCACCGGTGGCCGGGGTCCTCCCGGAGCCGGAAGACGAACTCGTCGAAGGTCTCCTCGTGGGAGTTGAAGTGGTCGGCGAACGCGCTCTCGAGGATGTCGTGGACGGTGCGCAGGTCTTCCTCGGACGGCATTCCGGTGCCCTGGCGCTCGACCGGGCGGATCCGCACTCCCTCGCCCGGCTCGGTGTCGATCTCGGCGTCCGCGCCGGTCACCGGCCGGGACATCTGCCACCAGGTGCGGACCCGGCTGAATCCGGCCTTGGCCAGCCAGCGGTGCTGCCGCTCGTCGTCGGCGAAGGCGCCGCTGTCGATCTGCTGGACCTCCAGGTCGCGCTCGGCACCCACCCGGACCGCGGCCTGGTCGGCCCACTCGAAGAGCAGCTCGGCCACCCGGTCCGCGAGCGCGTCGTCGAGGCGGTGGTCGACCACCACGGAGAGCAGCATCCGGCCGGCGGCCCGGTCGTGGGCGCTCGCCCAGCCCCGGATCACGCCCTTCCCGTCCCGCAGCACGAGGTTCTCGCGGGTCATGTAGCCGCGGGCGGACACGTGCACCAGCACGTCGTCCTCGGAGGCCCCGGGCCAGCCACGACCGTGCTTCTCGTGGCGGCGCAGCAGCTCGGCGAGCTCGGCGGCGTCGTTCTCGTCGGGGGCGGACGCGGACCACCCGGAGGGAAGGTCTGTGGGGAAGGTCACATCGTCGGGCCGGTCGTTTCCTGGTTTCTCGGTCGACATCACCCGGTCAGTCTTCCGCACAAGGGCACAAGCCGCACCGGCGGGTCCGGATTTCCGTGACCTACATCACATCCGCCGCCTCCGCGGAACGCGTCTCAGGCGTGCTTCTGGCCGTCCGCGGTGTCCTGGGCGCCGGCGGAGACCTTCTGCTCCCAGGCCATCAGGTCGACCACGGTCTCCAGCGCCGGGTCGAGGAGCGTCGCCTCCCAGCTCGCGAGCTCGTCGGCCTCCTCGGCCTTGCGGACCTCGAGCGCCTCCTCGAGCTGCGCGACCCGCTCCTGGGCCTCGTTGGCGCGCCGGGCCTCCCGCTGGACGCGGGCCTCCGCCTCGATCGCGCGACGCTGCCCGTCGACCACGCTGTCCTCGAGCTCGGCGATCTCCCGGTCCCGGCGGACCAGCCGGTCGGTCATCGCGGTGGTGAACTCCGCGTGCTCGGTGGCCCGCTCGGAGAACATGCTCCGGTAGGCCTGTGCCTGCGCAGCCCGGTCCGCGGCGGCCTCCCGGCGGCTCTGCGCCAGCTCGGTGTAGACGATGCGGGCCGACGCCCAGCCGCAGCCCAGGGCGAAGACGGCCGCGACACTCAGCCACAGCGGGGACTGGCCCGGCAGGGCCAGCAGGACGGCGGCGGTGGCGAGGCTCAGCAGGAGGACGGCGACGGTGACGCGCACGCTGCGCTGCCGCCGCCGGCCGGGACGGTTCGGGGAAGTACTGGCCATGCGGTCAAGCGTAGGTCTCAGCGGCCCTCGCGACTGACCCGACACGCGCGCTCGAGGAGCAGCGATCCTGCGACGATCAGCACACCGGCCAGGCCGGCGAGCACCGCCTGGGCCACCCGCAGCTTGGCCAGGTCGGTGTCGGTCCGGCCCAGCCAGCTCAGTGCGTAGCCGAAGTAGCCGCCGCCGACCATCGCGCCGGCGAGCGCGCACGACTTCGCGAGCACCAGCCGGTTGACCGCGTGCTGCGGCTCCAGCCGCTCGTGGCGGACCTGCAGCGCACGGTACGTCGACCAGGCGACCAGGCCGACGATCGCCGCGACCAGCGCGAGCGCGAGCACCGGGAGCCACCCGACCGTGGGTGCGGTGCCGTGCCACCGGATGCTGACCGGGCGGAGCAGCCACCCCAGCACCAGGCCGACCACGGCGAAACCGGTCAGCGGACCCGCGGTCGTCGGCCGCACGTGCCCCTCGGGCTCCGGGCCCTCGTCCTCCGGCTCCTGACCCGGGTCGGGGTCCCGGCTCACTGCAGGGTGAGCGTCAGGTCGTCGCGCCTTGTGATGCCCTCGGGCCCGACCTTCTCCAGCAGCTCGGCGACCGGGCCCACGTCCGGCAGCTCGGCGTCCGCCTCCACGTCGTGCCAGGGCGCCAGGACGAACGCCCGTTCGTGTGCCTTCGGGTGCGGCAGCACCAGGTCCTCGGCGCTGCTGCGGCGGTCACCCACCACGATCAGGTCCACGTCGAGCGTGCGCGGGGCCCCGCGCTCGGTGGGGCGCTCGCGGCCGTAGGCGTCCTCGATCGCCAGGGCGCGCTCGAGGAGGGTCCGCGCGGAGAGCGTGGTGTCGATGAGGACGACGGCGTTCAGGAAGTCCTTGGCGTCCTCGGTGGCCTCGACCGGCTCGGTCTCGTAGACCGGGGAGACGCTGGTCACCCACACCTCGGGGGTGTCGGCCAGGGAGTTCACCGCCCCCTGGAGGTTGTTCAGCCGTTCACCGAGGTTGGAGCCGATCGCCAGCACGCACCGACGGATCGGGTGCATCTCCCCCGTGAGCGTGTCGGTGTCCACGATGTTCGGGTTCGGGGTCTCAGTCACATCGGCTCCGAAATATCGTCAGGGCAACGTCCGAGAACGTCGCCTCGATGGGTGCGTCCGGCTTGTGCACGGTCACTTCGGACCATTCCACGCGCTCGTCGGCGAGGCACACCGTCGAGATCCTCTCGGCCAGCGTCTCGATGAGATCGACCGGGTCGGACTCGATCAGCTTCTTCACCGCCGCCACGAGGGTTCCGTAGTCCACGGTGTCCTGCAAGTCGTCGCTGCGTGCCGCGGCCCGGGTGTCCAGGCCGAGCACGAGGTCGACCACGAAGACCTGGCCGTCGCGCCGCTCGAAGTCGAGGACTCCGTGGTGGCCGACCGCCTCGATGCCCCGGACGGCGAGCCGGTCGGTGGTCGTCCGGCGGTCGCCCGGGCCGTCATTCTTCGTCATGATGCTCCCCCGACAGTACCGGGGAGGCATGGTGGATCCACAACCGCCAGCCCTCCTGGGTGCGCGAGAACACGTTGGTGGCGACCGCCTTGGCCCCGCCGAACGAGTCCGGCCCGGTGCTCTCGTCGGCGGTGAGCACGTTCTCCGTGCAGGTCACCGACGCCACGTCGTCGAGGACGCTCACCTCGACGTCGGTGAGGAAGAACTGGATGTAGGGCGTGTTCGCCATGATCAGCGCCCACGACCGGGAGATCGCGGAGGTGCCGCGCACCGGCATCGCCCCGGGGTGCACGCACAGCGTCTCGGCGTCGTCGAGCCACAGCTCCTGCATCGCGTCGAGGTCGGCGGACTCGAAGGCCGCGTAGAACGCGGCGTTCGCCTGCTCGATGGCGCGGTGGTCGCGCTCCTCACGGTCGGACATCGTGCCTCCCTCCGGCCCAGCGCTGGGCGACCTTGACCGCATCCAGGTTGGCGCGCACGGAGTGCGCGCGCACGCACCAGGCACCCGCGGCGGCGGCCAGCGCGGACGTCGCCGTGGTGCCGTCCTCGCGCTCCTGCGCGGGGCGCAGCGTGCCGTCCGCGGCGGCGAGCAGCACCCCGAGGAACCGTTTGCGGCTGGTCGCGACCAGCACCGGGAGCTCGAGCCGGTGCAGCCGCTCGGTCGCCGCCAGCACGTCCCAGTTCTGCTCGGCGGTCTTGGAGAAGCCGATCCCCGGGTCCACCGCGATCCTCCCGGGGTCGACCCCGGCGGCTTTCGCGGCATCGATCTGCTCCCGGAGCTCGGTGACCACGTCCTCGACCACGTCGCCGTACGTCGCGTGCTCCTGCATCCGGGCCGAGTGCGCCCGCCAGTGCATCAGCACGTAGCCGACCTCCAGCCGGGCGACGGTCGCGAACATGTCCGGGTCGGCGCGGCCGCCGGAGACGTCGTTCACCAGGACCGCGCCGGCGTCCACGGCAGCGGCGGCCACCTCGGCGCGCATCGTGTCCACCGAGACCGCCGCGCCCTCGGCCGTCAGGGCGGCGACGACCGGCAGCACCCGGTCGAGCTCCTCGGCCACGGTGGGGCGCACGGCGCCCGGGCGGGTGGACTCGCCGCCCACGTCGACCAGGTCCGCCCCCTCGGCGAGCAGGCGCCGGCCGTGCCCCACCGCGCGGTCGGTGTCGAAGTAGCGGCCCCCGTCGGAGAACGAGTCGGGGGTCACGTTGAGCACGCCCATGACGAGGCAGCGGTCGGGCCGGGCAGCCCGTCGACGTACCGGGGTGGGCGCGCGTACATGCCGACGACCCTATGTCAGCGGGTCCCGTGCATGATCAGGCTCATCGCCTCGCTGCGGGTGGCCGCGTTGTGCATGCTGCCGCGGACCGCCGAGGTCACCGTCTTCGAGCCCGGCTTGCGCACCCCGCGCATCGTCATGCACAGGTGCTCGGCCTCGACCACCACGATCGCGCCCTGGGCCTGCAGGATCTCCATCAGCGAGTCCGCGATCTGCGTGGTCAGCCGCTCCTGCACCTGCGGTCGCCGGGCGTAGACGTCCACCAGCCGCGCCAGCTTCGACAGGCCGGTGATCCGGCCGTTCCGGTTCGGGATGTAACCCACGTGAGCAACCCCGGTGAACGGCACCAGGTGGTGCTCGCACATCGACCACAGCTCGAGGTCGCGCACCAGGATCATCTCGTCGTGCCCGATGTCGAAGGTGGTGGTGAGCACCTCCTCGGCGCTCCTCCGCATGCCCCCCAGCAGCTCCTGGTAGGCGCGGGCGACCCGGGCCGGGGTGTCGCGCAGCCCCTCCCGGTCGGGGTCCTCCCCGACCGCGATCAGCAGCTCCCGGACCGCCGCCTCGGCGCGCGGCCCGTCGAAGGGCGGGATGTGGTCTCGCGGCTCCTGGCTGATCTTATTGAGGGTCATCGGACCGCACGTTGGGGTCGCCGTGCACGTCACCGCCGCCGCCCGGCGGGGTGAGGATGACGGCACCCGAGGAGTCGTCCGGGGCGGACCCGTTCGCTGCGGCCTTGGGCACGTCGACCGGCGGGATGCTCGAGGGCGAGCGGTCCGGGGACCCGGTCCACGCCGGCCGGACCGGGCGGCGCCGCAGCGGCGCGAAGACCTCGGCGACCTCCTCCTTGTCCAGCGTCTCCTTCTCGAGCAGCTCGGTGACCAGCCGGTCGAGCACGTCGCGGTTCTCCTCGAGGATGTCGAAGGCCTCCTGGTGCGCGGTGGTGAGGAGCTTCTTGGTCTCCTCGTCGACCACGGCGGCCACGTCCTCGGAGTAGTTGCGGGTGTGCCCGAGGTCGCGCCCCAGGAACGGCTCGGAGTTGTTGTCGCCGAGCTTGATGGCGCCCAGCCGCTCGGTCATGCCGAACTCGGTGACCATCGCCCGGGCCAGCGAGGTGGCCTTGTCGATGTCGTTGCCGGCACCCGTGGTCGGGTCGTGGAAGACCATCTCCTCGGCCGCCCGACCGCCGAGCATGTACGCCAGCTTGTCCAGCATCTCCGAGCGGGTCTGGGAGTACTTGTCCTCGTCCGGGAGCACCATGGTGTACCCCAGCGCCCGCCCGCGGGGCAGGATCGTGACCTTGTGCACCGGGTCGGTGCCCGGCAGCGCGGCGGCCACCAGGGCGTGCCCGCCCTCGTGGTAGGCGGTGATGAGCTTCTCCTTCTCGCTCATCAGCCGGGTGCGCTTCTGCGGGCCTGCGATGACCCGGTCGATCGCCTCGTCGAGGGCCTCGTCGTCGATGACCTTCTTGTTCTGACGCGCGGTGAGCAGCGCCGCCTCGTTGAGCACGTTGGCCAGGTCCGCACCGGTGAACCCGGGGGTCCGGCGGGCCACGGACAGCAGGTCGACGCCCTGGGCCATCGGCTTGCCGCGCGAGTGCACCTGGAGGATCATGTGCCGGCCGGACAGGTCGGGCGCCTCGACGCCGATCTGCCGGTCGAAGCGACCCGGGCGCAGCAGCGCCGGGTCGAGGATGTCGGGGCGGTTGGTCGCCGCGATCAGGATGACCCCGCCGCGCACGTCGAAGCCGTCCATCTCGACCAGCAGCTGGTTGAGGGTCTGCTCCCGCTCGTCGTGGCCGCCGCCCATGCCGGCGCCGCGGTGCCGGCCGACGGCGTCGATCTCGTCGATGAACACGATCGCCGGGGCGTTCTCCTTGGCCTGCTCGAAGAGGTCGCGCACCCGGGAGGCGCCGACACCGACGAACATCTCCACGAAGTCCGAGCCGGAGATCGAGTAGAACGGGACCCCCGCCTCGCCCGCGACCGCGCGGGCCAGCAGCGTCTTGCCGGTGCCCGGGGGACCGTAGAGCAGCACGCCCTTGGGGATCTTCGCCCCCACCGCCTGGAACTTGGCCGGCTCCTGCAGGAACTCCTTGATCTCGCCGAGCTCCTCGATCGCCTCCTGGCAGCCGGCCACGTCGGTGAAGGTGGTCTTCGGCATGTCCTTGCTGATCAGCTTGGCCTTGGACTTGGCGAACTGCATCACCCGGCCGCCGCCGCCCTGGACCTGGTTCATCAGGAACAGGAACAGCAAGATGATCAGCACGAACGGCAGGAACGTGGCCAGGATCGACCCGAGCAGGCTGGGCTGCGGGTTCTTGGAGTTCGACGTCTCGATCTTGCCGGCGTCGACCTGCTTCTGCGCGGCCGCGATGATGCTCTGCTGCTGGCCGGCGACCCAGTTGGAGGAGACCTTCTGGCCGTTGTCGAGGGTGGCCTGGATCTCCTGGTCGCCGTCGACGAAGGTGATGTCCTTGACCGACCCGTCCTTGATGTAGGAGACCATCTTGGAGGTGTCGATCTGGTCGTAGCCGCCGTTGGGCGCGAGGTACTGCAGGGCGACCAGGACGCCCACCACCGCCACGACGATCCACAACCAGGGACCGCGGAAAATACGCTTCACGTCCATGTTCCGGGGACTGCTCCCCGACCTCCTACCAAGTCAACCACTGCGAGACATTCGACGGTACACGCGTGCGCCCAACCGGCGCGCGCGTGGCGTCGTCGGGTCCATTGTCCCGCTAACCACCCGGCCGGCACCAACCGGTCCGCAAAATTCGCCCGCTCAGGAGTAGACGTGGGGCGCCAGGGTGCCGATGCAGCGCAGGTTGCGGTACCGCTCGTCGTAGTCGAGCCCGTAGCCGACGACGAACTCGTTCGGGATGTCGTAGCCGACGTACTTCACGTCGACCGACATCTGCTGCGCCTCGGGCTTGCGCAGCAGGGTGCAGATCTCGACCGACGCCGGCCCGCGCGAACGCAGGTTCGACACCAGCCAGGACAGCGTCAGGCCGGTGTCGATGATGTCCTCGACGACCAGCACGTGCCTGCCGGAGATGTCGGTGTTGAGGTCCTTGAGGATCCGGACCACGCCCGAGGACTTGGTGCCCGACCCGTAGGACGAGATCGCCATCCAGTCCATCTCGATGTGCCGGCCGAAGTGGCGGGCCAGGTCGGCCATCACCATCACGGCGCCCTTGAGGACACCGACGAGCAGGATGTCCTGCCCCTCGTAGTCCCTCTCGATCTGTGCGACCAGCTCGGAGAGGCGCTGCTGGATCTCCGCCTCGGAGTAGAGGACGTCGACCAGATCGCCCTCGACGTGCTTCTCGTCCATGGGCGTCAGCCTGCCACAGGCCCCGCGCCGCCCCGCGGCCCGGCCCGGCGGAACCGCAGCTCGCCGTCCTCCCGCACGGCGTGCACGTGGCCGGGCAGCTCCACCCGGGCCTGTCCCCGGTAGTCCCGGACCAGGTCGTCCAGGGCCAGCACGTGCACCCGGAACAGCTCCCCCGGCGGGGAGCCGACCTCCAGGGCCGCCCGGCGGAGCACCCGGCGGCGTACCGCGGTCGGCAACCCCTCGAGGGCGGTCAGGTCCAGCCCGTCGCCGGTCCTGGCGGCCGCGTGCCCCCGCTCCGCGAGGGCGTCCAGGGCGTCCACGTCCTCCTGCAGCTGGGCGGCGGTGCGGGCCAGCGCGGCGGCCACCCCCGGACCCAGCTCGCGCTCCAGCACCGGCATCACCCGGTGCCGGACCCGGGCGCGGGTGAACCGCGGGTCGGTGTTGTGCGGATCCGTCCACCACGCGATGCCCTCGGCCGCGCAGGCCGCCTCGGTCCGGGCCCGGGTCACCTCCAGGAGGGGCCGGCGGAACGGGGGCCGCTGCCCGCGCATCCCGGCCAGCGAGCGGCCCCCCGAGCCGCGGGTCAGCCCGAGCAGGACCGTCTCGGCCTGGTCGTCGAGCGTGTGCCCGAGCAGCACCACCCGCGCGCCGAACCGGTTGGCGAGCTCCTCGAGCGCCGCGTAGCGAGCCTCACGGGCCGCGGCCTCCGGCCCAGGGCCGGCGGCGTCCACCGAGACCCGCACCGACGCGGTCTCGTGTGCGCCGAGCCCGGCCATCTGGGCGGCCACGGAGGCCGCGTGCTCGGCCGACCCCGCCTGCAGGCCGTGGTCGACGGTGGCCCCCACCACCTGCCAGCCGCCCCGGCGGGCCTCGAAGCAGGTGGCCGCGAGCAGGGCCAGGGAGTCCGCGCCGCCGGAGCAGGCCACCAGCACCGGCTGCGCGGCGACGTCGGCGAGCGACCGGCGCACCGCCAGCCGCACCGCGGCGACGTCGGGGTCGAGCGCCACCTAGGCGTGCACGCGGCGTACCCAGGAGCCCGGGTCGCCGATCTCGGCCTTGGACGGCAGGTGGGCGGGCTCGGACCAGACGTGGTTGAAACCGTCCATCCCGACCTGGTCGACCACCGCCCGGACGAACGCGGCGCCGTCCCGGTACTGCGCCATCTTGGCGTCCAGGCCGAGCAGCCGGCGCAGCAACCGGTCGAGGTAGCTGGTGCCCTTGCGCCGTCTGTTGAACTTCGCCCGGATCGCGCCGACCGACGGGATGACCTCCGGCCCGACCCCGTCCATCACCACGTCGGCGTGCCCCTCGAGCAGCGACATCACCCCGGTGATCCGGTCCAGCACCACCCGCTGCTCCGCGGTGGAGAACAGGTCCAGCAGCGAGACCTCGTCGCTGCCCCGGACCACGTCGCCGATCCGCCGGACGCCCTCGCCGACCATCGCGGCGATCCGGCCCGGGTCCAGGTCCACGGACCCGACCAGGTGCTCGATCTCGGCGTGGATGTGGTCGCGCATCCACGGGACCGCGGTGAACTGGACCCGGTGGGTCTCCTCGTGCAGGCACACCCAGAGCCGGAAGTCGGCCGGGTCCACGTCGAGCTCGTCCTCGGTGTGCACGATGTTGGGCGCGACCAGCAGCATCCGGCCGGCCTCGGGTGAACCGGCGGGCGCGAAGAACGGGTCGAACTGGCCCAGCACCTTCGAGGACATGAAGCCGAGCAGGCTGCCCACCTCGAGCCCGGTGACCTTCGACCCGACCGCCTCCGTCAACGGCGACGGGGTCCCGCGCTTGGCCTGGAGCCGCTCGATCAGCGGGTTCATCACCTGGGCGAACCCGTCGGCGTTCGCCTGGATCCAGCCGGTCCGGTCCACCACCAGCACCGGCGCCGTGCGCTCCTGGGCCTCCAGCCCGGTGAACTCGCGCACCAGGGCGGTGGAGCGTTCCGCGCCCGCGCGGAGCTCGGCCACGACCGCGTCCGCCTGGTCACGGGTGAGCATCGGGCCGGGGCCCGCCATCCGGGACGCGGCCGTCACCGCGAGGTCCCAGTCGATCATCGTGGAGCGCGCCATGATCCGACCTTACGGGGTGGCCGCGCAGGTGCACCCGGCCAGCGCGGCGGCGATCCGGTCGAGCGTCGCCCGGGCCGCCAGGGTGTCGGGGAGCCGGACCCGGTCGGCCACCGCGACGAAGGCCAGCACCGCGCCGTCGGCGGTGGTCACCGTGCCGGCCAGGCCGTGCACCCCGGTCAGGGTCCCGGTCTTGGCACGCACCCGCCCGAGGCTCGCCTTGTCCGCCGTCTCGAACCGGTAGGCGAGGGAGCCGGTGAAGCCCGCCACCGGCAGGCTCTCCACCACCGGGCGCAGCTCCGGGTGCGCGTCGCCGGAGACCGTCTCCAGCACGTCGAGCAGGGTCCCCGGGTGCAGCCGGTCCTGCCGGGACAGCCCGCTGCCGTCGTGGATCCGGTCCCCCGCGGTGTCGATGCCGAGGTGGCCGAGCACCGCCCGGACGGCCCGCACGCCGCCCTGGAAGGAGGCGGGCTTCCCGACCGCGAGGGCGGTCTGCCGGGCGAGCACCTCGGCGCCCTCGTTGTCGCTGACCTCGAGGATGTGCTGGACGGTCTCCGCCAACGGCGCGCTCCTGACCGCGGCGAGCGCCTTGGCCCGGTGCGGCGCCGCCGCCTCCCGGGGCTTGCCGACCACCGTGATCTTGCGCTTGCCGAGGGCGGCGGCGAAGGCGTCGGCCGCCGCGGCCGCCGGGTCCGCGCTGCGGTAGCCGGGACGGTCCGCGTCGCGCCCCTCGTCCACCCACAGCGGGGTGATCGGGCTGACCACGTCGTCGGGGATGTAGTTCGGCTCCCAGTGCGGGTCGACCGCCGGACCGGTGAACAGGGAGGTGTCGTAGCGCACCCGGACCTTGGTCCGGCCGATGCCCCTGAGCGCCCGGGCCGTCGCCCGTGCCAAGGTCTGCAGGTCGGCGCGCGCCGGGTAGGTGTCCCCGTCGACCGGTGCCCGCGCCAGCAGCGGGTCGCCGCCGCCGACCAGCGTCACCGTGCGGCCGTGCCGTCCGGCCACCGCCCGGGTGACGAACCGGTGATCCGGACCGAGTGCGGACAGCGCCGCCGTGGTGGTGAGCAGCTTCATCGTCGAGGCGGGGGTGACCAGGTCCGCCCCGTGCCGGTAGCGGATCCGGCCGTCCCCGAGGTCGGCCACCTGGACCGCGGCGTGCGGCCCCAGCGCCTTGCTCCGCACCAGCCGGGCCAGCGCCCGTCGGACGGCGGCGCGGTCCGCGGGCCGGTCCGGGGACGGCGCCGCCACCAGTGCGGCCCGACGGGCGGACGGCAGGCTCAGCCCCGGGGGCGGCGCGACCTTGGCCGGCTCGGCCGCCGGTGAGGGGTAGTCCAGGCCGAACCAGCGCGGGCCGAGCCGGAACTGGAAGGAGAGCAGCGCGAGCGCGAGGACCAGCACGACCAGGCCCGCCGTGCTGCGCCGCAGCCACCGCCCGGAGTGGCTTCCGTCACCTTCCGGCACCTCGGACCCCTCTCGACTCCACGTTTTCGGTCCTGGTGCGGGACACTAGCCCAGCGACGTAGCCGAGGCCGAAGCGGAGGAAGAGCTGTGGAGTTCGACGTACTGGTAGAGATCCCCAAGGGACAGCGCAACAAGTACGAGGTCGATCACGAGTCCGGACGGATCCGGCTCGACCGCACGCTGTTCACCTCCACCCAGTACCCCGCCGACTACGGTTTCATCGAGGACACCCTCGGCCTGGACGGTGACCCGCTGGACGCGCTGGTGCTGCTCCAGGAGCCGACCTTCCCCGGCTGCCTGATCAAGTGCCGCGCGATCGGCATGTTCCGGATGACCGACGAGGCCGGCGGCGACGACAAGGTGCTGTGCGTGCCCTCGCACGACCCGCGCCTGGAGCACCTGCGCGACATCAACCACGTCTCCAAGTTCGACCGCCTGGAGATCCAGCACTTCTTCGAGGTCTACAAGGACCTGGAGCCGGGCAAGTCCGTCGAGGGCGCCAACTGGGTCGGCCGCACCGAGGCGGAGGCCGAGGTGACCGCCTCTTTCGAACGCTACAAGCAGTCCGCCGGCAAGCACTGAGCCTGCGTCCTCCTCCGAACCCCGCCCTCGGGCGGGGTTCGCTGCTGCTGGGGCTCAGGACCCGGAGAACTCCAGGATCTCCGCGCGCAGCATCTCCCGCGGCACCGCGAACGCGTCCACGAGCTCGTCGGCGACCGGGCGGATCCGTCGGCAGAGCTCGTCGACCTGCCGGGTGATCGCCTTGGACCGCTCCTTGGAGAGCCGGCCGTGCTCGAGGAACCAGCCCCGGTCGTCCTCGATGCAGGAGAGCGCGTACAGGTCGCAGAGCAGCTTGAGCGCGTCCTTGTTCGCGCCGTCCTCGGCGGACTCCAGCTTGTCGAGGAACGCCTCGAGCACGATCCGCTCCCCGTGCGCCCAGGCCGCCGCGATCACGTGGTCCTGGCACCGGCTGAACACCTCGGCCGGGTCCCGGCCGGAGTCCATGCCGCGCTTGAGGCGACGGGCCACCGAGGCCAGGATGTGCTCCTCGCGCCAGCACATCATCTCGAGGTGGTACTGCGCGTCGAGCAGGCCGGTCTCGTCGTCCTCCCCGCCGTCCCGGCTGCCGGGCACCACGTCCCGGAGCCGCTCGAGCAGCGTGCGTGCGTTGGTCCGCTCCAGCACCGTCTCGACGGCCGTGGAGGCCACGAACCGCATCATCTCGATCTGGTTCAGGTCGCCGAACTCGTCGGCGTAGTCGGTGAGCAGGCCCTTCGCGACCAGCTGCAGCAGGATCGTGTTGTCACCCTCGAAGGTGGTGAACACGTCGGTGTCCGCGCGCAGCGCGTCGAAGCGGTTGACCGACAGGTAGCCCGCACCGCCGCAGGCCTCCCGGCACTGCTGGATGCTCCGAGAGGCGTGCCAGGTGCCGAGTGCCTTGGTGCCGGCCGCTCGCGACTCCAGCGCGCGGCGGTCGTGGTCCGAGGCGTCCTCGTGGGAGAACACCTCGTGCAGGCTCTCGGCGACCCGTTCCTGGGCGAAGTGCAGCGCGTAGGTGCGCGCCAGCAGCGGGAAGAGCCGCCGCTGATGCATGCCGTAGTCGAGCAGCAGCTCCTCGCGGTCGGACCCGGGCGAGCCGAACTGCCGGCGCGCGAGGGCGTACTTGACCGCGATGGTGATCGCGACCTTGCCGGCGTTGATCGCCCCGCCGCCGACGCAGACCCGGCCCTGGACCAGGGTGCCGAGCATGGTGAAGAACCGCCGGTCGGGGTTGTCGATCTCGGAGAAGTACCGGCCGTCCTCGGTGACCACCGCGTAGCGGTTCAGCAGGTTGCGCCGAGGCACCCGGACACCGTCGAACCACAGCCGCCCGTTGTCGACCCCGTTCAGGCCGATCTTCGCGCCGCAGTCCTCGACGCGGACGCCCGGCAGCGGGTTCCCCTTGTCGTCCCGGATCGGTACGACGAACGCGTGCACGCCGTACGAGTCGCCCCCCAGCAGCAGCTGCGCGAACACCACCGCGACCCGGGCGTGCTCGGCGGCACCACCGATGTAGTCCTTGCGGGCCCGGTCGTCGGGGGTGTCGATGACGAACTCGCCGCTCTCGACGTCGTAGCTCGCGGTGGTGCCGAGCGCCTGCACGTTGGAGCCGTGGCCGGTCTCGGTCATCGCGAAGCAGCCGAGCAGCCGGCCCGTGATCAGGTCCTCGAGGTAGGCGTCGTGGTGCGGCTTGGTGCCCAGCTGCAGGATCGCCCCGCCGAACAGGCCGAACTGCACCCCCACCTTGGTGAGCACCGACAGGTCCCCGAACGCGAGCGTCTCGAAGGCGGCGACGGACGCGCCGATGTCGGCGCCGCCGCCGTACTCCTTGGGGAAGCCGAACCCGGTCTGGCCGGTCCCGGCCATCATCAGCACCACGTCCAGCACGCGCTGGCGGAACTCCTGGCGCGACATCGTCTCGGCGTCGTCGAGGATCGACGCGTGCTCGGCGAGGTTGTCCCGGACCAGCTGCCGGACCTCGGCGTACCGGCCGTCGAGCAACGCCGTGAGGGCGGGCACGTCAAGCGTCGTCATGCGCCCACTGTGCCACGCTTTGCGTTGCCCCAAACCGGGCGCGACCGGCGCGCTACAGCCGCACCGCGAAGTCGGGGTACCAGGCGTAGACGGAGTTGTAGCGCACGTTCGCGCCGGTGTGCGGCGCCTCGATGAACTGCCCGCCGCCGAGGTAGAGCGCGACGTGGTGGATGCCGCTCGGGGAGCCGTTCGAGCTCCAGAAGAGCAGGTCGCCCGGGTGCGCCTCGCTGACCGGGATCGGTGTTCCGGCGAAGTACTGCGCCACCGAGTAGTGCGGCAGGGAGACGCCCGCGGACGCCCACGCGGCCTGGGTCAGCCCGGAGCAGTCCCACGAGCCCGGCCCGGTGGCGCCCCACAGGTACGGCTCACCGAGCTGGGCGCGCGCGAACGAGATCGCCTGGCCGGAGCCACCACTCGGGGCCGGAGCCGCCACGGGCGCCGGGGGATTGGGGGCAGGCGCCGGGGGCGTTGCCGGCTCCGGCTCCGAGTGGTCGTTCTTCTGCTGGGCCGCCTGCTTGGCGGCAGCCTTCGCCTTCGCCTCCGCCTGGGCCTTCGCCTTCGCCTCCGCGCGGGCCTTCGCCTCCGCCCGGGCCTTCGCTTCCGCGCGGGCCTTCGCCTCGGCGGCGGCCTTGGCCCGTGCCGCACGAGCCGCTGCCCGTGCACGCGCCTCGGCGCGCTTGCGGGCGATCTCCGCGAGCGCGGTCTGCCGCTGCCGCGCCAGCTTCACCGAGATGCCCTGCGCGTGGGCGAGCTCGCGGATCAGCCGCTGCTTCTCGGCCTTCACCGAGGCGGCCTCGGCCTCCGCCTGCCGGGCCGCGGCGGCGGCGGCGTCGCGGGCCGCACGCGCCTTCGCCGCGAGCCGGACCTGCTCGGCCTTCGCCTGGGCCGCGCGGCGTTCGAACACCTTGGCCAGCGCGTCCGTGGCGACGAACCGCTGGTAGTCCGACTGCAGGGAGGTGGAGGCGCCCTGGAACCCGGCGTACTGCTCCAGCACGCCCTCCGGCCCGTCGGCGCTCATCATCGCGTTCAGCGCGGTGAGCTGGTCCTCCTGCTGGTAGGACGCGGCGACCAGCGCGCCGATCCGGTCGCGCTGCTCGGCGACGGTCCTGCGGGCCTTGGCGGCGTCCGCGCGGGCCTGGGCGAGCCGCCTCTTGGCCTTCTCCAGCCGCCACATCGCGCCGTTGTACGCCTCCGACGCCTGCTCGGCGCGCAGCCCGGCCTGCTCGACACGCCGGTCGGCGAGCAACAGCTCGGCCTTGATCGCGCCGACGTCGCGCCGCCTCTGCGCCGCGTGCGCCTTGGCGCGGTCCACCTGGGCCTGGCTCGGGTAGGCGTGGTCCCCGCCGTGACCGTGGTCGGCGAGGGCGGTGGGGCCGGTGGTCACGCAGAGCGTGACCACCGCCAGGCCGGCGACCGCGAGCCGTAGACGTCGCACCGTGTTCCTTTCGGTCGGCCGGTCGAGCCGCTTCCCCGGCGGTTCGACCGAGCCCGTGTCGGTCCGGCGGGACCGACCGCTGGTCCTCCCAGACACCAGCCGCCGGTCCCCCCTTGCGCGTCCCCCAGAGCGGGACCGCGGCACGACGCTAGTGCTCATCCGTCACAAAGGAAACAGTTTTAACAAGAAAACCTTCAGTCACACGGCGTGTCTGCTTGACGAACTACATAAATGTAATTTCAGAATCTGTCCGATTTGTCGGTTTCCGCCCGCGTGGCGGCAGTCCGAGAGGGCCCCCGCGAGCCCGGGGCGGACCAAGAGTAAAAACTGGAGGAACCGGCATCTGCGCCGGCGCAGGCCGGGCCGGGCCGGCGCGGGTCGCGCGCGGTGGGAGCCGGAGACAGAAGAAGGTCCCGCCCCATTGGGAGGTTGGGGCGGGACCTTCGACTGTTGCTCGGCCGTGTGCCATTGGGAGGTTGGAACACGGCCCAGCTGCGGGGACCCCCGCAGCCAACTGCTCGGTGGAGCGCACGGCGTGCGTGCGGCGTGTCCACCCCCCACCCCAGCGGGTCGGCCTCGGCGACGGGATCCCCCCGGATCCCTGTCCCTCACGCTCAGGATACGGGAGCCGTCCGCGTAAATACCGGACAAACCGGACGCACATCCGGGTGATGTTTGCCTCGGGGACGGACTATTGCGACATCACCCGGGGTGACTAGGAGGAGACGTCCGAGAACTCCTCGACCGGCACCTTGGCCGTGGAGGTGGTCGGGTGCGCAGCCCGCCCGTGCCGGTCGAACTTCTGCCCGGTGGCCAGGCCACCCAGCCAGACCGAGAGCCACGCGATCACGGCGCCGGCGATGTCGTCGGAGATGTAGTGCCAGCCGAAGTAGAGCGTGGAGACCACGGTCAGCCCGAAGTACACCCACATCGCCCAGCGGATCAGGGCGTGCCGGACGGTGTACTGGGTCACCAGGGCGAGGGTAAGGATGATCCCGACGTGGAGCGAGGCGAACCCCGCGACGCTCTGGATGGAGTCCCCCAACGGGTTGTAGAGCACGTCGATCCGCGAGTAGTACAGCCCGTCCTGCAGCGACTTCACCCCGCTCGGGACCAGGTCCACGTAGAGCCAGGGGTAGGAGAACGCCGGCCCCAGGGTGGGCACCGCGTAGTAGCTCGCCGTGCCCAGCGCCCACGCCATGCACTGCGCGGTGGCGTACCAGTAGCCGTAGCTGATGTTGCGCGACCACACCAGGAAGACGATCAGCGAGATCGGCGAGACCGGCAGGAAGAGCAGGTAGATCGCGCCCAGCACGTGCGCGGCGTAGGCGTCCCCGAGCAGCTGGTGCAGCAGCACCGCCGGCTCGTGCCCGAACGCCAGCGTCTTGTCGATGTGGTGCAGCAGCGGGTCCCTGACGCCGTTGTAGACGCGCGGGAGGTAGTTCTTCAGGTTCCGGTAGCTGACGTAGGTGACGTAGAAGCTCACCAGGCCGATCACCACCAGCTGGACCCGTTCGCGCGTCCAGTGCTCCCGGGCGATGACCCGGGCCTGGGTCAGGAACAGCCGGGGCCGGCGCCGGGACCGCCACAGCGACCGCGGCACGATGTCGACCACGAACGCGCTCAGCAGCAGCACGGGCATCTTCACCCAGGACGGGCCCAGCGACCCGTCCGGGTCCTTCAGCGACTCGTCCAGCGCCTGGCTCGCCACGACCGCGACGACGCCCATCACCAGGGCGATCCCCACCAGGAGGCCATAAGCGCGACGGTTCACAAGCGTCGAGTCTAGGAGACGCTCACGCGTTGGCGAGTACGGCGGTGCGGCTCAGGTCCACGCCCAGCCGGACCTGGTGCCCGACCCGGACCGCGGCGTCCTGCGCGGCGACCGCGTGCACCGCCCCGACCCCGTCGACGTCGACGGTGAGCCGGAGCAGCTCGGGGGTGACCCGCGCCGAGAGCACCGCCCCCTGCAACGGTCCGGACGGGTCGTGCCGGAGGGCCGACCGGCGCAGCGCCAGCGCCGCGGCGCGGAAAGTGGCGCCGCCGGCCGCCAGGACCCGGGACGCCGCGACGTCGGTGAGCACCGTGGCGTACCCCAGGAAGCGGGCCGCCTCGGCGTCGACGGGGGCTCGCCAGACCTCGTCCACGGTGCCGGCCTGCACCACCTGCCCGGCGCGCATCAGGGCCATCCGGTCCGCGACCGCGAACGCCTCCTCCTGGTCGTGGGTCACCAGCAGGGCCGTCGTACCGGCCGCCACCAGGATCTCCCGCAGGTCCGCCGCCAGCCGCTCCCGGAGCCCCGTGTCGAGCGCGGACAGCGGCTCGTCGAGCAGCAGCAGCCGCGGCTCGACGGCCAGCGCACGCGCCAGCGCCACCCGCTGCCGCTCCCCGCCGGAGAGGGTGCCGGTGCTCCGGTCGCCGAAGCCGGGCAGCCCGACCAGGTCCAGCAGCTCGTCGACCCGGTGCTGGACCTCCCGCCGGGGCCGGTGCCGCAGCCGCATCGGGTAGCCCACGTTGCCGGCCACGGACTGGTGCGCGAACAGCTGGCCCTCCTGGAACATCAGCGCGAAGCCGCGGCGGTGCGTCGGCACCCGGGCCAGGTCCTGACCGTCGTACGCCACCGAGCCGCCGGCCAGCGTCTCCAGCCCGGCGACCGCGCGCAGCAGGGTGGACTTGCCGCAGCCGGACGGGCCGAGCACGGCCAGCACCTCGCCGTCGGGCAGGTCCAGGCAGACGTCGTCGACGGCGGTCTCCCGGTCGAAGCAGACGGACAGATGACGGAGCTCGAGCACCTCAGAATGCTCCCATCGACCCGATCCGCAGCCGCTCCACCAGGCCCATCACCGTCACCGTGACCACGGCGAGGACCATCGACGCGGCCAGCGCCATCCCGAAGTTCTCCGACCCGGGCCGCGAGATCAGCTGGTAGATCACCACCGGCAGCGTGGGCCGGTCCGGTCGCACCAGGAAGCTGGTCGCCCCGAACTCGCCGAGAGAGACCGCGAACGCGAAGCCGGTCGCCGCCAGCAGCGGGCGCCACACCAGCGGCAGGTCCACGGTGGCGGCCACCCGCAGCGGGGAGGCGCCCAGCGACGCCGCGGCCTGGCGCTGGCGCGGGTCGACCGAGCGGAGCACCGGCGCGATGGTGCGCACCACCAGGGGCAGCGCGACCATCGCCTGAGCCACCGGCACCAGCCACGGGGAGGCCCGCAGGTCCAGCGGGGGCCGGTCCAGCGTGATCAGGAACCCGAAGCCGAGGGTCACCGCGGAGACGCCCAGCGGCAGCATGAACACCGCGTCCAGGACGCCGAGCGCGCGCCGCTCCCGCCGGCCGTGCGGCGACCGGGAGACCACCACCGCGACCAGCACCCCGAGCAGCATCGCCAGCAGGGTGGCGTCGACCGCCACCCGCCAGGAGTTCTCCAGCGCCGTCCACACCGGCACCAGCAGCGCGTTGTCCTCGCCGGTGGTGCCGAGCAGCCGGTAGTGGTCCAGCCCCCAGCCGTCGCCGACGCGCAGCGAGCCCGCCAGCAGCGAGGCCAGCGGTGCGGCCAGGAACGCCAGCGCCAGCCCGGTGACGGCCAGCACCGGCAGGTCCCGGCGCCGGACCCGCCGGGTGG
Organism: uncultured Actinomycetota bacterium; assembly: GCA_963728775.1. Taxonomy (GTDB): domain Bacteria; phylum Actinomycetota; class Actinomycetes; order Propionibacteriales; family Nocardioidaceae; genus Nocardioides_B. Next base: position 91,743 of record CAVSLP010000016.1, read on the forward strand.
CGGCGCGCTCGCCGACGCGGTCCAGCGCCTGCTCCCGCCGGGCCCGGGTGCGCTGGGCGAGCCCGAGCAGCGTGGTCACCACCAGCAGCTGCAGCACCGAGAGCGCCGCGGCGGAGCGCAGGTCGAGGAACTGGGTGGTGCGCAGGTAGATCTCCGTCTCGACGGTCGCGTAGCGCAGCCCGCCGAGCGTGAGCACGACACCGAAGGCGGTGGCGCAGAACAGGAACACCACGCTGGCGGCCGAGACGATGGCGGGTACCAGCGCCGGGAGGGTCACCGTGCGCAGCACCTGCCAGGGTGAGGCGCCCAGGGCCGCGGCCGCCTCCTCGCGGCGCCGGTCCAGCCCCTCCCAGAGCGCCCCCACGGTGCGCACCACCACGGCCAGGTTGAAGAACACCATCGCGGCGATGATCGCGGCCGGGGTCCCGTCGAGGCCGAGCGGACCGAGCGGGCCCGACGACGCCAGCAGGGTGCGGAAGGCGACCCCGACGACCACGGTGGGCATCACGAACGGCATCACCACGAAGGCACGCAGCGCCCGGCGCCCCGGGAACCGCAGCCGGTGCAGCACGAACGTGACCGGCAGGCCCACCGCGACGGTGAGGACGGTCGCCACCGTCGCCGACCAGAGCGTGAACCAGAGCACCCGGTGCACCCGGGACCCGCCGAGCACCGCGAGCACGCCGCCGGGGTCGAAGCGACCCCCCGGCCAGAAGCCGCGCGCGAGCATGCCGGCGACCGGCAGCACGAAGAAGACGCCCAGCGTCACGAGCGGGACCGCCGCCAGGGCGGCGACCCCGACGCGGGCGCCGAGCCGGGACCTCATCCGGTGGCGATGTCACCCCAGGCGCGCAGCCACCGGTCGCGGTTGGCGGCGATCTCCTGCGGCGGCAGCTGGTAGGGGTGGTCCGGGGTGACCGCGAACCGCGCCCAGACCGTGGGCAGCTTGACCGTGGTGTCCACCGGGAAGACGTACATGTTCTCCGGCAGCGCCGCCTGGAAGGCGTGCCGCTGCATGAAGTCGATGAACGCCTTGGCCCCGGCCGGGTTCCTCGCGCCCTTCAGCAGCCCGGCGTACTCCACCTGGCGGAAGCAGGTGCCGAGCAGCGCGCTCGTGGTCGGCTTGTCGGCCCCCTTCGGGATGGTGTACGGCGGCGAGGAGTCGTAGGACGCCACGATCGGCCGGTCCCCCTTGCCGCCACCGCCGGTGAAGTCCACCTCGTAGGCGTCGGACCAGCCGGAGACGACCTTGGTGCCGTTGGCCATCAGCTTCTTCCAGTAGCCCTGCCAGCCGTGCTCCCCGTACGTCGCGACCGTGGCCAGCAGGAACGCCAGGCCGGTGGAGGACGTGGACGCCCCGGGCGTGACGAACAGCCCGTGGTAGGCGGGCTTGGTCAGGTCGTCCAGGGTCTTGGGCGGGGCCTGGTGGTGCTGGGCGAACCAGGAGTCGTCGACGTTCACACACACGTCGCTGTAGTCGACCGGCGTGAGCTGGGCGGCGGCCGTCTGGTCCTGCGGCTCGAAACGACGGGCGGCGGACGACTCCGTGCCCGGCGTGTAGGCGTCCGCGATGCCCTGGTCGACCGCGCGCGAGGAGAACGTGTTGTCGACGCCGTAGAACATGTCGGCGATCGGCGACCCCTTGGTCAGCACCAGCTTGTTGGTCAGCTGCCCCGCGTCACCGTTGGACTCGATCTGGACGTGGTAGCCGGTCTCCTTGGTGAACCGCTTCATCACCGACTTCGACATCGCCCAGGAGTCGTGGGTCGCGACCACCACCTGCTTGTTGTCCGAGCCGGTCGCCCCGTCCGTCGTACCTCCGACGGAGCAGGCCGCCAGGCCCAGCGTGGAGGTGGCCAGCGTCGCGGCGGCGGCCGCGACGCGGATCCGGTTGAACATACGTGCTCTCCCAAGTGTTTCCGGGAGGGTCCCGCAACGCGCGGTAAGAGACTCGACTTCCTTCGCCGGTATGAGCCGGAGCAGGTTCGAGGGTCTGCGGCCGTTTCCGCACTCTCAGCGCCGGATGGCGCTCCCCTGTCGTTCTCCGCCCAACCTACACCCCCGGCCCGCGCGGGTGATCAGCCGAGGTGGCCACGGATCGAGGCGTGCCCCTTGAGCAGGTTGCGCGCGATCGTGCGCCGCTGGATCTCGTCGGTGCCCTCGTAGATCCGCAGCAGCCGCAGCTCGCGGTACCACCGCTCCACCGGCAGCTCACGGGTGTAGCCCATCCCGCCGTGCATCTGCAGCACCCGGTCGACGATCTCGTTGGCGTAGCGGCCGCCGTAGAGCTTGGCCATCGACTGGGCCTGCCGCGAGTCCAGGCCGGCGTCGACCTGCCAGGCCGCGGACAGCACCAGCCACCGCAGCGCCTCGATCTCGACCGCCGAGTCCGCGACCATCCACTGGATCGCCTGCCGCTCGGCGATCGGCTTGCCGAAGGTGACCCGGTTGCGGGCGTGCTCCATGCCCATCTCCACGAGCCGCTCGCAGGCGCCGAGCGCGCGGGCCGGGAGCATGTAGCGGCCCTTGCCGATCCAGCGCATCGCCAGCTCGAACCCCGTGCCCTCCTCGCCGAGGATGGCCGAGTGCGGCACCCGCACGTCGTCGAAGACGAGCGCGGCCGGTCCCCACTCGCCCATCGTGTCGATGTACTCCGACTTCCAGCCCTGGTCGCGGTCGACGAGGAAGCAGGTCACCGACTCGGCGGTGCGGCCCTCCTTGTGCTTCGCGGGGTCGGTGACCGCGAAGACCATGCAGAAGTCGGCCTCGTTGCCGCCGGTGATGAACGTCTTCTCGCCGTTGATCACCCACTCGTCGCCGTCGCGGACGGCACTGGTCCGGATCGCCCGGGCGTCCGAGCCGGCGCCGGGCTCGGTGATCGCGAAGCAGCTCTTGCGGTCCCCGCTGATCGTGGGGACCAGGTAGCGCGCCTGCTGCTCCTCGTTGGCGAAGTAGAGGATGTTGTCCGCGTCGCCGCCGAACTTGAACTGCACGAAGGACCGGCCCAGCTCCACCTCGATGAGCGCGCTCATCACCGCGCCGAGCCCCATGCCGCCGTACTCCTCGGGGGTGTGCACCCCGAAGAAACCGGACTGCCTGGCCTTGTCCTGCAGGGCCCGCAGCTCCTCGAGGGTGATCCCGCGCTCGTGCCGGCGCTCCCGGGCGAGCACCTCGGGCTCGAGCGGCATGATCTCCTTGCGCACGAAGGTGCGCACCCAGTCGCGGATCTCGCGCTCCTCGTCGGACAGGGACAGGTCCATCTCGGCTCCCGGGCTCGGTGGTGACGGGTCTCCTGAGCGAGACTAGCCCGGCCACAGGTAGCCTCCCCGGTGGCCCAGAACAGACGACGGAAGGATCCGGGTGCCGAGCCTCCAGCACCAGCTCCTCGCCCGCGTGATCCCGCTCGTCCGCCGCAGCCGCGAGGTGCACGACCCCGAGGCGGTCCGGCGCGACGTGCTGAGCTCCCGGACCGGGGGCGACCCGGTGCCGCCCGGCGCGCACCGTGCGCGGGTGTGACGTTTCGCCCGTCGCGGGGTACCCCTTCCGGGTGTTCTCCCTCCAGGTCGCGGGCAGCTCCCCGCAGCGGACCGTCCTCTACCTGCACGGTGGCGGGTACGTCGGCCAGGTGGACCGGTTCCACTGGCGGTACGTCGCGGCGCTGGCCCGGCGCCTCGACGTACGCGTGGTCGTGCCCGCCTACCCGCTGGCCCCCGAGCACACCTGGAGGGACGCGCACCCGCCCCTGGTCGACCTGTGCGAGCAGGTCGCGATCGAGTCGCCGCGCGGGGTGGTGCTCGCCGGCGACTCGGCCGGCGGCGGGCTCGCCCTGGCCCTGGTGCAGCAGCTGGCCCGGCGCCCCGGCCCGCAGCCCACGCACCTGGTGCTGGTCTCCCCCTGGGTGGACCTGACCAGCAGCACCCCCGGGACGCCGCAGGCCTCGGCCCGCGACCCGTGGCTGCGGCTCTCCAAGCTGAAGCTCTACGCCTCCTGGTGGGCCGGCGACGACGACCCCGCCCGACCCGAGGTGAGCCCGCTGTTCGGCGAGCTGGCCGGACTGCCGCCGACGCAAGTCCTGTGCGGGACCCGGGACACGCTGTGGCCGCAGGTCGCGGACCTGGTGCGTCGCGCCTCCGCCGCCGGGGCCCCGGTGACCTACCACGAGGAGCGGGACCTGATCCACGTGTACCCGCTGCTGCCCGTGCCGGAGGCCCGGCGTGCCCTGGACCAGGTCGTGGCATGGCTGCGGTGAGCTCCGTGTGGCGGACGCTGAGGTCGCCGTTCTGGGTGGGACGGATCGTCGGCGTGGTAGGCGCCGTGACCCTGGTCAGCGCGGTGCTGCCCAGCTTCCGCGGCCGGACCCACCTGATCACCCAGATCCTGCCGGCCGTCTTCCCGGCCGCGGCGACCACCGGCGCGGCGGCGCTGGGGCTGATGCTGATCGCGCTGTCCCGGGCGCTGCGGCGCGGCAAGTATCGCGCCTGGCTGCTCGCCACCGTGCTCACCGCGATCACCGTGCTGCTGCACCTGGTCAAGGGCCTCGACGTCGAGGAGGCGACGCTCTCGCTGGCCCTGTTCGTCCTGCTGCTCAGCGCCCGCCGCGAGTTCACGGCGAAGCCCGACCCGCGCTCGGCCGCGCGCCTGGTGGGCGTGCTGGTGATCGGACCGGTGGTCGCGACGGTGCTCGGCTGGCTCTGGCTGTCCATCGACGCCGACGGCCAGGCACCGGGCACCACCTGGCTGGACCGGGTGGCGCACGCCTTCCTCGGCCTGGTCGGCATCAGCGGCCCGGTGCGGTTCGTGGACCCGGGCGACGGCGACCGGGCCGCCGTCGCGCTGGTGGTGCTGGGCGCGTCGGTGGTGCTGCTGGCGGTGCTGGCCGCCCTTCAGCCGGCCGGCGGCCCGCACCCGCTGACCGAGCAGGAGCGGGACCGGATCGAGCGGGTGCTGGACCGCTGGGGAAGCATCGACTCGCTGTCCTACTTCGCGCTGCGCGACGACCGGTCGGTGATCTTCTCCCCGACCGGCAAGGCCGCCCTGACCTACCGGGTGATCGGCACCGTCTCCCTGGCCGCGGGCGACCCGCTCGGCGACCCGGAGGCGTGGCCGGGGGCGATCTCGGCGTGGCTGGCCGAGGCGAAGTCGTTCGGCTGGGTGCCGGCGGTGCTCGCCGCCAGCGAGCGCGGCGCGGAGGCTTTCCACCGGGTCGGTCTCGACGCCCTCGAGCTCGGGGACGAGGCGATCCTGCACGTCGACGACTTCTCGCTCGAGGGGCGCAGCATGCGCGGGGTGCGCCAGGCCGTGTCGCGCTGCAACCGCGCCGGGCTGACCGTCACCTGCGCCCGGGTGGGGGCGCTCGACCCGGGGACGCTCGCCGACATTCGCGCGAAGGCCGAGGAGTGGCGGGACGGCGACGTGGAGCGGGGCTTCTCGATGGCGCTGGGCCGCTTCGGCTGCCCCTCGGACGCGCACTCGGTGGTGGTGCTGTCCCGTGACGAGTCCGGTGAGCTGCGGGGCCTGCTGCACTTCGTGCCGTGGGGCGCCGACGGCCTGTCGCTGGACCTGATGCGGCGCGACCGGGAGTCCGAGAACGGCATCGTCGAGCAGATGGTCGCCGGCCTGATGACGCAGGCATCCGACCTCGGGGTGAAACGGGTGTCGCTGAACTTCGCGGTCTTCCGGTCGGTGTTCGCCCGGGGCGAGCGGCTCGGCGCCGGCCCGGTCCTGCGCGTCTGGCGCTCGGTGCTGCTCGCGGCCTCGCGGTTCTGGCAGATCGAGTCGCTCTACCGCGCCAACGCGAAGTACCAGCCCGAGTGGGTGCCGCGGTTCATCTGCTTCCGCTCCTCCGCCGACCTCCCCCGGGTGGGGGTGGCGGCGCTGCGGGCCGAGGCGTTCCTGGTCGCGCCGCGCTGGGTGCAGCACCTCAGCTCCCGCTGGGGCTGACCGGCTACTTGGGTGCGAGCGACCGCGCGTAGCCCAGGCCGTGGCTCACCCAGCGCCGCAGCTCGTCGTCCGTGTCGACCGCCTCGACCCCGACGTGCAGCCAACCGTCCATCTCCCGGCCGCGCATCTCGAAGCGGCGGACGTGCCGCTCCTCGACGAGCGACGCGGCGTCGGCCGGGTCGATGCGCAGCAGCAGGCCGCCCTGGCCGCTGGCACTGACCGCCATGTTCCCGTTGACCAGGAACGCGAGCCCGCCGAACATGCGCTTCTCGCTGATGCCCGGCTCGTCCTGGACGACGTCCCGGATCCGGTCCGCAAGCTCCTCGTCGTACGCCATGTCGGCAGTATGGCGCGGAACCCTACCCTCGGTCGGGTTGATGTCGAAACCCCGGTGCCGGTCGTTCCGCGCCCGGGGACGCTGGTGAAACCGCTTGCGCCCACCGCGGGTTGCCGGGAGGGTCGGGAGCCATGAGCGACATGTGGGTGGACCCCGCCGACGACCCCCGAACCTACGGCAACCCCCAGGGCGAGAAGGCGACGCTGCGGGAGTACCTCGGTAACTACCGGTTGACGCTGGAGATGAAGTGCTCCGGGCTCGACCCCGACCAGCTCGCCCGCCGGGCGGTTCCGCCGAGCACCATGAGCCTGCTCGGGCTGGTCCGGCACCTGGCCCAGGTGGAGAACCACTGGTTCCAGAGGGTGCTGCAGGGCAAGACCGACCAGCCCCGCCTGTACCGAGGCGACGTCGACCGGGACGCCGACTTCAACGGCGCGCTCCCCGACCCCACGGTCGTCGAGGAGGCGTTCGCCGCGTGGAAGGCTGAGATCGCCGCGGCCGACGAGTGGCTCGACGCGCTCGACGAGGACGACCTCGGTCGGGAGCTGCCACTCGGCGACGGCACCGTGAGCGTCCGCGACGTGCTGGTCCACCTGGTCGAGGAGTACGCCCGGCACGCGGGCCACGCCGACCTGCTGCGCGAGTGCATCGACGGCCGCACCGGCCAGTGAGCC
>CAVSLP010000017.1:0-32078 GCA_963728775.1 uncultured Actinomycetota bacterium
GATCCCGGCCGACCGGACAACGGTCTCAGTGGCGTGACGTGCCGTCGTGCGCTGCCGCGGCGAGCGCGAAGCCGCACATCATGACGCCTGCCTCACCACTCAGCTCGACGCCCACCACCGTGGCGTCGTGTGGAGTGGCCGCCCCCATGTGGTCCCCGCTGAACAGGATTCCCATCGCCGTCACCCAGGACAGTGCGGCCATCAGCAGGAAAGTCACGATGGCGAACCGGCGGCGCTGGTCCGGGCGCTTCCACGATGCTGGAATCACGGCTCCCAGGGCGACCTCCAGCACCACGGTGAGCAGGACCGTGCCGATGATCGAGAGGATCCAGTGCATCCGGAGAGGTTAGTCAACGCCACAGTGTTGAGACGCCGGAGTTCAGCACCGTCGAATACGCCCTGGGGCTGGCGAATGCGGCGTTCCTCAGACAGCTCCACGCCACATCGGGAGGTCTTCACGCGGCTACGGCATCGGCCCCTGCCTGGAAGACCTCGAAAAACCCGGCTGGGACATCACAGCTAGACAGCGACCAGCTGGAGGTAGGCCATGCCGAGGATGCCCCGGTACCCGCGGAGCCAGGCCTCCCGATGCTGGTCGGCTCGGTCCAACACCCGTGGGTAGTCGGGATGGCTCGTGTCATGGGAGGCTTAGCGATTTCCCGTACCCGCGGCCGTAGCCCGACTCGAAGGCGTCCCACTCGTCGAGTGTCGCCGTGGAGATCCCGAAGGGCCGGAACCCGTGCTCGACGACCGTGTCCACCAGATCGGGAAGGGACTTGTACTCGGTTGGTGAACCACCCAACGGTCGGATGGCGTCGTCCGTCGGAGGCTGGGTCCAGATGCCCTCGCCGTACACGACTCGTCCGCCACGCGGCACCAGGTCGCGAAGGGCGGTCAGGGCTGCCGGGTAGTCCATGTCGAGGGGGCCTTCGGTACCCCAGACGTGGCTGGACCCGAGGCAGAGCGCGCCGTCCGCCCGGGCAGGGGCCGTCTTCGCGGCATCACCGACGACCAGGTTGACTCGATCCTGGATTCCGCGGCCGGTGGGCGAGCGACCGCGCATGGCTGATTTCCTCCTGGCTCAGATCGACCCCTGTGCCCGTGAGGGCGGGGTTCGCCTCGAGGACTCGGAGCAGCAGCTCTGCCCATCCGCAGCCGATGTCGACGATGCACCCGCTGTCGATCGCGCTGAGGAACGCCACGAGCTCTGCGGCTCGGGCCTCGGACAGCGGGCTGTGGAAGGTGAGGTCCTCGTGCAGAGGAGGAAGCGCGAGAGTCGTCATGGCGTGCATCCTGTCGCTGCGCCCACCGCCCGCGCGACTGCTTTTCTCGTGCTCGTGCGCCGGTGCTGGATGCGGGACCGCCGCCCCGTGGCTGCTCGGTACCCGACCGGGTCCGGGCGCCGCTCGCGGTTCTGCCCGAGGGCTTTGCATATGACGATGCGTGGTCGGGTACGAGGGCAGCATGAGAACACGGACCATCGGCAACGACACCGTCGGCCGCGCCGAGGTCGGCGCGATCGGTCTGGGTCTGATGACCTTCGACCAGACCGGGCCCCAGCCTCGCGAGCAGCTCGTCTAACACCATCAGGGCGGCGCTGGACGCCTGCGTCACCCTGCTTCGACACCGCCGACGCCTACGGCCCCGGCGAGGAGAAGGGCGCGGACGCGCAGGGCGAGAACGAACGACTCGTCGCCTCCCTGCTCGACGAGCTCGGCGTGCGCGACCAGGTTCTGCTGGCCACCAAGGGCGGTCACGTGCGCACCCAGGGAGGGGGCTGGGATACCGACAGCTCCGATGCCCACCTGAAGAAGGCCGTCGACGCCAGCCTGCAACGACTCGGTGTCGAACAGATCGCCCTGTGGCAGCACCACCGGCCGGACCCGGCCGTGCCCTACGAGGAGGTGATCGGCACCCTGAAGGAGATCGCCGACTCCGGCAAGGTCGGCATGGTCGGGCTGTCCAACGCCGACCCCGACCAGATCCGCGCCGCCCACAAGGTGCTCGGCGACGCGCTGGTCAGTGTGCAGAACCAGTTCTGCCCGCCTTCCGCAGCAGTCGCCCGGAGATCGACGTCTGCGACCAGCTCGGGCTCGCGTTCCTGCCGTGGAGTCCCCTGGGTGGGCTGGGGGACGCCAAGCAGCTCGCCGACAAGCATCCCGCGTTCGCCGAAGTCGCCGCCGGCCGCGATGTCAGCCCGCAGCAGGTCGCGCTCGCGTGGGAGCTCGCACAGTCCGCGGTCGTCATCCCCATCCCTGGTGCAAAGCGACCCGGGTCGATCCGCGACTCCGCAGCAGCCGCCGACCTCGACCTCACCCCGGAGGAGCTCACCCGGCTCGACCAGTCGTAGCACCCGGGCGAACCGGGAGAGGGTCACCCGTCGTCTCAGGGTCCGCCGACGGGTCGGGCGGAGCATCCGTCCGCGGAGCGGCGTCTTCGTGCGTGGCGGGCGCGGCCCAACAACCGGGCCGGCACGTGGCGGCGGCTCGGCAGCCGGCGCGGCTAGCCGGCCCCACAACCACCACGCGGGCCCGTAGCAGCCACGTTCCCGGTGTTCCCTCGCTCGGCTGCAGCCTGGCCGACCGGGATGAACAGGGGCGGGACGTTGGCCTCTTGCTGGACGGCGCACATCGTCCGAACGCTTGTCGCATGGCATGCGCACGCAGGTTGGCTCGCAAGCTGGTTGGTGTGACAGGGGCGGCAGCCGTCGCCTATGGAGCTCTCGTGCACCCGAGGCTCATGCGCTGGGGCGCAAGTGACGAGGAAGTGGCCGGGCCGTATCCCGGTGCCGACGTGGTCCCCGGCGGTCGACGGGGGCCGACGATGGCCGTCACGATCGACGCTCCGCCGGATCGGGTCTGGCCGTGGCTCGTCCAGATGGGCGGGGACCGCGGGGGGTGGTACTCCTGGGACCGCCTCGACAACGCGGGTCGCCCGAGTGCTCGAAGAGTCCATCGCGAGTGGCAAGAGCTCGCGCTGGGCGACTACGTGAAGTACCGCACCCGCCGTCACGGCCCCGTGGACGCCTGGAAGGTCGCCGCCCTTGAACCGAACCGGTTCTTGGGACTGCATGGACTGACCGATCTGCGGCTCCGCAACCTCGACCCGGAGCAGCCACGGCCACGCGCCTACACCGAAGGTCTGTGGGGCTTCCTGTTGAACGAGCTGCCCGACGGGCGCACACGTCTCGTCATCGGCGGCTACGAAGTCATGCGCCCTCGATGGCTCCAGCGCCTCTACTCGCACATCCCGGTTGTCTGGGTCATGCAGGCCCGGATGTTGGCCGTGCTCAAGCGGAACATCGAGGGCAATCCGTGACGCATCGCCAACAGCCTGGCCCATCTCCACGGCGATCGCCTACCGGGATGGCAGGATGCGCTGCGTGACGATCATCGCGGCCGCCGACGGTTCGGCCCTCGGCAACCCGGGGCCGGCCGGGTGGGGCTGGTACGTCGACGACGGGTGCTGGGCGGTCGGGGGGTGGGCTCACGGCACGAACAACATGGCCGAGCTGACGGCCGTGCTCGACCTGCTCCAGCAGACGGCGCACCTCGACGAGGACCTCTTGGTGTACTGCGACAGCACCTACGTCATCAGCTCGATCACCAAGTGGATGGCTGGCTGGAAGCGCCGAGGGTGGCGGAAGGGCGACGGCAAGCCAGTTCTCAACCTCGACATCATGAAGGCGCTCGACACGGCGATGCTCGGCCGCCGGGTTCGGTTCGAGTGGGTGAAGGGTCACTCGGGTCACCCGCTCAACGAGGCGGCGGATCGCCTGGCCAACGCCGCAGCCCTCTCCTGGAAGGACCACACGGCTCCCGTCGCGGGCCCTGGTTTCGCAGGCGCCGTGGTCCAGCATCCCGAGCCGGCCGTCGCGCCCCCGTTCGACGAGCCGGACCTGTTCTCGGACCTGGCGCCGGTGTCCGAACGGACGTGACCCGGCGCGACGGTCTAGCCGGGCCTGCGACCGATGACGTACAGACGCTGGGTCGTCTCGCCCCTGGCGGCGACCGGCCCGCGAAGGTACCACTCGATGTCGACGAGGCCGGCGGCCTCGGTCACCCCCACCACGAAAGCCGGGTCGTGCAGCACGAAGTCGAGGTTGACCTCGAGCCCGAACCAGTCGTCGAGGTGGCGGACCCCGGATCCGGCGTGCATGCCGAGCACGAGCCATCCGCCGGGTGCGAGCGGGCGGACCAGGGCCGCGACCGCTCCCGGCAGCTCCGTGGCCGCCAGGTGGACCAGCGAGTACCACCCCACCACGGCCGCCCACCCGGAGCTCGTGGCGGGGCGCGTCAGCCGCCGCAGGTCGCCGACCTCGAAGCTCCGACCCGGGAAGCGCCGGCGGGCCTCGGCGACCATCGCGACCGAGAGGTCGATCCCCGTGGCGTCGGCGCCGCCGTCGTCCAAGTACGCCGTGACGTGTCCGGGGCCCGAGCCGACCTCCACGACGGGCTGCCCGGAGGCGTGGGCGATCACCCGGTCGAGCAGCCAGGTCTCGAACGGCAGGACCCGCAGCTCGTCGTGGAGGTGGTCGGCGTAGGCGGTGGCGACGGCGTCGTACGACGACCGCACCCGGGTGTCGCGCACGTCCGGGCCGTCGGCGATCACGGCGTCCCGGTCGGCGGCCGCTGGGGCGGCGTCCCGGTCAGGACGCTGCGGGGCCGGTCCAAGGAGATGGACCCAGCGTCGATCCTGCTGCCCGGGTCGCCGTTCCAGCTCCTGCACGAGAGGCTGAGGACGTCCCGCCATCCGGCGCAGACACGCCTCGACCTCCTCTCGGTCGGCGAACGCGTGCAATCGTTCGGTGCGGGTGCGCAGCTCACCCGGCGCCTGCGGGCCGCGGAGCAGCAGCACCGTGAGGAGCGCCCGCTCGTCGGGGTCGAGCCCGAGCCGCTCCTCGAGGATCTGGTGATACTTCAGCGTCCGCCGCCCGGTCTCGGACCACACGATCCGCAGCAGTCCCCGTTCCTTGAGCGCTCGCGCGGTCCGCTCCACGGTCTGCTGATCGAAGTCGACGATGGGCTCCCGGTTGCTCGTCTGGTTGCAGGCGGCCCGCAGCGCGTTGGCCGTGAGCGGGTAGGACGACGGCACCGTCACCTGCTTCTCCAACAGGGCGCCCAGGAGTCGCTGTTCGGCGGGTTCGAGGACGGGGAGCGCGTTCACCCTGACGACCTTAGAGCCCATCGGGCCGACTGGCGGGGTACGCCGGGTGCCCGCGTGCGGTCGCTCGACGCGGCTCTCGCGCGACGGGGTACGAGCCGGCTCACGGCGAGACGAACGGCCTTCATCGGGAGAGCTGGGAGCGCAGCCCTTCGTCGATCTCGGCCAGGGCCCGGGCGAGGTCCACGGTCGGGGCCCAGCCCCATCCGTGGGCGCGCCCGGCCAGGATGCGGCCGGTCCACGCGGGAGCGTCGTCCCAGACCGGCTCGACACCGAGGGCCGCGGTCACCGTCTCGTAGTAGTCACGCGCAGTGGCCGGGTCCGCCGCGACGTTGACGACGGTGCACGCACCCTCGACCGGCCCGCGCCCGGGGTCCGTCGACGTCTCCACCCGGCCCGACGCCACGTCCGCGGCGAGCGCGGCCAGGTCGTCGACGTGGACCCACGCGAAGCTCTGCCCGGGGACGGCGGTCCGGGCGTTCTCGTCGGCGCGGATCATGGCCGGCCGGACCGAGTTCCAGATCGAGCTCTCCCCGGTCCCGAGGATCGCCGGCGGGCGGAGGACGACGCGGGTCAGCCCGTCCACCTCGGCCAGGGCGGCGTCGGTGTCGCGCTTGGTCACGGCGTAGTCGTTGGCGTCGTCCGTCACCAACGGCGATGCCTCGTCCACGTCACCGACCCCGGGGGAGCGGTCGTAGACGGCCGCGGTGGAGATGTGGACCAGGCGCGCGACGCCCGCGTCGCGCGCCGCCCGGGCCAGGACGGGAGTGCCCTCGACCCCGATCCGGTGCTGGGTCTCGCGGTCGGCCCCCATCGGGTGGACGGTCGTGACGACGGCGTTCGCGCCCTCGACCACGGCCGCAGCGAGCCCGGGGTCGTGGAAGTCACCGACCCGCTCCTCGACGCCCGCGAGTGGCGGGGCGGTGCCGGGGCGTCGTACGACGGCACGCACGGCTGCGCCGCGTTCGACCAACGCCGCGCACGTGCGAGAACCGACCAGGCCGTTCGCTCCGGTGACCACGACGACGGGGGACTCGGTGGGCCTTGACTCACTCATGTGGCCACCATGGCACGGGCGCCCACACGTCACGTCGGCTGCGTGCGGCCCGGGCGCGACCTTCCCGATGGCACCCGTCGCCTGACCGCGCTCTCCGCACGGCGCTACAGGCGCGCGTAGTTCTCGATGTCCTCGTTGAAGGCGGTGAGCGCCTGCGCCGTGAGGGTGGGCCGGGTTTCCGCGATGGCGGCGAGGTAGTCCTCGGTGGCCGCCGGTTCCCCCTGCCGGGTGAGGACCTCACGCTCGAAGGCCGTCTGGGCGCCCTTGCGGGCCGCGAACTCGATGTCCGCGGGGGTGAACATCTGGGTGGCCTCCACGAGTCGGCCCAGGTCCACGGTCTCGGTGGCCCGGCCGAGATACAGAGACCAGATCGCGGCGCGTGCCGCCGGGTCCGGCGGACCAACCGGGATCACGTAGTCGAAGCGCCCCGGACGCAGGAACGCCTGGTCCAGGGACCGCACCGAGTTGGTCGCGCAGACCAGGATCCGGTCACCGGCCTCGCGGAAACCGGGAATCAGCTTGAGCAGCTCGTTGGTCACACCGTGCCCGGGATCGACGGCGCGCCCCGAACGGGCACCGGCGATCTCCTCCACCTCGTCGATGAACAGCAGCACCGACTCGAGCTCGGCAAGGTCCGCGAAGGCATGGCGCAACGAGGTGGCCAGGCCTTCCGGCGAGGTCACCGCGAGCCGCGACGGAAACAGCTCCACGAACGGCCATCCGAGGCGGGAGGCGACCGCCTTGGCGAAGCTCGTCTTCCCGGTGCCCGGAGGCCCGAAGAGCACAACCGCCTTGGGTGGTCGCACCCCGTAGCTCTCCGCCAACGTCGGCTGCGCGATCGGCAGCACGATCCGACGCTCGATGACCTGCTTCTCACGTTCCATGCCCGCGACCGAGTCCCACAGCCCGGACGGGAGCACCCGACCGCCCAGCTCGGCCAGCAGGCCGGCGTCGACGGCACCGACATGCTCGATCTTCTCGAACAGGACCAAGCCCTCCCGGGCGCGGTACCCCGAGTTCTCCAGGGCAGTGGTCCCGGTGGAACCCGGGGAGAGCAGCGCGCTGAGGCGCCGTACCCCGACCGCGCGCAGCCGGCGCTCGAGCTCAGCCACCAGGGCACTGCCGATTCCCTTGTTCCGCCAGCGAGCCGCCAGCGCGATGAGGAGAACCCAGCCGCGCTCACCCTGGGTCTGGCCCACCGCCATGCCCACCAGCTCCTCGCCCACGACGGCGACCACGGCCGGCTGACCGGGCCGCGCTGCGGCCATCACCTCGGAGACCGGGAATACCGGCGGTGGCTCGTCCACGAGCCGGCTCTCGTCCCAGACCTGGATCGCCTGGTCCAGGTCATCGGCGTGGAAGTCGCGTACTCGCCATACCGGCATGAACCTCACCTCAGGACCGTGGACGCCGACGGGCATCGAACGGCGGGAGCCGTCGCCGCACCCTCGACACCGAGCATGCCATCGAGTCGCTGCCGCCCGGCGGGAATCGGGACGGGACGGCCGGTCCCGCGGCCCGGCAGTCCGGCCGGTTCCGGGTGGTCGCATACTTGCGGGGTGGGCCTTGATAGGCGTGGTTGGCGCTCGCTCGGGCTGTTGGGAGCCTCCGTGGCGGCGTGCGGGCTCGCGTTCGTGCTCGTCTACCAGCTGACGGTCCGTACTTCGTACGGGCGCCTCTTCGCGGATGCGTCGCTGCGGGGTGCCGTACTCAGCAGGTCGCGGATCGGGAACCTGGTCGACCACGCCCTGGGGTTCGTGACCGTGGTGTCACTGCTGGCGGCGGTTGCGCTGATCGCGTTGATCGCCCTGGTCCGTCTGCGTCGGGGGCTCGGCCTGGCCGCCATCGGGATCCTGGTCGCCTCCAACGTGTCCGCGCAGCTCCTGAAGAGCCTGCTGCTGCATCGACCCGACCTGGGCCTGGACGAGTCCGCGCCCGCGACGCTCAACAGCCTGCCGAGCGGGCACAGCACGGCCGCGTTCTCGGTCGGCGTCGCACTGCTGTTCGTCGTCCCCGCGGCAACGAGGAGCGTGGTCGCCGCCACCGGCGGCGTGTACGCCTGCGTCGTGGCGTTGGCGACCATGGCCGCCGGATGGCACCGGGCAGCCGACTCGGTCGCGGCGTTCCTCCTGGTGGGGGCGTGTGCCGGCGTCGCTGCCGCGGCGGTGGTGGTCTTCGGCGCGACCGGCGTCGACGTCGATGCCATCCCGGCGGCGGGGCGTCGCCGTCCTCGAGCCCTGGTCAGGGCGGCGACCGGGGCGATGCTGCTCGGCCTGGTGCTGACCGCGACGCTGCTGCTGGCGGCACCCGTCCGGGAGAGCACGTTCGGCCTGGTGACAGCCTTCGCGGCCGGTGCACTGTTCATCGTGGGGACGGCGACCTGGGTCCTCGTGGCGGTCCTCGCGCAGATCGAGCGCATCGTACCGGGGGCGGCGGACCGCTCGACCACCGCGGCCGTCGACCTCGGGTGAACCGGGCCGGGGGCACCCGCCGGAGGAATGCTCGTGCGGCCGCACGAGCATCCTGCGCCTTTATCGCTTTCCGGTCCAGACGGCTGTTTCGCCGGGCCCGCCCGCGGTAACCGCAGGGTCAGGGGCCGGCTGCATCGCAGTGGCAAGGTGAACCGTTCCAGGGGACGACCCAGTGCCCGGCCGGTTCGCAGGAACGTGGCACGACGGAGATCGCCATCGTGCTCGGCTGGGAGTTCCACGGCGGGAGAGCACCTGGGTGAGGACGGCTCGGCTCCAGTGTCACCACCCAGGGAGAAGGTTCCATTGACCAGGCAACACCGTTCACACCGTGCGCCCCGGCGCCGGCGGCTTTCCGCACGCGGATCCGCCCGGGTGGCGCTGTCCTTGACGCTCGCCGTGAGCTTCGCGTCCGTCACCGCGTCCCTCGCCCAGGGGGCGCAGCGGGGGCACTCGAGGGCTTCAGCAGCGCCGTCTCCTTCGGCCACCGCCACGGCGGCAGACCCGACGGCGGGTACCACCAACTCCGCAGTCGCCCCGACGGCCGCGGCCACGAGCGCGGCACCGTCTCCGACGACCGCGTCCGCCGGCGCGACGACGACGACGGCACGGCGGCACGGTGCGCACGCGGGCCACGGTGGGCACGCGGGTCACGGTCGGCACGCGGGCCACGGTGGGCACGCGGGTCACGGTCGGCACGCGGGCCACGGTGGGCACGCGTCGCGCCCGACGGGCACGCCACAGCCCACCCAGACCCCTGACCAGGGTCAGCCGGACGAGCAACCCTCGGGGGCGGCGAACCCGAACTGCACGCTGACGGTTCCGGCGAACCCGCTGAGTGCGAAGGGCCTCGCCAGCCCCTACCTGCTCAGCGGCGGGGACGGCGGCGCCTGCCACGAGTCGAACCCGGACCAGTCCGCGTTCGTGGAGGCCACGATCCTCGACAGTGCCACGGGGAAGCTGGCCGTCTACCACCCGCTGGTCGTGGACGAGGGGACCGAGCCGGCCGTGGCGCCGGTCGTCCCCGACCTCGCCGCCAGCTCGGTCGTCGGCATCTGGTTCGGCTTCAACGGCGACCGGCTCACGCTCCGGGACACCAACGGCTCGCTCGCCCAGGGCAGCTGCGTGAACGGCCTCGGTGGCTCGCTGTTCGGACAGTTCGCCTACTGCAACGCGGGCGCGTTCTTCACCGCGGCCAGGGCGGCGATCGGCAACAACCGGCTTATCGTGCCTCCCCTCGGGACCGGGCGGGACGGGAAGACCTGCCCGACCGTGCGCGACTTCGGGGTCGTCGACCAGGACCAGAGCGACAACGTCACCACCACGTACCTCGTCACGGCCGACGGGCGCACCGCGCAGGACACCGCCGCCGCGAGCGCCCAGCTCGCTCAGGCGACCAGGCTGACCAACGGGAGCGACAACGGGCTGCTCGACGGCTTCATCGACCCGGCGCTCGGGTGCACGCCGTTCATGGCCCCGGACCTGACCGACCCGGGCACCCGCAGCCCGGCACTGGCCCTCAACGAGCTCCAGGCGTCCGCGCACCAACCGG
This sequence comes from uncultured Actinomycetota bacterium, assembly GCA_963728775.1. Taxonomy (GTDB): domain Bacteria; phylum Actinomycetota; class Actinomycetes; order Propionibacteriales; family Nocardioidaceae; genus Nocardioides_B. The sequence goes on from CAVSLP010000017.1 coordinate 10,241, forward strand.
CTCCGGTAGCCCTGGTGCCGCTGAACAACCCGATGACGCTCGTCGACGGGCAGCAGAGCGTGGCGAAGACGAACCTCTACCGCGTCGGCGTCGGCCAGCCGCCGGTCGCGCTCGGGACCGACACGCCGCAGGCGTACTGCACCAGCATCGAGACCACCGGTCGGGAGCGCCTGGCCGCCGAGCGAGACCTGTTCGCGCAGGCCGCCTCGCCAGACCCGGCGACGGCCAACCTGTACGAGTTCTTGGCACAGCGGCTGGACGGTTCGATCAGCCAGCTCGGCTGCGACGAGACCGCCGCCGGTCATCGCTGACGCGTCGGCGGCCCACGCGCCGGTCGCGGCACCTCGTCGCCGCGACCGGCGCGCCGCACGTGCCCGTGGGTGTGCAGGCCTAGACCACTCGGGTCCGCGTCGCGGCGAGGTGTTTGTCCTCGGGCGTACCCGTCAACCTTTCTGTCCTCGGATGGGGGACTTCGCAGGATCGTCTCGGGAGCTGGGTTTTCCTCATGCGCTTTCGCGCTGAACTTTTCGCACGCTTCAGCTGGATGGTCGGCTTCGTCGCGATGCCGGTGCTGCCGCTCGCGCTGTGCGAGCTCACCACCGCCGACCGGGCCAGGGGCGCCCTCGAGCACGCCGCGGTGGACAGCGGTCTGGTGGCGTTCGCGCTGCTGGTGGTGGTCATCGTCCTCGCCGGCAGGTTCCCGTCCCTGCTGTCCGGCTTCGGCATCGAACGCGTGCTGCGGATGCACCGGATCATCGCGATCGCGGTGGTCGCCCTGGTCGCGGGTCACATCGTGGCGGTGGTGCTCAGCGACCCGCGGGGGCTCGCGATCTTCGACCTCTTGCACACCACGTCGGCTGCCTGGGCGGCCATCGTGTCGACCCTCGCACTCGCCGCGATCGTGGTCGCCGGGGTCCGTCGGCGGCGACGCCAGCCCCGCTACGAGGGCTGGCGGATGCTGCACCTGGTGCTGTTCGCGGTGGTGCTGCTCGGAGCCTGGCTGCACATCTGGTGGCTCAAGCACCTCGAGGTCGACACCCTGTTCGTCGGCTGGCTTCTGCTGATGGGGCTGGTCGTGGCCACCGTGGTGCTGCGTCGCTGGGTCTGGGTCCCGATGCGCGCGAAGCGCCGTCCGTACGTCGTCCAGGAGGTCGCGCCGGTCGGCGAGGACGCCGTGACCGTCTCCGTCGCGGCTCACCGTCACAAGGGGATCCGGTTCCGTCCCGGGCAGTTCGCCTACCTCAAGATCGGCCGGTCCCCGTTCGTGTTCGAGGAGCACCCGTTCTCGATCGCCTCCACCGCCGCCTGTCCGCGCCGCATGGAGTTCACGATCAAGGCACTCGGCGACTTCAGCGAGCTGCTCCGGGGGATGCGGCCCGGGCGGCGGGTCTTCCTCGACGGTGCGTACGGCGCCCTGACCACCGAGGGGCTGGAGCGGTCCTCCGGGTTCGTCTTCGTCGCCGGTGGGATCGGGGTCACCCCGATGCTCAGCATGCTGCGCACCCTCGCCGACTGGGGCGACCAGCGCAGCCACCTGCTGCTCATGGGGGCCCGTGGCGCCACCGACCTCGGGTTGCGGCGCGACGTCGACGAGCTGGGCGAACGGCTCGACCTCACCGTCGTCGACGTGCTCGCCGAACCGCCGCCGGACTGGACGGGGGAGCGGGGGCGCATCGACCGGGAGCTGTTGGACCGGAGGTTGCCCCGCCGTGGTCGACGGCACCTCGACTACTTCCTCTGTGGGCCACCGCCCATGGTGCGCGCGGTGCACGCACATCTGCGCGCGCTGTCGGTCGCGCCGTACCGCATCCACACCGAGCGCTTCGAGGTCGTCTGACCGACGTCGGGGCCGAGTCCGGGGCCGACTCCGGGGCTGGCCTCACGCCAGCAGGTCCCGGGTGACCTCCTCCAGGGTCGAGGCGCCCGCCAGCGCCATGGTCAGGTCGAGCTCGGCCATGAGGTGCTCCATCACCGCCCGGACACCCGCGCCGCCGGCGAGAGCGAGACCGTAGACGTACGGGCGGCCGACCAGCACCGCCCGGGCCCCCAGCGCCAGCGCCTTGAAGGCGTCGGCTCCGCTGCGCACCCCGCTGTCGAAGAGCACCGGGATCCGGCCGTCCACCCGAGCGACGATGTCGGGAAGCGCGTCCAGGGAGCCGATGGCGCCGTCGACCTGCCGACCGCCGTGGTTGGACACCACGATGCCGTCGACGCCGTGCTCGATGGCCAGTGCGGCGTCGCGGGGATCCTGGATGCCCTTGAGCACGATGGGCAGGCGGGTGCGGGCACGCAGGGACGCGAGGTCGGCCCACGTCAGGGAGGACCGGGAGAACACGTCGAGGAAGGTCTCGACCGCCGCCCGGGGCACCGGGGAACGGAGGTTGTGGAGCAGGTCGCCGGGGTAGTGCCGTGCGATCGACACGAGTGCCTGCACTGCCGCAAGCGTCGGCCGGGGGCTCGGCTCCCCGTCGGCGGCCTGGGCGCGCAGCTCGGCCAGCCGCCGGAACACCGGGTCGCTGGTGTACTGCGCCATCCCCTGGGCGCGCGCGAACGGCAGGTACCCGAGGTCCAGGTCCTGGGTCCGCCAGCCCAGCACGTGCGTGTCGAGGGTGACCACGAGGGCGTCGCTGCCGATCTCCTCCGCCCGGCGCACGAAGGAGTCGACGAGGTCGTCGTCCTTGCTCCAGTACAGCTGGAACCACCGGGGGCACTCGCCCAGCGCACGTGCGGTCTCCTCCATCGGGACCGAGCCCTGGGTGGAGATCACCAGCGGGAGCCCGAGGGCCCGCGCCGCGCGCGCCACCGCGTACTCGGCGTCGCGGTGGGCCATCTCGAGCACCCCGACGGGGGCGAGCAGCAGCGGCGACGGGAGGCGTCGGCCGAAGAGCTCCACCGCCTGGTCGCGGTGGTCCACGTCGACGAGCATGCGGGGCACGATCCGATGCCGGTCGAAGGCGTCGAGATTGGCCCGCACCGTGCGCTGCTGCCCGGCCCCGCCGGCGACGTAGGACCACGCTCGTGGGCTCATCCGGCGCCTGGCCGCGGACTCGAGTGCCGCCGGCTCCGTCGGGACGGTCGGGAGGCGACCGAAGACACCTTCCCGGTAGATCCGGGCCTGCACGCTCCGTCCGACGCTCATCGCCCCGGAGAGGGTCTCCGTGGCGATCTCGCGCGCCGCTCGGCCGCCGTTCCCGGCAGGTGTCTGCGGGGAGCCAGGTTCGTCCGTCATCCCACCATTGTCCTGCATGGCTGTGGATCGTCCCACGGGGAGAGACCGCCGCGCGCCGTCGCGTCCCGTCCGGCGCCCGCGGGACGGGAGGCGGACGCTCCGATGGCGGGGGGTCGGCGTCGGAAATGCCCCGTCTGGGCCCTGTCGATGCCCGGGCTCGGTGACTACCGTCGCTGCCATGAGCTCGCCGATGACCATGAACCGGCTGATCCACCAGGCCGTGCGCCGGGACCTGGAGCGCCTGGTGCGGGCGCTGGAGGACTTCACCGAAGGCGACCGGGGACGGGCCCAGGGACTGGCCCGGGCGTTCGCGAACCTGCGCGCGGAGCTGACCCATCACCACGAGGGCGAGGACCGTTGGGTCTGGCCGATGCTCGCGACCGCGGGCGTCGAGTCGGACCTGCTCTCCTCGATGGAGGCCGAGCACCAGTCCATGTCCCAGGCGCTGGCGGAGACCAGCAGAGACATGGACGGTCTCGCCGTGAGCGCCTCCGCCGCCGACGCCCGGACCGCGCGCGAGAGCATGCTCCGCACCCGCGACGTCGTGGAACGGCACCTCGGCCACGAGGAGGAGGCGGTGGAGCCCGAGCTGGTGTCGCGCTTCGAGTCCCCGGAGTGGAAGGCCGTCGAGAAGAAGCTCAGGCGCCAGCCACCCGGCGTGTCCGGGATGTTCTTCGCCTGGCTCGGCGACGGCATGGACGAGGACGGCCGCGCCTACCTGCGCTCGACCGTGCCGCCACCGGTGACCTTCCTGCTGTCCCGCGCCTTCGGCCGCCGGTACTACCGCGAGGTCGCACCGGTCTGGCGGACGGGTTAGGCCCGGCCGGCCGGGGCGCGCAGGCGAAGGTGTTGTGGCGCTCGGGTGACGGCCCATCCCGACCCACCCGGTCGGGGACGGCCGGGATCCGGCGGCCGACCAGATCGACGCAAGCGAATTCATCCTTTCGGATCAGGTTGTGTTCAGGTTCGGCCCCTAGCGTCGAGCCATGGGGGCCCGCGACCGGCGACGAGACGACACCCGGGCCGCGCTCGTCGCGGGATCGTTGCCCGCGTTGGCGATGCTGGCACTCGGTCTGTGGGGCTTGCGCCGTGGGTCGCTGTACTCGGGGGAGTGCGCGACCTTCTGGGCGGGGCACCTGAGCTGGCCGGCGCTGTTCCGGCTGCTCACCCACATCGACGCCGTGCACGGCCTCTACTACGCCTTGATGCACGTGGTCTTCTGGTTCGGGCACACCGAGGTGACGTTGCGGCTGCCGTCGGTGCTCGGCGCGGTCGGCGCCGTGCTGCTCACCGCCGTGCTCACCGTCCGGCTGACCGGCTCGCGCCTGGTGGCGTTCGCCGCCGCCGGGCTCGTCGCGTCGGCGCCGAGCATGAGCCAGTACGCGCAGAGCGGCCGGTCCTACGCCCTGGTGTGCATGCTCACGCTGGTGGCCAGCCTCGGGCTGGTCGGTGCCCTGCGAGCCCAGACGCCGGGTGCCCGGCCCGGCTCCGTGGCGCTGCGCTGGCTGGGGTACGGCGTCGCGCTCACGTTCTGCGGCTACCTGCACGAGCTCTCGTTCGTGCTGCTGCTCGTCGCGCACGCAGCGACCCTGGCCTGGGTGAGGCCGGGGTGGCGGGTCTTCGGGAGCTGGCTGGCGAGCGCCGCCGTGGCGCTGTGGCTGGTGCTGCCGCTGATGGTGGTCAGCGTCCGCGAGGACCGGGCGCTGGCGTGGATGGCGAGGCCCGGCTGGAGGTCGGTGGGGTACCTGGTGCACGTGTACCTGGGGTCGTCGCCGATCGTGGTGGGGACGCTCGGGGTGCTGGTGCTGCTCGGCACGCTGCCGGGATGGCGGCACTCCCGGGGCAGGCACCAACAGTCCACCGCGTCGCGGCCGGTGCCCCGGCTGACCCTGCAGAGCCTCGCGGTCCCGCTCCTGCTGCTGCCGCCGGCCGCCCTGCTCGGCGAGTCGGCGGTGGCCAAACCGCTCTACGACTCGCGGTACGTGCTGTTCTGCCTGCCGGCGGCGATGATGCTGGCGGCCGCGGGCCTCGAACGGGTGCTGCGGACCGTGCTTGCGGCCCGCGTCCACCCGGTGGCCTGGGCAACGGTCGTGCTGCTGCTCGTCGGCACCCTCGCGGTGCAGTGGTCGGACCAGGCGTGGCTGCGCACGCCCGACAGCCGGACCTGGAACCTGAACCAGGCCGCGGGGTACCTGCGTCGGCACGTCCGCCCGGGCGACGGGGTCGACTTCCTGCCGCGCAGCTACAGCTACCTCAAGCTGACCTACCCCGCCGCGCTCGAGCGTGCGCCCGACTTCCGGCTGGCGCGTGGACCGCGGGTGTCCGGGACGTTCCACGGGGTTCCGAAGCGCCACGCCGCCCTGAAGGAGGCGATGCTCGACCACCGGCGCGTCTGGCTGGTCGGTGACCCGAGCATGGTGACCGGTCCGGCCGGGCGCAGGCAGCTGCGCCTGCTGCACCGGCACTACCAGCGGGTCTCCACCTACCCGTTCCACGGCGGGACGGTGGTGCTGTTCCGCCGGGTCGTGGGCCCCCTGCCCGGCGGCACCCGGTTCAACCGGTCCGGCGCGCGTCCCGGAGGAGCTCGGCCATCGACTCGGTGATACCACCGGCAAGCACGTCGATGTCCGGTGTGGTGTCGTAGTCGGCGGTGATGCCGAACGTCAACGTGTCCCGGTAGGAGAACATCGCGACGCCGATCCGCACCCGGTCCGCGATGGGTACGTACGGCAGCATCTCCTGGACCTCGCGGCCGAGCCCGTACAGCGTGGTGCGCGGCCCGGGCACGTTCGTCGTGACCGTGGCTATCTGTCGTTGCGGGAGCCACAGGCCGAACCGGATCCCCCAGGACACCGGAGCGAAGGGGCCGTACTCCGCCATCGTGGTGATGCTGCCGCCGGCCTCGGGCTCGTGGCTGCCGCGCAGGGCGCGCACCCGGTCCTTCACCGCGAGCAGCCGGCGGCGGGGATCGGCCAGGTCAACGGGCAGGTAGGGCAGCATCAGCGACACGCGGTTGTCCGGGATGTTCTCGGCACCGGCCTCGCGCGTGGACACCGGCACCAGCGAGCGCAGCGCGTGCGCGTCGGGCGTCTCGCCCCGGGCCAGCAGCAGTCGCCGGAACGCCCCCGCGACAGCCGCGAGCGCGACGTCGTTCACCGTGGCGCCGTACGCCTGCCGGACGGTGCGGATGTCGCCCAACGCCACGTCGGTCCACGCATAGCGCCGGCTCCCGTCGAGCGGGCCGGTCAGGGACGAGCCGCGCACCGGCCGGAGCGCCCCGGCCATGGTCAGCAGCCCCTTCACGGACTCGGCGGCGGTGCGCCCCAGCCGCCGTGGCGCGCCCAGGGCGTGGGTGAGCGCCTGGAGCCCGTGGGCCGGAGAGGTGGCGAGGTCCCAGACCGCCTCGGCGGTGAAGGCCAGGGCCGAGGGCTGCGGGGACGGGCGCCAGGTGTCGCGAGCGGCCGGGCGTGGCTCCCGCGTGGGGTCCAGCACCAGCTGGTAGATGTCGGTCCCGGAGACCCCGTCGACCATGCTGTGGTGCAGCTTGGAGAGCAGGGCCCACCGGCCTCCGGACAACCCCTCGCAGAACCAGTACTCCCAGAGCGGTCGGCTGCGGTCCATCCGCCGGGTCATCACCCGGCTGAGCAGCCGGCCCACCTCGGCCGGGCCGCCCGGGGCCGGCAGCGCGGTGTTGCGGATGTGCCAGCGGGCGTCGAAGTCCGGGTCGTCCACCCAGGCCGGGGGCGCAAGCGCGAAGGGCACGGTGCGCAGTCTCTGCCGGTAGCGCGGGATCAGCGGCAGCCGCCCCTCGATCGCGCGCACGAACTCCTCGAAGTCCGGCGCCGGCCCGGCGAAGATCGCGAACGAGCCGATGGCCAGGGACGCGGCGGGGTCCACGTCCTCGGCCTCGAGGAACGCCGCCGCCAGCGGTGTCAGCCGCTCCATCTGCCTCTCCTCCCCCCGGACGCGATACCGCCCGGCACCAGTCTCGTGACGCCGGGGCCATCGCGCCCGGGCCGAAGGTCACCCGCGTGCGGGCCGAGCGGCGGCCGGTGCCTCCAGATCGGAGCCAAAGGGTCCAAAGGCCCTGTGCCTCCGGGCGGGCGTGGCGCACCGTGGAGCGAGAGGGGTCGAACAGGAGGAGTGGCCATGACCGACCTGGAGAACGCCAGGGCGCAGAAGGAAGCCGTGGAGATGTCCTCCAAGGCGACGAGGAGCGCCAACCGGGCGCGGCTGTGGGCCGGGTTGAACCGGTACCTGGCCGCGGAGAGCGAGCACGCCCGCAAGGCGGCCCGCAGCGAGCACGGGCCGGTACCCGAACAGAGGACCGGTGACCAGAAGACCGGCGACGAGAAGACCGGCGACCAGAAGACCGGCGACCAGCACTGACGCAGCTGGGGTGGTCGGCCGCAGCCGGGGGGCGGCGACGGGCGGGCCGGGCAGGTCTGCCGCCGCCCGGCCCGCCCGTCGGCAGGTCAGCTGCCTGACCGCTGGACCGGGATGGTCCGCGCTACCGGCTCCTGCTCCGTGCGGGCGGGCACCCGCACCTCGAGGACACCGTTGTCGTAGGTCGCGGTGACGTCCTCGGCCTTGACGCCGCTCGGCAGCGGGATGCTGCGCGAGAACGCGCCGTAGTGGAACTCGTGGTGGTTCTTGTCCTTCTGCTCCTCACGGCGTTCGCCGCGGATCGTCAGCAGGTCACCCTCGACCTTGAGCTCGACGTCCTTGTCCGGGTCCACACCGGGCAGCTCCGCCCGCAGGACGTAGGTGCCCTCCTCGGTGAAGTCCTCGACCCGGACGTACGGCGCGAGCCCCAGGCCGCGCATGCCGAAGCCGGCATTCGCCTCGAGCCAGTCCAGCATGTCGGCGACAGGACCTCCGCCACGACGGGCAACAGTGGTCATGTCCATCCCTCCTTCGGGATCAGTGACGAGGGCAGAGACGCCCTCCCTGGTACCTCCAGGCTCGTCCTGCGGCCACCCGGATCCCAGGGTCCAAGGTCACCTGCGCCTCGGCGATCGTCTGCTCCGGCAACCGGGGACCTCCGGCCCTGCCGCGAACCGGACTCCCGGAGCAGGCTCGGGCCATGGCACGACGGCAGATCGGCCCGGTGGACACCATCTGGCTGAACATGGACCGGGCCGACAACCTGATGGTGATCGAGAGCCTGATGACCCTCGAGGCACCCGTGGACTGGGACCGGTTCCTCGGCGTCGTCCGGGACCGGCTCGCGGACCGCTACCCGGTGTTCCGGCAACGCCCGGTGTGGTCGCACCTGCCGCTGGTGATGCCGCACTGGGAGGACGACCCGGACTTCGTGATAGACCGGCACGTGCGCCGCGCCACCCTGCCGGCGCCGGGGGACGACGCGGCCCTGCAGCGTTACGTGAACGGCTTCATCAGCACCCCGCTGGACCGCGACAAGCCGCTGTGGGAGCTGCACCTGATCGACGGGTACGGCGCGGGGTCGGCCGTCTACTCCCGCCTGCACCACGCGCTTGCGGACGGGATCGCGCTGATGCAGGTGCTGCTGTCGCTCACCGACGCCACCCCCGACGGGGACCCGGTCGCGCAGCCGGCGACCGAGCCGGCCGGCCGGGACCTGGTGGGCACGACGCTGCACCTGGCGGAGACGACCGGGACCGCCCTGCTCGAGCTGCCCCGGCTGCTCGACGCGGGCCACGCGGTGGACGCGCTCACACTGGCCCGGCAGACCGCGGGGATCACCGCGAAGCTGCTGTTCACCCGCAACCCGTCTTCGCCGGTGGCCGGTGCGGTCCATGCCGAGAAGCGTGCGGTCTGGGCGGCGCCGATGCCGTTGTCCGACATCCGCGAGGTCGGCCACCGCACCGGCACCACGGTCAACGACGTGCTCGTGGCCGCGTTGGCCGGGGCCCTCTCGACGTACCTGCGGGACCACCACGGCAAGCCGGTCGACATCCCGACGATGGTGCCGGTCAACGTGCGCCCGCTCGACGAGCCGCTGCCCCGCGAGCTGGGGAACCGGTTCGCGCTGGTGCTGTTCCTGCTTCCGTCGGGGCTCCCGACCGCGTTCGCCCGGCTCGCCGAGACCAAGCGCCGGATGGATGCGATCAAGCACTCGCCGGAGGCGCTGCTCACCTTCGGGCTGATCAGCGGCATCGGGCGGACCGGCCCGGAGGTCGAACGGTTCCTCGTCGACTTCTTCGCGAACAAGGCCAGCGGCGTGACCACCAACGTGCCCGGCCCGTCCGGCCCCCGCTACGTCGCGGGCACCCGGATCACCGCCATGCTGGGCTGGGCCCCGGAGTCCGGCAACCAGACCCTCGGCACCTGCATCTTCACCTACGACGGGCAGGTGCACGTCGGCTTCAAGGTCGATGCCGGCACCATCCCGCACCCCGAGGACCTGGTGGCCGCGTTCCGGGCCGAGGTCGGCGCGCTGCTGCGCCTCGCCCCTGTCGCATGACCCCTGCGGGCCGGGCCGAAGGGCCCTTACCGGGCTGGTGCGCACCCGCCTACGGTCCGAGTGAGGGAGGCCCCCCATGTTCGAGATCCGGATCCACGGTCGCGGTGGCCAGGGCGCGGTGACCGCGGCCGAGATGCTGTCGGTCGCGGCCTTTCACGAGCACCGGCACGCCCAGGCGTTCCCCACGTTCGGGTCCGAGCGCACCGGGGCGCCGGTGGTGTCGTTCTGCCGCATCGACGACCGGCCGATCCGGCTCCGCGAGCCGATCGCCGAACCCGACGCCCTCATCGTCCAGGACCCCACGCTCTTGCACCAGGTGAACCTCTTCGACGGCGTCGGCCGCGACGCCTACGTGCTGCTCAACACCGCGCGGACGGTCGCCGACCTGGGGCTGGGAGACGTCGCCGCCCGGCTGCGGCCCGACCGCCTGGTCACCGTCCCGGCCACCGACCTGGCCCGTGAGCACCTGGGCCGGCCGCTGCCCAACGCGGCGCTGCTCGGCGGGTTCGCCGCGCTGACCGGGGAGGTGAGCCTGGGCTCGGTCGTGGACGCGATCCGCGAACGGTTCCCCGGCCGGGTCGGGGAGGGCAACGCGAGGGCAGCTGAGGCCGCTTACGCCGACGTGCGCGACACGATGGGGAGGCTCGCCGATGCTTGAGCAGGTCGAAGGCTCGCAGGCCGTCGCCAGGACGGTCGCGCTGTGCCGGCCCGAGGTGGTCGCGGCGTACCCGATCTCGCCGCAGACGCACATCGTCGAGGCGCTCTCGGACCTGGTGCGCACCGGTGAGCTGGCGCCGTGCGAGTACCTGATGGTCGAGTCCGAGTTCGGCGCGCTCTCGGCGTGCATCGGTGCCTCCGCGGCGGGCGCCCGCACCTACACGGCCACCTCGAGCCAGGGCCTGCTGTTCATGGCCGAGGCCCTGTTCAACGCCTCCGGGCTGGGGCTGCCCATCGTGATGACCGTCGCGAACCGCGCGATCGGGTCCCCGATCAACATCTGGAACGATCACTCCGACGCGATGTCCATGCGCGACTCCGGCTGGCTGCAGCTCTACGCCGAGTCCAACCAGGAGGCGGTGGACCTGCACCTGCAGGCGTTCCGGCTCGCCGAGCGGCTGTCGCTGCCGGTGATGGTCTGCATGGACGGTTTCATCCTGACGCACGCGTTCGAGCAGGTGGACCTGCCGACCAGGGCACAGGTGGACGCCTTCCTGCCGCCCTTCGCCCCGCAACAGCTGCTGGACCCCGAGGACCCGGTCAGCATCGGCGCGATGGTCGGGCCGGAGGCGTTCGCCGAGGTCAAGTACCTCATGCACGCCAAGCAGATGGAGGCCCTGGACGAGATCCCCGCGATCGCGGCCGACTTCGCGGCCACCTTCGGACGCGCCTCGGGCGGCCTGGTCAAGCCCTACCGGCTCGACGACGCGGAGACCGTGGTGGTGGCACTCGGCTCGGTGCTGGGCACGCTCGAGGACGTCGTGGACGCTCTGCGCGACGAGGGCGTGCCGGTCGGCGTGCTGGGCATCACCTGCTTCCGTCCCTGGCCGGTCGCCGAGGTGCGCCAGGCGCTGAGCGGCGCCAAGCGCGTCGTGGTGGTGGAGAAGGCGTTCGCGGTCGGCGCCGGCGGCATCGTCGGGCAGAACACCCGCGACGCCACCCGGGACCTGCCGGTGGAGGTGTACGACGTGGTGGCCGGTCTCGGCGGCCGGCCGATCACCCGCGCCTCGCTTCGCCGGCAGCTCGACGACGTGCTGGGCGGGCGCGTCGACCCGCGCCAGCTGCAGTTCCTCGACCTCGACACGGGGCTGGTGCAGCGCGAGCTCGAGCGGTCCCGGCACGGCACGCGGCCCGGGCCGCACGCCGAGCACATGCTCCGCGACATCGGCACCGTCGCCTCCGGGGCCTACGAGTAGGAGGCGTGCGATGCCGTACCAGGAGATCAAGCTCTACCAGGCGGGGACCTTCGTGGCCGGGAACCGGCTGCTCGACCCCGAGCAGCGGTCGGTGCAGGCCCGGATGGGCCGGTCGAACACGCTCACCTCGGGCCACCGCGCCTGCCAGGGCTGCGGTGAGGCGCTGGGCGCACGCTACGTGCTCGACGCCGCCATGCGGGCGACCGGCGGGAAGGTCGTCGCCGCGAACTCCACCGGCTGCCTGGAGGTGTTCTCGACGCCGTACCCGGAGTCCTCGTGGCAGCTGCCCTGGCTGCACTCGCTGTTCGGCAACGGGCCCGCGGTGGCCTCCGGCGTCGCCGCCGCGCTGAAGGCGAAGGGTCGCGACGACATCCGGGTGGTCGGGCAGGCCGGGGACGGTGGCACCGTCGACATCGGCTTCGGGTGCCTGTCCGGCATGTTCGAGCGCAACGACGACGTGCTGTTCGTCTGCTACGACAACGAGGGCTACATGAACACCGGCGTGCAGCGCTCGGGCGCGACACCGCCGGCCGCCCGGACCGCGAACACCAAGCCGCTCGGTGCGGAGCCGGGCAACGTGTTCGGCCAGGGCAAGAACGTGCCGCTGATCGCGATGGCCCACGAGATCCCGTACGTCGCGACCGCGACCGTGGCCGAGCTGCGCGACCTGGAGGCGAAGGTCGAGCGGGCGATGGAGTTCCGCGGCGCCCGGTACCTGCACGTGTTCGTGCCCTGCCCGCTCGGCTGGGGGGCGGCCTCCGCCGACACCATCCGGCTGTCCCGGCTGGCCAAGGAGACCGGCATCTTCCCGGTGTTCGAGGCCGAGCACGGCGAGATCACCTCGGTGTCGAAGATCCGGCACCAGGTCCCCGTCGAGGAGTACCTGCGCATCCAGAAGCGCTACGCGCACCTGTTCGGGGAGCACCCCAGGCAGGACATCATCGACCGGATCCAGACCGGTGCCGACCACAACATCGAGCGCTTCGGGCTGCTCGCCGAGATCGGCGAGGGCGCGGAGCTCCCGGGAGCCTGACATGGACAAGCCCTTCGCGGTCACCCTCGACATCGGTTCCAGCCGGGCCAACAAGACCGGCTCCTGGCGCACCGAGCGGGCCGTCTACACGAACCGGATGCCGCCGTGCAACGACGGCTGCCCCGCGGGCGAGAACATCCAGGCCTGGCTCTACGAGGCGGAGGAGGGCGGCGCGGGCTACGAGCGCGGCTGGCGGAAGATCATGGAGGACAACCCGTTCCCCGCGGTGATGGGCCGGGTCTGCTACCACCCCTGCGAGACCGCCTGCAACCGCGGCCAGCTCGACGAGGCCGTCGGGATCAACTCGGTGGAGCGGTTCCTCGGCGACGAGGCGATCCGCCGCGGCTGGTCGGTCTCCGTGGACGTCCCGGCCACCGGCAAGCAGGTGCTGGTGGTCGGGGCCGGGCCCTCGGGCCTCTCCGCCGCCTACCACCTCGCCCGCCGCGGGCACACGGTGACGGTCAAGGAGGCCGGCCCGATGGCCGGCGGGATGATGCGGTTCGGCATCCCGAGGTACCGGCTCGCGCGGGACGTGCTCGACGCGGAGGTGCAGCGGATCGTGGACCTCGGGGTGACGCTGGAGCTGAACGCCAAGGTCACCGACCTGCAGGCGGAGCGGGAGCGGTTCGACGCGGTGTTCCTCGCCGTCGGGGCGCAGCTCGGCAAGCGGGCCTACATCCCCGCCGGCTCCGCCTCCCACATGCTCGACGCGGTGAGCATGCTGCGCGGGGTGGAGGAGGGCGACAAGCCGCTGCTGGGCAGGAGGGTCGCGGTGTACGGCGGCGGCAACACCGCGATGGACGCGGCCCGCACCGCGAAGCGGCTCGGGGCCTCGGAGGCGATCGTCGTGTACCGGCGCAACAAGGACAAGATGCCGGCACACGAGTCCGAGTTCGTCGAGGCCGAGGAAGAGGGCGTGCTGTTCAAGTGGCTGACCACCATCAAGCAGGTGGACGCCGGCAGGCTGGTGGTGGAGCGGATGGAGCTCGACGACACCGGGTTCCCGCAGCCGACCGGTGACCTCGAGGAGCTCGACGCGGACTCGCTGGTGCTGGCGCTCGGGCAGGACACCGACCTGTCCCTGCTCGACGGCGTGCCCGGCCTCGTCGTGGACCACGGGGTCGTCTCCGTCGGGCCGGACATGATGACCGGGTGCGCCGGTGTCTTCGCGGGTGGCGACATGGTGCCCTACGAGCGCTCGGTCACGGTCGCGGTCGGGCACGGCAAGAAGGCGGCGCGCAACATCGACGCCTGGTTGTCGGGCGCGGCTCCGGAGCCCGTGCAGCGGCCGGCGCTCGCGTCGTACGACACCTTGAACACCTGGTACTACGCGGACGCCCCGCGCAGCCAGCGGCCGCGCCTGGAGAAGGCGCGCCGCGAGTCGACGTTCGACGAGGTGGTGCTGGGGCTCGACGAGTCCACCGCTCTCTACGAGGCCCGGCGGTGCATGTCGTGCGGCAACTGCTTCAGCTGCGACAACTGCTACGGCGTGTGCCCGGACAACGCCGTCATCAAGCTCGGCGAGCCCGGGGAGAAGTACCTGATCGACCTCGACTACTGCAAGGGCTGCGGGCTGTGCGTCGCCGAGTGTCCGTCGGGCGCGATCCAGATGGTTCCCGAGGAGATCTAGGAGGCCGCCGATGAGCCCCAAAACGCACTCCGAGCAGGAGCGACACGGGCTGCTCCAGTCCACGGTCGACGTGTTCCTCGACCGCACCCGGGCGGTCGCCGAGCTGATGGGCTCGGCCGGCAGTGGCGCGCTCGGGGTGCTCCCGGACCCGGTGCCCGCGACCGTCACGCGGATGCTGACGTCCATGCGGCAGCTGGCAGACCAGGTGCCCCCGGTGACCGCGGAGCTGGACGTGCTGGTGCGGGAGGTGCACGCCAAGCGGTTGAGCATCCAGGCCCTGCAGGCGGAGCTTGCGGTCCTCGACAACCAGCTCGAGGTGCTGGAGCGGGCGCTGGCGCCGGTGCAGGCCTGGAGCCGGCAGTGGAACCGGATGCGGCACTCGCTGACCGAGACGCTCAACGTCACCGGGCTGCCTCCCCCGGGGAAGGCGCACTCCTGAGCCCTTCCGCCCGGCCGCCACCCCTGTGAACGGCCGGGCGGGCCCGCGCCCGGGTCCCGGCATCGCAGGCGACGCCTGGGTCGAACGGCGACGCCTCGGTCGGGACGGCGACGCCTCGGTCGGGCAGCCGCCGATGTGCACCGCGCCGCGTTGTCGGGGACGATGGGGCCCTGATGCCACTCTTCGACCGCCTGCCCCCCACGTCCGCCACCGGCCAGGTCGACCCCGACGCGCTCTTCGACACCTTCGAGGCGTGGGCGGGCGAGCAGGGGCTCAGCCTCTACCCGGCGCAGGAGGAGGCCCTCATCGAGGTGATGACGGGCGCCAACGTGATCCTGTCCACCCCGACCGGCTCCGGGAAGAGCCTGGTCGCGACCGGGGCGCACTTCGCGGCGCTGGCCGCCGGCCGGCGCACCTTCTACACCGCGCCGATCAAGGCCCTGGTCAGCGAGAAGTTCTTCAACCTCTGCGAGACCTTCGGCGCTGCGAACGTGGGCATGCTCACCGGCGACTCGGCGGTCAACCGGGACGCCCCGGTGGTCTGCTGCACCGCCGAGGTGCTCGCGAACATCGCCCTCCGGGAAGGCAGCGGCGCCGACGTCGGGCAGGTGGTGATGGACGAGTTCCACTTCTACTCCGAGCCCGACCGGGGCTGGGCCTGGCAGGTCCCGCTGCTGACCCTGCCGCAGGCCCAGTTCGTGCTGATGTCGGCGACGCTCGGTGACGTCACCCGGTTCGTCGACGACCTCACCCGGCGCACCGGTCGGGAGACCGCGGTCGTCACCTCCGCGCAGCGCCCCGTGCCGCTCAGCTACACCTGGGCGCTCACCCCGCTGCACGAGACCCTCGAGGAGCTGCTCACCACCCACCAGGCGCCGGTCTACGTCGTGCACTTCACGCAGGCCGCCGCGCTCGAGCGGGCGCAGGCGCTGACCAGCATCAACGTGTGCACCCGTGAGGAGAAGGACCGGATCGCCGAGCTGGTCGGCGGGTTCCGGTTCAGCCCGGGCTTCGGCAAGACGCTGTCGCGGCTGGTCCGGCACGGCATCGGGGTGCACCACGCGGGGATGCTGCCGAAGTACCGGCGGCTGGTGGAGACGCTGGCCCAGGCGGGCCTGCTCAAGGTCATCTGCGGCACCGACACCCTCGGGGTCGGGATCAACGTACCGATCCGGACGGTGGTGCTCACCGGTCTGACGAAGTTCGACGGCTCCCGCCAGCGGGTGCTCAAGGCGCGGGAGTTCCACCAGATCGCGGGGCGCGCCGGTCGGGCCGGCTACGACACCTCGGGGGCGGTGGTGGTGCAGGCCCCGGACCACGTGGTGGAGAACCACAAGGCGCTGGCGAAGGCCGGCGACGACCCGAAGAAGCTCCGCAAGGTCCGCCAGAAGCAGAGCAAGAAGCCTCCGCAAGGATCTGTGTCCTGGTCGCAGGACACCTTCGACCGGCTGGTCGCCGCCGAGCCGGAGCCGTTGCGGTCCCGGATGCGGGTCAGCCACTCGATGCTGCTGAACGTGCTCGCGCGCGAGGACGACCCGTTCGAGGCGATGCGGTCCTTGCTGCGTGACAACCACGAGGACGGCCGCAGCCAGGTTCGTCTGGTCCGGCGGGCGGTGGCGATCTACCGGACCCTGCTGGCCGCCGGAGTCGTGGAGCGGCTCGACCCCCCGGACGCGAACGGCCGCCGGATGCGCCTCACCGAGAACCTGCCCTACGACTTCGCCCTGAACCAGCCGCTGTCGACGTACGCGCTGGCCACCTTCGAGACGCTCGACCCGGAGTCGCCGACCTACGCCCTCGACATGGTCTCGGTGGTGGAGGCGACCCTGGAGGATCCCCGGCAGGTGCTGTCCGCGCAGCAGTTCAAGGCCCGCGGCGAGGCGGTGGCCGAGATGAAGGCCGACGGCATCGAGTACGACGAGCGGATGGAGCTGCTCGACGAGGTGAGCTGGCCCCAGCCGCTGCTGGAGCTGCTGGAGACCACCTACGAGCTCTACCGCAAGGGGCACCCGTGGATCGCCGAGAACGCGCTGTCCCCGAAGTCGGTGGTGCGGGACATGTACGAGCGCGCCATGACGTTCGCGGAGTACGTCGCGTTCTACGGGCTGGCCCGCTCCGAGGGACTGGTGCTGCGCTACCTCTCCGACGCCTACAAGGCGCTGCGGCAGACGGTGCCGGAGTCCGCGCGCACCGAGGAGCTCACCGACCTGGTCGAGTGGCTCGGCGAGGTGGTCCGGCAGACCGACTCCAGCCTCCTCGACGAGTGGGAGGCGCTGGTCGACCCGGACCGGCCGGAGACCGTCGAGACCGCGCACGCCGCCCGGGACGCCGCCGAGGCCCGGCCGATCACCGCCAACCTGCGCGCGTTCACGGTGCTGGTGCGCAACGCGATGTTCCGCCGGGTGGAGCTGGTCGCCCGGGGCGCGTACGACGAGCTGGGCGAGCTGGACGGCGCGCACGGGATGGACGCGGAGGCGTGGCGGGAGGCGGCCGGTGCCTACTTCGACGAGCACGACCACCTGGACACCGGGCCGGACGCGCGCGGCCCGGCGATGCTGGTCATCGACCGGCAGCCGGGCCGGTGGCTGGTGCAGCAGATCCTCGGCGACCCGGAGGGCGACCACGACTGGCGGATCCACGCCGAGGCGGACCTCGGGGCCTGCGACGACACCGGCGAGCTGGTGCTGGCCGTCACCGGGTTGAGCCGGCTCTACTGACCGGGTCCGGGTCCGGCCTCGGCAGCCGGTGTCCGGTTCGCGACCTTCGGCCGCACCGACGGGACCTCCTTCTCTGTGCTGCACGGGCCGCCGGCGCGACCGTGGACACGGAAAGCGCTACCCCGGGGCATGCGGCACGCGGCAGCACGGACCGCGCACCCGGAGGCGGAGGAGGAGGCTGCTCTGGTCAACACGGCGCCGGCGAGCTGCCTCCCCTCCGGCGCCGTGTTCCGCCCCGCCGGCAGCGTCGCGGGAGGCGCCCTCAGGCGTCGATGAGGGGTGCCGGTGGTGCTCAGGCGCCCGCGATCGCGGCCACCCCGGCGACGAGCCGGTCCACGTCGTCGGCGTTGGTGTACGGCGCGATGCCCGCACGGACCGCTCCGGTGTCCCCGAGGCCGAGCCACCGCGAGGCCTCGACCGCGTAGAAGCTGCTCGCCGGCGCGTTCACGCCCAGCTCCGCCAGGCGGGCGTACACCTCCGCGCCCGGGTGGTCGTCGAGGTCGAAGAACGCGGTGGGGGTCCGGCGCTTCGGCGAACCGTGCAGGGTGACCCCGGCGATGCCGCCGAGGCCGTCGAGGAGGCGCGCGAACATCCGGTCCTCGTGCGTCTCGACCGCCCGCATGGACTCCAGGACCCGGGTGCGGCGATCGGCCGCGGTGGAGGCGGCGCCGGCGATGAAGTCGATCGCGGCCGTCGTCCCGGCGAGCAGCTCGTAGGGCAGCGTGCCGAGCTCGAACCGCTCCGGGACCGCGTCGCTCGACGGCAGCAGCTTGTCGGGGTGCAGGTCCTCGAGCGTCTCCGGGCGGGCCGCCACCAGCCCGTGGTGCGGGCCGAAGAACTTGTACGGCGAGCAGGCGTAGAAGTCCGCACCCAGGTCGTCGAACGTGACCGGTGCGTGCGGGGTCAGGTGCACGCCGTCGACGTACAACAGCGCGCCGGACGCATGCACCGCGTCCGCGATCGCCGGCACGTCCGGTCGCGTGCCCAGGATGTTCGAGGCGCCGGTCACCGCGACCAGCCTGGTCCGTGCGGACAGCTGCGCGGCCACGTCGTCCACGGTGAGGTCGCCGGTCCTCGGGTCGAAGTCGACCCAGCGCAGGGTGGCGTCCACGGCTCGGGCCGCGTGCACCCAGGGCCGGATGTTCGCGTCGTGGTCGAGCCGGGTGACCACCACCTCGTCGCCCGGGGACCACTGCTTGGCCAGCGCGCGCGAGACGTCGTAGGTCGCTTGGGTCATCGACCGGGCGAACACCACGCCGCCCGGTGGGCAGCCGAGCAGGTCGGCGACCGCCTGCCGGGCCCGCGTCACCACGTCCTCGGCCCGGTGCTCGGCGCGGGTGACCGTCCCGCGGTTCGAGATGCCCGAGCACATGGCGGTGGCCATCGCCGCGGCGACCTGCTGGGGCATCTGGGTGCCCCCGGGGCCGTCGAAGTAGGCGACGCCGTCGGCGAGGGCGGGGAAGCTGGCTCGGATGCGTGCGATGTCGAGGTCCATGGGGCCATCCTGCCCACCCGGGTCACTCCGGCGCGATGATGCCGTCCTCGAGGGCTCGCTGCCGCAGCTCGAGCCGGGTCGTCGCGGGACGCCCCGCCGCGTCGTACCGCTTGCGGATCCGGGTCAGGTAGGTCTTCACCGACTCAACGCCGATCGGCGGCTCGAGGGCGGCGGCCGTCTCCGCGTAGGTTCGGCCATTTGCGTAGGCGCGCAGCACCTCGGTCTCGCGCTCGGTGAGCTGGGCGCCGTTGACGGTCAGGCCGTTGAGGAACCGGTCCGACCAGTCCTGTCCCCGGGCCACGGTCACGACCGCCTCGAGCAGGGTCAGCGCCCCCCGGTTCTTCCAGACCACGCCGGCGGCCGGGGTGCGGTGCAGCGTCGGCCCGACCTCCCGGTGCCGCAGGTCGGCGTGCAGGAGCACGGCCCACCCGGCCTCGCAGAGCCGGCGCACGTTCTCGTCGGCGCGCGAGCCGTCGGAGAGGCGTACGTCGAGCAGCACCACGTCGAGCTCGTGGCCACCGTCGAGCAGGGCGTCGACCGACTTCGTCCCGGCGACGAACTCGGCGGGGGAGTTGTGCGCGCTCATCAGCGCTCGCACACCCGCGAGCAGCAGGTCGTGGTCGTCGACCACCCCGACTCGTACTCGTCCGCCCCCGCGTTCGCTCCTGGAGGCCTCGCGGCCGTTCAGCGGAGCCCCCGGGGTCCGGGGCCGGCCGGGCCGCCGGAGCCTGCGGCGTTCATCGGTCGGCACCGCCGGCGCGTCCTGCGCAGGCTGCTGCCATCCCCCGTGGTTGTCACCTGACCCCCTGAGACCTGCTCGTTCCTCCCGGCGTGGTGCCGGATGCTGCCGACCAGAGCGCGCGGGGACGCTCGCCCCGGGCCCACCCGATCGTCCTGCCGATGATGCCAGCGCTTTTCATGAAATTGGTCAGATGTCCGCTTTGCCAGGAGATTCTTTACCTTTGGTTCGACCAGGACTGTCCGGATTCGTCGCGAATCTCCCCGTTCCTTTACCTGACAGCACTCAAGTCCCGGGGCCCGGTTGCGGGAGCATTTCCGACATGGACCTGCTGCAGTTTCACAAGATGCGCACGGCGATCCAGGACAACGCCTACCCGGGCTCGGGGGTGGAGGTCGCGACCGTGGAGTCGTCGCTGCGGGCCGTGCTGATGGCCAGCGGACTGTTCGAAGAAGTCGAGGTGGAGCGCACCGAAGACAAGGACCAGCTCGTGATCGCGCTCTGCCAGTTCCGTCCGTTCTACACCGAGCAGGACGTGGCCGGCCGGCTCGAGCAGATCTGGGACGACCGCGTGCGGTACCCGTTCTGGGAGGCGCACACGATTCGGGTCGAGAACGGCCACATCGAGTTCGAGGCCGCCACCAGGCACAGCGGGTTCGGGCACTACGTGACCGTGCACCTGGTCGCGCAGAAGGCCACCATCCCGGCCCAGCGCGCACCGCTGTCCTGAACCGCCTGTCGCTGCCGCGCCGCTGGGCCGGCTCCCGGGTGCGGCTGCAGTAAGGTCACGGCGTGGACAGCCCGGGGCGGCCGGCTCCGGCCGGCGGCGACAGCGAGTTCGACCGAGCACTGGCGCTCGAGCAGCGGGCCGACGAGCCCGGCACGTACGACGGTGAGCTCGGCGTGGGCTGGCAGATCGGAGTCGGGATCAACGGCGGCCTGCTGCTGGCCACCTGCGGCAACGCGCTGCGCCAGGGCTTCGAGGCCCACGGCCACCCGGACCCGGTCGCCATCAGCGCGTACTACCTGTCCGCCTCGCGGCCGGGCCCGGTGACGTGGCGGACCCGCAGCCTGCGTCGCGGGCGGACGCTGTCCACCGGGACCGTCTCGCTGGTCCAGGCCGACGAGGCCGGCCACGAGGTGGAGCGGATCCGAGCGCTCGGCACCTTCGGGAAGCTGGGCGGGCTCGACGGCGACGTGCGCACCACCGCGAGCGCGCCGGACCTGCCGCCGGTGCAGGAGTGCGTTCCCCACGACCTGGCGCCACCGGAGTTCCGCCAACGGGCGACCCTGCTCGACCGGGTCGACCTGCGGCTCGATCCCGCCTGCGCCGGGTGGGCGGTCGGGCGGCCGTCGGGTCGCGGACTGATCCGGGGCTGGCTGCGGCTCGCCGACCTCCGGGAGCCGGACCCGCTGATGCTGCTCCTCGCGGTGGACGCGCTGCCGCCGGTGACCTTCGACCTCGGCCTGCTCGGATGGACCCCGACGCTCGAGCTGACCGTGCACCTGCGCGCGCTGCCGGCGCCCGGCTGGCTGCGGGTCACGCACTCCACGAAGAACTTCGCCGGTGGCTTCCTCGAGGAGGACGCCGAGGTGTGGGACTCCGGCGGCAGGTTGGTCGCCCAGTCGCGCCAGCTCGCGCGAGCACCGCGGCCGGAGGAGCCCGGACGGCCCGAAGGCGCCGGATAGGACCGGGGCGCGCGGGCGCGCGGACCGCCCGGGCGCGGTCGGGACCAACCTGTGACCGGGGCCACGGGCCGCCGATTTGCGCGGATCCACGGAGGCTACGTAATGTTCTCTCTGTCGCCAGGGAGCGGCGGGACGCAAGGCCGACAGGCCGGGCGGCCGGCCCCGGGCGGAACCCCACTCCATCACCTCGACCGTGGTGACTGCGCGTCCGCGCGACGTGGCAGATACTCGCGGTAGCAGTGGTGTGCGCGGGGGCCGGGGACGACTGGTTTCGATTTGAAGGAACTGGCAAGAACCGGTAAGTTTGAGCAGGTTGCCCCCCAGCGTGGTCGAGAGGCCGGGGTTGGGGTGTGCGCTTGATCCTTGAGAACTCAACAGTGTGCTAAAAGTCGACGAATTAGTTTGTATCGCCAGTCGGCAGGCTGCCGGGGCCTTTGGGTTCTGGGTGTCTGCTGGTTGTTTGATTCCTTTAGGTTAGACAATGTCTGTGTCTGTTTCGGCAGGCG
>CAVSLP010000018.1:0-33903 GCA_963728775.1 uncultured Actinomycetota bacterium
GGGAACGACACCCCCTCGGGAGCGCGTCCAATGATGTCTGCCGGAGACGCCGTCACCCTGTGCGGAAGGCTCGGAGAGCGCAACATCCGGTTCTGGGTGATCGGCGGGTGGGGCGTGGACTGCTCCGCCGCGAGACCCGACAGCACAAGGACCTGGACGTGCTGGTGATGCTGGGTGACCTTCCCGAGCTGGGGAGACTCTCGACGTGCCAGGGAGACGCAGCTCGGCACACCGGCTACCCGATGCCGGATGCGCACCTGCAGGACCTCGAGCTCCTTCGAGCGCACTGACCGGCGAGGGCGGCACGGCGAACCGGCACCGCAGGTCGAGGCGGTCGGTCGCTGCTCAGCGTGCGAGGGCGTGGGCGAACTGTGCCTCGAGCGGCGAGTCGCCGGTGGCCACGAGTACGGCGCGCGAGCGGACGATCCGGGCGGCAAGGTTGGCGTCCTCGGTGGCGCGCTCGGAACGCTGGCCGGACTGGTGGGGGTGCTTGCCGAGGCGGTGGGTGCCGGTGTGGTCGACGCGGAACCAGTGCCCGTGCCGGGTGCGCCACTCGTAGACCCCGGGTGCGGACTGGCGCAGTACCCAGCCGCGGGCGTGGGTCTTGACCCGGTGCTCGTAGCGGCCCAGCGGGCCGAGGTTCTCCATCCGGGTCTGCCCGGGCGGCCCCCCGGCTGCGCGGGGCCGGTAGGCGGTGGTGTGGTCCAGGTCCAGGCGCCGGCCGGTGTGCCCGGAGTACGGGAACACGCTGGCCGGGCGGGCCAGCCGGACCGCCTCCCGTAGCCGGGCCGGCGCCTCGTACCCGTCGACCGGAGCCTGCCCGGCCAGGTCGATCACCGGGGTGATCGTGACCCGCCGGTGCCCGAGCAGCGCCACCGCCGCCTCGATGGTGGTCGGGCCGATGCCGTCCTCGAACCGGGCCACCCCCTCGGCGTCGCGGGTGAACGACTCCTGGGACAGGTGCACGTACACCGTGGCCGCGGGCAGCAGCCGCTCCGGGTCCACCCCCCGCCACCCCCGGCTGGAGGCAGAGTCCTCCCCAGCAGCCCCGGGCACACCTCTCCCGCCACAGGCCGGGCAGGAGTCGTTGCGGTCCCCGGGTGGGTCGTCGGAGTCGTCGGCCGCCGGATGCAGGTCGCCGGGCCGCAGCCGTGCCGGGGGCGAGGTGCACGCCGGCTCCGGCTCCGCCACGACCACCCCGCCAAGCAGGTCTGCCGGAGCAGCCGTAGCTGCCGGAGCTGCCGGGGCAGTCGGTGCTGTGGGTGCTGTGGGGGCCGGGGCACGTCCGCGCAACGCCGCCGCTACCGAGGTCCGCGCGGGGGCCGCGGCCGGGCTCGCTCCCGTGCGGGCCGGGTCGGCGGTCGGTTCGCGTGCGTCGATGCGACGGTCACCGAACAGGTCCAGCACCCCCTGACCCGGCGCCCCGGCAGCATCGGCAGCGTCACCGCCCGGCTCGTCCGTGCTCCGCTCGGCGAATCCCGCCGCGGCCGCCTCGCCGGCCGAGTCGCCGGCCCGGTCGGCGGTCTGTGAGTCGCCGTGCTGCTGGTCGCCGTGCTGCTGGTCGTCACCCTGGTCGTCGGGCTGTGGGGTCTGTTGGTCGGGGGTGGCGTGTTTCTCCAGCAGCCGCACACACGCGTACGGGTTCGCCACGATCTCGACCGCCTTGGCCCGGCGCACCGCCACCGGGTCGGTGTCGCCCTGCACCGCCAGGATCCGCGCGACCCGGTCCAGCAACGCCACCAGACAGATCACGTCCCCGGCGTTCGCCTGCACGATCAACGTCTTCAACCCGTGCTCGTTGGTCTGCCCGGTGGCCACGAACCGCCGCATCGCCGCCGCCCGCTCCCGCGCCGCCGCCGCGGCCGGGTCGGCCTCGATGATCTTCGCCGCCACCAGCGCCTCGAACCGCCCCCACGGCAACGACGCCGCGTACCGGGTGGACGCCGCGTCCACCCACCGCGCCTGCTCCCGGTCCAACCCCGCCGCGTGGCACATCCCCGCGACCCGGCGGGCCTGCCACACCCGCACCCCGGCCACCGACCCGTCCGCCACCGCCGCCGGGTCCGCGTGCGCCACCGCGGTGATCTGCGCCCACCACAACGGGTGCCGCTCGCGCACATCGAGCGCATCGCGCAGCAGATGCACCGCCGACCCGTGCCCCACCCCCAACAACACCGCCAGCTCCGCGACCGCGAACTCCGCCACCCGCGGCGTCCCGTCCCCGCCACAGGCCCGCGCCCGCTCGGTGCCCGGCAACACCCGCCCCCCACCGTCGCGGGCCACCAGCGAGTCCTCGTCATGCACATCCGCCCACGCCGCCGCCAGCACCAGCTCCCGCGCCTCCCGGACCAGCAGCTCACACCGGGTCGCGACCAGCGCATCGGCCACCGCCGACCCACCGGCCCCCACACCCCACGACGACGACTGCTCCTCCATACCGACCAACCTAGACCCGCCCACCGACACTTCCCGCACACCCGACCAGCACCCGACACGTACCCGACACGGACCCGATCCCGTTGTGCACAAGGGCAAACTCAGACCGAGACCAATCCTCGACAAGCCCGACCGGGCCGGCCGAACCGCGCTCACTTGTCGTCGCCCCTACCGCGCCCCGACCAGGTCGAGCCATGCGCCGAGCTCCCCGGGATTCGACTCTCCGCTGCGGAAGCCGACATGACCGTCGGGCCGGACGGCGAGGCTCCCGCGACCGGGCCAGCTGCCGATGCGGTGGACCAGCACGTGGGGTCCGAGGAGGGCCTCATCGAGCGCCCGGGCATCACGCTCCAGCAGGACGTGCACCCCCGGCTGGGCGGTGAGCTCGTGCACACGGAGGCGCCGCCCACCACAGGTCACCTCACCATCGGGCAGCCGGTCGCCGGGGCGCGGGCCGCGACCGCCCGGGCCGCCCTCGACTGACAGGGCGCTGTGTCGGTAGCGCACCCACATCTGGGACAGCACCCGGACGACTTCGGCCATCAGCAGCCGCTGCCTGAGCAGCACGGGGAGGGCCGGCGCCGCCAGCGGCACGAGCGTCCCGCGCAGGAACGCGGGCAGAGGGTTCGTCGACGCCTCGGCGAAGAACACCAGGTGGGTCAGTGCCAGCACCTGCCGGGCGACCGGGCGTCGCTCGCGTTCGTAGGAGTCCAGGAGGGTGGTGTGCGCACTGCTGTCGCGGGCGAAGGCCAGCTTCCAGCCCAGGTTCACCGCGTCGAGGATGCCTGTGTTCATGCCCTGTGCAGCGGCCGGGGAGTGCGCATGCGCGGCGTCACCCGCCAGGAAGAACGGCCCTTGCCGGAAGGACCGCGCCAGCCGATGCTGGAGCCGCACCTGCGCGGACCACCTCAGCTCCCTGACGGTGACCCCCATGTCCGTCCCGTCGAGGATCCGCTGGACGTCGTACGCGGGGACCTGCTGGCCTGGCTGCCCGAACGGCGCATCACCGTGCCCCGCGGGCCGGGTGCCGAGGATGCGCCAGGTGGCCCCCTCTCCCAGGGCGAACACGAAGACCAGACCCGGACGGCCGGCCATGACGTGCAGCACCCCGGGCGCCAGGTCCCCGTCGAGCTCGGCGTCCGCGAGGACGACCTCCTCGCGGTAGGGACCGCCATTCCAGCCGATCCCCGCGATCCGGCGTACGGTGCTGGTCGGGCCGTCGCAGCCCAGCACGAACCGGCACGTGGTCTCCTGGATCCGGCCGTCCGAGCGCAGGACGGCGTGCGCGGCGGTGTCACCCACGAAGGCGTCCACGAGCTCAACGCCGCGCTCCACCTCGATTCCTCGCCGCTTCAACGCATCGGACAGGACCTCCTCGACGTCCATCTGCCGCAGCAACGTGAGGTGCGGGAAGGCGGTGTCCCGTAGCGCGACGTCCGCGAGGCCGGCGGACACGCGCCTGCGTCCCAGGTGCAGCTCCGCGGCCGGGGCGCGGTCCCCCCGATCGAGCAGGCTCTCGGTCACGCCCAGCGGGCGCAGGCTCTCCAGGGTCCGCGGGTGCATGATCATCGCCCGGGAGGGGCGAAACATCGTCGCTCGGCGCTCCACGACCCGCACCGTCGCCCCATTGGCGTGTGCCTGCAGGGCGGTGGCCAGGCCGGTCGGCCCGGCGCCCACGACCAGGACGTCCGGGGTCACGCCACGGTGACCACGCGGCACCATGCCTCTTCCTCCCCGAGTGTCTTGCCCGCGAGCACGGCAGGGTGGGCGAGCACCTCGTCCCGCCTCAACCCGGGAAAGACGCGGTAGTGGATGGTGCCGGGCGCACTGACCAGCCCGAGCACCCGCCACAGCGACCTGGCGTAGTGCTCGGCCTGCGCCGCACCGTCCCACTCGTACAGGCCCCGGTAGGTCCCCTGGTGGTCGTGGGCGAGCCACAGCTTGGACACGAAGCCGGGAAAGCCCACGAACAGCGGCGTGTTGAGGATGCTCTCGATCCGGAACAAGGTGTGTCCCGAACCGCGAACCCATCTGAGCCGGAACGAGACGACCAGGAGGCACGGGTCGGCCGCCGGCCGCAACGCGACCGTCTCCCGGTACACCCGCGCGGTGCTGCCGTCGGCGAAGCGGAGGCGCCGGCCGACGTTCCGCCGCGGTGTCCGGAGCTGTCGGCGTCCCAGCATCGTCACGCTGACGGCGAAGCAGCGGGCCACCGCGGGCCACGCCTTGGCTGCCGGCAGTGGGCCTTGGGTCGTCATGCGCTTCTCCCGCCGAGCTGGGTCACCCTTTCCCACATCATCCGACGGGACCGCACCCGCGCGTAGTGTCGAAAGGCCCGACGGCGTCCGGGTCCGGGCCCGGCCGGGGCCTGCACACCACCGGCGCCGCCGGCCACCGCCGGGGCGGGTCAGCGCATCGTGAACGTCGCCTCCACCTTGGGTACGGCGTCCTGGGACCCGACCACCCGCAGGGACCCACTGTCGTCACGGGTGCACGCGAAGCCGATCGTCCCGCGGCCGAGGTAGGCCGGCGACACCAGGCGATACTGCATCCCCGCGATCTCGCGCGGGTCCTGCCTGCGCACCGTCTCGACCGCACCCAGCGCGAGCAGCGGGCCGTGCACCAGCAGGTCCGGATGACCCTCGACGCCGACCGTGAACTCGCGGTCGTAGTGGATCCGGTGCGCGTTGTAGGTCAGCGCGCTCACGCAGAACAGCAGCCGCTCGTCGGGCTCGATCGTGTAGCTCGGCGGATCCGTCGACGCCGGGGCGCCGGCGGCAGCCGTCCTCCCGACGTCGGCCGCGCGGCGGTACACGATGTCGCGCTCCTCGCGGACCCGGACCGCCCCGTCGACGGAGACCTCGTGCTGCTCGGCCACCAGCAACAGCCAGCCGCTGCGCCCCCGGCGCGCTCGCACCCCGGCCACCGTGCTGGTCCGGGTGGCCGGCTCCCCGACGAGCAGCGGACGGTGCACGGTGATCCGGCCGCCCCCGAACATCCGGCGCCGGTCGCGGAGCGGAGGAACCAGCCCGTCCCGGGGGTGCCCGTCGTCCGCGAGCCCGGACACCGGGTGCGCGGCGCGAAGGTACACCTCGTGCCACAGCGGCGGCAGCGGTTCGCCGGGCCCCGGCGCGCGGCCGCCGAGCAGCGTCGCCAACGCTGTTGCCGGCCACGGGTCGAGCGCCCCGTGCACCACCTCGGGGGCCGGGGCCCAACCGTCGAGCACCTCCGCGAACTCAACCGGCTCATCAGACATACCGACCATCGTTGCACTGGCATGCACGCCGCCGACGCGGCGAGGTCACCGCCCGTTCATCCCTCCCGGTCAGCGTGGAGCCATGAGAGTCGCGATCGTCAGCGAGTCCTTCCTGCCGCAGGTCAACGGCGTCACCAACACCGTGCGGCACACCGTCAACCGGTTGCTCGACACCGGACATCAGGTGCTGGTCGTGGCACCGGGTCCCGGCCTCGGCGACTACCGCGGCGCCCCGGTGGTGCGGGTGCGCTCGATGGGCCTCCCGGGCTACCGGTCGTTCATGCTCGGCCTCCCGGACAGCTCGGTGGCGCGCGCCCTCGAGGACTTCCGCCCCGACGTCGTGCACCTGGCCTCCCCGGTGGTGCTCGGGGCGGTCGGCCTGCGTGCCGCCCGGCGGCTCGGGCTGCCGACGGTGGCCGTCTACCAGACGGACATCACGGGCTTCGCCCGCCAGTACGGCGTCCGCGCGGACGCCGTACTGGACCGCTGGGTGGCCGGGATCCACCGACGTGCCCACCGCACGCTGGTGCCCTCCGAGGCGTCGCGCCGGCACCTCGACTCGCTCGGGGTCCACGACCTGCACCTGTGGCGGCGCGGGGTCTCGCTCGACCTGTTCGGACCCGAGCAGCGCCGCGCGGACCTGTACGCGCGCTGGTCACGTGCCCGCGGCCCCGGAGGCCCGCGGGTCGTCGTCGGCTACGTCGGGCGGCTCGCCCAGGAGAAGCGGGTGCGCCGCCTGGAGGTGGTGGCCAAGGTCCCCGGCACCCGGCTGGTCGTGGTCGGCGAGGGCCCGGAGCGGGCGCGGCTGCAGCGCCGCCTCCCGGAGGCCGCGTTCACGGGGCTGCTGCGCGGCGAGACGCTCGCCCGGGCCTTCGCCACGCTCGACGTGTTCGTGCACACCGGCGCGGCCGAGACGTTCTGCCAGACCGTGCAGGAGGCCCAGGCCAGCGGCGTCCCGGTCGTCGCGCCGGCGAGAGGGGGCCCGCTGGACCTCGTTGCCGACGGCGAGACCGGCCTGCTCTACGACCCGGACGTCCCGCGGGAGCTGCGTCGCACCGTCGCCCGGCTCGTCGGGGACCCGATGCTCCGCCAGCGGCTGGCGCGCAACGCGCTGGACTCCGTCGGGGGCCGAGGCTGGGACCAGGTGGTCGACGAGCTGGTCGACCGGCACTATGCCGGCGTCACCTCGCTGCCGACCGTCACCCCGGCGGCCTGAACATGGCCGCCCGCGAACACAGGCCGCGGATCTCGGTCATCGGCACCGGCTACCTGGGGGCCACGCACGCCATCTGCATGGCGGTGCTCGGCTTCCGGGTCGTGGGCGTCGACAGTGACCCGGCGAAGGTCGCCGCGCTGGCCGACGGCTGCGTGCCCTTCTACGAGCCGGGGCTGCCCGAGATGCTCCGCAAGGCCCTGGACTCCGGCCGGCTCCGGTTCTCCACCGACGTGGCCGAGGCGGCCGCGTTCGGGGACGTGCACTTCGTGTGCGTCGGCACGCCGCAGCACCCCGCCACCGGGGCGGCGGACCTCGGCCACGTGGAGGCGGCCGTCCGCGGGCTCGCGCCGCACCTGCGGCCGGGCGCGCTGGTGGTGGGCAAGTCCACGGTCCCGGTGGGCACCGCGGCACGGCTGGCCGCGCTGGTCCGGGCGCTCGCGCCCGCGGGTGTCGACGCGGAGGTCGCCTGGAACCCGGAGTTCCTCCGCGAGGGCTTCGCCGTCGAGGACACGCTCCGGCCCGAGCGGCTGGTCTTCGGGGTCTCCTCGGCACGGGCCCGCGAGCAGCTCGAGGCCTGCTACCGGCCACTGCTCGACGACCGGGTCCCCGTGGTGGTCACCGACCTTGCCACCGCCGAGCTGGTGAAGGTGGCCGCGAACTCGTTCCTGGCCACGAAGATCTCCTACATCAACGCGATGGCCGAGGTCTGCGAGGCGGCCGGCGCCGACGTGACGCGGCTCGCCGAGGCGCTCGCCCTGGACAGCCGCATCGGCGGCCGGTTCCTGCGCCCGGGTCTCGGGTTCGGCGGCGGCTGCCTGCCCAAGGACCTGCGGGCCTTCGTGCACCGGGCCGAGGAGCTCGGCGTGGGCCCGGCGGTCTCGTTCCTGCACGACGTGGACGCGATCAACGGGCGCCGCCGCACCCGGGTCGTCGACCTGGTCCGCAGGCAGGCCGGCGGCGCCCTGTACGGCGTCCCGGTCTGTGTCCTGGGCGCGGCGTTCAAGCCGGACTCGGACGACGTACGCGACTCCCCCGCCCTGGACGTGGCCCGGATGCTGCACGAGGAGGGTGCGTCCGTGCGGGTGTTCGACCCGCAGGCGATGGACAACGCCCGGCGGGTGCTGCCGCAGGTGCGCTACGAGTCGAGTGCCCTGCGCGCCGCCACGGGCGCGCGTGTGGTGGCCCTGCTCACCGAGTGGGAGCAGTTCCGTGCCCTCGACCCGGAGCTGCTCGCGCGTCGGGTGGACGCCCGGGCGGTCGTGGACGCGCGGCACGCCCTGGACGAGGCGGCCTGGCGCCGGGCCGGCTGGACCTACCTCGCACCGGGGCGGGCCGCCGAGGACCCCCCGGCTCCGGTCCCCGCCGCCGGGGTGCCGCGGCAGCGTCGGGTGTCGACGGTGCGGCCATGACCCCGCTCCCCCCACGGGCCGTGCGCGCCGGGGCGCTGGGCGCCGGTTCGGCCGGTGTCCTGCTCGGGTCACGGGCGCTGCTGCGCGCCCAGGCCCGGACCGCCCGGCGCGCGATCGGCAAGCCGCTCGGCGAGGACGCGCACCAGGCGGACAAGAAGTACAAGAAGAAGTACGGACGGCCGGTGGACCTGCTGCTGCTCGGCGACTCGATCGCGGCCGGGCTCGGTGCCGAACGCCCGAAGCACACCCTCGGGGCGCAGCTGGCGAAGCGTCTGGCCGCCGCCACCCACCGCTCGGTGCGGCTGCACACCGCCGCCCAGGTCGGCTCGGAGACCGCCAGGCTCGCCGACCAGCTCGCGGGCCTCCCGCCGGGCTACGTGGCCGACGTGGCCGTGATCGTTGTGGGCGGCAACGACGTGACCCACCGGGTCAGGGTCGGCGACGCGGCCCGCGACCTCGGGCAGGCCGTCCACGACCTCCGCGCCGGCGGGACCGAGGTGGTCGTCGGCACCTGTCCCGACCTGGGTGCCCTGGTGCTGGTGCCCCAGCCGCTGCGGGGCCTCGCGCGGCGGGCGTCCCGTCAGCTGGCGGACGCCCAGCGCGACGTCGTGCTCCGCGCGGGCGGCCGGGCCGTCTCCCTGTCCCAGGTCGTCGGCCCGTTCTTCCTCGCCCAGCCGGACCAGATGTTCGCCCTGGACCGGTTCCACCCCTCGGGCGAGGGATACAAGCGCACCGCCAAGGCCATCCTGCCGAGCGTTCTCGCCGCGCTCGGCGTCATCGACGAGCTGCCGCGCGGTCACCACGGCCCCTGACCCCGGAGGCGTTCTCGCCGGACCGGCGGAGACCGGACCCCAGGGGCAGCACGTCAGAGGATGTGCGCGGCGATCGCCCACATCACCCCGAGCACCACCAGGCAGCCCACGATGTAGAGCAGGACCACGCCCACGCCGGTCTTCTGTCCTTGTTGCATCACACACCTCCAGCTCTGGCACACTGCGGAGCCTCGGGCACTCCGAGGCTCGGGTGCTTGCTCATACCCCGCCAGGAACCCGCCGACGTCACCCGGCGACGTCGGTCCGGGCTCAGGACCGGCCGTTCTCCCGGAGCGTCCCGGAGCGCGTTCCCGGGTGCTCGTCGGCGAAGACCACGTCGCCCGGGTCGAAGTTCTCCCCTTCGAGCCCGGTGCTGTGCGCCGACCCGATCACGGCACGCACGTGGGCACGCTCCGCGTCCCGGCCCGCGGGGCAGCGGACCACGACCTGGTGGTGTCCGTCCACGAGCTCGGTCGCCGCGTCGTACCCCTCCCCGCCGAGAGCGGCCAGCAGTACCGGAGGGTCCTGGCCGGACGGCACGACGTAGCGCAGGTGGTCCTCTTGCGGGTCGGTCACGGCACGGCCGCCGCGGGTCGCCGACCCCACCGAACGCGTCACGAAGAACACCGCGACCCCGATCACGATCAGGGCCATCAGCACCCCGAAGCCGACTGTCATGTCGCTCCTCCTCCTTCGTCGTCGGGCTCTCCTCCTCCCGTGCCCGAGTCGCTCCCCGGCAAACGTCGAGCTCGGGGTTTGTGGACCGGCCGGCAACCTGGTCGGGCCCGGGGCGGCACCACCACCCGCCCCTGCGGTCACGGCTACTTCACCGGCAGCTGCCCACCGAGCTGTGGCGGGAGCACTGCACTGTCACCGGCACGGAGCTCCGTTGCGCTGAGTGTGTTCACGCGGCGGACCAGGTCGGCAAGCCAGCGGGTCTCGGCGTGCATCTGGCGGGCGCTGACCTTGTCGAGGTGCTGGTGGTGGGCGAACGACAGCAGGTAGTTCGGTGCCGGCACCAGCCCGATCGTCGGGACACCCGACTCGTGCAGGGCCGCGCCCTCCCCCAGGAACGTCGCTCCCAGCGGCCGGAGCAGCGCGGTGCGCCGCACGTCGTGGGCCACGACCGCGTCGACGGCGGGCTCGAGGACCGGCGTCTGGGAGTGGAAGGTCAACCGCGGTTCGGGAAGCCCACTGGGCCGGTAGCCCGTGCCCGGGTTGTCCAGCCACTCGCGGCAGCCGAGGTGCTCCACAGTGAGCCCTGCGACCGCCCGCTCCACCAGGCCCTGGTGGTCGGCGACCCACCCGTTGGTGGAGGTGCACTCCCCGGCGAAGTGACCCGTCGCGCACACGAACACCAGAGTCCGGGTCCGCGCAGACCGTGGCATCGCCGCGAAGTGCCGCGCCAGCGCGAGCACCCCGATGCCGCCGTTCTCCTCCACCGCGTTGGGGCCGTCGCTGTGCGTGTTGACCACGACGACCTCCCGCGACCGGCCGGGGAGCACGGCGTGCACCGTGTCCGTCGCGGTCCGCGGGACGACCCGCGCCTCCAGGGTGAGCCTGGCGCGCCTGGCCCGCGCGGCCTCGTGGCGGAGCCGGGCTCCCGTGTCCCTGTCGACCAGCAGGGACGGCATGTCCTGCAGCGGGTAGATGAACGGCGCGTACTGACCGCGCGCGTTCGCGGCGGAGGCGTCCACGGCGAAGACCACCCCCGCCGCGCCGGCGGCCTCGAACGCGGCGAGGTGCGGCACCGTCGCCAGCAGGAAGGCCGCCCGCTTGTAGTCGGCGGCCGGGCCCAGGGTGCCGTCCGGGTCGTAGACGAACGACGCATCCGCCTCGAGCGCGCCGAACGGCAACGGCGGGACCACCACGTCCATCAGCACGATGCGACCCGCGACCCCGCCGGGCACCTCGGCCAACCGGCGGGCGAGCTCTTCGTCGACCTCCCCGACGACACCGGAGACGGCCCGGGTCGTGCTGGCCACGTCCAGCGGGTTCCCGGGGAGACTCGGCGGCGGGACCGCCCCCAGGTACACCAGCTCCCCCTCGACGCCACCACGAGGGGTGCGGCCGCAGTAGCTGTAGTAGGACGCCACGGGCACCCGGGTGGTGCCCCCGGACTCGTCCAACAGGTCCAGCCCGTAGCGGATCGCCTCCCAACGGGTGAAGTGCTGCCGGTCGCGGTGCACGCGCAGGCCGAGGTCCGAGAGTTTCGCATCGAGGAAGTCCACCCAGCGGCGGTGTGCCGGCGCACCGGTCAGCCGCGGTCCGAGCCCGGCCATCCACTCCAGCTCCGAGCGCATCCTGCGGGCGGAGGTCAGCCCGGGACGCCGACCGGCGTACGCCGCGACCGGCCCGGGAGCCAGCGGCGCCATCAGCGCGCCGACCCCTCCGGCCAGCACCGCGCGTCGGGACAGCGCCCGGGCCCCGCCGGGACCCGGCCCGTGGCGGTCGGAACTCACGTGTGGCACCCCTCGCCGGTCGACACCGTGTACGGAGCCTGCAACGAGGGCGCGGGGCTGCGGTTACGGACCCGGGTCGGCCGAAGCCGACCGGACGTCTGGTGTCTGGCAGTACGGTGGTGGCCTCATGTCGGACCAGCACTCGGGGCACCCGCGCACTCGCCGGATGACCGCGCTCGGTGTCCGCGTAGCCCTGTGCCTGCTGGCCGCCGCCGTGATCGCCCTTCCGCTCGCCCTGGAGCGCGGCGTCGAGCGTGCCCAGGTCCGGGACACGGTCGGGCTGGTCCCCGCGCGCCTCACGCTCACCGGCAGCTCGGAGAGCGAGCTGCGGCTGGGCATCCTGGGCACCATCAGGTTCCCGGTCAGTCGGGGACCGCTGGGGATCTCGATCACCGCGGACGGCGCACCGACGACACCGAGCGGCGACGGCGGGATCGCCTCCTACTTCTCCCCGGAGATGCTGAAGGTGTACGGCGGACTGTTCCACGACCCGGGGCAGGCGATCCGGGGGTACGTCGACCAGCTGGTGGACGAGCTGCAGCGCCAGACGGTGATCGCCGAGCTGATCTACACCGGCGTCGGTGGGGCGGTGCTCTTCGTGGCCTCCCGGCTCGTCGACCCCGCGCTGCAGCGCCGCGTGGCTCAACGGCCGGTCGCCGCGGCGGCTGCCGGCATGGCGCTCGCGCTGGTCGTCAGCAGCGGGCTGGCCTGGTTCGAGTTCCGCGAGTGGGCCCGCGGCCCGGCTCCCTTCGCGGCGTCCAACCTCTACCCGTTGCCCTCGCTGAACGGGACCCTGGTCCAGGGGGCCGTCACGGACAGCCCCGTGCTGCACCTGGCGATCGAGGACGCCATTCCCAAGGTGGAGAAGCTGATCGACCGCCAGGAGTCCCGGACGCACCGATACGAGTCGGCGGCCCGCCGTCAGCTGGCCGCCGCCCAGCCGTCCATGGCCGCCCCCCGCCCGAACGAGGTCGCGGTGATGATGCAGTCGGACATGCACTGCAACGCCGCGATGATCTCGCTGCAGCGCCGCGTGGTGGACATGCTCAACACCCGGTTCGGTGCCGGGACGGTCAGCCTGCTGGCGATCAGCGGGGACCTGACCACCAACGGCACCGCCGCTGAGGGCGACTGCATCGGCAACGAGGCCGCCATCGCCGGGGACGCCCCGGTGGCCGCGGTGACCGGAAACCACGAGAGCGAGGTGAGCGTCCGGCAGATGAAGTCGGCCGGCATGCACGTGCTGACCGGCTCGACCGAGGACCTCGACGGGACCACCGTGCTCGGTGCCGGTGACCCGAACCGCACCGAGATGTTCGGGGCGACCTCGCTCCGGGGCGACGCCACCGAGGAGTCCGTGGGTGCCGACACCTTCCGCACCGCGACCGGGGACCATCCCGACCTGGTGCTGCTGCACGAGGGGTACGCGGTCCAGTCCTTCATCGGCAAGGACGTGCGGAGCATGCCGGAGTTCCTGAACGCGCGCGGCAGCGCCACGGAGTGGTGGAAGGACGGGGTCCGGGACCTTCCCACCTCCGCGATCTTCTACGGACACTGGCACCGCAATGTCGAGCCACGGGTGGTCTGGAACTCCGACGGCTCGTGGACGCTGGTGATGGAGCTGAACACCTCCGGGGGCGCCATCGCCTCGCCCACCCTGAACCACTTCTCCACACCGTGGTCCAAGCCGCAGCAGCTCGCGTCCTTCCCGGTGGTCTTCAAGGACCGGGACAGCCACCTGGTTACCGGCTACCAGCTCTACTCGTTCGCACCCGACGGCACCGTGACGGTGGCCCCGCGGGTGGAGGTGGGCACGCCCGGGGGCAAGCCGCTGGTGCCGGGCCACGCCTCACCGCAGGCGACCCGTTAGCGGGCCGCCTCGCGCCAGGCCTGGAACCCGCCGACCAGGTCGGTCGCCCGCCGCAGCCCCAGCTGCCGCAGGGTCGCCGCCGCGAGACTCGAGCTGTACCCCTCGTTGCACACCACGATGACCCGGCGTTCGGGGTCGGTCGCCTCGGGCAGGTGATGCGGGCAGGTCGGGTCCAGCCGCCACTCGAGCACGTTGCGGTCGACGACCAGCGCCCCGGGCAGCTCGCCGTCGCGACGACGCTGCTCCAACGGGCGGATGTCCACCACCAGCGCACCCGCCGCCCGCTCGGCGGCCAGGTCGGCCACCCCGACCCGGTCGAGGTGGGAGCGGGCGCCTGCGACGAGCGCGTCGACCACGGTGGCGGCGCCGGGTGCGTCCGTGCCCGGCTTCCCGCTGAGCTCGGCGAGCAGCGGCGGGACCTCACCGGGCAGCTCCCGCGCCAGGAAGCCGACGGCCCCGACCCGGGCGGCGAGGCGCTCCCCGGCTCGACCGTGCAGGAAGCCACCCCAGACCGCCGCCTGCGCGTGCCCGGCGCGGCTCGCGGCGAGCCCGGTGACGATGCCGGCCCGGACGTCGCCGGAGCCCGGGACGCCGAGGCCGGGCCCGCCGACGTCGAGCCGCCACCGGCCGCCGTGTCCGTCGGCCACCACCGTCTGGGCCCCACCGCACAGGACCACCGCGCCGGTGCGTCCGGCGAGCTCGCCGGTGTCGGCGGCCGGGTCCCGCGACGTGCCCCCGCCCCGGCGCAGCGCGGCGCCGAGCTCGCCGGGGTTCATGGTCAGGATGAACGAGCCGGGCAGCTCACGAAGCCGTTCGGGGCGCTCGGTGACGAACGCCGTAGCGAGCGCGTCGAGCACCACGGTCCCGTCCAGGTGCGGGAGCAGCCCCGCGAGAAGGGCCACCGACGCCCTCGGGTCGATGAAGCCCGGTCCGGCCACCAGCGTGTGGCCGGACCCGGCCAGCTCCAGCAGGCGGGCCGCCTGCCCCGGGTCGATGTCGCCCCCGCGCGTCTCGGCGAGCGGGTGCACCTGCGCCTCCGGCAGCAGGACCGCGACCTGCGGCGCGACGCTGGCGGAAGTGGCGACGGTCAGCTTCCCCGCTCCGGCACGCAGGGCTGCCTCGGCGGCGAGCAGCACTGCTCCCGGCGTGGTGGCGCTGCCGCCGACGACCAGCACGCGACCCCGCGACGGCGGGTCCGCCCCCGCGTCGGGCAGCGACCAGCCGCGGAGCAGGTCCGCGGTCACAGGCACGGACTCAACCATCCCCGCGGCTCCCGCCACCGACCCGGGCGGGCTCCGCCGGGGGCGCCACCAGAGCCTCGTCCACCGCGGTGGTGTCGGCGAACGACTCCAGTGACAGAACCGACTCCGCACGGCGGTACACCGTCAGCGACGCGTTGGGGATGTGCGTCTCGCCGTCGATCTCGAGCAGCCTCCGCTCGCCGAGGTCCTCGAGCGCGTAGCGGAAGGACATGATCACCGCCTGGTGGGTGAACAGCCAGACCCGCGCCGCGTCGTACCCGTCCCGCAGCTCGGCCAGGAAGCTCCGGACCCGGAGTACGACGTCGGCCCAGCTCTCCCCGCTGGGCGGCGTGTAGTAGAACTTGCCCAGCCTCTCGCGGCGGTCGACCTCGTCGGGGTAGCGGGACCGGACTCCCGAGTCCGTCAACCCGTCGAGGACACCCATGTCGCGCTCGCGGAGCCGCTCGTCGAGGATCACCTCCGGCGCGCTGTCCCGAAACACCGTCCGGGCCGTGTCCGCCGCCCGGCGGAACGGCGAGCTCACCACCAGCGTCGGCCGGGAGTCCTTGCCCAGCTCTTCGACCCACCGACCCAGCGCCGCCGCCTGCTTCTCGCCGTTCCCGGACAACCGCACGTCGGCATCGCGGTCGTCGAGGTCGAGGGCGTCTGCCCCGGACTCGCGGGCCGCGTCGTCGGCCAGGTTGCCCAGGGACTCCCCGTGCCTGACCAGCACCAGCTGCACCGGCCCCCGGGCGCCTCCCCGGCTCGCAGTCAGACCCACCGGACCTCCTCAGCGTCCCCCTCAGTCTCCGGGATCCCCTCCCCGATTTCCACGCCCGGATCCTCGGTGGCCGGCTCGGGTGAACGGTGGGTCAGCCCACCGACTGCAGCCGCCCCCTGAGGATGGGGAGACCCGCGCGCTCCGCGAACTCGTCGAACGAGTCGTCCACGGAGACCAGGGTGCGGCCGGCCGCCGCGAGGAAGGAGGCCGCGACCGAGGCGCGGTACCCCGCGGCGCAGTGCACCCAGACCTCGCCGTCCGGCACGTCCGCCAGGCGGTGCGGCAGCTCGTGGATCGGGATGTTCACGGCACCGTCGATCCGGGCCTCGTCCCACTCCTCGGCGCGCCGCACGTCCAGCACGACCACCGGCCGGTGGTGCCGCACCTGGGCCAGCTCGGCGAAGGTCGCCACCGGGAACGAACCGAGCGGTCGGTCGCTCCACTGCCGCGGCTCGCCGGTGGCCGCGGCCGCCGGGCGTTCGACCCCGATCCGGACCAGCTCGCGCTGGGCGGTCGCCACGTCGTCGGCGGTGGTCCCGAGCAGCGTGATCGGGGTGCCCCACTCGACGAGCCAGCCGAGGTAGGTCGAGAACTGGCCGTCGAGGCCGAAGTTCAGGGTGCCCGGGGCGTGCCCGGCGGCGAAGGCGGTCCGGGTGCGCAGGTCGACCACCCACTCCCCCGCCTCGATCCGCCGGCGCAGCTCGGCTGCGTCCGCGAGCTCGGGCAGGCTCAGGTCCGGGGCGTCCGGGCCGGCCGAGTTCGCCGCCGCCATGTGCACGTAGTACGCCGGGTAGGCGCCCAGCCCGTCGAGGAGGGCGCGGACGTACGCCTCCTCGCTGTCGGTCAGCGCCGGGTTCGCGCGCCTCTCCTGCCCGATGGTCGACTCGCTCGACTCGGACTGGGTCGCCGAGCAGAAGCTCCCGAACCCGTGTGTCGGGAACACGTCCGTGGCGTCGGGCAGCGTGTCAGCGAGCTTGTGCGCGGACCGGAACTGCAACCGGACCAGGTCGTCGGTGTGGTCCGGCCCGAGCAGGTCGGGGCGACCCGTCGCGCCGTACAGCAGGGAGCCGCCGGTGAACACCCCGACCGGTTCGCCGTCCTCGATCAGCGCGAAGGACAGGTGCGTGTAGGTGTGCCCGGGCGTCGCGATCGCCCGCACGACCAGGCGGTCCCCGACCGCGACCTCGTCCCCGTCCGTGATCGGGGTGCGCTGGTAGGCCACCTCGTCGGCCGCGTTCACGTGGTAGGCGGCGCCGGTGGCCCGCGCCAGGGCGAGGCCGCCGGTGACGTAGTCGTTGTGGATGTGGGTCTCGAACACGTCGGTGAGCACCACCCGTTCGGCCGTCAGCAGGTCCAGCACCCGGTCGATGTCCCGCTGCGGGTCGACCACCAGGGCACTGGTGCCGTCGTGCACGAGGTAGCTGCGGTCCCCCAGGCTCGGGGTCTCGATAGGGATGATCTTCGACATGGACGTCCTCACTCTTTCGTGTGTCTGAACCGGCTTTCAACATACCCCATGGGGTATGTGTCGGTGACAACGAGCGCCGCCGGGAGTTCATTCCCCCGCGGACGCCGGTGGTCGCTACCCCCGGCCGCGGCCGGTGTGCTGCTGGCGGCCCGCGGTGTCGCAGTGGCCCGCCGTACGGGCGTTCCGACGGATGGACAACGCCCGGTGGTCCGCGAGCGCGCCACCTGAGCCGCCCGGGCCGTTCGGCCCTGGTTCGGCACTCGTGGCCCGGAGAGGCTGGCGGTGAACCCACGCGCGACGACGGGAGGCCACCGTGGCTGCATCCGCCCCGGGCCGGGCCGCCGGTGCGGCGCTGACACCTGTTCACGCGGCAGCCGCGGAGGAGCTGCTGGCCCGACTGGCGAGCACCCGTCGTGGGCTCACGTCCCCGGAGGCCGCCGAGCGGCTCGCGCGGTACGGCGGGAACGTCCTCCCGGAGGCCCGGCCGCCCCACCCGCTGGTGCTGTTCCTCCGGCAGTTCCTGAGTCCGTTCATCTACGTGCTGCTGTTCGCGACCGCCCTCTCGGTCTACATCGGGCACTGGGCGGACGCGATCTTCATCGCCGCGGTGTTGCTGCTGAACTCGGTGATCGGCACCGTGCAGGAGCATCGCGCCGAGAACAGCGCTCTGGCGCTGCGGAACCTGGTGACCAGCACCGCCCGGGTGGTCCGCGACGACGACGTCGTCGAGCTGCCTGCTGCGGACGTCGTGCTCGGTGACGTGCTGCTCCTCTCGTCCGGCGACAAGGTCCCCGCGGACGTGCGGCTGCTCGAGTCGGCCGGCGTGCTGGTCGACGAGTCGATCCTGACCGGTGAGTCGCTGGCGGCCGGCAAGGACGCCGCGCAGCTGCTGCCCCCGGACGCCGACCTCGCCGAACGCAGCAACTGTGCCTTCGCCGGCACGCTGGTCACCCACGGCCGCGCCGAGGGCCTGGTCGTCGCCACCGGGAGCGCGACCGTGCTCGGCACCCTCGCCGGCGCCCTGGTGGGTCGGGACGAGACCGAGCCCCCGCTGGTGACCCGGATGCGGCAGCTGACGCTCTGGGTAGCGGCCGTGGTGGCCGTCGCGGCGGTGGCCGTCGGAGCCGTGGAGATGGCGCGCGGCGCCGCGCTGCACCAGGCGCTGCTGCTCGCGGTGGCACTGGCGGTGTCGGCGATTCCCGAAGGACTCCCGGTGGCAATGACGGTTGCCCTGGCGATCGGCACGGCCCGGATGGCGCGCCGCCACGTCATCGTGCGTCGGCTGGTGGCCGTCGAGGCGCTCGGCTCCTGCACCGTCATCGCGTCGGACAAAACCGGGACCCTGACGGTCAACGAGCTCACGGTCACGCGGCTCGCGGTCCCCGGGCTCGAGCCGTGCGAGGTGACCGGGGCCGGTGCCGTGCCGGCCGGCGAGGTCGAGGTCCCCGGCGACGACCCTCGGGCGCGTCGCCTGGTCGAGCAGCTCGCGCTGGCGGCGGTGCTGTGCAACGAGGGCTCGCTCGCCCACCGGGACGGCAGCTGGGTGCACCACGGGGACGCCGCGGACGTGGCCCTGCTGGTGCTCGGCCGCAAGCTGGGCCTCACCCAGCCGGAGGCGCTGGCGACGCGCCCCATCGTCGGGATGCTTCCGTTCGAGCCCGAGCGCCGGTTCGCGGCCTCGCTGCACGAGTCCGAGGGGGGTCTCGTGGTCGCGGTCAAGGGTGCCGTGGAGCGCGTGCTGGGCATGTGCGACCGGATGGCCACGGTGGGCGGTGAGCGGCCGCTGGATCCCGGGGCCCTGGTCGAGGTGGCGGAGGGGCTTGCCGCGGACGGGCACCGGGTGCTGGCGGTCGCCGGTGGGACGCGCAGGAGCCGTCCCCCGGGCGATGCTTCAGGTCCGCTCCTCGAGGAGGACCTCACCGGGCTCTGCTTCTTCGGGCTGGTGGGCATGTCGGACCCGGTTCGCCCGGATGCCCGCGAGAGCATCGCCGCGTGCCGTCGTGCGGGCGTGGGGGTGGACATGATCACGGGCGACCACCCGGTCACCGCCCTGGCCATCGCGCGCGACCTCGACCTGGCCCAGGACGCGGACGCGGTGGTCTCCGGCCGCATGCTGCGGCACGCCCAGCAGCGCGGCGAGAAGGCATTCGACGACCTCGTCACGAAGTCGCGGGTCTTCGCAAGGGTCGAGCCGGAGCAGAAGCTCCAGATCGTCCGGGCGCTCACCCGGCGGGGCCACGTGGTCGCCGTCACCGGCGACGGCGCCAACGACGCGCCCGCGCTGCGCCAGGCTCACGTGGGTGTCGCGATGGGCCGCGGCGGCACCGACGTCGCCCGCGAGGCGGCGGAGCTGATCGTCACCGACGACAAGTTCGCCTCCATCGCGGCCGGGGTCGAGGAGGGCAGGGTTGCCTACGGCAACGTCCGGAAGGTCGTCCAGCTGCTCGTCGCCACCGGGGCCGGGGAGGTCGTCCTGGTCCTGCTCGCCGTCGTGAGCGGCGTGGCACTACCCGTGCTGGCCGTCCAGCTGCTGTGGCTGAACCTGGTCACCAACGGGATCCAGGACGTCGCGCTCGCCTTCGAGCCGGCCGAGGGCGACGAGATGCGCCGACCACCGCGAGCCGCTGACGAGCCGGTGTTCAACCGGCTGATGCTGGAGCGCCTGCTGGTCGTCGCCCTGGTGATGGGGGTGTTGGCCTTCGCGATGTACCGGGTGCTGCTCGACCAGGGCTGGGCGGTCACCGAGGCCAGGAACAGCGTGGTGCTGCTCCTCGTCCTGTTCGAGAACGTCCTCGCGCTGTCCGCGCGATCCGAGACCCGGTCCCTGCTGAGCACCGGGCTCGGCGGCAACCGGATCCTGCTCGTCGGGGTCCTCGGTGCGCTCGCCGTCCACCTCGTCGCCATGCACCTCCCGGCCACCCAGCGGCTGCTCGGCCTGGGTCCGGTGCCGCCGACGCACTGGCTCACCCTGGCCGCGCTGGTGCTCGTGCTGCTGCTCGCCGTCGAGGCCGACAAGCTCGTGGTACGACGGCGCGGCCGGTCCCGCTAGGTGTGATGCCCAGCCAGGTTGTCCAACCTGGCTGGGCATCACACCTAGTGCAGCAGCGCCTTCAGGAGGATCATCGCGACACCGAAACCCCCGGCCGCCGCCGCCGACGCGACCCGCTCACCGGTGCTGAGCTGCCCGGCCCGACCGATCGCCCACCCCGCGAGGCACAGCAGCAGGGTGCTGCAGGCGAGCGCCGCGAGCACCGCGGCGTAGAGGCTCGCCCCGAGCAGGTCCACCAGCACCAGGACCACCAACGGCAGGGCCGAAGCGGTCACGATCTCCCAGCCGGTGGTGAGCTGGCGTCGGACCTGGCTCCAGGTGGGTCGGCGCCCGTCGTGGATGCGCTCCGCGACCAGGCGTGCGTAGCGCTCCGCCACCCAGTAGATGACCAGGGTGACGAGCACCGCGACCGCCAGCGTCCCCGCACCTTCGGCGTGCGAGGCGGCCATCACCGCGGCGCTCACGATGATCCCGTAGATGCCCGCGGCCGTGCTCTCCTCGTCGGGACGCCGCGACCCGGCACGGACCACCCCCGGCGGGGCGGCGCGCTCGAACCGGTGGTGCCTCGGCGCGGTCACCCAGCCAGGGTTCCCGGCGATCCGCTCCGCGCGCATCATCCCGGCCAGATGAGGCACTGCCTCGGTGGACGCCGCGCGGACCGGCTCTCACCTGTGGCGGCGGGGACGCCCCAGCCAGCGCGGCGTGCCGGCCTTGTAGGCCAGGTACTCGTCACCGAGCGCGCGCCTCAGGTGCCGTTCCTCGACCGGGACCCAGGAGGCGAAGACCGCCGCGGCGGCG
The DNA here is from genome assembly GCA_963728775.1 of uncultured Actinomycetota bacterium. Classification (GTDB taxonomy): domain Bacteria; phylum Actinomycetota; class Actinomycetes; order Propionibacteriales; family Nocardioidaceae; genus Nocardioides_B. The sequence goes on from CAVSLP010000018.1 coordinate 20,799, forward strand.
CCGGCCAGCGCCAGGCCGGGGACCGACCGGCGGGCCAGGGCCGCTCCCGCGAGCACCAGCACGTAGCCGGCGTACTGCGGGTTCCGCGTCCAGCGGTAGACCCCGCGGGTCACGAACGACCCGGTGCGCGTTCCGGAGACCTGCCCGGCGTCGTCGAACCGGCCCACGCCGGCCACCGTCAGCGCCGCGCCACCCACGGCGACGCCACCGCCGAGAACGGCCGAGGTACGGCGAGGCAACGGGATGGAGGGACCGCCGCGGACCAGGGCCGACACGTCGAGGGCGCCGTGCGCGGCGTAGGTCGCGTACATCCACGCCATCGTCGTGGGACGAAGCTGCCCCTGTCGTTCGAAGTCGGCCCGCATCCTGCCCAGCAACCAGGGACTCGCGGCCGCCAGCAGGCCAGACCCCACGACATATGAACGTATCCTCATATGTCGACCATAGCGACCGGCGCGCCGCGACCTCAAGCCGGGGCGACCTCAAGCCGGGGCGACCAGGCCCCCCGACACGATGCGCGCGGCGCCGGCGAGGTCGGGAACCGGGCCGTCGAACCACCGTGCGTTCGCCTCGTCGAGCATCACTGCCACGAAGGTGTGCGCCGCCTGCCGACGCCGGACCGGGTCCAGGACGTGCTCGACCGCGGCGTCCAGGACCGCCTCGGTGATCTCGACCAGCCCCTCGCGGAGCGCCCTGATGTGCTCACGGACCTCCGGGTGCGTGCCCGCCTCCCGGAAGAGGATGGTCCGCAGCACGACCGACTCGTGGTCGCCGAGCCCCAGTCGGCGGGCGAGCCGGAGCAGCGATCCCGAGCAGTCTCCGCGGCGGGCGACGTCGGTGGCGTCGCACAACGGATGCGCCGGCAGCCGCTCGACGAGCAGGGTGCGCAGGATGTCGGTCTTGCGCGGGAAGTAGTAGAACACCAGACCCTTCGGCACCTCGGCCTCGGTGGCGATCCGCGCCGTACCCGTCGCGTCGAAGCCGCGCGCGGCGAAGAGCCGCTCGGACGCGTCCAAGATGCGCGACCGGCGGTGCTCGTTCGTCTCCGGCTCGGCGTCGGGACTCCCGCCCACGCCCCTCGTCGGCCGTTCACGAGCTGTCACGCCGCCACCACCTACCTCCGTCCGCGCCAAGCGGTTCGCCGGCTCCCAGGCAGAGCCTGCCACCATCCCCGCTCGCCCGCAGGCCCGGCCGGGAAACGCGGCCGGGACGAGGTCCGCCCGGCCGCCGTTCCCCCTCGGCCGTCAGTGCACCCTCGGCCGTCAGTGCATCGGGGCGACGTGCTGGCGGTGCAGCCGGTTGCTCTCGGGCCACGCCAGAGCGCCGACCACGAAGCTCACGACACCCACGATCCATGCCGTCCACGCCATCGCGGTGGTCCCGGAGAAGCCCATCACCCAGGGCGAGATGAAGAACAGCACTCCGAGCACGGCAACCGCACCGTCGGAGTACATGTTGTCCGGCCTCGCCAGCGAGGCCAGCGCCGCGAGTGCGGTGACGACCCCGAGGACGATCATCGTCCAGGTCGCCCTCGTCGTGGTGTCGGTCCAGATCGGGGCCAGGATCGCGTAGGCGCCTGCGACGACCGCTACCCAGTCCTGCCATCGTGTCCACTTCTGCATCGGGAATCCTCCTAGCAAGCAGGATCCGTCGTCCTCAGGCGGATCGAACGGCTTCAGGATAGAACTTGACTGACCACCCGGTCAATACTCCGTCGTGCGGAGCTCGGCACCGGCCTCGCCGCCTTCTCCCCCCGGGCCGGGCCTGGGCGCGCTGCTGAACGCGGGCGGGCCAGCTAGCACGCGAAACCCGTCCTGGCCAGCACATCCCGCGGCGTCGAGAGTGAAAATTGTGATTCCTGGTTCAGGAGGGTCTCCTGCGGTTTAACCTTTGATCCGGTCCAGAGGCGACGTTTCGGGCGCTGCCTCGCGTTCGGAGGGGTCCTCTCGCGTGCAGACGTCGTCACGTCATCACCCGCGCACGATCGTGCGTGCCGTCGCCGCGGCGGCGACCCTGCTGCTCCTCGGGACCACCGGCGCCGCGTACGCCGCGCTCCCCCACGGCGTGGACACCTCGCACTACCAGCACGGCGCGCGGCTGCGCTGGCAAGCAGTCAAAGCAACCGGCGTGAAGTTCGCGTTCCTCAAGGCCACCGAGGGGTCGACGTACACGGACCCGAAGTTCGCCACCGACTGGGCCGCGACCCGTCAGGCCGGGATCTACCACGGCGCCTACCACTTCGCCCGTCCCAGCTACGGCTCCGCGCGGCGCCAGGCCAGGCACTTCGCCCGGGTGATCGGCCCGCAGCGGGTGCGCGGCACCCTGCCGCCGGTGCTCGACCTGGAGGCAACCGGGGGGCTCCGCCCGAGGCCGCTGATCACCTGGACTCGGGCCTGGCTCAGAAAGGTCACGCAGCTGACCGGGCGGCGCCCGATCATCTACACCTCGCCGCTGTTCTGGCGGGACCACCTGCACAACAGCGCCGGGTTCCACGCCTACCCGCTGTGGGTCGCGCACTACGGCGTGCGGGCACCGATGATCCCCGGCCACTGGCCCACCTGGTCGTTCTGGCAGTCCACCAGCGCCGCCCGGATCACCGGGATCAGTGGCCGCGTCGACCGGGACGTCTTCAACGGGTCCCTGGCACAGCTGCAGAAGTTCGCCCTGGCGTTCGACCCGAGCCCCACGAAGCTGACCGTCGCGGTCAGCAACCCGGCCCCGATGACCGGACAGCGAGTCGCCTTCACCGGAACGCTCACGGACTCGGCGGGGCGGCCCGTCGGCAACCGGCCGGTCACGCTGCTGCGCCGGCAGCCAGGGAGCACGACCTGGTCCGAGGTCGGCAGCGTCCGGACCGGCAGGCGGGGCTTCTACCGGATCCGGACCGTCGTCGCCTCCGCGGGCACCTACCGGACCGCCTACGCAGGTGAGACGGACTTCCGCCCCAGTGCGTCCACGGTCGCGCGCGTCAAGCTCACGCCCGCACCGACCGTGCTGAGCCTGGACCCGATCCCGGACCAGGCCTACGCCGGCTCCACCGCAACGCTGACCGGGTCGCTGCACCGGGCCGGCGGCCTGCCCCTGGCGGGGCAGCACGTGACCCTCTCGCGGCAGGTGGCGGGGAGGACCGCCTGGCGGGTGCTGGCCAGGCTGACCACCGACGGGGCCGGCACCTTCCGCACCACGGTGCGGCTGATGAAGTCCGCGTCCTACCGTGCCGAGTACGCGGCGAACCCGACCTACGCGGGCAGCGCGTCGCCGACCACGACCGACACCGTGCTGCTCAACGCCACCACCCTGTCCTTCCGGGTGTCCAACCCGGCGCCGTTCGCGAAGCACCACGTGCGGATGCGCGGCGCTCTGGTCAGCGGAGCCGTCCCCGTGGCGCGGCGCACCATCACCCTGAGCCGGCTCCTCCCCGGCTCCACGAAGTGGGAGACCGTGGGCTCGGTGACCACGGACGCGACCGGGCACTTCCTGGCCCGGCCGGCCGTCGACCGCGCCGGCTCGTACCGGGCGGTGTTCGGCGGCGACGCCCTGTACGCCACGAGCAGCGCGTCGCCGGTCGAGGTGTCGATCACCCCGCCGACACGCACCACGCTCGCGCTCAGCCCCCACTCCGCGCAGGTGCGCGTGCTGCGCCGGGGACGGTCGACGCACGTGTCCGGCAGGCTGCGGACGACGCTGGGCGAGCCGATCGTGGGACGCACCGTGCGACTCTGGAAGCGTGTTGTCGGCACTCGCGCCTGGTACCCCGTCGCCCGGACCGTGACGGTGGGCCCGCGCGGCACCTGGCACCTGACCGTGCAACCCACGCACTCCTGCTGGTTCCGGGCGGCCTTCGGCGGCGGCACCAGGTTCGCGTCGAGCCACAGCCCCCGGACACGCGTGAACGTCACCGCTCCCCGGGCCGGGTAACCGCGGTCCGGTCCGAACCGCCCCCGTTTCTGCAAGGCACGTCGCGGGTACTGGCCCGGCACGCCATGACCTCGACCGCTGTTCGGGAGGGCTGTGTATGGGCTCGGCGCTTTCCCTGTCCCTGAATGCCGTGCTACTCGGCACGTTCATCGCGTGCTCCGTCGAGATGATCGAGATGGTGGTCATCGTCTTCGGGGTCGGCGCCATCCGAGGATGGCGATCTACGACCATCGGCGCCGTCTCCGGACTCGTGGCGCTGCTCGCGATCGTCGTGGCTCTCGGCCAGGCCGTCCAGCTCATCCCCATCGACGTGGCCCGCGTGGTGATCGGCGCACTGCTGCTCACCTTCGGGCTGCAGTGGTACCGGCAGGGTGTGCTCGGGGTTGCCGCCGACGGCTTCACAGGCGGCGGAGGCGAGGAGGTCGACGTGTCCGGCGACGCACCCGGCTCGGGCGTCGACTGGACTGCCTTTACCCTCGCGTTCAAGGGCGTCTTCCTCGAGGGCCTGGAGATCGCCTTCATCGTCGTCGCGTTCGGCACCGGAGGCGTCGGCAAAGGCACGTCGTCAGGCGGCGGCTTTGCCTCCGCCTACACGGGGGCGCTCGCATCGTTCCTGCTCATCTGGGCACTCGGGTTCGCCGCCAAGAGCAGGTTGGAGCGGGTGCCGGGACGTTCGCTCAAGTTCGGCGTCGGTGGGATGCTCGCGACCTTCGGCACGTTCTGGACGCTGGAAGGGCTGGGCGTGCACTGGCCCGGGGAGGACCTGAGCCTGCTGTGGCTGTACGCGCTGTACCTGGGTTCCACGCTTGCCTTCATGTTCGCCGTCCGTGCGGGGGTCTTCGGTGGGCGTCGGACCGAAGGTGGGGTCCCCGCCGACGACCGGCCCACGTCGGACGCCGAACGGTCGGGCGACCTCGCGCACGCGCACGCCGGACCCTCGGCAGGAGGGGACGCCACGAAGCGCGGTGCCGCACCAACCACTGAGGAGGGATGACCATGACCCGCAGCTGGGAGCTCGTCAAGGCCTTCGGACGTTTCTGGTACGGCTTCATCATCGGTGACGACTGGACCGCCGCCGCCGGGGTGGTGGTCCTGATCCTCGGCACCTACGGGGTCCTCTCCCTCGGCATGCCCGCCTGGTGGTTCGGTCCGGTCGTGGTCGTGGCGACAGCAGCGCTGACCATCCGGCGCGAGCTCACCAGGGACGAAGCGTCGGGTGCCTGAACGACAATCGGAAGGGAGCGCACGATGACGAGGCCCGATCTCACCGGACAGACGGTGGCGGTGCTGGTAGCGGACGGCTCGGAACAGGTCGAGGTCACCGCCCCGAGGGAGGCGCTTCGACACGCCGGGGCCACCGCGCTGGCCCTGTCTCCGGACGGCCGGGACGTCCGCGGCTATCACTACCTGGACCGAGGCGACGTGCTGCCGGTCGACGGCCGCATCCGCGACGCCGACCCCGCGAGGCTCGACGCGTTGCTACTGCCCGGTGGCCTGGGCGGGCCGGACACGCTGCGCAAGGACGGCGCCGCCGTCGACCTGGTGCGTGCACTGTGCTCGGCCGGCACACCCGTGGCCGTCATCTGCCACGGGCCATGGCTGCTGATCGACGTCGACGCCCTCGAGGGGCGGACCCTCACGTGCGTCCCTCAGCTGGGTACCGACGTCCGCAACGCCGGCGGCCACTACGTCGACGAGGACATCCACGTGGACCGCGACGGCAGCCTGCTGGTGTCCGGGCGGGACCACGACGCCGCGGAAGGCTTCGCGGCGGCGGTCGTACGCGAGCTCGCGGCAACCTGACCGGGCCGCATAGTCCGTCAGGCGGTCGCGAAGCGGCCGAGCACCCGCTCCGCGCGGATCCCGTGCAGGTGTGCGGCGAAGATGCGCTGGTACGCGACCTCCTCGCGGGTCCGCGCCGCAGGCAGACCGTCCACCCCGGCCCTGGACCCGTCGACGCCACGCGCCAGGGACCGTGCGGAGCGCGACATCACGTCGGCCGTGCCGGAACCGTCCCCGAACTGCTCCTTGCGCCGCCAGAGAATCTCCTGGGGCAGCCACCCCGCGAAGGCCTCCCGCAGCAGGGCCTTCTCCTGGCCGTCCTCGCCGAGAAGCTTCCAGGCGATGGGCACGCGCTGCGCGACCGCGACGAGCTCGCGGGCCAGGAAGGGCACGCGCGCCTCGAGACCGTGCGCCATCGTCACCCGGTCGCAGCGCTGCAGGTTCAGATGATGGAGCGCATCGATACCGTCGAGCAGGGCCTCCTGCAGACCTTGCTCGTCGAGCTCACGCAGGTGGTGGTAGCCCGCGAAGAGCTCGTCGGCGCCCTCGCCGGTGAGCACCACCTTCACGTGCCGGGCGGCGAGCTCGGCGAGCAGGTAGTTCGGCACCGCGCTGCGGATCAGGGACGGCTCGTAGGACTCGGTGGCACGCACGACCTCGGGCAGCACCTCCAGCACGTCGGCGTCGGTGTACTCCCGTTCGTGGTGCTCGAGCCCGAGATGGTCGGCGACGAGCCGCGCCGCGCGCAGGTCGGGACTGCCGGGCGTGCCCGCCGCGAACGACCGCACGAGAGTCCCTTCCGGGGCCTCGCGAGCCATGATCGCCGCGACGATGCTGGAGTCCAGGCCGCCGGACAGGAAGACACCGACGGGGACATCCGCCATCAGGCGCTCCCGCACGGTGCCCACGAGCGTCTCGCGGATCGCCGTCATCGCCTCCTCGCGTGCCCGGAAGGGCGGGCCCACAGCACGGTCCGGGCCCAGCGGCGCGGTGCGCAGATCGACGAAGGCAACCAGGCCGGTCTCCGGCGTCCAGAAGTGGCCCGGGGGAAACTCCTCGACCTCGCCGCGGACGTCCTCGTGGAACGCGACGAGCTCCGAGGCGGCCAGGACGCGGCCGCCGTGACGCGCCCAGTAGAGCGGCTTCACGCCCAGCGGATCCCGGGCGAGCAGCACTCCCCCGTCCTCGTCCGCGACACAGAACGCCCACATCCCGCGCAGGTCACGGATCCCGTCGGTGCCGCGGGCCGCCAGGACGTGCAGCACGATCTCAGAGTCGGACCGGGTCCGGAACGGGCCGGCCAGCTCGCCGCGCAGCTCGGCGTGGTTGTAGACCTCGCCGTTGGCGACCACCCACCGATGGCGCCGCGGATCGGCCAGCGGCTGGTCGCCGCCGGCGACGTCCACAATCGAGAGCCGGGTGTGGCCCAGCCAGGTCCGCCCGATCCTCCGGCTGCCGTGCCCGTCCGGACCGCGGTGGTGCAGGCGCGCGAGCATCCCCGCACCGATCCGGTCACCGGCCTGGAGCCGGCGCTCGTCGGGGTCGTCGCTGAGATCGAGGACTGCGGCGATTCCGCACACGGCTGACGGCCTACCAGGTCTTGAGGAGGGGACGTCTGCAGGCTACCCGGCGTTGTCGAACGACGGCCCGCCCGTGTGGGAAGCAGGGGATGGTCGGGGGTCAGCGTCAGGCAACCGTCAGCTTGGGTCCGGGTCCGTTTGCGCCTGCTCGGTCGTGACCGTCGCCGCGTGCGCACCCTCGGGCAGCAGGAGCACCGCGCCGACCAGGAAGCCCAACGCCCCGAGCGCCGTGGCCGCGTTGGCGACGGTGACGTTCACGAAAGTGTCCGTGTCCGGTACGACGTAGGCCGCAACGGCCGAGACCCCGAACGCCACGCAGCCGAAGAGGTTCACCGACACCAGACGGCCCTCGAGCGTGCGTGGCGGGCGCCGCAGCAGCCCGCCGGCCACCTCGACGTAAGCGAGGTAGCCGGAGACCAGGAAGCAGATCGAACCGAATGCGTCTGGCCGCCAGACGACGTGGTCGTAGGAGGACGCGTCGACGGCAGTGCTGAGCGCGCGGAAGGTGGTCGCGTTGAAGAACACGGTTCCCACCAGCTGGACCCCGCTGCTCCACCAGTCGATCCGGCGCGGCTCCCAGGCCAGCAACCGCAACGCGCCACCGGTGGACGCGGCGGGCTCACGGTCGGCGTTGATGGTCTCCAACCACTGCAGGGCGGCGGCAGCGGTGAACAGCACCGAGCCCACGAAGAACACGAGGGCGTCGGTGTGCGCGCCGACCCGGTCCAGGAAGGCCGGCAGCGGCGCGATCAGGAAGCACGTCGACCCGGCGGCGAACAGCACCGCGATCCACCAGGACGCCCGGCGTGGCGCCCACAGCAGGCTGCCGCCGGTCCGGGTACGGGAGAGACGGGATGCGTGCTTGCGTTGCGCCCGTGAGGACCACTCGAGCCTGCGGCCGTCCGGATGCGCGTACGTCAGCTCCGTCGTGAAGGGACCCACGGACCGGCGGCTCACCTCGGTCCATCCCGCGGGAGGACGCGGGTAGTCCCTCACCGCGCGCGCCACTCCGGCACCGGCCGGATGCGTCCGGCGGGCCGTCGCGTCTGGGCGTGTCCTCCTCCCACGGGCTCATTGGACACCGCGTGCGCCATGCCGGAATCACCCCCGGAGGATGACGATCACGCTCCGGTTCCGCGATTGCCTGGGCCCAGGAGCGAGGAGCACACGGAGGGCAGACATGGCGATCCACAGGAGGACCTCGAGTGATGCGGAGGACCTGAGCGTCGTCCCGCGGTTCACCCGAGCCGGGATGCTGCAGGTACCCAAGAGTCGGTTGCCCGAGCGGGCGATGCTGCCGCAGACGGCGTACCAGCTCGTCATGGACGAGGTGATGCTCGACGGGAACGCGCGGTTCAACCTGGCGACCTTCGTGACCACCTGGATGGATGACGAGGCGGACCGGCTGTACGCCGCCACGTTCGACAAGAACATGATCGACAAGGACGAGTACCCGCAGACGGCCGAGATCGAGTTCCGCTGCGTCAAGATGCTCGCCGACCTGTGGCACGCCGCCGGCGGTGCCGAGACCGTGGGGACATCGACCACCGGCAGCTCCGAGGGCTGCATGCTTGCCGGGCTGGCCCTGAAACGCAGGTGGCAGCAGGCGCGGCGCGCGGCGGGGTTGCCGGCGGACCGGCCGAACATCGTGATGGGCGCCAACGTGCAGGTGGTGTGGGAGAAGTTCGCCAACTACTGGGAGGTGGAGCCGCGCTACGTCCCGCTGGAAGGGTCCGTCCTGCACCTGACCGCGGACCGACTGCTGGAGCACGTCGACGAGAACACCATCGGCGTGGTGGCAATTCTCGGGTCGACGATGGACGGCAGCTACGAACCGGTGCAGGAGATCTGCGCCAAGCTCGACGAGTACGAGGCGAGCAGCGGGGTCTCGGTCCCGGTGCACGTCGACGCCGCATCCGGCGGCTTCATCGCGCCGTTCATCCAGCCCGACCTGGTCTGGGACTTCCGGCTGGAACGCGTCGTGTCCATCCAGGCGTCGGGGCACAAGTTCGGCCTGGTCTACCCGGGGGTCGGATGGGTGCTGTGGCGTGACGCCGAGCACCTGCCCGAGGACCTCGTCTTCCACGTCAACTACCTGGGCGGCGACATGCCGACCTTCGCACTGAACTTTTCCAGACCCGGGGCCCAGGTGGTGCTGCAATACTTCCAGTTCCTCAGGCTGGGCATGGACGGGTTCCGGTTGGTCCAGCAGGCCTGCCAGGACGTGGCCGTGCACATCGCCCAGGCCCTCGACGCGATGCCCGAGTTCGACCTCATCACGCGGGGGACCGACCTTCCGGTGGTGACGTTCTCGGTCAGCAAGGACGTCACCAAGTACGACGTGTACGACGTCTCTCGCAAGCTGCGCGAACGCGGCTGGCTCGTTCCGGCGTACACCATGCCGCCCAAGCGCGAGGACCTCGCGGTGCTCAGGATCGTGGTCCGCAACGGCTTCAGCCATGACATGGCCGAGCTCTTCCTGAGCGACCTGGGTACCGCCGTCGACTGGCTCGACGACCTCTCCGGACCGATACCGCACGAGGAGCAGCCCAGCACCTTCCACCACTGACGCGAACGACCACGGCGCGAACGACCACCGGCTCGAACCACCACCGGCTCGAACACCAGCAAACGGCTCGGCTGCTCGCGGCCGACGGGCGCGGCTCAGTCGCCCGACGGGCCCGTGGGCTGGAGCGGAAGCCGGCCGGAGTGCTCGGTCGCGCCGAGGCCCAGCCGGTCGCTGGCGGTGGCGGCGAGCTGGTCACTCGAGTCGCCGAACGCGCGACCGGCCGCCGCGGCCATCAGCGCGATCTCCGCATCGACCGCTGGCCGGCGGAACCCCGGGACCGACTCGCGGACGTTGTCCAGCAGGGCGCGCAGCCGGCGCATCACCTGGACCGACCCCTCACCGTAGTGACGCGTCTCGTCGAGGGCCAGACTGAGGTAGTCCTCCCAGGTGGGCGCCTGGTAACGGAACCGGACCACGCCGCCCTGGTCCAGCCCGATGCCCGGGGTGAGCCGCCGGGTGCCGACCTGCCGCAGCAGCAGCTCGATCTGGTCCAGCGCCTGCACCGACGTGGTCGGGTCGTTGACTCCGGGCGAGAGAGCCTTCGCCGAGATGTCGGCCAGCAGGCGGAACGCGAAGGCGGGATCCTGGCGCAGGGTGCGCTCGTCGCCGGTCGCCACCGTGCCGCGCAGCCACTCGTCGTCGATCGGCGCCTGCCCCCCGTGCACCCGGAACAAGGGGGAGCCGTCCGCGATCATCTCCCCGAACCGGGGCACGAGCTCGATCACCGCGTCCACCACGCGGGCGCGCTCGACGAGGTTCCGCACGTCCACGCTCTGGACCACCCCCGGGCTCCCCCGGTACCCGACCGCGCGCACCGGCCCCGGGCGCAGCGCGCCGACGGTCCGGTCGCCGCCTGCAGCGTCCTCGTTCACGGCCGGGTCCGGGTAGACCCGGTCGACGACCTTCCTGGCGTCGCGGCCGAGCTCGCTGAGCACGGCGGCGACGCGCAGCCCCTGGGTCGTGCGGCTGAGCAGCCGCAGGAACATCAACATGCTGAGCAGGAGCAGGAACAGGGCGACCGAGATCGAGTTGTTGGGCACGAACGACGCGTCACTTCCGGTGCCGACCACCCGCAGGACCGCGAGCGCGTAGATGAAGGTCGCCATGAAGATCCCCAGCGCGGCCTTCGTGCTCGGGTCGCGCAGGAACCGTCGCAGCATCCGCGGTGAGAACTGGCTGGACCCGAACTGGACAGCGATCAGCAGGATCGAGAACACGAAGCCCGTGAACGTGATCATGCCGCTGGCCTCGGCTCCCAGCACCGCGCGCGCCGCATCCTCCCCGAAGGAGATGCCGATCGTGGTGGTCGTGTGCTGGTCGACGGTGGGCAGTATGAGCGCCAGCGCCATCGCCACGGCCACGAGCAGGAAGGGCACGATCCAGAGGCTGTTGCGCACGTACTCGTACGCCCGCCAACGCGTCCGCCAGGAGATCCCCCACACGACTGCCGCCCTCGTCCGCGGCCGGTTACACCGGCGCCGTCGGGGTCTGCCCGACGTCGGTCGCGTCGCTCGAGCCCGCTCTCGCCGGTAGCACAGCGCCGATCCGCAGCACCCACGCCATGACGGTCATCGTCGGCCTCCTTCGACTGGTCCGCACTCCTAGCCTGTGGCCTCTCCCGGTGGTCATCCTCACCCCGCGGGGATGAACCTCCCACCGTTCGCACCCGGCAGCGCGAACCCGTTCCGTGAGGTGATTCGGGCCTTTGGTCCCTTACCCTCCTGCGTCACCACGCCGACACTCTCCATGTTCCGGGAAGCCATGTTCCGGTGAAGGCGACCGAACCACCGCTCGGCGGTAGGCAGAGCGCGCAGCGCTCACGGGTCGGTGGTGGACAGGAGAGGGGTGACCATGGAGCGACCACGACAGGATGGCGTGCTGCCCGACACAGCGGGGCTGCACGGGACCCCGCAGCGGGCCCTCTGGCTGGCGACCCTCGGGTTCTTCGGGGGGTTCGCCGGAGTGGCGATCTTCGGTCCCCTGGTCCCGAAGTTCAAGGACCTCCTCGACCTCACCCCGTTCGCGGCCGGGATGCTTGCGGCGATCCCGAGCCTCACCGGGTCGGTGCTACGCATCCCCTTCGGCGCCGCGGTGGACCGGCTTGGCGGCAAGCGTCCCTTCCTCGCCCTGCTCGCGGTGACCAACCTCGGCGTGGTGGGACTGCTGGTCCTGCTCGGCTCCCGCTACCCGGACCAGATGGCGGGCAGCTACCCGTTGCTGCTCGTGCTCGGCGCGCTCATCGGCTGCGGCATCGCAACGTTCTCCGTGGGGATCGCGCAGGTCTCGTACTGGTTCCCGCGAAACCGGCAGGGCGGGGCCCTCGGTGTCTACGCGGGACTCGGCAACACCAGTCCCGGGCTGTCCACCCTGGTCCTGCCGATCGCCGTGGGCGCCCTGGGCATCGTCGCGGCGTACAGCATCTGGTTCGCGGTGCTGGCCGGGCTCACCCTGCTGTACGCGATCTTCATCCAGGACGCCCCGGTGTTCCAGCTGCTGCGTCGCGGCGAGCCGGTGACCCCGGAGCGGCTGGCCCGGCTCGGCGGCAGCGAGGCCGTCCCCGCGGGTTCGACCACGGCGGGCCTCCGCCACGCCGCGCGGATCCCCGCGACCTGGGCGCTGGTCTTCTTCTACTTCCTCTCCTTCGGTGGCTTCCTCGCGTTCACCGCCTGGCTGCCCACGTACTGGAAGGAGATGTACGGCGAGTCCCTGCGCATGGCCGGCGTGCTCACGGCGGCCTTCTCGCTGCTCTCCGCGCTGATCCGGGTGCCCGGCGGGCTGCTGTCCGACCGCGTGTCGATCCGGTACGCCCTCTCGGGCAACTTCCTGCTGATGCTGGTCGGCACCCTCGTGCTCGGCCTCAGCGGGAGCTTCGCGATCTCGTTCCTCGCCACCGTGGCGGTCGCGGCCGGGATGGGCCTGCAGAACGCGATCGTCTTCAAGCTCCTTCCCCGCTTCGTGCCGGACGCGGTCGGCGGCGCCTCCGGGTGGATCGGCGGGCTGGGCGCGTTCGGAGGCTTCGCCATCCCGCCGCTGTTCGGCGCCGTCACCGGGGCGGTGGGCGGTGACAAGGGGTACGCCTACGGGTTCCTGCCGTTCGCCGCGCTCATCGTCGTTGCGCTCCCCGTCGTCGGCTGGTTGAACCGCTGGACCACCCGGCACCCCGGCGAGTGAGGAGTTCCCGGGCCCGCGGTCGCCTTTGTCGGGCCGCCCAGGTCGGGCAACCGGTCGAACGTGTTGGGTGAACGGCTCCGCATCA
>CAVSLP010000019.1:0-761105 GCA_963728775.1 uncultured Actinomycetota bacterium
GCGAAGGCTGTCGATGCGGCCGAGGACGCCGCACACGGCCAGGATCGTGAGGACGAGCCGCCGGCGGTGCTGCGGGGCCGGGCCGATCGCCGGCGTCGGTTCAAGGCCGCCAAGCAGCGGCTGGACGCCGAGGTCGAGGCCGAGCAGGCAGCCCATGACGAGCATCTGGCTCGGCGTGCGGCCGAGGAGGCCCAGCGCGGTTCGAAGCTTCGCGGACGCAAGCCGAAGGCACCGGCGGACAAGGCGGGGCACAAGCAGAAGAAGGTCAACACCACCGACCCGGAGTCGCGGGTGATGTCGACGGCGAAGGGGTTCGTGCAGGGCTACAACGCCCAGGCGGTCACCAACGAGGAGCAGGTGGTGATGGCTGCGGAGGTCACCGATGAGCACAACGACTCCGCTCAGCTCCACCCGATGATCGAGGCCACCGACGCCTCACTGGCCGAGGCCGGGATCGAACAGCGGCCCGAGCAGCTGCTCGCCGATGCCGGGTACGCCTCGGAGGAGAACTTCGCCGCCCTCGACGCCGATGATCCTGACTGCTACGTCGCGACGCGGAACATGAAGAACAACCCCACGCCGCGGACCGGGCGGCGGGGGCCATTAAAGAAGGACGCCACCCTGGTCGACCGGATGGACCGGAAGGTGTCGACGAAGAAGGGCAACGCCCTGTACCGGCGGCGTCAGCAGATCATCGAGCCGGTCTTCGGCCAGATCAAGCACGCCCGCGGAATCCGGGGGTTCAGCCGACGCGGTAAGGCCGCAGCGGACTCCGAGTGGAAGCTGATCTGCGGCACCCACAACCTGCTCAAGCTCTACCGCCGAGTCCTTGTCGACCCCCCGGCTGCGCCTTACAGCCGGATCGGGGCCCCGGCCACCGCCTGAACGAACACCAGGGGCACCCGTAGTGCCCGTGCCAGCGGCTCTCGTGGCCCCCCAGACGTCACCGGGCCGCGGTAACAGCCACGAAGACGCGGCACGCGATCACCGCCCAGCGGCGGCCCCGGTGCCACACCGCGCGTCACAGCGTGGCCCAACAACCGCTCCCAACCTTCGCGCAACACGCTCTTCCCCGCATGTTTCCTCCGGTGCTCGCGACTGCGAAACGTCGCCCTCCCGAGAGGCTCGCTGAGGGTAACCACACGCAGAAACCGGGGTCAAGGGTTCATTCTTGTCATATCGGTGCAGCGCGAGATCGAGGCCGCCGTTGAGAGAAAGCATCCTGTTTCGGCCCCCTAGCAAGGGGACAGACAAGGTGCACCGGCAATTTCTTCTCGACTCGCACTAAACCGCCATCCGCCCTCCGGCAGTATTCACTGGTGACAGCTCGATGAAAGGAGCGATGACGGTGGCTGTAAGGGACGCCGCAGGCGACGTCGACTTCTCGACCTGGGTCGAGCCGCACTTGCGCGCCATGTCCCTGCTGGCTGCGCGCCTCGTTCCCGACACCGAGCGTGACGACGTGGTCCAGGAGGCCTTGGAGCGCGCCTGGCGCCGCCGTTCGTCGTTCGACGCTGAGCGCGGTACCGCGCAGGGGTGGCTGCTGGCGCTCGTGCTGGACCGCGCGCGAGCCAGCTGGCGGCGAGGCGCACGGCGCAGGACGTACGATGAACGCAGCGCCGCGCTGGACCCCTCCGGGGCGCCGGTCGAGTCGCGGCTCGACCTTCGACAAGCCGTCGCCCGGCTCAGCCCACGGCAACGCCTCGCTGTCGACCTGTACTACTACACCGACCTCGACATCGCTACCACCGCACAGTTGATGCGCTGCTCGCCGGGCACCGTCAAGGCGACGCTCGCCCAGGCGCGGGCCCGGCTCGAGGTGCTGCTGACATCGGATAGGAGCGACCTCTGATGGCTACCACAGATGAGCGCATCGACCAGTTGCTGCGCGAGGACGCAGCTCGATGGCAGGCGGCGCAGAGGTCACCGGCGCCGGCGCGGCCGTTGGCGACGCCGAGCAGGTCACGAACGTGGCCGGTAATGGCGAGCGCCGCGGCAGTTGCCGCGCTTCTGCTTGGGAGCGTAAGCCTGGCGTGGCTCGGCCACCGCCCTGCGTCGCCCGAAGGTTCGGGCGGTGCCGTCGTTGCCTGGAAACCGCTGAAAGCGACCCACCCGCACATCCCCGCTCGCCGGGTAGCGCTGGCTCCTGACCCGGCAGCCGCTGCGCGGGCACGTGCCTGCACGGCCGCGGACCTCGATACCAGCGCCGAGGTGGCGAGCGCGGCCGGAACCACCTATGACGTCATCACCTTCACCGGCCGAGGCGACGTCAGCTGCCGCCTTGAGGGACGACCCGTGGTGCGGATGCTGAGCAGTGGTGCCGCCATCCCGGTCACTGCAGCGACGCAGGAGTACGGCAAGCCGGTTCTAGTCGGCGAAGGAAGAACGGCTTCCCTGAAGCTGCAGTGGTCTAACTGGTGTACGCAACCGGTGCACAACCGCGCTGCTGTCATCATCCTGCCCGGCAACGGTGGGCGAATGAGGGTGCCCGGCTTCGGGCAAAGCCCGCCGTGCGTCGTCTCGGGTGGTCCGAGCACTCCATCCCCGGTCGCGGTCCCCACGTTTGCACCCTCAGACACCAGCGTCCGGTGGCAGTCCCGCTTCGCCGGCGTGACGGTCGTCTTGTCCGGGCTTCCACAGCACGCTCACGCACACCACTGGGTCCGGTTCCGCATCTCGATGACGGCCACCGGCCGTGACGTGCCGCTACGGCCGTGCCCGGACTACGTCATCCGCCAAAGCACCGGCGCAGCCTGGGTCAGTCAGGCATTCGCACTGAACTGCGCAGGCGTCCCCACCCAGGACGCCGACGGCACGCCGGTGCTGAAGAAGGGACGCACGGTCACCTTCAAGATGCGTGCGCGCACGGTCGGTGTGATACCCGGCGAGAAACTCGTATGGCAGTTGCAGGTCCCCGACTCCGGCACCGGAGTCGGGCTGGCCGTCCCTGCGGCGCGCTGATCCTACCGCGGCACGGCTCACCTCGGGAGGAAGCGCAGGCGCGGGCCGCTGCCCGTCGTGAGCGGGCAAAGGAGACGGTCCCTTGGACGTGACGGTCCCGTGGTGCATATTGCTGCGAGGTCACCGCTCATGACCTGCTAGTGGTGTGTCGCGGAAACACGGATCCGCCGCGAGGAGGAAGGCACACCCGTCCGGTTCGGGGGTGAGCCAGTGATCCAGTGGAGAGCACTGGAGTCGGGCGGGAATTCGACGCCGAAGAGGGCTAGGGCGTGACCGACTCCCCCGAAGTCCCTGGCGGATGCTTCGTCCACTACTCGCGCATGGACATGTCCGGCTACCACGTTCTGCGAGCCGGTCAGTGCGTCCGGTTCACGTTCGAGGCTCCCGGTGGCGACTTCGACCAGGACGGTTGTCCACATGTTGCCCTCCTCGTACGCCCTCTCGACCAGTAGCCGATTTACTGACATGCCGCATAGTGTGCGCGTCAGCGCGCGCGGATCTGCCGCGGACAGGGAAGTCCTGTCGATGACAGGGCATCTGGTCATCGGGCTCACGCAGGGTGTCGACCAGGCGATGGCCGGAAGTCTCATCAGGCCGCGCACTGACGCCGCCGTGGCCACGATCGTGAACGGTGGGCCTGTAGCTGCTGTGGAACCGGATCGGTTCGTGGCGCGTCCATTGGGCATGACATGGAGGCTGCCGGTCTCGACCGTGGGTGTGTTGATCGTGATGGTGTCGGGTGCTGCCTGTGGGGTCTCTCAGGGCGGCACGTCTGCGGCGTCGTGCGCGGGGCCGCAGCTCGATGACCGCCCCCCGGGCCGCTACTACACGCACCCGCCAACTCCATCGGTGCATCCGGGCGACGAGCTGGTGGTCTACGGGCACTGGTACACCAGCACCTGCAACGACACTGGCAGACACGATCCCCTCCGGCCCCTCCCACCGGTCAAGTTGACGCTCACCTTGCCGGGCGGTCGAGTCGAGCCCGTGGGAACGTTCACGCCAGCGGGCAGCGATATGGGCTTCCATACGTCCGTGCAGATTCCCGTCGACTCCGCGGCGGGCACCGCCACGCTCAGCGACGACCGAGAGCCGCCGGCGACCTACGCGATCGAGGTCAGCGAGTAGGTCCCCGCCTACGCTGTCTGGGGCCTCCGCCTGGGCTAGCAGCACCGCGTGATCTCCGACTGAAGGTCGCGGGTGGACCGGCATACTGACGCCGTGTGGGTGCACCTGGAGAACTGGATCGTGCAAGACGGCGATGTCCCCGAACTGCACATCGGTAGCGTCCTGCGCGGCCACGGGCTGCGTGCCTCGTGCTGGAGCGTCGAGGAATCACAGGAACCCGAAGGCTGCGTCGAGCTCGCGGGGCCCGACCCGTTGGGCGACCGCGCCCCGCACTACGCGCTCAGCGGCACCGTCGCGTGGGGCCGGGAGCCGAGCAGCATGCTGCTCCGGGTCGGCAACTTCGCAGTCCTCGCCGAACCCGGCAGCTTCCGCCAAGTGCCCGGCACCTCGCCCCCAGACGACGTGCTGGAACGGTTCTCGCCCGACTTCTTCGTCCCCGCAACCGAAACCAGGGTCACGGTCGTGTGCAGGCTCGAGGTGCTGGCCGGCTACGAGACCGACGAGAAGTTCGGCGACCTCGACATCCGTCGTGACTGGGACGTCCGACAGCTCCAGCTCCAGCACCGCGCCCTGGTCCCCGTGCCAGGGCGGGAAAGAGAGCGCAAAGTCGGCAAGGTCCGTGAGGTAGATGACATCGAACGGATGCACCGCTGGGCCGACGACACGGGCGCCGACTACGTCACCTACCTGCTCGACCTCCAGCCAACGACCTAGCTGCAACTTCCGCATCTGCCGCGTTGAGGGAAAGGCAGTGCTCGTCCAGGGGCGGTTAGGTGAGAACTTTCTTCTCTCCGTTAAAGCGCCGGCTCCGCCGGCGCACGACCCCGGCTGCGGGCGGGCGCAAGCGCCCGTCCTCGCCGGGGTCTCCCACAGGCAGAGCGCCTGGAGAGGTTGCTGCCTCACCGCGCGGGAGCCCGTCCCCCTGACGATTGAGATTTCGGCCAGCGCCCGGAGCGTCAAGAGCGGCTTCGCCGTCACGCGTGATTCGCTGCGCTCACTCTTGACCCTCCGACCGCTGACCCGGTGCGGCGACTGCCAGGGGGACGGGGAAGGTGCGAAGACGGTCAGTCACCAGCCTGCGACTGCTCAGCTAGAGCCGCCCAACACAGGCGCGCGAAGTCGGTTACGACCCACGCCGGCTGGTCACGCAACTCAAACCACTCGCGGCCAGATAGGCCAGATAGTGGATTTGACGGAGGAGCGTAGAGCCCGGTGAGGCTCGCCGATCTGCGTGCCTGTAGTTCAGTCGATGTCACCTTGCCCTGCGCCCTCTTGATCATCTCCGCAGTAGCTGCCCGCCGCGCCGCCTCGTCTGGCATCAAGAGGGCGTGACGCTCAAAGGTCGCTACGAGGGTCAAGGCGGCTGCGTTACCCAGACCGGGGAGTTGATCCGCAATCTCGTCGACCGTGAATGACGCTTGGGAGTCCGCGATCTGGCTCAGAAGTCGGATGTGCGGCTCCTCCAGGTCGGCCAGAGCGCGAATGATCAAGTGACTCTCGTCGATCCGCGCCTTGTCGTCCGCTAGCCCGTTCGCCAAGGCCACGGCAAGACCTCGAACCTTTCTTGCACTGAACGTACGAGCAGCTGCATGAAGGGCATCAGCGAATATGGCCTGCGCCTCAGGATCGGTCAGCGCATCGTGGACTAGATCCTCTGGTGATGTAGAGAGACGAACACTGGCTTCTCCCAGCATCTGGTCGGCTGCCGCTAACCGCCAAGTTCCTAACTCCTGAAAGGCGCTTACTGCCAGACGATACGTGGGCGCGACTGCTGCACCAGCGGCTGCGGCGAGAAGCACGCCAGTACTAGTCGATGCCCCACTACCAACAGCCGCCATCAGCGCATTCACGGCTGACTCAAGCGCCGGATACTGACGGTCACCGGAATCCATGCCGACATGTTGCCTCATGTCCCGCCGCCTTCGACCACGGTTTACGCCACGTCCATCAGCGGGAAACCGCAGGTAAAGACGAGCGATCGTCAGATCAGCGCAACGCACAAAGGCGCAGGTCAACCGGCATATCAGCGCGAACACTGGAAGGCCTTGAGACACCGCGGCCAATTTCAGCGGGTTCGGGGTTCGAGTCCCTGATGGCGCACAAACCCCAGGTCCCTGTACCGTGCAGATACGCATCACCCTTGCGGTGGACTTGACCTGGCTCCTCCCCGGACTGACACAACCCCACCGCCCGAGGCGGCCAAGTCCTGTGTGGCACCACGAAGCGGCTTGCTCGAGGCCACACCGGTCGTCTGACTGGTTCACGGACATGCTTGTTTTGCCGATGAGTGAGCGACACGACCACCACGACGTGCACTCGCGGCACGCGAGGGTCGTCCCCAGGCTCAACTCCCACGGATTCCAGGGCAAGTGCACGTCCGAATGGCCGTCCCGCAGCTCCGCCTCGTGAGCGTCCCAGAGATCGAGGTGGGCACGATCCGCCTCGTCCAGAGGTAGCCTCGGGTCGGCCGGTCTCGCTCGGCGGCGGGAAAGTCTGGGTGGGCACCACGCTGATCCCCCAATGCGTGGTTCCAGAACTTGGCACTGTCACCGCCCGCCTTGCGGACAGCGGCTCGACGTGCGGGCGAAGGTTCGCGGCCACTCAGTCGAGACAAAACTCGTTGCCCTCGATGTCCTGCATCACGATGCACGACTCGTCGACGCCGTCGGCAGGCAGTAGTCGCACGCGTACCGCTCCGAGCGCGACCAACCGTGCGCACTCGCTCTCGAGTGACGCCAGGCGCTCCTCCCCCACGAGCCCGCTGCCGACCCGCACGTCAAGATGGAGCCGATTCTTGACGACCTTGCCTTCGGGAACGCGCTGGAAGAACAGTCGCGCGCCCACGCCTGAGGGATCAACGCATGCGAACGTTGAACCCTGATGCTCAGGCGGCAGCGCGCGATCGAAATCGTCCCAACTGGCAAAACCCTCCGGTGGCGGCGGTACGACGTACCCCAGCACGTCACACCAGAAACGAGCGACCCGCTCAGGTTCTGCGCAGTCGAAGGTGACTTGGAACTGCTTGACGGACGCCATGGATCCACCCTAGTGGCGCCGACTGTTCCGCGCCGATGGAGGAGATCGTCGCGACAGTCGACGCCAAGGTGGCCGAGCTGGTCGACCTCGGCGCGAGCGTCGACCATCCGGTCAGGGTCGACACCGTCACCCGGCAGCGGTACTCCGTGGTGATGCACGAACCGGAAGGAACCGAGTTCTGCGTGGCGTGAGGCTCGCCGCTGAGTCGCTGCACGCGTGAAGGCCACACCCAAGGGCCGTCCACATGTCAGCGCGCCAGACGCGAGGAGTGGTGCCGTCAGGTGCGAGCCTCCAGGTCGCCGGCGTCACGGGAGACCGTCGAGGACCCCGCTCCTCGTGATCAGCCGCCAGACCTGGTCCTTGCGGCTGGTCGCGAAGCCGGGTGTCAGGTGCTCGTCGTCGCGCCAGACGATCCGTCCGTCGACCACCGGCTGGCAGAGCGGAGCGTCGGGACAGAACGCGGGGTTGAGGTTGACGGTGAACACGTCCGGGTCCGCGGTGGCCTCGGTGAGGTTGATCCCGTCGGCATGGCTGCTCTTGATCGGGAGCGGCACCTGGCACTTGCTGGGCTTGCCCGTGCGGGTCAGGCACTCGTCGGGGTTGAAGGTGTTCGCGGTGACGATCGTCTGCACGAGCGCCACACGCTTGGTGTGCTGCTCGATCTTCGCCAACGTGCGTTTCGTCGCCCGCAGCTCGGCCACCCGCAGCGGGTCGTGACGGCCGTTGCGCTGGACGAGCCTGGTCTGCCAGTGCTTCTCGTTCTCTCGCGGGAAGCTGGCGATGACGACGACGTCCGGGTGCAGCTTGGGCAGCACCTCGTCGTACCAGCCGACCCGGGCCGCGGTGCACGCCTTCTGCCTGGGCGGACCGGACTGGACGTTCTTGAGGTTCTGCTGCCACGGGCACCCGAGCAGGGCGTTCACCGAGAGCGTGAAGTCGTGCTCCTTGGCCAGCTGGGTGAACATCTGCGTCATCATCACCGCGTGGCTGTCGCCCACGAGCAGGACGTGCGGGCCCGACCCGCGGTGGACGGTGCACGCGGAGACGTTGTCCCTCGTGCAGGTCACCTGGCGGCCCTTGTCGTCGGCGATCTTCTTCCAGTCGACGTTGGCGGGCAGCTTGGGCGCCTGGGAATGCTCCGGGGTGGCCAGCCGCGCGGCGGGACTGATCTTGCCCTTCTCCTCGGTCTTCACCGAGGGTCGGCGGTCCCAGCTGAGGATCGGGGGCACGAGCAGGACCGCCACGAGCGCGCTGGCCGTCACGCCGACGAGGGCGGTGCTCTGGTGGAGCCGATCGAGCCGGGGCGTGCTGCGGATCGGTCGCTCCAGCAGCTCCCCGGACGCCGCCGCGATGCCGGTCGCGATGAACCCGGCGAGCACGGCCACGCCGATCGGACGCAGGTCCAAGAACTCCTGGACGGCCAGCACCACCGGCCAGTGCCACAGGTAGGTGGCGTAGGAGATCTGGCCCAGATAGACCGGCGTACGACGGGACAGCAACCGGCCCAGCCACTGGTCCTCGGCGAGCATCAGCCCACCGATGAGCAAAACGCAGGCGAGCGTGCCGGCCAGCCCACGGACCGGGCGGGACATCGGTACCAGGGGCAGGCACAGCACCAGCAAGATCGTCAGGCCGGTCACGGCTGTGGCCCGGGCGCGCGGTGGCGAGACCCGGACCGGGAAGTAGTGCAGCACCAGCGCGAGCAGCGCTCCGAAGGCGAGCTGGTAGGCGCGCGCGTCGGTGCCGAAGTACGCGTGGACGGGGTTCTCGCGCGCCCAGTACAGCTGGGCCGCCACGGAGGCCGCACAGACCACGGCAGCAAAGGACAGCAGCACCCAGCGCCGGCCCGGCCTCCGCACCTTCGCGAGCAGGAGAAGCAGCAGCGGGAAGAAGACGTAGAACTGCTCCTCGATGCTCAACGTCCAGAAGTGCAGGAACGGGCTCTTGTGCACGTGGGTGGCGAAGTAGTCGGTGGACTCCGCCAGGAACCGCCAGTTGGCGAAGTAGAGCAGCGACGCTCGAGCGTCGCCCATCAGCGGGATCCGGCGCACCAGCGGTTGGAGCAGCACCCACGCGAGGCTGATGCCGATCACCGCGGCGATGGCCGCGGGCAGCAGCCGGCGCACCCGGCGCGCGTAGAACCGCGCCAACCGGATCCGACCGGTGCTGTCGATCTCGCGCAGCAGGAGCGCCGTGACCAGGTAGCCGGACAGCACGAAGAACAGGTTGACCGCGATGAAGCTGCCGCGCGCCCAGGGCACCTCGGCGTGGAACAGCACGATGAGGTACATCGCCAGCGCACGCAGCCCGTCGAGGGAGGGACGGTAGGAGCCCTTGCTCGCCCCCAGCGTCATCGCGTCCTCCTTCGGCGGGGTAGGCGGGTGCAGCAGCGTCCCCCGTACGCCCGAAGCCCTACCCAGACCGGCGTGCGCTCACACGTGCGCCACCGGGCAAGCCGTGACATTTGGTCCTTGCGGGCCGGGCAGCGGGGGGAGACTCGGTCTCACACACGACAGGTCATCGAGGGCCCTGACGAACGACCGTTGAGTAGTCCTGTTTGGCACGGCCGATCCGGACGGCCACAAGCCAGACGAGTGGTTCCAACACCAGCAGGACCACCCAGGTCCCGAGGCCAAGGAACAGATTTCCCAGCATGATTTGGTCGACCGGCCGGATGCTCGCCATGCCGGACCCAGCAGTGGGTGGGACGAAGAAGACGTAACCCAGGAAGTCGGCCAGACAAAGCGCCGGCACCCCGGCCAACCAGAGCAGCAGCGCAGCGGTTGAGCGCCGCCCGGCCACGCACCTTCCTGCGTGGGCAAGCCACAGGAGTCCGCCGATCATCGGAATCACCATGCGCACGCCCCCGTCATCACTCGGACAGATTGCCACATGCGCTCGACCCGGCAGCGGATCCGAGCCACGGTGCGCGCCACCTCCAGCAGCGCGAAGCCGCCAAGACGACGAGTCCCTCACGAACCGATGATGACCGGGTGCCGCCCCGCTGCGCGGCAGGGCTCCTGACCGGCTATCTCAGGCGACGTCGGCCCCGCGCAGCAGGTTCGCGATCACCCGCTCGTACGTCGACCAGCCGTTGAGCTCGCCGTTGACCTTCAGCCGCACCATTCGCCACTCGCCCTTCTCCGCGTTCCGTGGGATCTGCCGCTGCTTGAAGTACTCGACCAGGATCCGCGCGGCGATGTCCGGGCGCAGCGCCAGGTTCGGCCTCTCCTCGAGGGGCAGGTGCAGCCGCTCGCCGTACGCCCGGTAGTTGGCCCGGCCGGTGAGCTGGATGTAGCCGCGCCCGTGGTAGCGGGCCCCGTCTCCGGGGTGGGTGTTGCCGAGGTCGGTGCGTCCCTCGTACCTGTGGGTGAAGTAGGTGGCGTCGCCGTACTCGCTGATCGGCCGGAAGCCGGAGCCGACCTCGACCACGACGGTGGCGACCACAGCGATCTGGCTGTGGATGTCGGTGATCCCGGCGTCCTCGAGGGCCCGTTGCAGGACCGGCCAGTTCGCGGCGATGTCGGAGGTCGGCGCGCCCACGGCCCTGGCGATCTCCTCCAGGGTGAGCCAGCGGATCGCCTGCTCGGTAGATGCCCGGTCCGACGCCGTGGCGACCTGCGGGGTCGGGGCGGCGGCCGCGGCGCTCCCGGTGCGGGACCTGAGTGCCTTGGAGGTCAGCAGCCGCCACGGCCCGCGGGGCGGCTTCATCGTCTCCGGCGCCGGAGCCGGTGCGGCCGTTGGTGCGGCCGACGGGCCCGACGCGGCCGGCTGCTGGCGCGGCGAGGCGACCGGCACGGCGGTGCGGTCGACGCCCCTGGAGGGCGGCAGCAGCGAGCTGCTGATCCCGCGGGCCGCCAGCAGGTGCTCCGCGGGCACCGCCGCGGTCGCGTCGGGCAGCGCCAGCGACCGACCGTTCCGCGGGCCGGAGGCGCGCAGCAGCGGTGAGGTGCCCTCGGCGTCGGCGTGCGGGTTGCCCAGCGCGTGCGGGCTCGCGTAGCCGGTGGTGACGGTGACGGTGCTGAAGCCGGCGAGCCCGGACAGGGCGATCGTCATCGGCACCTTGCTGTCCTGTGGGGTCAGGCTGGCGAGGGCGGTGACCGCCGAGCCCGCCAGCCCGCCCGTGTCGCGCCGATGCCGTGGCCCCGGGGGCAGGTGCCTTCCTGGCTTCGGGGCCGCCGCAACCGGCGCGACCGACTCGTCCCCCGCTCGATGACGCGCTTTGGGCATGCCTCAGGTCCTCCCTCTGAGCACCACCCCCGAGCCGCAAGCGGCTGTCGATGCGCAAGGGTGGTTGCCCGCGGCGATATCACCGAAACACGATCGGCTTCGTCGGGTGCGTCCGGTCTAGATGAGGCCGGGAGCAACGTCCCCGTTTGCCCGGCGCGGTGGAGAACCATCACCAGCAGCATCCATCGCGCGGGCCACCCGCTCTGCGCGCGTCAACCGCTTCCCCGGTCCCACACCGGCCGGGCACGACCCAACCGTTCGGCTGCCCCTGCGCCGCGTGGAACCCCCACTCTTCACCGTCCCGGCGCCACCTGTCCGTTGTTGGTCCGAGCGAACGGCGAGGATCCGACGGTCAGGTGCGGAACGGGGCAGCGGCACGGAGTGCGGACGCGGTTTCCGCTGTCAACGCGTGTCCTCCAGTGCGACCTCACCGAACCGACGGTCGGAACCACGGTGAGCGTCGCCATCTCGATATGCGAGCCGGACACCGCTTCCCACCTCATCTGCAGCGTGCGGGACGGCGAGCTCTGCCCGTGCCTCACGTGCAACGAGGATCGGGAGGAAGCTGCGTACTTTCGCGTCGATGAACGTGCTGAGCACCCGTTCCACGCATTCGCGGATCCGCGGCTCGGGGACGGCGGGAAAGGTGATCACCAGCGATTCGACCACCTGGGTGATCGCTTGCTCCTCGTCCAGCTCCATGCGCCCATGCTGCGCATCGGCGGCCGGTCACGGGTCATCCTGGACGGATGATTCCAGCACGTCGGGCCACGCCGACCAACGTGGGGCCATGAGGTCCCGTCACGGGTGCTCGAGCGGAAGATCGCCGCCCTCCGCGGCCTCTCGTTCCTCCTTGCCGGGCAGCCCGCGCACGGCCCCGATGATCACCACCGCGATTGCCGCGCCGAGTGCAGGACCCGCGACGTACACCCACCACCCCGTGTAGTCGTTGCCGACGATGTCGGGCGCCAACGTCCGAGCGGGGTTCATCGAGGCTCCGCTGATCGGACTTGCGAACAGGCCGAGCAGTGCGACGGTCGACCCGACCGCGATGGCGGCGTTGTGGCCGATGCTGCGGCTGCCGGTGGCGGTGTTGAGGATGATGCTGACCAAGATCGCCGTGAGCAGGGTCTCCATCAGCAGCGACCGCCAGTCCCCGCCCGGTGTTGCGATCGGGTAGTTCCCGCCTTCGGCCACGGCGCCGAACATGAGCTGCAGGAACAGCGCCGCGCAGATGGCACCGGCGAGCTGTGCCACCCAGTACGGGATGACCCATCTCATCGGGAACACCCGGCGGCCGGCGAAGGCGAGGGTGACGGCGGGGTTGATGTGCAGCCCGGACAGCGGGCCCCAGGCGTAGATCATGGCCATGACCACGGCCCCGGGTGCGATCACCGCCGCGGTGCGGCTGATCGGGTTGCCTCCCACGTAATGGTTGATCACGCCGGACCCGGCCGCCACGGTGACCAGCACGAACGTGCCCAGGAACTCGATGATCAGCCGGATCCACAGCGGCCGCTGGCGCAGCGTGTCTTCCTCGAACCGGATCAGGTAGCTGCGGCGAAGCGAGGCAGCGTGCTCGGCGTCCATCCCCTGAGCGACCGTGGCCATGACTCGACCTCCCAAACCACCACCGTGTACCTGGGAACCTAGATCGCGGCCACGGACAGTGACCTCACCCGGGGCGGATGAGTCCGCCCCCCACTCCACCAGCTTCGAACGGCAGCTTCGTGACCAGGCGGCGTCCGTCGACGTGGAGCACGGTGACGCAGGCGCGCCGGTCGGCCCGCGTGCTCAGGTGAGGCAGACCGGGTGCGCTGGCTGCCTCCCCCCGCCGCCCGCAGCTGCGGTGAACAGGACAGCCCGCTTTACGCATTCCGGACCAAACCTACGCCAGGTTTGTCATGCTTGATTCCGCCGTGAGCTGGGCCCGGCATCACCACCAGGAGACGTGGTGCCCATGCAGAGGGTCGCCAGCGTCGCTTCTTTGGGAGGAAGAAGTGCGTCATCCGTCACGCCGCAACGCGGTCCTGGCCAAGTTCACCCTCAGGGGTGTCGTCGTCCCCGTTGCCCTCGCGGCCACGACCGCGGTCTCGGCCGCGGTCTCGGCCGCGACGCTGGGCACCGCGCCGGCGACCGCAGTCACGCCCCCGCTGCTCTCCGGGTCCGTGGTGCCGTCGCAGCCGGGCCCGGCACGGTTGCTGGCGCGAGCCGCGGACAACCCGCTGGCCGGCCGGACGTGGGGCGTCTACCAGGGTCGCGGCGACCAGGCCTGGGCGCCGTACGTCAACGCCACGGGGCATCGCCGGGAGCTGCTCGCGAAGATCGCGCTCCGGCCGAAGGCGAAGTGGTTCGGCGCCTGGATCCCCGAGTCCCAGATCGGCGCAAAGGTCCGTGCCTACATCGAGAACGCCCAGGCGGGCGACCCCGAGGCCCTGGTCCAGATGACCGACTTCCGACTGAAGCCGTGGGAGCACGATGCGTGCAAGCGGCTTCCGACCGCGTCGGAGCGCGCCGGCTACCGGCGGTGGACCGACAACTTCGCGGCGGCGATCGGCGACGCGCACGTAGCGATGATCCTGCAGCCGGACGGGCCCTTCGCGCTGTGCGCGCCCGGCCACTCGAAGATGCCCTCGCACCTGATCCGGTACGCCGCCAAGGCGTTCAGCGCGCTGCCGAACACCAGCGTGTACATCGACGCCGGCGCCTCGGACTGGCTGCGGGACAAGCCCGCTCGCGCCGCCCGGATCCTGATGCCCGCCGGGGTGGCGAACGTCCGCGGCTTCGCGCTGAACTCGACGCACTACGTCTCCACGGCCCGCGACATCCGGTTCGGGGCCGCCGTGGTGCGGGCCTTGGCACGGCGCGGCGTCCCCGGCAAGCACTTCGTGATCAACACCTCGTCGAACGGCCGGCCGTTCGCCGGCTACACCTACGCAGGCCCGAACTTCGACAACGCCCGGGTGTGCGCGAGCCGCGGCGACCACCGCTGCGTGACGCTGGGCATCCCGCCGACGCTGGACGTGGCCAACCCGGCTTGGGGCCTGGGGTCGAGGAACCGGGCCCGCGCGGCGAGGTACGTCGACGCGTACCTGTGGTTCGGCCGGCCCTGGCTGTACATGCAGGCCGACCCGTTCGACATGCAGAGGGCCCTGGCCCTGGCACGCACCACGCCGTACTGAGCCCGACACGGTCGGCGCGCGCCGCCGCTCCCGCCCCGCCGCACGGCGGCCGCCGGTCTCACCCCTCGAAGATCTCCTTGAGCCGCGCCAGGTCCTTGCGGTTCGCCCG
Source organism: uncultured Actinomycetota bacterium (assembly GCA_963728775.1). Lineage (GTDB taxonomy): Bacteria > Actinomycetota > Actinomycetes > Propionibacteriales > Nocardioidaceae > Nocardioides_B. The sequence goes on from CAVSLP010000019.1 coordinate 14,647, forward strand.
CCGCATGGCCTGCGCCAGGGCGGGCGCGGTGACCTTCGAGAACCCCGACGGCTCCCCGCGGTTGCGCAGCCTCATCCGGGTGCCGCCCGCGGACGTGTCCTCCCACGAGTACGTCGTCTCCATCGGGAACGGACCCTGCTGGGTGCTCATCACCAGCCGCGACCCGGGCACCAGCTCGAGCACCTCGTAGGTGTAGGCCAGCCGCCTGCCGAGGAACTGGGCAACGAAGGCGACCCGCGTGCCGACCGTGAGCGGCCGCTGGGTCTGCCACTCGACCGACCTGATGTTCTGGTACCACGACGTGACGTTGTCTGGATCGGAGACGTACGCCGCCACCTCACCTCGCGGACGCGGGATCTCGACCGTGGTCACCACATCGACAGGCACGCCGCCATGGTAGGCGAGCACGGCTCGGGCGCCGGACGCAAACGTCGGGAATGCCCGTGGTGGGTCGTCGCGGCCGGCGGAGTGCTGACCCTGAGGGGTGTGGGCATTCGGAGCCACCGACACGGCCGTTCCCCCACCCGTGCGTACGTCCCGAGCATGAGCAGGCGAGGCGGTTGTGGCGTGTGAAGGCGCGAAGTTAGCCTCGAGATCTCGAGCGCCATTCGCCGGTTGGGTGATCCTATGGCCCGTCTGCTCTACTTCTTGGGCCGTGTCAGTGCGCGACATCACTGGCTGATGATCGGTGCCTGGCTGCTGCTGACCGTCGTGCTGCTGATGACCGCGCGGGTCGTGGGCACGCAGACGAGCGACGACCTGACTCTGCCCGGCACGCAGTCCACCGCCGCCAAGAACCTGTTGGAGAAGACACTCCCGAAGCAGGCGTACGGCAGCAACCCCCTGGTGTTCGAGGCGGGGCACGGGACGCTCACGGACAGCAGCAACAAGAACGCCGTCGACGCGACCGTCGCCAATGTGAAGAAGGTCGACGGCGTCACCAGCGCGATCAACCCGTTGAGCTCCCAGGGCAGCGCCTTCCTCAGCTCCGACAAGCGCATCGGCTACATCCCGGTCACCCTCGACATCTCGCCGAGCAACCTCACCGCCGACCAAGCGCAGCAGGTGCTCGACGCCGCGGCCCCGGCGCGGGCAGCGGGCATGCGCGTCGCCGTCAGCGGCTACGTCGGTCAACAGCTGTCGAAACCGGCCACCGAGAGCAGCGAGGTCTACGGGCTCAGCGCCGCGGTCATCATCCTGCTGCTGACGTTCGGGACGGCCACCGCGATGGCCCTCCCGCTGATCACGGCTGTCCTCGGGCTCGCGTGCACGCTGTCGATCATCGCCCTGCTCGGCCACCTCTTCGCCGTACCCTCGGTCGGCCCCACCCTGGCCACGATGATCGGGCTCGGCGTCGGCATCGACTACTCACTGTTCATCGTGACCCGGCACCGGCTGCAGCTCCGGGCGGGCATGGAGGTGCGGGAGTCGGTGGCACGCGCCACCGCCACCGCCGGCGGAGCGGTCCTGTTCGCCGGCGGGACCGTGGTGGTCGCGCTCTGCGCGCTGGCGGTCGCGGGCATCCCGCTGGTGCGGAACATGGGCTTCGCCGCCGCCGTGGCCGTGGTGGTCGCGGTGCTGGCAGCGATCACCCTCCTGCCGGCGCTGCTGGGTGCGCTCGGGCTCAAGATCAACGCGCTCCGCGTCCCAATGGGCCGGCACCACCCCGACGACACCGAGCCGCACGGCTGGGCGCGCTGGGCGCGCGGGGTCGCCGCCAGACCCATCCCGGCGGCCACGGCGGCCCTCGTCGTCCTCCTCGTCCTCGCGATCCCCCTCCTCAACCTGCGTCTCGGCCAGTCCGACGACAGCGAGCTCCCGGGCAACACGACGTCGCACCAGTCCTACGAGCTGCTGCGCACGGGGTTCGGCCCCGGAAGCACCGGACCGCTCCTGGTCTCGGTACGGCTCGGCACGCCGGCGAAGCCGGACCAGAAGAACCTGAACGCCATCAACAAGCAGGAGCAGCAGCTGCAGGCCACCCAGAAGCAGATCGAGGACCAGGCACTGGCCGCCGGAGCCACGCAGGCGCAAGCGCAGGCGCAGGCGCAGCAGCAGACGCAGAAGCAGTCACAGCAGCTGGCGGCGAAGAAGAAGCAGGCCGAGGCTCCCCAGACCGACCCCCGGTTGACCACGCTGCAGAACGACATCAAGCACGCGTCCGGCGTGAAGTCGGTGTCCCCGATCTCGTTGGACTCCCAGAACACCGCAGGCGTGTTCAACGTGGTCCCGGACGCGGCGCCGGACTCGCAGCGGACGAGCGGCCTCGTCGACCGGCTCCGCGCCAGCGTGATTCCAGGTGCGGTCAGTGGCACCGACGTGACCGCGGACGTGGGCGGCCAAACCGCTGCCTACATCGACCTGGCCACCCGGATCAGCAGCAAGCTGCCCCTGATGATCGCCGTGGTCGTCGGGCTGAGCTTCATCCTCCTGCTGATCGCGTTCCGGTCGTTGCTGGTGCCGTTGAAGGCCGCGGTCATGAACCTGATCTCGGTGGCGGCGGCGTACGGCGTCGTGACGTTCCTGTTCCAGGAGGGGCACGGGGCCTCGCTCATCGGGCTGCACGGACCCGTGCCGATCGTCAGCTTCGTCCCCCTGATGATGTTCGCGATCCTCTTCGGTCTCTCGATGGACTACGAGGTGTTCCTGCTCAGCCAGATGCAGGACCACTACAAGCAGGACGGCGACCCGACCAAGGCGGTGGTCGACGGCCTCGCCAACACTGGACGGGTGATCACCTCGGCCGCACTGATCATGGTCTGCGTCTTCTCCAGCTTCGTGCTCAACGGCAACGCGACGGTCAAACAGTTCGGGGTGGGGCTGTCGATGGCGATCGCCGTCGACGCCACGCTGGTGCGCTGCCTGCTGGTGCCCGCGGTCATGGTCCTGCTCGGTCGTCGAGCATGGTGGTTGCCGGGCTGGCTCGACCGGTGGGTGCCGCACCTGAGCATCGAGGGGGAGGAGTACTTCAGGAAGCGCGACGCCGAGCACGTCCCCCCGACGCCGCCGCCGACACCAACGCCGACGTCAGTCCCCTGACCTGGTCCGGGGGACGAAGCTGGTCCGGCAACGGTCCGATGAGGACGGTCGACGTTCACCTGTCCGCCGCGGACGCCGGCCGCCCCGGCTGCGGATGGGCGTCGAGCCACGCGGCGGCTCTGCGCCGCGACGCCCGTGCCAGCCAGGCGTCCTGCACCAGCTCCGCCAGCTCCTGCCGGGTGAGCTCGCCGATGCGGCTGGCCCGCAGCAGCACCGAGGGATGGCCGTCGAAGTGCGGCGTGGTGAAGAACGGCGACGACCGGTCCTGCACGAGGGCCTGCTTGTCGGCCTCTGACTCCACCCAGAACACGATCACGTCGCGGTAGCGTTCGCCGGTCTCGGGGTCGATCGCGTCGGGTCGGGGGTTGCGGAAGAAGATGAACGACTTCCCGCCGACCTGGTAGACGGGGTGGTCATCGGTCCCCGGGTAGAGCGTGACGTGCGGCATCGACACGGCCAGGTCGTGCACGTCCTCGAGCCGGGCCGTCCTGCTGCTCTCCGACACGACCGCACTCACCCCTCGACTTGTCTGGATCGCCCCGGATCCGGCGGCAGATCCGCTCGCCGGACGGCGCTCCGCCAGCAGCGGGTCGCCGCTGCGAACCTGCTAGACGTGCTCGACCGCGGGTGCGGGTTGGGCCGGAGGGCCCTCGACCGGCTCAGCCGCCGATCCAGCATAGGCCCACAACAGGTCCACCGCGTCGTGCTCCACGAGGAGGGGCACGAAGTCGCGGATCGGGGCGTCCGCGAAACGGTGATGGGCTGCGGCAACGACGTGCTCGATGACCTCGCCCGGGAGGTGCGGGAACCGCATGACCAGCCGCTCGATCAGCCGGACGATGGCGCGTTTCTCGTCGTTCTCCAACATGCTTCTAGTCGAACTGCTGGCCGGCGCGGGAGGCAATAGCCCCTTCGTGACCCGCCGAACGGGAAGAACGAGCGGTGGCCGGGGGCCCGGACGTGTCACCGTCCGGCCCGAGGCAACCCTCGTGCGCGTCCAGCCCCCGTCCTCGCCGAGTTCAAGGTCGCGCCCGGTGCAGCCCTCGATGGACAGCGAGTGCGGTCGCTGGACCGGGCAAAGGTGCTGATCGAGATCGCCTGACCCGTGAGCGCAAGGTGTCCTTACTGGGTGTGTCCCATTTGGGTGGGACTGCGCTGGCGGGCGTCGTCGGCACCGTTGGCGGCATGGCCTACACGAGTGACCTGAGCGACGACCAGTGGGCACTGCTGGAACCGGTGTTCAACACGCCCGGCAAGCGCGGACCCAAGCACGCACCGGACCTGCGGCGCGTCGTGGACGCGATGCTCTACGTCTCCCACACCGGCTGCCAGTGGCGGTTCCTGCCCGACTCGTTCGGCCCCTGGACACGGGTGTGGTCGCAGTTCCGTCGATGGTCGCGCAACGGCACGTGGGCCCGAGCGCTGACCGTGCTGCACGCAGCGGCACGGGAGGCCGACGGTCGCGCCGAGGCGACGCCGTCGATGGTGGTCATCGACACCCACCTGGCGCGCGGAGCGTCCAACGGTGGGTTCACCTTCCACGACCGCGGTGGCCCCTACGGTCGCACCAAGGGCGCCAAGCGCATCGTGGCAGTCGACGTCACCGGGCTCCCGGTCGGCGCGCTCGTCGTACCGGCCTCCACCCACGAGAACGTGACGACTGAACTCATGTTGGCGTACCTCACCGAGCAGGACCTCGCCAGACGGCTGGACCTAGTTCTGGTCGACCGCGGGGTCACGGCCGCTGCGGCCCGCACTCTCGGCCGCGACCACGCCGTCGAGGTGCGCCGTGTCGGGTGGGACGACAAGCAGCCGGTGTTCCGTCCCATCCGGCACGCTTGGCGCGTCGAGGTCGCCCACGGACGCCTCGGCCGCTCCCGGCGACTCGCGAAGTCGTTCGAGAACACCACCGCCTCCGCGACCGGCTGGCTCCAGGTCGCCTGTATCGCCACCACTCTGCGCCACCTGTCGCGTGCTAAGGCTCCCCGACACGCACTCCCAGCCGCAGCCTGACCGCGCGGAACGCGGCTAGATCCGGTTGGTCGCGGGCGCACGCTACCTGGCATAGCGGGCGGTTCCGCATTTCGCGGAGGGCGACGCTGGGGGAAGCGGCTAACTGTCCGACGGTCCTGCCGGGGGCTCTTGGTTGGGGCACGGCGCTCCGACGCCGATGTCCACCCGTTGCCTGTGGTCATCGACCTCGACTATCACCGGATAACAGCCGGGCTTATCGGTCCAGTACCCGCCGGGGTACCACAGCCAGCCCGTCGTCGACGTCGTCGGGCATCCAGTCGGCGGTCGGACGGCAGTACTTGGTGTTCCTGCCGCACCCCAGTGGATGCGGAGATGGTCCTGGGCGTCCTCTGGAACCTCCAACCGCCACTGTTGCCCCATCCGGAAGCCCAATCCGCTCTTCGCGAAGTAGCTCAATTGTCGACGCGACGGGTTTGGCTGACGAATCGTCTGCAAAGCGGGAGCAAGCCTCCGAGCCGGCAAGGCGACGGTGTCGAGCACTACGACCCGGTCGTTCGGTGGCAGTCCATCGTCGATCGCGTTGCAGTCCAGAACCGACCCGGCCGCCCCCGCCGCGGCGGACGGCGAGTCTGACGTGGCTTGGGGCCCGGTGCGCGTGTGCGAACTCGACGCTGGCGCCGAACATCCAACGACAAGCGCCGCTCCGCAGACGACCAGGCCGTGACGGCGTCGCACAGGCCAAGCCTGCCACGACCTCGGCGGCGTTGGAACCGCGCTGCCCCGGCACCCCCAATTCGGCATGAGAGTGCGCTTCTCCCGGGGCCTCAATCACCTGGGAAACGGGACACACCCAGTTAGAACGCCCCCGCTCGACGCAGGGCCGGGGCGCGCCGGATGGGTGGGGGCCCGGCCGTCCTCCCAACCCCACGGAGCGGGGGCGTCGTGCCCGGGCTCGCCCGAGCACTGTTCACCCTAGGTGCGGTCGGAACGCCGTGGGAATCTCCAGGCGAACGTCGGACGAACACTTCTGCATCGTCGGTCGCCCTGCCCGCGGTGATCTGCCCGCGATGATCTGCCCGCGGTGTTCTGCCCGCGGCTGTCTGTCACTCCCCTCGGCAAGATCACCACGGGGAGTGACAGATCGCCTGCATCCCCTGGTAATCAGGTGGCGGCCGGGACGCGTGGGTGGCGGGGCGGAGCGTCGGGGCGTGCGGCGACGGCGGCGGGCGGCGTGACCCGCCCCGTTCCCGGGATCCGGTTCGCACCGGATCCCGGGACCTCTGGGGGCGGGGCCGGGGCGGGCCGTGGTGAGTCGCTGCGGTGCGCGTCCACGGACCGGACCACGCGTCGGAAGGAGACGATCATGGCTCGCCTCACCTCAGTGGGCCGCCGCGGCCGCGCGCCGCGGCCGGGTCCGGCGCGCCGCGAACGCGGCCGCGCCCCCGGCACCGAGCACTGCGCCGCCGAGCACCCCGAGCGTGACCGGGAGCAGCGGGGTCATGGCGTCGTGCACGACGACGGTCCGGACCGGTGACACCGACCGGATGGGGGGCGGGGCGATGAGCGGGTTGTCGATGTCGTTGAGCAGCCGGCGTACGTCGACCGGCGCGGGTGTCGCGATGCCGTTCCGGGCCGCGCCCGCGTCGACCGGCGCGGGTGTCGAAATGCCGTCCCGGGCCGCGCCCGCGTCGACCGGGGTGCGCAGCTCGGAACCGAGGGCGGGGGTCGGCAGGGACAGGGCGAGTACCGCCAGGCCACCCGCGGCCACGGCGCCGGCGGCACCGCCGAGTCGGACGATTCGCGATGTTGCAGACATGTGGACCTCCTTGGTTCGGCCGGCCCCTGTCGGCCGACCCCACCGTTGTGCAGCGCACCGGTGTCGCGGCGGCGCGCGGTCGGTGTCACCGCGGTAACAACGGCGTTGACCCGGGTCCGGGACGGGTCGACAGTCGAGACATGGGCATCGCCATGCTCGGTCCGCTCGTCGTGGACGGCGAGGACGGCCGGCTCGGTCAGCGGGACCGCGTCGTGCTGGCTGCGCTGGCGGTCCGGCCGGGCGAGGTCGTGCCTCCGGAGCGGCTCGCCGACGCGCTGTGGGGGGCGACGCCGCCACAGACCTGGACCAAGGTCGTCCAGGGCTGCGTGGTCCGGCTGCGCAAGGTTCTCGGCGCCGGTGCCATCGAGACCACCTATCGCGGGTACCGGCTGGTGGTCTCGGGTGACGACATCGACAGCCAGCGGTTCGAGCGGCTGCTCGGCCGGGGACGCGAGCTGCTCACGCTTGCCGAGCCGGAGCGGGCCGCGTACGTGCTCGACGAGGCGATGGCGCTGTGGCGCGGCCCGGCGCTGAGCGACCTCGACGGCTGGGACGTGGGACGGATCGAGGCGGCCCGCCTGGACGAGCTGCGCCGGGACGCCGAGGAGCTCCGGGTGGACGCGGCGCTGCGTTCCGGGCACAGCCGGGAGGTGCTCGGCGAGGCGCAGACCCTGGTGGCACAGGCCCCCCTGCGCGAACGGCGCTGGGCGCTGCTGGCCCTCGCGCAGTACCAGGCGGGCCAGCAAAGCCAGGCACTGCGCACCCTGCGCCAGGTGCGCACCGTGCTCGCGACCGAGCTAGCCCTCGATCCGGGCCCGGACCTGGTGGCCCTGGAACAGGCGATCCTGCGGCAGGACCCCTCGTTGGTGGTCGAGGCTCTTCGCCAACCCAGCGCCGCCTGCCCCTACCAGGGCCTGCCTGCCTACGACGTGGGCGACGCCGACACCTACTTCGGCCGGGAGGACGAGGTCGCGGAGTGCCGGGGGCGGCTCACCGTCGGGGGTGTGCTCGTCGTGGTCGGCCCGTCCGGTAGCGGCAAGTCGTCCCTGGTCCGGGCCGGGGTCGCCGCTTCCTTGGAACGGGACGGGCACCGGGTCGTGCTGGTGACCCCCGGTGCGCACCCGATGGACGCCCTCACCGCGGTGCCGGCACGGGGCCGGACGCCGGTGCTGGTGGTGGACCAGTGCGAGGAGGCGGTGACGCTCTGCCAGGACCCCGCCGTGCGCGCGCAGTTCTTCGAGCGGCTGGCGCAGCACGCCGCGCACGCCCCCCTGGTGGTGGCCCTGCGGGCCGACCGGATCGGGGAGCTCTCGGCCCATCCCGCGTTCGCCCGGCTGGTCGAGCGCGGGCTGTTCCTGCTCGGTGCGATGGGCAGCGACCAGCTGCGCGAGTGCATCGAGGGACCCGCCCACCAGGCCGGGCTGCTGCTCGAGCCGGGGCTCGTCGACCTGCTGGTGCGCGAGGTCGAGGGCGAGCCCGGAGCGCTCCCGCTGCTCTCGCACGCCCTCCGCGAGACCTGGAGCCAGCGCGAGGGGCGCACACTCACGGTCGCCGGCTACCACGCCACCGGCGGCATCCGTGGTGCGGTGGCACGCTCCGCCGAGGAGGTCTACGAACGCGTCGGGGCCGAGCAGCAGCGGATGGTGCGCGACCTGATGCTGCGCCTGGTGCTGCCGGCCCCCGAGGGTGAGTCGGTGCGCAGCCGCACCCCGCGCCGACTGGTCGCCACCGACCAGTCGCACGAGCGGGTCATCGAGATGCTCGTCACCTCCCGCCTGGTCACCAGCGACGACGGGGTGCTCGAGCTGGCGCACGAGGCGCTCGCGCGGGCCTGGCCGCGGCTGCAGCAGTGGCTCCGGGACGACACCGAGGGTCAGCGGATCCTCCGCCACCTGTCCGCGGCGGCGGACGCGTGGGAGTCGATGGGCCGGCCGCCGAGTGAGCTGTACCGAGGGGTGCGGCTGGCGGAGGCGGTCGACTGGCACGGGCGGGTCGGCCCGGACATCACCCCCCTGGAGCGGTCCTTCCTGACGGCCTCCCAGGAGCAGGTGGACGCCGACCTGACCGCGGCGCGGCAACGCGCCGATCAGGAGACCAGGTCCCGGCGGCGCACCCGCAGGCTGGCCGTCGGCCTCGCGATCGCACTGGTGCTCGCGGTGGTGGCCGCCGTCGGGGCAACCGGCTTCCAACGGACCGCGGAGGACCGCGCCGCCGATGCCCGGGCGGCGAGCACCGTGGCCGACGCGAACCGCCTGGCGGCGCTGTCGAAGTCCGTCGGCTCCTTGGACCTCTCCCTGCTGCTGGCCGCGGAGTCAACCCAGATGGCCGATACCCCGTCCACCAGGGACTCCCTCCTGGCCTCGCTGGTCGAGCACCGGCGGGCCACCCAGGTGGTGCCTCTCGCCGGCCGCCCCTGGGACGGCGAGCTCGCCGACCGGGGGCGGGCGCTGTACGTCGCGCTGACCGACCGGGTGGTGCGCTGGCAGGTGGGGTCGACCGCGCCGCCCCGGCAGGTGCTCGACTGGCTCACGCCCGGCGACATCGCGACCTCCGCCACCCGGGACCTGGTGGCGGTGTCGGGCTGGAAGGACGACCGGACGATGCAGGTCGGCGTCTTCGACGGGAACGGCCGCAGCCGGCTGCTGCTCGTCGGCCTGCACGAGATCGGCGGCTGGCCGCTCGCCCTGGGCTTCAGCGCCGACGGCTCCCGGCTGCTGGAGCTCGTGGGGGTGCGGGACGCCCACGGGCCCAGCCTCGTGGCGGTGGAGCGCGAGGTCGCCGTTCGGACGGGACGGCTGGTCGCGAGGCACCGCGCCCTGCGCTCCCCCACCGCGGGCGTCTACCCGACGGGCTCCTTCGCCGACGACGGTTCGACGCTGGTGAGCTGGACCGACGAGCCCCACCCGCGCGCCGCACTGAGCGACCTCGACCGCGGGACCCGGCTGCCGCTGCAGGTCCCGACCCGGACACCGGCCAGCCTCGGCTTCGTCGCGCTCCCCACCGGCGCGGCGCAGCGGTGGGCCGACGGGACCGTGACCCTCTACGACCGGCACGGCCGGCGCACCCAGGACCTGGACGCCCACCGGGCACCGGTCCGGGACGTGGTGGTCGCCCCGGACCGCAGCTGGGCGGCCACCGCCGACGACCGCGGGCAGGTGCTGGTCTGGAACGTGGACCCCGCCACCGGCCACTGGTCCCAGCGCGAGCCGCTGCTCGGGCACGACGGGTCGGTGAGCGGTGTCGCGGTCGGATCCCGGGGCAGGACCCTGGTCACGGTCTCCGAGGACGGCACCGCGATCTCCTGGGACCTCTCCGCGGACGCCGGCTTCGGGTCTCCTGTGGCGGGGCTCGGCGACCGCTGGGTGTCGAACCGTCCGGTGGTGGTCTCCCCCGGTCGCGTGGTGGTCGCGCCGACCCGGCCGGCTCCGTCGTCCCCGGAGACGTTCGGACAGCACGGCTCCGGCACCCTCGGCGTGGCCGCCGCCTTCCTCGACCCGGCGACCGGGCACCTGCTGGACCTGGTGCCGGTCGGCAGGACCATCGAGGATGTGGCTTTCGGCTCCTCGGTGTCGGTCAGCCCGGACCGCAGCAAGGTCGCGGTCACCTACGCGACCGGCACCGCCGTACTGGACGCCCATACCCACGACGTCCTGGCCCGGATCGTGCTGCCGCGCACCGGGGAGCGGGCTCCCGACGGCACCCGCCGCCCCGAGCTGGTGTGGGCCACCGGATGGACACCGGACGGCTCACGGCTCCTGCTCGGCGCGGACGGCAAAGACTTCAACGACAGCGACGCCAACCTGGTCGTGGTCGACGCCGCCACCTGGAGACCGGAGGCACGGCGCGTGCCGGTGCACGGCGCGGGGGTGCAGACCATCGAGACCAGCCCGGGCGGCAGGTGGCTCGCGGCGGGTGGGTCGAACCCGACGGTCGGCGCGCCCGGCACCGTGTCCATCCTCGACGCCGACACGCTCAAGGTGAAGCGCGTGCTGCGCCTCGGGAGAGGGGACTACCCCTACGACGTCTCGTTCTCACCGGACAGCAGGCTGGTCGCCGCCGGTGGGGACCTCGGGGTGCTGTCGATCTTCGACGTCGCGTCCGGACGGTTGCTGCACCAGCCCGTCAAGGTGCACGACGGCTTCGTCCAGCAGGTCGAGTGGCTGCCCGACGGGCGAACCGTGGTGACGACCGGCGCGGACGGCATGACCTCGCTGTACGACGTGCAGCGCGGTCTGCTCCAGGCCAGCATGCCCGGGTCGAGCGACGGAGCCCCCGGGTACACGTACCTGATCGCCGCCACCTCCCACCAGGTGACCGCGCTGACCGGTGAGCGCCCCGGACGCAGCTATCCCCTCGACGCCGCCCGTTGGCTGGACTACGCGTGCGTCGTGGCGGGCCGGGACCTCACCCCGGACGAGTGGGCCCGGTACCTGCCGAACCGGCCCTACCGACGGACCTGCGGCGACCGCGCCTGACGCTGCACCGCCCCGGGCCAAGCAGCGGATCGGGGGCGCCTGACGCGAGTAGGCCGGCCGCAGTGCGGTGTTTGAACGCCCGCGCTCGACGGAGCGCCGATGCGCACGCTGCGAGCCGCCTGGGCGCGCTGCCCGTGGCAATCTGTCACTTCCCTCGGCAAGATCACCGCGGGATGCAACAGATCGCCTGCATCCCCTGGTAATCAGGTGGCGTTGGCCGCCGCCGGGGGGCGGTGCTACGGGGTCGGGGTGGCCCCGTAGCTGACGTCGGTGCAGGGGTTCGTGGCGGCCGACCGGGCCTGCTGGGTGACGCTGTCCGGCAACGGTGCCGGCTTCCCCACCACGGTCGCCTGCAGGCCGCGCATCCGGTGCCGCTCCCCCACGACCAGCCGCAGCCCGGGTGCGGCGTCCCGCTGGACGGTGGCGTGCGCGAACACGTCCGCCAGGGCCCGGGCCTGGGCGCGGTCGCCGGCGCCGTACCGGACCACCGTCCGTCGCGACGGGGACGCGGCGTTGCCGACCTGGGAGACGGTGACCCCGGCGGTGCCCAGGATCTTCGCCGTCTGCCCCGCCAGGCCGCGCACCCGCGTGGCGTTCAGCACGGTGACCGGGCTGGTCACGGTGGCGAGCCGCTCCGCGACGGTCATCCGGGTGGTCTGCTGGGGCTTGCTGGTCCCGCCGACCGGCCGGTCGGCCCGCAGCGCCGCCCACAACCGGTCCACGTCCGGGTGCACCAGCGCCACCCGGGCACCGTCGTACCGCCAGGGGGTGGTGAGGAAGACGATGTCGTTGGTGGACATGTGCCGCAGGCTCAGCACGAACGACAGCAGCTTCTGCGCGGTGCCGAGCCCCTGGTCGACGGTGAGGTACTTCGTCGCCGCGTCGGCCAGCGGCAGGATCCGGGTGGGGGTGAGCCCCTCGGCGCGCACCTTGGCGATCACGCTGCCGAGGAAGGCCTGCTGGCGGCGCATCCGACCGATGTCCGAACCGTCGCCGAGACCGTGCCGCAGCCGCACGTAGTCGAGGGCCTTGGCCCCCGACACCTCCTGGACGCCGGCGTGGAACAGCAGCGCACCCCGCGCGTGCAGGTTCGGGTTGAGGTCACCTTGGTAGACCGCGTGCGGCAGGCACACCGGCACACCGCCGACGATCTTCGTCATCTCGGCGAAGCCGGCGAAGTCGGCCACCACGGTGTGGTCGATGCGCATCTGGGTCAGCTGCTCGACGGTGTTCACCGTGCAGGCCGGGTTCCCGTCGGGAGACTGGCCGACCGAGAAGGCGGCGTTGAACATCGCGTCGTGCTGCGGCGCCGACCAGGACCCGTCCGGGAGCCGGCACCGCGGGATGTCCACCAAGGCGTCACGGGGGATCGAGACGGCGACCGCACGCCGTCCGCCCTCGTAGATGTGCACGAGCAGCGTGGTGTCCGAGCGGCCCACGGCCGACCCGGTCCCGCCCAGCGAGCTGTCTGCCCCGGCCCGGGTGTCCGAGCCGATCAGCAGGATGTTCTGCCCGGCGACCGTCGGCGGCGGGCGGTGCTTGCTGATGCCCTGCTCGCTGAACGTCTGGATGCTCCGGTCGAGCCTGACGTACGCCGCCCCCGCGGCGGCCACCACCGCCAGGAGCAGGACCCCGACGACGACCAGGACGATCCGCAGTCGGCGCCGCCGACGCGGCCGCCGGCCCGGCCCCTCGCCGCCGGGGGCGTCACTCGCGGGGTCATCGGTCACGGCGCTCGCCTTTCGGGGGATCGGTTCGAGATCCAAACTACCTGCCCGCCCCCGCTGCGGCCGGTCGCCACGGCCCGGGACCGGCCCGCTTTCGAACGCGCGGCCGGTCCTGGTCGGGTGGGCAGGTCGACCTGGGCGACCACGTCCCGCACGCCCCGGCCGCCGGTGGCCGTCCACCGCCGGCCGCTGCGGGTGCCGCAGGAGTCCAGCGCGCCCGCCGCGGTGACACAGCCGAGGTTGAGCACCCGGGGGGCGGCGATCTGCAGCCGCCACGACAACCCGCCGGCCTGCGGCACCGCCAACGGGGTGACCAGCACCAACGCCCGCCCGGGCGGCGCCGGACGGCTCCATGCCGTCGCGCCGGTCGCGGAGTACTCCACCTGCACCGCACCGGAACGCCGCGGGAGGCGGACCACCCTCGAGTCGCCCACCGAGAGCGTGCCGGGGATCCGACGCTGGAAGGAATCGGCCTGGACGCGCAGGCTGCGGATTTTCGGGGCGAACTGTCCGGTGGTTCCGGAGCGCCGCGGAATGGACAGGGTGATGCGCGACCGCGGCGACCGGAAGGTAAGTCTCATCACCGAGTGCAGGGCCCCCGCGTCACCGACGCGGACGACGCTGCGCAGCCCCGTCCCGCCGACGTCCGAGCCCGCCCCGGCGTCCGTCGTCGGGCCGCCCGCGGTGTCGGCGGCCCGGTCCGCGAGGACCCGCCACCCGGTGAGCGCCGCCACCACCAGCGCGATCACCAGGAGCATCCCCAGCCACGGGGGCCTGCGCGGGCCGACCGTGCCCTGCCGGCCGAGGCCGCCGTGGCCCGCCGCGCGGTGCCGCGCCGCACGGCGTCCGCCGCCGAAGACGCGGGTCTGATGGGTTGCCACGTCCGGGACCTCCCTTCGTCACCTCACGCCGTCAAGTGACGAGGCGAAGGAATCAACGCAAGGCTGGACTCGACCCAGGGAAATACTACGGTGACAGCATGGGTCCCGTCCCATAAGATGGTGGGCCAGGAATTCGTGCGACGCTCATTTCCGGCCTATTCCGGGCCATCGGCAGAAACCACGGATATTGATTTCGAATTGATTTCATATGCGCCGGCTTCCGCCATTTTCTCTGGTTCCACGCATCAGGTCATGAACGAGGGTGAAGCACCCGATGACGACCTCCCCCAGACTCGTCGCCCGCTGCGCGACGGCCGTCGCCTCCGTGGCGGTGACGCTGCTGGCACTGCCCGCCGGCGCGGCCGCGCCCGCGACCAAGGCCTACGTCGTCCAAGGGGTGCCGAAGGCATCGGTCGACATCACCGTGGACGGCACCCTGGTCCGGTCGGGCACGCCGACGAGGACCGTGCTCGGCCCGCTGCCGCTCTCCGGTGGGTCGCACACCGTGGTGTTCCGGACCGGGAGCTGGACGGTCCGCACCTCCTTCCACGCAGGCGCACCGAGCCTCGACGTGGTGCTGCACCTGCCCGCCCAGCCCAGCGACCGGCCGGTGGTGACGACGTTCACGAACAAGGTGGCCCCGGTGCCCTCGGGCAAGGGCCGGCTCACGGTGGCGCACACCGCCGTGGTGCCGCCCGCCGACATCCGGGCCTCGGGGAAGGTGCTGTTCTCGAACATCGCCAACGGGGAGTTCGTCACCGCTGAAGTGCCCGTGGGCAGCTACTCCGTCGACGTGGTTCCGACCGGCGGGACCACGCCGTTGCTCGGTCCGCTGCACGTGCCCGTGAAGGCCGGCACGCTGACCAACGTGTTCGCGATCGGGTCGCCCCGCAACGGCAGCATGGGCGCGGTCGTGCAGGTGCTGGACGTCCCGGTCCGCGCGACCACCCCGATGGGCTCGGTGAACGCCGGTTCCGCCGGGCTGGCTGCCCCGGCCACCGGCGCGGCCACCCCCGGGACGGACCAGGCCCCGGCGCTGCTGGCGCTGGTCATCGCGATCACCGGAGCGGTCCTGCTCGGCTGGAGGCGCCACGTCCGAGGCTGAACCACCCCGGTCGCCGGGACGGTCGCTGCGCCGCCGGCTGGTGCTCGCTGCGGTCCCGGTGCTCCTGGTCGGCCCGGCCCTGGTCCTGTGGCACCCGCAGGCCGGTTCCGCGGGTCGGGTCGCTGGGGTCGGCGCGTCGCCCACCCGGCCGGCGTACCACTCCGCGCCCGACCCGCCGTCGGTGCGGGCCCGGCACGGCCGGCGAGCGGGGTCCCAGCGGCCGCCGCGGCGCCCCACCTCCGTCGAGCTGCCCAGCGGTGTCACGATGCGGGTCGACGTGGCACCCGCGGATCCGGACGGCACCCTGCGGATCCCGGCCGACATCAACCGCGCCGGCTGGTGGAACGGCAGCTCGAGGCTCGGCGACCCGTACGGCGCGATCGTGGTGGCCGCGCACGTCGACTCGTTCAGCCAGGGGGTGGGTCCGATCGCCGAGCTGCTGGGCGCCCGTCCGGGGGCGCCGATCCGGCTCTCGGCCCGCGGCCGGCACCGCAGCTACCGGATCGCGACGGCGACCCTGCTCCCCCGGACCGCGCTGGCGGACCACACCGCGGACTACTCGTCGCACGGTCGACCCCGGCTGGTGCTGATCACCTGCGGAGGCCCGTACTCCCCGTCGACCGGCTACCGCGACAACCTGCTGGTGACCGCGCTGCCCGCGGCCGACTGAACCGCGCCGGCGCCCGGGGCGTACACTCGCAGGACCGAGAGTTAGTCGAGCATCGCCAGCCGAGGTGGTGTCGTTCCCGGAACGGAAACGACAGGGGTGACCCCCACGACGGGGCGCCTCGGGAATACCAGGCACCAGTGACAGCCGAGACCAGCCCCCCGCCCGCCGCCTCCATCCTCCGCATCGAGATGGCCTCCCATCCCGACAGCGTCGAGGTGCGCCTCATCGGGGAGATGGACCTCTCCACCCGCGGCGAGCTCGAGGCCGCGCTCTCCCGCAGCCACCTCGACAACGCCGCCCGCGTGCGGGTCGACCTCACCCACCTCGACTTCTGCGACGCGACCGGGGTCGCCGAGCTCATCGCCGCACGGTCCGCGGTCGTCCGCCCGCACCGCGCCTTCGCCATGCACAGCGGACCTCCGCACATCCGGCGGCTGCTCCGGATCACCGGGACCGCGGACGTCCTGGAGGGCGACGCCGCGCACTGACCGGTCCGGCGCGGGGAGGGGCCGTTGGACCCTGTCGGACCGGCACCGCCCGTGCGACCGTGATCTCCCCGGGACGGGAGGCGTCATGAGTACAGCCGCACGCATCGTGACGTCGGGGCCGCTCTGGGTGATGGCGGTTGCCACGGCGCTGATCCTGCCGCTTGTGGTGGCGGAGCTGTGGGACGCGCCCGGAGGCCTGCTGGCCCTCGTGCTGGTCCTGGCCTCGCTGGCCGCGTCGGTCGGGTTGGGTTTCCAGGCCATCAGGAGCCCGGTGTACTCCGGCAGGCTGATCGCGACACTCCTGGTGTTGCTCGCGACCTACGGGGCCATCTTCGCCCAGGTCCCGCACGTGCCGGCGAGCCTCGGGCCGGTGGTGTCGCTCGGGCTGGTGTGCCTCGCCGTGCCGATGGCGATCCTCGATCGGGTCCGGCCACGCACTGCCGGCTGGCTGCTGGTCGCGGGCGGACTGGTTCCCGTGTTCGACCTGCTGCTGTTCGTGGTGATCCACCCGAACGGCGATGCCGGCGGCCTCGGACTGGCCGGCTCCCCGGGAGCCGTCGCGGCGGCCATGCTGCTCGTCGGCGCCGGGTCGCTGCTGCTGTCCTTGCGGGCCCCGGAGGTGCGGCTGGAGCCCACCATCGACGGGCTGCGTCAGCCCACCTTCCCGTCGCCACCGGCGGGCGGCGCGTCGGGGGCATGACCCGCTGCCGGCCTCCGGTCCCTAGAGTGAGGTCGTGCATGCACTTCCCGGGCCGCGACCGTGATCGTCGCCGTACTGCTGGCGTTGGGGTGCGCCGCGACGTTCGCAGTGTCGACGTCGGTGCAGCACCAGGCCGCCGAGTCCGCACCGGAGACCGCCAACGGACTGTTCCGGCTGCTCGGCTACCTGGTCCGCCGCCCGTTGTGGCTGCTCGGGCAGGTGCTGGCGTCCCTGGGCTTCGTGCTGCACGCGCTCGCGCTGCACTCCGGCCCGATCGCCGTGGTGCAACCGGTGGTGGTCAGCGGAATCATCTGGGCGGTGCCGATCCGGTCGGCGATGAGCCGGCAGATCCCCTCCGCCGCCGAGCTGCGCGGGGTGGTGCTCACCGCCGCCGGGCTCGCGGTGTTCCTGGTTGCCTCCAACCCCACCGAGGGCGAGCCGGCCAACCGGGGCGTGGGCTCGCTGCTGCTGGTGGCCGGCGGCGCCCTGCTCGCGGTGCTGTCCAACCTCGCGGCGGACGCCATCCGCACCGAGGCTCGTCGCCGGGCGTTCTTCCTCGGCATCACCGCCGGTCTGCTGTTCGGTCTCGTCGCCGGCCTGCTCAAGATGGCGCTGCAGGCGTTCGACGACGGCGGGCTGCCGGGGCTGCTGACCGCGTGGCCGACGTACGGGCTGCTGCTGGCCGGGGCGGGCGGGGTGCTCACCAACCAGCGCGCCTACCAGACGGCGGGGCTGTCGGCCTCGATGCCGGTGCTCAACATCGTCAACGTGCTCACCGCGCTGACCTTCGGGCTGACCGTGTTCAGCGAGGTGCCCCGGCACTCCCCGGGCATGGTGGTGATCCAGGTGGCCGCGCTGGCCTGCATCGCGGTGGGACTGGTGTGGCTGGTGCGTCTCGAGGAGACCTTCCTGCAGCCGGTGCTGTCGGCCGAGGACAGCGAGGTCGGCTAGCCGCCGTCAGTCGGCCTGTCCCTCGGTCTCGCGACGCCGCTGCTCGCGGTAGCGCTCCCGCTGCTGCGCCGCCCGCTCGCGGCACCGGCGCAGGAACTCCTCGTCGTCCTCGGCGCGGGTAGCCTCGAACCGGCCGGGCCGCTCGTACTCGGGGTAGCCCCCGCTTCCCGGCCCGGGCGGGCGTGCCGCCGCGGCCTGCCACGGCCGGCCGGCGACCAGCCAGAGCACGGCGCCGACGTCGAACAGCAGGAGCACGATCAGCACCCACCAGTTCTTCTGCAGGTTGCGGCACAGGTACTCGTCGGTGGTGATCACGTCGATCAGGCAGAACACCCACAACGCAAGCACCACCAGGCCCATGGCCCCGTCCAGGAACAACATCCGCAGCCCCCCCGACGTCACGACGACGAGGCATCCTCGCACAGCGGCCCGACCGCCGGAGGCGATTCCAACCGGGTCCCGCGCGACGGCGCCCGGGGCCGGTGGTCGATGATGGGTGGGTCCGCACCGGACGCCATCGCACCGATACGCACGACGAGGACGAGACATGCGCAGGAAATTCCGGGGCCACCTGGCCGCCGTCGCCGTGCTGGCCGCCGCCCTCACCGGCTGCTCCTCCTCCACCGGCGCCGGTGACAGCGTCGGCGGCGGCGCCGGTGACAACCAGACCATCCGCGTGACCTTCCAGGGCGACTCGGTCACCCCGAACGGTGACCGGGTCAAGGTGAAGCTCGGCAGCCCGGTGGTGCTCGAGATCGACGCCGACAAAGCCGGCGAGATCCATGTGCACTCCACCCCGGAGCAGGAGATCTCCTACCCGGCCGGCTCGAGCACCGAGAAGATCACCATCGACAAGCCCGGCGTCGTCGACGTGGAGTCGCACAGCCTGGACAAGACCATCGTGCAGCTCGAGGTCAGCTGACACCGGCCCGGTAGGTTCGACCCATGAGCGACATGACCTACCGCCCCCTCGGAGCCAGCGGTCTGATGGTGTCCGTCGTCGGCCTGGGCTGCAACGCCTTCGGCACCCGCATCGACGCCACGCAGACCCAGGCCGTGGTGGGCGCGGCCCTGGACGCGGGCATCACCCTGTTCGACACCGCGGACACCTACGGCCGCGGCGCCAGCGAGGAGCTGCTCGGCAAGACGCTCGGGTCGCGTCGCGAGGACGTCGTGCTGGCCACCAAGTTCGGCATGGACATGGACGGCGCGAACGGTCCGGACTGGGGCGCGCGAGCCTCCCGCCGCTACGTCCGCCGGGCCGTGGAGGCGAGCCTGCGCCGGCTCGGCACCGACCACATCGACCTCTACCAGCTGCACCAGCCCGACCTGGTCACCCCGGTCGAGGAGACCCTCGAGGCGATGAGCGAGCTGGTCACCGAGGGGAAGGTCCGCTACCTCGGCTGCTCCAACTTCGCGGGGTGGGAGGTCGTGGACGCCGACTGGACCGCGCGCGCCGCCGGCCTGCAGCCGTTCGTCACCGCCCAGAACGAGTACTCCCTCTACAACCGCGCGGCCGAGGAGGAGCTCGTCCCCGCCCTCCAGCGCGTCGGGATGAGCCTGCTCCCCTACTTCCCGCTCGCGTACGGCCTGCTGACCGGCAAGTACCGCCGGGGCCAGGCGGCCCCCTCCGGCAGTCGGCTGGCCGCGGACTCCCAGGCCTACCGGCTGCAGCGGGCCGACTGGGAGCGGGTCGAGGCGCTCGAGGCGTTCGCGTCCGAGCGCGGCGTCGGCATCCTGGACGTCGCTATCGGCGGCCTGGCCGCCCAGCCGACGGTCGGCAGCGTGATCGCGGGCGCGACCAGGCCGGAGCAGGTCGCCGCGAACGTCCGCGCCGGACTGTGGGAGCCGACGGCCGAGGACCTGGTGGTGCTCGACGAGATCAACGCCCGGCGTGGCGCGGGGATGACGCACGCGTCGTTCACCAGGCACTGACGCGGACCCGCCCGGCTTCTGTCGAACACGGCAAATGCCCGGTGCGGGCATCGGCCGGCAGCCGCCACGGATCCGGGATCACACACCGCGCGAGACCGACGGTATCGCTGCCTGTCGGACCGTTTCCGAGCGATTCCGTGCACCGTCGACCGGTTACCTGACCAGACCAGTGGACCCGCCAAGGTTTGCGGCCGGGTGAGCCCCGGGTAGAGGGTGTCCATCTCGGGGGCCCAGCACAACAGCGAAGGCGGAAGAGATGACGAGTGTGACCACCCCGGTGGAGGTCCTCGATGAGCCCGCGTACGTCGACCAGGCCGACGTGGCGGTGTCGCCGGCCAACCGCAGTGCGATCAGCACCCGGCTGCTGACCCAGGCGTCGGTCGAGACCGACCCGGTCGAGCGCAAGCGGCTGCAGGACGAGGTCGTGGTTATGCACATGGGCCTGGCCCGCGCCATCGCCGCCCGCTACCGGGGCCGCGGGATCGCCGACGACGACCTGGTCCAGGCCGCGTCGATGGCGCTGCTCAAGGCGGCCCGCAACTTCGACCCGTCACACGGCGTCGAGTTCCTGTCCTACGCCGTGGTCACCATGAAGGGCGAGGTGAAGCGGCAGTTCCGCGACTACGGCTGGATGGTCCGCCCACCCCGCCCGATCCAGAAGCTGCAGGCCGACGTGAGCCGCGCCGAGGCGGACCTGATCCAGACCCTCGGCCGCTCGCCCCGCGTCGACGAGGTGGCGGACCACCTCGGCGTCGACGAGGACGCCGTGCTCGAGGCGCTGTCCGCGGACGGCTGCTTCACCCCGACCTCGCTGGACACCCCGATCGGTCCCGAGGGCTCGGCGGTGCTGGGCGACCTGATCCCCGACGACGACCGGGCGATGACCGAGGCGGAGGCTCGGGTGATGCTCACCCCGGCGGTCCGCGTGCTGCCGGAGCGCGAGCGGCAGGTGCTGTACCTGCGGTTCTTCAAGCAGCAGTCCCAGGCACAGATCGCCGAGGAGGTCGGCGTCACCCAGATGCAGGTCTCCCGGATCCTGGCCCGCGTCCTCGCTCAGCTGCGTGGCCAGCTCTCGTAACCCCACAGACCACCTGACGCCCTCCAGAGACGTCGGAGCCCTGCCCGGAAGCTGCCGGGCGGGGCTCCGTCGTCTCACCGGCCGGTGACGGTGTAGGTCCGGGTCGCGGCACGGCGGATCTGGGTGGGGGTCCACGGGAAGTGCACCCACTCCTCCCGGCTGAACATCCGGGTCTGGTCCGCGGAGTGCGGACGGGTCGGGTCCATCGACTCGCTGTAGGTCAGGATCGTCTGCGCGTTGAGCCGGCCGCCGTCCTTGAACGACACCGCCTGGATGTGCGACGAGCCGTAGCTGACCGGGTACAGGTGGTCGGTGTTGGCGCCGGGGTTCCGGGTGGACACGGCGTTGGCGTTGCCGGCGAAACCCTCGCCGCCGCCGATCGGGATCGGCGGGGCACCGTCGTCACCGGCGACCTGCAGCGATCCCCACGGCGCGTCGAACGGCACGTGCTTGTCCTGCAGGTAGGCCAGCGCGTCGCTCATCGCCTGGACGACCTGCGGGTTCGCCGCGTTCAGGTCGCGGGGGGTGTTCACCGGGTCGTTCGGGTCGAACGGGGTCAACCACAGCCCCTGCACGTCCTGGGCGCGCTTCCAGAACTCCTGGAAGATGTGCGTGCCCACGCTGTCGATGTCCGAGCGGCCGTCCCAGGCGGCGAGCACGTCGCAGGCCCGGCCGCCGTTCGCGGCCTGGCAGACGGTGTCCAGTGCGCCGTCCTGCCGGGCCAGCTCGGCGCCGTACACGCGGTTCTCGTGCTCGGTGGCCTTCAGCGTGCGTTGGCTGACCTTGTGGTTCCGGGCCAGCCCGTCGGTGCCGGCCAGCCGGTCGAGCACGTAGTGGTCGACCATCCGGGTGCGCAGCGTGCGCTGGCACTGCTCGCAGCCGATGATCCCGGCGTAGCCCTGCAGGGGCTGCTTGGGGTTCGGCAGCCAGTAGGAGTCGTTGGAGTTCATCACCCAGTCCCTGCGGACCTCCTCGGGCAGGTTCTTCGGCCCGAAGATGCCCGGCCGCTCGGCGTCCGGATCGGTGCGCCACGCGCAGGCCCCCTGGGCCCGGGTCCCGTCAAGCACCGGCAGCCCGGCCGCGGCCTGCAGCGCCGCGCCCGTCGGGGTCAGGCACTGCTGCACCAGGTCGTCGGGGACGTTCGGCACGACCGAGTGGTCGGCGTAGAGCACGTTCCCGGCCCGGTCCGCGGCGATGGTGTTCACCCACGGCATCCCGGCTCCCCGGTCCTGCGCGGCGAGCAGGGAGCGGACGTCGTGCGCCTTGGCCATCTCGTGGAAGGTGTCCAGGGTCCGCAGCTGCTCGGCGTTCGCGTCGCGGATCGCGAAGAAGCTGGTCCGCGACCACGGCATCAGCACGTCCGGCGCGTCCAGCACGTAGCCCTCGTGGGTGCGGTACAGGTGCCGGGTGACCGTGTGCCGGGTGCCGCCCTGGCCGCGGACCACGACCTTCACGGTGCGGCGGACCAGGTCCTTCGGGCCGTCCTCGGTGAGGTACGTCGTCGCGGTGCCCGGGACCAGCCGGTACTCGTACGGGGTGAACCGGTAGGCCGTGGAGACGGTGTGGCTCCACGCCACGTTGTTGTTCCACCCGATGTTGACCACCGGGGAGCCGATCAGCCCGGCACCCGCGACGTCGTACTGCCCGGGGATGGTCAGCTGGAACTGGGTGAACCGGTATCGGCCGCGCCACGGGAAGTGCGGGTTGCCCAGCACCATCCCCCGTCCGGTCGTGGTCACGTCGGAGCCGACGGCGGTGGCGTTCGAGCCGAACGGCGCCTGCGGGTCCTTGCCCAGCCCGGTGAGCAGCGCCTTCCTCGACGGCAGCTGCGTCGGCGGCGCCGCGAACGAGGGCGACACCGGCGCACCCGGCAGCCCGTCGGTCGGGTCGGAGGCGCCGGGGGGTGCCGCGTCCGCGATCTGCGGCACGAACACCCCGGTCGAGGCCAGCAGGTTCGCCGCGTAGATCGCGTACCAGATGTCGCGCGGGGTGGCGTTCGGGCGCACCCAGGGCTTCCCGTGGCAGGCCGGGTCGTCGATCCCCCGGGCCCCACCGACGTGCCGGATGTAGGAGTTCACCCCGGCCGCGTACCCGCGTACCAGTGCCCGGGTCTGCTTGCCCGGTCCCCGCCGCGGGTCCGCCAGCAGCTTCTCCACCACGTGCCGGTCGTGGATGTCGGTGAAGACCGTGTCGACCTGCAGGTTCGTGGCGTTCAGCGTGACCTGGTCGTCGTACCGCTTGCGCGGGCCGAGGAACTTCGAGCGCCGGCCGCGGGCGGTGAGCACCGTGTCGGCGAGGTTGCAGACGCTGGTCTCTGCGGTCGCGTACCCCTCCCCGAAGCCGAGCGACTCGTAGTCCTTGGCCACGATGTGCGGGATGCCGTGCCGGGTCCGGGTGATGGTCGCGCGCGGTACCCCGTCCGCGGGACGCAGCAGCGAGCGTCTCGCCGCCGGCCGCGCGGCCGCGCTCTGCGCCACCAGGGCCGGCGCCGCGGCGAGTCCGGGCAGAAGCGTCAGGCAGAGGACGGCAGCGGTACGGCGCGAGCGGCGCATGGGCTTCCCTTCGGGCAACGGCACGGTGCCCTGCACAACGCGCGGAACTAGAACGGGTTACGGTCACCCGTTTGCCGCGGTTCGGAGCGGGTATCCCTCGGTGACACCGACCGAGGAGGAAACCATGGGAGTCGGAAGCTGGATCGGGATCGTGGTCGCCGTCGTGGTGGTCGCGGTGCTGGTCGCGCTGGTCGTCGCCGGTGCGAACAAGAAGAAGAACGAGCGCAACCGGGTCCGCGCCGAGGAGCTGCGGGAGCAGGCGGCGGCCCAGGCCACCGCGCTGCAGCAGCGCGAGGCGCACGCCCGCGAGACCGAGGCCCAGGCCGCGCAGGCCCGCGCCGAGGCAGACCGCAAGCAGGCGGAGGCGGAGCGGCTCGAGGCCGAGGCGCACGACCGGCAGTCCACGTTGGCCGAGCACCGGGCGCAGCACGAGCAGCACCTGCGGGAGGCCGACGAGCTCGACCCGGACGTCAAGCACTCCGCTCCCCGGACCGACCACGAGGTGCCGGGCGAGCCCGACGGGCAGCCGATGCCCGCCGAGCACGACGAGACGGTCCGCGCGCACGTCCCCGAGCAGGGAGCCGGCGAGTCCGGAACGCATCGCGCCTGAACGAGCAGCACGAGGGCCCGGCCGGCAGCGGTCGGGCCCTCGTCGCGCGTCTGGGTCAGGGTCGGGTCAGAGGTACAGGCCGGTCTGGCTGTCGCCCAGCCGGTCGGCGGCCACCGCGTGGATGTCGCGCTCGCGCATCAGGATGTAGGTCTCGGCGTTGACCTCGACCTCGCCCTTGTCCTCGGGGTCGAACAGCACCCGGTCGCCCACCTCGACGGACCGGACGTGCGGGCCGATCGCCGCCACCCGGGCCCAGCCCAGCCGGCGGCCGCCCATGGCCGCCGTCGCGGGGATCACGATGCCGCCGCTGGACCGGCGCTCGCCGGCGTCCTTGTCGAGCGTGACCAGGACCCGGTCGTGCAGCATCCGGATCGGCGTCTTCTCAGTGCCGCTGTCGGGCATGGACTACTTCGTGACCTTCCGTAGCACGACCACGAGTGCGACGAGGCCGACGACCGCGCCGGCCGCCTTGAGGATGTTGTCGGTGCGCGGGTTGCCGTGGGCGTCGACGAAGGTGGCCTTCAGGCCGGCCACCTCGCGACGGGCGATGGTCTTCGGGCTGGCCCGGTAGACGAGCTGGTCGATGGTCGAGGCGAGCCGCTCCCGGGTCTGCTCGATCTCGCCCTCGATCGAGTCCGGCGACTTGGCGTCGTGGCTCACGGTGGTCTCCTCATCTGCGACGGTCCGAAACGGGCCTCCCCCGCCCGCGAGCCGGGACGGCACCGGAACGAAGGTTACCCGGACGAACGGGTGCCGAGCGCGCGGGGATCGAAGCCGAACGGCAGCTCCAGCCGGTGCGCCGTCATCAGCGCGTCGTCGGTGAGCACGTCGTAGGTGGAACCGTCCGCGACGATCACCCCGTCGGAGAGCACGACCGAGCGCGGGCACAGCTCGAAGGCGTACGGCAGGTCGTGGGTGACCATCAGCACGGTCACGTCGAGGCCGGTGAGGATCTCGGCGAGCTCCCGCCGCGAGGCCGGGTCGAGGTTCGACGAGGGCTCGTCGAGGACCAGGATCTCCGGCTCCATGGCGAGCACCGTGGCCACCGCGACCCGGCGCCGCTGCCCGAAGGACAGGTGGTGCGGCGGCCGGTCGATGAAGTCCGCCATCCCGACCCGGTCCAGCGCGTCGACCACCCGGCGGGTCAGCGCCTCGCCCCGGACGCCGAGGTTCGCGGGCCCGAAGGCCACGTCGTCGCGAACGGTGGGCATGAACAGCTGGTCGTCCGGGTCCTGGAAGACCACGCCGACCCGGCGCCGTACCTCCTGGAGGTGCTCCTTGGCGACCGGCAGCCCGGACACCGCGACCGAGCCGGCCCCCGCGGTGAGGATGCCGTTGAGGTGCAGCACCAGGGTGGTCTTGCCGGCGCCGTTGGGGCCGAGAAGCGCGACCCGTTCGCCGGCGTGCACGTGCAGGTTCACCCCGTAGAGCGCCTGGTGGCCGTCGGGGTAGGCGTAGGCCAGCCCCTGCACGTCGAGGACCGGTGTGCTCATCGGGTGCTCCTCGGGTGCGGGTCCGTGGTCTGCGGCATCCGGCCGGTGTAGCCGCGCGACAGCATCGCGAGGTGCACCCGCTCGCCGCGCTCGTAGGACCGGATGAACAGCACGCCGGCGCTGCGCGCGACGACCGGCCAGTGGGTGGGGTTGCGGGCGGTGAAGCCCCGGGACTCGCGCGCGACGCGCATCCGGTGCATCTCGCTGGTGACCACGTCGAGGTAGCGGACCATGAAGCCCATGATCTGCACGAGCAGGTTCGGGAACCGCAGCCGCTCCAGCCCGGCGAGCAAGTCGCGGGCCTCGGTGGTCGCGGCCAGGGTCAGGCTGGCCAGCACCCCCAACGTGCCCTTGGCCAGCAGCGCCCAGGCGGCCAGCAGTCCGGGCGCGCTGAGGCTCACCCCGAGGACGTCGGTGCGCGGGCCGGAGGCGATGAACGGCATCAGCGCCGCGAACACCACGAACGGCACCTCGACGACGGTCCGCTTGAGCAGGTACGTCGGCGGCACCTGGCTGGTCGCCACCACCACGGCGAGCAGCGCCAGGTAGCCGGCGTAGGCGGGGTACCAGTCCTTGGGGGTGGCCACCACGAGCAGCATGAACCCCAGCAGGGCCAGCAGCTTCAGGTGCGCCGGCGCGCGGTGCAGCCAGGAGTGGCCGTGGTAGTGCAGCTTGTGGCCGTGACCCGCGCCCATCTCAGCGTTCCCCGCCGCCGCGACGCCGTACCACCAGCACCAGGCCGCCGGCCAGTGCGAGCACGACCACGGCCCCGGCGACTCCCGCGAGACCGCCGGAGAGCCGGCCGTTGTCGACGCCTTTGGTGCGGTAGCCGGCCAGCGGGCTGTGCTGCGCGGCGTGCCGCTTCTGGGTCTGTGCGAAGCCCTTGTCCCGGGCCACCCGGTTCAGGCCGTCCGGACTCTTCGAGGCGTAGTAGCTCACGAAGCCGGCCAGCACCAGGGTGACCAGCAGCCCGGCGGCCACCAGCGCCTTCGTGGAGACCTTGGTCACGCCGCCGCCCCGTCCTGGCCGGCGGCACCCGGGTCACGCACCTCGAGCCTGCGCGCGGCGAGCACCCGCCGGGCGCCGTACACCAGGTCGGGACGCACCGCGATGATGCTGCCGACCGCCAGTGCGGTGATGACCGCCTCGCCGATGCCGATCAGCACGTGCCAGCCCAGCATCGCGGTGGCGAGGGCGCCGAGTGGGATCGGCGCCTGGCCGCCGACGGCGTACAGGCCGGTGAACCCCAGCGCCGCGACCGGCACCGAGACCAGCGCGGCCGCGGCGGCGGCGGGCGGCACCATCGACACCCGCTTGGGCAGCGCCGCCTGCACCGCCCGGAACACCAGCCAGCCGACCACCACGGTCACCAGGCCCATCAGGTCGATGTTGGTGCCGAGCGCGGTGATGCCCCCGTCGGCGAAGAGCAGGGCCTGGACGACGAAGACCACGCTCATGCACAGCAGCGCGGTGTACGGGCCGACCAGCACCGCGGCGAGGGCACCGCCGAGCAGGTGCCCGCTGGTGCCGGCACCGACCGGGAAGTTCAGCATCTGCGTGGAGAACACGAACGTGGCCACCAGGCCCGCCAGCGGGGCGGTGCGGTCGTCGAGCTCGTGACGGGCCCCGCGCAGCGCCACCCCGACCGCGGCGACCGCCACGGCGCCGGTGGCGATCGACGTCGGGGCGTCGAGGAAGCCGTCCGGCACGTGCACGAGGGCCCTCCGATACGTTGGCGAGAGGCCGCCGACCCGGCCTCGCCACCAAGAGTACGTTATTGCACATGATTCGCAATAAGCCGAGAGGACCGTCGTGACCGAGAACCGCCTGTCGCCGGGGGACGCCGCCCCGGACTTCACGCTGCCCACCGACACCGGCGAGCAGGTGTCGCTCGCCGACCTGCGGGGCCGCAAGGTGATCGTGTACTTCTACCCGGCGGCGATGACCCCCGGCTGCACCAAGCAGGCCTGCGACTTCACCGACTCGCTGGAGTCGCTGCAGGCGGCCGGCTACGAGGTGCTCGGCATCTCCCCGGACAAGCCGGAGAAGCTCGCGAAGTTCCGCGAGCGCGACGCGCTGACGCTCACGCTGCTCTCCGACGCCGACAAGTCGGTGATGACCGCGTGGGGCGCGTTCGGCGAGAAGCAGATGTACGGCAAGGTCGTGCAGGGCGTGATCCGCTCGACGTTCGTGGTCGACGAGCGGGGCGCGGTCGAGCTGGCGCAGTACAACGTCAGGGCCACCGGTCACGTCGCCAAGCTGCGCCGCGACCTCGGTCTCGAGTCCTGACGCGCCCTGCCCGCCCGCGCCACGGCCTACACTGACGCCGGCGCGCCCGTAGCCCAATGGCAGAGGCAGTCGGTTTAGGTCCGGCCCAGTGTGAGTTCGAATCTCACCGGGCGCACCAGCAGTCCTGAGCGGCGGACCGGGGGCGGCGCCTCCGCCCCCGGTCGCGTCCGACCCCGGCGTACGCTGGTCGTGGTGCGCCGGGAAGGCTGGTCGGTACAGCCCGAGACGACCCCCGAAGGACTGCACGTGCCCCGCACCCCCTCCCCTCCCTCACCCACCGCCGCCCGCACGGGTGGCGGGCTGCACCGGCGGTCGGTGCTGCTGCTGGCGTTCGCGTTCGCAGTGATGGCCGACCCGGTCTCCTCGGTCGCCTACGCGGTCGAGGCGGCGCTGCGCGCGCTCGACGGCGACCTCGCCCTGCTGATCCCCACGATGGGGCTGGTGGTGGCGATCATCGCGCTGGTGATCGTGAACTACCAGCAGCTGATCCGCCGCTACCCGCACGGCGGGGGCGCCTCGGCGGCGACCGGGGAGGCGTTCGGCGACGCCTGGGCGTTCGTGCCGATCGGCGCGCTGATCGTCGACTTCGTGCTGACCATCGCGATCAGCGTGTCCGCCGGCTCCTCGGCGGTGATCGCCTACTTCCCCGGCCTGGCGCCGTGGCGGCTGGTGCTGGCGCTGGCGCTGGTGGTGCTGGTGGGCGGCATCACCTGGTTCGGCCACCTGGGCCGGCTGTTCTTCGCGTTGATGACGGTCGCGTTCATCACCGTCGCCGCGACCGTGCTGGCCTTCGGGGTGTTCGCCACGCCGCACCCGACCGGGACGATCACCCACACCCCGGGCCACCAGACGCTGCTCGCGGTCGCGCTGGCGTTCCCGGTCGCGATGGCCCTCGCGACCGGCGTGGAGGCGCCGTCCTCCGCGATCGCCCAGCTCGGCCAGCTCGACGACGACGGCCGTCGGCACTTCGGCAAGGTGACGCTGTGGCTGACCCTGGGCATCGTCGGCACCATCACCCTCGGCCTCGCGGTCGAGGCGCACCACCTCCGGATCGGGGTCCCGCACCCCGACACCACCCAGATCGCGGAGCTGGCCCGGGTCGCCGCCCCCGGACCGGTGTTCGCGGCCTTCCAGATGGTCACCGCGCTGCTGCTGCTCTCCGCGGCCAGCTCCTCCTTCCAGGCCGGACCCGGGCTGCTGAAGGCCCTCGCCCGGCACACCGACGGCGACGGCCGCACGGTCGGCATCCTGCCGCGCGGCGTCGGCCACACCAACGCCCACCACACGCCGTACTGGGGCGTGCTGCTGTTCACCCTGGTGTCCGCGGCCGTGGTCACCGCGGCCGGCGGGCGCGACCAGGTCCTGGTGCTGTTCTACGCGGTCTCGGTCTTCCTCAGCTTCCTCGCCGGGCTGCTGGCGATGGCGCGGTTCGCCCGCGCGGACCGGCGAGCGGGCTCGCTGGCGCTGAACCTGGTAGGCGCCCTCGTGGTGGCGTTCACCCTGGCGGTCAACCTGGCACGCGGGCTGCCGATGATCAGCCTGCTCGCCGCGCTGCTGGTGGCCGGCGGGCTGCACCAGGTGTGGGTCCGCGCCGGCCGGCCGGGCGGCATCCGGGACCTGGCTGCCGACGCGGAGAGCAGCACTCCCGACGGCTGACCCCGGCCCGCTGCCGCGGTGTTCTAGGGTCGGTCGGGTGGGAACCGTGGACATCCGGCCGTTCCAGGTCGAGGACGCCGAGGGCATCGCGCGGCTGTCCACCACCGTGCAGTGGCCCTCGCTGACCGACCCGGCGGTGGTCCGTCGGGTGTGTACGGCGCCGGGCTCGGCGGCGTACGTCGCGCTCGACGAGGGGGCGCTCGTGGGCTGGGCGCAGGCTCTCGGCGACGGGGTCCTGCAGTCGCACCTGAGCTTCCTCGCGGTGCACCCGGACCACCGCCGTCGCGGCATCGGGCGGCTGCTCACCGTGGCCACCTTCCAGGCCACCGGCACCGTCCGGATGGACCTGATCACCGACGACGCGGAGGCGTTCTACGGGACGTTCGAGCACAAGCGGATGCTCGGGTTCCGGCTCTACCCCGGCGCGTGAGCCGCCTCTCACCCGGAAGGTTCTGCCACCTGCCCGCGTTGGCACCCATGTAGGACAAAACCCCCGAGTGGAAGGTGTGCTCATGCGTGCAGCGGTCTACGACCGGTTCGGCGGTGCCGACGTGCTCTCGGTCCGTGAGGTCGACGACCCGCCCGTCGGGCCGGACACGGTCCTGGTCCGGACCCGGGCGACCAGCGTCAACCCGGTGGACTGGAAGATCCGCGAGGGCTACCTGCAGGGCGCCTACCCGCACCACCTGCCGGTCATCCCGGGCTGGGACGTCGCCGGCGTGGTCGAGGCGGTCGGGCCCGCGGTGCGGTCCGGGCTGCGGGTCGGCGACGAGGTGTTCGGCTACGTGCGCCGCGACGACATCGCCTTCGGCACCGCGGCCGAGCTGGTCCCGGCGCCGGAGCGCACCGTGACGGCGAAGCCGGCCTCGCTGTCCTTCGAGGAGGCCGCGGCCATCCCGCTGGCCGGGCTCACCGCCTACCAGGCGCTGACCGAGGCGCTCGAGGTGCGGGCCGGCGAGCGGGTGCTGGTGCACGCGGCGTCCGGCGGCGTCGGCCACCTCGCGGTGCAGATCGCGGTCGCACTGGGCGCCGAGGTGGTGGCCACCGCCAGCGGGCGCAACCACGACTTCCTGCGCGGCCTGGGCGCGTCCGAGGTGCTCGACTACCACGACGGCCCGGTGAGCGAGCAGCTCGACGCTCCGGTCGACGCCGTACTCGACCTGGTCGGCGGCGAGGCGCTCGAGGACGCCCCCAAGCAGGTCGCGGACACCGGCCGGGTCGCCTCGATCATCGACCCGCAGACCGTGCTGGGGCTCGGCGGCCACTACGTCTTCGTCCGCCCGGACCGGGCCCAGCTCGACGCGCTCGCGGGACTCGTCGCGGACGGCAAGCTCCGGGTGGAGCTCGCCGAGACGTTCCCGCTCGAGAAGCTGGCCGACGCGCACCTCGCCTCGCAGGACGGCCACACCCGCGGCAAGATCGCGGTCACCGTCTGAGGCGGGTCGCCCGGGTGCTGGTCCGGGGCCGCACTCGCGCACGTGCGCAGCTGTGGCCCCGGACCCGCGGCCCGGCAGGGCCGCACTCGCGCACCTGCGCACTTGTCGCCCCCGCCCGGCGGCGCGCCCACGCGGCGGGGCCGAGGCGGAGCGGATCAGAGGTTGTCGCGCAGCCAGTCGCCGAGCACCCGGGCACTCGCGTCCACCAGGCTAGGCCAGTCCCGGGCGGCGTCGTCGGCGTTGTCCGACACGTGCTTGACGATCCGCACCGGGACGCCGAGCTGCTGGCAGGCGTAGGCCACCGCGTAGCCCTCCATGTCGACCAGGTGGGCCCGGGCCGCCAGCGCCGCGCGCACGGCCGGGTCGGTGACGAACACGTCCCCGGAGGCGAGGACCACCTCCGAGGGTCCGACCGTGAGGAGCTCGCGCGGGTCGTAGCCGAGGGCCCGGACCGCGTCCGCGCTGATGTCGTGGTTGAGCACGGTGCCCACCTCGTGCAGGCCGGCCAGGCCGTCCCGCAGCGCGCCGGCGGTGCCCAGGTTGACCACGGTGAGTCCCGCGACGTCGCGTCCCGCGAGCGCCCGGGTGGTGGCCACCGCGGCGGCGGTCTTGCCCATCCCGGTGAGCACGACCTCCACGCCCTCGGGCAGGTGCGCGACCTCCGCGCGGGTGGCCGCGACGACCAGGATCACGGCCCGTCCAGCACGCCGGCGACCACGGGCGCGATCTCCCGGAGCGCCTTGCCGCGGTGCGAGATCGCGTCCTTCTCCGCGGGCGGGAGCTCGGCGCTGGTCAGGTCGTGACCGTCGGCGCAGAACAGCACGTCGTAGCCGAAGCCGCCGGTCCCGCGCAGCTCGTGGATGACCCGTCCCGGCATCTCGCCGTGCGCCACGCGCTCGAGGACGCCCCCGGTCCCCGCCGGGTAGGCGAACGCGACCGCGCACACGAACCGGGCGCCGCGCCGCTCGTCGGGCACGTCGGCGAGCTGCTCGAGCAGCAGCGCGTTGTTCGCGGCGTCGTCCTTCGCGGTCCCCGCCCAGCGCGCGGACAGCACCCCCGGCATCCCGTTCAGCGCGTCGACGCACAGGCCGCTGTCGTCGGCCAGGGACGGCAGCCCGGTGGCCTCGACGGCGGCGTGCGCCTTGAGCAGCGCGTTGCCCTCGAACGTCGCCTCGGTCTCGGCCGGCTCGTCGTAGTGGTCGACGTCGTCGAGGCCGAGCACCGTGACCCCCGGCACGAACTCGGCCAGGATCCGCTGCATCTCGGCCAGCTTCTTGGGGTTGCGCGAGGCGAGGAAGACCTTGCTCATCCGGACAGGGCCTCGCGCTGGATCCGGGTCAGGTCGGCGCAGCCCTGCTCCGCCAGGGTGAGCAGGCTGTCGAGCATCTTGCGGTCGAACGGGTCGGCCTCGGCGGTGCCTTGCACCTCGACGAACCTCCCGTCGCCGGTCATCACCACGTTCATGTCGGTCTCGGCGCGCACGTCCTCCTCGTAGGGCAGGTCCAGCCGCGGTTCCCCGTCGATGATCCCCACCGACACCGCAGCCACCGAGCCGAGCAGCGGCTCGCCCTTCAGCACACCCTGCCCGCCGAGGTGGGCGCAGGCGTCGGCGAGCGCGACGTACGCGCCGGTGATCGCGGCCGTGCGGGTGCCGCCGTCGGCCTGCAGCACGTCGCAGTCCAGCACGATGGTGTTCTCGCCGAGCGCCTTGTAGTCGATGACCGCGCGCAGCGACCGGCCCACCAGCCGGGAGATCTCGTGGGTGCGGCCGCCGATCCGGCCCTTCACCGACTCGCGGTCGGAGCGGGTGTGCGTCGAGGAGGGCAGCATGGCGTACTCCGCGGTGACCCAGCCCAGCCCGGAGTCCTTCCGCCAGCGCGGCACCCCGGTCGAGGCGGACGCCGCGCACAGCACCCGGGTCTTGCCGAACTCGACCAGCACCGAGCCCGCGGCGTGGTCGAGCCAGTGGCGGGTGATCGTGATCGGGCGGAGTTCGTCGTTGCTGCGGCCGTCTGCTCGGGTCATGGCGACGAGCCTAGCGATCCCTAGAGGTCGTACGTCGACCCGGTGGCGGCGAGCTCGAGCGGCCCGGTGAACGACTCGCGGGCCTCACCGAGGGCGAGCCGGGGGTCGTACCACGGCGGGATGTGCGTGAGCACCAGCGACCCGGCGCCCGCCTCCGTCGCGGCGGCCCCGGCCTGCTTGCCGGTCAGGTGCAGGTCGGCCGGATTGTCCCCGCCCTCGAGGAACGCCGCCTCGCAGAGCAGCAGGTCCGCGCCGGCCGCGACGACCTGCAGCGCCTCGCACGGCCCGGTGTCCCCGGAGTAGCCGAGCACCTTGCCCCCGGCCTCCACCCGCAGGCCGTAGGACAGCACGGGGTGGCACAGCCGGGTGGGACGGATCGTGAACGGCCCGAGCTCGACCGGTTGCCCGTCGTACTCGTGGAAGTCGAACTCGTTGGTCATCCCGGGCCGGTCGGGCAGGCCGTAGGCGCGCGCGGTCTGCCGGGCCACCCCCGTCGGCCCCCACACCGGGATCCGGGCGGGCGGACCGTCCGGGTGGTACTTCCAGATCACGTACAGGCCGCTGATGTCGAAGTAGTGGTCGGGGTGCAGGTGGCTGAGGAACACCGCGTCGACCGTCACCGGGTCGACGAACCGGTGCAGCGCGCCGAGCGCACCGCTGCCCAGGTCGAGCAGGACCCGCCACCGGCGACCGTCCCGGTCGTCGGCCTCGACGAGGTAGCAGCTGGCCGGCGAGTCCGGCCCCGCGAAGGACCCGGAGCACCCGACGACGGTGAGCCTCATCGGCGCACCCCGCGGGAGCCGCCGCGCGGCCGGTCCGGGACTGCGGTCATACCCGCACCCAGGAGGTCGCCTGCGCGAACTGGTTCACCGACTCCAGCTCCGGGCCGAGGAACCGGCGGCCGATCCGCGCGAACTCCTCGGGCTGGCCGGTGGTCAGGAACCGGTGCTCCGGCTCGGGGAGGGCGGGGTCGCGCTCCAGGCCGAGGCGCACCAGCATCTTGTAGACGTCCTTGGCGGTCTCCTCCGCGCTGGAGACCAGCGTCACCTGGTCGCCCATCACGTAGGAGAGCACCCCGGTCAGCAGCGGGTAGTGGGTGCAGCCCAGAACCAGGGTGTCGATGCCCGCCGACGTCAGCGGGTCCAGGTACTCGTGGGCCACCTCGAGCAGCTCGGCACCGCTGGTCACCCCGGCCTCCACGAACTCCACGAACCGCGGGCAGGCCCGGGTGTGCAGCGTGACGTGCGGCGCGGCGGTGAACGCGTCGTCGTAGGCCATCGACTCGGCGGTCGCCCGGGTGCAGATCACCCCGATCTGGCCGGTGCGGCTGGCGGCCACCGCTCGCCGGGTCGCCGGGTGGATCACCTCGACCACGGGCACCGGGTAGCGCTCGCGCGCGTCGCGCAGCACCGCGGCGCTGGCCGAGTTGCACGCGATGACGAGCGCCTTCACGCCCTGGTCGACGAGGTGGTCCAGGCACTCGAGGGCGTACTCCCGCACCTCGCCGATCGGCTTGGGGCCGTAGGGCTGGCGGGCGGTGTCCCCGAGGTAGATCACCGGCTCGTGCGGCAGCTGGTCCAGCACGGCACGGGCCACGGTGAGTCCACCGAAGCCGGAGTCGAAGATGCCGATAGGTGCGTCTGCCACGGTCACCAGGCTAGTGGCTTGCGGCGGTGCGCCGCCGCTCGAGCGACCGACGTCACGCTGCGACGGTCGTCACGTCCGCCCCCGCCGCCGCACGCCGGCCCCCGCCGGGACGGTACAGGAACCTGCAACTTCACAAACCTGCAGAAAGTGGTGGTCCCCGGCATCTTCTCCGCGGCCGCCGGCGATGTTTAGGTAAAGGCAATTTTGCGGCACACCGGGCAGATCCCCGGCCGTCTGCCGCATTTGCACACCGAGGGAGGAACTTCATGCGGCGTTCCAGGAATGCCACGACCCTGGCGGCGGCGACAGCCGCCGCCCTGGTCGCCGGCCTGGCCCTGAGCGGACCACCGGCACTGGCGGACCCCACACCGGGCGGCTCGCACGGTGCGGGCCACGGGGCGGGCCACGGATGGCCACGGCACCAGCGACGTGAAGAACGTCGGACCCGACTACAACCACGGCAAGGCCAAGCCGTTCTCCGCGAAGGAGAGCGAGCGGGCCAAGACCCCGCCCGTCAAGGGCCCCGCGAAGGTCGGCGAGACCAAGCTCTGGCTGGCCGACGACGACATCAACGGGATCTACCTGAAGAACTACACGCTGCGCGGCATCGGCGACCACATCGAGGTGTGGGTGGCCGACGACACCGCCTTCCCGCAGGGCGACTGCCGCAACGCCCTGGGCCTCGCCGACATCACCGACCAGCAGGTGCACAGCTTCATCCACGAGTTCGACACGAACATCTACCCGAAGGAGTCCGAGGCGTTCTCCGTCGCGCCGAACCGCAACGGGAGCAAGGCGACCCTGGACGACATCCTCAGCGACAAGACGAACAGCAAGAAGAAGGGCGAGAGCAAGCTGCCCTCCGACTACTGGGTCGGCGACGGGGACAACACCGTCGTGCTGGTCGACAACGTCCGGGACGCGAACTTCTACCACCCGAGCTCTCCGGACGGGCAGACCTACATCGCGGGCTTCTTCTACTCGGTGTTCAACGAGTACCTGGACCGCAACATCATGACCATCGACGCCTACGACTGGCTGCACCGCACCGGTGCGAACCCGCCCGACAACAGCCAGGACGCCGACTACCAGGCATGCGAGTCGGCGAGCGGGAAGCCCCGCCCGCACATGTACGAGGGCACCTTCGCCCACGAGTACCAGCACCTGCTCGAGTACTACCAGGACCCCGACGAGGTCAGCTGGGTCAACGAGGGTCTCTCCGACTACGCACAGTCGCTGGTCGGCTACGTCGACACGTCGGTGCCGGTGACCGACCCGGCCGCGGACTCGCACATCGCCTGCTTCTCCGGGTACCTCGCGGCCCAGGGGTACGGCGGACCGGAGAACTCGCTCACCCGGTGGGGCGACCAGGGCGGACCGGAGATCCTGTGTGACTACGGGGCCGCGTACTCGTTCATGCAGTACCTCTACGGGCACTACGGGAGCGCCTTCCTCTCCGCGCTGCACCAAGAGCCGGGCAACGGCCTGGCGGGCCTGCAGAACGTGCTCGACGCCTCCGGCTCGCCGGACAGCGCCCAGGACGTGGTGCACCGCTGGGCGGCCACGATGGCGCTGGACAACGTGGTCGACAACGGGGCCACGCTGACCGGCGGCGACCCCGCGACGTACTCCGAGGACTCCCTCGGCTCGCAGATCAACTGGGACGCGACGTACGGCGACAGCAACCACGACGGCACCGCCGACGACCCGGGCAACGAGGCCTACTCCACCCCCGGCGCGGCGCCCAACGGCTCCGACTACGTCCGGCTCGGGTCGGCCGACGCGACCGACCGCAGCTACCTCGGCGCGGGTGACCTGACGTCCGTGGCGTTCGACGGCTCCGGGTCCCGCCCGGCGAGCAAGGTCGCCTGGCAGGTCGACGCCACCCCGCCGGCCTCTACGACGGCGGGCACGACGTGCGGCACCACGACGCCCCAGGGCGTCTCGACCGTCGACGACGCGGCCTTCTACTCCGGGTGCGGCGCGAACCTGGACCGGTCCGTCTCCCGGTCGGTCACCGTCCCCGCGGCCGACCCCACCCTGACCTTCCGGTCGCTGTGGGACACCGAGCAGGGCTGGGACTTCGGGTTCGTCCAGGTCTACGACGCGGCCCAGCAGAAGTTCGTCAGCGTGGGCTGCACGGACACCGCCGCGACCGCGGACCCGGGTGCGGTGGCCGCGGTGAAGGACAACCTTCCCGGCTTCACCGGTGACTCCGCGGGCTGGAAGGACGAGAGCTGCGACCTCTCGGCGTACGCCGGGCAGGACGTGGAGCTCGCGTTCCGCTACGTGACCGACCCCGGGGTGAACGAGGCCGGCTGGTGGGTCGACGACGTCGCGGTGGGCGGCACCGCGGTGGCCGACGGCTCGTCGCTGGCCGGGTGGCGGACCGAGACCCAGGCGCACCCGGTGCCGGTCGCGGGCTACACCGTCCAGCTGGTGGCCTACACCGACGACGGCCAGGCCGCCTGGGTCGGCCGGCTGCCGGTCGCGCGGGGCACCGACGGCGACTTCCACGGTGCGCTGACCGGCGCCGCCCTGCGGGCGGTGGTCGGCGACTCCGCGCAGACCGTCGCCGCCCTGGTCATGCAGGACGACCCGGCGGAGACGTCCGGCGAGTACGCCCGCTACACGCTGACCGCCAACGGGGTGACCCAGCCGGGCGGGTAGCGGACCGGCAGCACCCAGCGAGGGGCGCGTCCGGCAAGGGGCGCGTCCCTCGCGCATTCTTGGTCGCCTGTGCGCGGCGCTTCATCGTCCTCTCAGCCGCGACGTGCACCCTTGGCCCGGGAACGGGCGCCACCGGCGCCGCCGTCGTCCCGCGAGGAGGGGTGTGAGAGCGCCCGACACGTCGGCAGGAGGTCATCGCAACGTGCGCGCGCCCCGCACCCTCGTCGCCGCCGGGCTGCTGCTCGTGGTCGCACTCGCCGTCGCCGGCTGCGGCCCGGACGCCGCCCACCGGGCGGCCGCGCTGGCTCCCCCGGCAGCGAAGGGATGGACGTCGCCGGCCCACACCGACCCCGGGCTGCACAAGATCAAGCATGTCGTGGTGATCATGCAGGAGAACCGGTCCTTCGACTCCTACTTCGGGCGCTTCCCCGGCGCGGACGGGTTCCCCACCCGGCACGGACGGCCGGCGGCCTGCCTGCGCGCGACGGCGGGCGCGCGCTGCCACCGGCTCTACCCGGACCACGCGGACGTCAACGGCGGCGGGCCGCACAGCGTGTCCAGCTTCGAGCACGACCTCGACCACGGCCGGATGGACGGCTTCCTCCGCCAGGCCACGATCGCGCACAGCCACTGCCACGACCCCAACGACCCGGTGTGCAGCAACGGCACCGGGTACGACGTGCTGGGCTACCACACCCGCAGCGACATCCCGAACTACTGGGCCTACGCGCACCACTTCGTGCTGCAGGACCACATGTTCGAGCCGATCCACTCCTGGAGCCTGCCCGAGCACCTGTGGCAGGTCTCGGGATGGTCGGCCCGGTGCGCGACGCGCCGCCCCTCGAGCTGCCGGAACAGCCCCGAGCACGTCGGCAGGACGCCGCTCAGCGGCTACGTCGGCGGCAGCCACCGGCGGCCGCGGACGAACCCGACGTACGCGTGGACCGACCTGACCTACCTGCTGCACCGGCACCACGTCAGCTGGGGCTACTACGTCAAGCCCGGTACCGAGCCGGACTGCCGCAACAGCAACGCGCTGGCCTGCCGCCGCGTGGCGCAGCGGCCGCTGACCCCCGGCATCTGGAACCCGCTGCCGAACTTCGTCACCGTGCAGCAGGACCACCAGCTGGGCAACATCGCGGCGACCTCGGCGTTCCTGCACCGGGCCCGCGCCGGGCGGCTGCCGGCGGTGAGCTGGGTGATCCCGTCCGGGACCGTCAGCGAGCACCCGCCCGGGCGGGTCAGCGCCGGCCAGTCCTACGTCACGCACCTGGTGAACACCGTGATGTCCGGGCCGGACTGGAGGTCCACCGCGATCTTCCTCGCCTGGGACGACTGGGGCGGCTTCTACGACCACGTGCAGCCGCCCACCGTGGACGCCAACGGGTACGGCTTCCGGGTGCCGGGCCTGGTGATCAGCCCCTACGCCCGGCGCGGGTACGTCGACCACCAGACCCTGTCGTTCGACGCCTACGTCAAGTTCATCGAGGACGTGTTCCTGCACGGCGAGCGGCTCGACCCGGCCACCGACGGCCGGCCCGACCCCCGTCCGGACGTGCGGGAGAACGCGCCGCTGCTCGGCGACCTGAGCTACGACTTCGACTTCCACCAGAAGCCGCGACGGCCGCTGCTGCTGCCCGTGCACCCGCACACCACGCTCACCGGCTGAGCCGAGGCCGGCCGGGCTGTCCGCTCAGCCGACCGTCGGGGCGTGCTCGTTGTAGACCCCGGCCGCCTCCTGGCCCGACAGCTCCTGGATCGCCGCCATGATCGCGTCGGTGACCTCGCGCCGGGCGCGACCCAACGGCACCCCGTCGTACCGCTCGGCGAACCGCAGCGGCCGGCCGAACCGCACCGTGACCTTGGCGAGCCGGGGCAGCCGCGCCCCGACCGGCTGCAGCGCCTGGGTGCCGGCCAGGCCGACGGGTACGACGGGCGCGCCGCTGGTCAACGCCAGGTGCGCCACCCCGGTGCGGCCGCGGTAGAGGCGGCCGTCGCGGGAGCGGGTGCCCTCGGGGTAGATCCCGAACGCCTCCCCCCGGCCGAGCACCTCGCGGGCGATGTCGAGCGAGGCGAGCGCCGCCTTGGTGTCGCCGCGGTCCACCGGCACCATCCCGATGCCCTCGAACCAGGCACGGGACAGCCGGCCCTTCAGCCCGGTGCCGGTGAAGTAGTCGGACTTGGCGAGGAAGACTACCTTGCGCGGCGCCACGATCGGGATCACCAGGCTGTCGGCGAACGAGAGGTGGTTGCTCGCCACGATCACCGGGCCGGTGCGCGGCAGGTTCTCCAGCCCCTCGACCGTGGGGCGCCAGACGGCCTTTGCCAGCGGTGGCACCGCCGCGTGAATCGCCCCGTAGAACATCCGGCTCCCTCTTCGCGTGTCGAGACCCAGCCTGCCAGGTGGGCGCGGCCGGCCCCGCCACCGCCCGCCGTACGGACCGGTAGGCCGCGCCGGGCGGCTCAGGCGTCGAACGGCAGCCGCGGCTGCGGCGGGCCCAGGGCCGGGTCGACGCCGTCGAAGAGGCTGCTGACGGACTCGCCCGCGTGCACCCGCGAGATCGCGTCCGCGAACAGCTCGGCGACCGAGCGGACCTTCAGCTCCGGCCAGTCCGCGGGCGGCACGGTGTCGGTGGTGACCACCTGGTCGATCATCGGGTGCTGGCGCAGCCGGTCGACCGCCTTGCCGACGAACAGCCCGTGCGTGCAGGCCACCGAGGCGCCGGTGCAGCCGAGCTCCTCCAGCTTGTCGAGCAGCTCCACGATCGAGCCCCCGGTGGCGATCTCGTCGTCGAGGACCAGCGCGTGCTTGCCCTCGACGTCGCCGACGACGGCGTCGATCACGACCCGGTCGTCGGCGAGCCGCTGCTTGCTGCCGGCCGCGACCGGCAGCCCGAGCAGCCGGGCGAACTGGGTGGCGGTCTTCGCGTTGCCGAGGTCCGGGGAGACCACCACCGTGTCTGCCAGGTCCTCGTCGCGGAAGTGCTCGGCGAGCACCCCCAGCGCGGTCAGGTGGTCGACCGGGACCGAGAAGAACCCGTGCACCTGGGGCGCGTGCAGGGTCATCGTGAGCACCCGGCTGACCCCCGCGGTGACCAGCATGTCCGCCACCAGCCTGCCGCCGATCGAGATCCGCGAGGCATCCTTCTTGTCCGAGCGGGCGTAGGCGTAGTGCGGGATGACCGCGGTGATCTGGGCCGCCGAGGCGCCCTTGGCCGCGTCCACCATCAGCAGCAGCTCCATCAGGTGCTCCTGGGTCGGCGGCACCAGCGGCTGGACGATGTAGACGTCGCGCTGCCGGCAGTTCGCCTGGAGCTGGGCCTGCAGGCAGTCGTTGCTGAACCGGCTGATCTCGACCGAGGAGAGCCGCACCCCCAGCGAGTCGCAGATGGCGGACGCCAACGGTCGGTGGGCGCTGCCACTGAAGACGACGATCTCTCGCACCGGCTACTCCCCAGGTCACGGCGGGCGGGTGGCGTCACCCTACCCCGGCGGACCCGCCGTCGGACGATCATCGGCGTGCGCGCCGGAGCAACCGGCCACCCCGCCCACCCGCGCGAGGTGTCGGGACCTTCGCCCCGTGCCGCCGGGGTGCGGCCGGCCCTAGCGTGAGGTCGAGACCAGAGGTGAGAGCCATGGCTGCCGACTTCATGCGCAACACCGACGCGTTCGCCTGGGCGATGGAGGTCGACGCGCGGCTGCGCTCGACCGTGGTGACCGTGATCGTCCTGGAGCGCTCCCCCGACTGGGCGACCCTGGTCGACCGGTTCGACCGGCTCTCCCGGCTGATGCCGATGTTCCGGCAGACCGTCGTGCCGACCGCGCCGCCGGCACCCCCGCGCTGGGTCTTCGCGCCCGACTTCGACCTGCGCTACCACCTGCGCCGCGCCACCGCGACCGCTCCGGGGACCCTGGACACGGTGCTGGAGATGGCCCGGCGCGCGGAGATGGACGAGTTCGACCAGGCCCGGCCGCTGTGGGAGGTCACCCTGGTGGAGGGCCTCGCGGACGGGAGCGCGGCGCTGGTCTGCAAGCTGCACCACTCGCTGATGGACGGCATCGGCGGGGTGCAGGTCGCGATGCTGCTGTTCGACACCGAGGAAACCCCGCGCGACCTCGGGCCGATGCCCCCCGAGCCGCAGCCCGAGCAGCCCGGTGCCCTCGACGGCGTCGGCCACTCGCTGCGCTACGACGCCGGGCTGGTGGGCAGGCTCGCCTGGGGTGCCGCGAAGGCGGCCCCCTCGACGGTGGTGACCGGCGTGCTGCGTCCGCGGACGACGGCCCGCTCGGCGGTGGAGACCGCGGCGTCGGTCTACCGCACCGTGCGGCCGATCAACGACACCGCGTCCCCGCTGATGCAACGCCGCAGCCTGGTCCGCGAGCTCGCCGTGCACGAGGTCCCGACGCGCACCCTCAAGGAGGCCGCCCACCGGGCCGGGGGCCGGCTCAACGACGCCTTCCTGGCCGGGGTGACCGGGGGGCTGCGCCGCTACCACGGCCATCACGGCGTCGCCGTGGGCGACCTCCGGGTGACGATGCCGATCAGCATCCGGGGCGTCGACGACCCGACGGGCGGGAACCGGATCACCCTGATGCGGCTCGCGCTCCCCGTCGGCGTCGAGGACCCGGCGGACCGGATCCGGCAGATCCACGCCCGCGCCGAGGCGGCCCGCACCGAGCGGTCGCTGCCCTACACCCAGGCGATCGCCGGCGGGCTGAACCTGCTGCCGCGCTGGTACATCGGCGCGATCCTGCGCCACGTCGACTTCCTGGCCAGCGACGTGCCCGGCATCCCGGTGCCGGTGTACCTGGCCGGGGCACGGATGCGGATGCAGTACGCGTTCGGCCCGACCATCGGCGCCGGCGTCAACGTCACGCTGATGACCTACGTCGACACCTGCGCGCTCGGCATCACCGTGGACACCGGCGCGATCCCCGACCTCGACGTGTTCCGGGAGTGCCTGGTCGCCGGGTTCGACGAGGTGCTCGCGCTCGCCGCGGCGCCCACACCGGCACCGGCAGCGGCAGGTGCTGAGCCACCGGGCGGGTCACGGGCCGGGTCGCCGGACGGAGCACCCGTCGGCCGGCCGGTCGGGCCGGTCGCGGTGCGTCCGCGCCGCGCCCGGATGCCCGCGCCGCGGCTGCGCGCGTCCCGCGCCCTGGCCCGCCAGCTGCACTGAGCCGTCGGCCGCCCCGCGGCCCGCGTCGGTGGCCGGTCAGGCCCAGAGCTGCCCCTCGAGGGCGTCCTCGGCCTCGTCGATGGTGCCCTCGTAGGCGCCGGTGGACAGGTACTTCCAGCCGCCGTCGGCCACCACGAACGCGATGTCGGCCCGCTCTCCCGCCTTCACCGACTTCGCGGCCTGGCCGAGCGCGGCGTGCAGGATCGCGCCCGACGAGACCCCGGCGAAGATGCCCTCGAGCTCGAGCAGCTCGCGGACCCGTCGTACGGCGTCGCGCGGACCCACCGAGAACCGCGAGTCGATCAGCGTCTCGTCGTACAGCTCGGGGACGAAGCCCTCGTCGAGGTTGCGCAGGCCGTAGACCAGCTCGCCGTACCGCGGCTCGGCGGCGACGATGCGGACCTCCGGCTTGTGCTCGCGGAAGAACCGGCCCACGCCCATCAGCGTGCCGGTGGTGCCCAGGCCGGCGACGAAGTGCGTCACCGACGGCAGGTCCTCGAGGATCTCCGGCGCGGTGCCCTCGTAGTGCGCGAGCGCGTTGGCGGGGTTGCCGTACTGGTAGAGCATCACCCAGTCCGGGTGCTCCTCGGCCATCAGCTTGGCGACCCGCACCGCCTCGTTGGACCCGCCGGCCGCCGGCGAGGAGACGATCTCCGCGCCCCACATCTTCAGCAGCTGCTTGCGCTCCGTCGAGGTGTTCTCCGGCATCACGCACACCAGCCGGTAGCCACGCAGCTTCGCGGCCATCGCCAGGGAGATCCCGGTGTTGCCCGACGTCGGCTCGAGGATCGTGCAGCCGGGGCGCAGCAGGCCGTCCTTCTCGGCGACCTCGACCATCTTCAGCGCCGCCCGGTCCTTGATCGAGCCGGTGGGATTCTGGTCCTCCAGCTTGGCCCACAGCCGGACGTCGGGCGTCGGCGAGAGCCGGGGCAGCCCGACCAGCGGGGTGCCCCCGACCGAGTCCAGCAGCGAGTCGAAGCGCATCAGGGTCAGATGTCGGCCGTCGCGGTCCACGGCTGCTCGCCGTGGACGCGCGC
The DNA here is from genome assembly GCA_963728775.1 of uncultured Actinomycetota bacterium. Classification (GTDB taxonomy): domain Bacteria; phylum Actinomycetota; class Actinomycetes; order Propionibacteriales; family Nocardioidaceae; genus Nocardioides_B. The sequence goes on from CAVSLP010000019.1 coordinate 58,081, forward strand.
GTGCCGGCACCCGCCGGCCACCGCAGGCAGCACGACGACCTGGTCACCGTCGCTGACCGAGGTGTCGAGGCCGCCGGTGAACCGGACGTCCTCGTCGTTCACGTAGACGTTGACGAACCGTCGCAGGTCCGCCCCGTCGACCAGGCGCTCCTTGATGCCGGGATGGTTCGACTCCAGGTGCTCGATCACCTCGGAGAGCGTGGCGCCCTCACCGGACACGGCCTTCTCGCCGCCGGTGTAGGTGCGCAGGATCGTGGGGATGCGGACCTCGACTGCCATCAGTCCTGACTCCTCAGCTGTTCGGTGGACTCGACGACCGAGACTTCTTCCTCGGTCACTTCGCCGTCAATGATTCTGTATGACCTAAACTCCACCGGGCCCGCACTATTCCCGTGCTCGCGTGTGCTCACGAGCACATAGTGGGCGTTCGGCTCCGAGGCGAGGCCGATGTCGGTGCGGGACGGGTAGGCCTCGGTGGCGGTGTGCGAGTGGTAGACCACCACGGGCTCCTCGTCGCGCGCGTCCATCTCCTTGTACAGGTGGAGCAGGTCCACGGGATCGAACTCGTAGAACGTGGGCGACCCGGCGGCGTTCACCATCGGCACGAAGCGCTCCGGCCGGTCCGAGCCCTCGGGGCCGGCAACGATGCCGCACGCCTCGTCCGGGTGGTCCTTCTTCGCGTGCGCGACGATCGCGTCGTAGGTGGTCCGGTCGATGCTCAGCACGTCACGAGCGTAGGGGGCGGGCCGCAGCCGGCCACCTTCGGACGACGTGCGTCCGGATCGTGAGACCGGGGCTCACGACTCAGCCGCCGGACCAGGAGAGCGCGTCGACCAGCGTCTCCTGCAGGTAGCCGACCCACTCGTAGATGTCGTGCACGTGCGAGCGCGGGTCCTCGTCGGACAGGGAGTACCAGTACTCCTCGTCGCCCTCCTCGACCCCGAGCCGGGTGGCCAGCGCCAGCCGGATGTCGGTGAACGACTTCATCCAGGTGACCGCGTCCGGGGTGACGAGCTCCACGTCGACGGTGAGCCCGTCCTCGGTGAGCTCGGGCGGCAGCCCGGCGTCCTCGAGGGTCTCGATCAGCGCCACCGCGGCGCCGGCCTTCAGGTCACGCAGGCTGCCCTCGGTGAACCGCCGGAACTCCCCGGCCGCCTCCTCGTCGTCGGGGTAGGCGCTCGGGAACAGCCGGGCCAGCACCGGGTCGTCCGGCTCGGTGGTCGGGCCGGTGAAGTCGAGCAGCTCCTCGAGCGGGTCGTCGGTGCCGGTGGGGGCGGCCACCTCGTTGCGCAGCAGCTCGACGAGCTGGGAGGCGAGCGAGCGCAGCAGGTCCGCCTCGAAGCCGCTGAAGGTCGCGACCGCACCGCCGCCCCGCCGCGGCTGGAACCCCTCGCTCACGTGTCCGCCTTCTCCATCGTCGCCCACAGGCCGTACTCGTGCATCGCCTGCACGTCGCGCTCCATCTCCTCGCGCGACCCGGCGGACACCACGGACTTGCCGTCGTGGTGCACCTCCATCATCAGCTTCTGCGCCTTCTGCCGCGAGTAGCCGAAGTACGTCTGGAACACGTAGGTGACGTAGCTCATCAGGTTCACCGGATCGTTCCACACGACGGTCACCCAGGGCCGGTCGAGGAACGTGAGGTCCTCGGTCTCGGGCTGGTCGAGCTCGACGGGGCTGGGTGCGGACACGGCGCCATCCTAGGACCCGCCGCGCACCGCCTAGGGTGTGGTGGGTGACGACGAACCGCTCACCCGGGACCCCGGCCGCCTCCACCGCGCTGCTCACCGACCACTACGAGCTGACGATGCTGCAGGCCGCCCTGCGGGCCGGCACCGCCCACCGCCGTTCGGTCTTCGAGCTGTTCCCGCGCAAGCTCCCGGACGGCCGCAGGTACGGCGTCGTGGCCGGTGCCGGCCGCGTGCTGGACGCCGTCGCACGGTTCGTGTTCGACGACCGGGCGCTCGCGGTGCTGCACGACCACGAGGTGGTCGACGAGCCGACCCTGGAGTGGCTGGCGGGCTACCGGTTCAGCGGGAACATCTGGGGCTACCCCGAGGGCGAGGTGTACTTCCCCTACTCACCGCTGATGGTGGTGGAGTCGTCGTTCGCGGAGGCGGTGCTGCTCGAGACCTTGCTGCTGTCGATCCTCAACCACGACTCGGCGATCGCCTCGGCGGCGTCCCGGATGACCTGGGCCGCGGACGGGCGGCCGTGCATCGAGATGGGCTCGCGGCGGACCCACGAGGAGGCGGCGGTCGCGGCCGCCCGGGCGGCGTACATCGCGGGCTTCGCCACCACCTCGAACCTCGCGGCGCGGCAGCGCTACGGCGTGCCCACCGCCGGCACCAGCGCGCACAGCTTCACGCTGCTGCACGACGACGAGCGGGAGGCGTTCACCGCCCAGGTGAACGCGCTCGGCCGCGGCACCAGCCTGCTCGTCGACACCTACGACGTCGCCGAGGCGGTGCGGATGGGCGTGGAGATCGCCGGGCCGGAGCTCGGCGCGGTCCGGATCGACTCCGGCGACCTGGGCCTGCTCGCCCACCAGGTCCGCGCCCAGCTCGACGAGCTCGGGGCGACCAAGACCCGGATCATCGTCACCTCCGACCTCGACGAGTTCTCCATCGCCTCGCTCGCCGCGGCGCCCGTGGACGGGTACGGCGTCGGCACCTCGCTGGTCACCGGCAGCGGCGCCCCGACGTGCGGCTTCGTCTACAAGCTGGTGTCTCGCGAGGGCCCGGACGGGGAGATGGTCAGCGTCGCCAAGCGCAGCAAGGACAAGGTGTCCATCGGCGGGCGCAAGTACGCGCTGCGCCGGTTGGGCCGGGGCGGCGTGGCGGAGGCCGAGGTGGTCGGGGTCGGCCGGCCACCGGACCACGCCGGCGACACGGCGAGCAGCCCCCTGCGTCCGGACCCCGGGGCAGGCGCCCGGGCCCTTCTCGTCGACCTGGTGCGCGACGGCGAACCGGTCGGGCGCGAGGACCTCGGCAGCAGCCGCGCCCGGCACGAGGCGGCCCGCGACGAGCTGCCGTTGCGCGCCCGGCAGCTGTCCCGGGGTGAACCGGTGATCCCCACAGAGCACGTAGGCGGGTGAGTCGATGGCGCTGCTGAGCTGCGACTTCTTCTCCGACACCCTGGAGATGGGCACGTCGATGACCGTGCTGCTCCCCCAGCGCACCGACGCGGAGATCGGCGTGCGCAGCCCGGGCGGGGCGGACGGCGACGTGCCGGTGCTGTACCTGCTGCACGGCCTCAGCGACGACCACACCGCATGGGTCCGTCGTACGTCGATCGAGCGGTACGCCGCGCCGCACGGGCTGGCCGTCGTGATGCCGGCCGTGGACCGCAGCTTCTATGCCGACGAGGTGCACGGCGGCCGCTACTGGACGTTCCTGTCCGAGGAGCTCCCCGAGGTCGTCGGCTCGTTCTTCCGGGTCTCGCAGCGGCGAGAGGACACCTTCGTCGCGGGGCTCTCGATGGGTGGCTACGGCGCGCTGAAGTGGGCGCTGCGGCAGCCGGCGCGGTTCGCGGCGGCGGCCAGCCTGTCCGGTGCGCTCGACGTGGTCGGGCTGTCGCGCACGGGTGAGCGAAGGGAGCTGTTCGACCGGGTCTTCGGCGGCACCCCGGGGCCGGACGACGACCTGCTGGCGCTGCTCGGCGGGACCCCGGCGCGGGACCTGCCCCGGCTGTACGTCGGCTGCGGCACCGAGGACGCGCTGTTCCCGTCGCAGGCGACGTTCCTCGACCGCGCCCGCGAGGTGGGCGCCGAGGTGACCGTGGCGCACCGTCCCGGCGAGCACGAGTGGGGCGTGTGGGACGCGGCGATCCGCGACGTGCTCGAGTGGCTGCCGCTCGACGGTGGCGGCCGAACGGCGACAACGGACCGGGCCGCGGACTAGCCTCGCACCATGAAACGAGCCTTGATCGTGGTGGACGTCCAGAACGACTTCTGCGAGGGCGGCAGCCTGGCGGTGCGTGGCGGGGCCGAGGTGGCCTTCAAGATAGGCGAGCTGCTGCACCACTGGACGCTCAAGGACCCGAAGGCGCCCGACTACGCGGTCGCGGTGGCCACCCGGGACCACCACATCGACCCGGGCGACCACTTCTCGGAGCGACCGGACTTCGAGCACAGCTGGCCGCCGCACTGCGTCGTGGGCAGCGACGGCGAGGCGTTCCACCCCAACCTGGACCCGCAGCCGTTCGACGCGGTCTTCCTCAAGGGCGACCACGAGGCGGCGTACTCCGGTTTCGAGGGCCGCACCACCCACGGCGACAGCCTCGCGGACTGGCTGCGCAAGCAGGAGGTCACCGACGTCGACGTGTGCGGCCTCGCCACGGACCACTGCGTGCGCGCCACCGCGCTCGACGCGGTGCGCAACGGCTTCAAGACGCGGCTGCTGGAGGGGCTCTGCGCCGGGGTCGGGGTGGAGAGCTCCCGGCGGGCGATGGCCGAGATGCAGCAGGCGGGGGTGCGGGTCGGATGAGCGCCCCGACGCAGAGGGCCGCCCCGATGCTGGAGATCTTCGCGGAGCTGGCCCGGACCCGCGCCGACCACCCCGCCCTGGTGGGCGCGGCGCGCACCGTGACCTACGGCGACCTGTGGGCCCGGGGGAACCGCGCGGCCAACGCCCTGCGGGGCGCCGGCGTCGGCGAGGGCGACCGGGTGGCCTATCTCGACCTGAACAACCCGGAGTTCTTCGAGGTCTCCCTGGGCGCTACCAAGATCGGCGCCGCCATCGCGCCGCTGAACTTCCGGCTGACCGCACGGGAGATGGGACGGATCGTGGCCGACTCGGGGGCGACGGTCCTGGTCGTCGGCCCCACGTTCGGCGCGGCCGTGGACACCATCCGCGAGCTCGCGCCCGGGCTGACCACCGTGGTGTCCACCGGCGTGGAGTACGAAGCGTGGCTGGCCGCGGCCGACGAGGTCGACCCCGGCCGGGCCAGCAGGCCCGACGACGTGGTGCTCCAGCTCTACACCTCGGGCACCACGGGGTTGCCCAAGGGCGTGATGCTCACCAACGATAACTGCTCGGCGCTGCTCGACGTCGCCGAGCACTGGGGGGTGGACGGGTCCTCGGTGTCGCTGGTCGCGATGCCGCTGTTCCACATCGGCGGCTCCGGCTGGGCCAACGTGTCCCTGGCCCGGGGCGGCACCGACATCCTGGTGCCGATGATCGACCCCACCGCGCTGCTGGACACCATCGAGTCCGCGCGGGTGACCAACGCGTTCCTGGTGCCCGCCGTGCTGCAGATGATGTGCGCGGTGCCGGGGGCCGAGGACCGCGACTACTCCTCCCTCCGCTCGATCGCGTACGGCGCCTCACCGATCACCTCGGCGGCGCTCACCCGGGCGCTGCAGGTGTTCAGGGCCCCGCTCTTCCAGGTCTACGGGCTGACCGAGACCACCGGCGCGATCACCGAGCTGGGCGCCGCCGACCACGACCCCGGCGGCCCGCGCCAGCACCTGATGCGCTCGGCGGGCAAGCCCTACCCGTGGGTGGAGATGAAGGCGGTCGACCCCGCCACCGGCGCGGGCTGCGCGGCCGGCGAGGTCGGGGAGATCTGGATCCGTTCGGTGCAGAACTCCCCCGGCTACTGGAACAAGCCGGCCGACACCGCGGCCGCCTTCGACGCCGACGGGTGGCTGCACACCGGCGACGCCGGCTACTTCGACGAGGAGGGCTACCTGTTCCTCACCGACCGGATCAAGGACATGATCGTCACCGGCGCGGAGAACGTGTACCCGATCGAGGTCGAGTCGACGCTCGCCGAGCATCCCGACGTCGCCGACGTGGCGGTGATCGGGGTGACGGACGAGAAGTGGGGCGAGACGGTCAAGGCCATCGTGGTACGCCGCCCCGGCGCGGAGCTCACCGAGGAGGCACTGTTGTCGTGGGCCCGGGAGCGGATCGCCGGCTTCAAGCGCCCGCGGTCGGTGGACTTCGCCGACGAGCTGCCCCGCAACCCCTCCGGCAAGCTGCTCAAGCGCGTGCTCCGGGAGCCCTACTGGCGCGACGCCGAGGGTCGGCACGTCGGCTGAGCTCCCGCCGGGCGCGCCCGAGAGTGGCGACACGCCCCCGTCGCCGCGCCGCCTCAGTGGGCGATCGCGGCGCCGCTGTGGCGGGCCGCCGGGAGCTCGTGCACCCGCCCGACCACCATCAGCGCGAGGCCGTCGACGAGCACCTGGATGCCGAGCAGCACCCCGAGCAGCACGGCGGACGCGTCGAACAGGTTGAACAGCACGATCAGGCCCAGCACGATCGACAGGCCACCGGCCACCGCGAGCGAGATCCGGTGGTCGGGCTCCTGGCTCGAGGCGGCCAGCCTCATCAGCCCGCTGACCAGGAAGACCACCCCGGCCAGCAGGGTCAGCGTGACCGCCGCCGCACCGGTGTTGCGCAGCACCACCACGCCGAGCACGGTCAGCAGGGTGCCGCCGATGGCGGCCGACCAGAAACCGTCGCGGCCGATGCTGAACAGCGCCGCGACGAGGCCCAGGATGCCGGCGGCGAAGACCATCCAGCCGACGAACAGCACGGAGACCGTGGTCGCGAACGCGGCATTGCCGAGCAGGACCAGGCCCAGCACGAACAGCAGGGCACCGAGGAGCAGGTCCCAACCGGTGCGCTCCCTCAACGTGCGCATCTCAGACATCTCACACCTCTCCCGCCGAGGCGGTCCTCGGCTACACGTCCATCGTCCCCGGCCGGCCGGCGGGGCGGATCACCCGCAGGGGGTGAGGTCACCCGTGGCCGCCGCCGATTCACTCGTGCCATGTCGCCGAGTGCCGGCCACGCGCCGCTGATCCGACCGTTGAGCACCAGCCCCGCGAAGCGCCGGGAGCTCGGGCGCCTCGCCCGCACGGTCTGTCCGCTGCCCGTGCACGCGGACCTGGTCGTGTCCTCCCTCCGGCCGGACCCGGTCACGCTGCTCGGGACCCGGGACGGCGACCGGGCTCCGGCGCTGGTCGAGCTCCGGCGGCAGCGGATGTCGTCCTCGCCGTTCGCCTTCTTCCGGGGCGCCGCGCTGGTGATGGCGCACGACCTCGCGTGCACCCCGACCACCGGCATCACGGTGCAGCTGGCCGGGGACGCCCACCTGGCCAACTTCGGGGTCTTCGGGCTCCCGGGACGGCGGCCGGTGCCCGACCTGCGCGACTTCGACGAGACGCACCCGGGGCCCTGGGAGTGGGACGTCAAGCGGCTGGCGGCCAGCCTGGTGGTGGCCGGTCGGGAGAACGGCTTCAGCCGCTCCGAGCGCGCTGCCGCCGTCCTCGGGAGCGTGCGCCGGTATCGCCGGGCGATGCTGCGCTTCGCCGAGATGTCCCACCTCGAGGTGTGGTTCGCGGCGGCCGACGGCGACGAGCCCGACGGGCGGACCCGCGCCGGGGAGCCGGCGAACCTCGCGCGGGTGCTGCACCGGATCCCGGCGCACGACGCCGGCCAAGTCCTGCGCGACCTCACCGAGAGGGTGGACGGGCGCCTCCGGCTGGCCGCGGACCCCTCCCTCGTGGTTCCCGCCCGCGACCTCCGTCCCGACCTGTCGCCGCGCGACCTCCGGGACCGGGTGCGCGGCCTGCTGGGCGGCTACGCGAGCACCCTGACCAGCGAGCGCAGGTACCTGCTCGAGCAGTTCTGGTTCCTCGACGTCGGCCGCTGCGCCACCGGAACCGGCGACGCCGGGAACCGCTGCTGGCTGGTGCTGCTGGCCGGTCGCGACAGCGACGAGCCCCTGGTGCTGCAGGTGAGGCAGGCGGCCGCCTCGGTGCTCAGCGGGCTGGTGCCGCACCGGCGGTGGGACCACGAGGGCCAGCGTGTGGTCTCCGGACAGCGGCTGCTCCAGGGCACCGACGACCCGTTCCTCGGCTGGTACCGCGCCGCCGTCCGTGGCCGGGCGAGCGGCGACTTCTACGTCCGCCGGCTGCTGGACTCGACGCCCGCGGCCGGGCCGGGCCGGTTGGGCCCCTCGGCGATGGCCGCGCACGGCGAGCTCTGCGGCGCGACGTTGGCCCGGGCGCACGCACGGTCCGGCGACCGGTTCGCGATCGCCGGCTACCTCGGCGAGGACGCCCAGTTCGAGGAGGCGGTGGCCGTCTTCGCCGAGGCCTACGCCGACCGGAACGCGCGCGACCACCAGCGGTTCGTCGAGGCCCACGAGGCCCGGCCGGGCCGGGCCGAGCCCCACGGGAAGGGGGCCCCGCCCGGAGAGCCGACGCGGTCAGCGTCGGCTTCGTGACCTCGAATTCCGGCCCGCGGACAGCAGCGGCTGCAGCCACTCCGCGCGGGGGTCGGCGTCGACCAGCAGCACCTTGACCAGCAGCGTCAGCGGCACCGCCATCAGCGCACCCACGCCCCCAAGCACCGAGGCCCAGAACACCACCGAGAGCATCGTGAGCGTCGTGGACAGCCCGACGTTGTCCCCGACGATCTTCGGCTGGATCACGCTCTGGATCAGCACGTTGATCACGCTGTAGGCGATCACCACGGCGAACCCCATCTTGGGGCCGCCCTCGAGCAGGCCGACCACGGCCGGCGGCACGAGGCCGACGACGAACCCGATGTTCGGGATGTAGTTGGTGATGAACGACAGCAGCCCCCACACCATCGCGAGCGGCACCCCGATCACGACCAGGGCGACGACGTCGATGACGGCGACGATCAACCCGAACACCGTGGAGACGACCAGGTACCGCCGGGTGCCCGAGGCGAAGATCGCGAACGCGTGGACCAGGGGCTGGCGTTCCTCCGGCAGTGCCAGCAGCTTGTCCGGGAAGTGCGCCGCATCGGCGACCATGAACAGGATCAGCGTGACCACGAAGAACAGCCCGGTGAGCACGCTGAGCACGCCGCTGGCCAGGTTGCCCGCCAGCGACACCAGCCGGCCGAGGTCCAGCGCGGAGGCGAGGTTCTGGATCTGGTCCTGCCCCACTCCGAGCCCTGCCAGCCAGGCGACAACCCGGTCCAGCAGCTTGTTGGCCTGGGGCTCGTACGACGGCAGCAGGGTGGCGAACCGCGCGGCGGCCACGACGAGTGACACGGTGAGGCCGACGAGCATGGCGTACACCGCGACCAGGCCGACGACGGTGCCCAGCCACCCGGGCACACCCCGGCGCTCGCCCCAGCCGCGCAGCGGGTGCACGGCGATGGTGAGCACCAGCGCGAGGAACGCGGGTCCGATGATCCCGGACATGCTGCGCAGGCCGGTGACCACGATGACGGCGGCGGCCAGGCCGACGAGGATCGTGACCGGACGGGACAACCCCGCCCCGGAGACACGGTCAGCTGACATCGGTCCTCCTCCGCCGCCCTCGTGGACGCTCCTTCAGCAGACCGCCCGCCGTGCGGTGGTGACCAGGGTCCTCCGGCCCTTGTCCGGTCACTCCCCCCGGAACCGTGCGCGGCGCTTCTCGCCGAACGCGCGGATGCCCTCCGCTGCGTCCCGGGTCCGGAGCAGGATGGTCTGGCCGGTGCGCTCGCGCTCCAGGGCGTCGTCGAGCCGGCTCAGCGTGGCGGCGTTGACGGCCCGCTTGGTGGCCGCGTAGGCGAGCGGCGGGCCGCCCGCCAGCCGGCCCACGACCGTCTCGACGGTCCCGTCGAAGTCGGCGTCGGCCGCGAGGTGGCTGACCAGCCCCGCGTCGTACGCCTCCCGGGCGGGGAGCGCGTCGCCGAGCAGCGCCATCCGCATCGCCCGCGCCCGGCCGACCGAGGCGGCCACCGTGGCGGTGGCGCCCCCGTCGGGCATCAGCCCGATCCTGGAGAACGCCAGCAGGAACACCGCGGACTCCTTCGCGACCACCAGGTCGCACGCCAGCGCCGCCGAGCAGCCGACCCCGGCCGCGACCCCGTTCACCGCGGCCACGCACGGCTTGTCGAGGGTCACGATCGCCCGGATGATCCGGTTCGCCCGGTCCAGGCTGGTGCCGTCGAGGTGCTCGTGGGCGTCCGGCCCGGCCAGGTCGGCCCCCGCGCTGAACGCGTCCCCGGCGCCGGCGAGGACGACCACGCGCACGTCGTCGCGGCCGTTCGCCCGCTCCAGCTCCTCGGCGACCCGGTCGGCGATCTGCGCGGTCATCGCGTTCAGCCGGGCGGGCCGGTTCATGGTCAGCCGCAGCACGCCCGTCTCGAGCGAGATGTCGAGTCCCTCGTCCATGACCCACAACCTAACCGTCCCCTCGCCGGAGGACCGCGCGCGCCACCCGGCGGGCCGGGTTCACGCCTGAGGGTCGAGACCCATCTCGCGCATCACCTCGGGGATCGCGGCACGCATCGCCTCCACCAGCGCGGTGAGCCCGGACAGCGGCCGGACCATCACCCGGAAGTCGTCGACCAGCCCGGCGTCGTCGAGGTGCAGGAAGTCGGCACCCTCGACGGTCCGGTCCCCGACTCTGGCCTCGAAGACCAGCACGTGGTCGCGCGGACCCTCCACGACCCTGGTGTAGCGGAAGTCCTCGAACACCCGCATCACCGCCCGCAGGATCACCGCGGTGGCCTGCCTGCCCTGGTACGGCTTGTGCACGGCCGGGCTGCGGAACACCACGTCGTCGGCGAGCAACGCCTCCAGCCGCTCGCCGTCGCGGGACTCGACCGCCTCCCGGAACGCCCTCACGCGCCCCACCTCTCGGCCAGCGTGGTGACCACCTTCAGGTCCCGGTTGGTGCCGGGGCCGATCGCCTTCTTCAGCGACCCGAAGAACTTCGCCTCGTGGGTCGGGTGGGCCAGCCAGAGGTGCACCGCCCGTCCCATCGCCACCGCGAGCTCGCCGGGATGCTCCCAGGCGTTGATGCGCTCGGCCGCCTCCGCGGCCGGCACGTCCTCCTCCTTGAAGAAGATCACGTAGCGGCGCTGCCCGTCCGCCGCACCGAACCCGGGTGGCTCGATCGACTTCGCGTCGTCGTGGATCCGACCCAGCTCCCGGGGCGAGAGCAGGATCGCAGGGACGTCGAACCCGCAGTGCTCGGCGAGCACGTCCTCCACGTGCCTCTCCACCTTCGGCGCCGAGCGCATCGACGTGCGGAACCGGACGTTGCCGGTCTGGATGTAGGTCTCCACGTCTTCGAGCCCGGACGCGGTGAGGTGGTCGCGCAGGTCGGCCATCTTGTAGAACCGGCCGCCCACGTTGACGGCACGCAGCAGCGCTATGTACGTCGGCACGCCGCTATTCTGCCGGACCGCGCCCGGCCCAGGTCCAGGCGTAGGCGGGGTCCTCGCTGGCGAGCGCCGCCTCGCCGAGCTCGAGCGGGCGGAAGGTGTCGACCATCACGGCGGTCTCGTCGAAGTACTCCGCGCCGATGGACGCCTCCACCGCCGACGGCTGCGGGCCGTGCGCGTAGCCGCCCGGGTGCAGGGAGATCGACCCGAGGTTGATCCCCGAGCCCTTGCGTGCCTCGTAGTCGCCGGCGACGTAGAACATCACCTCGTCGGAGTCGACGTTCGAGTGGTAGTACGGCACCGGGATGGAGCCCGGTGCGTAGTCCACCTTGCGGGGCAGGAAGTTGCACACCACGAAGTTGTGGCCCTCGAAGACCTGGTGCACCGGCGGGGGCTGGTGCACCTTGCCGGTGATCGGCATGAAGTCCTCGATGTTGAACGTGTAGGGGTACAGGCAGCCGTCCCAGCCCACCACGTCGAAGGGGTGGGTGGCGTAGCTCATCGCGGTCCCGACCAGTCCGCCCGGGCCCCGCCCGCGGTGCTTGACCAGCACCTCGACGTCGGTGCCCTCGACGAGGAACGGCTCCCCCGGGCCGAGCAGGTCGCGCTCGCAGTACGGCGCGTGCTCGAGGAGCTGGCCGAACCGGGAGAGGTAGCGCCTCGGGGGCGTGATGTGGCTGCTCGCCTCGATGACGTAGAGGGAGCTGGAGCCCGCCGTGTCGTCCGGCACCCAGCGGTGCGTGGTGGCCCGCGGGATGACCACGTAGTCCCCGGTGCGGTAGGGCAGCACCCCGAACACCGTCTCGACGACGCCCGCGCCGGCCTCCACGTACACGCACTCGTCGCCGACGGCGTTGCGGTAGTACGGCGAGACCTCGCCCGCCACCACGTAGGAGAGCCGGACGTCGCCGTTGCCGAGGACCAGGCGCCGCCCCTGGACCGGGTCGACCGCCTTCGTCTCGCCCGCTTCGAACAGCGCGTGCAGCTTGAGGTGGCGCGGCTTGAGCGGGTGGTTGTCGGCGGTGGACAGGTCCGGCAGCTCCCACGGCCGGCTGTCCACGATCGCGGACGGCACCCCGCGGTGGTACAGCAGGGAGGAGTCCGAGGAGAACCCCTCCTCGCCCATCAGCTCCTCGTAGTGCAGCGCCCCGGCGGGGTCGCGGAACGCGGTGTGCCGCCGGCGCGGGACCGCACCGACCTGACGGTAGAACGCCACCTGTCCTCCATCCGATTATCGGACACACTTGTCCGTTCACCACCACGATGCGTTAGTGTCGGGACCGTGTCAACCAGTGCCGCGCCCGCCCCCGTCCCGATCCCCGAGCACCTGACCAGCCTCGTCGACGACGCCGCCGTGTTCCCACCCGGCAACGCCGCACTGCCGGAGGCGCTGGCGGCCCACCGCGAGCACCTGCGCGCCGGCTACGCTGCGCTCCTGGGGCCGTTCGTGGTCGGGGACCTGCGGCTGCCGGACCTCCGCGAGCTGCTCGACCCGGACGCACCCGCGCTGGGGGTCACCGTCGTGGTCAGCGGCGGCGCCGGCGCCCTCGAGCCGGCGGTGCGGTGGTCCACCCGGACCCCCGGCCTCGAGCTGCGCGGGCTCGAGGTCGCGCTGCGGGACGAGGCGGACCTGGCCCACAACGCGCGCCGGATGCTGACCGCGCTCGACCAGCTGGTCGCCGCGGGGGAGCTCGACGAGGACGTGCCGGTGCACCTCGAGCCCCCGCGGCTGCGCGGCGCCGAGCCGGCGCCGGGCTGGCTGGCCGCGCTCGACGAGGTCGCGGCCGTGGACCACCGGCTCAAGTTCCGCACCGGCGGCGCGGACGCCGACGCCTTCCCCGGCGCCGACGAGCTGGCCACCTGCATCGGCGCCGCCCTGGACCGGGAGCTGAGGTTCAAGTGCACCGCCGGGCTGCACCACGCCCTGCGGCACCGCGACGAGGAGACCGGCTTCGAGCACCACGGGTTCCTCAACGTGCTGCTCGCCACCCGGGCCAGCCTGGACGGCGCGAGCCACGCCGACGTGGTCGACGTACTCGAGGAGCGGGACGGCGCGGTGGTCGTCGGCCGGCTCCGGGAGACCGGCGACCCGGGCCTGGCGTCCGCACGACGGTGGTTCACCGGGTTCGGGTCCTGCTCGGTCCTGGAGCCGCTGGAGGACCTGATCGACCTGGACCTGCTTCCGAACCTGCCCCTGGAGCGAGCATGACCGGCACGACCTGGGTGGAGGGCGCCGCCGGCTCCCTCCACGACATCGACAACCTGCCCTACGGCGTGTTCTCCCACGGCGACGAGCCGGCCCGGGTGGGCGTGCGGGTCGGTGACCTGGTGCTGGACCTGGCGCCGGTCGCGGCCAGCGAGATGCTGGAGGTGGCGCACGTCTTCGAGGCCGGCACCCTGAACCCTCTCCTCGCCCTCGGCCGCCCGTCCTGGGCCTCCGTGCGCGCGTGGCTGACGTCGCTGCTCACCGACGAGACCGAGCGCGGCCTGGTCGAGGCGAACCTGGTGCCGGTGGACGAGGTGACCATGCACCTGCCGTTCGAGGTGGCCGACTACGTCGACTTCTACTGCTCACTGGAGCACGCGAGCAACGTTGGCAGGATCTTCCGGCCCGACGACGAGCCGCTCAAGCCGAACTGGCGGCACCTGCCGGTCGGCTACCACGGCCGGGCCGGCACCGTGGTCGTCTCCGGCACCGAGGTACGGCGTCCGTGCGGGCAGCGGGTGTCGAGCTCGACCGACGGGGGGCCGACGCCGAGCTACGGCGCCAGCAGACGGCTGGACATCGAGACCGAGCTGGGGGTCGTGGTCGGCACCCCCTCGGCGCTCGGGGACCGGGTCACGGTCGACGGCTTCGCCGACCACGCGTTCGGGGTGCTGCCGCTCAACGACTGGTCCGCGCGGGACATCCAGGCCTGGGAGTACGTCCCGCTCGGACCGTTCCTGGGCAAGTCGTTCGCGACCTCGGTCTCGGCCTGGGTGACCCCGCTGCAGGCGCTGGAGGCCGCGCGGGTCAACCTGCCGGGGCAGGACCCGGCGCCGCTGGACTACCTGCGGGTCGGCCCGGGCGCCGGCTACGACATCGACTTCGAGGTGCTGCTCAACGGCCGGACGGTCAGCCGGCCGCCGTACGCCTCGATGTACTGGTCACCGGCGCAGATGCTGGCGCACCTGACGGTCAACGGCGCGTCGCTGCGGACCGGCGACCTGTTCGCCTCGGGCACCGTCAGCGGGCCGGAGCGCGAGCAGCGCGGGTCGTTCCTCGAGCTCTCCTGGGGCGGCAAGGAGCCGTTCAGCGTGGACGGCACCGAGCGCACCTTCCTCGACGACGGGGACACGGTGACGTTGCGGGCGACCGCGCCTGGCGCCCTCGGCGGCCGGATCGCGCTGGGCGAGGTCACCGGCACCATCCTCCCCGCCGCACCCTGACCCTGCACCACCCGACCCATTCGGACCGACCGCACGGTTGGGTGATCCGCCCGACGCGGCACCGCGGGCCGCGCGCCTAGCGTCGCGCCCATGACCGGAAACGAGATCCCCGTCCTGGCAGGTCTGGTCTCCACGACGCTGTTCGTGACCAGCACGCTGCCGATGCTCGCCAAGGCCCGGCGGACCCGGGACCTGTCCTCGTACAGCCTGGGCAGCCTGCTGCTCGCGAACACCGGCAACGCGGTGCACTCCGTCTACGTGTTCAGCCTGCCGCCCGGACCGATCTGGGCCCTGCACGGCTTCTACCTGACCTCCACCGGCCTGATGCTCGTCTGGTTCCTCCGCTTCGGCATGGGGCGGATCACCCATCCGCCGCGCCACGAGATGGGCAGCCCGCCCGACGCGCCGGTCCGCCGCTCGCTCCTAACGTCGGCGGCACACGGACACCAGGAGGCGTGACATGGGCACTCAGCACATCCAGACGCTGGTGATCGGGGCCGGACAGGCCGGCCTCGCCACCGGATACCACCTGCAACGGCGCGGGCTGCCGTTCCTCGTCGTCGACGCGAACGACCGCGTCGGCGACAACTGGCGCCAGCAGTGGGACACCCTGCGGCTCTACACCCCCGCCAAGTACGACGGGCTGCCGGGCCTGCCGTTCCCCGCGGACCCGTGGCACTACCCCGGGAAGAACGAGGTGGCGGACTTCCTGGAGCGGTACGCCGTCACCTTCGACCTGCCGGTGCGGACCAGCACCCGGGTCCGCCGGCTGTCGCGCGACGACGCCGGCCGGTTCCGGGCCGAGCTGGACGACGGCGTGGTCACCTGCGACAACGTGGTGGTCGGCACGGGCTCGTTCGGCCGCACGCCGTACCTGCCGGACCTCGCCGCCGACCTCGACCCGAGCATCCTGCAGCTGCACTCCAGCGCCTACCGCCGCCCCGAGCAGGTGCGACCGGGCCGGGTCCTCGTGGTCGGCGCGTCGCACTCCGGGCTCGACATCGCCTACGAGCTCGCGCTGACCCACCCCACCACGCTCAGCGGTCGCGACTGCGGCCAGATCCCGGTCCGGCTGGGCTCGTGGAACGCGCGTGTCGTCCTGCCCGTGGTGGTGTTCGCGTTCCGCCACGTGCTCACCCGACGCACACCGATGGGCCGCAAGGAGATGGCCGCGGTCCGGCTGCACGGCGCGCCCGCGCTGCGGGTGAAGCGCAAGGACCTCCTCGACCGCGGCGTCGACCGCACCGAGGCCAGGGTCACCGGGGTCAGTGGTGGACTTCCCCAGCTCGACGACGGGACCGTCGTCGACGCGGCCACCGTGGTCTGGTGCACCGGTTTCCGGCAGACCTTCGACTGGATCGACCTGCCGGTGATCGGCGACGACGGCTGGCCGCGTGAGTACCGCGGGGTGGTCGAGTCCGAGCCGGGGCTGTTCTTCTGCGGCCTGAGCTTCCAGTTCGCGATGAGCTCGATGGTGTTCTGGGGGATCGGACGCGACACCGGCTTCGTCGTCGACCGGATCGCGCGCCGGGCCCGGGCCGGCGCCGGCCGCGCACTCTCCGCGGCCTGACCGCGGGCCGGCCGGGGCGTATCCTGCGGAGCGGGGTGTGTGCACCATGGGCGTCGTCGAGGAGCTGGTACGGGCCCGCGAGGCCTACGACCGCCGCGAGTGGGTGGCGGCGTACGACGGCCTGTCCGA
Organism: uncultured Actinomycetota bacterium; assembly: GCA_963728775.1. Taxonomy (GTDB): domain Bacteria; phylum Actinomycetota; class Actinomycetes; order Propionibacteriales; family Nocardioidaceae; genus Nocardioides_B. The sequence continues at coordinate 74,362 of CAVSLP010000019.1, forward strand.
GACCGGCCCCGACGGGCTGGCTGCGGACGACTTCGCGCACCTGGCCACCGCGGCCTTCCTGCTCGGGCGCCGCAACGACTGCATCCAGGCGATGCAGCGGGCCTACCAGACCCACCTGGAGGCCGGTGACGTCACCGCGGCGGTCCGGTGCGCGTTCTGGCTGGCGCTGGTGCTGCTCACCGGTGGGGAGACCGCCGTCGGGAGTGGCTGGGTGGCCCGCGCGCAGCGGCTGCTCGACGACCTCGACGAGGATGTCGTCGAGCGTGGCTACCTCCTCATCCATGTGATGTTCCGGCACATCGCGGCCGCCGACTTCCCCGACGCCCTCGAGGTCGCGCAGCAGATCGAGGGCTACGGACGACGGTTCCAGGACCTGGACCTGACCGCGATGGGGCTCGCCTCACGCGGGCGGCTGCGGATGTACGCCGGCGAGGTCCCGGTGGGCCTCGCCCTGTTCGACGAGGCGATGGTGGGGGTCGCCTCCGGCGAGGTCTCGCCGGTCCTCGCCGGCCAGATCTACTGCTCGATGATCGAGGCCTGCCAGGAGGTGTCCGACTTCGGCCGCGCCGCAGAGTGGACGGCCCAGCTCACCCGCTGGTGCGACTCCCAACCGGGGCTGGTGCCGTTCACCGGTCAGTGCGCCGTCCACCGGGGCCAGATCATGCGCGTCCGGGGCGCGTTCCCGCAGGCCCTGGAGGAGTTCGACCGGGCCCTCGAGCGGTACGTCGTGGCCGGTTCGGACCCGGCCGCCGGGTTCGCCTGGGCCGAGCGGGGCGTGGTGCTGCGCCTCCGCGGGGAGTACGACGCCGCCGAGACCGCCTATGACAAGGCGATCGGCTACGGCCACGACCCACAGCCCGGGCTCGCGCTGCTCTGGCTGGACCGGGGGCGCACCGCCTCGGCGGTCGCCGCGGTGCGCCGGCTGCTGGCCGAGCCCCGCGACCCGGTGCACCGCTCCCAGCTCCTCGCCGCCGCCACCGAGGTTCTCCTGGCCGACGGCGCGATCGAGGAGGCGGGCACCGTCGCCGAGGAGCTCGACGACCTGGCGCGGCGGTTCGACAGCCGGTCGCTGGCCGCCGCCGCCGCCTACGCGCGGGGCACGGTCGCGGCCTGCCGTGCCGACCCGGCCGCGGCCGCACCGCTGCTCCGCCGCGCCGAGGGCCTGTGGCAGGAGCTCGAGGCGCCGTACGAGGCCGCGCGGGCGCGGATGCAGCTCGGCCGCGTGCTGCACGTGCTCGGCGACCAGGACTCGGCGGTGGCGGAGCTGAACGCCGCGCGGCGCACCTTCCACGAGGTGGGTGCGCGACCCGCCGAGCGGGCTGCCGCGGCGCTGCTCTCACCGTCGTACCCGGGCGGCCTCACTGCCCGGGAGGTCGAGGTGCTGCGGCTGGTGGCGAGCGGTCGCAGCAACCCGGAGATCGCCTCGGACCTGGTGCTCAGCGAGAAGACCGTCGCCCGGCACCTGAGCAACATCTTCGCCAAGCTCGACGTCTCGTCGCGGACGGCGGCCGCCGCCTTCGCGTTCGAGCAGCACCTGCTGTGAGGGCGCACAGCGCCAACCGTCTGGACCACGGGCGTCGCTGGTGCCGCAAATGGGTAGAAGGCACTCGTGACACCACCCGCCGAGACCAGCGCCGAGACCCTGCGCCACCACGTCGCCGACGTCATCCACGAGGCGAAACCACGGATGCGCGGGTGGCTGCACGCGGCGACCGCTCCGGTCGCCCTGGTCGCCGGCGCGCTGCTGGTCGCGTTCTCTCCGCCGGGCGCGCCGCGGGTGGGATCGGCGATCTTCGCGGTGTGCGCGCTGGTGCTGTTCAGCGTGTCGGCGGCAATGCACCGGGGCCGGTGGTCGGCCCGCACCCAGGTGCTGCTGACCCGCCTGGACCACGCGAGCATCTTCCTGCTGATCGCGGGCAGCTACACCCCGTTCACCCTGCTGCTCCTGCACGGCCGGGACCAGGTCATCCTGCTCTGCGTCGCCTGGACGGGCGCGGTGCTCGGGATCGCCTTCCGGCTGCTCTGGCCCGGTGCACCGCGCTGGTTGTACACCCCCATCTACATCGCCCTGGGCTGGGCAGCGATCTTCTTCGCCGGGGACTTCGCCCGCTACACCGGGACCGCCGTGGTGGCGCTGCTGGCGATCGGCGGCCTGCTGTACACCATCGGCGGGGTCGTCTACGGCCTGCGCCGGCCCGACCCGATCCCGCACCTGTTCGGCTTCCACGAGGTGTTCCACTCCCTGACCGTGATGGCGTTCGCGGCGCACTACGCCGGCGTGTCCATCGCGGCGTACTCCCTGCGCTGACCGTCGCGGCGGCCACCGGTGTGACCAGCGACGCACCGCAGCGCCCTGACATACATAGGACTCCTATGTAATATCGTTTGGGTGAGCCAACCAAGCCTGGAGCGACTGAGCGCGGAGCTCGTCGTGTACGCCGGTCGGCTGGTCCGCGCGGTCAGCCGGCGGAGCAGCCACGACGTGCCGTCCGCGACCCTGCGGCTGCTCTCCCAGCTCGACGAGCTCGGCCCGATCACGATCGGCCACCTCGCGGCCGCCGACCGGTGCTCACAGCCGACCATGTCCAGCGCGGTGCAGAACCTCACCGAGAAGGGCTGGGCGGACAAGCAGCCCAACCCGACCGACGCCCGTTCCTCGCTGGTGGACCTGACCGACGACGGTCGTGCCGTCCTGGCCGACGCACGCCGGCGCAACGCGGCCGTGGTGGCCGACCGGCTGCGGCGCGACCCTCAGCACGACGAGCAGGACCTGGCCGCCGCGGTCGCGGTGATCAAGGGCCTGCTCGACCAGACGCACCCGGAAGAAGGAAGCCAGTGAGCGACCAACCCTCGATCCTCAAGCAGCCGCGCGCGGTCTGGGCGGTGGCCTTCGCTTGCGTGATCGCGTTCATGGGGATCGGCCTCGTGGACCCGATCCTCAAGCCCATCGCCGACCAGCTGGACGCCAGCCCCAGCCAGGTGTCGCTGCTGTTCACCAGCTACATGGCGGTGATGGGCGTGGCGATGCTGATCACCGGCGTGGTCTCGAGCCGGATCGGCGCCAAGCGGACGCTGCTGTCCGGACTCGCCCTGATCATCGTGTTCTCGGCGCTGGCCGGTTCCTCGGACACCGTCGGCACCATCGTCGGCTTCCGGGCCGGCTGGGGCCTGGGCAACGCGCTGTTCATCGCCACCGCGCTGGCCACCATCGTCTCCGCGGCCAGCGGCTCGGTGGCGCAGGCCATCATCCTGTTCGAGGCAGCGCTCGGGCTCGGCATCGCGGCGGGCCCGATCGTCGGCGGCCAGCTCGGGTCGATCTCGTGGCGGGCGCCGTTCTTCGGTGTCTCCGTGCTGATGCTCGTGGCCCTGGTCGCCACCACGTTCTTCCTGCCCAGGACGCCTCCCGCACCCCGCAAGACCTCGCTGGCCGACCCGTTCAGGGCGCTGCGCTACCCGGGCCTGCTCACCATCGCGGTCACCGCGCTCTTCTACAACATGGGCTTCTTCACGCTGCTCGCGTTCGCGCCGTTCCCGCTGGACATGACCGCCTCCCAGGTCGGCTGGATCTTCTTCGGCTGGGGTCTCCTGCTGGCGCTCACCTCGGTCTGGCTGGCACCGATCCTGCAGCGGATCTGGGGCACCGTGCCGACCGTGCTCGGCTCGCTGCTGCTGTTCGCCGCCGATCTCGCGTTCATGGCGCTGTTCACCGACTCCAAGACCGCGCTGATCGGCGGCATCATCGTCGCCGGCGCGTTCCTGGGGATCAACAACACCCTGATCACCGAGGCGGTGATGGGCGCGGCCCCGGTCGAGCGGCCGGTCGCCTCCGCGGCGTACTCGTTCGTGCGGTTCTCCGGCGGCGCGGTGGCACCGTGGCTGGCCGGCAAGCTGGGCGAGAACGTCAGCATCCATGCGCCGTTCTGGATGGGCGCCTCGGTGGTGCTCGTCGGGGTCCTGGTCCTGGCCGTCGGCAAGAAGGCCGTCGAGGCCGGCCACGCAACCGCGCCGGTCACCCACTCCTCCGCCGAGGCGGAGATGATCGCGGTGGGCGACCTCGACTGAACCTCGCCGACCCGGCCCGCGACCACCACGGAAGCTCCGTGGCTGCGGGTCGGGTCACAGCCAGGTGTGCAGCCGCACCGTGGTGCCCCGCTCCGAGGAGCGCACCTGCACCAGCTCGCACAGCTGGTTGGCGATCCACAGTCCGCGCCCGGACTCGTCGAGGCACATCGACGCCTCGCGGCCGACCATCGGGTCCTTGATCACCCCGCAGTCACCGAGCTCCACCACCAGGGCGTGCGGGGTCCGCCAGCCGCGCAGCACTCCTCCCCCGCCGCCGTGCAGCACGCTGTTGCTGGCGAGCTCGTGGGCGGCCAGCACGAGGTCGTCGGTCGCGTCCGGCGACAACCGCGAGGTCTCCCCGAGGCGGCGCACCACCTGCCGCAGCGTGGACAGGTCATCGGGGCCGAAGCGCACCTCGGCGGCGTCCGCCGGCGGCACCGGCAGGGGCCGGGCGAACTCGGTCAGCGCGTGGCCACGGCCCGCGTAGGCCTGCGAGCGCAGGCCGGGCGCCGGACCCACCCGGGGGTGGGTGCGCATCGCGTCGGCGAGCACGTCCGAGGGCAGCGCCTCGACGTCGTAGGGGCACAGCAGCTGCCATGCCGGACCCTCCTCGAAGGCCACGTTGAGCAGCGCCTCGTGCAGCCGGCACTCCTCCAGCTCCGCGGGTCGCCGGCCTCGCCACACCGGCTCTCCCACGCCACGGACCGGCCCCCCGGCAGCGTGCTCGTCGACGAACTCCTGCCAGGCCGGAATGATCCGGGCGGGGTTGCGTCCGACCTCGGCCATGTCCAGGAACGACACCCGCGCCGCCTCGGCGCCCAGGGCGTCCCGCAGCGCCGCAGCGTGGTCCGGCAGCTCGGCGACCAGCACCGGCTCGCCGAGCTCGATGCCCTCGCGGAGGAACGGCACGACCAGGTCCACCATCTCGTCAAGGCCGCGGTAGAGCACCGCCTGGTGGCGGAAGCTTCCCGAAACGGCGCTTCCGGACATGGTTGACGACACCCGAATCCATCCCCCCGAATACATCCTCGGCGCACCAATATGCCTCGGAAGTCGCGCCACGTAAACAATGTTGCGAGATTTTCGGCACCGGGACGCGGCAGCGGCGGCCTCCACCCACGAGAACCGCCTCAGCCGCCTCGGCCGCCACCCTGCGCGAAGCCCACGCTCACATGCCGACGGCACCGTCCGTCGTCTCGCGCAACAAGTCGAGATGACCACAGTGCCGTGCCGTCTCCTGGATCAGGTGGATCATCGCGTAGCGCAAGGTGAAGTCCATGCCCTCCCCGCGGGCGGCATCGTCGAGGTGGCAGTCTGCGACCGCCCGTCGAGACCTCGCGCACTCCTCGACGTAGTCGGCCACGATGTTGGCGAGCGTGTCGCCGGGCTCGATCCGGAAGTTGCCGTGCAGGTCGTCGTCGGTCCACGGCCAGGTCACGTCGAGGTCCGCGAAGTCGATGCTGAACCAGAACCGCTCTGTGCCGGTCAGGTGCTTGACCACGGTGGCCGGCGTCAGCGTGGACGGCGAGACAGCCGCGGTGAACGCCTGCGCGTCGGTCAGACCGGCCACCTTGTTGACCACCGTTGCACGGTAGAAGTCGAGCATGCTCTCCAGCATCGCCCTCTCCGAGCCTTGCTGGATGGGTCGTGCACGCACCACGGGCGTCACCTCGGTCATGGCGACAGCCTAGGCACGGGTGGAGTCTCCGCTCGCCAGGGCGAGCCGGACGGCGGCATTTGCGGTCGTTCCCGATCCACCGAGGCTCGCCTGGCCGCTACCGTCGCTGCATCTCCCAAGCAAGCTCGATGGCGAGGCGTATCGCCGTCGGTTCGGCTCGGTCAAGATACGCCTCGACCTTGTGATGAGCTTCGAATCTTGGCGGCACGCCGAAGCTGGTGGGGTAGGTGACGAGAAGGGAGTCTCGCCGGCTCATCGGTACACGAATGAGCAGTGTGGCTGGGTCGAGAAGCCGGGCGACCAGGCGGTCGTGGACGTACCACGCAGGACGCTCCGCGCTGCCCTTACGCTTCACCTGCGGGAGAGACTCCACGAACACGCCAACCTCTTCGGGGGTCACGTCCGAACCCTACGCGCTCGCGTTGGACTGGCTGCGGCATCTGGTTCGCGTTCCGGTGCAGTTGGGAGGAAGTCCGCGTCGAGGTAGACACCGGTCGGGCCGCCTCATCCTCGATTCGCGTTTCATGGCCGACCGCGGCGTGCAGGCCGGTGCCCGAGTCCAGTTCCAAGACATGTCAGTAGCGGCGGCTAGCGACGATGGTGGATAGGTCCTCGGCGAGCTGGACCTCGGTGGCTCGCATGGCGGGATGCTCGAGCCACCAGATTCGTGCGTCGTCAGGCTTTCCGTCGTGCAGGGGTGGCCACGTGTCTGCGGGGGTGAAGTCGTCGATGACGACGGTGCCGCCGGGGGTGAGGACCCGAGTGGGGTCGATCGGTGGGTCGTTCTTGCCGTGGCCACCGCCGTCGAGGATCAGGAGGTCGAACGGGCCGTGCTGTTCGATGGCCCGCCAGTCGTCGTTGAGGAGTGTCAGATCTGGCTCGTCGGCGAACATCTCGCGGACGGCAGCAACGCGTTCGGTGTCCCGGTCGACGGAGACAATGGGGACACCTGGGTGGCGCGCTTCGAGGAGCCAGGCGAGGCCGACCCCAAGGCCGGTACCGGTTTCGCCGATGCGGACGCGGGCGCCTTGCGCGAGGGCGTGCACGAGGCGGCCCTGCTCGATGCGGCACGACAGTGGGAAGTCGCGGGACCGTGCGAGGTCCACCGCAGCCGCCACTCGTGCGGGTAGGTGATCGGTAGTGGTGGCGTGGCTGTACGTGCCGCGGAGTGACATCTTCTTCCCCGTTCCTCGAGCCGACACCCTAGTGGCCTCGGCAGTGCCGAACTTTGCTCTCCGCGGCAGTTCCGGACGCCTGCTCGACCGGGGTACATGCTCTAATCACCGTCATGCATGAGGTCGTGACCGCGGCGCTGGTGCGCGAGGGCCGAGTTCTACTCGTTCGTCGGGCTCCGAACCGGCGCGCGTACCCAGGTCTGTGGGATCTCCCCGGCGGACATGTCGAAGCTGGCGAGTCGGAAGTGGACGCGCTCACGAGGGAGATGCGTGAGGAACTGGGCGTGCAGATCTCAACAGGCGCAACGGCACATCTGCAACGGTGGAGCGCAGGATCCGGACGAGATACCGCTGTCGTCAGCGCCTGGCTCGTTCAGGAGTGGCAGGGAACCCCGAGCAACGTCGCTCCCGAAGAGCATGACGAGATCCGGTGGTTCCTGCCTGAGGAGTTGCCTCCGCTCGCCCACGGCCTCTTGAGGACGCTGCTCACGGAAGTAATCGCGGCGCAACGCACCTGAGCGAAAGGCCCTGTCAGCAGCGTCGAGCGCGCTTTCACCCTCGGCGGCAGATCCGGACGGCCCTTCGGACGTGCACTTGCCGGGCAGATCCGTGGGCACTGAGCCTGGAAACAACGTTCCCGTGCGGCGAGTGCACGTCGTTGTGACCATGTCGACGACTCTCGGCGGCATGAGAGTGCCTCGGCATCTCAACAGGCAGATTCAACTGCATCGGCCTCACCTCCCGCTCAGCGCGAGCTGGCAGCCACGGATGGCGTTCGTGACGACGCGGCCCGCGCAGAAGCCCACGACGTGGCGGGGCCCAGCGAGGTAGCTCAGATTCCGCGTGAGCCGTCGAGGGTCTCGCGGATGATGTCGGCATGGCCAGCATGACGAGCGGTCTCCTCGATCATGTGGAACAGGACGTAGCGCAAGTTGCAGTCGATGAGGTCCGTACGCGCGCAGGGAGCGTCCAGGTCCATCGAGGCGGCAATCGCGTTCGACACCTCGATGTGCTCGCGGTAGACCGCGATCCAGTGCGCCACGGTGTCGCTGTCGCCGACGATGAGCTCGGCGTCGTGCGGTTCGGCCATGACCTCGGGCCACCCGTCCGGCGACTGCCTCCCGGCCATGATCACCTGGAACCAGCGCTGCTCCCACGTCGCGGCGTGCTTGATGAGGCCGAGCAGCGACAGTGAGCTCGCTGTCGGCGCTTGGCGTGCCCGTTCGTCGCTGACGCCTTCGACCTTGCGGATGAGCCCGATCCGCTGGGCATCGAGGAAGTTCTCCAGGGCCCCATGCTCGGATCTCGGCGTAAGCGACACGGTCATCTCGCTGGGCATGCGCGAATGCTTGCACGGAAGCCTCGGGTCGCCGCGCAAGCCGGGCCGTCGGCAGATTCAACGCATCGGCCTCACCTCCAGCTGGCACACATGCGGACGTCGTTGAACCGCCCCGCCGAGCGGCCCTTGCTGGCGGCCCGGCACGGGTGCACGCTCAGAAGGGACGTACATCGCGCCTCGGGCCGGATCTACCGCGGGAGGCGGCATGGACGAGTCACGAGCTCTTCAGCGCGCGGGATGGGCCGGCGCGGCTTCGGTCGCGCTGCTTGTCGTCGGGCTGGCGCTGACCTACTTGGTCGGCGTGGACGAGGCAAGCATGTCGGACGCCTCCATCCTCGAGAGGCTCGACGACGGCGCGCGACAGGCCGCCGCCGGCATCGGGGTCCCCGTGCTCGCGGTGGGTGTTGCGCTGCTGCTCTGGTTTGTGACGGGGCTGCGTCAGGTGCTCGACCAGCTGTCCGGAGGCGACCCCCTCGCGCACGCGACCGTGCCGGCGGCTGCGCTGCTCGGCGGGTTACTGATCACCGCGGTGTCACTCGACTTGGGGAGCGCCTTCGCGGCACTGTCGGACGAGTTCACCCCCAACCCGGACACCGCCCGCGCGCTCGGCATGGCGGGACAAGTGCTCGGGCTCACCGGGCTGGTCGGCGGGGCGGTCCTGGTCGCCGTGACGACGAGGATCGCCCAGCGGGCGCGCGCCCTGCCGACGTGGGCCGTCTGGGTGTCCTACGCCGTCGCAGCGCTGTGCCTGACCGGCTTCTGGAGCGGGGGCATGGCGTCCGTGGCCTTCGCGCTGTGGCTGATCGGCGCCGTCATCGGGCTGCTGCGCACGGCGCGGCGGACACCGCCGGCGCCGGCCGTCCCGACACAGGGCGCACCGGCCGCGGACACTGCCCGCAGGCCCCCGACCGCCACCAGCGGCTGACGCCCCATCCGTCGGGGCGCTCAGAAACTACCGTCGGGCCGGCCGCGCTCGCTCCGCTCGCGCTCTCGACCTTCACTCACAGATGGCCGCGGTCTTGGATCGCGCGGAATCGGTGACCCGCGCTCGCTGCGCTCGCGCTCTCACAGATTGCCGCGGTCTTGGATCGCGCGGAATCGGTGACCCGCGCTCGCTGCGCTCGCGCTCTCACAGATTGCCGCGCAGCTCCTGCTCCCGCTCGATCGCCTCGAACAGGGCCTTGAAGTTGCCCTTGCCGAAGCCCAGCGAGCCGTGCCGCTCGATGAACTCGTAGAACACCGTCGGCCGGTCCCCGATCGGCTTGGTGAAGATCTGTAGCAGGTAGCCGTCCTCGTCACGGTCCACCAGGATCTTGCGCTTCTTCAGCTCCTCGATCGGGACGCGCACCTTGCCGATCCGCTCCCGCAGCTCCGGGTCGTCGTAGTAGGAGTCCGGGGTCTCCAGGAACTCGATGCCGTTGTCGCGCAGCAGGTCTACGGTGCGCAGGATGTCGCCGGTGGCGAGCGCGATGTGCTGGCAGCCCGCCCCCTCGTAGAACTCGAGGTACTCGTCGATCTGCGACTTCTTCTTCGCGATCGCCGGCTCGTTGAGCGGGAACTTCACCCGGTGGTTGCCCGACGCCACCACCTTCGACATCAGGGCGGAGTAGTCGGTGGCGATGTCGTCGCCGATGAACTCGGCCATGTTCGTGAAGCCCATGACCTTGTTGTAGAACTCCACCCACTCGTCCATCCGGCCGAGCTCCACGTTGCCCACGCAGTGGTCCACCGCCTGGAACAGCCGCTTGGGGTGCCCCTCCTCACGCGCGACGGTCGTGGTCCGGGCCACGTAGCCCGGCAGGTAGGGACCGTCGTACTTCGAGCGGTCGACCAGCGTGTGCCGGGTCTCGCCGTACGTCGCGATCGCCGCGGTGCGCACCGTGCCGTGCTCGTCGGTGACGTCGTGCGGCTCCTCGAGGATCGTCGCGCCCATCGCCCGGGCATGCTCGATGCAGGTGTCCACGTCCGGCACCTCGAGCGCGAGGTCGACCACGCCGTCGCCGTGCTTGCGGTGGTGGTCCAGCAGCGGGCTGTCCGGGGTCACCCCACCGGTGAACACGAACCGCGCCGACCCCGACCGGAGCACGTAGCTCCTGCTGTCCCGGAACCCGGTCTCCGGACCCCGGTAGGCCTCGAGGTCCATGCCGAGCGCGAGCTGGTAGAACGTCGCGGTCTGGGTCGCGTTGCCCACCACGAAGCACACCGCGTCCATCGCGGTCACCGGGAACGGGTCCTTGCTCGCGTCGTACTCGACCAGCCCGACCAGCTGCTGGAGCTGCTCGAGGGTCAGATCTGCCTTCAGCTCGTCCTGGGTGAGTGCGTCAGTCATGCGGGCAGCATGGTCGGCTCGGCCACGTTGTGCAACAGTACGGCGAAGTCCTATACAGATTGTCTATTGCGGAGGCCTCTCATGGACGAGCTGGATGCCAGATTGATCCGTCTGTTCGCCGACCAGCCCCGGGTGGGGGTCCTCGAGGCGTCCCGCCGGCTCGGCGTCGCACGCGGCACTGTCCAGGCCCGGCTGAACAAGCTCACCGAGGCCGGCGTGATCCGCGGCTGGGGACCGGAGCTGGGACCCGAGGCGCTCGGCTACCCGGTCACCGCGTTCCTCACCCTGGAGATCCGCCAGGTCGCCGGACACAGCGTGATCGCCGACCACCTGGCGACCATCCCGGAGGTGCTCGAGGCGTTCACGATCACCGGCGCGGGTGACATGTGGTGCCGGGTGGTCGCGCGCTCCAACAACGACCTGCAGCGGGTCATCGACGCGGTGCTGGCCGAGCCGGGGATCGTGCGCTCCTCGACGGTGATCGCGCTCGCCACCCAGGTCCCCTACCGGGTGCTGCCACTGCTCGACGAGGCCACCGCCGCGGCCACCGGGCACGGCGTCGAAGTCACTCGCCCGGGGTGACGCGGCGACCGGGTGGGCGCGGTTCGCTGCACCCATGACCGAACCCACGATCCCGCCCACACCGAACCCGATCGCGTTCGGCCCCCAGACCTGCGCGGACCTCGGCCAGGGGGGCGAGCGGGAGTGGCTGCTCGCCGACGGGCTGGGCGGCTACGCCATGGGCACCGCGAGCGGGCTGCGCACCCGTCGCTACCACGGCTTGCTCGTGGTGGGCACCCGGCTCCCGGTCCGGATGCTGGGGATCGCCTCGCTGGACCCGGTGCTGCTGCTGCCGAGCGGTCCGGTCCGGCTCGGCGTGCACGAGTGGCAAGGCGGAGCGCTCTCTCCCGAGGGGCACCTGCTCCTCGAGTCCTTCGACCTCGACGACGGCGTGCCCAGGTGGCGCTGGCGGGTCGGCGAGAGCGTGCTGGAGCGGGAGGTCGCCGTCCGGCACGGGACGGCCTCGGTCGCCGTCGTCTACCGGCTGCTGGCCGGACCCGCGGTCCGGGTCGCCGCCGACGCGCTGTGCACCTGGCGCGACAGCCACGGCGAGCGCTTCGCCGACGGGCCGCTGGAGCTGCAGCCCGTGGCCGGCGGCTTCGAGCTTCCCGGCGCCTACCGGGTGCACGGGCCGGGCTACGAGCCGGACGGCTCGTGGTACCGGGGAGTGCACGCCCGCGCCGAGGCCGCGCGCGGGCTCAACCCGGACGAGGACCTGTGGTACGCCGGGCGCTTCGTCGCGGAGCTGACCCCGGGCGACTCCCTGCAGCTCACCGCTTGGGCCCCGGAGCGCGCCGCGACGCCGCCGCCCGCGGAGCAGGTGGTCGCCGAGACGCGGGACCGGTCCCGGTCGCTCGTCGCCGCGGCCGGGGTCCGGGACGAGGTGGCCGCCCGGCTCACGCTCGCCGCGGACGCGTTCGTGGTCCGGGCGGCCGAGCATCCGGAGGTGATCGCCGGCTACCCCTGGTTCGGCGCCTGGTCCCGGGACACGATGACGTCCTACGAGGGACTGTTCCTGGACACCGGCCGGCCCACCGAGGGCGCGGATCTGCTGCGCCACTACGCCGACACGGTGTCCGAAGGGATGCTCGCCAACACCGCCGACACCGGGACCCTCGAGTACAACACCGCCGACGCCACGCTCTGGTTCGTGCACGCGCTCGGCCGGCACGTGGAGCGCACCGGCGACGAGGACCTCGGGGTCGCCACCCTGCCGGTCGTCGACGCCGTGATCGCCGCGCATCGGGCCGGCACCCGCTACGGGATCGCCGTCGACACCGACGGGCTGCTCCGGCAGGGCGCACCCGGCGTCGCGCTGACCTGGATGGACGCCCGGGTCGACGGGAACCCGATCACCCAGCGCGTCGGCAAGACCGTCGAGCTCAACGCGCTGTGGCTGCGCTGCCTGGCGGTGGCCGGGCGGCTGCGGACCCGTGCGGGGCACTGGGCCGACGACCTCGACGAGCTGGAGAAGCAGGCGCGCGCGACGTTCGCGCAGCGGTTCCCACGGGGAGACGGGGCCCTCCTCGACGTGGTGGACGGACCGTCCGGCGACGACCCCTCCACCCGGCCGAACATGCTGCTGGCCGCCTCGCTCCCGGACGCGCCGGTCACCGACCCCGCCGTGGTGCACGCCGTGGCGCCACTGCTCACCCCGCTCGGGCTGCGCAGTCTCGCGCCGGGCGAGCCCGGCTACCGCGGCCGGCACCGCGGCGGCCCGGCCGAGCGCGACGCGGCCTACCACCAGGGCACCGTCTGGCCGTGGCTGCTCGGCCCGTACGTCGACGCGGCACTGCGCACCGGCACGGAGGTCGGCGACCCGTTGCGCGGCCTGGTGCGCCACCTGTCCGAGTGGGGGCTGGGCTCGGTGTCCGAGACCGGGGACGGCGACGCCCCGCACGCCGGCACCGGCTGCCCGTTCCAGGCCTGGTCGGTCGCCGAGGCACTCCGGGCCTGGCGCCGGCTGCACGAGGCCGGCCCGGCCGCGGGCGACTCCCCGGTCCCGGCGCAGCGCGGCCCGTCGACGCCGGCACCGGAGCCGGTCATCCGCCGCGGGTGACGCGCCGGTGCGTCGTCGGCCCGAGGCTGGTGCCGATCCCGCGGCACCGGCGGGCCCGCACACCAGGAGGCACCATGGCACAGCAACGCCCGGGCACCGCCGAGCACGGCCGGCTGGCTGCGTCGTACACCTCCGACCGGGAGTGGCACCGCTGGGGACCCTACGTCAGCGAGCGGGCCTGGGGCACGGTGCGCGAGGACTACAGCGCCACCGGCGAGGCGTGGGACTTCCTGCCCCACGACGCTGCCCGGTCGAAGGCCTACCGGTGGAACGAGGACGGGTTGGCCGGGGTCTGCGACCTCGACCAGACCTGGTGCCTGGGGCTCGCGCTGTGGAACGGCGTCGACCCCATCCTCAAGGAGCGGGTCTTCGGGCTGGCCGGGCCGGAGGGCAACCACGGCGAGGACGCCAAGGAGTACTGGTGGTACCTCGACTCGACCCCGACCCACTCCTGGATGCGTTGGCGCTACCACTACCCCCAGCGGGAGTACCCCTACACCGACCTGGTCGCCGAGAACCGTCGGCGCGGCAAGGACGACCCCGAGTACGAGCTGGTGGACACCGGGATCTTCGACGAGGGCAGATTCTGGGCGGTCACGGTGGACTACGCCAAGGCCGGGCCGACGGACCTCTGCATGCGCATCACCGTGACGAACCACGGGCCGGACGAGGCGACGCTGCACGTGCTGCCGACGCTGTGGTTCCGCAACACCTGGTCCTGGGGGCGTGACCCGTACCGGCCGCGGATCCGGGCCGTCGGCCACCGGCTCGACGCCGAGCACCGCGACCTCGGCCCCCTCGTGCTCACCGGCGACGGGAGCCCCGAGCCGCTCGCCTGCGACAACGAGACGAACCTGCGCCGGTTGTACGACGTGCCGAGCACGACCCGGTGGCCCAAGGACGGGATCAACGACCACGTCGTGCGCGGCGCACCGACCGTGAGCCCCGACGGGGAGGGGACCAAGGCTGCCCTGCACTACACGGTGAGCGTGCCCCCCGGCGGCTCGACGGAGATCCGGGTGCGCCTGGCGCAGCAGGCCGCCGAGCCCGACCTCGGGGGCGGGTTCACCGAGACGATGCGGGCGCGCGAGGCCGAGGCCGACGAGTACTACGCCGCGCTCACCCCGCCGGGCACCTCCGCCGACCAGGCCCGGGTGCTGCGCCAGGCGCTGGCCGGACTGCTGTGGAGCAAGCAGTTCTACAAGTACGACGTGCGCGAGTGGCTCGACGGCGACCCCGCGGGGCCGACCCCGCCGGAGGCCCGCAAGGGCGGGCGCAACAGCGGCTGGAAGCACATCATCAACGCCGACGTGATCTCGATGCCGGACGCCTGGGAGTACCCCTGGTACGCCGCCTGGGACCTCGCCTTCCACGCCGCGGTGCTGGCCCACGTGGACCCGCAGTTCGCCAAGGACCAGCTGCTGCTGATGACCACCGAGCGCTACATGCACCCGAACGGGCAGCTGCCGGCCTACGAGTGGGCGTTCGGCGACGTGAACCCGCCGGTGCACGCCTGGGCGGCCCTGGAGGTGTTCGAGATCGAGGGCCGCACCGACTACGACTTCCTGGAGCGGATCTTCCACAAGCTGATCGCGAACTTCACCTGGTGGGTGAACCGCAAGGACCCGGACGGCAACAACCTCTTCGAGGGCGGCTTCCTGGGGCTGGACAACATCGGGCTGTTCGACCGGTCCGCGCCGATGCCCTCCGGCGTGCACCTCGAGCAGGCCGACAGCACCGCCTGGATGGTGATGTACTCCCTCGACATGTTCCGGATGGCCCTGACGCTCGCCGAGCGCGACGCGACCTACGAGGACATGGCGATCAAGTTCGCGCGGCACGCCATCACGATCACCGTGACCGCGAACAACCAGGGCCTGTGGGACGACGAGGACGGGTTCTTCTACGACCGGCTGCGTGCCGACGACGGCCGGATCCGGGAGCTCAAGACGCGGTCCATGGTGGGCGTGGTGCCGATGTTCGCCGTGGCCGTGGTCGGGGAGAAGCGCCTGACCGCGCTGCGCCGGCTCGCGCTGGCCTGGGCCAAGGAGCATGCGCCCGAGCTGGTCGAGAACGTCGAGACCGACGAACGCCGCGAGGTGTTCTCCCTGGTGCGGCCCGAGCGGCTCACCCGGGTGCTCGGCAAGGTCCTCGACGAGCGGGAGTTCCTCTCCCCGCACGGGCTGCGCGCCCTGTCGGCGTACCACCGGGACCACCCGCTGCGGGTGCAGCTCGCCGGCGAGGAGTTCTCCGTCGACTACGAGCCCGCCGAGTCGCACACCGTGATGTTCGGCGGCAACTCGAACTGGCGCGGCCCGGTGTGGTTCCCGCTGAACTACCTGGTGGTGCAGTCCCTGCGCACCTTCGACGAGGAGTTCGGCGACACGCTGCGCGTCGAGCACCCGACGGGCTCGGGCCGGCTGCTCACCCTGGGCGAGGTCGCCGACGACCTGAGCCGGCGGCTGGTGGGGATCTTCTGCGAGGGCGCGGACGGCCGCAGGCCGGTCTTCGGTGAGACAGAGCTGTTCCAGACCGACCCCGCCTGGCACGACCTGATCCCGTTCTACGAGTACTTCCACGGGGACACCGGGAAGGGGCTGGGGGCCGGGCACCAGACCGGCTGGACGGCGCTGGTCGCGAGCCTGATCCTGCGGCGCGGTCCGGCGACGGTGCCCGGGCAGCGGGTCCCCGCCGAGGAGCGGGAGCCGGTCGCGGGCGCCTAGCCCGCGCGGGTCAGCCGGTCGGCCACCGCCCCGGCCGCCTCGACGACCGCGGGGCCCACGGCCTCCGCGTCCAGCGGGCCGAGCGAGACGATGCCCACCGACGCCTCGAGCCCCTCGACGCCCAGGACGGGTGCGGCCACCCCGCGCGCCCCCGCCTGGATCTCGCTGACGGTCTCGACGTACGGCGTCCCGCCCGGTGTTCGGCCCAGCAGGATCGCCTTGCCCGCCGCACCCTGGTCGAGCCGGTGCCGGGCGCCGACCCGGTAGGCGACGTGGTAGTCGGTCCAGGTCGGCTCGACCACCGCGATCGCCAGCGCCTCACCGCCGTCGGCGATGGTCAGGTGCGCGGTCGACCCGACCCGCTCGGCCAGCGCCCGCAGCACCGGCTGGGCGACCTCCCGGAGCACCGGCTGGAGGCCCCGGGCCAGGCCGAGCACGCCGAGGCCGACGTGCAGCCGGCCGGAGTGGTCGCGTCGGGCCAGGCCGTGCTGCTCCAACGTGGTCACCAGACGGTAGACGACCGTGCGGCTGACCCCGAGCTCGTCGGCGAGCGCGTTGACGGTCATCCCCTGCGGCGAGCCGGCCAGCGCCCGCAGCACGCGCAGCCCCCGGTCGAGGGTCTGCGAGGTCTCCGCCGCCATGACCGGACCCTATCCCGCGCATCGCCCGGGTCCCGTGCGAACCGCACCCTCGGCGGTCCGGGACGAGGTCAGGAGGATCGGCGCTGCGTCGCCCAGTCCCGCAGCCGGTCGATCCGCGCCTGCAGCTGGTCGGCGGTGGCCACGGCGGCGGCCGGCCCGCCGCACTCCTTGCGCAGCGCGGCGTGGGTGATCCCGTGCGGCTGGCCGGTGCGGTGGTTCCAAGCGGCGACCAGGCCGTTGAGCTCGCGCCGCAGCGTCGCCAGGTGCTCGTGGGTGGACACGTCGCGCACGACCTGCTCGGCCGACGGCGCCGACCGCTGCTGCTGGCGCGCCCGCTCGCTCTGCCGGTGGTGCAGCAGGTCGCGCACCTGCTCGGGCTCGAGCAGCCCCGGGATGCCCAGGAAGTCCATCTCCTCGTCGGAGCCGACGTGCACCTCGCCGGCATGCCCGAACTCGCCGCCGTCGTAGAGCACCCGGTCGAAGCGCGCCTCCGAGCCGAGCGCCTGGAAGGGCAGCAGCTCCTCCTGCCCGCTGGCCGACTCCGCGGCCTGGGCCTGGTTGAGCAGGTCCTCCTCGGCGGCGAAGATGTCGTCGTCGTCGGAGACCTTGCGGCCGAGCACGTGGTCGCGCTGCACCTCCATGTCGGAGGCGAAACCGAGCAGGTTGGGCACCGAGGGCAAGAACACCGAGGCCGTCTCGCCGCGCTTGCGGGCCCGCACGAAGCGGCCCACCGCCTGGGCGAAGAACAGCGGCGTAGCGGTCGTGGTGGCGTAGACGCCGACGGCCAGCCGCGGCACGTCCACGCCCTCGGAGACCATCCGCACCGCGACCATCCACCGGTCCTCGTTCTCGGAGAACGCCGCGATCCGCTTGGACGAGGTCTTCTCGTCGCTGAGCACCACGGTCGCCTTGTCCCCGGTGATCTTCCGGAGCAGGCCGGCGTAGGCGCGCGCGGAGTCCTGGTCGCTGGCGATCACCAGTCCCCCGGCGTCCGGGACGTGCCGCCGCACCTCGGTCAGCCGCTTGTCCGCGGCCGCCAGCACCGAGGGCATCCAGGACCCGTCGGCGTCGAGCGCGGTGCGCAGCGCCTGCGCGGTCACGTCCTTGGTGAGCGGCTCGCCGAGCCGGGCCGCGACCTCGTCGCCGGCCCGGGTGCGCCACTGCATCTCGCCGCTGTAGGCCATGAACAGCACCGGCCGGACCACATGGTCGGCCAGGGCGTGCGCGTAGCCGTAGGTGAAGTCCGCGACGCTGCGGGGCACGCCATCGATGTCCGGCGCGTAGCTGACGAACGGGATCGGGTTGATGTCGGAGCGGAACGGGGTGCCGGTCAGTGCCAGCCGGCGCTGCGCGGGGTCGAACGCCTCCCGCACCGCCTCCCCCCAGGACAGCGCGTCGCCGGCGTGGTGCACCTCGTCGAGAATCACCAGCGTCTTGAACCGTTCGGTGCGGATCCGGTGCGCCAGCGGGTTGGTGGCCACCCCGGCGTAGGTCACCGCTACCCCGACGTAGTCCTTGCTGGTCCTGCCCCGCTTGCCGGAGTACGACGGGTCGATCGGGATGCCCGCACGCTCGGCCGCGTCGGCCCACTGGGTCTTCAGGTGCTCGGTCGGTGCCACCACGGTGACCCGGTCGACCACCCGGCGGGAGAGCAGCTCGGCGGCCACGGTCAGCGCGAACGTGGTCTTGCCCGCGCCGGGAGTGGCGACCGCGAGGAAGTCCTTGGGGTCGGCGGCGAAGTACTGCTCGAGCGCAGCGGACTGCCAGGCGCGCAGCTTGGTCGCCGTGCCCCAGGCCGCGCGGGCCGGGTAGGCAGGGGGCAGTTCGGTGAGCGGCGCAGGGGTCTCGGCGGAGTCGTCGGAGATGGGTGTCACGTCTCTCAGAGGGTGCGGTTGGTCATCGGACGCCGAGGGTCACTCGTCCTCGCTGAGCTTCTCCCACGCGTCCTTGCACTCGGGGCAGACCGGGTACTTCTCCGGGTCCCGGCTGGGCACCCACACCTTGCCACACAGGGCCACCACGGGGGTGCCCAACACCATGGCCTCGGTGAGCTTGTCCTTCTCCACGTAGTGCGAGAAGCGCTCGTGGTCGCCGTCGTCGGTGGTCGACGTGCGGCGGTCCTCGATGGTCTGAGCGCCGGGACTCATCTGAGTGCTCATGATGCCCCAGTCTACCGACTCCGGGCGCTCAGTTGAGGGTCGGATCGAGGGGACGCGTGGAAACCCACGCCAGCTCGCCGGGCTGGCGGCGCAGCACCCGGCGTCGCAGCCCCGCGGCGTCGACCCCGAAGAGGTCACCGTGCTGCGACGGGACGACGTACCAGGACTCCGCCTCGACCTCCGCCTCCAGCTGCTCGCTGCCCCAGCCCGCGTAGCCGGCGAAGACGCGCAGCCCGGCGAGGGCCGGCGCGACCACCTCGGTCGGGGCGTCCAGGTCGATGATCCCGATGTCCCCGTAGAGCCGGCGGAACCCCACCGGGTCGCTCGCCTCGTCGCCGCCGGGCAGCGCGCCGACGGCGAGCGCCGAGTCGGTGCTGACCGGGCCCCCGACGTACAGCACCGGGGGCGGCGCGGCGACGTCGGACCAGTCCGGCAGCACGTCGCCGACCGGCACCTCCGAGGGCCGGTTCAGGATCACGCCGAGGGCGCCGTCCGCGTCGAAGTCGAGCAGCAGGACGACGGCGTCCTCGAAGTTGGGGTCGAGCAGCGCCGGCGTGGCCACCAGCAGCTGTCCCGCCTCCAGCGGGGCGGCCGGCTCAGCCATCGGCGGGCTGCCGCGCGGCCTCGGCGGCGGCGCGCACCGCGTTGGCCACCGACGTGTGCACGTCCGCGTGGAACACGCTCGGGATGATGTAGTTCGCGTTCAGCTCCTCGTCGGTGACCGCGGACGCGATCGCCTCGGCCGCCGCGACCAGCATGGTGTCGTCGATCGTGTGCGCGTGGGCGTCCAGCAGCCCGCGGAAGACGCCCGGGAACGCCAGCACGTTGTTGATCTGGTTGGGGTAGTCCGACCGGCCGGTGGCGACCACGGCGGCGTACTCCCGGGCCTCCCCCGGGTCAATCTCCGGGACCGGGTTCGCGAGCGCGAACACGATGGCCTGGTCGGCCATCTTCGCCACGTCCTCGCCGGCGAGGATGTTCGGCGCGGACACCCCGATGAACACGTCGGCGCCCACGATCGCGTCGTGCAGGCTGCCGGCGAGGTCGGCCTTGTTGGTGACCTCGGCGAGCCAGCGCAGCGACTCGTGCAAGCCGGGCCGGCCGCGGTGGATCACGCCGTCGACGTCGGCGACCACCACGTCGCACACCCCCGCCTCGAGCAGCAGCCGCAGGATCGCCGTACCGGCCGCGCCGGCACCCGACATCACCACGCGGACCGAGTCCAGCGACTTCCCGACCACCCGCAGCGCGTTGGTCAGCGAGGCGAGCACGACGATGGCGGTGCCGTGCTGGTCGTCGTGGAAGACCGGGATGTCGAGGCTCTCCCGCAGCCGCGCCTCGATCTCGAAGCACCGCGGCGCGGAGATGTCCTCCAGGTTGATGCCGGCGAAACCCGGGGAGATCGCCCGCACGATGTCGACGATCTGGTCGGGGTCCTGGGTGTCGAGGCACAGCGGCCACGCGTCGATGCCGGCGAACCGCTTGAACAGGGCGGACTTCCCCTCCATGACCGGGAGCGCCGCGGAGGGACCGATGTTGCCCAGGCCGAGGACGGCGGACCCGTCGGTGACGACCGCCACCGAGTTGCGCTTCACCGTCAGCCTGCGCGCGTCCTCCGGGTTGGCCGCGATCGCCTCGCAGACCCGCGCAACGCCCGGGGTGTAGACCATCGACAGGTCGTCGCGGTTGCGGATCGGGTGCTTGGAGGCCATCTCGATGGTGCCCCCGAGGTGCATCAGGAAGGTGCGGTCCGAGACCTTGTGCACGGCGACGCCCTCGATGTCGCGCAGCGCCTCGACGATCTGCTCGGCGTGCGCGGTGTCGGCGGCGGCGCAGGTGACGTCGATCCGGAGCCGGTCGTGACCGGACGCGGTGACGTCGAGTGCCGTGACGATGCCGCCGGCCTTCTCCACGGCGGTGGTCAGCCGGCTGATCGCCGAGCCACCGGCGGGCAGCTCGAGCCGGACGGTGATCGAGTAGGAGATGCTGGGTTGGGTCGCCACCCCCTCATGTTGCCATGACCGGGAGCGCCGCGTGACGGCGACGAGCCCCGACCGCAACGCGCTCGGGAGGGAGGTGACCGCGGAGGGAGGGCCGCGGTCGGGCGCGTCGCAGCCGGGGCTGCCGGGTCGGGGACGGACAGGGAGGGGTCCCGCCCCCGGGTCTCTTCAGTTGTGCCGACGGGCCCCGCCGGGGCCGCTCAGGCGGCCAGCCGCGCCTTGATCCGGCCGAGCAGCGTGGGCTGCGGCTCGGCGGCACGGTGCCGCGGGGTCGCCGGCAGCGAGGGGTCGTAGGCGGCGCGGGCCGCCTGCTCCAGCCCACGGCCCACCGGCACGGCGCGGGTGTCCTGCGGGCTGGCCTTGCCGGCCATCGCGGCCATCAGCATCCAGTCCTTGCGGCGGGCACGCTCGAGGGCCTCGCCCATCTCCGCGGACGTCGGGCGCTCCGCGCAGCCGTCGAGGATCGCGCGGACCCCCGCCAGCTCGGTGGCCGTGCCGCGCCACGCGCTGAGCACCGCGGACTCGAGGTCCGTCGGCTGCTCCATGAGCGCCCGCTCGATCCGCCCCGTGAGCCGGGTGTGCCAGCGCAGCTGCAGGGCGGCGACCAGGTCGAGCTCGTCCCGGAAGGTCTCCTGGACGCCGGGCAGCTCCATCGGGAGCGCCCCATCTCGACGAGAGTTCGCCTCGTCGACAACGGCTCGCAGTACGTCGCCGCGACGGTGGTGTGCATCCCAGGTCATGGGCTGCTCCTTTCTCACATACCGTTGGTACGTACTCAGAGTACCCCGACATACCCTCGGTATGCACGCGCCGCGCGTGACCTGACCCACATGCCCGCCGGCGGCGGGGCGCGGTCATATGCTCGGGGAATGACGGCGAAGGTTACGAAGAAGGTGTCCCGCCTGGTGTCCGGACCGACCCGGCGCCAGGAGTACTCCGCCTCCACCCGCAGGGCGCTGATCGAGGTCGCGACCGAGCTGTTCACCGAACGGGGCTACGCCGGCGCCAGCCTCGACGAGATCGTCGCCGGCGCCCGGGTCACCAAGGGCGCGCTCTACCACCACTTCAGCGGCAAGCAGGCGCTGTTCGAGTCGGTGTTCGAGCGCGTCGAGGAGCAGGCCACCAAGGCGATCACCAGGGCCGTGCGCGGGGCCCGGGACCCCTGGGACAAGGCGGTGGCGGGGCTGCGGTCGTTCCTCGACGTGGTCCAGCAGCCCGACTACCGCCGGATCGTGATCCAGGAGGGCCCCGCGGTGCTCGGCTACGAGCGCTACCGCGAGCAGGAGGAGCGGTCCACGTTCGGCATCGTCCAGGACATCGTCTCCTCCGTGCTGGCCTCCTACGACCTCGAGCACAGCATGGTCGAGACGTTCAGCCGGGTCTTCTTCGGCGCGATGTCGGCGGCCGGTGCGGCGGTCTCGTCCGCGGAGGACACCAAGCGGGCCAGCCGCGAGGTCGAGTCCGCCATCGTGTTCATCCTGGCCGGCCTCCGGCAGATGGCCGAGTCCGGAGAGGCGCTGCCCGGCGCCGACGACCTCGTGGACGACGAGGACGCCGTCGAGGAGCTCGACGAGGACGCCGAGGAGCAGTAGCCGACCCCGGACCGGCGACCGGGACGGCTACTTCGTGACCGTCACGTTGCCGCCGTTGGCCGGGACCAGCTCGATCCAGGTGTGACCGGCCGGCAGCTGCAAGGGCCCCGCGGCGGTCTTGAGCCCCACCGTCGAGTGGTAGCCGTGCTTGGTCCACGTCGCACGCACCATCCGGCCCTTGTGGAACACCATCGCCTGGCCCTTCCCGGTGAAGTGCGTCTCCGGCACCGGGTTGCCCGCCGGGTCCTTGTAGCCCGCGTCACCGACCTGGACCCGCAGCACCAGCACGGTGGCGGGGTGGAACTGGTCGTTGGCGGCGGCGTTGCTGTTCAGGTTGGTGTAGTGCCCGCCCTGGTACTTCCAGGACGTGGTGTGACCGCCCGAGAACTGCGCGGCGAGGCCGGTCGCCCGCTGCCCCTTCGGGAAGCCCTTCTCGGTGCCCCACGGCAGGTAGTCGTCGGGGGTGCTGTGGCTCTTCACCGTCTTGGCGAGCGTCGACAGGTGCATGAACAGGTTGTACGGCGCGTGCCTGCTGTTGTCACGGAAGTAGCCGGTGGCGCCCTCCGTGTAGGTCTTGATGTGCGCGGCCGCGATCCGGCGCACGGTCGGAGGTGCACCGCCACTGGCCACCAGGACCGCCTTGGCGGGCTCGACGACGCCGATGTCGCTGGCGCGCATGGAGCGGACCGGCCCGACCAGCTGCGGGATCTTGGAGTAGTAGAAGACCGCGAGCCGCGTGGAGCCGCCCTCGACGAGCTCCTCGGTGATCAGGTCCGCCTTGCTGAGCCCGATCTGCGGGCTGCTGCTGGCGGTGTTGTCGATCTTGACGATCATCACCGGGTGCTTGGGCGCGCTCCCCCGCGCGGGCAGGCCGGTGAGCGGCCACTGCCCGGCCAGCGTCATGCCGTCGGCGGTGCTCTGGCCGGCGGGCGTGTCGCTGCCCGACGGCGGCGTGTCGGACGACCCACCGCAACCGGCCAGCGCGAGTGCGGAGGCGAGCGCCAGCACCGTCAGCGAACGGGTGCGGCGGGGGCGAGGGCGTGCGAAGCTGCGCAGAGGGTTGCCAACCATGGCACCAGTGTGACGCAGGGCCGCTCCCGGTCCGGGAGCGGCCCCACCACTCGGCCGACGCGTCGCGTGCATCGGCAGCTCTGGCTCACAGTCCGCGCAGGGTGCCCGCGAACCAGTGCCGGGTCCAGATGGGCGCGCGCTTCACGCGCTGACCCGGTCTCGGCGCGTGGATGATCGTCCGGTGGCCGTGATGGAAACCGGAGTAGACGCCCACGTGGTAGACGTTCCCGGGTCGGGCCGAGCCGCTGTAGAAGAACACGAAGTCGCCCTTGCGGAGATGCCCCTTCCGGATCCGGTGCATGTGCCGGGCCTGCCCGGACGAGGTCCGGGGCACGTGGTGGAAGCCGGCCCGGCGGAAGCTGTAGTAGACGAGGCCCGAGCAGTCGAAGCGCGCCGGCCCGGCGGCGCCGTACGCGTAGCGGTCGCCCTCCTGGTGCCGGGCGATGTCGAAGCCGTGTGCGATCCGGTGCGGCCGGCTCGCGGCGGCCGCGGTCGGCGCGGAGACGAGCAGCGTGGAGACGAGGGCGGTCGCGACCGTGACCAGCAGGGCAGCAAGTCTGGCAGTGCGTGAGTACGCAGGCATGGTGAAGATCCCTTTCACACGCCTGTGGAGTCAGCTGTCGGGTTGGAGCGGAAAGGTGCTCCGGCACGGGTCCTGCGGACCGGCGTGCCTTCACCCCGAGCGCGTCGGCGCTGCCGCCGCGCGGTAGAGATGCGGGTCCCCCACTCCTACCCTGGTGTGTTTCTCGATGACAGGGGACTCACCCGCGGGCGGGTAGGACTCGGCGTACCCGGGGAGGTTGAGAGTGACCCGCTCGCGCGGGCTCGACCACCGTAGGCGGGTGCTTCCGGGGATCCCAAGAACACCAGCGGCGCCGTGTGGTCCGGGTCTCAGCCCTGGCCGCACCGCACCGCTGGAGGGTGCGCCCCGGTGGGACAGACGTCACACCGGCGCGCGCCGACCGGTCCGGTCAGATCTTCGCTCCGCCGTCGACGTACAGCGTCTGCCCGGTGATGTAGGACGCCTCGTCGCTGCACAGGAAGGCGGCCGCCGCGGCGATGTCCTCGGGGTAGCCGACCCGGCGGACCGGGGTGCCCTCGGCCGCCGCCTTGCGGTAGTCCTCCGGCTCGACGCCGACCCGGCGGGCGGTCGCGTCGGTCATCTCGGTGACGATGAAGCCCGGTGCCACGGCGTTCACGTTGATGCCGAACGGGCCGAGCTCGAGCGCGAGCGTGCGCGTGAAGCCCTGCAGCCCCATCTTGGCGGCGGAGTAGTTCGCCTGACCGCGGTTGCCCAGCGCCGAGACGCTGGAGAGGTTCAGGATCTTGCCGTACTTCTGCGCGACCATGTGCTTCTGCGCCGCCCGGCTCATCAGGAACGAACCGCGCAGGTGCACGTTCATCACCGTGTCCCAGTCGTCCTCGGACATCTTGAACAGCATGTTGTCGCGAGTCACCCCCGCGTTGTTGACCAGCACGTCGATGGTGCCGAGCTGCTCCACGACCCGGGCGACCGCGGCGTCCACCGAGGCGGCGTCGGCGACGTCGCAGGCGACCCCGATCGCCTTCTCCGCACCGAGCCCGGCGGCGGTCGCGGCGGCGGCCTCCTCCTGAAGGTCGAGCACCGCGACGGCGGCGCCCTCCTCGGCGAACCGCTTGGCGGTGCCGGCGCCGATCCCGCGGGCAGACCCGGTGACGACGGCGACTCGTCCGGCGTAGCGACTCATGGATGCTCCTCCTCTGCGCCGGGGACCCGGCTGGGGCTGGCTTGTCCCCGGCACCCTACCGAGCGCGGCCGGGCCCGGGTGCCCCAGGCTGTCGAGCACCGGACTCCCTCCCCGTAGGCTCGTGCCCGTGCACAAGGGCAGCTTCAGGTTCGCGGTGGTCATGTCGCTGGCGCTCGCCGCGGCCGCCGTCGTCGTCGCGGCCGCGTACCACCTTCCGGTCCGCGACCCCGACGGTGTCGCCGTCCCGACGTACGTCCGGCTGCCGATCATCCTGCTGCTCGCCTTCCTGACCGACGTGGTGCCGCGGGCGCTGTGGCGGGGCCGCTCCCTGGTCCGCCTCCCCGCGAACCTGCGGTCCGTCACCCGGGAACGCTGGCCGTGGGCGCACGCGCGCTTCGCGCTCGTCGGCCTCGGCGCGTGGTACCTCACCTATGCCGCCTTCCGGAACCTGAAGAGCTTCGTCCCGTTCGTGAACCCGCGGCTGTGGGACGGCACCCTGCACCGCATCGACCGGTTCCTGTGGTTCGGCCACGACCCCGCCGCCGTGCTGCACGCCGTGTTCGGCACCGGCGTCTTCGCGCACTTCTTCTCGTTCGTGTACGTCGCGTGGATCGTCCTGGTCCCGGTGACGCTGGTGGTGGCGCTGGTCTGGTCCCGCGACGTCTCGGGCGGAGAGTGGTACGTCACCGCGATCGCCGTCGACTGGGTGCTCGGGGTCGCGACGTACTTCGCGGTGCCCACGCTCGGCCCGATCTACGCCCAGCCGCGGCTGTTCCGGGCGCTGCCGCACACCTACGTGGCAACGCTGCAGACCGACATGATCAACGACCGCCACGCGGTGCTGCACGACCCGTTCGCGACCCACGCGGTGCAGACCATCGCGGCGTTCGCCTCGCTGCACGTGGGGATCATGGTCACGGTGTGCCTGATGGTCGAGCTGCTCCGGATGCGCCGGTGGCTGCGGATCTCGATGTGGGTGTTCCTCGGGCTCACCGTGCTGGCGACCGTCTACCTCGGCTGGCACTACTTCTGTGACGTGCTCGGCGGGACGGTGCTGGGCGCCGCCGGCGTGTGGATCGCCGCCCTCGGCACCGGCAACCACTCCCGCGGGAGGCCGGTGCCGCTCGAACGCTCCCGGCTCGACCCTCAGCCGGTCGAGGCCCAGCCGAGGTAGAAGTAGCCGAACGACCTCGGCACCGCGCCGTAGAAGCGGTCCAGCTGCTCGATCCGGAAGCCCGCGTCCTCGACGAGATCCGCGATCGGCCGGTCGAGGTGGCACCCCCCGGCGACCCGCCCCTGGATCGGCTGCAGCCGGCGCTGCCAGCGCGCCACCCCGGCGTCGGGGGCCAGCCCGTGCTCGAGGAAGTGCAGCGTGCCCCCGGGACGCAGCACCCTGCGGATCTCGGCCAGGGCCGCCGGCAGGTCGGGGATCGTGCACATGGTGAACGTCGAGACCGCGCAGTCGTAGCTGCCGTCGGGGAGGTCGAGCCGCTGCCCGTCGAGGCCGCCGCGCCGGACCCGGACCGGGGAGGCGGAGACCCGATGCCCGGCGAGCCGCCACGCCACCTCGGACGGCTCGACCGCGCAGACCGTGCGCACCGCCGGGGGGTAGTGCGGCACGTTGAGGCCCGAGCCGAAGCCGATCTCGAGCACGTCCCCGTGCAGCGGTGAGCAGACCGGTTCCCGGAGCCGGTCCACCCCCCTGACCCCCAAGCAGGTGTTCACCAGGTACGGAACCACGTGCTCGGTCCACCAGCCGCCCATCAGCCGGCCCCGTCCAGCGCGGCGCGCAGCCGGTCGACGTACCACTGGCGCTCGACGTCGTCGGCGTACTTCGTGCGCGGCCAGAAGAACCCTCGCAGCCCGTCCCCCTTGGTGCGGGGCACCACGTGCAGGTGCAGGTGCGCAACGCTCTGGCTGACCGTGTTGTTCATCGCGACGAAGGAGCCCTGCGCCCCCAGCCCGTCGACCATCGCCGCCGCGAGCCGCTGGCCCGCCGCGAGGAACGGGTCGCGCAGCCCCGCGGGCAGGTCGGGCAGCGTCACCACGTGCACCCGTGTCACCAGCAGCACGTGGCCCTTGAAGACCGGCCGGTGGTCGAGGAAGCCGACCGTGTGCTCGGTCTCCAGCACCACCGGTGCGTCGGCGGTGCCCGCGACCACGTCGCAGAACACGCAGTCGCTCATCGCCGCCTCAACCCGCCGCCGTGAACACGTCGGCACCGAAGCTGCGGGCCCGCTTCGCGTAACCGAGGTGGCCCAGCCCGAACACGTCCTCGACGGTCCGCAGCAGGGAGTAGTGGTCGTACGGCGTCCGGGTGCGGATGCCCGGCGCGATGAACGGGGAGACCAGGACCGCGCCGACCCGCCCGCCGCCGGGGCCGGTGATGCCCGGCCGGGCCGCGTTGGGGCCGCTCCGGTCGCCGCAGCAGCTGGACGCGTCGCCGGACTCGGCCTCGTCGAAGGTGACCACCAGCAGCCCGTCGCGGCGGAACGCCGGCGAGCCCAGGATCACCGGCACCCACCGCCGCAACCACCGGTTCGCGCTGACCAGGCCGCCCGGCCGGCCGTCCACGCAGGGGGCGTCGTGGCCGTCGTGGCAGAGGTTCGGCGTGATGTAGGAGAGGTTCCTGGTGGTCCGCACCGAAGCGAGGTCCTTCCTCAGGTGCCGCAGCCCCACGTCGCGATGTGCGCAGGAGCGCCGGTTGGTGATCGACCGGAAGTAGACGAACGGGTTGTGCCGGACGGCGTACTGGTCTCCCTTGCGCGCCTTCTGGGTGGGGTCCTTGTGGTTCAGCGCCGGGTGCCGGCAACCGCGACCCATGTCCTCGAGGTAGGCCCGCCAGGTCAGCCCGTTGCGGGCCAGCTGGTTGGCGACCGTGCGCACCCGGGCCGGGTAGACGCAGCCGTTCCCGACGGCCTGGCCGGGCGCGACCCTCCCGGACCCGACGAACGCCGAGTAGTACGGGCAGTCCCGCTGGGTCTGGCGGGTCGGCGCCTGCCCACTGATCTGCGCGAGGTAGTTGGGCAGACTGTGGTGCGCGGTGCCGTAGTACCGGGCGAGCAGCGCACCGCGGCGGCGCAACCGCCGGCTCAGGTAGGGGGCCTTGGAGTCGGCGCCGAACGTGGCGCGGAACCCCTTGTTCTCCAGGTTGATCACGAAGACGTGCCGCACCGCCGGGAGCGGCGCGCCGGCTTCGGCGCGCGCCGCGGCCGGCGCCTGCGCCACCGCACCGGTGGGCGTCGCCAGCACGCTCCCGGCCGCCAGGGCCGTGGCCGCCAGCAGGCCGGTGATCCGGGTGGGACGCATCAGCTGGCTCTCCTCGGGTCGCGACGACGCACGCCTCCCATGGTGCCCGAGCGACACCGTCCCGCCCAGCCCCGGGTCAGGCCGCGAGCTCGAAGTCGGAAGGTGCCGGCTCCGGGAAGCGCACCGCCACCGGCCGCACCAGCCGCGCGACCAGCGCCCCGAGCCGCCCGCCGGCCAGGGAGGCGAGGGTCCGTCGCGGGGGCAGTCGGAACGCCAGGATCAAGGACTGCAACACGATCGCGATGCCCGAGCAGATCGCCAGCGCATCGTCGCCGACCAGCAGCCCGTAGCCGAGCCAGAGCAGCATCCCTATCCAGGCCAGCAGGGTGGCCCACGGGTCCAGTCCCCACAGCGGTGCGCGGGACAGCGCCAACCGGGTCTGCGGCACCATCCGCAGCGAGCTCAGCGTGGTCGCGCACATCGCCAGCACGAACGAGTTCGTCACGTCCAGCAGGAGCAGCGCCGCGCAGGCGCTGGCCACGATGGTGAGCATGGCGGAGAACGAGCTGCGTGCACCGCCGGCGCGGACCACGACCACGGCGAGCACGACCAGCAGCGAGAACGCCAAGGCGTTGTTGACGATCTGCACGCTGTCGGCCACCGCGAAGGCGTACACGCACCAGAGCGTGAAGGTGGCCAGGGACAGCACGACCGAGGCCCAGGACAGGCCCTCGACGGACCGGGTGCGGGCCGCACGCACGACCTGAGGGACCGTGGCGGACAGGGAGAAGCAGGACGCGATGGCGCCGAGGAGGACAGACACGGGCAGGCACATTCTTGGCGAGGGCGGATGACGGTGGTGCGACTTCGGTCCGCCGTCTGTGCGTCTGCCAAGGACACGTGACCTGATCTGCAGCACAATCGTAGGGGCGCCACGGACGCCGCGTGGGAACATTCGGCATGTCGGCCGAGATTTGTCCCAGCACCCCTCGAGCCGGGCGAAGATCATTCGACGGAGGGCAATGAGCGACAGCTACCTGGGTCGGGTGCTCAGCACCGCGATCGCGACGGTGCTCGCCGCCACCGGGGTGCTGTCGTCGCCGTCGGCGCGCCCGACCGCCGCGCCTCCCGCGCGCGCTGCCCACTCGCCCGGGGTCCCCGGACGCGACGTGAGCTGGCCGAACTGCCCCAAGGGGCTCGGCATGCCGTCCCGGCCGACGCAGGGCAAGCCGATGCCTCCGCCGACCGCGCCGTTCGTGGTCATCGGCCTCACGAACGGGCCGGCCTTCCACCCCAACCCCTGCCTGACCGCGCAGGTCGACTACGCCAAGCAGAACCACCTGTGGGCGTCCGCGTACGCCGTCGCGACCTACCCGACGCCGTGGCAGCTCGACACCTACGGCGCCACCGGGCCGCACACGCACGGGCACCGCGTCGGCCGCCTGTGGAACACCGGCTGGGCGCAGGCCCGCACGAACGTCGCCGCCATGGACGCGGTCGGCCTGCACTCGCCTGCACTGTGGATCGACGTCGAGCCGGTGAGCGCTCCGTCCCCGTGGTCGCACCGAAGGGGCGGCAACCGTGCGGTGCTCGACGGCGCGATCGCCTACTACCGCTCGGCCGGGCTGCGCGTGGGCTTCTACTCCACCCAGAACATGTGGCGCGACATCGTCGGACCCGTCGGCTACGGGTTCGCCGAGTGGCGCACCGCTGGCCTGTCGACCCGGCGCGCCGCCGTCGCCCGGTGCCGGACCGGCCGGTTCCAGGGCGGCCGGGCGGTGCTGACCCAGTGGTACAGCCCCCGGGAGGACTTCGACCTGGTGTGTCCGGGGCCCCCGGCGCGGCACGTCCTGCGCCGGTACTTCACCCGCTTCTGAACCTCGGATAGTGGCACAAGTACCCGCACGCCGGGACCAACGGCCGTGGTGGACCTGGGCTCCCACCCGGGACCGTTGAAGCACGAACAGGCTTCGAAGGTCACCGGGAGGCAGCCATGACGCTCATGATCATCGCCGGGATCGCCGTCGTGTGCATCGTCGTGTTCGTCCTGGTGCTCGCCGCGGTGGTGACCAACAAGACGGCGCCGGAGTCGCTGAGCCACCTGCCGGCCTGGGGCGCCTCGCTGCTGCAGTCCATCGACGCACCCGAGCTCGTCGACACCCCGGCCTCCGCCGAGGCGGAGCAGTCGGCGGCCGAGCCGCTGCTCGGGCGCACCGGACACTTCCCCGAGAGCAGGCTGGTCCGGGAAGGCTCCCAGCTCGTCGCCGAGGTCGAGCAGTTCCTGGCCGAGCAGGCCAGCTGAGCCCGGCCCAGCGGCGACCCCGGCGCGGGGCCGAGGTGCCCTCACCGCGGCAGCCGCACCTCGGCGCGCAGCCCCGGTGGCTCCGCGCCCGGGTCGGCGTCGACGAACGCGATCGTGCCGCCGGCCCGGGCGAGCAGGTCACGCACGATGGCCAGCCCGAGGCCCGCACCGCCGGCGTCCCGGTCGCGCGCGTCGTCCAGCCGGGTGAACCGCTCGAAGACCCGTTCCCGGTCCGCTGTCGGGATCCCCGGGCCGTCGTCGGTGACCGTGACCAGGCTGGAACCGCCGCAGCCGACCGCGGCGAGCTCGACGCGGCCGCGCGCGTGGCGCACCGCGTTGTCCACGAGGTTGTCCAGCACCCTCCGCAGCTCGGACCGGTTGGCCGTCACCGTGACCGGGGGGCCGGCGACCGGGGCCGCCACCTCCACCGGCACCGGCGAGGAACGCCGCCGCTGCGCGACCTCGTCGAGCAGCGGGCCGATCGGGAGCCGCTCGGCAGGCCGGGGCGCGGCGCCGCCCACGTCGCCCCGGGCCAGCAGCAGCAGGTCCTCCGTGAGGGCGGTGAGCCGCTCCACCTCGGCGAGCAGGTCGTCGGCGAGCTCGCCGCCCTCCCCGAGCTGACCCGCCACCTCGAGCTGGGTGCGCATCGACGCCAGCGGGCTGCGCAGCTCGTGCGCCGCGTCCGCGACGAAGGCCTTCTGCGCGCCGCGGGACGCGTCCAGCCGGTCCAGCATCTCGTTGAGCGTGGTCGCCAGCGCGCGGATCTCGTCGGCGGCGCGCGGGACCGGGAGGCGCTCCTCGTCCCCCGCACCGGAGATCCGTGCCGCGCCCCGGCGCAGCTCCTCCACCGGCCGCAGGGTCCGCCCGATGACGTGCCACGCGATCAGGGCCAGCAGCGCGACCAGCAGCGGGTAGCCGACCAGCAGCGTGGTGCGCAGCAGCCGCTGGCTGTGCGCGGTGTCCGCCGTCTGCTGGGCCACCACCACGGTGAGCGCCCCGCCGGGCCGCCCGGCGGGCACCGCCACGGCCCGCAGCGCGCCGTCCAGCCCGATCCGTGAGCCCGGGACGGTGAGCGGGTGTCCGGCCCGGGCCCGGGTCAGCTCGCCGGGGCGCAGCAGGGCGGTCAGCCGGTCGGACCCGAGCGACGCGGCCACCACGCGGTCCTGGGAGTCGAGCACCTGCGCCACCTGGGAGCCCGCCACCGGGAGCGGGTCCGGCGGCGGCCCCTGGTCCACCAGCCGCGCGACCTGCTCCGCTCCCGCCCGGGCCTCGGCGTCCACGCTGTGCCTGATGGTCAGTCCCAGGACGCCGTACAGCAGCAGGCCGCCGAGCGCGAGAGCGCCGGCCAGGCCGCTCACCCCGACGATCATCAGCCGGACGCGCAGGCTCAGCCCGGCTCCGGGGAGGCTCACGAGGGCACGCGGTACCCGGCACCGCGCACGGTCTCGACCCGGGACCGCCCCAGCTTGCGGCGCAGGTAGCCCACGTAGACCTCGACGGCGTTCGGGTCGGTCGCCTCGCCGGAGTCCCAGACGTGGTCCAGCAGCTCGGTCTTGCCGACCACCCGGTCGGCGTGCCGCAGCAGGTACTCCAGCAGGTGGAACTCGCGTGTGGTCAGTGCCACCGGCCGCCCGTCGGCGGTCACCTCGTGGGTGGCGGGGTCCAGGGTGAGCCCGCTCGCCCGCAGCACCGGCGGCCGCGCCGTGGCACCGCGCCGGAGCAGCGCCCGCAGCCGGGCCACCAGCACCACGAACGAGAACGGCTTGGTGAGGTAGTCGTCGGCACCGTAGTCCAGACCGTCGGCCTGGTCGTACTCCCCGTCCTTGGCGGAGAGCATCAGCACCGGCACCCAGACGCTCTCCGCGCGAAGCGCCCGGACCACGTCGTAGCCCGACATCCGCGGCAGCATGATGTCGAGCACGACGGCGTCGTAGTCGACGTGCCGCGCCGCCTCCAGTGCCGTGAGGCCGTCCGCGACGACGTCGACCGAGAACCCCTCGGCCGACAGCCCGCGCCGCAGCGCCTTGGCGAGCCGCACCTCGTCCTCGACCACCAGCAGTCGCATGGGCCCAGGTTCGCACGCCACCCGGCACGACCGCTCGTCTTCTCAGCCACCTCTCAGCGGTCGCCGGGCAGCATGGACGCATGCGCATCCTCTCCAAGACCCCGCTGCTCCGCTGGATCGTGCCGGTCGCGGCCGCCGTGCTCCTGCTCGGCGGCGGGTGGGCGGCAACCCGGCTCACCGCCTCGGCGCAGGAACGGTTGCCGTCCCGGACGGCGGCCCAGCTGCTCGTCGACGTACAGCAGGCGCGGCTGGACGGGCTGTCCGGCACCATCGTGCAACGCGCCGACCTCGGCATCCCCGCCCTGCCGGGCGGGACCGGGAGCTCCGACCTGACCTCGCTGGTCTCGGGCAGCCACACGCTTCGGGTCTGGTTCTCCGGACCGGACAGGGCCCGGCTCGCGCTGATGGGCACGCTCGGTGAGTCCGACGTGGTCTGGAACGGCTCGGACCTGTGGACCTGGTCCAGCCGGGACAAGTCCGCGACGCACCGGACGGTGAGCCTGCCCGCCGGCGGGCACACCGGAGACCTGCCGGGCACCGGCAGCCTGCCGGTCACGCCGCAGCAGGCCGCGGAGCAGGCGCTCAAGGCGATCGAGCCGACCACCCGGGTCGACACCACCGGCACCGCGACCGTCGCCGGGCGACCTGCGTACGAGCTGGTGCTGAGCCCCAAGGACGCGGCGTCGCTGGTCGGTCAGGTGCGCATCGCCATCGACGGGACGACGCACGTCCCGCTCCGGGTGCAGGTGGTCCCCCGCGGGTCGAGCACCCCCGGCTTCGAGGTCGGCTACACCCACTTCGACCCGACTCGCCCCGACCCCGCGCAGTTCACGTTCAACCCTCCCCCGGGCACCAAGGTGACCGAGGAGGGCGCGCTCGGGTCGGCCCGGCCGAAGGCAGGCGCCGAGCCCGGCGCCGGCACCCCGTCCGACGCGAACGTCGTGGGCAGCGGCTGGACCAGCGTGCTCGTGACCCGGCTCCCCGCCGGGTCCGCGTCCGGCGCGGGGCTGCCGCACCAGCTCGCACAGGTGCTGACCGCGCTGCCCAAGGTCTCCGGGTCCTGGGGCTCCGGCCGGCTGCTTCGCGGCACGCTGTTCTCGGCGGTGCTCACCGATGACGGTCGGGTCGCCGTCGGCGCGGTGGCGCCCGACACGCTGTACCGCGCGCTGGCGGCTCGATGAGCGAGGCCGCCGTCCGCACCCACGGGCTGACCAAGCGGTTCCGGCACCAGGTCGCCGTCGACGCGATCGACCTGGTGGTGCCGCACGGCGCGGTCTACGGCTTCCTGGGGCCCAACGGCTCCGGGAAGACCACCACGATCCGGATGCTGCTCGGGCTGATCTCGCCGTCGGCCGGCGGCGTGGAGCTGCTCGGCCGCCCGATGCCGGAGCGGGCCGCGGAGACCCTCCCCCGGGTCGGCTCGCTGGTCGAGGGGCCGGCGTTCCACCCGTACCTGTCCGGCCGGGCCAACCTGGCCCGGCTCGACGCCGTCGACCGGGTCACGCACCCGGGCAGCTCCAGGCGGCGCATCGACGCGGCTCTGGAACGGGTCGGGCTGCTCGCGGCCGCCGGCAAGCGCTACCGCGCCTACTCGCTGGGCATGCGCCAGCGGCTGGCCATCGCGGCCGCGCTGCTGGTGCCCCGGGAGCTGCTGGTCCTCGACGAGCCGACCAACGGCCTGGACCCCCAGGGCACCCGGGAGGTCCGGTCCCTGGTCGAGTCGCTGGCCGCCGACGGCACCACCGTGCTGGTCTCGAGCCACCTGCTGTCCGAGGTCGAGCAGATCTGCAGCCACATCGGGGTGATGCACACCGGGCGGCTGGTCGCGCAGGGCACGAACGCCGAGATCCGCGCCGGCAGCGAGGCCCGGGTCCGGGTGGACACGGACCGTCCCGAGAGCGCCGCGCGGGTGCTGCGCGAGCTCGGCCTGGGCGACGTGACCGTGCACCACGGCCGGGCCACCGGCACCCTCGGCGACATCGCCCCGGAGAAGATCGCCCCTGCCCTCGTCCACGACGGGGTCCCGGTGACCGGGCTGGCGGTGGAGTCGCCGTCGCTCGAGGAGCTGTTCGTCGCGTTGACCGGGGAGGGCTTCGATGTCAGTGGTTGAGGCCGGGGTCCGTCGTACCCCCCGGGTGTCCACGCAGTTCTTCACCTCCGAGCTGCGGCTGATCTTCGGCCGCCGCCGCAACCTGGCCGGGCTCGCCGTGCTCGCCGCGGTTCCGGTCGTCATCGCGGTCGCCGTCAAGGTGTCCTCGCCGCCGTCGGGCGGCGACGGGCCGGACTTCTTCACCTCGATCACCGAGAACGGGCTGTTCGTCGCGCTGGCGGCGCTGACCCTCGAGCTGCCGCTGTTCCTGCCGCTCGCCGTCTCGACGATCGCCGGGGACGCCGTCGCGGGCGAGGCCAACCTCGGCACGCTGCGCTACCTGCTGACGGTGCCGGTGCTGCGGCCGAGGCTGCTGGCGGTGAAGTACGGCGCCATCTGCGTGTTCGCGTTCGCCGCGACGCTGGTGGTGAGCGTGGTCGGCATCGTGATGGGCCTGGCGCTGTTCGGCGGCGGGAGCATGACCCTGCTGTCGGGCACCCAGGTCGGCTTCGGGGACGGCCTGCTGCGGGTGGCCCTGGCCACCGGGTACCTCGCCGTCGGGTTCTGCGCGCTCGGGGCCGTCGGGCTGTTCGTGTCCACCCTGACCGAGCAGCCGATCGGCGCCACCATCGCGGTGGTGATCTTCTGCGTGAGCAGCTTCATCCTGGACTCGATCTCCCAGCTGAGCTGGCTGCACCCCTACCTGATCACGCACTACTGGACGAGCTTCGGCGACTTCCTGCGCGACCCGATCGCCTGGGACGGCGTCCGGCAGGGTGCCGTGCTGGCGCTGGGCTACGCCGTGGTCTTCTGGCTGGCGGCGTGGGCGAGGTTCAGCACCAAGGACATCACCAGCTGACGACGTCGCCGCGGGTGCCGGCGGAGCCGGCCGAGGCGGTCACCGTCGCCGGTGCCGCGCCGCCGCACGGGCGCTCAGGCGCCGCGACGTACCTCGCGGGCGGCCCACCACGTCTCGAAGCGCCCGCGGCCACCGTCGAGGTACGCGCGAAAGTCGCTGTCGAAGTCGCGGATCCGCCGCTGCATCGCGAGCATCTGGTACTCCAGCCGGCGGCCCGGCTCGCAGGTGTGCGCGTCGCGCGCGTCGCCGTCCACGGACTCGCCGCACGAGGCGCACGGCAGGCGCCTGGGCTGGAACATCCCCGCCCCTCCTGACCGGTTCCCGGGATACCGGGAGGGTTCCCCGACCCGACCCGCGGGAAACGGCCGGGAATGGCGGACCCGTTGCGCCGGTGCGGTCCTTTGCCTGGCGGCTGTTGACTTTCCCTGCGGCGGCTGGCAATCGTGGGGAGCAGCACCGGTGTCACCGCAACCTCAGGACGTGCGCACCGACGCCCCGCCGCCCCGCTCCCGGTCGTGGCGGGTCGCCCGCGTCGCGGCCTCTGCTCCCGACGAAGCCGAGGTCAGTTTCCGCCACCTTCCCCGACCCGCCGCGCCACCGGCGCGTAGCCACGCGGAACCTGGAGCCTTCATGCAGATCCACCGCCTCAACCCCGACGTCACCCTCCTCAACGACCACCTCCCGGTGCCCACCATCGGTTTCCTGCCCGTCAACGCGTTCGTGCTCCACGCGGCCCAGCCGGTCGTCGTGGACACCGGCCTGAGCCTGCCCGACCGCGGGTTCATGGACGCCCTGGGCTCCGTCCTGGATCCGAAGGACGTCCGCTGGATCTGGCTGACGCACCCGGACAAGGACCACACCGGTGGCCTGTTCGAGCTGCTCGAGGCAGCACCCCAGGCGCGCGTGGTCACCACGTTCCTGAGCGCCGGGATCATGTCCACGGACCACCCGTTGCCGATGGACCGGCTGTACCTGATCAACCCCGGCCAGTCGCTGGACGTGGGCGACCGGACCCTGACCGCCTTCCGGCCGCCGCTGTTCGACAGCCCCGCCACCGTCGGGTTCTACGACCCGCGGTCCCGCACGTGCGTGTCGTCGGACTGCTTCGGGGCACCCATGGCGACAGCAGAGCAGGCAGCCGGCGGCGACGTCCGCGACGTCCCGGCCGACGAGCTGCGCTCGGCGCAGCTGCTCTGGGCCACCGTCGACAGCCCGTGGGTGCACGTCGCCGACCAGGACCGCTACCTGAAGACGATCGACCCGCTGCGGGCCATGGACGCCGAGCTGACCGTCAGCTCGCACCTCCCCCCGATCATCGGCGACATCTCGGACAGCCTGGACATGCTGGCCGTGGCGCCCCTCGCGGACCCGTACGTCGGCCCCGACCAGGTGGCGCTCGAGGAGATGCTGGCGGGCTTCGAGCCGGCCACGCCCGCCTGAGGTCGGCACCGAGCGGCTCGACGAGAGGTGCGGGATGGGTCTTCCGGAACAGCAGCTCGGCACGGACGAGCGCATCGTGCTGGAGATGCACGAGCACTGGAAGCACCTGCTGGGCGCCGGACTGATCTGTCTCGCGGCTCTCGTCGGCCTGCTCGTGGTGCTCGCCATCGGCCCGGAGAGCGGCTTCTTCGCCTGGCTGGACACCCTCGGGTGGGTGGCGTTCGCGGGTGTCGTCCTGGTGTTCGGGGTGTGGCCGTACCTGCGCTGGCTGCGGCGAACGTACACGCTGACCAACGAGCGGCTGGCGACGCGGCAAGGCGTGCTGGGCAGGTCCGGGCGGGACATCCCGCTCACCCGGATCAACGACGTCGCGTTCGATCAGGGCATCCTCGACCGCCTGGCCCGCGCAGGCACGCTCAAGGTCTCGGCCGCCAGCGAGGAAGGCACCGTGGTGCTCCGCGACATCCCGCACATCCACGACGTCACCAGGACGCTCAACACGCTGGTCCGCGAGGCGATCGCCCGGCAGCCGTGACGCGCCCGACGCCGACCGGGCGAGTCCTGGCCCGGCGGTCGAACATGCACGCCGGGCTCGGCCGCCGCAGCACGGGCCCGTGCCACGACTCACAAAGGCACGTCGCCGGGCACCGTCAGGTGCCGGACTCCCCCGAGCCTGCGGTGAAAGCGGACATGGTCCCCGTACGAGTCCAGCACCCGCCACAACGCCGAGTGCGCCGCCCAGGGCAGCGGCTCGTCGCCGTTCTGCCAGGTGGCTCCGAAACCGATCCACACCGGCGTCCAGTCCGCGGCAAGATCCCACTCCCCGCGGTGGCTCATCAGCAGCCGACGCCGGACCTGGAACGCCTGCCGCGCCCCATCCACGCAGATCGGCGCGGTGCGCACCGGCCACACCCGCAGATCGAGCGCCATCAGCTCGAGCTCGAAGTCGCCGAGAACGCACGGGTCGACCAGCACGGTCGCGACGTTCTCATGCGGTTCGCGTCTCACATCGGCACGCTAACCCGGTGATCTCCGGTTCGTCAGCCCCACACGGACGGCACCGGAATCCTGGCAGGCCGAGGTTGGCACCGCTACCGTCGTCGCATGCCTGATGTCACCGGTGCGGATCTCACGGGCTCCCGGTTCGAGCGCGTCGACCTCACCGGCGCGGAGTTCCATGCCGTCGACCTGACCAACAGCCGGTTCCGCGGCGTCGACCTGACCGGTGCCGTGATGCGCGGCGTCGAGCTGGTCGACACCGAGATCAACGGCGAGATCGAGAACCTGACGATCAACGGGGTCGACATCGCACCCCTGGTCGAGGCGGAGCTCGACCGTCGCCACCCCGACCGGGCCAAGATGCGGCCGACCGACCCGGCCGGCTTCCGCGAGGCCTGGGACGTCATCGAGCGGCTCTGGGACGACACCGTCCGACGCGCCCGTGTCCTCGACCCCCTGATGCTGCACGAGTCGGTGGACGGCGAGTGGTCGTTCATCGAGACACTGCGGCACCTGGTGTTCGCCACCGACGCGTGGATCCGGCGGACGATCCTTGGTGACCCGTCGCCGTGGGACCCGCTGGACCTGCCCTGGGACGAGATGCCGGACATGCCGGAGATTCCGCGCGAGCGCGGGGCCCGCCCGGCGCTGGAGGAGGTGCTGGCACTGCGACGCGATCGGATGGCCACCGTGCGGGAGGTGGTAGACGGCCTGACCGACGAGTCGCTGGACCGCGACACCGACCCGGTGGAGGCACCCGGCTGGCCGCGACCGATCGGCTACCCGGTGCGCCAGTGCCTGCTGATCGTCCTCAACGAAGAGTGGCACCACCGGCTCTTCGCCGAGCGGGACCTGGCCGCACTGGAGGCGCGCAACCCGTAGGCCGTCAGCGCGTCCGGACCTGGAACCGTTCTCTCCGGTCCGCCGAGATCAGCGCCGCCGCGATCAACGCCGCCGCGAGCACCCCCGCGGCGGCGGCCAGCACCCAGTCCCCCGCGACGTCGTACGGCGTCCGCCCTCCGGTCGTGGTCAGGACCAGGAGGCCGGTGGCCCGCCGACCGGCGTCGATCCACAGCAGCCGGTGCCCGGTTGCGTCGAAGGCCGCGGTGGTTCCGGTCAGCGCGACGTGCACGACGGGACGGCCGGTCTCGACCGCCCGGACGGCAGCGAGACTCGCGTGCTGGGGTTGCGCCCAGCTGCCCTGGAAGGTGGTCGTGGCGGTCTGGTACACGATCAGCCGGGCGCCGAGGGTGACCTCGCGACGGGCCATGTCCGGGAAGGTGGACTCGAAGCAGATCAGCGGGCCGAAGGTAACCCGCCGGGCGTGCAGCACCACGGGGCCGGAGCCGCGACCCCGGTCCTGCTGGGCGGCCTTGCTGACGTGGGTGACCCAGCCGAGCACCCGGCGCAGCGGGATGTACTCCCCGAACGGGACCAGCCTGGTCTTCTCGTAGCTCCCGTCCGGGCCGGCGGGAGTGACGAGCACCGATGTCTTGTGGATGCTGCCACCAAGGCGGGCGTCGACGTTGACCAGCACGTCGGCACCGGTGCGCCGGGTCAGCGCCACCAACCGACGGGTGAGGTCGGGATGGTGCCGCAGGGCGACGCCGACGCTGCTCTCACCCCACACGATCAGGTCCGGGTTCGAGCCGGCCAGGGCGTCGCTGAGCCGGATCTGCCGGGCGACCCTGGCCGCCGGGCTGTTCATCACACCCGGCTGGACGACCGCCACCCGCATGACCCCGTCGCTCGGCAGCGCGGGACGGACCAGCGCCCAGGCAGGCCCGAGCGCGATCGCCACCGCCGCGACGGCAGCGAGGACGATCCGCTGGTGGCGACCCGTGGCGGTCAGGCCCGCGACGACCACGACGTTGACCGCGACGATCAGGAAGCCGGTCAGCCAGACGCCGCCGAGCGCGGCGGAGGCGAGCAGCGCCGGCTGGTTCCACTGGGTGGCGCCGAGCAGCGCCCACGGCCCGCCGAGGCTCGGCCAGGACCGGACCGCCTCGATCGCCACCCACCCGGACGGCAGTACCAGCGGCGCGGCCAGCAGCGTCGCCGGGCGCGGCCGTCCCGCCAGCATGCGCCGGACCGCCCACCCCCAGGGCAGCCACGGCAATCCGAGGACGAAGGCGATCAGCACCAGGGCCGGTCCGACCGCGGGCGCCAACCAGTTCCCGGTCGCGGCGATGTAGCCGGCGCCGACCCACCAGCCAAGCACCGCTGCCTCCCGCGGTGTCGGAGACGCCCTGAGCAGCAGCAGCATCGGCACCAACGACACCCAGGCGAACCACCACCACCCGGCCGCGGGGAAGGCCAGCACCGGCAGCGCCCCGCAGGCGAGACCCGCGAACCGACCCGGCCACGCGCGGGTCGGGCGGCCGGGGGTCGGGCGGCCGGGGGTCGGGCCCCCCGTGAACGGCCAGCCGCGGAGCACCCCGGCGGACGCGAGCCAACCGAGCACGAAGGCGGCAGCCAGGCACCAGAGCAGGACGCGGACCCGGGTCACGTCCCACAGCGGGACCATCAGCAGTCCGGCGAGCACGAACGCCACGTTGTAGAGCACGTCGTAGACGGAGAACACCCGGCCGCGGACCGCGTCCTGGGAGGCTCCCCCGACGAGCGCGTCGACGAGCACCTTCAGCAGCTGGAAGGAGAACGACGTGATCGCGAGCCCGGCGACCAGCACGGCCAGGTTCGGCGCGACGCCTCCGGCGTACGCGGCCGCCGCCGGCGGCAGGAACGCCAGTGGCAGCATCGCGACCGGTGGCCATCGTCGGGCACACAGCGGGGCGGTCACCGACCCGGCGAACGCGGCGACGCCGGTGACCCCGAGCGCGAGGCCGTAGCCGGAGATGCGCATCTGGAACCGGGCGTCGGCGACGAGCACCAGCAGGACGAAGCCGGCGCCGAGCAGCAGCCGGTGCACCCATACCGTTGCCAGCGGCCACCCGATCTCCGGCGTGCCGATCGCACGAAGACCGTCGCGCAGGTCGGCCAGCACCTGCCGGACCCGGCGCAGCACGGCGCCTCCGGCCCCGCCACCCACGTCCGGCAGCCGGGTGAACACCGCACTCGCGCCCAGGTAGAGCAGGCAGGCCACCATGAAGCCGGCCGCGGACGACCGCCCGACGAACGCCGCCCCGCCCAGGGCGCCCGCGAAGGTCGCGGTCATGCCCGCCAGCGACGAGACTGCGTTTCCGGTCACCAGGTCCTGGCGGGGCACCGTGCGTGGGAGCGCGGCACCCTTCGCCGCGAGGACGAAGCGTGAGGTCGAGAGAAGCAGCAGCACGCCGGCGAACGCGCCGGCTCGCGAGCGGGTGACAACCGTGGCGATCGCAGCCAGGGTCAGGGCCGCTCGCAGCAGGGACATGACCACCAGGACGCGCCGACGCGACCAGCGGTCGATGAGCACCCCCGCGAACGGGCCGACGAGGCTGAACGGCAGCAGCGTGACCGCGAGCAGCGAGGCGATCCCGGTGGGCGTCGCTCCTCGGCCGACCTCGAACACGACGAACTGTGCGAACGCGATCTGCGCGAGCCCGTCGGCGGCCTGTCCGAGACACTGGCCCGCGACCAGCGTCCGCAGCGGTCCGTGCAGCGACCGGCGAGCCGCCCGCCACCCTTGCTGCCGGCCGTCCGCCGGTGGCGCAGCGGCGCCGAGCGGTGCAGCGTCGCCGAGCGGTGCAGGGTCGGCGCCGGCGACCACGGAACAGGTGCCGGCGACGCCAGCCGCGCCGCCCTCGGATCCGGGCCTTCGAGACCGATCCATCCGCACCTGCCAACGTCAGCCGAGCACTGCCCGAGCACCCCGCTCACACGCCGAGGGGTGCCCAGCGCCTCCTCGTCGAGGTCCGGCTTCCCCACTCTCGAGCGTAGGCGCGCGGCACCCGCGGGCCAGGGGCGAAGGTCACCCACTCGTGGCAGCACGACACGGCAGCGTCGGCGCGTTGGACTCCAAGTGGCGCAAGGACGCCGATGCCGACGACAGCCTCGACCTGGCCCGTGCCGCCCGGTTTATCGGCTGAGGCATTCCGCCGCCAAGCGGCTGGCCGCAGCGCAAACGACAGGCGCCTACCAGCGGTACGGCGCAAGCATGCCTATGAGGGGAAACGACAGCAAGAATGCCCAGCCGCCGGTCAAGCGTCGGGTTCGGGACCGCGGGTGAGGAACACCGGGAGTCGAACCCGAAGCCAGCAGGAACACGATCCCGCCGACCGGAGGCACCTGTAGCCAGAACCAGGCCCACCGGGTTGCCCTCCACGGTTGCGGCCCGGCGATCAACACCGCCAGCCCAGCGAAGAACAGCGCCGCCGCGAACAAGCCGAGCCAACTCGGCACGACCCACCCGAGCAACTGGCCGCTGTTCGACCGGTCTTGGTCCCACGTCACCTGCAGCCCTGGCTGCAACCGCGCAGGGCGACGACTGGGTGGCTCATGCAGCACGGGGGTCGCCCGGTTCCGGGCGGCCTCCGGCCCGGGCCTCTCCCTTCCACGGACTTGCATCACCTCGGCTTGGTACCTCATCGGGCCGTGGCGCCAGTGCACCCCGACACGGCTGTAGCCGGTCCCACGCGCGGGCAACTCTCCGACCACGCGGACAGTCTTGACCTGACCAGTGGCCACCAGCTTCTGCGCCGTCGCCCACGATGAAGACCGCTCTCCCGTGAGGATGGTCGCGCCGGCCGCGACGAGCCAGCAGATCAGCAGCACCCAGCGGATCCGATCCCAACGCCGTGCCGACGCGGGCGGGGGCGGCGGAGCCTGGGGCGGTCGCGACGACTCACCTGCCGGCGGAGGTCCGGTGTCGTCCCCGGTGAGTGCGCTCACCGCCTACGGTACTGGCTGCAGGCCCCGACATCGACGACTTCCGCGCTCCCCAACTTGGTCGTTCGGGGCGGAGCGCGGCGTCGAGCTGGCTGTTTCTGCTGTTCGGCTGCGCGGAGTTTCACTCTCATGCCGATGACAGCGCGGTTGAGACTGCCCGACTGCGCCGGGGTTCTCACCCCACCGGGGTGAGGTGGCGGCACCGAACCCTGCGGACGATGGCCTGACAATCCTTGTTGGAGGTCATCAGCGGGACTTGGTCTTCGGACATGCCGTACCCAGGTGGGAGTCGGAGTTGGAGGCGGCGCTCGCCACCACGCCAAACCAAGGAAGCACGCCATGGCTCTCTTCTCGCGTCGGTCGTCCCTGCCGCCCAACGCGACACCGACCACTCCGGCCGCCGTTTCCGACGGCCGCCACACCCCTCGAGGGCGTCTTGGCTGGATCGTGGCCGCCTCCCTCGCAACCGGGGTCATCGCGGCCCTGCTCCTGGTCTTCGCACCGTTCACGCCGGTCACCGAGACCGCCATCACCGGCGCGGTCCTGTGCGGGTTCGCGATCGGCTGGGTGTCCCTGCTGCTGCTCTCCCAGCGCTTCACCGACCAGCCCCAACGCTGGGCCGCGG
The DNA here is from genome assembly GCA_963728775.1 of uncultured Actinomycetota bacterium. GTDB lineage: Bacteria > Actinomycetota > Actinomycetes > Propionibacteriales > Nocardioidaceae > Nocardioides_B. The sequence goes on from CAVSLP010000019.1 coordinate 117,933, forward strand.
TCCCCGCGATTTTCATGGGTGCCGGCGGCCTCCTGCTCTGGGTGTTCGGCTCGACCCGTGAGGCGCTGAGCTGGATCTGGCCACCCGCCCTGCTCGCTCTGGTGGTGTGGATGGTGGTCCGCGTCCACCGCGACCTTCCCAGCCGCGCCGGGCGCGTCCAGCTGTACGCAGTGTTCACCATCCTCGCCCTGTGCGCCGTCGGCGGCGGCTGGCAGACGGTCAGCGCAGCGGGCGAGTCCAACCCGTTCCTGACGTCGGGACGCCTGGTGGCCGTCGACGGCCACCAGTTGCGGCTGAAGTGCACCGGGTCCGGGGCCCCGACCGTCATCCTCGAACCCGGCGCCGGCGGCACCTCGGCGGACATGGGCTGGATAGCTCCAGCCGTGGCGAACCAGACGCGGACGTGCGTCTACGACCGCGCCAGCCGCGGCGGCAGCCAACCGGCCGCCAACGCCCAGGACGGCGCCCAGATCGCCACCGATCTCCACACCCTGCTGCACCGGGCCGGCGTGCCCGGGCCGTACGTGCTCGCCGGGCACTCGTTCGGCGGCCTGTACGTGCGGATTTTCGCCGCACACTTCCCGGACGAGGTCGCCGGCCTGGTGCTGCTCGACTCCACCGCGTCCTCTCAGCCTGCCAAGTCCGTCGTCCCCGCGCCGGGAAGCACCTCGTCCGACACCATCGGCCGCGCCGCGACCCTGGCATCCTTCACCGTCCCGGTCGGCATCGCCCGTCTGTACGGGGACCTCGCCGGCGGCGGCGGCCTCCCGGCCGACAACGCGGACCAGCTCGCCTACGACACCGCGCAGGCGAACACGGTGCGCAGCGTCGCCGACGAGTACATGCGCGGCGGCGCCACCGCTCAAGAGGCCGCATCCCTGCGCGACTTCGGCGCCAAGCCGCTGTTCGTCCTCACCGCCGGGTCCGGGCACCCCCAAGCCTGGATGACCGACCAGGACCAGTCGGCGACCTTGTCGACCAACAGCGTCCACCGCGTCGTGGACGGTTCCACCCACCAAGGACTGCTCCGCGAGACGCAGTACGCCGACCAGACCAGCCGGGCCGTCCTCGACGTCGTCACCGCGGTCCGCAACCATCAGCCGCTGATCGCCGGCCACTGAGGCCATACGCGGACAACCACCTCAAACCATGCCGCGGCCACAGGACCCGGCAGGTCACCGAACTGCCCGGAGGTCCCCATGAAAGCCCTCACCCAAGACCGGTACGGCACCGCGGACGTGCTGAAGTTCGGCGACATCGAACGCCCCCGCGCGAGCGAGGGACAGGTCCTGGTCCACGTCGTCGCGGCCGGGATGGACCGCGGCGCGTGGCACTTCATGGCCGGTGAGCCCTACCTGATGCGACTCCTCGGCTTCGGATTCCGAGCCCCGAGCGTCGCCGTACCGGGCACCAACTTCGCCGGCGTGGTCGAAGCCGTCGGCCCCGACGTCAGCGAGTTCCAGCCGGGTGACGAGGTGTACGGCGCCACCCGCGGAACCTTCGCCGAGTATGCGGTGGCAGCGACCAACAAGGTCGCGCCCAAGCCACCGCAGCTGACGTTCGAGGAAGCCGCCGTCCTGCCCTACCCGACGTTCGTCGCCATGCAAGCGCTGCGCGACCACGGCCGGGTCCAACCAGGGCAACGCGTGCTCGTCGTCGGCGCGTCCGGCGCCGTCGGCACGATCGTGGTCCAGCTCGCGGTCGCGTTCGGGGCCACCGTCACCGGCGTCTGTAGCGGCGAGCACGCCGGCCTGGTGCGCTCGCTCGGCGCCGACGACGTCATCGACTACCGGACGCAGGACCTCGCCGACGGCTCACGCCACTTCGACCTCATCCTCGACATCGGCGGCCGGACGTCGGTGGCCCGGCTGCGCCGCGCCCTCACCCGGACCGGCACCCTCGTCATCCTCGGCGGTGAGGGCGACCGCTGGATCGGCGGCACCCAACGCCAGCTGTGGGCAGCCGTCTCGACGCGATTCGTGCCGCAGAAGCTCGTCGCGTTCGTTGTGAAGGAGAACGCTGACGAGCTGCTGAGGATGAACGAGCTCGCCGCCACCGGAGAAGTCGCCCCTGTCCTCGGGGGAACCTTCGCGTTGGCCGACGGCGCCGCGGCGGTCGCAGCCTTCGAGAAGGGCGACACGAAGGGCCGCATCGTCATCCTGCCGTGAGGTATCACTGAGTGTGCCCCTCGCGCCCCTTCGCGAGTGCGCGCTCCGCTTCCGACGGCACGGTGCACGCCCATGGACCACGACCCCTCGACACCGACCGAGCGGCCGAGACCGACCGTGAGGACCATCGCGGGGCGACCGCGAGAGCGAGCTCGGCGAGCTGGCCGGCGGCCTCACCGGCGACGAGGTCGCCGTCGTCGAGCTCGAACGGTCGTGGTGGAAGTACCCAGGCGCAATGGAGCTCGCCGTCGTCGACCGGTTCAGGTGGACGACGACCCGGTACTGCCAAGTCCTCACGCGCTCATCGACACCCCGGCAGTGCTCGCGCGACCCGGTCGCCGTGAACCGGCTGCGGCGGCTCCGCACCAACCGGCAACGGGCCCGCCCGGCACGCCCGACACCTTGAGGGTCGGCGCGAGCCGAGGTCACCACGATGGAGAAGCGCTCGGCCGACCGGCCAACGGCGGCTGACGGGGCGAGTCGACGGTGCGGCAACCAGCACCCGAACCTGCCCGTCCAACTGCCCTACTCGAGCGGCGCTCCTGCCGTCTACCACCGTGGGCTGGATGGCCCCGAAGGGGGATGCGTCCGGCCTCAGGTTCGTGCGAGTGTTGATGAGGCATGGCCGCCCACGAGTCACTCGGAGGTGTGTGGTGGCGTCGGATACCGAGCGACAAGCACCACGTCGGGCCGGTGACAGCCTGCGAGACATGCGTGTTCCTCTGCTCTGGGGGGCCCTGGTCGGCGTTGCGCAGCTGGCGTCCCCCTTCGCCCTGTGGTGGCTGACACCGGCCACCGTCTATGCGCTGGGGCTGGCGTTCATCGCGGCGATCTACATCGGTTTCAGCGTCTCGGACGGCCGAGCGCATGTCATCGCAGTCGAGTGCATCGTCGCTGGCGTGTTCGTCGTGGTCGCCGCCGTCGGGGTCACCGGCTCGGCGTGGCTCCTGGTGGCCGGGCTGGCCGGCCATGGGGTGAAGGACTGGTGGCAGCACCACACCGGGTACGTGGCGAACATGCGGTGGTGGCCGCCGTTCTGCGCTGCCGTGGACTTCGTCGTGTCGGGCCTCCTGGCCGTCGTCCTCCTCACTGGCGCGAACCTGCACGGCTGAACCCCGGTGAGCCTCGCGGCCGAGCGCGACGGGAAATGGCCGAGATTGGTGATGCGGGCGTGGTTCGAGCGTCGTGTAATGGAGGGGACGCGAACTGTTCCTGGGGGTGCCGATGTCGGTACGGCGCGAGGTGATCGTGGTGGGCGGCGGTCAGGCGGGGCTGGCCATGGGCTACTTCCTGGCCCGTCGAGGCCAGGACTTCGTGATTCTCGAGGCGGCCCGCGAGCCGGCCGCCGCGTGGCGGGATCGGTGGGAGTCACTGAAACTGTTCACCTCAGCCCGCTACGACTCGCTACCGGGACGTCCGTTCCCGGGTGACCCGAACCGGTACCCGACCCGCGGCGAGGTCGTCGACTACCTGAGCGACTACGCCGCCCACTTTCAGCTCCCGGTCGAGCTGGGCAGCCGCGTGCGCACGCTGCGAAGAAACGACCGATTCGTCCTCGACGTCGGCGAGCGCTCCTACGAGGCGGACCAGGTCGTCGTCGCAACGGGACCGTTCCAGACGCCCCGGATCCCGTCGTGCGCCGCACGGCTGGGCGTAGAGGTCACCCAACTGCACAGCAGCTCCTACCGCAACCCGGACGCCATCCCGCCGGGCCGCGTCCTGGTCGTCGGCGGCGGCAACAGCGGCTACCAGATCGCTGCCGACCTGGCAGAGACCCACGACGTCCACCTCGCGATCGGGTCGCGGCAGCTGCCGCTCCCGCAACGGATCCTGGGGCGGGACCTGTTCTGGTACCTCGACGCGCTCGGTGTGCTGCGGCTTTCGAAGGACTCTCGCCTTGGCCGTCGCCTCGCGGCTCGCGAGGACACCCTGATCGGGTCCTCGCCGCGGCAGCTGCGTCGCCAGCACGCGGTGACAGCGCATGGGCGTCTCACCGACGCCGACGGCCGGATCGTCCGGTTCGCGGACGGCTCGTCGGTGGAGGTGAGCTCGGTGATCTGGGCGACCGGGTTCCGCGTCGACCTGTCCTGGATCGACCTGCCCGTCCTCGACGTTGACGGACGCCTGATTCACAGCCGAGGGGTCAGCCGGGAGCCGGGCCTGTACTTCCTGGGGCAGGTATGGCAGCACACCCGCGGCTCGGCGCTGCTCGGGTGGGTCGGGGACGACGCGGAGTACATCGCCCAACAGATCGGCGACCTGCGGGCCGAGCGGTCCGCGCGCGGCGCCCAGCCTCATCCCAGCCATCCCGGCTGAGTCAGCCCGGGCGCCACCCGTGGGTTGCCAGCCGATCACCGAAGCAACGGAAGCGAGCAACGGACGGAGCACACGACATGGCCAGTAGCCAGCAGCCCTTCACCACCGACGTCGCAGACTCGCCGCCGGCCAAGCCCACCGCGGTGGTTGAGCTCGCAGACGGCGATCGGTACGAGCTCAGGATCGCCCCGGTCGCCAAACGCATCGGGGACGCGGCGGTCCGGATGCTCGCCTACAACGGCTCCATCCCCGGCCCCGTACTGCGGGTCCGTCAGGGCGCGCAGGTCTCGGTCGAGATCGAGAACCAGGGCGACCTGGAGAACACCGTCCACTGGCACGGCCTGCGCCTGGACAACCGCTACGACGGCACTCACCAGACCCAACCACCCATTCAGGTGGGCGACCGCTTCGCAGCCGTGATCAAGTGCCCCGACCCTGGCGCCTACTGGTACCACCCGCACATCCGTTCCGACTACGGCATCGAGATGGGCTTGTACGGCGGCATCGTCGTCGAGCCCGACGACCCGGACTACTGGCCGCGGGTGCACCGGGAGCTGTTCTTCACCCTCGACGACCTGCTCCTCGAGGAAGGCCGGGTGGCGTCGTTCAGTCGCGAGGAGACCACCCATGCGGCCATGGGGCGGTTCGGGAACGTCATCTTGGTGAACGGTGAGACCGACCTCGCCCTGACCGCGAACCGGGGCGAGGTGCTGCGCCTCTACCTGTTGGACACCGCGAACACGCGTGTGTTCAACGTCGGGCTGCCTGGGGCGCGGATGAAGCTGGTCGGCGGGGACAGCGGACACGTTGAGCAGGAGGAGTGGGTTGAGGAGGTCGTGCTTGCACCCTCGGAGCGGGTCGTCATCGACGTGATGTTCGAGGCGGCCGGCGAGTTCGTGCTGCAACACCGCACTCCGGACCGGACCTACCCGCTCGCCACCATCACGGTGGCGCAAGCGCCGGCCGAACCCTCCCTGGCCGTGGACTACGCACGACTGCGTTCCTACCCGGACATGGCGGCCGAACGGACCCGCATTCAGCCGTACCTCGAGGCGCCGCCGGACAAGACGCTCTCCTTCCTCGCCGAGATGAACTTCCCAGAGCCCGAGGGAGACACCCCAGTGGTCTACGCCTGTCCGATGCACCCCGAGGTGGTCAGCGAGAGTCCCGCCCACTGCCCGCAGTGCGGCATGAAGCTCGTCGCGGTCGCGACCGTGCCGACATACGTGTGTCCGATGCACCCCGAGGTGGTCAGCGACGAGCCCGGGCACTGCCCGAAGTGCGCGATGAAGCTGCTCCCCGAGATGCTGGTCGACCGCGCTGCCAGCGCCGGCCACGAGCATCCCGGCAACGGCGACGGACACCAGATGCACGACGCACCCGCCGGCCACGAACACGAGATGCACGGCGAGCATGCCAGCCACGGAGCCACCGGAGGTCACGAATCCTCCGGCGGCATCGAGTGGGAAGACGACATGGTCGAGGTCAACCGCATGACCACCCCGGCGAATTTCCAGTGGAAGCTCGTCGACCCGGACACCCAGGCCGTGAACGCCGCGATCGATTGGCGGTTCCGGGTCGGGGACCAGGTCAAGATCCGGCTGGTCAACGAGATGGCCGGGGACCATCCCATGCACCACCCGTTCCACATCCACGGCGCCGGGCGCTTCCTGGTGCTGGCCCGCGACGGCGTCGTCGAGCCCAACCTCGTCTGGAAGGACACGGTCCTGCTGCGCACCGGCCAGACCGTCGACATCCTGCTGGACGTCACCGAACCCGGCACCTGGATGGCGCACTGCCACATCGCCGAGCACCACGAGACCGGGATGATGTTCAACTTCACGGTGGCCCAATGACGACCACCCGCACGCCGCCGGCCGGCTCGTCCCGGGTCGGGCGGCCCTCAGCCTCAGGTGGTCGCGATGCGGCCCGGGTTGCCCGGCGCGCCGGATGCAAGCGGAGCCCGCTCGTGGCGGCAGCAGCCCGCAGAGTCCGTCGACAGCAGCTTCGCGGCGTGCACAGGAGTAGTGCGACCTCACGGTTCGGGACCTCTGGCCTGGATGGCCCGCGCGTCAGGACCGGGCGACCAGCATCCCCAACGTTGACTCCACGCGACTCGTGGTGGCGGTGCGCGAACTGCTGGTCGGACTTGTCCTGGCAGTCAGCGCCACGATCGCCACGCCCGGCGGGATTACATGAACGTCCGGATCTTTTTATGCCGCGATCCGGGCGAAGCCTTCTCGGGTGCGGACGGCAGCGGCGTATTGATCCTTGAAGGGCTGGCCGCCGACTGTCGCGCGCGCTGAGTGCGGCAGTATCAGCATCGGTTTCGCTCTGAGACGGGGGTCCATTTCATGGCTGTAGGTGTTCGGTCGATCGATGTCGACGACGAGTCCGCGTTGGCTGACGCCTACGTCGTCGAGTGCGAGGCGACCGCGCACGCCCGACCGGGGTGGGTGCCGCTCGGAGCCCAGGCGCGAATCGCGGCATGGCGCGCCCGGAACGGGTGGACCCGTCGCCTGGTCGGTGCCTTCGAGAGCGAAAACCTGATTGGGTTCGCCAGCTCCTCGACGGCCCACGACACACCGGACACGTCGTGGGTGAACGTGTCCGTGCTTCCGCAACACCAACACCGGGGCGTCGGCACCCGGCTCGTCGACGCTGCAGAGAGCGCTACTCCCGGAGGCGCACGCAGGTTCGTGGCGAACGCCTACCGCGCCACCACAGCCGAGATCGATGGCCTGGCTAGCAGATTCGCAAGCCCCCTCGGCTACGCCCCTGCCAGCACCGAGACCGTGGTCGAGCTCGACCTGGCCGGCGCCGACCTTCCCGAGCATCCGCCGGCAAACGGCTACACGGTGTCGACCTACCTCGATGGTCTCCCGGAGACGTTCCGTGCCCAGGTCGGCGTGCTCAAGGGGCTGGTCGACGCGGAGGCACCGAACGGGGAACTCGGGTGGGAGCCCACTCCGGTCACCGCCGAGGAGTACCAGGACGAGCTCCGGCTCTGGCAGGCCCAGGGGCGCACGGCCGTCGAATCAATCGCACTCGGCCCGAACGGTGACGTCGTCGCCTGGACCTGCCTGGTGGCGGCCGCCGACCCCGCCGGTCCGGCGCAGATCGAAGGCACCATGGTCCTGGCCGAGCACCGCGGCCTTCGTCTCGGCCGGGCGGTGAAGGCCGCGGCCCTCGTGGTCGCCCGCGACCAGACAAGCAGCCGACACGTCCGGACAAGCAGCGATGACCAAAACGTATGGATGCGGGCCATCAACCACGAACTCGGCTTCGTACCGGTTGAGTCCGAGATCATCCTGCAAAAGCACCGCGCGGCCCCACCCAACTGACAGGCGCCGCCGCCAGGCAAACGTCCGGATCTGCCGCGTTGAGGTGCTTTTGGCGGACAGCCCGGGTCTACTTCCCAGCACTTCTCCCACCTCCGGTAGAACCGGTCTCTGTCTCTTACCTGCTGGGATGGCCGACGTCAGGATGCCAGAGAGTCAACGTCCGCATCTGCCCCGGATGGTGGACCTCGGACGTGCCCAAGCGCGGACGCTTCGGGGCATCCGAGCGAGCGCGCGATCGTCAGCGAGTGTGGCGAAGTGACCCTCGCGCGAAACCGATGCAGGGCCAGCCCGTGGCAGGCACAGTAGGACACCTGTAGGCGCCCGACAGGAGGAGACCCTATGCAATCGGTGAACCATTGCCTTGAGGTTCGCCGGTGCGCTGGCTGAGGCGCGCTGCGGCACCGCCACGGGACCACGCCAGCAGCGCCGACCCGGTCGCCGCTGCGCTCGCAGAGGGCGCCGCGGCCGGCCAACTCAGCCCTCGCCTTGACGACCTCGATCCGGCGCTCGACGAGCTGCCAGACTGGTTCTCCGTCTCCGATGACACCACCCTCGACGGGTTCGACACCCTGGTCAGCTTCGCCGACGAGATCCACATCTACTGCGACCCCGTCGAGGACGGCCTCGAGCATGCTCTGGCCGAGCAACCCGGCATCGCGGAGGTGTTCGCCGAGGACCGCGAGGTCGTTTATCTGGCCACCCGGCTGCACCTCGCCGACGTCGCCGCTGCGGTGATCCGCGCCGTCGTCGACGTCAGCCGGCAGCCCCGACCGACGCCGGTCCTGGCCGGGGAGGTCACCGACGCGCAGGCCGTCGAGGTCGCTGATGCGGTGGCACCGCTGATCGCTGCCTCCGGGTACACCCGACGCGACGACGGGCGCTACTTTCACCGCGACTGCGGAGACGGCGTCGTGCAGGTGCTCTCCGTGTTCCGCGGGCTCGGCGAGCTAGCGGACGGCACCTCGCTTCACGACAAGATCCACATTCACTACGGGGTGTGCCTCCCCGAGGCCCAGCGTTGGCCGATGCCGGACGACCCGGCACGGGTGCCGCCGGCCGACGCGACGCTGTCATCGTCGACGTACACGTCCCCCGACCCCACCGCGGTCGCGGAGGCGTTGCAGACGACGGTCTTGCCGTGGCTTGAGGGCACCGCCGGACGCGGCGCTCTTGCCGCGTGGGCCGGCGGTGATCCGGAGCGGATCTCCCCGCCGGCGCAGCGGCCACTGCTCGCCCGGCTGTTCACCGAATGGGGCCACGCAACCTCGGCTCGATTGATCCTGGAGCACCTAGACCGGGACTGCCCGTCGCTGGCGCGGAACCCCGACGCCCTCGCCGCCCGACACGCCCTGGACCAGGGGTGACCCGGACCGGCACGATCGGCCCCATCCAGGCGCCCGCCTATGAATGCGTGACCGAAGCCCGTCACCACGCATGCGCACCCATCAGGAGATGAGCCAACCGATTCACGGATCTGCCGCGTTGAGGGAAGACTGCAGCTGCCGAAAGTCGGGCGGTTCAGTGCCGTGCCCAGCCTGGGCTGCGTGCGCTCGATGGCCACGTCCGCAGCGAGCGGCCTGATTGCGGATACGTTCGTCTCGTTCATCAGCGATGAGTCTCGCGGTGGTCGCCGGTCTGTATGCCACGCCACGCGATCGAAATCAGGAGGAACCTTGAAGCTGCTTCTCACCTCCGGGGGCGTGACGAACGCCAGCATCCGCGAGGCACTGGTCGAGATGCTGGGCAAGCCGATCGCCGACTCCAGCGCCCTGTGCGTCCCCACCGGGATGTACGGGCACCCCCGGAACGGCCCCGGGGAGAGGGCCTGGCGGTTCATCAGCGGGCAGGAGCCGGGGAACCCCATGGTCGACCTGGGCTGGAAGTCGATCGGCGTGCTGGAGCTCACCGCGCTGCCCAGCATCGACGCGGAGCGCTGGGTCCCGCTGGTACGGGAGACCGACGCGCTCCTGGTGGCAGGCGGCGACGTCCTCTACCTGTGCCACTGGATGCGGGAGTCCGGGCTGACCGATCTGCTCCCCTCGCTGAGCGACACGGTGTGGGTGGGGTTGAGCGCGGGCAGCATGGTGATGACCCCCGAGGTTGGGGAGGACTTCATCCAGTGGCGGCCCCCGACCGGCGACGACAGCACGCTGGGACTCGTCGACTTCTCGATCTGCCCGCACCTCGCCCCGGACGGCTTGCCCGGCAACACCATGGCCGAGGCTGAGCAATGGGCCGTCGGCATGTCTGGCCCGGCATACGCCATCGACGACCAGACGGCCATCAAGGTGGTCGACGCCACCATCGAGGTCGTATCAGAAGGCCACTGGAAGCAGTTGATCTGATGCCGCGGCCAACAGCCCCGGCCAGCAGAGAACGGCGCGGCGAAGCCCCACCTGCGCAGCCATCCGGGCCGAGAGGCGCGCGGATCTGCCGCGGAGAGGGTTCGTTTCGACGCCGCGGGGTACTGGCCGAGCGCGTGCCCGTCGAGTCTTTCCTTCGGGTAAGACACGTTCATGCCCGTGGGTGCGAGCGCGGCGGGCACGCCTATTGTGAACGCCTCTCATGTCGCAGTTGGTGAAGCTTGGCGGTGCCGGTGACAGAGCATCCGCTCATCGGGGTTATGCACGTGATCGCCATGCCGATGTGCGCGCCTCCCAGTTTGGATCTGTCCCTGCCAACGGTGGGGTTATGGACTTGCTTCGAGCAGTGCCGATCCTGACGGTCAGCGAAGTCGACGCCGCGGTGCAGGAGTACTCCCAGTTGCTCGGTCTCGACGTGCTCATGAATCTGGGCTGGGTGGCAACCCTCGGAACGCAGGGCGGTGCCCAGTTCAGCGTGATGGACATCGACCAGTCCGCGCCATGCAATCCGGAGATGTCGGTTGAGGTGCCAGATGTCGACGAGGCCTATCGGCAGGCTCAGGACAGCGGTGCCGAGATCGTTCATCCTCTTCAGAACGAGGACTGGGGCGTCCGTCGCTTCTTCGTGCGCACGAGCGCCGGCCACGTAGTGAACGTGCTCAGCCATCGCGGCTGAATCGCCCTCTTCAGCCGCGTTGAGGGAAGACCGCAACTGCCAGAGCGCGAGTGATCTCGCTACCCGTGAGGTTGTGCGCGAACGACGCCTATCCTGAACCGGTGAACGTGCCGTCGAGCTGGGGCAAGACACCCCGCGAGAGCATCGAGCACGAATGTGCACGTCGCGGAAAGGACACTGTTTGTCGCCGGCTGCATGGAGCTCCTCGGCGGCGGCGACGCCGACGCCGAACTGATCCTCGCCCTGGGTGGCCCGCCGGCGCGTTGGGTCGTCACCGGGGAGCCCCCCGGGCCCGCCCTACTGGCTGCGGGTGTGGGCGACGCGAGGACTGCTCTGGGCCTGGGACGACGTGGCGCTGGAGTCGGTGCAGGCTGCCCTGAACGATGACGCCTGGCGGGTTCGCGAGATGGCGCTGAAGGTCGTGGCCCGGCACAGGCTCGACGACCTGCTCTTGACAGTTGTCGACCTGCAGGAAGACCCCGCTGCCCGGGTGCGAGCGGCTGCTTCACGCGCGTTGATGCGGATCTCCGCGTCGGGTGAATGACCAGCGTGGGGCGATGAAGAGCTCCTCCGGGGAGCCGGCGTGCGTTTTCACCGGATTTGCCGCGGAGAGGGAAGTCCGTGCGTTGGTAGCTGGGGCTGAGCATCGCACCTCCGGCACAGCGGGTGGCCGCAGCCAACCACGACCACGTGACGCCACTGGGCGAAGGCGCACGGCCTGGGCCCGCTTCGCCCTCCGCGGGGCCGCCCAGACATCGGTGCGGCACACGACACGACGGTGGGACCGGGCCCCGCTGGTGGTGGTGGCATGCCCATCGGCCTCGGCGGGCCGTGCCTGTTCGGGCACACCCGAGGCGCATTGCTGGTTGCGCCTCTTCAGGCACAATCGCTACACTTGTCGATAGTGTGCCTGAATGAGCACAGAGCCGGAGGTGAGTCGTGAAGCAGCGTTGGGTCGTCCGCAGCGGGTCCGACCTGGGTGCGGCGATCGGCGAAATCCGAACATCCCGCGGCGTCACCCAGGCCGACCTCTCCGAGCAGCTCGGCGTCTCACGCACCTGGCTGGCCAAGCTGGAACGAGGCCGCACCACCAATATGGTCGACCTGCTGGTCCGCCTCCTGCGCAACATGGGCGCCACCATCCTGGTCGAGTTCGATGACCAGGAGCCCTCAGGCGGAGACGACGACCATGGCTAGGAGGCCGCCCCTGCTCGTACGCCTCTACGGCGAGACCGTCGCTGAGCTCACCTCGGGCGGCCCTGGCCAGGTCACCTGTCGCTACACGGACCAGGCTCGCGACCGGTGGCCGCTGAACCTTCCGCTGCTGTCATGCTCATTGCCCTTGACGCGACGCCCGCACAAGCACGCCGGATCGTTCTTCCGCGGCCTGTTGCCAGAGGGGGCCGCGCTCGCGGCCGTAGCCGCAGAGGCACGGGTCCCAACCTTCGACACCTTCGGCATCCTGGCCCGGTTCGGCCGCGACATTGCCGGCGCGGCCGTCATCAGCCCTGACGGCGAGGAACACGGCCCTGGCCGGGTCGTCGACTACCCGCGCCACGAACTCGAGGCGGACGTCGCCGACCTGGAGGAAAGGCCGTTAGCGCTTCACGACGACAGCGAGCTCTCCCTGCCGGGACTGCAGAACAAGCTGCTCTTGGTATCGACCCCGCACGGCTGGGGACGGCCGGCCGCTGGCTACCCGTCCACCCACATCTTGAAGGTCGAAGACCGTCGCTACCCAGGCATGGTGACCATGGAAGCCGCCTGCCTCCGCCTGGCCCGAGCGATCGGCCTGACAAACGTCGAGGCGCGGACGGAGCGGATCGGCGCCTTGGAGTGCATCATCGTCTCCCGCTACGACCGGCGCCCCGATCCGGACACCGGCTCGGTCGAGAGAATCCACCAGGAGGACATCTGCCAGGCGCTGGGCACCGACATCGACAGCTACGAACGGCGGGCGAAGTACCAGGAGTTCGGCGGCCCGAGCTGGCGCGACGTGGCAGGTCTACTGACCCGGCATGCCGGCGAGGCAGCTCCGGCCCAACTGCGCCGACTGCTGCGCACGGCGGTGTTCACCCAGGTGATCGGCAATGGGGACGCTCACGGGAAGAACCTGGCGCTCCTGCACACCGAGCCCGGAAACGTCGTTCTGGCACCCCTCTACGACACGGTTCCGACGGCACTGTGGCAGCGGCTGCCGGACCGGGCCTCCATGTGGGTCAACGGAAAGCGTCGCCTCTCAGCGGTAACCGCCGAGGACCTCGTCACCGAAGCGCGCTCGTGGCCGATGAGTGAGCGCGGCGCACGTCAGGTCGTCGCCGAGACGGCCGAGGAGGTGCTGGTCGCCATCGCCCAGATCGACCTGCCAGAGGGCCTCGCAGAGCTGGTCCACACCCGGGCCCGAGGTCTGCTCGCGCCACAGGACCCATGGGCCGGTGAAACCGGTGGAGGTGGCCACCGCATGGCAAATCCGAAGCCTGCCTCAAGTAGGGACACAACTAGTCACGGCTAGCCATAAGTCAGCAGCCTGGCCCCGTTACCGGATCTGGTTCCCCTCTGTGTCAAGAGCGCGGTTTCGGCGTCTTGGAGTGTGCGCCGTCGCTTGTCGCCGTCAAGGTCGTTCGTCCGGTGGGGCGCTGCACCTTGACGGCTCCGGCGCGTCGACGCGGGGGCCGGGGAGCCGAGCCCGCGTGGGGGTTCGCAGCGGCTGCGGGCGGGGGTAGCGTCGGTGCTGCGGGTCCGGGAAGTGGCTGTTCCGAAGAGCCGATGACCGGGGTGGACAGGTCGGCCGCGCTGGATCGCGAAGACGCCCCCGAGTGCCCTCCCGGACCCGCCTCACCCTCGGGTGCGACAGCGGCGGCGGTGGTCTGGTCGGGGAGGTCGGCGTCCGCGACGAGCTGGCGGTAGATCGCATCGGAGATCCGGCGTTTGAGGCAGCGCAGCGCTTCCATCGGGGTCTTGGATTGGGCCAGCTTGCGTCGGTAGTAGGCGCGACCTGGCGTGTCGTGGCGGATCTGCACGATCGCGGCGATGTGGATGACGTGGTTCATCCGCCGGTTCCCGGCACGGGAGAGCCGGTGTCGGATCTGTTCGCCGGAGGAGGCGTCCAAGGGTGCGGTGCCGGTCCAGGACGCGAAGTGGTTGCGGTCGGGGAACCGGGCCACGTCCCCGACGTCGGCCAGGACCCGGGCGGCGACCGCGGGACCGACCCCGAACAGGTCCATCAGGTGCGAACCGCGGGCCAGCACGGCGGCCCTGAGTTCCTTCTTCATGGCTTTGAGCTTGGCGTCCACGGCGACCAGGTCGGCGATCTCCTCCACGACCATGCGCCGGGTTGTCTTGCCCAGCAGGGATCTGGGCTTCACCGTCGCCACCAGCCTCTTGGCCTGCAGCGCGGACAGGTCGCGCTTGTTCGCCCCGCCCGGGATCAGCTCGGTGAGCAGCCGGTGCAACCGGTTCACGGTCTGCACCCGCAGCTTCGCCAGCTCCTCGCGCCGGTCGGTCAGCAACCGCAACGCAAGCAGTTCCTCGTCGAACGCGAGCTGACGAAGCCCCGCGGTTCGCAGCGCGACCATCGCCACCGCATGCGCGTCGGTCGCGTCGGTCTTGCGGGCGTTGCCGGTGTCGAAGACCCGCGCCCGCGCCGCGAGCTTGGCCGGCACGTCGACCACGTCCTCGCCCTGGGACAACAACCGCTGTGCCAGCGGCCGGCCGACGCCCTGGGCGCCCTCGACCGCCCACCGGTGCTGCGGCCACTGGTCGCGGACCTGCTTGAGCATCGTCCGGTAGTCGGCGGTGTCGGTGCCATACCGGCCCCGTGCCAGCACCCTTTCGTGCTCGTCGACGACCTCGATCGTCACCGACTTCTTGTGTGGGTCCACACCCACGATCACTCGGCTCATCTCCTGGCCTCCTCGCTCGAGCCGATAACCTGGTCGGCGAGGACGGGCAAAGCTACTTCGAGCCGGGCAGTCCCCTCTGGAGCCACGCCTCACCACGGTGTCCGGCGGACCCGCATGCCAGATGTGAGCCACACCCGCAAAGGGTGGGCAGCCGCTGCCATGTGAGAGCGGACCGCCGGACACCTCGACAACAGCCTGGCCCGGCCACTGCCGTAAGAGAAGTCAACAAGTAGCCGCAGATAGTGGGCGCTGCGGCCATCCGGACATGCCGCAGACAGGGAGCATGGAAGCCGGTGGCCAACCGCGTACGCGTGGCACGGAGGCTGCGAAGCCGTTCGCGTAGGAGAAGAACCAGAAAGAGCGCGTCTGCGTGCCCAGCGCGAGCGCGAGCGCGCCGCCTGGAGGCCATTCCACTCACCCACCGGCTTCGACGGGCCCGGGTTGCGTTGCCGCGCTGAAAGAAGCAAGCCCGACAAGCTGCCCTGTAACGTCACGTCGCGTACTGAACAGGGCAAACCGACAGGCGGTCCGGCTCGCCGCGTACGGATGCCATGTGTTCAAAGCAAAGTGTGGTCGGGGCCGGACGGTCATCTGGACGGATTGGGGCATATGGAGGCCGGTGTCCTGCTACAGCGGCAACGCGAACGGTGGGTTCTCCGAGATGCGGCCCGGGCGATCCTAAAACGGGTCCGAACCGACCACAGTAAACGCGGCGTTACCAGTCGCAGTAGCGTAAACCCCTCATGATTTTGCAATACACAATCATGCAGGCCAAATATCCAGACGCGGGATGATTCGGCTGCCAGGGTGTGACTGCTTCCCGGTGATTCCGCCGGAAGGCTTCCACACGACAGGGGGAGACTCTTTTCGACCTATCCGCGTACTCATACCCACCGTCATGCTGGCGCTCGCGCCCGTCGTGGCCTTCATGCAGCCGGCATCCGCCGCTGACACCACCACCTCCGAGGACCCCTCGGCAGTGGTGACGTGGACCGGCTCGGCCGACGCTGAGCTGTACGACGCCGCAGGCAACCATGTGCTCGCCAGCCAGCACTACGACCAAGCCACGATGGGGCAGACGCAGGCCCCGCTCAACGCCCAGAATCATAAGCCGAACAAGGGCGACGTGTCCCCGGCCTCATGGGAGGAAGGCACCGGCGGCTCCAGCTCAGCGTCGGGCTGCCAGAAGGTCACCGTGCACAACACCGGGCACAACCTGCTCGGCTCGGTCGCCTACCGATTCAACACCTGGACGTACTGGTGCTGGAACCGAGCCAACTACAACGTCTCGAACGTTAGCACCGGCTGGACGATCGACAGCGTGGACGGCTGCTGCTACCAGTGGAACGGGATCATCAACCACAACAAGCAGTTCTTCGCCTGGAAGAGCGGCCACTCGCACAGCGGCTACATCCACTTCGAGCAGGGCTCGTTCACGAACAGCGCCTTCAAGGTTGGCTATGTGGGCAACTCGTACCCCGAGGATCACCTACGCTCCAGGAGCAACGGCACCTGGTACTGGGCCACCGACGGCGCAGTGGGGTAGGAGGCACACATGGAACGCAAGAAACGCAGGTCACTGATGTGGGTGCTTCTGGTGGTGCTAATCGCGCTGCCGTTCATTATCGGCTTCGCCGGCGCTGGGGTCGGCACACCCGAGCTCGGTATTTGGGTGGTGCTGTTCGTCGCGTGGCTGGTGGCGTTCTTCACCTGGGCCAAGCCGAACGGGCACACGCACCCGGCTTCGTGACCTGAACGAGGCCGGCGTCCCCGCACCGTTTGGGGACGTCGGCCTTGTTGCGTGCTCAGGCGCCGGGCAGGGTGAACTTGGCGACCGCGGGCGAGGAGTAGACGGCAGCAGGGACAAAGCCTCGCCATCGACGCCGGAGCGAGCGGGTTCGAGGGCTACCGGGCCGGGTAGCCGGCCGCGTCGAACGTTCCCCGACCGGCTGGCTCTGCTCAACGGCGCCGCGGTGCACCAGCCGCCGCCCGCTCACCGTCGCGGTGGTCCAGGCAAGCGGTGTGAGCGTCGTGACTCGACCAGTCCTGATCCTTGGCCGACTAAGGTCGTCTCCCGTTGCAGTCACGACTAGGAGCATGATCATAGACGCCATATGGGTATCGGTCGTCAGTGGTGCGCTAGGCATAGCGGGGACCCTGGCTGCCGTCGCAGTGACGCTACGGAGCACCCCCTCGGCAGTGGTGACGTGGACCGGCTCGGCCGACGCTGAGCTGTACGACGCCGCAGTGCTCCATGCGCTTGGGCGCCACGGCACTGCAGGCAGTGCGGACACCTGCGTTGTTAGTTCTCCTGTGGGCGATGCATTGGCCGCTCGAACCTCTCGAGTCGGCCTTACGGCGTCTCAACGTGTCGGACGCGAGGCTGCCCTGGGCGTACGTGTGTTTGATCAGCCTGGCCTTCGTCGTGGTGATGCAGGCGGGCCGTCACCGCATTCATCCCTGGGCACTGCTGCCCGTCGAAGGGATTGTCGCGGGCTTCGTCGCCTTCACACCGCCGTGGCGATGGTTGTCGTGGGAGTCCTCCCTAGGGCAACCGTGGACCAGGGCGATGACCGATAGGTTCGCCCAGCCGCTCGCGGTGGCCTGGTTCGGCGTTGTGCTACTGCTGGCCCTGCGCCAGTACCGCCGTGCACGCGTAGCAGACACGACGACGGAAAGCGACGGGCTCACGATCTCCGACCTTGCTGGCACGGACGTCGTCGAGCAGTGAGGCGTCCGACGCTTACCGGATTTGCCGCGGACAGTGAACCTCCGGAACGCCGATGGCAGCGCCGTTCAGCGTGCGAGTGACGACCCCGTCCAGCGTTCGTCACCGCTCACGTCCTCAACGATGTCGAGCCACCCGGGAACGAACAGCGAGGGTTGGTCGCCGTCATCGATCTCTGCGATCAGTGTGCCGTCCCCGTGTTCATCGACCGCGACGACCAACCCATCGCGGTGCAGTATGTGGCGCTCTGCAGCTCGTCGAGCACGGCCAGCATCCGGGCCTCGGCCTCGGCGAGCTTGCGGTGGGTGTCGCCCCAGTCCTCCAGCAGCAGCTGCACCCGCTCCAGAGCGCCGCGGCGGTGCGCGAGCACGCCGGTCGGGTCAGCCAGCGCGGTGAACAGCTTGCGCACGATCCGCAGGCACGGCCGCTGCCCGCCGCGGCGGCTGATCTCGCGGCGTACCGCGGTCTCGAACCGGGCCAGCCCCAACCGTCGGGTGCGGGCCAGGTCGCCGCCGTCACGGTCCAGGACCACCCACAGCGCCGCGGCCCAGGCGCGGGAGCGGAACGGCCAGTTCGCGGTCTCCAGCGCGGCGGGCCAGACGCACTCGAGCAGGTCGCGCATCTGCTGCACCTGCGAGCTTGCCTCGACGATCAGCCACTCTCGGCGAGCACCCAGGTGTCGTAGCCGGCCCCAGGTCTCGTCGACCGGTTCGGGGACGTAGCAGCGCAGCTGCGCGGTCAGCCGGGCGATCAGCACCGCGTCCTTCTCATCGGTCTTGTCGAACGTCAGGTCCTCGGCGCGGCGGGCCCACGAGGTCGCCATCGGCTGCACACACACGAACGGCATCCCCCGGTCGGCGGCGAGCTGGCCCACCACCCGCCACCGGTGCCCGGTCGGCTCACAGGCCACGGTCACCCCGGCCCAGCCCTTCGCGGCGGCCCGCTGCGCGGCCCAGTCCAGCGCCACCCCCAGGTCCCAGGCCCGGCATCGGAACGTCTTGCGGGCCAGCACCTTGGAGTCGTGATCGGTGAGCACCACCATCTGCTTCTTGTCAGCCAGGTCGATCCCGACGATCGCATTCGTCACCGGAACCAGCTCCCGCAGCCGCGCCAGCCGTGCGTTCCTGTTCCGGTCACCGCGCGATACACCATTACCGTGGGTCATGAACGTCCTCCTGTTTGCGATTGGGACACCAAGCCCGAACAGCGCAGCAGGAGGACGTTCCTACGTCCATACCCTGCTTGGAGAACGTCTTTCTATGCCGCGGACAGGGAAAGCGCGAAACTGCCGAATTGAGGAGGTTGACCAACCGGCGGCGGCAGTCCGGGTGAGTGGGTCTGATGGAGGCCCGGGCTATTGGATTCCGACCAGGGCGTGGTCGGTCCGTTTCGTAGCGTAGAACGTCTGCTCGAACTCCGCTGGAGGGACGTCGGCCAGGTAGCCGTGCAGGCGGTCGTGGTTGTGCCAGTGGACCCAGCTGAGTGTGGCGAGCTCGACGTCTTCGACCGTCTTCCACGGACGCCCCGCACGCGCGGGGCCACGGATCAGCTCGGTCTTGTAGTAGCCGTTGACGGTCTCGGCCAGGGCATTGTCGTACGAATCGCCGACGGTGCCGGTCGAGGGCACGGCACCGATCTCGGCCAGGCCAACGCCGTAGCGAATCGACGTGAACTGACTGCCTGCATCCGAATGACACCGCAGGCCGGCCAGCTGGGTTCCGCGCGACCAGCGGGCCATCTCGATGGCGTCGAGGACCATCGTGGTCCGGTGAGGGAGCTCGCCGAGGAGACGGGGCTCGTGGTCGCTGTCGAGCGCCTCCAACTTGTGCACCTCCTCCACGGTGCACCGCGACGATCGACTCGTGGCGTGGAACAACAGCAGACTCAGATCCCGTCGTGTCCGCGCCCGGTGAATAGCGAGCCCCGCCGCATGTTGCCGGCCCTTCCGCCGGTGGGCTGACTGCCAGTTGCGCGCCGGTGGCTCTGCCAAGATGAGGCTCATGGACTGCCGCGAACTCACCGGGGTGCCCGGCGTGCGGTGGGTGCCCGAACGCCCGTCGGGTGTCGGTGCGTTGGTGCTTGCCGGCTCCAGCGGCCGGGTCGACTCCCCGCGTGCGGAGCTGTTGGCCCGGCACGGTGCCCTCGCCGAGTCGATCCAGTGGTTCGGCGGGCCGGCCAGCACGAGGGCCCATGGGAGATTCCGCTCGAGCTGTTCCTCGGCCGCGTGGCCGACCTGAAATCCGAGTGCGACCGGATCCTCGTGGTGGGCACCTCCTTCGGTGCCGAGGCCGCGTTGCTCACCGGCGCCCACAGCAGCCTCGTGGCGGCCGTCGTCGCGTTCGCTCCCTCCGACGTTGTGTGGGCCGGCGTCACCGCGGACGGGCGCGCCACCTCGCATTGGACCCTAGGCGGGCAGCCGCTTGCCCATGTGCCGTTCCTCGACGACTGGCAACCCGCACAGGAGCCACCCGCGTTCGTGGACTTCTACCGCGCCTTTCGCGAAGCCTTCCCCGAATGTCTCACCGGAGCCGAGATCCCTGTGGAACGCATACCCGAGGTCGTGCTCGTGGGACCGGCGGCTCGGGCTCGCGGCATGGGATCGGATCAGCGGCCTACTCTGACCCACCGCCGCGACGGCAGCGCCCGCCTCGCGGACATGCGAATGACAGCGGGGTTGGGGTAGCCAGTAGTTGGGGATCGCCGCGTGGGCCCGGGCCTTGATCGCGAAAATCGAGTCGACCGGGTAGGCCGGCAGCAGCAGGCAGTCAACGCCCACGCCGGTCGTAGTCAGCGAACAGGTCCGAGAAGTTGATCTCGATGCAGACCGCCATGCCGAAGCGGAAGCCGTCGACGTCGAAGACCACCGGCTCGAAGCCGGGCGTGTAGAACCGGTTGACCTCGGTGTGCGAGCACTTCCGCTTGTCGTAGCGGTCCACGAGCTTCCCCTCCTCGGAGCTCACGTAGCGGCTGTCATGCGCCAGTGCGGCGGTATCAGCGGGTGAGCAGACCCGGGCACCACCCAGATCCCAAGTTCGCCGGCGAGCTTGGCGACAGCCGCCAGCTCTCGGCGTACGACGTCCCAGTCGACGTCCTCCCAGGCGGCCACGTTTTCCACCGCGTAGCCCGACAAGAACCCCTCGGGGAAGGGGGCCAGGCACGCGCCCCGCCGCCGCGGACGCTTGCAACATCCGGCGCACCTCCACACCGTTCGCGCGGGGATCGGCCGCCGTGAGTCCACGACTCTTCTCACAGGTGTGTCCCTACGAGCCGACGCACTCATCAGCGTGAGGGGAATCCTTCATTGCGTAGAAGGTACGACCCAGTCAGGCTCTGGATCGACCTCGAAGCGAACGGCATCTACCTCGACCAGGCCGTCGAGCCACGCGCGAGCGATTCGGTGTCCCCCGTCCATCAGCCTTCCATCGGAGGCGAAGATGACGGGATACCTAAGATCGGCATCGTTGATCCGGCGAGAATGCTCGGCCACCTCTCGACACGTTGGAGTCTTGCCCCCGAACCAACAGTCTTCATCGAGTTCCAGGATGTCGGCGAGCGCCACTTGATACACCGGCAGACCCTCCGCCGCCAGCCAGAGACTCTCTGTCCACCAGAACGCCCGGCCACCCAGCACAGGGCGCGAATGCTTCTCAGCCATGCCTGATGCTCGCACGGAGGGAAGGTGCCCCGGTTGCTTCGCTGGGACGGGAACGCACGCTGATACCGAGATAGCGCGCGGCTACCCACCAGATGTGCTGTTGGTCGAAGACCATCATGCCGATGACATCGCGCTGACGGGCCCCAGTCGATGCGCCAGTAGAGTCGCTCAGCGTGAGCCGCCTTATCCACCTCAACGGTCCGCCGGGGATCGGTAAGTCCACGCTGGGGCGGTACGTAGCCGATCATCCCGGGGGCGTGTCAGGCTTGAGGGTACTGCGACATCGACGTCCTCAGAGCGCTTATCGGTGGATGGGAGAGGACGTCGAGTCCGAGAGCGGCTGGCGCGCTCATCGTGCGCGGCCAGGCGGCTCTGAGGCGGATGATTGAGGCGTATCTCGTGAATGGCCACGACGTCGTGCTGCCACAGATCGCGGTTGAGTCACTCTTGGGGTGTTGGACCAGAGCTGGCGCCAGGTCTCCTTCGGGAAGGCGGTGAAGAAGATGTCCGCGCGCAGTTCATCGAGGTGCTCGGCGACCGTGGTGAGCTTCTCGTGCAGGGCGTCGACGACCCGGTCAACTTGCGTGGACGGCCTCAGCGTCGGGCAGGTCGGAGATCGAGGCAGCAGCGGCATGACCAAGCTACGGGCTCTTCGGGGTCGCGGACATCAGGTCGCGGCGAGTGGGTGCGGCACCGCTGCCACGCCGCGCCGGGAAGGGCGGCGCCGATCGCAGAGACCAGACCGGCGTGCGCGTCTGAGGTGACGAGCTTGACCCCGGTCAGGCCGTGGGCAGTCAGGTCGCGGAAGAACGCCAGCCAGCCGGCGCCGTCCTCGCTGGAGGTGACCTGCACCCCGAGGATCTCGCGGTGCCCATCGGCGTTCACGCCGGTCGAGACCAGCACGTGCACGGGCACCACCCGGCCGCCTTCGCGGAACTTGAGCACCAGCACGTCGGCGGCCACGAACGTGAACGGGCGGCGTCGAGCCGTCGGGTGCGGAACTGCTCGACGTGCTCGTCGAGCTCACGTGCCATCACCGAGACCTGCGACTTGCTCAAGCCGGTGATGCCCAGGGTCTGCACCAGCTTGTCCATCCGACGCGTCGAGACACCGAGCAGGTAGCAGGTCGCCACCACGCTGGTGAGCGCCCGCTCGGCGCGCTTGCGGCGCTCGAGCAGCCAGTCGGGATACAGCGACCCGGTGCGGAGCTTGGGCACCGCCACATCCAGGGTGCCGACCCGGGTGTCGAGGTCGCGGTGCCGGTAGCCATTGCGGGAGTTGACCCGCTCCGAGGTCCGCTCGCCGTAGCCCGCGCCGCACACCGCGTCGGCCTGCGCCGAGAGCAGCGCGTTGACGAACGTGGTGAGCAGATCACGCAACAGGTCAGGACTGGCCTGATCGAGCTGCTCGGTCAGGAAGCGGGCGGGGTCGATACTGGGTCCAGCGGTCATCGTGGTGTCCTTCTTCGAGTCGGTTGTGAGAGATCACTCGAAGGATCCACCCGGTGGCCGCGCCTACGTTGGAGGCACGCGCTCACTCAGGTCCCTTGTACACCACTCTGCTGGACTCCATGTGCAAGAGCTTGGGTTGTTGGAGCTAGGCCGCAGTCAAGGCAGCGGTCCGTCCCCGGCCTCTAGAGTTGTGCTCGTGAGCGCCAAAGACCTTCTTCCCGGATGCCTTCCATGTGGCCAGCAGGCGACGGTCGACCTTCCACCGCGTGAGGATGTCGTGCACACGGATCACTGGCGGGTAGCCCACGCTTTCAACAGCACGCTCCCGGGGTGGCTCGTGTTGTTGCCCACGCTCCATGTCACTTCGTTCACGGAACTGACGCCGGCGGCGGCAGACGAACTAGGTGGTCTCGTACGTCGCCTCAGCACGGCACTGGAGGCCGTCACCGGTTGCGCGAAGACCTATCTCATGCAGTTTTCGGAGGCGGAAGGGTTTTCCCATCTGCACCTGCACCTCGTACCACGGCTGCGGGATCAACCCGAGAATGCTCGTGGGCCGCGCGTCTTCAAGTACCTGGTCGTTGATGAGGCGCAATGGCTCTCAGCGAAAGAACGAGATTCCATTGCCGTCGCCGTTCGGGCTGCCCTTACCTAAGGGCTCTTCGGAACGTCCGGACCTGCCGCGCTGAGGAAGTCGAGACCGCTGACGTGCGCACACTCGCAGTCACTCCTGCCGTCTTGTGAAACCCGAGTCCTGGATCGCCGACGCCGGCGACTCCCATGACGGGGAGCCCGATCGGTATGCCGCCCCAGATCAGCTCTTAAGCGGTGTTCGACCCGTCCCGCTTGCGGACATCCCGGTGCGTGTGTCGTTGACGCCGGCGGCTACCTCGCGCCGGGCTGCTCCGGCGGGCGCGAGCCGACCAGTCGGCGCCACCACGAGCGCCTTGCAGATCTTGGTGGTCGGCACGTCCGTTCCCACTCCGCTTTGGTCAACAACTTGCCGGCCTTCCGCTGGCTCGCCACGCAGGCGGTATGAGCGTGACGTCGACGCTCACGGTCGCCCTCCGGAAACAGCAGCGTGTTGGGATTCATCGCCAACAACAGGCCGTGGCAGATCGGACACTCGTAGGTCTTGGCTTGCCTACCTTGTGCCGGGCGCATGTCCCACCAGCGCACTGCATCCGCCATTGAGCAAGGTTACGATCAATCGAGGCCCGCGCTCGTGGCCCGTCGCGTGACGCTGGCCGCGCGGTCTCGGGCCTGCCATGTCCGCCGCCGTGCGTAGCCTGCAGCTCGGGGCACACTCACCGCAGGTGTGGGCAGCAGAACCAGCTAATCGGGCCGGCTCGAGGTCCGGGCGCGTCAAGATCGAACTGTGACTTCAAAGTCTGGGCGCGCAGCCTCCGCGGGACCACGTCCGCCACGAGGTCCCGCACGCCGGTGGATCCGCGCCCCCCAAGCCGATGTCATCGACGTCTTCGTCTACGTTGTCGTGCTCAACCTGGCCATCGAGTACGTCCCAGCGGTCATCAGCGAGGGCTTCACGCTCTCGCTGCTGACGGCGCTCCTGCTCAAGATCACGCTGGAAATCGTGATCGCCCTCAAGACCAAGGTCATCGACAGACTCCGTGCCGCGACCACCCGACGCGGCAAGGTCGCCGCGGCCCTGTCGCTGTGGGCCATCGCCGCCGGCAGCAAGCTCGTGGTTCTCGAGCTGGTCAACCTTGCCTTCGGTGACGCTGTAAGCCTGGGCGGCTTCATACCCGTGACGCTGCTCGTCGTCGCACTACTCCTCTCCCGGGCCGCCGTACGACGCCTGCTTGCCGACATGCCTGCCGCCTGATCAGACTCCGGTGATGCTCCCGGAGGGCCCTCACTGACCAGCGGGCAGGGGGTTGCGAGCCGCTCCGAGGATGCGCCTTTCCGCCGCGTGCCGGGCGTCGCGGAGCGCAGGCTCATCCCCATGGCTGTCAGAGGTCCGGCACGATGCCAGTGTGGTGAGTCCAGTTCAGTCGCCCGGTGCCTCCGGGCCCATGGAGATCTGGCGCAGCGTCGAGATCACGGTGACCTCGGGCCAGTACTTCGCGTGCAGCTCGGCGAACTCCCGCTGGTCGTCAACGGCCTCCTCGAGGGTGTCGTACTGCATGATGGCCCAGCCGCCGACGACCTCCTTGGCCTCTGCGTACGGCCCGTCGACCCGGCTGACCTCGCCGCGGCGGACCACGAAGTTCACGGCGTCCTCGGTCCCGTACAGACCGCCACCGTCGAGGAACACACCCTTGGCGGCCCGTTCGCCGATGTGGACGTCCATCGCGTCGAACAGCGCCTGCGGCGGCGTGCCGACACCCTCTTCCATCCTCACAAACCCCATGAAACGCGGCATCTTGATCACTCCTAGTGGTTGCTGGGGAGTTGCTACTCGCACGTACGTCGAACGGCTCCCAGAGTCTTCGACATCGACCTTGAAGTTTTCACACATCCAGGCTCCTGCGCCGGCACCTCGAGTAGAGCGCCCTCGACCCGAGCCGCCGTGCACCCGTTCGGTCAGCTGGCGATCGGGCCCACGCCGGCAGGGTCCGCCGGCATGTCGCGGCACTGGTCAGGCTACGTTGACACCATGGGATCGAGGTCTCAGCACATCAGCATCGGCATCAAGCGGCCCATGTCCGAGGTCTACGGCTTCGTGGCGGACCCGCTCAACCTACCCAAGTGGGCAGCCGGCCTCGCAGGATCGAAGGTCGAGCGCGACGGGGAACAGTGGTTCACGGATTCGCCTATGGGTCGTGTCATGTTCACATTCGCTCCGCGTAACGACTTCGGGGTCCTAGACCACGACGTCACGCTTCCCTCCGGGCAGGTCGTGCACAACCCGCTCAGGGTGGTCAGCGACGGCGACGAGTGCGAGGTGGTCTTCACTCTTCGCCAACGTCCCGACATGACCGACGAAGACTTCGAGCGTGACGCCGACGCCGTGCGCAAGGACCTGACCACGCTGAAGTTCCTCGTCGAGGCCCCCTGAGCTTCATCCGATCTTCTGTCGCAGTCAGGTTCACCGACGGCGTGGGTCCTTCCGCGTCCGCACGCCACGACCCTCAGCCGCCTCACAGCCGCCTCACAGCGTCGGCGTGCCAACATGTTGCGCTCACATGTGACTCGAGGATCGGGGACGCCGGTTGGAGACCATCGGCAGGGACACGGTTGTGACGGAGCAGTCCGAGACCTCCAGCCGGCAGTTGACGATCGCGACCGCGCTGCTGCTGTGGGCGCTCGGTTACGCGACCTATCGGGCCTACTACGCGGCCGGTGGGGAACTCGGCATGATCGGCCAGCCCAGGTCGGACACCCAGTTCCGCGCGGTCAACGCCGTGGGGGCCGGCATCGTGCTGCTTGGCGCGCTGCTGCCACCGGCGCTCGTCCGAGCGGCGTCACTGCGACGCGCAGCACCCGCCTTGGGGTGGGTCGTCGGGGTCGGCTGCTGTATGCACGCCTTCGTCGATGGCACCCTCCGGCTGCTGAGCCTCACGGGTGTGCATCCCACACAGCTCCCTGCCCAATTCTGGCAGTCCTTCGACCGCCGAGCCTCGGACCTGCAAGACCTGCTGCTGAATGAGCCGTGGTTCCTCGTCGAGGGGTTGCTGTGGATCGCCCTCGGTGTCACCTGCATCCACGCGGCTCACCGCCGTCCCTGGCTCATGTCGGCAGCGGGCGCCTGCCTGCTGCTGACCGTCATCGGGGTCCTGTCCGGTCTCGACGTGATCGGTTCCTTCCGCATCGGGTAGCCAGTGAGGCAGTGCGTCGTTGCATGTACCTGCCGATGAGCGGGATCTGCGACCGAACGCGAGATCCCTTGGCAGACTGCTGGCGTGGAACCACAGAGCCCGCGACACAACTCAGCCGTCGGGGGCCTCCTCGTCTTCGGAGTGCGCGACCTGCTCCTGTGGCTTGCGCTTCCCATTGCCCTCGGTGCATGGCCCATCGTTGCGGTCCATCAACGCGGTAAGGGAGTGACAGTCGGTCGATACCTTGGATGGGTCGATCTGAATCTGATCGCCGTCCTTCAGCGCCTAGCGACGCCTCTGCTGGTTCGGTATCCGGTCGCTTGGACGCCGTACGCGGAGATGCCAGAAGTCACCCATCGCCTCAGGACCATCGATCCGGCGTAGCCGAGTGCAAACCGGTACGTCGACCACGTGCTCGCCGGTCCCGAGGAGCGCGGTCGGTCAGTCGATGGCCTCGACCCCGAGCCGCTTGAGCTCTTCGAGGTGGTCCAGCATCTTCTGAAGCACGTCAGGGGAATGTCCCTCCCAATCCAAGACCGACCCGACTACGCGCAGTGGTTGCTGAGTGCGGTAAGACTTGGTCGGGTTGCCAGGGAACTTCTTGTCCGTCAGGTTGGGGTCATCCTCAAAGGGGCCTGTGGGTTCGACGCGGTAGATCCTGCCGGGCCCCTCGCCCTCGGACAGCTCTGCTCCCCAGATTGCGGCGTCCAGGGTTGCGGTCAGGTAGACGTAGTGTGCCTGCTTTCGCGCGCCATAATTGGAGCTGAAGCCGGGTTCGAGCAGGTCACCCACCTGCAATTCAGCCTTCGTGCCGTGAAAGAAGGGGCCGGGATCGTGGGCCCGCACCGGTTCGCTCTCCATACACACCCCATCGAATCCGGGTTCGTACTCTAGTTCACGAAACACGGGCCGGGTGGGCAGACAAGAGGCCCACCGACCTCGGGCCCCAGCCCAGAGCCGCGCGCCCGGACGTCGGCACCTGGCTGCGGCCGGCGTCCTTCACAGATCCGGACGATGATCGTCCGCAATTCGCTCTAACCTGTCCGCATGCCCGAAAAGACCTCGATGGACGTGGACCACCTCACCATCCGTCCGCTCGCGGCCGACACCTGGCCGGCCTTCGCCGACCTCGTCGCGCGGCACAACGGGGTGTTCGGCGGGTGCTGGTGCACCTGGTTTCACACGCTGTCCCGCGACAAGGATCGCACCTACGAGAGCAACCGCGACCTCAAGTGCCACTTGGTCGAGGAGGGGCGTGCACACGCCGCGCTCGTCTTCGACGGCGACGAGGCGGTCGCCTGGGCGGAGTACGGACCGCCCGAGGAGCTGCCCAACATCCACCACCGTCAGGAGTACGAGGCGGGACTGGCAAGCCCGCCGGACTACCGGATCACGTGCATCTTCGTGGACCGTCGCTACCGGCGGCGCGGGGCCGCGGCGCTCGCCCTACGAGGCGCCCTCGACCTCATCGCCAAGGCCGGCGGCGGGGTAGTCGAGGGCTACCCGCACGACATGTCGAAGCAGCCGGAGGGCAAGAAGATGTCGTCCTCCTTCCTCTACAACGGCACCCGCAAGATGTACGAGGAAGCCGGCTTCACCTACGAACGGTCCAAGGGTCAGAAGAACTGCGTGATGACGCGAACGATGGCCCCCGCCTGACCGCGGCAGTCGGGTGGTGGCGAGGACACCGGAGACGGGCCCCTCGTCTGGGTGCGGCGATCACCACTGAGCCGGGTGGATGAACGCGGCGGCCGGCTGACCGAGCCACTGGGTGATGCGCATGCCGAGGTCCATGTCCGCCAGGCGCGCCGTGCGTAAGTTCGTCAGCCGAGATGGGGTGCAGTCAAGTTCTCGTGCAAGCCCCGCCCAGGTCAGCTGCCGTTCCTGGCGCTGTTCGTTGAGCGCGCTGTGCAGCTGGGCCAGGTCCCACCGAAGGCGGGAGTCGGTTCCCGCCTCCGGCAACGAGGCGTCACCGACCTCGACAACCGGACCCGTCAGGAAGTCTTCCGGGGCCCGGTTGAGCCAGCGCAACATGAACAGGGCGTACTGACACGAGGTCGCGCCGCGGGTGCGCAGCCTCTGGATCGCCCCGCCGCACAACGGATGATCGCTCCGCTGCCCGTTGAGGTCGGCGGACTGCTTCCATAGCTCGTCGGCGAGCTCGTACCACCCCAACCCACGGTCTCGACGTTGCGAGTCGAGCGCGTTGAAGAGCGCACCGCAGTCGAAGACCGGCAGAGAACGCACGCATGCGAGCCTACAGCGGGGATGCCCCGGCAGGCGGCGGACGGTCCTACGTCTGCGAGGCCCACCTCTCGGCGGCCGTCGAGGCAGCGACGCGTTGTCGGCGTCGGGTCGGAACGTGGGTACGGGGCGCCTCCGAGCGAACGTGGAAAGAGGCCTGTGGCCTTTGGTCGAGACCTTTCTCGGCTCGCACGTCGTGGCAGGCCTGGCCGTTGCGGTGGCGCGCGAGGAGGAGCTCGTCTCGCGTGGCTTCGGCGTCCGAGACGTCGGCAGCGGTGCGCCGGTCACACCCGAGACGATGGTCCACCTGGCGTCGGTGTCCAAGCCGTTCGTCGCGACCGCGATCGTGTCGCTGGCGACCGCTCGGATCGCCTGCGAACCGGTGCTCGATCTGGATGCTCCGATCATCGAATGGATGCCTGAGTTCACGCTGGCCGACGGCCGCGCCGGGAAAGTCACGGCCCGGCGTCTGTTGAGCCGCACGAGCGGTCTCCCCGACGTCGCGGACTACGGCTGGCACAACCCCCAGTTCGGCGACGACGCCCTCAGCGAATTCGCTCGCAGCCTGTCGGGCTGGCGACTCCAGGCGGAGCCCCGGCTCGACGTTCTCCTACTCCAACGCCGGATTCGAACTTCTCGGGCTGCTGCTGTCCAGAGCCACCGGCACGACGTTCGAGAACGCGGTCCGGCAGCAGGTGCTGAGCCCTCGCGTGATGCAGAACGGCACCTTTTTGCGCGGCGAAGTACCCCGGCACCTGGCTGCCTCACCGCACGTGGGCATGCCGCTGTCGGTGCCCGAGGGCGCCTATCCCTGCACCAGGCGTCATGCCCCCAGCGCGACCCTCCACTCCAACCTGGTCGAGATGTGTCGCTGGTTGGTGGCCCACCTCGAGCCGGCCGAGGGGGCTGCTGGAGGTTCCCACGGGCAGTCGGTACGCCTGGACGCTGGGCTGCTCGCCCTGATGTGGCGGCCGGTGGTACCGGTGGGCAACCCCCATGGGAGGGAGCAGCAGGGCTCGGCTGGGCCGTGGGCAGCTACCGCGGGCACCGAACGCTGAGCCACAGCGGCGCGGACCCACGGTTCGGGTCGAAGCTCGTGCTGGTGCCCGAGCGGCGGACCGGGGTTGTCTTAGTTTCCTCCGACGCGCCCTCCACCTCGACCCCGAGTACCACGAGGCCGCGCTGATCATGAGCAGCCTCCCCTCCGCGTGACCGGTGAGTGCAGGTGCCCTCGCACAGAAGCCCCCTGACCGCGTCGGCCAGGGGGCTTCCGTTCAAGAGGTCTCGCGAACGGTCGAGGCACCGTGGCCTCGTTTTCGCGAACTGGAGTGCCGCTACTGCGCGAACACCCCTTGGTTGGTTGGTGGAGCTGAAGGTCAGAATTGGGTGTATCCCTGTGCACCCGGTGGGCGTCCAACTCACTCTCGCGAGGGCGGTGGTGTCTCCCACCGAGGGGTCAGTTTCCGGTGAACGCCGGGACACCCCCGGGGGTCCTACGAAAGGTTGCTCTCGGTCTGATGCCACCGATGGCACTGACGCAGATCATCTGCTGTCCGGATGTCCGCAGCGCGCGCTGTCTGCGCGCAGATCCGCGCGCATTTCGGCCACGTGGTCCTCTAGTTGAGGTCCAGTCGCCCGAGTGTTTGCCACGAAGCCCCAGCGTCGTCAGTCTGGTACTGCTCTCCGACGGGACCGTTGGCCGTGTACTGGATTAGGACGGCTTGGTGGTCGTTGAAGGCGTGGATGGCCCCCCATGAGCCAGCGGCCATACCGTGTGAAGGTGCGTCCTGCTGGACCCAGGAGCGCCCGCCGTTGGTCGTGACGTAGACGTGGCCACGGGCGCGGTCCACATCGGTGGTGAGTACCCAGTAAGTGCTGCGCCCGAAGGTGTCCATGTCGTCGACGTACTCGGACCCCGCAAGCCTTGGGAACCCGACGCTTCTGCACTGGGAAAGGGCGGTGAGGGCCGGGCACTGCCACACCCGACTCGACTCGCCGTGAGGGCGGTGACCAGCCACCAACAGACCGGTGGACGTCGCCGTTATCGCATCTACGTCCACCGGTCTGTTGCGGTCGGACGGTTGGCCGGTCGCTGCAATACCGGACGAGGAATGCGCCCGGTCGGTCGGCACCTGGTCGGTGTCGTTCGACGCCGCACACGCAGTGGCGGTGGCAAGTAACAAGCCCGTCAAAGCCACGAGAATGGTCCTTGACCCATCCCGATGCGCGATGATCCCCATTCCCATGAGACGTACTCTCCTCGCTGCCGGTTCCGTGCGCCAGCAAACGCCCCATCATCGGCATGTCCGGGCGTTCGCGTAGTCGACGAGTGGGCTGCGATGCTCAGTCTTCTCGTCGGCGGAGGCGGATGGGTGTGACGTGGGTAGGCGCGTCGTTCTCGGCGTGGGCTGCGTGGTCGTCGCGCAGGTGGTAGGAGAACAGCGCCATGGCGTGGCGGTCGAGTTGGTCGTCTAGGTGACGGATTCGGTCTTTGAGTTCGGCATTTGCGCGTTCGACGGCTATTTGCTTATCGCGGTCAGGACTTATCCGTGAGGTGGTTAGTTCTTCGGCAAGTTCGTTGAAGCGTTTGTTGATTTCGTATTGGTTGTCTTCTTGGGCGTCTTGTCGAAATGCGCGTGCTACTGCGTCGTGGGCGAGTCCGGCGCGGCGTTCGATTTCTCGTTTTGTTCGTGGCGCTTCGTCGTCTTGCTTCATTTCTTCGATGGCGTCGACGATGCGTTGGAAGGTTGCGTTGGAGGTTCGCTTGGTGCGGGGTGAGGGCATCAGTCGTCGTCTTCCTGGGCGAGAAGTTGGCGTCGCGTGCGTGCGAGGTTTTCCCTGGTGCGGCGCATGCTGGCGAGCAGGTCGGGGTTGCCGCGTGGACGGTCGAGGGCTTGGTCGAGGCGGGCGATGGTGTCCTCGATGAGCGGGACGTGGGGGCGTCGGTAGAGGGCGTTGGCGCAGTCTTCGCCGATGCAGTAGTGGTCAGCGAGATGTGGACCGTCTGCGCCGCAGCCGCTGGTTGCGGGGTTGAACATGCAGTCGTTGGTGATGCCGAGGTGCAGCCTGTCGGCTACTTGTTCGGCGAGTCGGGCTGCGCGTTCGGGGTCAGCGACGATTTGTGCGCGGAAGTTGTGGATGTCTGTTGCTGGGGCACCGGCGACGGGGCTGGTGCCGGTGATGAGGGTGGTCGCCTGTTCGCGCAGTATCTGGCGTCGGGTCTGGTCCATGTGGCTGGTGGCGCGTTGGCGTCCGTCCGCTGCGTATCCGGAGACGAGTCGCCATGCGGAGTGTCCGAGTTGGATGCCCAGTCCGAGTTCGGCACCGGGCTTGGTGACGGCGTAGACCGAGAAGGAGCGTCGTAGCGAGGTGGCGTGGATGGCGTCGTCGTTGACCGCTTCGATGGGGTCGAGCGCTAGTCCGTGTCCACGTCCGGGTCGAGTGGCTGGGTCGCCGTTGATGAAGTCGATGAGGCGGCGGATGTCGCGGGTCGGGTTGTAGTCGCCCGCGTTGGTGGCGCTGCGTGCGAAGAGGTGCGTGGGGTGGGGCGAGAGTTGTTGGAGCACGTCGACGGCCCGAATGACAGGTCGGGGTGCCCACCACGTTCGTCGCTCTCCGTCAGCGTTGCGCACCCTGCCCTTGGTCTGGACGCTGCTGATGGCGGGCAAACCGTCTGCTTCGGTGAGGGCGTCGCGTTGCATGTCCTGGATTTCGCTGTCCCGCGTGCCGGTGAGGCAAGCGATGATGACGTAGCAGGCTGCTCGCAGGGCGCTGATGAGGTATTCGAGTTCGCCCTGCCCTAGTTCGCTGACCCACGGCGTCTCGTCGCCGTTTGCGTGGGTGACCCGAACGGTGGGCGTGATGAGACCGCCGTAGGTGCTGCGTGTGGGGTCTGCCGCCATCTCCTCGATAATCCGCGTCGCTTCGGGCTGGTAGCCGGTGTGGGCTGGGTTCAAGAAGTTGTCGTTGATGCGCAGCGTCCGGCAGAGCAGCCGGGTCAGGGGCGTTCCTCGTTGGGCTGGGGACCTGCCGAAGCCGGTGGCTAGTGGGAGGATTCCGCCGTCGGCGTGCCAACGCTGGAACGTCTCCCATCCGGCGAGTCCTCGTGGCTCGGGGATGAGCGCTCGGTTGGCTTGGTCGGCGGCGATGATGTCGACGGAGAACTGGTC
The DNA here is from genome assembly GCA_963728775.1 of uncultured Actinomycetota bacterium. Taxonomy (GTDB): domain Bacteria; phylum Actinomycetota; class Actinomycetes; order Propionibacteriales; family Nocardioidaceae; genus Nocardioides_B. Next base: position 150,731 of record CAVSLP010000019.1, read on the forward strand.
GACGAGTGCCCACGAGCCAGCCACGAGTGGTGCCCACGTCTGCCATGGCAGAGGCGGAGTGGTGTTCTCCGAGGTCTTGGTTTCGCCTGCGATGTCAGCGGCTGTTCGACCTGCCCATGGCAAGAACGGGAGTGGGCTGTCGAGTGCGGCGGCGTAGGTGCGAGCCAGTCTCAGGTTAGAGATGTATTCGCGCACTGTGCTGGGACCGACACCCGCCTCGGTTTCTGCGCGATGGGTGCCTGTGCGGAGTGCGTCTAGGAGTGCGTCGGCGTCTGATGGGGTCCAGTGCGCGAACGTCGGCAGTGTTCGGTTGGTCGCCCACGTGGCGATGGTGCGGAGACGCAAGAAGGCTTCGTGGACGGATGCGGTGGGCTTGGGGCGACCTTTGGCGATGATGCCTGCGGCGATGACGTTGGGGTGGTCGGGCTGGGCGAGGATGCCGAGGATGGTCGCGGCGTCATCGCGGTAGCCGTCCGGGATGGTGGATAGGTCTAAGGTGCGCTCGCCTTGGCTGTTGCGGGTCACCAGGTTCGTGAAATCCCAGCGGGTCTGCCCGTGCAGTGGTCCGTCATGGCGTAGCGCCCAGACTGGTTCGCCGGGAGCGAAGAAGGGCGTGTCCCGTGCCTCGGATTGGGGCGCGGTGAGGCTAGTCGTCATCGGTCCCCCGAAGGTCGTTGCGGGTGCCCAGGTCGAGCGGGACGAGGTGGGTCCTGGCGCGTGCTGCCGCGATGGCTTCGGGCGGGAACGCTGGGAGCACGACCTGGGTGATGGTCTCGTAGATGGGCTTCCAGTAGTCGCGCCAGACCTCGATGTTGGCAGCCTTGTCTGGGTCGGCAACGTCAGCGATGACGAGCGCGGCGGGCAGGTGGTGCTCGGTGATGAGGGCGTTGCCACAGCCGAAGCAGGTGCCGGTCATGGACAGTTTGCAGACCTCTCCGAGCGGCGCGAAGGGACTGTCGCGGGGGTCACGGCACGCCGTCTGAGGTCCGTCGAGGTCGCCGCGCACGAGGGCTTCGGCGGTGCCGGAGTCGAGCCCCGGTGCTTCCTCGCCGCTAGCGATGAGGGCTTCGGCATCTGGGGTGACAACCGTTGGTCCCATGACGGCTGCGGTGAACTTCTCGTCAATGGAGGCGAGGAGGATGCGTCCTGCTTTGGCGCGTAGGACCTCACTGTTGGTGTAGTGGTCGAAGAAGGTCTCGGGCGTGTGCCGACGGCGAGCGCGCAGGTAGCGGGTTGGGTCGGCTGCTGCTTCACGCGCAATCGCGACCTTCCGCAGCCGCATCCAATGCACCTTCCCAGTGACCTGGATGCTGCCGTCCGAGAACAACGCACCGAGCCTGTACTCGGCGCTGTTCCACGGCGGCTGGGTGATGGTGCCGTCGGGACGTCGGACGAGCCAGAGAGCATCGTCGCCGGACTCGGCGCGCAGTGCTGCGGTGATGGTGAGAAGTTTCGTGAGAGCGCGATGAGCGGCGTGGTCGCGGCGTCGATAGAGGTCTTGGTAGGTCTCCTGGGCGCGCCGCTTGGTGTAGGTGACCGCGTACTCATCCACTGCGTCGTGTTCGGCTAACCAAGTGAGTCGCGCGGCGGAGGTGAGCCGTGCGGTGGGCTCGTCGGTGGCACCGGTCGCGGTGGCGGCTATGTCATCGACACCTACTGAGCGGATGACCTCGGGCGGTTCACCGGTGCTGAGGCTGAGCATGACGTGAAGCGCGGCGAGCACTACTGGGGTGGGCTCGGAGATACCGGATGTGAGATGAGCGTGGACAGTGCGGTGTGCGTGCCCACGGATGGCTCGCACCTCGGAGTCGGTGAACCCGGGAACGCCGTCGTTGCGGTGATGCCACAGACGGGTGTCGGACTCCATGCGTTCAAGCACCTCGGCGTGGAGGGTGCCTGGGGTGTCCTCTTCGATTCGGCGCAGGAGCGCGAAGAGATAGATGGCTTTGCGGTAGGCGGTGTCGCTGTTGGCGGAGCGGTGCTCGACGAGGAGGTCGGTCTCCCATGCGTCGAGGTGTCGGCGGCGCAGGTCCGGGAGCCCGAATCCACTGACTGCGTCCGCAGCGTGCAGTTGCCCGTCGACATGGGCAGTGAAGTGGCGCACCGCTGTGAAGAGTTCTTTGTGGCTGTGTCCCACCTCGTGTGCGACTTCGAGCCAAGCGTCGGCGAGCCCCACGGCGAGCGCTGTGCATGCGTAGTTGCTGGGGTCAATGGTGGCGTTACCCGCCTCGCCATACCTGGTCCACGCGAAGACGCGAGGCTCGTCAACGCTTAGCGGCGCGCGGGGCGCTGGGAGGTTGTCGGTGGGTTCGGTGGTGTAGGAGCCGCGTGGCATCAGTCGAGCGCCTCGTCGTCGGTGTCGTCTGGGATGGTGCCTGGGTCTTCGGCGGTGTGACCGACCGTCTGAACCGCCACCTCGCGTAGGACGTTGGGGATGTCTTCTTGCCAGGTCTCGGCGGCGTAGAGGTAGCGGTGAGTGGTCTCCATGCTGGCGTGACCGAGGAGTTCCTTGACGGTGAGAACGGGGTTGGCGAGGAACTCGTAGGCGTTATCGGTGGTCTCGCGACCTTGGCGCATCAAGCCAGCCAGCATCCTCACGGCGAAGGTGTGGCGCATGGTGTGAGGTCCGACGGTGACGTGGGCGGGTGGACGGTCAGCGTGCCCGAGGTCGTGAACTCGTTCGCGAGCATCGGAGAAGAGTTCGTCCCAATACTTGATGGTCGGCGGCAGTCCGCCCTGGGCGAGGAAGATCGCGAGGGGCTCGATGGTGCCGTCGTCAAGGATGCGGACGGCTCGTGCTCGGTCTTCGTCGCTGAAGTTGGTGAGTAGGACCTTCCTGCCATCGACGAGGACCGCGGGCTTGCCTCGGTAGGTCGCGAACCCGTCGGTGATGAGGAGTTGCCCAGCACGTCGCTTGCGTCGCAGCAGGGGTTGGGCGGCGCGGACCTTGGTGGCGCGTTCGGTCTGCCGGTACAAGTCGATGGCGTGGGCTGCCTCGGCAGTGACGTAGACGAACCGAGTGACACCGCCCTTCCCGGTGCGCTCGAAGGCATGCACGCCGTCGGCTCTCATCTCGGCAGGGGCGGGAACCTCAACATCGAGAACGAGCCCGGCTTCTTCGCGGCGCAGTCCGGTGGTTGCGAGGAGAAGCCCGTAGCAGTAGTCGCGTTCAGGGAAAGCGGGTCGGGTGTCGGGTGCCGCTCCGTCGCCACGCAAACCGACGCGCAAGAAGTGGGAGGTCTGGGCAGGGCTGAGGAACTTCGAGACGCGGTGGCGTCTCACGCCACGCGGGATGAGGGTGATGCGACCGTTCCATCGCGGGATGGGGTCAGCGTCCATCCAGCCGGACGCGGCGGCATACCGGTAGAAGTTGGCGATGCAACTGACCTCGGTCTGCAGAGACGTCTGAGCGACCACTTCTGCGCGCCGAGCAGCGAAAATCTTAAGGTCGTCGCGGGTGGCGTCGGTCAGGTCAACTTTCGGTTCGCCATTTCTTTCCAGCCACTCGGTTACCGAAATACCTTCGGCATCTGCTCGATATTGCGCACGCAAGCGTCGGATAAACCGCAAAACTCGACCAAGGTGATACAGGTGGTGTCCACGCAGGCTCTTGAGTTCGTAAGCATTTTCCCTTTGCGCATCCAACAGCCACTGGTTGAGGTGTTCGCAGCCGGTGATGGTCCCGTCGTCGTTCGTAATGAACGGGAAACCGTCCGGGACCGAGAACAGGTCCAAGAGGTCAACGACCTCAGACAGGTCCAGCGAACACCCGTCCATGAGTTCCAGGGACTGGTCGCGCAGCAGGGACCGGTCAACGATGACGGTGCGCAAACGAGTGTCTCCCCCCGAGGGTGTCCCGGCGTTCACCGGGAACTGACCCCTTGGAGGGAGACACTAGCGCAAGTGCTCCTGTAAGGGATACAGGAATACACTTAAATTATCCGTCTGGTGGAGCTGGCGGGAATCGAACCCGCGTCCTCAGGCGTCGATCCAGGGCTTCTCCGGGTGCAGTTCGCGATGTCGTCTTCTCAGTCCCGGTGCTCGCACGAACACGTCACCGACGGACTCAGCCACATTGAAGTCCCGATGGGCCCCTGTGGCCGGGACCCACCAGCAAGCCTCCTAGATGAGGCCAGGATCTGAGGCGGAGGCGAACTCAGCCTGACCTTCGCTGGTCGCCGTCAGGCGGCGAGAGCGAAACTGCGCTTGTTGTTGGCAGTTGTTGGTTTCCAAGGAACGTTTACGAGATGACCTTGGCTTCTCGACCCGCTTCCCCTGGAACTAACGTCCCAAGTCGAAACCGATCAGCCCCTCTTGAGTTGTCAAACAGTGCTTCCACTGTACCGGTCGCAACGGACCACCCGCAGCCGGTATTCCCTGTCCCCAGATCCACAGCGGGGTCTTGACGGTACTCGGCAACAGGGGCGATACTCGAACATATATTCGGTTTCTGTCAGATCGGAGGCGGTGTGCGCGAGGCGGCGATCCCCACGGCCGACGAGCTGCGGTGCCTGCTGGCCCAGCTCGGCGGCCGCGAGTCCGCGGCGTCGGACCCGGAGCGCGTCGACCAGCTCGCCGCCCTGGAGTCGCTCAAGAGCGCGGCCGCGGCCGCGCAGGCCCGGATCACCGTCTCGCTCGACGCCTCGCAGCGACGGGAGCAGGCTGCTCACGGTCTCCCCGCCGAGCAGCTGGGACGGGGAGTGGCGAGCCAGGTCGCCCTGGCTCGCCATGACTCCCCGACGAAGGGTGGCCGCCACGTCGGGCTGGCCAAGGCGCTGGTCCACGAGATGCCGCACACCCTGCACGCCCTGGCCACTGGCCGGATCAGCGAGTGGCGCGCCAGCATCCTGGTCCGGGAGACCGCGATCCTCAGCCGAGAGCACCGCACCCGCGTGGACGCCGAGCTCTCGGGTCGTCTGGCCGGGCTCGGCGATGCCGGCGTCGAGCGGGAGGCGAAGAAGCTCGCCTACGAGCTCGACCCCGGGTCCGTGTTGCGGCGGACCCGCAAGGCCGAGGGCGAACGACGCGTCTCCATCCGGCCCGCACCCGACACGATGAGCTACGTCACCGGACTGCTCCCCGTCGCCCAGGGGGTCGCGGTGCACGCCGCGCTCACCAAGCGGGCCGACGCGCTACGGGCCGCGGGCGACCCCCGCACCCGCGGCCAGATCATGGCCGACACCTTCGTCGAACGGCTCACCGGACAGGCCACCGCGGACGACGTGGCCGTCGAGGTCCAGCTCGTGATGTCCGACCGCGCGCTGCTGGGCGACGACGACACGCCGGCGCGGCTCGTGGGCCACGGACCGGTCCCCGCGTCGCTGGCGAGGACGCTGGTCCGCACCACCGGCCATACGGCGGAGCGCGCACGGGTGTGGGTGCGCCGCCTGTACACGTGCCCGATGACCGGGGCGCTCACGGCCATGGAGTCGCACCGCCGCGAGTTCCCCGCCGCGCTGCGCAGGTTCCTGGTGGTCCGCGACGAGGTGTGCCGGACCCCCTGGTGCGACGCGCCGATACGGCACGCGGACCATGTCGTCCGGGCAGCCGACGGTGGCCCGACCTCGGAGGCGAACGGACAAGGGCTCTGCGAACGCTGCAACCTGGTCAAGGAGAGCCCCGGATGGAGCTCCTCCGTGACCCGCGCCGGCCCCCGGGCGGCGGTGAGCGTGCGGACACCCACCGGCCACCGCTACGCCTCGACCGCGCCCGACCCACCGGGACCCCGGCGCACGCGAAGTCCACTGGAGCAACGGTTCGCGCAGCTGGTGCTGAGCGCGTAGCGGCGCAGCGCACCTAACCGATCAGCGCGTGCCCGTTCTCCCAGCACACCCGGCGCAGCCATGCGTCCCCGAGTCCCAGACCCGCCAGCGCCTCGAGCTGGTGCGCGTACGGGTAGGGGATGTTCGGGAAGTCCGATCCGAGCAGCACCCGGTCGCCCAGGTCGGCCAACCGGGGCAGCAGCTCGCGCGGAAACCTTGCCATCTCCTCGAAGAAGTCGGTGAAGGCCATCGTGGTGTCCAGCCGGACCCGACCGAAGTCCTCGGCGATCGCGAGGAACTCCTCGTAGTCCGGGGCCCCCATGTGGGCGAGGACCGCGACCAGCCGCGGGTGCCGCCGCATCAGGGCGCGCATCGGCCCTGGTCCCGTGTGCTCGTTGGCCACCGGCCCCGAGTTCACATGGATCACCACCGGGGTACCCGCGTCCTCGAGCATCCCCCAGACCTCGTGGAGCAGCGGGTCCACCAGGTCGAAGTTGCCGACCTGCACGTGCACCTTGAACACCTCGGTGCCGTCGTGGATCCGGCCCGCGACGTACTTCTCGACGCCCTCCTCGGGAAAGAACGTCGCGGAGGTCAGGCACTCGGGTACGGCGTCCGCGAACTCGGCCGCCCAGCCGTTGAGGTACTGCGCGATCCCTGGGCGGTGGGCGTACGGCAGCGCCGAGAACCGGCGCACCCCGAGCGCCCGCAGCTGTGCCACGAGCTCGTCGTCGTCGCCGCGGTAGACCAACGGCCACTCCCGCCCGATCAGCGGGCCGCCGGTGTCGAACTGCGCGCGGACCTTCCGCATCACCGGCGGCGGCAGGAAGTGCACGTGCACGTCGTACAGACCCGGGAGGCCGAGGACGTCGACCCAGGCCGGCACGTCGGCGTCGCCCAGGTTCGCGGGCGGCCCGGTCCTCGGAGGCTGCTCCCCCACCGCGCTACTTCATGCCCTTGAGGCGCCGGCCGACCTCCTGCTGCGCGTCGCGGCTGGCCTGCCGCTCGGCGAGGGCGTGCCGCTTGTCCCAGGTCTTCTTGCCGCGGGCCAGCCCGATCTCGACCTTGGCGCGGCCGTCCTTGAAGTACAGCGACAACGGCACCAGGGTCAGACCCTTCTCGTTCACCCGCGACTCGATCTTGTCGATCTCACGACGGTTCAGCAGCAGCTTGCGCTTGCGCCGGGCCGAGTGGTTGGTCCAGGTGCCCTGGGTGTACTCCGGGATGTGCACGCCGTGCAGCCAGACCTCGTGCTCGTGCACCTCGGCGAAGCCATCGAGCAGGGAGGCGCGCCCGGCCCGCAGCGACTTGACCTCGGTGCCCATGAGCACCAGGCCGGCCTCGTAGGTGTCCTCGATGTGGTAGTCGTGCCGCGCCTTCTTGTTCTGCGCGACGAGCTTGCGCCCCTGCTCCTTGACCATGGCCCGATTGTGTCAGGTCACGGCAACCGCTGTGCGGGGTGCTAGAGCCACTTCATCGGGTTCACCGGGGAGCCGTTCTCCATCACGGTGAAGTGCAGGTGGCAGCCCGTGGACCAGCCGGTGGTTCCGACGTACCCGATGATCTGGCCGCGGTGCACCCGTTGCCCCTGGCGCACCGCGTAGCTGCTCAGGTGGTTGGAAATGGTGGCCAGCCCGACGCCGCGGTGGTATCCGTGGTCGATGATGATCCGGTTGCCCCAGGCGGTCTGGAAGTACTCCTCGATCACCCGACCGGAGGCCGGCGCGTGGATCGGGGTCCCGCACCCGGCGCCCAGGTCGATTCCGTCGTGCAGCGACCGGTAGCCGTAGATCGGGTGGATCCGCCACCCGTAGGGGGACGTGACCGGGGCGTTCACCGGCCAGTCCAGGAACCCGTTGGAGTGGATCGGACCGTCCGCGCTGTTCGCAGCCGCGGCGGCCGCGGCCGCACGGCGGCGGGCCTCCTCCGCGCGCTTCTTGAGGATCGCCGAGATCCGGTTGCGCTCCTTCTGCAGGTTGTGCAGCTGGGCCAGGTCTGCCGCCCGGGCCTTCGCCGCCTCGGACCGCGCCTGGGCACGCAGCCCGACCAGGGTCCGGACCTTCGCCTCGGCGTCCCGGGCCTGCGCCTCGAGCTTTTGCTTGCGCTTCAGGTTCTCCGCGGCCGCCTTGCGCTCCTTGGCGACCTCGACCTTGGCCGCCGCCACCTCCTGCTCCTGGACGGTGAGCAGCACCTTGGACGCCTCGAGACGGTCGAGCACGACCGACTCCTTGTCCATCACGTTGTGCACCGAGTTGAGCTGGCCGGTCAGCTCGGTGGGATCCTGGGAGGTGAGCACCATCGAGAGCCCCATCAGCGAGGGGTCCCCGGTCTGGTAGTTCTGCACCACGATCTGGCCGAGCGTGCGCTGCTGCTCGGCGATCTTCTCCCGGCCCGCGTCGAGGTCGGCCTGTGCCTTCTTCAGCCGCGCGATGGCGGCCACCAGCTTGGCCTGCATCTGCCGGTCGAGGGCCTGCGCGGCGGAGAGCTCGCCGCGGGTCTTGGCCAGGTGGCTCTGAGCCCTGCCCAGCTTGACCTGGGCCGACTGCAGTGCCGCGGTCGCCTGCCGAAGCTGCGTGCTCGACTCGTCCAGGTCGGAGTGCACCGTCTTGATCTGGTGCTGCACCTTGTGCTTCTTGTGCTTGAGGTCGTCAGCCGAAGCCAGCGGGAGCGCAGCGAAGCTGGTGAGCATGCTGCCAGCCGCCAGGGCGACCATCACGCGGCGACGGGTAGTACGGGGGAAGTTGCGAACCACCGGTCTGCCTTAGCTGTTGTCAGTAGCGAGAGCCAGATCGACGGTAACCGACTTAACTCAGACTTTGAGGTATTTCCGCGTCATTACGAGCGTCGGGATCAGAGTCAGCGCCAGACCGATCACCGCGATCCAACCGATCGCCCAGACGCCGTCGCCCCAGTCGACCCAGGCGACGATGTTCGACGTCGGCCGCAGCGTGCGGTAGATCACCACCCACATGAAGGCCCCGACGGCGGCCGCGGACAGCGCCACGCCGATCAACGCGGCGACCAGTGACTCCATCAGGAACGGCAGCTGGATGTACAGGCTCGACGCGCCGACCAGGCGCATGATCCCGATCTCCCGGCGTCGCGCGAACGCCGCCAGCCGGATGGTGTTGCCGACCTGAAGGACAGCCGCGACCACTAGGAACGACGCAATGGCGATCGCTCCCCACTTCATCACGTTCATCCAGAAGTAGATCGGCTTGAGCACCTCACGCAGGTCCCGCACGGTGTTCACGCCGGGCAGCCCCTGTACCGCGCTCTTGATGCCCATGAACTTCTCCGGGTTCTTCAGCTGGACCCAGTAGGACTCCTGCATGTCCGACGCCTTGATCGACTCGTAGACCCGGCGCTGGGTGTCCCCGTTCGAGACGTAGGCCTGCTTCCACTTGTTGTAGGCCTCCTGCTTGGTCTGCAGCCGCCAGGAGTCCACCTCGGAGTTGTTGTTGAGCACCTTCTCGATGGCCTGCTTCTGCGCCGCGGTCACCTCACCGTTCACGCAGTTGGGGGTGCTGGAGTTCTGGTTGCACAAGAACACCGTGATCTGAAGCTTGCTGCCCCAGTACTCCTGCGCCTTGTTGGCCTGGGCGTTCAGGAGCAGTCCCATGCCGACCAGGGTCAGTGAGACGAAGATGGTCACGATCACCGCGATCGTCATCGAGACGTTGCGCTTCAGCCCGTTCCCGAGCTCGGAAAAGACGTAGGTCAGCTGCATCTTGAAGGGTTTCCCGATCTTCGACTAGTGCTGGTATCCGTACACACCGCGCGACTGGTCGCGCACGACGTGGCCGTTGGACAGTTCGATCACGCGCTTGCGCATCTGGTCCACGATGCCCGCGTCGTGGGTGGCCATCAGGACCGTCGTACCGGTCCGGTTGATCCGGTCGAGCAGCTTCATGATCCCCACGGAGGTGTTGGGGTCCAGGTTGCCGGTGGGCTCGTCCGCGATCAGGATCATCGGCCGGTTGACGAACGCCCGTGCGATCGCGACCCGCTGCTGCTCGCCACCGGACAGCTCGTCGGGCATCCGTTCGCCCTTCCCCTCGAGCCCGACGAGCTCCAGCGTCTCGGGAACCACCTTGGTGATGTGCGAGCGCGGCTTGCCGATCACCTGCAGGGCGAAGGCGACGTTCTCGGCCACGGTCTTGTTGGGCAGCAGCCGGAAGTCCTGGAACACGGTCCCGATCTGGCGGCGCAGCCCGGGGACCTTCCAGCCGGCCAGCCGGTTGATCTCCTTGCCCGCGACGTAGACCTTGCCGTGCGTCGGCCGCGCCTCGCGCAGCACGAGGCGCAGGAAGGTCGACTTGCCGGAGCCGGACGCGCCGACCAGGAAGACGAACTCGCCCTTCTCCACCTCGACGCTGACGTCGTCGAGCGCGGCGCGGCTCTGACCGGGATAGGTCTTGGTGACATTCTCGAATCGGATCACAGGCGGGCTTGGCCGGGCTTGGGGACACAGGGGGCATGCCGGCACACGTGGGGTGGCACGCGGCGACATCCGACCAACGAACAAGTCTAGGTGACGAACCTGAGAGCCGGTCGCCGACCGGGGCAGTCGGTGTTTCGCCTAAGTTTGACGTCATGGGAGCGCGACGAGTCCGGGCCCGCCGGAGGGGCCGTGGTGTCCTCCTCGGCCTGGCGGCCGCGGCCGTCACCGTGGCCGTCGTGGCGGTGGGGCTGACGTCGGGTCCCGCGAGGAACGGCACGCCGGCGCCGCCGACGGCCAGCCCCTCGCCCACGCCGGTCCGTGACCTCGACCTGAGCTCGCTCCCGATCGCACGCGCCCCGTTCTGCGACCTGGTCGACCACGGCACCCTCGAGACCGCCCTCGGCGGGCCGATCACCGGCACCGCGCACTACGACAACGGCGACCGGGCGCAGCTCGCCCCCGGGGTGACCGACGTCTCCCACGAGTACAGCTGCTCGTTCTCCACCTCGTCGGGCGCCGAGGCCCGGGCCTGGGTGTTCGCGGCGCCGGTGGGCAAGGCGCAGGCACGCGCCCTGGCACACCAGGCGGCGCAGCGTCCCGGCTGCCACCCTGCCGCCGAGGGCGGGCCCACGTTCGGCTCCCCGAACGGCACCACCGTGTGCCGGACCAAGGGCAGCACCCAGGTGCGGCTCAACGGGCTCTTCGGGGACGCCTGGTTCAGCTGCCAGCTCACCCGGCCCGGGACCGAGCACGCTGCCCGGTCGCTGCGGCGCGCGGAGCGCTGGTGCGTGCATCTGGCGGCCACGGTGGGAGCACGTCCCTGACCCGGTGCGGCGCAAGCGATGCCTAGTGCGTGTGCACCGACCCCGGCGGGTCCTCCCCGCAACCCGGTGGCTGCGGCCCCAGCTCCTGTACGTCGGACCGGGCGGCCGTGCCACGCATCGTAGGGTCGGCCACGCCGGAGACCAGCACCCGGTTGCCACGCAGCGCACGTACCACGACCTGCAGACCCGCCGTCACGGCCCGGCCGTCGACCCGCGCCCGGCAGGACGGCGCCGGACCCACCAGGTGCACCACGCCGCGCAGGAAGAAGTCGTCCACCCACCCGTCGACGGGGCGGCCCTCGGCCGTCACGAGGTGCAACCACGAGCCGTCCGTTCCGGCGACGTGCGCGAGCGTGCCGTCCGCCACCGTGCCGACCCGGTGGGACGAGCCGGCCGCGGCGTACACCGGGACCCGCTCGCGCGCGACCAGGCCGTGGTCGTCGCGGCCGCTGACCAGCACCAGCCGACCGTCCGGGCGAGCGGACCTGTCGCCGCTCGCCGCTCCCCCGCAGCCCGCGACCAGCAGGCCGAGCAGGAGCAGCAGGGCCGGGGTCCGGCCGCGGCTCACGGGCACGAGGTGGGGTTGGCGGAGCCCTTGGTGACGTTGGTCGACACTGTGGCGCACCACGCGCCGCCGTCCCCGGACCGGTGGAACACCTGGTCGTACTTCGTCGACGACAGGCTGTAGCCGTAGCTGTCGTACTCCGTGCCACCGGGGTCGGTGTAGCGGACCGCGTCGGTCCCGGTGTTGTTCAAGAACCCGGAGGAGAACTCGAAGACCCAGTGGCCGCCGGCCGGGATGGTGGTGCCGGCCGGGATCTGCTTCGGCGAGCCCCCGCCGCCGGCGACGTCGTCGACGTGCCAGCCGCTGACGTCGACGGCCTGCGCGGTCGGGTTGTACAGCTCCACCCACTCGCTGGCCGGGCTGGTCGGGGCCATCAGGAACTCGTTGATCCGCACCTGCGTCGGGTCGCCGGTCGGCGCCGGGTCGTTCGCGCCGGTGACGTAGCTGTTGCTGCCCGCGTCGTACTGGATGGTGTAGTCGGCTCCGGCGTTCTGGGTGGCCAGGTGCACTGTTCCGTTGTGGTTGAAGGTGCCTGCGTAGTCGATGGCCGCGCCGGTGTCGTCGGTGGTGTCGCACGGGTCGTTGGTCAGGTAGATGTCGGCACCGACCGCGCGGAACGCGTCGAGGGTGTGGTTCGACGGGTGACCGTAGCTGTTGTTGCCGCAGGAGATCACGCTCGTCTGCGGCACCAGCGCGTCCACGTAGGCGTCGGAGGACGAGTGCGACGAGCCGTGGTGGTTGGCCCGCACGGTCTCCACCTGGCCCATCGCGGAGATCAGCTTCTGCTCCACGTTGTTGTACGTGTAGCTGTTGGCCGAGGTGGCGTACTCCCCGTCACTGTCGCCGGCGGTCGCGTAGGAGTAGGTGCCGTAGGTGACCTTGAGGCCGATGGAGTAGTCGTTCTCGCTCGGCGGGCTGCCGTCGGCGTGGTGGTCGCCGCTCACCGGGGTGGAGCCGTCGGCCTGCATGACGCCCTTGGCGTTCGCCTCCACGATCTCGGCGCTCGCCCCGTCGCCGAGGTCGAGGGTCGGCCAGCTGCTGCTGTTGGTCAGCGTGAGCACCTTGCCGGCGATCCCGGCGCGGTCCGGCTGGCCGGCGGGACCGTAGAGCCAGCAGATGAACCGGCTCGAGGTCGAGGAGGTGGTGCCGGCGTTGTGCCAGGCGATCTCGTTCGCCGGGGCCGCCGAGGTGCCCACGTCGCAGTCCTTGTCGCCGTTGGCGTCGGTCCAGGTGCCGCCGTCGTGGTCGATCACCTGCCCGACGCCGAAGCCGAGCCCACCGAGGCTGGTCGGGGTGAGCAGCTGGTAGAGCCCGTTTCCGTAGGAGGTGGTGTCGTTGGGGTTGCCGGCGTAGCCGATGTGGTCGAGGTGGTGGTGGGAGGCCATCACCCAGTCCAGCGCCACCGGCGAGGAGCCGGTCCCGCAGATCGACTGGATCTGGCTGGCCACCCGGGTCGCGTTGGTGCCGGTGCCGGAGGAGTTCCAGGCGGTCTCCCCGAGGTCGATCAGCAGCGTCTTGCCGGTCGGCCCGACGATCAGCTGGGAGTCGCCCTGCTCGACGTCGAACCAGTAGACGTTGAGCTCGCCCTGCCGCCAGGTGCCGGACGTGGAGCAGGGCAGCGCCCCGGTCGCGGCGGAGGCGTGCGGGGCGACGACGAGGGAGGCGAGCAGGGTGGCGAGCGCGGCGAGCAGGGCCGTGCGGATGCGCGAGGACATGGGGGCTCCGTCCCGAGAACGAGGTGGCAGGCACCGGGGTGCCCTCGCATCCTGGCGGTTCCTACGCCGGGCCGCACGCCTCCCCGGCCGTGTCGCGCGAAATGGGGACGAATGTTCACACGGGCGTCATCACCCGGGGTCGGACCGTCAGTTCGCGGTCACCTTGTCGGCCCCCCGGCGCCAGCGGATGCCGGCCTCGAGGAAGGCGTCGATCTCGCCGTCGAAGACCGACTGCGGGTTGCCGGTCTCGTACTCGGTACGCAGGTCCTTGACGAGCTGGTAGGGGTGCAGCACGTAGTTGCGCATCTGGTCGCCCCACGAGCCCTGCACGTCGCCGCGCAGCTCGTCGAGCTGGGCGCGCTCCTCGGCCTTCTTCAGCGCGAGCAGCTTGGCCTTGAGGATCACCATCGCGCTGGCCTTGTTCTGCAGCTGGCTCTTCTCGTTCTGGCAGCTCACCACGGTGCCGGTGGGGATGTGGGTCAGCCGGACCGCGGAGTCGGTGGTGTTCACCGACTGCCCGCCGGGGCCGGAGGACCGGTAGACGTCGACCCGCACGTCCTCGTCGGGGATCTCGATGTCGTCGGTCTGCTCGAGCACCGGGACCACCTCGACCGCGGCGAACGAGGTCTGCCGCCGGCCCTGGTTGTCGAACGGGCTGATCCGGACCAGCCGGTGCGTCCCGGCCTCGACCGAGAGCGTGCCGTAGGCGTAGGGGGCGTGGATCGCGAACGTCGCGGACTTCAGCCCGGCCTCCTCGGCGTAGGAGGTGTCGAAGACCTCGACGGGGTACTTGTTGCGCTCGGCCCAGCGGGTGTACATCCGCATCAGCATCTCGGCGAAGTCCGCGGCGTCCACACCACCGGCCCCGGAGCGGATGGTGACCAGGGCCTCGCGGGCGTCGAACTCGCCGGACAGCAGGGTGCGGACCTCGAGCGCCTCGACCGCCTTGTGGACGCGCTGCAGCTCCCGCTCGGACTCGGCGAGCGCCTCGGCGTCGCCCTCCTCCTGGGCCATCTCGATCATCAGGGACAGGTCGTCGAGCCGGCCCTGCAGGCCGGTGAAGCGGTCCAGCTCGCCCTGCAGCACCGAGAGCCGGCCGGTCACCCGCTGCGCGTTGGCCTGGTCGTCCCACAGGTCGGGCGCGCCGACCTGCTCACCGAGGTCGGCGATCTCCGTGCGCATGTTGTCCACATCGAGCACCTGCTCGATGGTGTGCATCGTCGCCTGGAGCTGCTTGATCTGGGTCTCGAAATCCGGTCCTGCCACGAGATGCAACAGTACGCGACCGGTACGGCGTCGCGCATGGCCGCCGGGGCTGCGGGTACCTACGGGCCGCCAGCGCAGGAGAAAGGAGGCCGACATGCCCCAGCAGGCGTGGAACGACAAGCGCGAGCGGCAGTACGAGCACATCAAGGACGGGCTCGAGCAGCGCGGCCGGTCCGAGGGGACCGCCGAGGAGATCGCGGCCCGCACGGTCAACAAGGACCGTGCCCGCGCCGGCGAGTCCGACCGGGCCAGCCGCAGCTCCACCCAGGACATCTCCCCGGAACGGCGGGGTGGCAAGCGCAGCCACCGTGGCGCCGGTGGCCGCACCAAGCAGCAGCTCTACAACGAGGCCAAGCGGCGGGGCGTGCGCGGCCGCTCGAAGATGTCCAAGGACGAGCTCGAGAAGGCGGTCGGGCGCTAGCCGGGAGCCGCCGCCGCGAGCGGTCAGCCGCAGTAGGGTGCCGGACGTGACGGGCGATGGCTGACGGCGACACGGGTGAGACCGAGCACGAACGGCTCACCCGCAACCTCAACGAGCTGCTCCAGGAGCTGCGCGTGACGCAGACCGGGGTGCAGATCCTGACCGGCTTCCTGCTCACGCTGCCGTTCACCCAGCGCTTCGGCGGCCTGGACGACGTCCAGCGCTACGCGTACCTGGGCGTGCTCGTCGGCTCCGTGGTCGCGACCGGGCTGCTCATCGCCCCGGTCGCGTTCCACCGGATGCTGTTCCGCCGCGGCGAGCGCCGTTGGCTGGTCCGCGCCGCGAACCGATCGGCGCGGTTGGGGCTGCTCGCGCTGGCCCTCACCACGTCCGGGGTGGTCTGGCTGGTCTTCGACCTGGTCACCGACCGCACGTCCGCCGGCATCGCGGGAGGCCTCTCGTTGCTGTTCTTCGGGTCGTTGTGGGCGGTGTACCCGCTGGTGTCGCGGCGCGGCACCAGCAGACCACCCGGGGCGAGCCACACCCCGGGTCCGCTCGACTGATCAGGTCAGCTCGCTGCGCAGCTCCTGGAGGATCCGCGACAGCAGCCGGGACACCTGCATCTGCGTGACCCCGATGTCCGCGGCGATCTGCTCCTGGGTCCACCCCTCGAAGAACCGCAGCTCCAGGATCCGGCGGTCCCGGTCACCGAGTCGACGTACCACCGGCCCGAGCATCACCCGGGCCTCGGCACCACCGAAGTCCTCGCGCTCGTTGTGCATCAGCTCGCCCAGGGTGGCCGAGCCGTCCTCGCCCACCGGGACGTCCAGGGACGAGGGGGTGAAGCACCCGTCGGCCGCGAGCGCCTCGATGACGGCGTCCACGTCGATGTCCAGCTCGGCCGCCACCTCGCTCGGGCGCGGGGACCTGCCGAGGTGCTGGGAGAGCTCGTTGGACGCCTTGGAGATCTGCCCCTGCAGCTCCTGGACCCGCCGCGGCGGGCGCACGGTCCAGCCGAAGTCGCGGAAGTAGCGCTTGACCTCGCCGCTCACCGTGGGCACGGCATAGCTGAGGAAGTCCCGGCCGTGCTCGGGCTCGTACCCGTTGACCGCCTTCACCAGCCCGACGTAGGCCACCTGGACCAGGTCGTCCAGGTTCAGGCCACGCTGCCGGTAGCGGTGGGCGATGGCACGGGCCACGCCCATGTTGACGACGACGACCTCTTCGCGCAGGAGCTCCCGCTCGCGCTCGTCGTCGGTGTTCTGGATCTTCTCGAGAAGGCGCGCCGTCATCGCGCTGCGATCGGCATCCGCCGGCTCGGTGGTGTTGGCCTGTTCGGCCGGACTGCGCGGCGTAGGAACCGCCACGCGGGGTTTTTCGGGGCTGAGAGTCATCAGGCTGCCCCCTCCGTCGATAAGCGACGTCGTGGCGCAGTTGCTTGACCACTCCCTCGAGTTAAGCACTCGTGCGGCTCCGCGTGCAAACCAGAACGCCCGATATGCCCGATTGATGGGACCCCGTCCCCCTCCGCAGGGTACGGCGAGCCGCGGTCACGGGCTCACGACCACCACCGCGGCCGCCACCGCCGCTATCGTCGGCCGCCGCTCCCAGCCGGGCGGCGTGATCGGCAACGCGAGCGGGGCCCGGACCCGCACCACCACCCGGTCCGCGGCGGCCTCGACGGTGTAGCCGAGACCCGGGTACCTGCGGGCGGCCCCGACTGTTCGCAGGTAGTCCGTCACGTACCCCCGCGCGACCTTCGGGTCGATGCGGGCACGCTCGCCGAGGCCGCCCTCGTAGACCTGCCGCCCCTGGATCCCGTCTGCGGCCGCGAGTGCTGCGCCGTCGGCGATCGAGTCCAGCCCCTGCCGACGCAGGTAGGCCGCGGAGGCGTCCACGACCACCCCGACGAGCATCGCGGCGACGGTCGCGAACCCGACGATCAGCAGCGTGGTCTGCCCGACCTCGTCCCGCCCCATGGTCCGGCGACCCGGGCCGCCCCTCACTGCCGATGCTCCCGGAACGTGCCGTAGGGCACGGTGTGCTCCGCCTCCACCCGGATGCTCGGGGTGTTCGCGCCGAGCGCGGAGGGCAGCAGCGGCAGCGCGACCGGGTAGCGCACGTCGACGTGGATGAGCGACCCCGGCGACAGGCAGTCGCCCGGGTCCGGCTCGCACCCGAGCACGAGGGTGCCCCGGTCGAGGTCGAGCCCCTGGTCGCCCAGGGCGACGCCGGCCGCCGCCCGGGCCCGGGCGGCGCCGTCCGCCTGCGTCGGTGCGATCGCGTAGGCCCGCGCCGCCGCCCGGCTCGCGGCGCTGACCGCGAACGCCGAGCGCTGCACCTCGAAGACCGCCAGCAGGATGTAGACCAGCGGGACGAGCAGCAGCAGCGACAGCCAGGTGACCTCCACCAGGGCGGTGCCGGCCTCGTCGCGGCCCCGCGTCACGGCGGGGTCTCCTCGATGGCGTGCCCCGAGACGCGCAGCCGCACCGCGGGACCCCACAGGCCCAGCGGGGGCACCTCGGCCACCACGTCGACGCGCAGCCCCGGGGCACCGGAGACGCGCTCGGCATGCACCGTGATGTCGCGCGCGAACCTGGCCGCGAGCGCACCCGCGATCTGCTGCCGGGTCCGCGCGACCCCCGCGGAGGCCGGACGGTCCACGGTGGCGGCGTACCGGGCGCCCTCGGAGGCCGCCGCGGTGAGGGTGTTCCGCACGTGCAGCACCAGCCCGACCTGGAGGATGCCGAGGAACAACGGCAGTAGCACCACGAGCACCAGCACGAAGTCGACCACCGCGGCCCCTTGCTGACCCCGCGCTGACCCCGGGCGACCGGCACGGGTCAACCCCGCACCGAGTTCAACGCGTCCCGGAGCATCCCGGCCAGCTGCGGCCCGGCGATCGCCCACAGCGCCGCCACCAGGCCGGCGGTCATCACCGTGATCAGCACCCATCCGGGTACGTCGCCGCGCTCGGTGCGGCGGTGGCGGGCCGCGGCCGCGACCCGCGCCAGGGCCAGGTGGATGCCGAACTGGACTCTCATCAGCTCTCTCCTCGATTCTCGGACGACTCGGCGGTCACGGGGTCACCAGGTGCAGGCCGACCACCCCGGGCCAGAACGCGAACACGACGGTCACCGGGAGCACCAGGAACACCACCGGGACCATCATCAAGATCTCCTTGCGCGCACCGCTCTCGATCAGCGCCCGGCGGCCGGCCTCACGCACATCGGCGGCCTGCGCGTGCAGGACACCCGCGAGCGGGGTGCCCCGCTCCAGCGCGACCGCCATCCCCTCGGCGAACCGCGCGACCACCGGGAGGCCGGACCGTCGCGCCAGCGCGTCGAGCGCCGCCGCCACCGGGGTGCCGGTGCGGACCTGCGAGAGCACGTCGCCGAGGTCGCGGGCGAGCTCGCCGTGGCTGCGCGCCACCACCCGGTCCAGCGCGGAGACCGGACCCTCCCCGGCCCCGACGGACAGCGCCAACAGCTCCGCGACGGTCGGGAACTCGGCCAGGATCCGGCGTTCCCGCTCGGCCACCTGGGCACTGAGCCGGTTCTCGCGGAGCAGCACCCCGAGCACGAACACCACCGCGCAGAGCACCAGCAGCGGCACCGTGCGTCCCGGTGAGCGCAGGGCGACGAGCAGCGAGACGAGCGCCGCCGCGCCGAACCCGGCCAGCCCCCAGAGCACCTGCTCGACCCGGAAGTCCCGCACCGTCATCGGGAGGTTCGCCCGCTCGAGCCTCCGGCGGACCGAGGTCGAACCGCCGAGCACCCGCTCGAGCGCGTCGGCGGCCGAGGCCAGCACCGGCGCGAACACGGCCCGGAACGCCCCGGCGGCCGACCCGGCGGCGGAACCGGCCTCCGGCCCGGGGGCGCCGTGTGGCAGGGCGACCTGCGGCAGGTCGCGCACGTAGGGCAGCACCCGGACCGCCAGCCTCGGCCGCCGCAGCGTCGCGACGCGGGTCACCACCAGCACGAGCCCGAGCCCGCACAGGCCACCCAGCAGGCCGCCCCACCCGGAAAGGCTCACGAGAGCACCCTCCGCTCGGCCGGGAGCCTCCCGATCCGCACCATCAACCGGTAGGCGACGAAGCAGAGCACCGCGCCCCCCACCAGCACCACCACCCCGGCGGCTGACGCGTAGCGCGCGACCACCTCGCGCTGGAAGCAGAGCATCAGCAGGACGAGCCACGGTGCGGCGACCGCCAGCCTGGCACCGTTGACGGTCCAGGCCTGCCGCGACTCGAGCTCGGAGCGGGTGCGGGCGTCCTCGCGCAGGTAGGTGGACAGGTTCCGCAGCAGGCCACCGAGCTCGCCGCCGCCCACCTCGCGGGCGATGCGCAGGCCCTCGACGACCCGGTCACCGACCGGGTCCGAGAGCCGCAGCTTCAGCCGGTCCAGGGACTCGCCGAACCGGCCGGTCACCAGGTAGTCGGAGGCGAACGCCACGAACGGGTCGCGCAGCGGCTCCGGTCCGCGCTGCCCGAGCTGGGCGAGCGCCTCGGGCAGGGACAGCCCGGCGCGGACCGCGGAAGCCAGGTTGTCCACCGCCTCCGGCCACACCTCGGCCAGCTCCCGCTGCCGTCGGCGGGCGCGGCCGGCCAGTGCCGCCAGCGGCAGGTAGCCGGCCAGCACCGCGAAGACCAGCGCCACCGGGGCGGTGCGGGAGAGCACCTGCACCGCGACGAAGGCGACCAGCGCGCAGACCCCGCAGACCACGAGCACGCCGGTCGTCGAGGTGCCCGCGAGGCCCGCCCGGTCGAGCAGGTCACGAAGCCTCCCGGAGCGGGCCGCAACCGGGGCCGCGACCCGCGGCGAGGACACCGCCAGCCAGATCAGCAACAGCCCCAGTCCCGCGGTCAGGCCGACGACGGCGCCCACCTCAGCGCTCCCCGTTCAGCAGCGCGTGCACGTCGACCCCGCAGCGGGTGAACCGGTCGGCACGGGGCGGCATGCCCTGGGCGCGCACCAGCCGCCCGTCCCGGCGTACGAACACCTGCTCGGTCTCGATGGTGTCGTTCTCCACCCGACCCGGCACCGCCACGATCTCCTCGACCCGGCGGACGCCGTCGGTGTCGATCCCGAGGTGCACCACCAGGTCCACTGAGGCGGCGACGGTGGGCACCACGAACCGCGCCGAGATGTTCTCCCCGGCCAGCAGCGGCAGCGTGCACATCTTCACCAACGCCTCCCGGGCGCTGTTCGCGTGCAGGGACGCCATCCCCGGAAGGCCGGCGTTCAGCGCCAGCAGCAGGTCCAGGCACTCCTCCGAGCGGACCTCGCCGACGATCACCCGCGACGGGCGCATCCGCAGGCTCTCCTTGACCAGGTCGCGCAACCGGATCTCGCCGGTGCCCTCCAGTCCCTGCTGACGGGTCTGCATGGCCACCCAGTCCGGGTGCGCGAACCGTAGCTCGAACACCTCCTCCACCGAGACCACTCGGTCCCCGCCCGGGATGGCGGCCGCGAGGCAGTTCAGCAGGGTAGTCTTCCCCGCCTGCGTCCCCCCGGCGACCACGATGTTGAGCCCGGCCAGCACCGAGGCGGCCAGGAACCTCGCCGCCCGCTCGGAGAGGCTGTCCAGCGCGACCAGGTCGGAGAGCTGGCTCGCGCGGACCACGAACTTGCGGATGTTGACGGCGGAGAACCCCCGGGAGATGCCCTCGAGCACGACGTGCAGCCGGTGCCCCTCGGGCAGCATCGCGTCGACGAACGGCTGGGAGAGGTCGACCCGGCGGCCGCTGGACTTGAGCATCCGCTCGACCAGCTCCTGCACCTGGGCGGCGGTCAGGATCGTCGAGGTGAGCTCGTGCTGCCCAGCGCGGGCCACGAAGACCCGGCTCGGCTCGTTGATCCACACCTCCTCGACCGTCGGGTCGTCGAGGTAGCGCTGCAGCGGGCCGAACCCGGACACCCGGGCGACCAGCTCCTCCACCACCGTGCCCGGGTCCGTCACGGGGGCGACGGCACCGGTCAGGCTGCGCTGGTCGTGGTCGGCCACCACTCGCTCGGCCAGCCGGCGGACCAGGCCCGCGTCCCGCTGCGGGTCCACGCCGTCACGGCGGACCGCCGCCCGCAGCTGCGCGTCGAGCGACTCGATGAGGTCGCCGTGCGCGTCGGCAAAGGTCAGGCTCATCCCCGATGCTCCAGCCGGTCGTCGTGCGATGAATGGGCCGCAGTCTGGCCCACCTGCGCGGTCCGCGGAAGTCCCAGGTCACCCACGCTGTGGACAAATCACCCGGCGCAGATTCTGGTGCCGGCGTTGATGTTTCAGGCCGCGCAGGCGGGGAACATTGACATCGATCCGGTTGAGTGACCGATGCGTGAACAGAGCCCCGCCGTCTCTCGGGAACGGCGGGTTCTGTGCTTAACGGCCGAGCAGCTCCGCGAACACGTCGCCGTCCTCCTGCACCCGGTCGAGCACCTCGGCCAGGGTGAGCTGCCCGATCCCCCGCGCGTCGTCGGCGCCCGCCTCCACCTCCGCCCAGGTGCGGGGCGCCGCGACGTACGGCGTCCCGCGACCGCGCAGGGAGTACGGGGTGATCGTGGTCTTCGCGGCGGTGTTCTGGCTCCAGTCGAGGAACACCTTGCCGGGGCGCAGCGCCTTGGTCATCTTCCACACCACCAGGTCGTGCTCGCCGGCGAGCTCCTTGGCCACCTGCTGCGCCTGGTCTCGCACCTCCTCGGCGTTCTTGCGGCCCGGCAGCGCGGCGTACAGATGCAGGCCCTTGCTGCCGCTGGTCACCGGCGCGCAGGCCAGTCCCGCCTCGCGCAGCCGGTCACGCACCAGCAGCGCCACCCGGCAGCACTCGTGCAGGCCGGCCGGCTCGCCGGGGTCGAGGTCGATCACCATCCGGTCCGGGTTCCGCGGCTGGTTGTTGCGGCCGAACCGCCACTGGTGGACGTGCAGCTCGAGGGACCCGAGGTTGACCAGGTAGGTCAGCGCGGCCAGGTCGTCGACGAAGGGGTAGGTGACGGTGTCGCCGCCGCCGCGGGAGCCGGTGGACG
This sequence comes from uncultured Actinomycetota bacterium, assembly GCA_963728775.1. GTDB lineage: Bacteria > Actinomycetota > Actinomycetes > Propionibacteriales > Nocardioidaceae > Nocardioides_B. Next base: position 172,741 of record CAVSLP010000019.1, read on the forward strand.
ACACCGTCACCGAGCGCAGCCAGTCCGGGGCACCCGGCGGCAGGTTCTTCTCGAAGAACCGGTTCGCCGCGGTCCCGTCGGGCCAGCGGATCCGGGTGACCGCGCGGTCGGCGAGGTGCGGCAGCAGCACCGGCCCCACCTGGGCGTAGTAGTGCAGCACCTCCCCCTTGGTGGTCCCCGTGTCGGGGTACATCACCTTCTCGAGGCTGCTGATCGTGAGCACCCGGCCCGCCACCTCGACCCGCACCTCGCTGCGCTGCTGCGTCATCTCTCCCCCAGCTCCTCGGGACTCAGGTCCGGGCGGACCCCGGTGTAGCTCGGCTGCCGCAGCCGGCCGGCTGGGGTGAGCCCGAGCGCGGCCACGTCGACGACCAGCTCGGGGCGTACCCACACGGTGCCCTGCGCATCCACCCTGGGCACCTCGTCGCAGAACGGCGACTCCTGGGCGCGCAACGGCTCCAGCAGCGCGAGGAGGCGCGGGCCCACCTTGCCGGCGATACCGCTGCCCACCCGGCCCCGGAACCGCAGCCCCTCGGGGCCGGGCTCGCCGACCAGCACCGCCCCGAGGCGCGCACCGCTGCCGGTCTCGTGGCGCCAGCCGCCGACCACGTAGGACGAGCGGTGCCGGTGCGGGAACTTCAACCAGTCCGTCGTACGGCGTCCGGGGTGGTAGCGCGAGTCGAGCTTCTTCGACACCACGCCCTCGAGCCCCTGCTCCCGGGTCGCCTCCAGCAGCATCGCGCCGTCGTCGTACCAGGCCGGGGCCTGCCAGCTCGGCCCGTCGAGGCCGAGCGTGTCGAGCAGCGCGCGGCGCTCGCGCAGCGGCCGCCCGGTCAGGTCCTCCCCGTCGAGCCGCAGCACGTCGAACGCCAGGAGCGTCACCGGGTTGCGGCGCGCCAGCACGGCGGCCCGGCGTACGTCGGCCACGTGCATCCGCTCGGCCAGCGCCGCGAACGTGGGGACCCCGTCGGCGAACGCCACCACCTCCCCGTCGAGCAGCACGTCGCGGCCGAGGTCCGCGAGCCCGTGCAGCTCGGGAAAGCCGGTGGTCACGTCGTTCTCGTTGCGCGAGTGGATCGCCACCCGGCCGTCGTGGACGTCGACGAGGACGCGCATGCCGTCCCACTTCACCTCGTGCACCCACCCCGGCCCGGTGGGGACCACCGTCCCGCGACTAGCCAGCATCGGTCGCATGGGTACATCCTGACCGATGAAACGGGTACCGACGGGTTCCCGTGACGAGTCGACCCCGAGGAGCGCCCGTGCGTGCGATCTGGAAAGGCGCGGTGTCGTTCGGCCTGGTCAGCGTGCCGATCAAGCTGTACGCCGCCACCGAGAGCCACGACATCTCCTTCCGCCAGGTGCACGCCAAGGACGGTGGCCGGATCAGGTACCAGCGGGTCTGCAGCCTCGACGGCGAGGAGGTCGCGTACGCCGACATCGCCAAGGGCTACGAGACCGACGACGGACAGATCGTGGTCCTCGAGGACGACGACCTCGCCGAGCTGCCCGCCAACAGCAGCCGGGAGATCTCCGTCGAGAAGTTCGTGCCCCGCGAGCAGATCGACCCGATGTGGCTGGAGAAGTCCTACTACCTCGAGCCGGACAAGGCGGCCACCAAGCCCTACGCCCTGCTCCGCGAGGCGCTGGTCGAGGCCGACCGGGTCGCGGTGGTGACGGTGTCGATCCGGACCCGGATGACCACCGCGGTGCTGCGGGTGCGCGACGACGTGATCGTGATGCAGACGATGCTGTGGCCCGACGAGGTCCGCCGGCCCGACTTCGCGGGCCTCGACGCCGGCAACGACGTCAAGCCGCAGGAGCTCAAGATGGCGCGGATGCTGGTCGAGACGCTCGCGGGCGACTACGACCCCGACGACTACGTGGACGACTACCGGGTGGCCGTCGAGGCGCTGGTGCAGGCCAAGCTCGAGGGTGGCGAGGTGACCCACGTCGAACAGGAGCAGCCCTCCGGCGGCGAGGTCGTGGACCTGCTGGCCGCGCTGCAGCGCAGCGTGGACGCGGCGAAGACCTCACGCGGCGAGGGCGCCGGCGCGGACACCGAGGAGGCCGGGGAGACCGCGGAGTCCGGGGAGTCCGGGGAGTCCGGGGGAACCGCGGAGGAGGCGGGGTCGGAGGCGGCCGCGGCAGAGCGGGCCCCGGCGAAGAAGTCGGCCCCGAAGGGCAGCGCCAAGAAGAGCCCGGGCAAGAAGGGCAGCACCAAGAAGAGCACCACCACGAAGCGCACCGCCAAGAAGAGCACCGCCAAGAAGGCACCCGCGCGGAAGCGGGCCAGCTGACCCACACCCAGCGGCGACACGCGCGGCGCGGGGCGGCGAGTGGTCACGAACCACGCGCATCCCCGCGGCCGTGGCGCCGGACGTGACCACTTCGCGCAACGGGTCGGGCGTGTCGTCAGCCGGTGCGCTCGGGGGGCGCCGCGCGCTGCGCCGTGAGGTGCTTGGCCGCCGCCGGCGAGTCCGGCACCCGGCGGGCGACGGCGTGGTGCAGCGCGTCGGAGAGCCGCGGCGCGACCAGGTTCAGCACCTCGGCAACGTTGCCGGCGAGGGTGCCCACGGTCAGCGGCCGGTCCTCGAGGGCCCGGACCACCTTCGCCGCCGCCTGCTCCGGGGTCAGCGCGGGAGCCCGCCGGTAGGCGTCGGTCGGGCCGATCATCTCGGTGCGGACCAGGGACATCCGGACGTTGGTGAAGGTGATCCCCTCGCCGTAGTACTCGCGGCCGGCGATCCGGCTGAACGTGTCCAGCGCGGTCTTCGAGGCGATGTAGGCGGCGAACTTGGGTGCCTTCACCTGCACGCCCCAGGTCAGGATGTTCACCACGTGCCCGGAGCGGCGCTGGGCCATCTGCGGCAGCAGGCCGAGCATCAGCCGCACCGGCGCGAAGTAGTTGATCGCCATCGTCCGCTCGAAGTCGTGCATCCGGTCGTAGGACAACGCGAGCGACCGGCGGATGGACCGGCCGGCGTTGTTCACCAGCATGTCCACGCCACCGTGCTCGGCCAGCACGGTGGCCACCAGCCGGTCCACGGCGGGCCCGTCGGTCAGGTCGCAGGGGTACGCGAACGCCGTACCGCCGTCGTGGTCGATACGACCCACCACCCGGCGCAGGTCCGCCTCGCGGCGGGCCACCAGGAGCGGCACCCCGCCGCGCCGGGCGACCGCCACGGCGGTCGCCTCGCCGATCCCCGAGGAGGCCCCGGTGACCAGCACGGTGCGTCCCCGCAGCGGGCTCGGGACGTCCACCACCCGCGCGAGCAGGTGTCGGCGCAGCCACGCCCGCGGGGTGGTCAGCAGCAGCCCCGTCACAGCGGTGGCCGCAGCTGCGCCCACGGCCGCTCCCGCTCGAGCTGCGCGGACAGGGTGAGCAGGGTGGTCTCGTCGTGCCGGCGGCCGACCAGCTGTACGGCGAGCGGCAGCCCGTCGCGGGCGAGGCCGGCCGGGACCGAGGCGGCCGGGTTGCCGGTCACGTTCCACAGCGCGGTGTAGGCGATCATCGGCTGCGCGAGCAGGGCCGCCCGCAGGGAGCCGACGCCGTCGAGGACCCCGACCTCCGGGGGCCGGTGCGTGATCGTCGGCGTGAGCAGCACGTCGAAGCGGTCGAAGACCCGGTTCGCCCTGGCCGCGACGGCACCGCCCCGGCGGATCGCCCACTCGCGGACCGCGGGCGTGACCCAGGCCCCGAGCCGGGCGGTCTCCCGGGTGCGACGCTCGAGCCGCTCGGGGTGCTCCACCAGCTCGACCCCGGTGCGCACGCCCGCGAAGAACTGGGGCACGAACGCCGCCGTTGCGTCGGGGTAGCCGGGGTCCGTCTCCTCGACGTGGTGGCCGAGCGCGGCGAGCGCCTCGGCGGTGCGGCGTACGGCGTCCACGTGCTCGGGGTCGGGACGCAGCCCGATGATCGCCGGCTTGGTCGACCAGCCGACGCGCAACGGCCGCACCTCGCCCGCGGCCGCGTCCACCGCCGCCACGAAGGAGGTCGGCGGCTCGTCGGCGTGGAACCGGTCGGTCGGCAGGCTGCCCCGGATCGCGTCGTAGACGACCGCGCTGTCGCGCACCGTGCGGGTCAGCGGGCCGGTCGTGCTCAGCGCCCACCAGCCGTGCGCGTGCGGGTCCATGGTGACCCGGCCGCGCTGCGGCTTCAGGCCGAACAGCCCGCAGCACGCCGACGGGATCCGGATCGACCCACCGCCGTCGCCGCCGATGCCCGCCGGCACCAGCCCCGCGGCCACCGCCGCCGCCGTGCCGCCGCTCGAGCCGCCCGGCGACCGGCTGGTGTCCCACGGGTTGCGGGTGATGCCGTGGGCCACCGACTCGGTGAACGGCCACTGGCCGAACTCCGGCATGTTGGTCTTGCCGACGACGACCGCCCCGGCCTCCCGGAGCCGCCGCACCACCGCGGCGTCCCTGGCCGCGGGGCGGCTGTTGCCACGGCCCCCGAAGGTGGTCACCTGGCCGGCGACGTCCACCTCCTCCTTGATCGCGACCGGCACCCCGTGCAGCGGGCCGCGCTCCCCCGTTGCGGTGTCCCGCTCGCCCGCCTCCGCGAGCGCCTCGGCGGCCATCACCACGGTGAAGGCGTTCAGCCGCCCGTCGTACGCCCGGATCCGGTCGAGGGTCGCGGCCACCAGCTCCCGCGAGGAGAGGGTGCCGTCCCGGACCGCAGCCGCCTGGCCGGCCGCGCCCGCGAAGAAGATGTCGTCGTCCACGCAGCCGAGGCTACCGCGCGGTAACCCGGGGCCTCAGGCGTGCCCGCCGCACCGGCGCAGGGACAGCACCACCAGCGCCCGGGTGACCAGCAGCAGCTCGTCGAGATCCACCTTCTCCAGCGGTGCGTGCGCGAGCCGGAGGTCGCCGGGACCGTAGTGCAGCGAGGGCACGCCACCGACGCCGGTGTAGAGCCGCAGGTCGCTGCCGTAGACGCCGGAGGTCTGGGACGGTCGGACCCCCCCGGCCGCCGCCACGGCCATGCTGGTCTCCTCGACCAGGGGGTGGTCGTCGTCGAGCCAGCCGCTGGCGAACTGGCCGCCCGGCCAGGTCACGACCGGGCGGTTGTCGTGCAGCCACGGGTCCTTGATCGCGGCCTCGGTCACCGCGTCCTCGAAGGCCGTCCGGGCCAGCCGCGGGTCCTCGTCGATCTTCACGCCGAAGCGCCCTTCGGCCACCAGCTTGTCCGGAACGCTGCTCGACCACTCCCCCGCGTGCACGATGCCGAACGACAGCGCGTAGGGGACGCTGCCGACGAACTCGCGGTCGATCCTGCTGTTGCGCTCGTGCTCCAGCTCGACGAGGGCGGCGTGCACCGGGAGGAACGACTCGAAGGCGCTCTGACCCTCCTTGCGCATCGAGCCGTGCGCGGACTTGCCGGTGATCTCGATCCGGAACGTCAGCGCGCCCGCGGTGGCGGTGATCATCTTCGCCGACGTCGGCTCCGTGATCACCGCGGCGTCCCCGCGGTGGCCGCGGCGCAGCGTCGCGAACGCCCCGAGCCCGCCGTCCTCCTCGCCCACCACGGAGTGCACGGCCAGCGGCCGCTCGAGCCGGATCCCGGCGTCGCGCAGCGTGCGTACCACGGCGAGGTTGGCCGCCACCCCCGCCTTCATGTCGCAGGCCCCCCGGCCGTAGAGCCCGCCTTCGCGGATCTCGGCCGAGAACGGGTCCGTGCCCAACCAGGTCTCGAAGTCGCCGGGCGGGACCACGTCGACGTGACCGGACAGCACCAGGCCCGGCGAGCCCTCGCCGGCGGTGGTGCCGACCACGCCGACGGCAGCCGTGCGCTCCACCTCGTCACCGGGGTACCAGGGGTCGGCCCGCAGCTCGTCGAGGTCGATGTCCCACCGGTCCACGTCGGTGTCGAGCCCGCGCAGCACCTCGGCCATGTGCTCCTGCACCTCGACCTCGGCGTCGCTGCCGCCCACGCTGGGGATCCGCACCAGCTCGATCAGGGACTCCACCAGGGCGTCCTCGTCGAGCTGCTCGAGGACGGACGCCTCGAACCGGGTCAGTGGCTGCTCGCTCATGCCCCCGAGTGTGCCTCATCCTCGCCGCTATCGTTGAGCTCGTGCTGACCGTGGCGGTGTGCGAGGACGACGTGGCACTGCGGTCGGTGCTGGTGCGGGCGTTGACCAGCGACGGCCACCGGGTGGTCGTCGCCCACGACGGCACCGAGGCGCTGCGCGTGGTCCCCGCGACCGGCCCGGACGTGGTGGTGCTCGACATCGGGCTGCCGGACTCCGACGGACGCGACGTGTGCCTCGCCCTGCGGGCCGCCGGCCTGGTGGCACCGGTGCTCTTCCTGACGGCGCTCAACGGGCTGCACGACAAGGTGGCGGGCTTCGAGTCCGGCGCCGACGACTACCTCACCAAGCCGTTCGAGCTCGCCGAGCTGCTGGTGCGGGTGCGGGCGCTCGCCCGCAGGTCGTCGGTGGATCCGGGCGCCCCCGACGCCGTACGCCTCGACCCGGCCCGGCACGCGGTCGCCCGGGGCGACCGGGCGGTCCCCCTCACGCCGACCGAGTTCCGGCTGCTCGCCAAGCTGGTCGCGAGCCCGGGCCAGGTGGTCCGGCGACCCGCACTCGTGGCGGCGGGCTGGCCGATGGGCGCGGTCGTGCACGACAACACCCTGGACTCCTACATCCGCAGGCTGCGCACGAAGCTCGCCGAGCTCGGTGGGGCCGACCGGTCCATCGAGACCGCGCGCGGAGTCGGGTACGTGTGGCGCTGAGACTCCGCAGCCTGCGCGCCCGGCTGGTCTCCACCACGGTCGTCGCCGCGGTGCTGGCGGTCGGCATGCTCACCGTCGGGCTGCAGCTGCTGCTCGCCCGGCAGACCACGGCCGAGTCGGCGCACGTGCTCCGCGGACGAGCCGACGCGGCGACCGCGACCGTCGTGTTCCGCGGCGGCGACGCCCGAGTCCTGGACCCGCCGGCGGACTCGCTGGACCGGGACATCTGGGTCTTCGACGACTCCGGCCGGCAGGCCGACGGTCGCCCGCCGCCCGCCGTGCTGCGCGGCGCCGTCAGCCGGCTGGCCGCGAGCCGCGCCACCAGCACCCACGTGGTGGCCGGGAGGTACCGGGTGCTCGCGCGGCCGGTTCTGGTGCCCGGCTCGCAACGGGTGGGCGCGGTCGTGGTCGCCGCCCTGGACCTGCGCCCCTACGAGTCCTCCGAGCGCCGTGGGCTCTGGCTCTCGCTCGCGCTGGGCGGGGTCGCGGTGGTCGCCGCGGCGGCCTCTGCGTGGGCCGCGTCCGGCTATGCGCTGCGCCAGGTACGTCGGATGGCCCGACGCGCCGACGACTGGCGGGAGCACGACCTCACGGGCCGGTTCGCCCTCGACCCGGCCGGGGACGAGCTGACCGAGCTGGCGCAGACCCTGGACCGGATGCTGGACCGGATCGGCCAGGCGCTGCACGCCGAGCGCCGGCTGACCGACGAGGTTGCCCACGAGCTGCGCACCCCGCTGGCGGTGATCCGCACCGAGGCGCAGCTCGCGCTGGCCGACGGGGACGGGTCCGACGGCCAGGACGTGGCGCTCGGGGCGATCGTGGAGGCCACCGAACGGATGGAGCGGTCGATCGGCACGATGCTCGCGGTCGCCCGCTCGACCCACGAGGAGGCCGGAGCCTGCCTGGCGCACGACGTGCTCAGCACCGCAGCGGAGCACGCCCCCGGCAGGGACGGCGTGTCGGTGCAGGTGCGACCGGTCGGCGAGGGCCTCCGGATCGCCGCCCCCGCGACCGTGGTGTGCGCCGCGCTTGCGCCCCTGGTCGACAACGCCGTGCGGCACGCCCGGTCCGTGGTGTCGCTGGCGGTGCGGGCCGAGCCGCACCGGGTCCTGGTGCGGGTGGAGGACGACGGCGCCGGCGTCGACCCCGAGCACCACGACGACGTCTTCCGCCCGGGCTTCACCTCGGCGGACGGGGGCTCCGGGCTCGGTCTGGCCCTCGCTCGCCGGCTCGCGAGCTCGATCGGCGCGGAGCTCCGCGTCGAAGGCACCGAGCGCGGCCTGTTCGTGCTCGACCTGCCCCGCGCCCGAGCCGTTCAGGTTCCTTGCAGGCGGGGCTCGCCAACCTGGGAGAATGACTGAGACACGTGCCCCTTCGGCCAACATGCCCCTGCGGACGATGCTGAACAAGGTCCCCGAGGTCACCCTCTACTTCTGGGTGATCAAGATCCTGTGCACCACGGTCGGCGAGACGGCCGCGGACTACCTGAACGAGACCCTCGGCTTCGGCCTGGACAACACCGCGATCCTGACGACCGCCCTGCTGGCGGTGGCCCTGGTCTTCCAGTTCCGGGCCCGGCGCTACGTCCCCGGCATCTACTGGCTCTCCGTGGTGCTGATCAGCGTCGTCGGGACCCTGGTCAGCGACAAGCTGGCCGACGACCTCGGGGTGCCGCTCGAGACCACCACGATCCTGTTCGCCGCGCTGCTCGCGGCGACCTTCGTCGCGTGGTACGTCAGCGAACGCACCCTGTCCATCCACACCATCTTCACCACGCGCCGCGAGACGTTCTACTGGTTGGCCATCCTGTTCACCTTCGCGCTCGGCACCTCCGCCGGCGACCTCTTCGACGAGAAGCTGGGCGTCGGCTACTGGCCGACCGTCGGCATCGTGGCCGCCCTGATCGGCCTGATCACCTTCGCGCACCTCGGGCTGAAGGTGAACGCGGTGCTCGCGTTCTGGGCCGCCTACATCCTGACCCGACCGCTGGGCGCCTCGATCGGGGACGGCATGGCCCAGCCGGGCAAGGACGGCGGCCTCGGCCTGGGCACGACCGGCACCAGCGTGCTCTTCCTCGCGGTGATCCTGGGGCTCGTGGTCTTCCTCTCGGTCACCAGGACCGACCAGACGCCTCCGGTGGTCGCGGGCGAAGAGGAGCACCAGGCGGACCGGGTCAGCGCCTGACCAGGCTGGTCGCCGTACGTCAGTCCGCGTCCCAGCGAAACAGGCGTACGGCGACCAGCGTCACGACGACCGCGAAGCCGAGCAGGATGCCCATCGGGGCCAACGCGGCCGACGCGGGCTGACCGCGCACCATCACGTCGAGCATCCCGTCGTTGAGGTGCCGCAGCGGGAGGGCCAGCGAGATGCCCTGCAGCCACCCCGGCGCCCCGTCCAGGGGGAAGAACGAGCCGCTCAGGAACGCCATCGGCAGCACCAGGAAGTTCGCCAGGTTGACCGCACCCTCCTGGGTCTTGGCCAGGGCGCCCGCCAGCAGGCCGAGGGCCATGAACGCCAGGGTGCCGGCCACCAGCAGCGGGACCGACATCCACCAGGAGCCGGTGAGCTGCAGCCCGAAGGCCGCCATCCCGAGGCCGACGAAGATCGCCATCTGCACCAGCGCGATCAGCACCGTGACCACCACCCGGGCTGCCACCACCGACGCCGCCGGCGCCGGGGACAGCTGCAGCCGGCGAAGCAGCTTGCTGTTGCGCCACCCCTGCAGGGTGGCCGCCGCGCCGAACGCGGCGCTCATCGCGACCGCCCAGCCGAGCAGGCCGGGGGTCACGAACTGGATCGTCTTCAGCGACTCGTCCTCGACCCGCTCGGTGCGCAGGGAGTAGCGCGGCGGCTGCCCGGACGCGGCGAGGTTGGCGCCGTTCACGAACGCGGCCAGGGTGCCCTGGGTGACGGCGGCCTTGGTGGGGTCCGTCTGGGTGTAGTGCGCCACCAGCGTGTCGCCGGACATCTCGACCGCCACGTCGGCGTCACCCTTGCGCACGTCGGCCAACGCCGCCGTCCGGCTCGTTGCCCGGCTGGTCGTGAAGGTGTCCTCGAAGGCTCGGTGCGCCCCGGACGGCAGGTGGTCCAGCAGGGGGACGGAGCCGATCTGCACCAGGTCGATCTTCGGGCTGGACTGGAAGTTGAACACACCGCCGAACAGCACCAGGAACATCAGCGGGAACACCACGGCGAAGAACACCGAGGTCCGGTCGCGGAGGAAACCCTTGAGCACCGCGGCGGCGATCGCCCGGAACGTCGTCCAGCCCGCGCCGGTGCGTGCGCGGGTCATGCGCGGTACTCCCGCCCGGTGACGGCGAGGAACACGTCCTCGAGGGTGGCCGCCTTCACCTGCAGCCCCTCGAGCGCGTCGAGCTCCGCGAGCCGGGCCAGCACCCGCGCGGGCTCCCGGGTGGTGAGCACGGTCGCCGAGCCGTCGTCCTCGGCCCGTTCGACGCCGTCGAGCTCGCGGCCGCGCGCGGCCGTGAGCAGGTGCGGGGCGACGAACATCCGGGCCGGGGCGTCCAGCCCCCGCACCAGCGCGGAGGGCGTGTCCAGGCGCAGGATCCGGCCGTGGTCCATGATCGCGACCCGGTCGCACAGCGCCTCGGCCTCGTCCATGTAGTGCGTGGTGAGCACCACCGTCCGCCCGGCCTCGTTCAGCGAGCGGAGCAGGTCCCACAGGTTGCGGCGCGCTTGCGGGTCGAGCGCCGCGGTGGGCTCGTCCAGGAAGACCACCTCGGGCCCGTGCACCAGGGCGCAGGCGATGGCCAGCCGCTGCAGCTGCCCGCCGGACAGCTTCTCGGTGCGGGTGTCGGACTTCTCGGTGAGACCGACCCGCTCCAGCCAGTCGTCGGCCTGCCGCGCCGGGACGTCGTACAGCGCCGCGAAGGTGTGGATCTGCTCCCGGGCGGTGAGCCGCTCGAAGAAGGCGGAGGCCTGCAGCTGCACCCCGATCCGGGGCAGCAGCGCCGGGTTGCGGGGCCAGCTGCGCTCCCCGAGCAGCCGTGCCTCGCCGGCGTCCGGGCGACGCAGCCCCTCGATCAGCTCCAGCGCGGTCGTCTTGCCGGCGCCGTTCGGCCCGAGGATCCCGAAGAACTCGCCGTGCCCGACGGTGAAGCCGACGTCGTCGACCGCGATCAGCTCCCCGTAGGCCTTGGACAGGCCGACGACCTCGATCGCCGCGCCCCGGAGCGCACCGTCTGCCCCCGTCACGGTGTGGCGAGCATCGTGCGCACCACCCGCAGACCGACGGACAGCCGCGCCAGGTCGGCGTGCTCGTCGGAGCAGATCTCGTTGAGGGTGCCGACCGCGCGGGAGACCACGACCTCGTCCTGCTCCTCCCAGTCCGCGACCCGCACCGGCGCCGGCTGCTCCGCGGAGGTCTCGGCGAGCACCTTCGCGGTGAGCTGGGCGTGCACCGTGTGCAGGTCGTCGCGGAGCGCGGCGCGGGCCATCGTCTGCCAGCGGTCGTCGCGCGGCAGCGAGAGGATCCGCGGCACCAGCGCCGAGAGCCCGAGACGCTCGCCCAGCGCGAAGTGCACCCGGGCGACCTCGAGCGGGTCGAGCTCGTCACGCGTGGCCGTCTCGACGATCGTCAGGGCGGCGTACGCCGGCGGCAGGACCGCGACCCGCACCGCCAGGTCCTCCGGCACGCCCTTCGCGACCAGCGCATCCCGCCGCGTCTCGAACCCGTCGAGCTCGCGGCCGGTGAGCAGTTCGGGCAGCGCGGTCATCACCCGCTGGGCGACCACCCCGAAGAAGTCGACGGTGGCCTCGCTGTCCAGCGGCGAGCGCCGGTTGTTGACGAACCAGCGGGAGGCGCGCTCGACCAGCGTGCGCATCTCCAGGCGCATCCTGGTCTGCATCAGCGCGTCGAGCTTGTTGTCGTAGGAGTTGATCTCGTCGTTCAGCGCGCGGAACCCGAAGACCTCCCGGGCGACGAAGTTGGCCCGCACCAGCTCCTCGGCGGACGCGCCGGTCTCGTCCGAGAGCCGGTGGAAGAAGGTGATCCCGGCCCCGTTGACCAGGTCGTTCACGGCCTGGGTGACGATGATCTCCCGGCGCAGCGGGTGGGTTCTCATCCGGTCGCGGTAGGTCTGGCGCATCTTGGTCGGGAAGTAGCCGAACAGGTCGTTGCGCAGGAACGGGTCGTCGGGGAGGTCGGACTCCAGCAGCGCGTCGGCGAGCACGATCTTGGTGTAGGCCAGCAGCACCGAGAGCTCGGGGACGCTGAGCCCCTCGCGCTTCTCCACCCGCTCGGCGACCGCCTTGCGGCTCGGCAGCGACTCCAGACCGCGGTCCAGCAGCCCGGCGCGCTCCAGCCGGCGGATCCAGTCCTCGTGGACGTGCAGCAGGGGCGCGGCCTGGGCCGCGGCCGAGGCCAGCGCGAGGTTCTGCTCGTAGTTGTCCCGCAGCACCAGGCTGCCCACCTCCTCGGTCATCGAGGCGAGCAGGTCGTTGCGCTGCTTGCCGGTCAGGTCGCCGTTGGCGACCACCTGGTCGAGCAGGATCTTGATGTTCACCTCGTGGTCGGAGGTGTCCACCCCGGCGGAGTTGTCGATGAAGTCGGTGTTGATCCGGCCGCCGCTGCGGGCGTACTCGATGCGTCCCTTCTGGGTGAGACCGAGGTTGCCGCCCTCGCCGACGCAGCGGCAGCGCAGGTCCGCCCCGTTGACACGGATCGGGTCGTTGGCCTTGTCGCCGACGTCCGCGTCGGTCTCCGCCTCGGCCTTGACGTAGGTGCCGATGCCACCGTTCCAGAGCAGGTCGACCTCGGCGAGCAGGATCGCCCGCATCAGCTGCTGCGGGGTCATCGCGGTCACGTCGTCCTCGAGGCCGAGCGCCGCCCGGACCTGTGAGCTGACCGGGATCGACTTCTTCGTCCGGGGGTAGATCCCGCCGCCCTGGGAGATCAGGCTGGTGTCGTAGTCCTTCCAGCTCGAGCGGGGCAGGTCGAACAGCCTGCGGCGCTCGGCGTACGCCGCTGCGGTGTCCGGGGACGGATCGAGGAAGATGTCGCGGTGGTCGAACGCCGCCACCAGCCGGGTGTGCTCGGAGAGCAGCATTCCGTTGCCGAACACGTCTCCGGACATGTCCCCGATCCCGACGCAGGTGAAGTCCTCGTTCTGGCAGTCCACCCCCATCTCGCGGAAGTGCCTGCGCACCGACTCCCAGGCGCCGCGGGCCGTGATGCCCATCGCCTTGTGGTCGTAGCCCACCGACCCGCCGGACGCGAACGCGTCACCGAGCCAGAACCCGTAGTCCTTCGCCACCCCGTTGGCGATGTCGGAGAACGTCGCGGTGCCCTTGTCCGCGGCGACCACGAGGTACGCGTCGTCCGCGTCGTGGCGGACCACCCGCTGCGGCGGGACGGTCGCGTCCCCCGCGAGGTTGTCGGTGAGGTCGAGCAGGCCGGAGATGAAGGTCTTGTAGCAGGCGACCCCCTCCGCCATCCACGCCTCGCGGTTCCCGGGGTCGGGCAGCTGCTTGCAGAAGAAGCCGCCCTTGGCGCCCACGGGCACGATGACGGCGTTCTTGACCATCTGCGCCTTGACCAGGCCGAGCACCTCGGTGCGGAAGTCGTCGCGTCGGTCCGACCAGCGCAGGCCTCCGCGGGCGACCGCGCCGAAGCGCAGGTGCACGCCCTCGACCCGCGGCGAGTAGACGAAGATCTCGAACTTCGGCCGCGGCTCGGGCAGGTCCGGGATCTCGTCCGGCCGGAGCTTGAACGAGATGTAGGACTTCGGTCGGTCGTCGGCCGCGAGCTGGTAGTAGTTGGTGCGCTGGGTGGCACGGATCGCGGTCAGGTACGAGCGCAGGATCCGGTCGTGGTCGAGGCTCGCGACGTTGTCCAGGGCCCGGCCGATCCGGTCCTCGAGGTCCGACAGCTTCGCGACCCGCGACTCGCTGTCGGGGGCGATGTCCCCGTTGCGGCCCGGGTCGAAGCGCGCCTCGAACAGGGCCACCAGGTAGCGGGTGATGTCGACGTTCTGCTTGAGGGCGTCCTCGATGTAGTCCTGGGCGAACGGCGTGCCGCCCTGCCGCATGTACTTCGCGTAGGCCCGCAGCACCGACGCCTGGCGCCAGGTCAGGCCGGCCGCCAGCACCAGCGCGTTGAACCCGTCGGTCTCGTTGAAGCCGTCCCACACCGCGCGCACGGTGTCCTGGAACAGCTCCCGGCCCGCGCTCGGCGGCAGCGCGCCGTAGCGCAGCCCGAAGTCGTAGATGTAGGACTCCCGCTCCAGGCCGTCCAGGGCGTAGGGGCGCTCGTCGACCACCTCCACGTCCATCGAGGCGAGGATGGGCAGCACCTCGCTGAGCGAGAGCGGTCCGCCGATCCGGAAGACCTTCAGGCGCGCCTCGTGCGGGCCGGCGTCCATCGGCTGGTAGAAGGACAGCGCGATGCCCTCCTCGCCGGAGATGTCCTCGAGCATCCCGAGGTCCACGGCACCCGTGCGCGGGGCGTAGTCCTCCTTGTAGGCCTCCGGGAACGCGTTGGTGTACTGCCGGGCCAGCCGCGCCCCGTGCTCCTCGCCGTACTGCGCGTGCACCGCCGTGGACAGGTCGTCGCGCCACGACCGGGCGGCCTCCGCGAGCCGGCGCTCGACGTCCTCCTGGTCGAACTCGCTGATCAGCTCACCCTTGGGCGGCCGCACCACGAAGTGCAGGCGCGCCAGCATCGACTCGCTCACCCGGGCGGTGTACTCCAGCGACTCGCCGCCGAGCTGCGTCTTCAGGATGTGCGCGATGCGCTCACGCACCGTCGTGGTGTACCGGTCCCGGGGCAGGTAGACCAGGCAGGACAGGTAGCGGCCGTAGGTGTCGCGCCGCACGAACAGCCGCAGCTGGCGGCGCTCGCGGGTGTGCAGCACCGCTTCCGCGATGGGCACCAGCTCGTCGATCGGCGTCTGGAACAGCTCGTCGCGGGGGTAGGTCTCGAGGACGTCCATCAGCGCCTTGCCGGTGTGGCTGAGCGGCGCGAACCCCGCCCGGTCGAGCACCTGCTGCGCCTTCTCGCGGATCACCGGGATCCGGGTCAGCGACTCCGTGTAGGCCGCGGAGGAGAACAGCCCGAGGAAGCGGCGCTCGCCGACCACCTCACCGGACTCGTCGAACGTCTTCACCCCGATGTAGTCGAGGTAGACCGGCCGGTGCACGGTGGCCTTCGAGTTCGCCTTGGCGAGCACCAGCAGGGTCTTCTCGCGCGCCTTCGCCCGCACCAGCGGGGGCAGCTTGCCGAACGAGGTGGACATGTCCTGGTCGGCGCGGAGGATGCCGTAGCCGGTGCCGGGCAGCGCGCGCAGCACGTCGTCCTCGCCGTCGACGTCGAGGTGGTACTCCCGGTAGCCGAGGAAGGTGAAGTGGTCGTCGGCGAGCCAGTTGAGCAGCGCCCTGCCCTCCTCGACCTCGTGCTCCGGCAGCGGCGGCGGGTTCTTCTCGAGGTCGGCGACCACCTCGAGGGCCTGGGCGCGCATCTTCTGCCAGTCCTCGACCGCCTCCCGGACGTCGAGCAGCACCTTGCCGAGCGCCTGCTCGATCTCCGCGAGCCGCTCCGGGCTGCTCTCCCGGTCGATCTCGAGGTGCATCCACGACTCTCGGAACAGGTCGTGCTCCTGCTCCGCGTCGGAGCCGGAGCGCTCCTCCTCGGTGAACACCTGCTGCAGCTCGCCGGCCATGTCCCGGCGCACCAGCAGCTGGGGGTGCACGACCATGTGCACGTCACGAGCCTGCTCGGTGAGCTGCATCGTCACCGAGTCCACCAGGAACGGCATGTCGTCGGTGACCACCTCCACGACGCTGTGCCCGTTCGCCGACCAGCCGTGCTCGGAGACGGTCGGGGTGAAGACGCGGACGTTGGCGGTGCCCTGCGGGCGGTACGTCGCGAGCTTGTACTGGCTCAGCGCCGCGCCGCACAGGTCGACGCCGCTGCGCTCGGTGATGTCCTCGGCCGCCACGTGCCGGTAGAAGTAGTGCAGCAGCCCACGCGCGGTCTCGGCCGGAGGACCGCCCACCCCCTTGCGACCCGCGGCCAGCGCCGCGGCCTTCTCGATCAGGTCGTCCTTGGCCTCTTCCAGCGTGGTACGCACCCAGCATCAACCCTCGTCGCTCCGCTCACGAGACAGCAGCCGCGAACGGACCCACCGATCTCGGACAGCACGCCGTTGTGCCGTCGATCCGACCCTAGAACGTGTGCCGGGCGCATCCAACACGGGCTCGCCGCACGGTCCGGTCAGAGCGCCGAACGGAGCTCCCAGAGCAGCGGGTAGTACTGCAGGTCCACCCGGCTCCGCAAGTAGCTCGCGCCCGAGGACCCCCCGGTCCCGGTCTTCGTCCCGATCATCCGCTCGACCATCACCACGTGCCGGGCGCGCCAGGCCCCCGCCAGCTCGTCGTGCTGCAGCAGCGCCTCCGCGAGCGCCCAGATGTCGGCGTACGACGCGCGGTCGTGGGCGGCGCGCCGTACCGACGCGGTCACCGCCTCGTCGTCGCTGACGTCGAGGCCGCGGCGCGCCAGCACGCGCAGGAACGCGTCCCACAGCGTCGGCTCCGCCAGGCGTCGGCGCAGCCGCGCCCGCTCGTCCTCGGTCAGCCCCTTGAACCGGTCCACGAACGACGGGTCCTTCGCGCCGGAGAGGAACTCGAGCTCGCGGTACTGCACCGACTGGAACCCGCTGGCCGGAGCCAGCGTCTGCCGGAACTGCAGGAAGTCCTGCGGCGTCATCGTCTCGAGCACGTCGACCTGCTGGACGAGCACCCGCTCGATGACGTGCATGCGCTGCAGCAGATGCTGGGCCAGCCAGATCCGGTTGCCCGGCTCCGGACCGTCGCCGTCGGCCTCGAGCAGCACGTCCCGGGCGGTGGTCGCCTCGTGGAGCAGCTGTTTGAACCACAGCTCGTAGACCTGGTGGATGGTGATGAACAGCAGCTCGTCGTGCGCTTCCGGGTCTGACTCGAGGCGCTGCGAGGACAACAGCCGCTCGAGCTGCAGGTAGCTGCCGTAGGTGAGCCGCGCGCCCTGCTCACCGAACTGGACGTCGGCACCGCCCCACTCACCGGCCAACGGTGTGGAGGAGGACGCGGAGGAGGCGGAGGATGCGGAGCGGCTGTCGGAGGTCACACCTGCGAGCGTAGCCACGCCTGGGGGCATACGTCATGATGAGCGCCATGAAGATCCGACACGAGATCGGCTACGACGCCGACCCGGCCGACGTCTACGCGATGCTGGCGGACCCCGCCTTCCGGCAGAAGAGCTGCGACGCGATGGGGGTGCTGTCCTGCGACATCCGCATCGAACCCTCCGACGACAAGATGACGGTGGTCATCGACCAGGTCCAGCCCACCCAGGGGGTGCCGACGTTCGCCAAGGCATTCACCGGCGACACCACCCGGGCCGTCCAGACCGAGGAGTGGTCCGACCGGACCCGGGCCACGCTGTTCGTGAGGACACCAGGCAAGCCCGCCGAGATCGACGGCCGGCTGACGCTCACCGCGGACGGCTCCGGGACGGTGGAGACCTTCGAGGGTGAGGTCAGGGCGAAGGTGCCACTGGTCGGGGGCAAGCTGGAGGCGCTGATGGCCGACCTCTTCAAGGCGGGCATGGACAAGGAGCACAAGGCCGGGATCGCGTGGCTGGCGGGTGAGCGGTGATGAGGTTCCACCACGAGATCCGCTACGCGGCCGACCCCGAGCGGGTCCGCGCGATGCTGGCCGAGCCGCACTTCCGCGAGCGGGTCTGCGGGTCGATGCACTCGCTGCGCTACGACGTGAGCATCGAGTCCACCGGTGCGGACGAGGAGATGTCCGTCACCGTCGACCAGACCCAGCCGGCCCACGGCATCCCCTCGTTCGCGAAGAGGTTCGTCGGGGACGAGATCCGGATCGTGCAGTCGGAGTCCTGGCGGGACCTGACCCACGCCCACCTGGAGGTGCTGATCCCCGGCAAGCCGGGGCACCTGAAGGGTGAGATCATCCTCGCCGAGTCGGACGGCGTGACGGTCGAGACCGTCTCGGGCGAGATCAAGGTGCACATCCCGATGATCGGAGCCAAGCTCGAGTCCCTGGTGGGCAACCTGCTCGGGGAGGCGCTGGACAGCGAGGAGCGGGTGGGGCGCGAGTGGCTCGCCGGCGACAGCTGAGGACCGGGCGCCGCCCCGGCACGAACCCGGCCTCCCCCGCCGGGTCCCCGACCGTGCGGCCGGGGCGACGATGAGGAAGATCGTGCTGTTCATGTCGGTGTCGGTCGACGGCTACATCGAGGGACCGGACCGCGACATCGGCTGGCACCAGGTCGACGACGAGCTGCACCGGCACTTCAACGAGCAGCTCGCGGCGATGGGCGGCTTCCTGAACGGGCGCGTGACCCACGAGCTGATGGCCGGCTTCTGGCCGACCGCCGACGCCGACCCGGCGAGCACCGAGCCGATGGTGGAGTTCGCCGGCATCTGGCGCGAGAAGCCCAAGATCGTGTTCTCCCGGACCCTGGAGCGGGCCGACTGGAACACCACCATCGCGCGGGAGGTGGACGCCGAGGCGATCGCGGCGCTCAAGGCGCAGCCCGGCGGGGACCTGGCGCTCGGCGGCGCCGACCTCGCCGCGGCCTTCCTGCGCCTCGACCTGGTCGACGAGTACCGGCTCTACGTCCACCCGGTGCTGGTCGGGCGGGGAAAGCCGCTGTTCCCGGAGTCCGGGACCGTGGCGCGGCTGGAGCTCGCCGAGACCAGGACCTTCGGCAACGGCGCCGTGCTGCTCCGCTACCGCCGGCCGTCAGCGGGTCAGTCGAGTTCCATGTAGGGGTAGCGGTAGTCCTTGGGCGGGTCGAAGGTCTCCTTGATGGACCGCGGCGAGGACCAGCGCATCAGGTTGGCCATCGAGCCCGCCTTGTCGTTGGTGCCCGACGCCCGGGCCCCGCCGAACGGCTGCTGGCCGACCACCGCTCCGGTGGGCTTGTCGTTGACGTAGAAGTTGCCCGCCGCGAACCGCAGCTGCTCGCCGGCCCAGGCGACCACGTTGCGGTCCTGGGCGATGATCGAGCCGGTCAGGGCGTACGGCGCGAACGACTCCATCTGCGCCACGACCTTCTCGAAGTCGCGGTCCTCGAACACGTGCACCGCGAGGACGGGGCCGAAGTACTCGGTGCTGAACATCTGGTCCGTCGGGTCCTCGGCCTCGACGACGGTGGGTCGGACGAAGTAGCCCACCGAGTCGTCGACCTGGCCCCCGGCGAGGACCTCGAGCGTCTTGGAGCGCTTGGCGCGCGCGATCGCCTTCTTGTTCTTGGCGAACGCGCGGTCGTCGATCACGGCACCCATGAAGTTCGAGAAGTCGGTGACGTCGCCCATGCTGATCGACTCGACCTCGGCGACGAACGCGTCGCGCATCTTCTTCCACACCGAGCGGGAGACGTAGGCGCGCGAGGCGGCGGAGCACTTCTGGCCCTGGTACTCGAAGGCGCCCCGCAGCATCGCTACCCGCAGCACGTCGGGGTCGGCCGACTTGTGCGCGACGATGAAGTCCTTCCCGCCGGTCTCGCCGACGATCCGCGGGTACGAGCGGTACTTCGCGATGTTCTCGCCCACCGTGGACCACAGGTGCTGGAACGTGGGGGTGGACCCGGTGAAGTGGATGCCCGCCAGGTCCGGGTGCGCCAGCGCGACCGCGGACACGTCGAGCCCGTCCCCGGGGAGCATGTTGATCACGCCCGGAGGCATCCCGGCCTCCTCGAGCAGCTCCATGATCAGGTGCGCGGCGAGCTGCTGGGTCGGCGACGGCTTCCACAGCACCGTGTTGCCCATCAGCGCCGGTGCGGTGGGCAGGTTGCCGGAGATCGCGGTGAAGTTGAACGGGGTGATCGCGTAGACGAAGCCCTCCAGGGGGCGGTGGTCGGTCCGGTTCCAGACGCCACGCGAGTTCGCCATCGGCTGCTCGGCGACGACCTGCTTGGCGAAGTGGGCGTTGAACCGCCAGAAGTCGATGAGCTCGCACGCGGAGTCGATCTCGGCCTGGAACGCGGTCTTCGACTGGCCGAGCATCGTGGCGGCGTTCAGCCGCTGGCGCCAGGGCCCGGCGAGCAGGTCGGCCGCCTTCAGCAAGATGGCCGCCCGGTCGTCGAGCGGGAGCGCGCGCCAGCCCGGCGCCGCCTCCTGGGCGGCGGCGACGGCCGCCTTGGCGTCCGCCTGGGTGGCGTTCTTGAGCACGCCGAGCACGTGCTGGTGGTCATGCGGCTGGACGACTGCCGTCTCCGCCCCGCCGCCCATCTTCTTGCTCCCACCGATGGTTGCGGTGAGGTCGACCTGGCGGTCCTCCTGCCGCTTCAGCTCGAGCTCGAGCGCGGCACGCTCCGGGCTGCCCGGCGCGTAGCTGAGGTTCGGCTCGTTGACCGGAGCGGGGGTGTTCGTGATGGCGTCCATGGCCCGATCGTGTCAGACGAGCACGGTTACCCCCAAGTCACCTGAGACCGGTTCAGGTGCCGAGCAGGTCGCCGATCTCCTGGGTGGCGTACCAGCCGAGCTCGTGGTCGAGACAGCGCTCGACCACGGCCTCCGCCTCGGCCTCCCCCTCCCCGGCGTCCGCGAGCCTGGCGACCGCGGCGGCCACGTCGTCGGCGGCGTCGGGGGTGTCGACCAGCACCGCGGCGATCCGGCGGAACGGCACCACGTCGTCGACCCGGACGGCGGTGGGGTCGTCGTCCTCGAGCGGCCGAGCCGACGGCACGTCCACCGCAACAACCACCCGTCGCGCCGGGTCGTCCTCGACCAGCAGGCTGAGCGAGGTCTGGGCGGCCGCGGCCGCGGCCGCGTACTCCCACTCCTCCTCCGAACCGTCGGCGTAGGCCGCGCGCAGGGCATCGGTCACGGCATGCGCGAGGAACGGCGGGGGCCCGATCCCGTCGGCCGCGACGATGTCCCGCAGCTGGGTCAGCGTGCTGGGGACGTACACCCGGGTGCCGCTCACCGTCGCGCCGCCTTCTTCGTCGTGGACTTCTTCGCCGCCGTCTTCTTGCGCCCGCGCGGAGCCCGTGGACGGCTGTCGCTGGCGCTGTCGACGAGCTCCTCCAGCGCCTCGCTGACGCACTGGCCGAGCACCTCGAGGTCCGGCAGCGCGTCCCGGTCACCGTTCAGCCCGAAGTACACACCCCCGTCGTACGACGTGACACCGATCGCCAGCGCATGCCCCGGCAGCAGCGGCTGCACGGGGTAGGACTCCAGCATCTGCGCCCCGGCGGCGTACAGCGGGAACTGCGGCCCAGGAACGTTGGTGACCACCAGGTTGAACCCGCGGCGTGCCTGCGCGGCCGCGACCCGCGAGCCCAGCGCGTGGAAGGTGGTCGGGGCGAAGCCGGCCACCCCGGCGATCCGGTCGGCGGCGACCGCCTGGCCGGCCTCCTTGTGCGCCTTCAGCGCGTAGGAGACCTGGTGCAGCCGCACCACGGGGCTCGACTCCCCGATCGGCAGGCTGAGCAGGTGCCCGGCGACCTGGCTGCCGAGCGAGGTCGGCTCCAGCTCGCTGTCGATCACGCTCATCGGGACCATGGCCCGCAGCGTCCTGCTGCCGTGGACCGACTCGGCGCGAGTCATCAGCCAGGTGCGCATCGCGCCCGTGATGGTGGCCAGGATGACGTCGTTGACGGTGCCGCCGTGGAACCGCCGCACCTTGCGGTAGTCCTCGAGCGAGGTCTTCACGGTGACGAACCGCCGCTGCTCGGACAGGGTCGCGTTGACCGGCGAGTCGGGGGCGGCGCGCCGGCTGGACAGCGAGCCCGCCAGGTCGAGCGCGCGCGAACCCACGCCACCCGCCGACCGCAGCACGCACTCCGCGTTCGTGCGCACCGTCGAGGCGGCGAGCCGGGGGTCACGGACGGACTCGGACAGGGCCCGCGCGAGCAACGCGGTCTGGCTGGGCTCCCGTGCCGGGCGCCAGTCGTCGTGGACCGTCTCGCCCGGCTGCGGCTGCACGTCGAGCATCACCTGGCCCAGGTCGATCGTGGCGACGCCGTCGACGAGGATCTGGTGCGACTTCGACAGGATCGCGAAGCGGCCGTCCTCGACCCCCTCGATCAGGTACATCTCCCACAGCGGACGGTTCCGGTCCAGCCGGCGGGACATGATCCGGGCCACCAGCTCGCGCAGCTGCTGCATGGACCCCGGGCGCGGCAGCGCGGAGCGCCGGACGTGGAAGGTCAGGTCGAAGTCGTCGTCGTCGACCCAGACCGGGTTGGCGAACCGCCCGGGGACGGTCCGGATCCGCTGCCGGTAGCGCGGGACGAAGGCGATCCGGTCCGCGATCAGGGCCAGCAACCGGTCGTAGTCGAAGCCGTCGGCGGGCGGCTCGAAGACCTCGAGCGTCGCGTTGTGCATCGGCGTGCTCGCGGACTCGGCGCCCAGGAAGGCCATGTCGTCCGGACGGAGCCGCTCGGTCATGCGGAATCCTTTCCTGTGGGGTCCGCTGGATTGCCACTCGGGTACCCATGCGATTCTGACAGAGCAGACCTTTCGCCGCCCCGGCAGCACCCTCGGAGGAGAAAAGATGGTCTTCGCCCACGGCATCGGCGGCGCCAAGGACCTGCCGATCCCCGCCGCGTACGCCATGGCCGGGGCCGGTGTCGCCCTCGCGGTGTCGTTCCTGGTGCTCGCCCTGGCGTGGCGCACCCCCCGCTTCGACGCCGCACACAAGGGGCGGCCGGTGCCGGCCAGGCTGGCCCGCGCGGTGGACAGCCCTCGCCTGGCGCTGGTCGTCCGGCTCCTCGGCTTCGTGTTCTTCCTGTACGTCGTCTGGGCGGCCGTCGCGGGACCCGACCTGCTGGTGAACCCGGTGTTCGGCGTGGTCTACGTGCTGCTCTGGGTCGGCCTGGTGCCGGCCTCGCTGCTGCTCGGGCCGTTCTACCGGGCGGTGAACCCGGCACGCACCATCCACCTGGGCCTCACCCGGCTCACCGGCAGCGCCCCGGAGCAGGGCGTGGTGGCGCTGCCCCGGTGGGTCGGCCACTGGCCCGCGGCGTTCGGGCTGCTCGCGTTCGTGTGGATGGAGCTGGTCTACCCACACTCCACCTACCTCTCCCCGGTGCGGCTCTGGTTCGCGGTCTACATCGCCGTGGTGGTGGTGGGTGCTGCGGTCTTCGGCAGCGGCTGGATCGAGCGGGCCGACCCGTTCGAGGTGTACTCCACGCTCGTCGGCCACCTCTCGGTCTTCGGCCGCCGCGCCGACGGGCGGCTGGTGCTGCGCAGCCCGCTGGGCAACCTCGACGGGGTGCCGGCCCGGCCCGGCCTGGTGGCGGTGGTCTCCGTGCTGTTCGGCAGCACCGCTTTCGACAGCTTCAAGGACTCCACCGCCTGGCTGCAGTTCACCCAGACGACGAGCCTGGACACCGAGCTGGTGAACACCGCGGCGCTGCTGGTCTTCTGCCTGGTGGTCGGCGTGACGTTCAGCGCCGCGACGATGGCGACCGGTATCGACGAGGGCACGGGCCGGTGGAGCCTGCCGTCCCGGTTCGCGCACTCCGTGGTGCCCATCGTGGTCGGGTACGTCGCCGCGCACTACCTCAGCTACTTCGTCGAGGTCGGGCAGCAGACCCTGACGCAGCTGAGCGACCCCCTCGGCACCGGGGCCGACTACCTGGGGACCGCGGACTGGCAGGTCAGCTACTGGATCTCCGCCCACCCCACGTTCCTGGCGGTGGTCAAGGTGCTGGCGGTGGTCACCGGGCACGTCCTCGGGGTGGTGGCTGCCCACGACCGGGCGATCCGGCTGCTGCCCAAGCGTCACCAGCTCACCGGGCAGCTGCCGCTGCTGGTGGTGATGGTGTTCTACACGGTCACCGGGCTCTACCTGCTCTTCGGAGCGTGACGGCGCCTCCCACGCGGCCGCCCGCGGCGCCGCGGTGCCGTGCCCGGCGTCTCGCCCAGGACCCCGTCCGCCAGGTCGGCGAGCGCGCGGCCCAGGTCCGAGTCCCCGCTCTCCGCAAGGGACACGCCCGCCATCAGCGCGCGGTCGACGGCCCTGCGGTCCTCCGGCAGGAAGTGCATCCCCACGGGGGCGACGAACCCCTCCACCATGCCGTGGACCTGCTTGGGGCCCCAGCCGAGGGACGGCCGGGCCCGGTTGACGACCACCCGCAGGTCGGTGTCCGGCACGAGCTCGTGCACCTCCACCAGGCCGCGCGCCAGCCGGGCCAGTCCGACCGGGTCGGCGGCGCCGACGACGAGGACCTCGTCGGCGCGCCGGACCGCCGCGACGGTCATCTGGTTGCGTGCCGGTGCGGCACCCCCGAACGGCTCGGCCGGTTCGTGCTCGAGGCTGAAACCCACGTCGACCACCACGTGCTCCACCAGGCCGGTGGCCACGTCCAGGAGGTCCTCGAAGGCGACCGGCCGCACCTCGACCCACCGGTCGGCCCTCGGCAGTCCGGTGAGCACGCGTAGGTCCCCCACCCGACGCGCCAGCCCCGCCAGCCGGGCCGCGTCCAGCTGTCCCACGTTGGCCGACCGCGCGGCCGCGAGCAGCCCGGACACCTCGTCGAGGACGCCCAGGTGCTGGGCCACCGCCCCGGCGTAGGGGTCGGCGTCGACCAGCATCGTCGAGGTGCCGCGCGCGGCGAGCTCGGCGGCCAGCCCGACGGCCACCGTGGTCCGGCCCGGCGCGCCGGCGGGCCCCCACACCGCGGTCAGCCTGCCCGGACCGCCCGGGGCGGGCGGTCCGGCCGCGGGCGTGGCCTGCACCGGCGCGGGCGCGGCCCCCGCCGTCGACCCGATGATCTCGCACAACCGCCCCAGCTCGTCGGCCCGCACCACCCGGTCCGCCCCAAGCCGGCGCAGCCGCTCGCCGTCGGCCGCCTGCTCGTCCGGGTCGGCCACCAGCACGGTCGTCAGCCCGGCCCGCCGCATCGCCGCCAGACTGTCCGCGTCGAGCCCCGGCAGCGCGGACGCCACGACCGCGACCCCGGCCAGACCGGTGCCTGCGGTGGCCAGCAGGTCGGGCAGGTCGACACACCGCTTGTGCAGCACCACCGCCGGCCCGCCCCGGGTGAGCTGCTCGAGGGCATCGGTCTCCCACGGCGCGCCGGCGGCGGCCACCAGCACCGGAACACGTTCGGACATCACTCCCCCTGCCCAGGTCTCAGTGCTGCCGGGTCAGCAGCACGGTGCCGCCGGCGACGCGGGCGAGCGCCTCGGGCAGGCGGGCCTGCTGCGCGCCGTCCACGCCGACGATCACCTGGCGGCTGGCACTGGGCCCCAGCGCGGTGCCGCTTCGCGGCGTGGCCACCACGGCGACGTCGTCGAACACCAGCATCGCCTTCGCCGTGGTGCGCGCGGACGACCCGTCGGTCCCGGGGTCGGGGGTCACCCACACGTCCACGACCGAGCCGACCCGGACCGTGGTCGGCACCGACTCGGCCGGCACCGCCAGCGGGACCTCGGTGAGCGGCCCCGCCCGCCGTCCCGACACCGCTGCCCGTGGCAGCAGCTCCCCCGCACCGACGTCCCGGGCGAGCAGCGTGCCGGGCGTGATGGGTGCGCCGGCGGACAGGTACCGGTCGGCGTCGGCCCGGTTGTCGAAGCGCACCTCCGTGCGCACCAGGTCGGCCGGCCGCAGCCGCTGCCCGGCGTGCAACGTCGACCGGGCGGCCCACACCCCCACCGTGGCGTGGGCGCCGCCGAGCAGCCGGGCGCCCAGGAGCACCGAGAGCGCCACCAGGCCGACCCCGACCACCAGCCGCGGATCTCGCCAGGCTCGGGACCGGTGCCGGGTGGCCTCGGGTGAGGCAGGGGCGGACACGGGGGCGGGGCGCGAGTCGGTTCCGGCCGTCATGGTCCCTATCATGCTCGATCCCGCCGCCGGTCAACCCTGCGTCATCCACAGCCAAATGACGGTGACCGTCCCGGAACGTCGGCAAACGCTGGCATAGTTGGGGGTATGCCGGAGCCCCGCTTCCTCACCCTGGCGGACGTGGCCGAGATCCTCGCGACCTCGACCGCCCAGGTCTACGCGCTGGTCCGCCGCGGCGACCTGCGCGCGATCAAGATCGGCGGTCGGGGCCAGTGGCGGGTGGAGACCGTCGAGCTGGAGGCCTTCATCAAGCGGATGTACGACCAGGTCGACGCCGAGACGGCGCACTCCGGACAGGACGCAGAGCTGAGCTGAGCTGAGCCGAGCCGAGTCGAGCCGGCTAGGTGCTGCGCACCGCGGCGATCCACCCGAACGGCGTCAGCACCGGCTCGTGCGCCCGCTCGGGGCCCGGGTCGCGCCCGACCACCCGGACCTCGACGAAGTCGGCGCCGACCCGCCCCAGCAGACCGGTGCAGGTCCCGCCGTCCGCGCGGTGCACGACCACCGCGGCACCCGCCTGGGCGAGTCCCCGCAGGGCGGAACCGAACCCGAGCCGGGCGCCGAGGCCCCGGGCCTCCTCGCCCAGGGCGCGCTCCGAGAGCCCGCCCGCCTGGGTGAGTGCGGCAACCCGCAGCACCCACTCCTGACGCCCGGCCCGCACCAGGCACCAGTCGCTGCCGACGCGGCACAGCCGTCCGGACACCGGGTCGGCCCCCGCGACCCCGAAGGTCACCTCGCGGGACACCGAGGCGTGCAGGCGCGCCATCAGGTCGACCTGCGCGTACTCGGCGCGGGTCAGCTCGGCGACCTCGGCGTCGCGCTCGGCCAGCGCGAGTCCTTCGGCCTGCTGCTCGAGGTCGTCGAACAACGCGAGCAGCCTCTCCTCCCAGCGCATCCCCCGACGCTCACCGCTGTCGCCGGCGCTGTCAACAGGGCCGGGGACAAACTCTTGACTACGACATCTAACCGCGCCTAAATAACTCAAACGAAAGCAAACGTAAGGATCACAGATGGAGTTGCGGCCCCCGACCGGTGTCGTCGTGGTCCGCGCCGGCCTGCTGCTGGCACTCACCGCGCTCGTCACCGTCGTGGTCGGCCGGGTTGGGGTGGCGGCGCTGGCGCCGGTGACGCAGACGCTGCGCGCGCACGGGTCGGCCGGTCTGGCGGCCCTGCCCTTCGCGGAGCTGCTCGTCGGGCTCTGCGCGGCCGCGCTGGTCGGTTGCTGGGTCTGGCTGGCGGGCGCAACCACGGCCTGCACGCTCGGCCTGGTCCTCGGGGTCGCCCGCTCCCGTCCCGGCCGGCCCCCGGCGCGGCCGCTGCCGGGGCCGGCTCCCCGGCTGGTGCGCCGCACCGTGCTCGCGGCTCTCGGGCTCACCGTCACCACCGCTCTCGTGGTGCCCGCGCAGGCCGACCCGCTGGCCGATCTCCCGGCCGATCTCCCGGCCGATCTCCCGGCCGACTCCCTGGCCGGGCCGGTGTCCGGGGCCGGCCGGGGCGGCCCGGCGGGGATCCGCGGCCTGGCGCTGCCCGACCGACCGCTCGGCGGCCTCCCCGGGCGCCGGCCGGCACCACGCACCGTCACGGTGCGGGCCGGGGACTCGTTGTGGACGATCGCCGCGGGCCTGCTGCCCGCGGACGCCGACCCGTCCGAGGTGGCGACCCGCTGGCGACGCCTGCTCCGCGCGAACGCCGCCGTCGTCGGTGACCACCCGGACCTGATCTTCCCCGGCACCCGCCTGGTCGTGCCTCGCCGCGACCGCATCGGAAAGGAACAACCGTGAACCACGTCCCGCCTCGCGTCCCGGTCCGGCGTCCCCCCGCCCCCAGCAGCCCCTGGGCATCGGTCACCCACCTGGCGCCGCCGGGGCGGGCCCGCGTCGAGCCGGAGGACGTCCCCACCGCCTCGGTCCAGGGCACGCTGGCGCTCGAGGTCGGCCGGCGCCCGGCGACCCCGCCCACGCCGGACCTACGCGTGGTCGACGGCGGCGGTTCCGGTGCCGACGACGTCAACGCCTGGGCGGCCACGTTCGCCCAGGCCGTGGTGGAGGTGGTCGGCGGCGACCGTCCGGTCGCGCAGCTGCTGCGCTGCACCTCGGCGCGGGTCTACCACGACCTCAGCCGCCGGGTCCGGATCCTGGCGCGCACCGCGCCCGCGCCCCAGCGCAGGCGGACCGTCCGCGCCCAGGTGCGCAGCGTGCACGTCTGCCGGCCCTCGACCCAGTGCGCCGAGGTCAGCGTGCACGTCCGGCACGGCCAGCGGTCCCGGGCGCTCGCCGTGCGCCTCGAGCGCCGCGAGGGCCGCTGGACCTGCACCGCCCTTCAGATGGGGTGAGCCGCCGACCTAGCCGTTGACACGGGTGGTGAGGCCGGTCGGTCCCCCGGGGGCACCGTGGCACTTCTTGTACTTCTTGCCCGATCCGCAGGGGCAGTCCGCGTTCCGGCTCGCGCCGGCGTACGGGTCGTCGGTCGCGACCGTGGCGGGGTTCCCGCTCACCTCGGCCTCGCCCGCCTCCGTCGGGGCGGAGTAGGACAGGTGCTGCGGCTGGCTGGGACGCTCGAGCCCCTTCGCGAGGATCTGCGGGGCCTCGCCGTCGGCCGCAGCCGCCTGGGCCACGGCGGGCCCGAACTCGGCACCCTCGTCGGCCTGCGGCTCCTCCTCGACCTGCACCTCCAGGTTGAACAGGTAGCCGACGGACTCCTCCTTGATCGCGTCCATCATCACGCTGAACATGTCGAAGCCCTCGCGCTGGTACTCCACGAGCGGGTCCCGCTGCGAGTAGGCCCGCAGACCGATGCCCTCGCGCAGGTAGTCCATCTCGTAGAGGTGCTCGCGCCACTTGCGGTCCAGCACGGACAGCACCACGCGGCGCTCGAGCTCGCGCATCACCTCGTCGCCGAACTCCTGCTCCCGGGCGTCGTACGACGCCTGCGCGTCCGCCTTGACGTCCTCGATGAGCTGCTCGCGGGTCAGCCCGTCCCGGCCGCCGGCCTCCTCCTCGACGTCCTGCAGGCGCAGCGAGATCGGGTAGAGCTGCTTGAGCGCCGCCCAGAGCGCATCGAGGTCCCACTCCTCGGGGAAGCCGGCCGTCGCGGCGGTGACGTAGCCCTCGACCACGTCGTCGATCATGCTGCGCACCTGCACGTGCAGGTCGGCACCCTCGAGCACGGCACGGCGCTCCGAGTAGATGACCTCACGCTGCCGGTTCATCACGTCGTCGTACTTGAGGACGTTCTTGCGGGAGTCGAAGTTCTGCGCCTCGACCTGGGCCTGCGCGGACGCGATGGCGCCGGTGACCCGCTTGTTCTCGATCGGGACGTCGTCGGGCACCTTGAGCGTGGTCAGCACCCAGTCGACCCAGTCGGACTTGAACAGCCGCATCAGCTCGTCCTGCAGCGACAGGTAGAACCGGGACTCGCCCGGGTCCCCCTGGCGACCGGAGCGGCCGCGCAGCTGGTTGTCGATGCGACGGGACTCGTGCCGCTCGGTGCCGACCACGTAGAGGCCGCCGGCCTCCTTGACCTCCTCGTGCTCCGCCGCGACCTGGGTCTTGATCCGCTCCACCATCTGCGGCCAGCCGGCTTCGTACTCGTCGGGGTGGTCCACCGGGTCGAGCCCCTGCTTGCGCAGCTCCATGTCGGCGAGGAACTCCACCGAGCCGCCGAGCATGATGTCGGTGCCGCGACCGGCCATGTTGGTCGCCACGGTGACGGCACCCCGGTGCCCGGCCATCGCGACGATCTTCGCCTCGTCCGCGTGCTGCTTGGCGTTCAGCACCGAGTGCGGGATCCCGCGCCGCTTGAGCAGCGCGGAGAGGTGCTCGGACTTCTCCACCGACACGGTGCCGACCAGAACCGGCTGGCCCTTGGCGTGCCGCTCGGCGATGTCGTCCGCGACCGCGTTGTACTTCGCCTCCTCGGTCCGGTACACCAGGTCGCCCTGGTCCATCCGGATCAGCGGCATGTTGGTGGGGATCGGCACGACGCCGAGCTTGTAGATCTTGTCGAACTCGGACGCCTCGGTCATGGCGGTGCCGGTCATGCCGGAGAGCTTCTCGTAGAGCCGGAAGTAGTTCTGCAGGGTGATCGTCGCGAGGGTCTGGTACTCCTCGCGGATCTCCACGCCCTCCTTGGCCTCGATCGCCTGGTGCAGGCCCTCGTTGTAGCGGCGGCCGGCCAGCATCCGCCCGGTGTGCTCGTCGACGATCAGGACCTCGCCGTTGAGGACGACGTACTCCTTGTCGTTGCGGAACAGCTCCTTGGCCTTGATCGCGTTGTTCATGAACGAGATCAGCGGCGTGTTGACCGAGTCGTAGAGGTTGTCGATGCCGAGGTAGTCCTCGACCTTGGTGATGCCCGGCTCGAGGACGGAGATCGTGCGCTTCTTCTCGTCGACCTCGTAGTCCTCGTCCTTGACGAGGCTGCGGGCGAGGCCGGCGAACTCGGAGTACCAGCGCACCTCGTCCTGGGTGGGGCCGGAGATGATCAGCGGGGTCCGGGCCTCGTCGATCAGGATGGAGTCGATCTCGTCGACGATCACGAAGTGGTGACCGCGCTGCACGCACTCGTCGAGGGAGTTGGCCATGTTGTCGCGCAGGTAGTCGAAGCCGAACTCGTTGTTGGTGCCGTAGGTGATGTCCGCGGCGTAGGCGACGCGGCGCTGGTCGGGGCGCATGTCGGCCAGGATCACGTCGGTGGTCAGGCCGAGGAAGTGGTGCACGCGGCCCATCCACTCGGACTGGTACTTCGCGAGGTAGTCGTTGACCGTGACGATGTGCACGCCGTTGCCGGTGAGCGCGTTGAGGTAGGCGGGCAGCGTGGAGACCAGGGTCTTGCCCTCACCGGTCTTCATCTCGGCGATGTTGCCCAGGTGCAGCGCGGCGCCGCCCATGACCTGGACGTCGTAGTGGCGTTGGCCCAGCACGCGCTTCGCCGCCTCGCGCACGGTCGCGAAGGCCTCCGGCATCAGGTCGTCGAGGCTCTCGCCGTTCTCCAGCCGCTTCTTGAAGTCCGCGGTCTGGCCCTGGAGCTCCTCGTCGCTCATCGCCGCGAAGTCGTCCTCGATCGCGTTCACCGCTCGCGCGATCGCCTCCAGCTGCCGAAGGATCTTGCCCTCGCCGATGCGGAGGATCTTGTCGAAGATGGCAGGCACGAGCGTTGACTCCTGTGTTCGCGAATGGTGGGTCGGGCCGGGGGCGCCGAGGCCAGTTCGGTGTCGGCTTCATGCTACCGAGCACACAAAGGACACAGCCTACCCGGTTTCGCGCGCGCTACGGGTCGACGGTGGGCCGGTGCGGGCACCCGTGCGTGCGTCCCCAGGCGGCGACCGCGCGCCGGGGGGACCGGTTGCCGCCCCGCTGCCAGCTGCGCAGGAAGCGGTACGGGCTCACCTCACCGCGCCGGATCCACCACTGGCCCGTGCCGCGGCAGACCGGGCTCAGGCCGAAGTGCAGCTGGCAGCCCACGGGCCGGGCGTTGCCGGTCCTGCCCACCCAGCCGATCCGCTGCCCGGCCCGCACCCGCACCCCGGCGCGGACCCCCTTCCGGATCCCGGCGAGATGGCTGCCGTAGTACCGGACCCCGTCGCGCCCCTTGATGGAGACGAACTTCCCGCCCCGGCTGCGGCCCAGGTTGGTGGCGGGGTCCCACCGGTCCACCCGGTTGACCGCCAGCACCACGCCGTCGACCGGGGACCGCACCCGGCGACCGCACGCGGCCCAGATGTCCGTCGCGGGGTAGTCGTGGTGGGCGGACCCGTAGCTGACGTGGCCGGCCACGGGGAACTGCCGGTGAACCGCCGGGACGGGCGTCTCGAGGGGCTGCGTGGACGTGGAGATCAGCAGCGGGTGCACGGCTGCTATCCAGCCGAACAGCAGCGCGAGCAGTCCCTCACCCACGGTCGTCCTCCTTCACCGCCACCGCGAGCTCCGGGGCGAGGTCACCGCGTCCGGCCACGTCGACGGCGTCCAGGCCGAGCCAGCCGGCGAGCGACCGCAGCTCGGCCGCCAGCTCGGCGGCGGCCTCCCCCGGGGCATCCGGTTCCGCGAACGCCCCGAGCACCTGCAGCCGCCCGGCCCTGCGGTCGGCCTTGAGGTCCACCCGGCCGACCAGCCGGTCGCCGAGCAGGAACGGCAGCACGTAGTAGCCGTGCACCCGCTGCGGGGCGGGGACGTAGATCTCGATCCGGTAGCGGAACCCGAACAGCCGCTCGGTCCGCTCGCGCTCCCAGACCAGCGGGTCGAACGGGCTGAGCAGGGCCCGGGCGGCCACCTTGCGGGGGACGGTGGCGTCCCGGTGCAGGTAGGCCTGCCGGTCCCAGCCCTCGATGCGCACCGGCAGCAGCTCGCCGTCCTCCACCAGCCCGGCGATCGCGGGACCGGCCAGGCCCTGGGGCATCCGGAAGTAGTCGCGCAGGCAGCCGGCCGTGCCGACCCCGTGGGCGACCGCGGCACGGCGGACCAGCTCCCGCGCGGCCTCCTCGCGCGACGGCGTCGGCGCGTGCAGCTGCTGCGGGGGGACGACCCGCTCCGGCAGGTCGTAGAGCCGCTCGAACTGGGGGTTGCGCCCCGCGATGGCCAGCTCACCGGACTGGAAGAGGTACTCGAGCACCCTCTTGCTCTCCGACCAGTTCCAGCCCCAGTGCTCCTTCTTGCGCGGGAGCCCGTCGTCGAGGTCGCGGGCGGTCGCCGGGCCCCGCTCCGCGATCTCCGCCGTCAGCGAGGCGATCAGCTCCTGCCGCTCGGGCAGCCCGGTCCAGGCATGCCCCCGCTCCCGGTAGCGCTCCATCCGGTGGCGCATGTGCGGCCACAGGCCCACCGGCATGAAGGCCGCGACGTGCGCCCAGTACTCCACGATCCGGCGCGGGGCCCGCTCCGCGGCCCGGTGCAGCAGGCCGGGGTCGTAGGGGCCCATCCGGGAGAACAGCGGCATGTAGTGGGCACGCGCCAGCACGTTGACCGAGTCGATCTGGAGCACCGCGGTGCGCGACAGGGTGCGCGCGAACGTGCGCATCGTGGGGACGGTGTGCCGCGGGTCGCGGAACCCCTGGGCGACCAGGGCGGTACGGCGGGCCTGGGCACGCGACAGCGACAGCGGCGGCATGGCCGACATCATGCCAACCGCCACCGACTTTCTCGCACTGGTCCGGCCCGGCGCGCTTGTCGGGCCACGCGAGCGCGGCCGGCCCAGCTAGGGCTTAGGGGATGTCGAGGAGCTTCTCGCGCACGGCGTACATCACGGCCTCCATCCGGGAGTGCAGCTGCAGCTTCTCCAGGATGTTGCGGACGTGGTTCTTGACGGTGTTCTCGCTGATGAACAGCCGCTTGGCGATCTCGCGGTTGTTGAGGCCCTGGGCCACCAGCTTGAGGACCTCGAGCTCCCGGTCGGTCAGGCGGGGACTGGGGACCTGCTGGCGGTCGGAGCGCGACATCTGCTTGAACTCGTCGAGCAGCTTGATCGCCATCGAGGGACTGATCAGCGACTGCCCGTCCGCGACCACCCGGATGGCCTGCGCGACCTCGTCGATGGAGGAGTCCTTGAGCAGGTAGCCGGACGCGCCGTTCTTGACGGCGTCGTACAGGTCGGCCTCCTCGTCGCTGACCGTGAGCATGATGATCCGGGCGGTCGGTGCGACCTCCTTGATCGCGACACACGCCTCGATCCCGGAGCGCTTGGGCATCCGCACGTCCATCAGGATCACGTCCGGGACCGCGGTCGCGGCCAGCTCGGTGGCCGCGACGCCGTCTCCCGCCTCGCCGACGACCTCGATGTCCTCCTCCACGCCCAGGAGCATGGTCAAGCCGCGCCGGAAGAGCTCTTGGTCGTCCACGACGGCGACACGGATGGGCTCACCACCGGCGGTGGGGCGCTGTTGAGGGACTGCCACGAGAAGATCATGACACGCCCTCCCACCCGTGGGGCGTAAACGTCCAGAGATACCGGCGAAGCCGTCTGCTCAGGACACGTCGAGCGAGATCACGCCGTAGTCGTAGCCCCGGCGCCGGTAGACCACCGAGGGACGCTCACTCTCCTTGTCGACGAACAGGAAGAAGTCGTGGCCGACCAGCTCCATCTCGTAGAGCGCCTGGTCCAGGGTCATCGGAACGCCGGAGTGGGTCTTCTCCCGCACCACCAGCGGCCCGTCCCCCAGGACGGTGATCGGGCCGATGTGCCGCTCCTTGTCCGCCGCGGCGGGGGCCGTGTCTGCGGTGCCGTTCAGGTCCGGCTGGACGTCGGCGAGGGCCTGTCCCACGGAGACCGGCGTGTGCCGGCCACGGTGCACGCGTCGCCGGTCGGCCGCGCGGCGCATCTGGGCCGCCATCCGGTCGATGGCGACGTCCAGCGCGGCCATCTTGTCCTCCGCGGCCGCCTCGGCGCGCACCACCGGACCCTTGGAGACGGCGGTGAGCTGGACCTTGACCGCGCGGTCCTGCTGACGGGGGTTGCGCTCCCGGTCGACCTCGACCTCGACCCGGATGACGCGATGGTCGTGCTTCTCCAATCGGGCGAGCTTCTCCTCGACGTGACTGCGGAACCGGTCCGACAGCTCGCAATGCCGACTCTTGAGCACGATGTCCACGACAACCTCCCGATTGTTTGGGTGATTCGTTTCCCTGGGGGCCCCGGGCCGCGACCGCGGCACCGGGTGGCTGGAGTCCGTCCGGCCGACCTGGTCTTCGACCCCACAACCGCCTGCTGAGGCTCTCGCAGCTTCTCTGCCACTAGTGGCCTTCTCCCCCGGGTACGCCGCATCCGGCAGCGGACGGGGGGCAGGACTTACCTCTAAGCCGCACCGTGATCGGATCCCGCACGGGGACCAGGACCCGCGGACCCTCGAGGGGTCCACGGAGGGTGACCCCCGGTGCGGGTCCTTACGTGGACCGTTTCGCCTGCGACTGGCATCGGCTTGCCGACGAATCCCCTGGCTGGGCCAGAGACCGGCGGCGCAACCACGGACCCGGACGGACTCCATGTAGAGACGCTAGCCCCCCGGTCTCGAAACCGGTAGGGAGGGGCACGATTCGGGCACATTGCGACGTCTGGTCGCCGCCACGACCGCCACTCCTTCGACGGTCAGCCCGGCAGCCTCGAGGGCTCGTTGGGCCTCGCGGGCGGTCGATCCCGTGGTGAGCACGTCGTCGACCACGACGAGGGGGCCGCCCGGCGCCGGCCGGCCCGGACGGCAGCGCAGGCTGCCGGCGAGGTTCTCCGCGCGCTCCTGCGCGCTCAGGGCGGCCTGGTCCCGCACCGCCCCGCGGGGGACCAGCAGCCGGTGCACCCGGGCCGGGGTGCCCTGGCTGCGCAGCCGGCCCGCGGCACGCCGGGCCACCCGCAGCATCGGGTCGTGCCCGCGCCGCCGCACGACCGCCGGTCTAGACGGAACGGGAACCAGCCCCAGCGGACCGCCCGGCCCGAGCCGGCCGTGCAGGTCGGCCAGCACCGAGGCCAGGACGTTGCCCAACGGTCCCGCGAGCGCGAACAGCTGCTGCTCCTTGTGACCGTTGACGAGCGCCTTGAGGATCCCGTCGTACGACCCGGCTGCCATCGGCAGCGCCAGCCCGTCGGGGGTCGGGACCGGCCACGCCTCGCGACCACCGCGGGGCAGCGTCCGGCCGCACCCGGCGCACAGCGGCCGTCCCGGAAGGCCACACGCCACGCAGGAGGACCCGAGGAAGAGGTCCCGCCAGGCATCCCACACGAGGGCGAGCATCCACCCGGCCGCGCTCCGGTGGCGACCACCGGCCGGCCGGTTGTGGACCGCGGGGCCCGGGCGCGACGGTGGACGCGATCGGGCCGCCCTCAACCGACGAACGTCGGCGCACCCAGCCCGCGGTCGATCCCGGACCCGGTCCACCGGCCGGTGGCGGCGAGCGCGAACAGGTTGCCGGACGCCGTGGTCACGTAGAGCGGCGACCCGAGCGTCGGCGAGGTGACCAGCCCGGTCGCCCGGCCACGGAAGAGCTCGGCGTCGGTCGCGGAGTCGCCGAGCGTCGACGAGCCGTCCACCTTGACCACCACCACCTGGGCCGCCTCGATCGTCGAGCTGACGAGCAGAGCGACGCTGCCCGGCGAGCGCCAGGCCAGGTCGCCCACCTGGGGCCGCACGGGCTGGCCCAGGTTCAACGACTGCGCCGGCTCGATGCCCCGCACCGAGCCGTCCGGGCGGCGCTGGACGCGGGAGATGCTCACCTCGTCGCCGCCGTGACCGTGGACCTGGACGACCAGCCGGGTGCCGTCGCGCGAGATCCTCATCGCCCGCACGTCCGCCCCGGTGACGCCCGGGGCGTCGAACACGGTCGGCACCCCCTTGCGGGCCACGACGACACGCGCCCCGGCCGGGGTGCGGTCCAGCAGCCACAGCTGGCCGTACAGGTCGTACCCCGGGCGAAGCAGGTCGTGGCCGGTGTAGACGGTGCGGGCGTCCGAGGCCGCGGGCACGGTGCCGGGCGCCCGGTTGCGGGGCGCCACCAGGACCCGCCTGCCGTCCCGGGTGACCGCGGCGACGTTCTCCGCCGGCAGGTCGAGGCCGATCGAGCGCACTCCCAGGTTCCGCGTGCCGAGCACGCCGGAGGTGCGATGCTCCTGGCCGTCGAGCACCGAGACCACCCGCCCGTGGCGGAGGCCGAACAGGGACTGCGACGCCCAGGCCACGGCGGGGTCGTACTCCGACCACGTGTCGACCTTCACGTCGGAGCCCTCGCCCGGCAGGTCGAGAGGGCTGCCGTCGACCGTCACCCGCAGCCGCTCCACCCCGGGTATCTGTCCCAGGGTCCAGGCCAGCTGGGCGAAGGCCAGGTTGAGCTGGCTGTCGTCGAGGTCGAGGACGTCGTTGCTGAGCGGGACCTCGGCGGTCCCGTCCCGGGTCACCGGGACCGAGAGGTCGTTGAGCCTGGTGCGCGCGGGGATGTAGCTGCGTTCGACCCCCAGCAGGCTGCGGTCCGGGCCGCGGAGCAGACCCGAGACCAGCAACGTCGGGGCCTGGGCCCCACGGGGGACGTAGACCGGCTCGGGGACGAGGACCTGGCTGGACTTGTCGAAGAAGTACAGGAAGTACTGGGTGAACCGGGCGTCGAAGTGGGTGCGCGGGATCACCAGGGCGTCCGGGGGATGGCTGATCCGCCACTCGCCGCGCTCACGGACCAGGTGGAGGTGCCAGGTGACCCCCTTCCCGTGGGTCGGGTCCCCCAGCCACGCGCCTCGGCCGTCCAGCTGGACGGTGTCCCGCAGCCGCAGGTTGATGTTGTGCTTCGCCGCGGTGATGTCCCGGCGCCCGAAGATGACCGTGGCCTTCTCGGGTACCCAGCTTCGGCTGCTCTCGTCGGTGAGGTACTGCCGGGCCACGGAGGTGTTCAACGGGGTCGCCGTCATCGCCACCAGGAAGTTGTCGACGATCTCCCCCGGCGTCGCTCCCGGGGTCGGGCCGCCGGGGGTGAAGTCGAGGGCTCCCTGGTCGGTGGCCTCCTGCTGCGCCGGGCCGGCCTGCACCGGGCCGGAGCTCGGCAGGCTCGCGCACCCCCCGGCGACCAGCAGCACCAGGGCGAGCAGCAGGGCGGTCGTACGTGGCCTCACGACGCCCCCGCCTTGCGGTCGTCGACACGCGCGTAGCCGCCGCCCACCCGGCCGGTGGCGGCGTCGTCGGGCACCAACGGCAGCGGGCTGCGCGAGATGCGGTCGCCGGCGCGCCGCGGCAGCGTGAGCCGGAACTGGGCGCCGTCACCCGGCGCCCCCCACGCCTGCAGCCAGCCCCCGTGGAGGTGCGCGTCCTCGAGGGAGATCGCCAGCCCGAGGCCGGTGCCCCCCGTGGTCCGGGCCCGGGCGGGGTCCGCACGCCAGAACCGGTTGAACACCATCGCGGCCTCGCCCTGCTTGAGCCCGACCCCGTGGTCCCGCACCGCAAGCGCGGTGGTGTCGTCGTTGGCGTCGACGAGGACCACGACGTCCTTGCCATCGGCGTAGTCGATGGCGTTGGTGACCAGGTTGCGGATGATCCGCTCGACGCGGCGCACGTCGACCTCGGCGATGCACGGCCGCCGCCCAGGGCGCACCACGACCCGGGTGCCGCGCCGCTCCGCCAGGGCCCGGGTGGTCTCGACGACCCTGCGGGCGACGTCGACCACGTTCACGTCCTCGAGGTCGAGCGCGGCGGCCCCGGCGTCGAACCGGCTGATCTCCAGGAGGTCGGTGAGCAGCAGCTCGAACCGGTCGAGCTCCTTCTGGAGCAGCTCGGCCGCGCGGGCGGTGGGCGCGTCGAACCGGTCGCGGGCGTCGTGCAGCACGTCGCCGGCCATCCGGACGGTGGTCAGCGGCGTGCGCAGCTCGTGGGACACGTCGGAGACGAACCGGCGCTGCACGCGGGAGAGCTCCTCGAGCTGGCGGATCTGCTTCTGCAGGCTGGCCGCCATCTGGTTGAAGGACGTGCCGAGGCGGGCGATGTCGTCGTCGCCACGCACGTGCATCCGCTCCTCGAGGCGCCCGGACGCCAGCCGCTCCGCCACCCGTCGGGCGAGCCGCACCGGGGTGACCACCTGGCGCGTGACCAGCCAGGTCAGCCCACCCACCAGCAGGAGCAGCAGCACGCCGGCGGTGAGCAGGGCCCGGCGCACCAAGGAGAGCGTGTTCTCCTGCTCGGTCATCGGGAACAGGTAGTACAGCGTGTAGGTGCCGCCGTCGGCAGGCAGTGTCAGCTGGGAGCCGGTCACCACACCGGGCACGGACGGCCGCCCGGTGGAGCTCTCGTAGTGGATGCGGGCGTAGGTCCAGGACGTGCCGACCCGGCTGCCGCGCTCGACGACGCTGCGGAGGCGCTCGGGGACGCTGTCGCTCTGGACCCCGGGGGTGTTGAGGGTGCCGCTCCCCGCGGCGACGGCCTGGCTGGATCCCGCGATGGGCCCGGTGAGCACCACGTCGTACCCCTGCACGGTGCCTCGGGCGACGATGCTGGAGGCGAGCTGGGTGAGCTGGGTGCTGGAGTCGAAGTCGGTGCCGCTGGCACCCGAGAGCCGGTTCTGCGCGTCGAGCGTGCCCCGGGTGGCCTCGGCCACCGCCGCCTCCGTCTTGGCGGCCACCAGTCCGTCCGTGATCTGGCGCATCAGCACCATGCCGACCAGGGTCACCACGACGGCCGACAGCAGCAGCGTGCTGATCACGACGCGGGCCTGGATGGAGCGTCGCCAGACGGTCGCGGCCCGGCGGATCGGCGAGTCGGGGGACATGGCCGGACGGCCTAGGACGTTCCGGCCTTGTAGCCGACCCCGCGGACCGTGAGCACGATCTCGGGGTTCTCGGGGTCGTGCTCGACCTTCGAGCGGAGGCGCTGCACGTGCACGTTGACCAACCGGGTGTCGGCGGCGTGCCGGTAGCCCCAGACCTGCTCGAGCAGGACCTCCCGCGTGAACACCTGCCACGGCTTGCGCGCCAGGCAGACCAGCAGGTCGAACTCGAGCGGGGTCAGCGAGATCGGCTCACCGCCGCGGGTGACCTGGTGCCCGGCCACGTCGATGGCCAGGTCGCCGATCGTCAGGGTCTCGGGGCCGGCGTCCTCGAACCGCCGTACCCTGGCCCGCAGGCGGGCCACCAGCTCCTTGGGCTTGAACGGCTTGACGACGTAGTCGTCGGCCCCGGACTCCAGGCCGACGACCACGTCGACGGTGTCGCTCTTCGCGGTCAGCATCACGATCGGCACGCCCGACTCCGCCCGGATCTCCCTGCACACGTCGATGCCGTCCTTGCCGGGCAGCATCAGGTCGAGCAGGACCAGGTCGGGCCGGTAGTCGTGGAACTCGGACATGGCGCGCTCTCCCGTGGCGCACACCCGCGAGTCGAAACCCTCGTTGCGCAGCACGATCGTGAGCATCTCCGCGAGTGCGGCGTCGTCGTCGACGACGAGCACCTTTCCGCGGTTGTTGTTCTCCATGGTCGACACCGTCCCACTCTCCGATCCGGCAGCCCGCCGGTCAGTAGCGGTAGTGCTCCGACTTGTACGGGCCGCCCACCGGCACGCCCAGGTACGACGCCTGGTCGTCGCTGAGCGTGGTCAGCGAGACCCCGAGCGCGGCCAGGTGCAGCCGGGCCACCTCCTCGTCGAGGTGCTTGGGCAGCGTGTAGACGCCGACCGGGTACTCCTCGGACTTGGTGAAGATCTCGATCTGCGCGAGCACCTGGTTGGTGAACGAGTTCGACATCACGAACGACGGGTGGCCGGTCGCGTTGCCGAGGTTCATCAGCCGGCCCTCCGACAGGATGATCACGGAGGTGCCCGCGACCCCGTCCCGGTCGGGGAAGGTCCACACGTCGACCTGCGGCTTGACGTTCTTGCGGGTGGCCCCGGGGTAGCTCTCCAGCCCGGCCATGTCGATCTCGTTGTCGAAGTGCCCGATGTTGGCGACGATCGCCTGGTGCTTCATCCGGCTCATCTGGTCGACGGTGACGACGTCCTTGTTGCCGGTGGAGGTGATCACGATGTCGGCGTCGGACAGCACCTCCTCGAGGGTGGAGACCTGGTAGCCGTCCATGGCCGCCTGGAGCGCGCAGATCGGGTCGATCTCGGTGACGATCACCCGGGCGCCCTGGCCGCGCAGCGACTCCGCGCAGCCCTTCCCCACGTCGCCGTAGCCGCACACGACCGCGACCTTGCCGCCGATCAGCACGTCGGTGGCCCGGTTGATCCCGTCGATCAGCGAGTGCCGGCAGCCGTACTTGTTGTCGAACTTCGACTTGGTGACCGAGTCGTTGACGTTGATGCCGGGGAAGAGCAGGGACCCCTCCTTCATCATGTCGTAGAGCCGGTGCACCCCGGTGGTGGTCTCCTCGGTGACACCCTTGATCTCGTTCGCGATCGCCGTCCAGCGGTTGCCGTTCCGGGCGAGCGACTCGTTGAGCACCTGGAAGATCACCCGCTGCTCGGCGCTCTTGGCCGACTCCACGGCGGGGGCCTTCCCGCTCTTCTCGGCCTGCACCCCGAGGTGCACGAGGAGGGTCGCGTCGCCGCCGTCGTCGAGGATCATGTTCGCGAACCGGCCCTCGGGCCAGTCGAGGATCTGCTGGGTGCACCACCAGTACTCCTCCAGCGACTCGCCCTTCCAGGCGAACACCGGCACGCCCTGCGGGTCGTCGGGAGTGCCGTCCCTCCCGACGACGACCGCGGCGGCCGCGTGGTCCTGGGTGGAGAAGATGTTGCACGACGCCCAGCGCACCTCGGCGCCGAGCGCGGTGAGCGTCTCGATCAGCACCGCGGTCTGGATCGTCATGTGCAGCGACCCCGCGATCCGGGCGCCGGCCAGCGGCTTGTCGGCCCCGTACCGCTCACGCATGGCCATCAGCCCGGGCATCTCGTGCTCGGCCAGCTCGATCTCCGTCCGGCCGTAGTCGGCCAGGCTCAGGTCAGCAACCTTGAAGTCCATGTAAGTCCTCAGCTAATCGACGTCAACAACCACAGCGTACCGGGGCACGGGGGCGTTCGCGGGGCGAGCGGATCCGGCCGGCCCCCGGCCCCCGGCGCAGGGCCCGTCCGGTCAGTGGCCCACGGCGGTGGGCGGCTCGGGTCGCGGGTCCGGCACGTGGTCACGGAGGTAGATGTCGGGCTCGACGTAGATCACCCGGGCGATCGGCTCGGTCGCGCGGACCGCCCGCTCGGCGGCGTCGATGACGGCCGCCACGTCCGCCGCCGAGGACTCCGCCGCGACCCCGACCTTGATCCCCACCAGGAGCTCGTCCGGACCGAGGTGGAGGGTCTTCATGTGGATGATCCGCTCGATCCCCGCGGTGCCCTCGACCGCCGCCCGGATCCGCCGCTGCGCCGCGAGGCTCGCCGCCTCCCCGACCAGCAGGCTCTTGGTCTCGACCGCGAGGACCACCGCGACCGCCACCAGCAACAGCCCGATGCCCGCCGTACCGGCCACGTCGAAGTAGCCGTTGTCGGTCAGCTTCGACAGCCCGACCCCGAGGAGGGCCAGGACCAGGCCGATCAGGGCGGCGAAGTCCTCCAGCAGGATCACCGGGAGCTCGGGCGACTTGGCGCGCCGGATGAACTGCCACCAGCCGACACCGCCGCGGACCGGGTTGGACTCACCGACGGCGGTGCGCAGGGAGTAGCCCTCCATCAGCATGGCGCCGAGCAGCACCACGATCGGGACCCACCACCAGCGGCTGGTGAGCAGCTCGTCCGGGTGGCCGGCGTGCACCTCGTGGTACTTGGAGTAGGCCTCGTAGAGCGCGAACAGGCCGCCCACCGAGAACAGCACGATCGAGACCAGGAACGAGTAGACGTAGCGCTCCCGGCCGTAGCCGAAGGGGTGCTCGGGCGTGGCCTCGCGACGGGAGCGCTTGCCGCCCAGCAGCAGCAGCCCCTGGTTCCCGGAGTCGGCGACGGAGTGGATCGCCTCCGCGAGCATCGACGACGCTCCGGTCAGCAGCCAGGCCAGGAACTTCAGCACCGCGATGCCGGTGTTGGCCAGCAGGGCCGCCAGGACCGCCTTGGTGCCGCCTTCGGTCGCCATCGGTGCGTTCGCTCCTCGTCGTGGGTCTGTCGGGTCTCCGGTCCCCGCGGGACTCAACGGGACTCAGCGGGGATGCGCCAGCCCGACACCCAGGTACGCCGCGGCGTAGGTGCCGGTGGCGAGCAGCGAGGCGTAGCGCGCGACCTCGTTGCCGTTCTCCGCGGACACCGTCTCCACCCGGATCCGGCGCTCCTGGGCCGCCGCCAGCAGCCGGCCACGCTGCTCCCGGACGGGAGCCTCCGACGAACCGTCGTCGAGCACCACCAGCACGGGGCGCAGGTCACCCTCCCCCGCGTCCGCGAAGGGGTCCGCGAACACGTCCGGCGCCTTGGCCGCCGAGATCACCGGCAACAGGTGCTCGGCGTCGGCGGCGAGGGCGGCGCGGCCACTGGAGCGGCGCATCGACTCGGCGATCCGTCGCGCGGCGCGCGCCGCCAGGACCGAGCCGCCCCAGATCAACGGCGTGGAGTCGCCGAGGGCGATCGCCAGCATCTTCGCCGGGTTGACCGAGAGGTCGCGGAACGGCGAGCACGAGATCGCGACTTCGTCGAGCGCCTGCGCGACCGCCTCCGGGTCGGTCGCCGGGGCGAGGTCCAGCCGGTCCAGGAACTCCAGCATCACGACCGCGGTCGCCAGCTGGTCGCCGGACGCGGTCGGGAGCACGGTGCTGTGCCGTCCCGCGGCGTGGTCGGCAACCAGCGAGGACGGGGGGCACGCCACCACGAGCTGGCACCCGCGCCGCACCGCCTCCGCAACCGCGGAGGCGGACCCGGTGTCGCTGCCCTCCGGCGCCAGGACGACGACGAGGTCCAGGCTGCCGGCCCAGCCGGGCAGGCCGGGTCCGGGCCAGGCCACGAACGGCACCGGGCACGAGGGCTCCAGGACCGCCCGCAGCAGCCGCGAGTCCGGCCCCGCGGCGACGATGGCCCGGGGCCGCGCCTCGCCGTCCGCCTCCCCGACCGCCGCGGCGATCGCCTCCTCGGCCGCCCCCGCCTCGCGCCGCACCCGCGAGCCCGCCTCTGCGAGCGCCCGGAGCACCTCGTCGGCGGTGGCGAGCGCCGCCTCGTCGTCCAGCCGGGCGTCGTCGAACACCTCGGCCATCAGGGACGCTCGGGGGCGCGGGCCTCGTCGACGAGCAGCACGGGGATGTCGTCGCGGACCGGGTACGCCAGCCCGCACTTGGTGCAGACCAGCTCCGAGGCCGCGTCGTCGACCGCCAGCGCACCACGGCAGTCGGGGCAGACGATGATCTCCAGCAGTGCCGGGTCGAGGTTCATGACTCACTCCTGATCGTGGCAAGCACTTCGTCGCGCAGCTGCGACATGGTGGCCTCGTCGGCCGCCTCCGCGTTGAGGCGCAGCAGCGGCTCGGTGTTCGAGGCCCGGACATTGAACCACCAGTCGGCGTGCGTGACGGTGAGCCCGTCGAGGTGGTCGATCGTGACACCGGGCCGGTCGACGTACTGCTTCTCGAGGCGGGTGAGGACCGACTCTTGGTCGTCGACGGTCGAGTTGATCTCCCCCGACGCCACGAACCGGGAGTACCCCGCCAGCAGCCCGGACAGGGGCCGGTCGTCCTCCGCCAGCGCG
The DNA here is from genome assembly GCA_963728775.1 of uncultured Actinomycetota bacterium. Taxonomy (GTDB): domain Bacteria; phylum Actinomycetota; class Actinomycetes; order Propionibacteriales; family Nocardioidaceae; genus Nocardioides_B. Next base: position 216,384 of record CAVSLP010000019.1, read on the forward strand.
GCAAGCGCGTGCAGGGCGGCGAGCATGCCGGAGTCCGCCCGCCAGAAGTCGCGGAAGTAGAAGTGCCCGGAGTGCTCGCCGCCGAAGATCGCGTCGGTCTCCGCCATCGTGGCCTTGATGAACGAGTGCCCCACCCGGGTGCGCACCGGGGTGCCGCCGAGCTCGGTGACGATCTCGGGCACGGCCCGGGAGGTGATCAGGTTGTGGATCACGGTCGCCCCGGGCTGCTTGCGCAGCTCACGCGCCGCGATGAGCGCGGTGAGCACCGAGGGGCTGACGACCTCCCCGCGCTCGTCGACGAGGAAGCAGCGGTCCGCGTCCCCGTCGAAGGCGAGCCCGATGTCCGCGCCGGTCGCCCGCACCCGGTCCTGCAGGTCCCGCAGGTTCGCGGGATCGATCGGGTTGGCCTCGTGGTTCGGGAAGGTGCCGTCGAGGTCGTAGTACAGCGGGACGACCTCGAGCTCCAGCGTGCCGAGCACGGCCGGGGCGGTGAGCCCGGCCATCCCGTTCCCCGCGTCGACCACTACCCGCAGGCGGCGGCCGCGGACCGGGGCCAGGGCGTGCAGGTGGGCTGCGTAGTCCTCCAGCACGTCGACCTCGTGCACGACTCCGGCACCTGCCGGTCCCGCGGTCGCCTGGACGTGGTCGGCGACGAGGTCACGGACCTCGCGCAACCCGGTGTCCAGGCCCACCGGAACCGCGTGCGCGCGGCACATCTTGATGCCGTTGTACTGCGCCGGGTTGTGGCTCGCGGTGAACATCGCGCCGGGCAGCCCGAGCCGGCCGGAGGCGAAGTACAGCTCGTCGGTCGACGCCAGGCCGATCAGGGTCACGTCGGCACTGGCCGCCGCCGCACCGTCCGCGAACGCGCGGGCGAGGCCCGGCGAGGACGGCCGCATGTCGTGGCCGACGACCACCCCGGTGCCGGCGGCTCCGGTCACCTCGACGAAGGCCGCACCGACCGCGCGCGCCAGGTCCTCGTCGATCTGCTGAGGCACCAGACCCCGCACGTCGTACGCCTTGAAGACGGCCGCGAGGTTCCCCGGGTCCCTGGTGCTCGACATGGGCCGAACACTACCGGCTCGCGGACGGTGCGGACGGCTCCCGTGGCCGGTCAGGCGTCGGGAGAGCGGAGCACCCGCAGGTGCCCGCGCCGGCCCACCTCACGGCCGGTCTCCTGCGCCAGCCCGACCGCCTGCGCGGCCCCCTCCGGGGCAGGAGCGGGACGCGCGGCCTCGCGCACCGCGTCGGCCAGCGCGAGCAGGTCGTCGGTCGACGGTCCCAGCGCGTCCGGGTCCGGCGCCAGCCGCAGGATCTCCCAGCCGCGCGGGGCGCTGAGCCGCTCGCTGTGCGCCTCACAGAGGTCGTAGGCGTGCGGCTCGGCGAACGTGGCCAGCGGGCCGAGCACCGCGGTCTGGTCGGAGTACACGTAGGTCAAGGTCGCCACGGCGGGCCGCGCGCAGGCGGTGCGCGAACAGCGACGGGCAGGACTCACGAGGCAGACGGTACCTCTTCGCCGCACCGCTCACGACTAGGCTCGCGGTGTGAACCACGAGGGCATGCCCGCCGGACCGCGGACCGGGCGGCGGCGCGACCGGCGCGGGCGGGGGCAGCGCGGCCCGTCCGTCCTCCCCGGTCCGGTCTCGCCCTTCGGGGTCCCCCGGACCCGCAGCCCGAAGGCGGAGTTCGACGCCATCGTGCTCGGCGTCGTGCAGGACCTGGAGGAGCGGTGGCACGCGGAGCTCGGGCTGGTCGAGTTCGCGGTCGAGGAGACCCCCCTGGTGCCCGACGACTGGGACGCCGACACGGTCCCGCTGGCCACCCTGGTGCGCGGCTCGGGCACCTCCCCCACCCGCCTGGTGCTGTTCCGCAGGCCCATCGAGCTGCGCGCCGAGGGGCGGACCGAGCTCACCGCGATGGTGCTGACCGTGCTCGTCGAGCAGGTCTCCGAGCTGCTCGGGCGGGCTCCCGAGGAGATCGACCCCCGGTACGACGCCGACGAGTGAGGCCGGGGGGTCAGCGGACCGCGGGGACCACCACGGGCTGCACGAAGCGGATCGGCAGCGGCTCCAGCGGCACGAGCGAGACACCCTTGCCCTGGAACACCGCCGCGCCGTACACCGGCCCCGAGACCGGGGTGACCACGACGTAGGCGGCTCCGCGCTTGGGTGACCAGGCTCGTGTCGCGGTCGGGGGCAGCTGGAGCTGCTGGGCATCCAGCCGCTTGCCCCGGTCGTCGTACGCGGCCACCGACACCTTGGCCGCCTCGGCCCCGGCCGTGAGCTGCACCCGGGTGCGCGACCCGGGGACGACCGGGGCCGCGGCCGGACCCGGGAGCGGTACGACGGGGGCGGCGTACGTCGTGTCCCCGGCCGCCACCGAGCGGACGGTGGCGAGGATCCTGACCGCGGACCGGAGCCGGACGGCCACCGCCTCCTTCCGGCCGATCTGCTTGGGCAGCTCAACGGTCCCGATCGCCCCCGGCGCGACGCTCTGCTCGCCCAGCCCGGAGGGGACGAACTGACCGTCCCGGCCGGCGACCTGCACCTCGACGACGGCCTCGCGCTGGGCGGGGTTCGCGATCATCAGGGTCCGCGCCGACGCGGCGTCCGGCAGCCCGGCCAGCCGCACCACGTGGCTCGGCCCGGCAGTGCTGTTCAGCCACTCCTGGCCGACGGGCCCGCCGGGCCGCGCCGCGAACTGGTCGGAGACCGACGCGACCACCCGGCCCCGGCTCGCCTGGACGCCCAGGGCCAGGTCGTCGGTCTGCGGCGCGATGTCGCTGAGCTTGATGCGCTGGGTGGTCCCGGGGGCGATGGTGATCCCGCGGGTGTTCACCGTGTCGACCACGCCGTCGGGCCCGAGCACCTCGAGGTCGACCACGGCGGGGCCCTCGTCCACGTTCGACAGCACGGCTTCCGAGGAGTGGTCGAGGCCGGCCCCGGCCCCGGTGAACCACCAGCTGGCCCGCGGCGTCGGGCAGGGAGTGACGGCGAGCGTGTCCGGTTGCCGGGCCCGGTCGGCGCGGAAGCCGAACAGCCCGGCCGCAAGCGGCCCGTCGCCGGTCAGCACCGGTGCCGACGCGGCGCCGTGGAGGTGCACCAGCCATCCTCTTCGCAGGTGCAGCCGGCGACCCTTGCCGCTTCGCGGGCCCTGCCGGACCGACCCGCCGCCGCCGAGTCCCGGACCGGGGGCGACCCCGGCCACCGGTCGGCTCGACGCGCCACGCACCGGGGACATGCCGGGGCAGGCGACCAGGGAGTGCGTCACCACGGTGCCGAGCTCGGTGGAGCTCGGCCGCGAGACGTGCGCGGAGGGCATCACCAGCGCGACCGCGAGCGCCGCTACCAGGACCAGCGCACCGCCGGCGAGGCCGGCGGCGTCGCCGCGGAAGCGCCGCGGCTTGGCCGCCCGGCGGCGGCTGCGCGGTTGGGGGCTCTGCGGGCTGGTCATCGGCCGACCCTCCTGGTGGGTGCGGCGAGCACGGCCGCCACGAGCAGTGCGAGCCCCTGCCCGAGCAGCAGCCAGCGCCGGACGCCGTCCGAGGGTGACGGCAGCGCGCGGTCGGTCGGTCGCGCGTCGACCTGCCACGCGCGGGCACCCCGGTGCACGGCGCTGCCCGGTGTCAGCCCGCTCGCGCTGTCCAGGTTGCCCACGAGCTGCGGATCCGCCGGGGCGGGCAGGTAGACGAACTCGACGCCGTACCCCGACAGGTCGGCGATGTCGGACGCCTCCGGCGCGGTTGCCAGGCGGGCCACCAGGTCGGTCAGGGAGCGCTGCTTCTCCGCGGCCGGCAGCAGTGAGTCGTCGCCGAGGCGCATCCCCGCCGAGCGCAGGACCAGCTGGTCGAAGCCGGTGCGCCGCGTCCCGCGGACCACCAGCACGCCGTGCAGCGGGTCGACCGCGGACTCGTCGGTCATGTAGGTGGGCACGTCGGACGCCGGGCGGCGGTCCAGCGGGCCGCCCTGGTCCCCGGCGGTCAGCCACCACACCAGGCCGGCGAACGGCGAGAGCAACGCGGCTGCGACGACGACCAGCCCGATCGGCTGGCGCCAGCCGAAGCTCACCCCGGCGAGCCGGCCGCGGATCCCGGTGCCGGCGAGGGCGATCGCCGTGATGCCGGCGGCCGCCACCACGAGCAGCGGGAAACCGAGCCACAGCGGCTGCGACCGGGTCGGGGCGCTGGCCAGCGCGTAGGTCCCCGGCGCGAGCCCGGCCGTCACCACCAGCGCGGCCACGACCACCAGCCACGCGCCCAGCACGCCACGCCGGGTGTCCGGGCGCAGCAGCGCGACGACCGCGGCCACCGGGATGCCCCACGAGATCCATCCCGGCGCGCCGAACGCCCCGGGACGGTCCAGCAGCACGTCCAGGCGGCTGAGCGGGGTGACCAGTGCCGGGGACGGGAGCCCCGCCTCGAACAACCACGACGCGGGACCGAGGTGCGACCAGGTGAGCAGCGACCACGGGAGCAGCAGGACCAGGGCCGCCGCCAGCGGGGTGAGCACCGCGGGCCACACCCGCCGGCTGGTCGCGGCGGTTCCCCCGCCCCCGCCCCCGACCCGGCGGGCGGCCAGGGCGAGCACCGCAACCAGAGCGGCCAGCAGCCAGGCGGCCGGCACGAACGAGACGAGCAGGGCCAGCAGGATCGACGTCCGCCAGGACGCCCGCCAGCGCCGGTCCTCCGACTCGCCCGGCCGCAGGAACAGCGCGGCGTGCGCGAGCCACGGCAGCACGACCGCAGCCGCCACCGTGCCCAGCCTGCCCTCCCGGACCGCGCCCGAGACGACCGGGAGCAGCCCGTAGGCCAGCCCGCCCCACAGGCTCACCGGCACCGACCCGGTCACCCGGCGGAGGAAACGGAACCCGCCCCAGGCGGCCAGCGGCACCACCAGCAGGAACAGGGCGTCGACCAGGAGCCAGGCCTTGCCGAGCAGGACGGTGCCGGCCAGCGCCAGCGGGAGCAGGTACGGCGCCGCCGGGCTCGCCGAGCCCACCGCCAGGTCGTGCCACGGCTCCAGGTAGCTGCGCCACCAGTCCAACGCGCTGTCCGGCGCCGGCAGCAGCGCGCCGCCCGACAGCAGCCCGGACCCGACGAGCCCGCGGGCGCACACCAGCGCCAGCAGGGTCAGCACGGCGAAGGCGGCGACGGTGGGGTTCGTGAGCAGCCGGGCGACCAGGCTGTTGTCGTCCGGGAGGTTCTGGGCCTCGGCCGGGACCGGGCCCGTCTCGGTCGCCGCCGTCCGGCTGCGCCGCGCGGAGGACATGTCGCTGGCCTGGTGCGCCACGGCGGTGGTGATGTCGGTGACGAAGTCCAGGCCGTGCCGGTAGGGCAGCCAGGGCGGCGCCAGCAGGTGCCGGACCTCGCGCGCCCCGACGGTGGCCGCCCTCCTGCGCCGATGCCGGGCCACCAGGATCACGTCGGGGCGGGCGTAGACCGCTGCGAGCGCCTCCAGCTCCTCGACGGCCTCGCCCGGCGCGCGGACGAGGAGCAGGCCGAGCGCGCGCACCAGGCTGCCGAGGAACAACCGCACCACCTGGAAGGGCAGCGCCCGACCCGAGCAGTTCGCGAGCAGGGTGTACAGCGCACCCCGCCGCTCCGCGCGGCGGAAGCTCTTGGTGGTCAGCTCGGTACGGCGGACCCCGCGGTGCGCGGCCTCGACGTGGAACAGGACCGCGTCCGGGACCACGATGGTGCGGCGCCCGGTGCGGGCGGCGCGCCAGCCGAAGTCGATGTCGTTGCCGAACATCGGCAGCCGCGGGTCGAAGCCGAGCTCCTCCAGGACCTGACGGCGGACCAGCATCCCGGCCGTGTTGACGGCCAGCACGTCGCGGACCCGGTCGTGCTGGCCCTGGTCGTACTCCCCGCGCTCCAGGCCGGTCTCGCGTCGCCCGGTGCCGCTGATCGTGACGCCGACCTCCAGCAGCCGGCGCAGCGACGGCCACTCGCGCAGCTTCGGGCCGAGGATCTGCGCGCTCGGGTTGGCCTCGGCGGCGGCGAGGAGGCGGTCCAGCGCGTCCGGGGCCGGGGCGGCGTCGTCGTGCAGCAGCCACACCCACTCGTCGGCCGCGGCGACCTGGGCCGCCTGCAGCCCCGCGGCGACCGCGGCGCCGTACGCCGTCCGCGCCGGCACGCTGCGCACGACGTGCTCGCCGAGCCGCTGGCGCAGCAGGTCCGGGGAGGCGTCGGCGGACCCGGTGTCGACGGCGACCACCCGGTCGGGCAGTCGCGCCTGGCCCTCCAGCCCGTCAAGGACGGCTGGCAGCCAGCGTGCGCCGTCGTGGCTCACCAGGAGCGCCGTCACCGTTGTCGTCACGGCGACCAACCCTAACCAGGGTGGGGCCGGTCGGGAGAATCACGCAACCGTCAGGTTGCCCACACCCCGGCGGCCGGTGGGGCCGGCGGTCAGACGGCTCGCTTCTTCAGCTTGCGACGCTCCCGCTCGGAGAGGCCACCCCAGATGCCGAACCTCTCGTCGTGCGCGAGTGCGTACTCCAGGCACTCGTCCCGCACGTCGCAGGTCAGGCACACGCGTTTGGCCTCTCGCGTAGAGCCGCCCTTTTCCGGGAAGAACGCTTCGGGGTCGGTCTGCGCGCACAGGGCGCGCTCCTGCCAACCAAACTCCTCGGCGTCTCCGTCGAGTAGATAAAGCTCTCGCACGGCCTTCGCCCTTTCGACCCGTGAGACCCTTGCGGATCCCCATGTATAAGCACTGTCCCTCACGGTAGTGCCGTCCGGGGCCCCGTGTGACCAAAACGAACAACACTGTGGGAATTACACGTCTGTCGTACCCCGGAAGTCAAGCCCGGATCTGCTATAGCACCGACACGCCCGAGGAGTTGACCCGATCGGGCCATACCGCGTAAGGAACCCCCTATGACCAGCCCCTTCCCCGCCATCACCGTCCTGTCGGGGGGCGTCGGCGGCGCCCGGTTCCTGCAGGGACTCCTGCACCACTGCGCGCGCGCGAACACCCCCACCCAGGTGACCGTGGTCGCGAACACGGCCGACGACATCTGGCTGCACGGCCTCAAGGTGTGTCCGGACCTGGACACGGTGATGTACACCCTCGGCGGCGGCATCGACGCGGAGCGCGGCTGGGGGCGCACCGACGAGACCTGGCACGCCAAGGAGGAGCTCGCGGCGTACGGCGTCGAGCCGACCTGGTTCGGCCTCGGGGACCGGGACCTCGCCACCCACCTGGTGCGCACCGAGATGCTCGACGCCGGCTACCCGCTGTCCGCGGTGACGGAGGCGCTCTGCGCGCGCTGGCAGCCCGGCGTCCGGCTGCTGCCGATGACCGACGACCGGGTCGAGACCCACGTGGTGGTCGACGACGAGGCGGAGCCCTCGGGACGGCGAGCCATCCACTTCCAGGAGTACTGGATCCGGCTGGGCGCCGCCGTCCCGGCGCGGGCCGTGGTCCCGGTGGGCCTCGACAAGGCCACCCCCGCACCCGGAGTCCTCGAGGCGATCGGGGCCGCGGACCTGGTGCTGGTTCCCCCGTCCAACCCGGTGGTGTCCGTGGGCACCATCCTCGGGGTCCCCGGCGTCCGCGAGGCGGTCCGGGAGACCACGGCACCGGTGGTCGGCCTCTCCCCGATCGTGGCCGGCCGGCATGTCCGCGGGATGGCCGAGCAGCTGCTCACCGCGATCGGCGTCGAGGTGTCCGCCGCCGCCGTCGCGGAGTACTACGGGCCCCGCCGCGACGGCGGCGTGCTGGACGGGTGGCTGGTGGACTCCGCCGACGCGGACGCCGTCGACCGGGTCCGGGCCGCAGGGATCGCGTGCCGGGCGGTGCCGCTGATGATGACCGACGCGGACGCGACCGCGGCCATGGTCGAGGCGGCCTTCGCGCTGGCCGACCGATGAGGCCGGGTGCCACGGGCGGGATCGCCTGCCTGCCCGTGGACGGGGTCGGCGAGGTCGCGGCCGGAGACGACCTGGCCGCCCTCGTCACGGCGGCCACGGCCCTGACGGACGGGGACGTGCTCGCGGTGACCAGCAAGGTGGTGAGCAAGAGCGAGGGCCGGGTGGTCGCGATGGCCCGCGACCGGGCGGTGGTCGCGGAGACCGACCGGATGGTCGCCACCCGGGGACACACCTCCATCGTCCGGACCCGGCACGGGCTGGTGATGGCCGCGGCCGGTGTGGACGCCTCCAACACCGAGCCCGGCAGCGTGGTCCTGCTTCCCGAGGACCCGGACGCGTCCGCCCGGGCCCTCCGGGACCGGATCCGGGCACTGACCGGCCGCAACGTCGCGGTGCTGGTGACCGACACCGCGGGCCGGGCCTGGCGGCACGGCCAGACCGACATCGCGATCGGCGCCGCCGGCCTGGACCCGCTGCACGACTTCTCCGGGCGCACCGACGGCTACGGCAACGAGCTCGCGGTCACCGCACCCGCGGTCGCCGACGAGCTCGCCGCGGCGGCCGACCTGGTCAAGGGCAAGCTGGGCCGGCGCCCGGCCGCCGTCGTCCGGGGCCTGGGCCACCTGGTGCTCCCGGTGGGGTCGCACGGGGACGGGGCGGCGGCGTTGGTCCGCGAGGAGACCGAGGACATGTTCGGCCTGGGCTCGCGGGAGGCGGTGCGGCTCGCGCTGCGCGGGGATCCCGTCGACCTGCGTGGCTTCGGCCTGCCGGGCGGGGCGGACGAGCTCGTCGCGGCGCTGACCCCGCTCGCCGAGGGCGGCCCGGTTCTCCGGGAGGGGTCGGACGTCCTGGTGGACCTCTCCGGGTTGGACGTGTGGACGGCGGGGAGCGCACACGCGCGGCTCTCCACGGCGGCGTTCGCACTGGGCTGGCGGCCCGCCGACGAGGCCGGTCCGACGGTCGTGCTCCGGCTGCGGCGGTCCACTCCGTAGACTTCGCCGCGACTCTCCGGGTGGACGCACCCGAACCTGACAAGCGGGAGACCAGCACAGCCATGGCGAAGTCGAGCAAGGACCGGGACCGTCGCGCCGTCGCCGAGGCGCTGCGGCGTGACCAGCAGCGCGCCGAGCGCCGCCGCACCTACGTGGTCATCGCCGCCTGCGTGGTCGTCGCGCTGGTGATCATCGGGCTCGGCGCCTACCCGCTGCTGCGGCAGAAGGCGGTCTCGACGGGCGCCCTCGCGCAGCTCGGCGCGGCCCAGGACCAGGCCGGCTGCCAGGCCATCATCACCAAGAAGGCCGAAGGCAACCAGGACCACAAGCCGGTCGGCACCGACATCTTCTACCCGGACGCCCCGCCGGCCTTCGGGCCGCACTACCCGCAGCCCGCCGAGTTCGGGCGGAAGTTCTACACGGAGGCGGACCGACCCAAGGTCGAGTACCTGGTGCACAACCTCGAGCACGGCTACAACCTGCTCTGGTACGACGACACCGTCGCCAAGAACGCGGACAAGCTCGCGGTCGTGAAGGCCATCGCGAGCAAGTTCGAGGGCCAGAAGCTCACCGACAAGTTCATCGCGGTCCCCTGGACCAGCAAGGACGGCAAGCCCTTCCCCGGCGGCGCGCACATCGCGCTCACCCACTGGTCCGCGGGCAAGGACCCGACCGACCCGAAGAAGCAGGTCGGGGTGTGGAGGTACTGCGCGCGGCCGAGCGGCGCCGTGGTCGACAGCTTCGTGAGGGCGTACCCCTACACGGACTCCCCCGAACCCCAGGCGATGTAGGCCCCCCGTGTGGGACCAGCTGGGGGTGTTCGGCGTCGGAGTGCTGTCCGCGCTCGTGCCCCTGGTCAACATCGAGGCCTACCTGGGCGTGCGTGGCTCGGTCGCGGACGACCCCGCGATCTGGCTGCTCGGCCTGGTCGCGGCCGGCGGCCAGATGCTCGGCAAGGTGGTCTGGTACTACCTCGGGGCCAGCGCGCTGGACTGGGGCTGGGTGCGGCGCAGGGTCGAGACCCCGAAGGCGGCGGCACGGCTGGCCAAGTGGCGCGAGCGGGTGCACGAGCGCCCGGCGCCCGCCGCGGTGCTGACCTTCGTCTCGGCACTCGCCGGGCTGCCCCCGTTCGCGATCCTCGCGGTGCTGGCCGGTCAGCTGCGGATGAGCCTCGCGCTGTTCCTCACCCTCGGCCTCGCCGGTCGCTGGCTCCGGTTCGCCGCCGTCCTCGGCGGCGCCTCCTGGCTGCGTGGCGCGCTGGGCTGACTCGTGGTCACGCCCGGGTCGCGCAGTCGACCCGCACATCGGGACCCAGCTCGGCCCCCGCGCCCACCTCGGCCTCGTCCCCGACGGTCACCCGGTCCAGCCGGGCACCCGCGCCGACCACGGCGCCCGGCCCGACCACCGACTCGGTCAGCACGGCGCCGGCGCCGACCTGGGCGCCCGGCATCACGACGCTCCCGACCACCTCGGCGGTGGCTCCCACGCGCGCCCCGTCCAGCACGGCCGACCCGTCGGTCAGCTTGGCACTCCCGTCGACCTCGGCGGTGGCGGCCACGAGTGCCTGGCCCGGGGGGCGGTCGAGCGCGGGGCTCCGCGCCACCCCGAGCACCAGGTCCCGGGACGAGGCGACCAGCGCCGCGGGGGTCCCCACGTCGCGCCAGTAGGCGTCCTCGACGTACCCGACCACCAGTGCCCCGCGCGCGACCAGGTCCGGGAACGTCTCCCGCTCCACCGACACCACCCGACCGGGGGGGATCTGGTCGACCACCCGGCGGCGGAAGACGTAGCAGCCCGCGTTGACCTGGTTGGTCACCGGGTCCTCGGACTTCTCGAGGAAGCCGGTCACCCTTCCGTCGGCATCGGTGGGGACGCAGCCGAACGCTCGTGCGTCGTCGACCGTGACCAGGTGCAGCGACACGTCGACGGGCCGACCCGAGCGCGGCCTGTCGAAGTCGGCGAGCTGCGCCCGGAGGTCGTGGCCGGAGAGGATGTCGCCGTTCAGGATCACCACCGGGCCCTCCGGGTCGTCGCCGAGCGCGGCCGCGACGTTGCGGATCGCGCCGGCCGTGCCCAGCGGCTCCTGCTCCTGGACGTAGTCCAGGCTGATCCCCCACCTGCTGCCGTCGCCGAGCACCGGCTCGAAGAGGTCGGCGCGGTACGACGTCGCCAGCACCACGTGCTGCACACCCGCCTGCGCCAGGCGGCTGATCTGGTGCTCCAGGAACGGCACGCCCCCCACCTCGAGCAGGTGCTTCGGCCGACGGGTGGTCAGCGGGAGCAACCGGGTGCCGAAGCCCCCGGCCACGATGACTGCTTCCAGCTGGTGCGCCATGGACGGCATCCTGCCATTCCGTACAGTGCGGGCTGTGCCTGCCTCCACCTTCCCGACCCTGCTCGACGGACTCACCCGCACGGACGCCGCCCGGCCGCTGGTGACGTTCTACGACGACGCCACCGGCGAACGCGTCGAGCTGTCCGTCGCCACCTACGCCAACTGGGTGAACAAGACGGCCGGGCTGCTCCAGGACGAGCTCGACGCCGCCCGGGGAGACCGCCTGCTGGTCGACCTGCCCACCCACTGGCTCGGCGCCGTCTGGCTGGGTGCCGCCTGGACCGTCGGCCTGCAGGTGGGCGACGACCCCGCGGACGCGGAGCACGCCGACCTGGTGGTGTGTGGACCGGAGGGCCTGGACCGGTACGCCACGACGGCCGGGCGGGTCTCCGTGGTCGCGCTCTCGCTGCGCCCGCTGGGCGGCCGGTTCACCGAACCGTTGCCGACCGGCGTGGTCGACTACGGCGCGGTGGTGCTCGCCCAGCCCGACGCGTTCGTCGGGTACGACGTGCCCGGCCCGGACGACGTCGCGTGGAGTGACGGGGGGCTCACCCAGCGTGCGCTGCTCGAGCGGGCCGCCGGGGACGACCTGGTTGCCGACGGCGGCCGGCTGCTGACCGACGTGAACCCGTGCACCCGCGACGGGCTGCGCACCCTGCTCGCCCCGCTGGCCCGCCGCGCCGGCACGGTCTGGGTGCGACACCCGGACGAGGCCGCGTGGGCGAGGCGGTGCGACGCCGAGCGGGTCACCGACCAGCTGCGCGGTCAGCCGCCGAGGCCGTAGCCGCCGAAGCCCGCGGCGATGAAGCGACGGCCGGGGCCACGTCCGGTCGCGGCGCGACGATGTCGAGCGTCACCACGCCCGCCGCCGGGGCGGCGAAGGCCAGCACCACCCCGCAGGCCAGCAGCTGCTGGCAGATCAGCACGAAGCGGCTTCGTCCATCGGGCATGGGGTGGCACTCCTGGCGCAGGCGTTGCACGAGTACCAAATGTCACACCAGTCACAGGGCCGTGCAACCCCTTCGCACTAACTACAAACCTGTAACTTCCCCTGCCCCGCTTGGCGAAAGTCGATCCGGCGGGTGACCCGGATCCGAGGGGTCCGGACCCCCGGTCGGGCGGGGTCAGATGTCGGCGCCGAGCTCGTCGTCGTCCATCATCTCGTCGCCCTGGTCCTCGGAGTTCACGTCCTCGCTGTCGTCGTCGTCGTACTGGAGGTACTTGATGCCCTCGTCGGTGGGCCCGTCGTAGCCGAGGACGCCCTTCTCGAGGACCATCACCCGCTCGCACATCTTGCGCACCGACCCGGCGGCGTGGCTGACGTAGAGCAGCGTGCGGCCCTCGTCCTTGATCTCCTGCATCCGGGCCAGGCACTTCTTCTTGAACGGCTTGTCACCGACGGCGAGCACCTCGTCGACGAGGAAGATGTCGGAGTCGGTGTGCACGGCGACCGCGAAGCCGAGCCGGGAGAACATCCCGGAGGAGTAGAAGCCGACCGGGGTGTCCAGGAACCTGCCGATGTCGGCGAACTCCACGATCTGCTCGAACTTCTTGTTCGTCTCCTGCTCGCTCATGCCGAGGATCGCGGCGTTGAGGTAGACGTTGTCGCGGCCGGTGAGCTGGGGGTGGAAACCGGCCCCGGTGGCGATCAGGCCGGCGATCCGGCCCCGCGTCCGCACCTGCCCGCCGTCGGGCTTCATCACCCCGTTGATGATCTTGAGCAGCGTGCTCTTGCCCGAGCCGTTGAGGCCCATCAGCCCGACCGACTCGCCCTGCTGGATCGTGAACGAGACGTCGTCGACGGCCAGGAAGCTGTCGCTGATCTCCTGGCGCCGGAGCATGGCGATCGTCATCTGCTTGATCGTGCGGTGGTAGCGCATGGTGAAGCGCTTGCTGACGTTGTCTGCGACGATGGACTCCGACATCACACGCGCTCCGCGATCTTGTTCTCCATCCGGTTGAACGCCATCTGGCAGAGAGCCAGCGCGACGAAGGCGCCGGCCAGCGTGACCCAGCCGAGCAGCCAGTAGTGGTGCGGCAGGTCCGGGAAGCCGATCTGGTCGGCGGACTCGAAGGTGGGCAGCCAGAACGCCCGCTGCATCAGCAGCACCGCCGGCGCCAGCGGGTCTGCCAGGTAGAGGTAGTAGATCCAGGCGTGCGTGTGCGCCAACGTGCTGGTCGCCAGCTTCGCGAACGGGTAGATCATCGGCACGATCCAGTGCATGAAGATCGTCAGCGTCGAGACGATGTTCTGGAAGTCCTTGAAGAACACGTTCAGCGCGCTGAACAGCAACGCCAGCGCGGTGCCGAACACGGTGACGATCGCCAGGCTCAGCAGCGCGGCACCGATGGTCCACACGTCCGGCGACCAGCCGCTGACGGCGGCCCCGACGAGCAGGATCACCATCTGCGGGAAGGTGTGGATCGCGGACACGATCACCGCCGCGACCGGGAACATCTCCCGCGGCATGGCCATCTTCCGCACGATCGCCTTGTTGCGCACGATCGACCGGGTGCCCGACTGGAAGGTCTCGGTGAAGAACCCGACCATCACGATCGCCGAGAAGATGTGGATCGCGAAGTTCGGCACCGACGCGTGCAGGTTGAGGATCAGGCCGATCACGAAGAAGTACATCGCGAACCGGACCAGCGGCTGCACGTAGGACCACAGCAGCCCCAGGACCGAGCCCTGGTAGCGCGCCTGGATCTCCTTCTGCACCAGCAGCTTCAGCAGGTAGCGGCGGCGGAACACGTCCACGAGTCCGCCGTTCGCGGCCGGGGAGAGCAGCGGGGCGTCGGGCACGCGGTCGGGGTCGACCGCGTGGTCGACCGGGATCTCCACCGGCTGACCGTTCGGCGACCCGGGCTGGGTGACTCGGTCGGTCATCGATCCTCCAGGGCGGCGTCGAACGTCTTGCTCCACTGCTCCGGCGAGGTGATGTCGCCGAGCGCCGCCCGGTAGGTCCCCGCCAGCTGCGGCCACTCGCGGTAGAGCCGCTGGTGGATCTCCACGGTCCGCTTGAGCAGGTCGCGGAACTCCTCCTTGTCCCGCTTGTGCCACGACGCGCTGGTGCCGTCAGGCATCGACACGACGACCGAGTCGAACTGGGCGATCATCCACCACTTGGCGTCCATCGCCGCCAGCCACGCCTCGGGGTGCCGGGCGGCCAGCTCGCGGACCGGCAGGGTCTGCCGCACGGCGCTGGTGGCCGCAGCCAGCAGCTGGCCCACCTTGCCCTTGGGCGTGGTCGGGTCCTGGCCGCGCTTCGGGGGCTTCTCGCGCCGGACCGGCGGGAACGCCTCCGGGTCCGGCGAGGTCTGCGCGTCGGAGTACTGCTTGCGCTTCACCTGCAGGTCGGGGAGCTTCGTGCGCAGGTCGCCGTGCAGCTGCTCGGGTCCGGCCAGGACGTCCTCGAGGGCGAGGTGGCGCAGCTCCGCGGTGGAGTACTGCAGTGCGAACAGGTGCTTGATCTGGTGGTTGAAGCTCTCGCGCACCACGCGGCCGCCGTGCTCGTAGGGCGAGTGCAGCAGGGCCGCGATCGTGCGGTTGCGCTGGTGGAAGTAGGACTGCCAGTCCAGGGCGTCGTTCTTGTCCGTCCACGGCACGTGCCACACCGCCGCCCCCGGCAGGGTCACCGTCGGGAACCCGTGCCGGCCCGCGCGCACGCCGAACTCCGAGTCGTCCCACTTGATGAAGATCGGGAGGCTGAGCCCGATCGTGCGGAGCACCTCGGCCGGGATCAGGCACATGAACCAGCCGTTGAAGTCCACGTCGATCCGCCGATGGAGCCAGCGGGCGCTGCGCAGGTTGCGACCGGCGAAGTCCCAGTCGTTCTCGACCGTCGGCGGCGACTCCCACCAGAACCGGTACTGGTTGATGACCTCGCCGAAGCTGTGCAACCGGGCCTTGGAGTAGAGGCTGAACATGTGACCACCGACGATGGTCGGCTTGCGGCACAGGTCGCCGAACGTCACCGCGCGGACGATGCTCTCCGGCTCGCAGACCACGTCGTCGTCCATGCACATCACGTACGTCGAGCGCCCGGCCTCGAGCGTCTCGTACTGGGACCGGGCGTAGCCGGCGGAGCCGCCCATGTTGTCCTGCTCGATCACGCGCAGCTTGTCGCCCAGGGACTGCTCGGCGCGGCCGAAGCCCGGGTCGTCGGCGACCAGCTTGCTGCCCTGGTCGACCACGATCACCTCGTCGAGGACCGCGTGCACGTCGTCGTCGGAGCCGATCTGGGCAAGCAGCTTCGCGCAGAAGTCGGGTCGGTTCATCGTCGTGATCCCGATCGTGACCGACCCGGCCTCGGCCCGGTCGGCCGGCACGTCCGCGACCCAGGTCGCCTCCTCGAGCACCGCACCCGCGGGGCCCGCGACGATGTCGAACCAGTACCAGCCGCCGTCCCCGAAAGGGGTCAGCGGCAGGTCGAAGCGGAAGTCCTCGGCGGCCTCGCCGGACGTGCTGGACGCCTCGACCCGCTGCGAGCGGCCGTTGGGCATCGAGCGGTAGACGATCACGGTGGCGTCGGCTCCGGTGACCCGGACGTTGAGGGTGACCTCGTCCACCACGGTCCAGCGCCGCCAGTAGCTCGCCGCGAAGCCGTTGAAGTAGGTGCCGAACGAGATCCGGTGGTTCTCCGGCACGGCGTAGCGGTACCGGCCGAGCACGGCGTGCGGGTCGGGCTCGATCTCCGCGACCGGTTCGGGTGGCGGGACCTTCGCGCGCGCCGCGGGGGTGAGCCTGCTCTTGTCGGCGTCGAGCTGCGGCCGGTCCGGGTCGACGTACAGCGGGAGCACGTCGGTGTCCCGGTCGACCGGGAGCACGACGCGCTGCAGGACGCGTCGTACCGTCGGCCCACCGCGGGTGGCTGGGTTGGTGCTCACGCGTCGACGCCTCCGCTCTCCAGGGCCATACCCGACTCGAAGTGGGGCTTCAGCTTGTTCTCGAACATGCTCAGCGCCGAGCCGATCGCCATGTGCATGTCGAGGTACTTGTAGGTGCCGAGCCGGCCACCGAACAGCACGTCGGGCTCCTTCTTGGCGAGCTCGCGGTACTTCAGCAGCTTCTCGCGGTCCTCGGAGGTGTTCACCGGGTAGTAGGGCTCGTCGCCCTTCTCGGCGAAGCGGCTGAACTCGCGCATGATCACGGTCTTGTCGCCCGGGTACTCCCGCTCGGGGTGGAAGTGCCGGAACTCGTGGATCCGGGTGAACGGCACGCCCTCGTCGGGGTAGTTCATCACCGGGGTGCCCTGGTAGTCCCCAGTGGGAACCACCTCCCGCTCGAAGTCCAGGGTGCGCCAGGACAGCTCTCCCTCGCAGAACTCGAAGTAGGCGTCCACGGGTCCCGTGTAGACGACCGGCACCGTGCCGAGGATGTCGTCCTTGACGTCGAAGAAGTCGGTGTTCAGCCGCACCTCGATGTTGGGGTGGTCGGCCATCTTCTCCAGCCACGCGGTGTAGCCGTCCTTGGGCAGGCCCTCGTAGGTGTCGTTGAAGTAGCGGTTGTCGTAGGTGTACCGCACCGGGAGCCGGCTGATGATGTCCGCGGACAGCTCCTCGGGGTCGGTCTGCCACTGCTTGGCGGTGTAGTGCGCGATGAACGCCTCGTAGAGCGGACGGCCGATCAGCGAGATGCCCTTCTCGACGAAGTTCTCCGGCTCCTTCTCGCCGAGCTCGGCGGACTGCTCCTTGATCAGCGCGCGGGCCTCGTCGGGCGAGTAGGCCGCGTCGAAGAACTGGTTGATGGTGCCGAGGTTGATCGGCAGCGGGTACACCTGGCCGTCGTGGTTGGTGTACACCCGGTGCTGGTACGACGTGAACTCGGTGAAGCGGTTCACGTAGTCCCAGACCTTCTTGTTGGAGGTGTGGAACAGGTGCGCGCCGTAGACGTGCACCTCGATCCCGGTGTCCGGGTCGGGCTCGCTGTAGGCGTTGCCGCCGATGTGGTGCCGCCGGTCGAGGACGAGCACCTTCAGCCCGAGCTCGCTGGCACAACGTTCGGCGATCGTCAGCCCGAAGAACCCGGATCCGACGACTACGAGGTCAGCGTTCAACACAACTCCTGAAATGGGGTTCGGGTCAGTCTATCGGCCACCCTGGTCACCGCCGCCCCCCGCGCCCCGGTTGGCGATCCACGCGCGGTAGGCCCGCCGGCGCAGCGACTCCGGCACCAGCCGGTACCCGCCGCGGACCGCGACGTTGCGCAGGTACTGCCCACGGCTGGTGATCCCGAGCTGCCGGAAGCGCCGCTGCAGGCGGAGCTCCGAGCGGAGCAGCTCGCGACCGCCACGGCGCGCGTAGGCACCGGCCCCGACGCGGTAGCAGACCAGCGGCTCGGCCAGGTTCGCCGGCCGCGCGCCGGCCTCCACCATGCGGGTGAACAGCAGGTAGTCCTCCATCAACGCCATGTCGCTGTACCCGCCCGCCGCGAGGACCGCGCTCCTGCGGTAGACGACGGTGGGGTGGTTGAACGGGTCCCGGAAGCGGATCACCCGCTTGATCTCGTCGGTGTCGGTCGGCGGCGTGCGCCGACCGACGATGTCCTCGACCGAGGTGCCGAACTCCAGCAACCCGCTGCCGACGATGTCGGCACCCGCCTCGATCACCGGCAGCTGCTTCGCGAACCGGTCGGGCAGGCTGATGTCGTCGGAGTCCATCCGGGCGACGATCTCGTGGCCGCAGGCATCGAGCCCCGCATCGAGCGCGGGACCGAGCCCGACGTTGTCCGGCACCACGACGTGGCGCACCGGCACCGGGCTGCCGGCGGACAGCCGGTCGATCGCGTCGGCAAGTGGCGCGGGCACCGGCCCGTCCTGGACCAGCACCACCTCGTCCGGCCGGCGGCTCTGTTCCTGCACCGAGGAGAGGAACGCGGCCTCGAGGAACCCCGGGTCGTCGCCCGCGTAGGTGGCCATCAGCAGTGAGAACGGCTGCGGCTCCCCGGCCGGCGCGGCCGGGTGCGGGGACCAGCCGGCCTCGGCGAGCACCGCGCCGTTGGGTCGCGGGCGGCCGCGCAGGCCGGCGGCCAGCCCGGCCCGCAGCCCCCGCGCCAGCGTCGCCCGGTCCTGCGACCCGGCGAACGTGCGCGCCCAGCGGCGCAGCGTGGAGCCGCCGTAGACCGCCTTCTCGGTCGGTGTCAGGCCCTTGCTGCGGGTGAACATCCAGACCTTGTTGCGGACCTCGTAGAAGAACCGCTCCCCCGGGTCGGCGTCGGTGGACCCGAACGCCTTCGTCTTGTGCACCACCACGCTGTCCGGGCAGTACAGCCCGGCGCGGCCACGCAGCAGCCGGGTGGAGTACTCGAAGTCGTCGTTCCACAAGAAGTAGTCGGCCACCGGCAGCCCGCGCTCGCGGACCACCCCGGCGTCGCACATGATCGACACGAACGAGGCCGACCGGATCGGCACGCAGCCGACGGCGCTCGCGTCGCGCACCTCGGCCCGCGACGCGCCCGGCTTCGGCCGGGGGGTGTTCATCGGGTGGTCGCGGCCGTCGGTCCAGACCACCTTGCTGGCGAGCAGGGCGGGACGGCGCTCCCCGGTCGGGGCCGTCCCGTGCGCGTGGCCCGCCGGGACCCGGTACGTCGACCAGGCGGCGGCGAGCCGCTCGGCGGCCGTCTCGGTCGGGACCGTGTCGTCGTCGAGCAGCCACACCAGGTCGGGGTGGTGGATCAGCGCCCGTTCGATGCCGGCCGCGAAACCCCCCGCACCGCCGGTGTTCCGGGTGAGGTGGACCACGTCGAGGTCGGCGTGCTCGACGTCGAGCAGGTCCGACGTACCGTCCGTCGAGGCGTTGTCGACCACCACGACCCGGACGGGCGCGAGCGTCTGGGCACGCACCGCCGCCAACGACTCCTGCAGCAGGTCGCGACGGTTCCACGTCACGACCACGGCAACGACCCGGGGACTCACCCGAGCGACCCTACCCACCGGCACGCGGGCCCGAACGTGACCTCACCCTCATCCGGGCGCGCTCAGCACGCGGACGACAGGTTGTTCGAGGCGTTCGCCTCGTACCCCTGCTGCAGGTTGCCCAGCGAGCCGCCGACGCTGGAGCCGGAGCCGCCCTTCTTGGTCGAGAAACCGCGCTTGCCGTGCGCCTTCGCCTTCGCCTTCGTGGCGGCGGGCTTCGTCTCGGACTTCTCGATCGCCCGGGCGATCATCCGGTGGATCTTGTCGATGTCCGGGCGGCTGGTGTTGATCGCGGGCGGCACGAAGGACACCGTGCTGACCGGCTGGGAGCGCGCCTTCATCGCCAGCTCCGCGAACGTCCCGAGCTCGGACGCCGGCAGGTCGGTAGTGATCAGCTGCTCGCTCGCCTTCGCGATCTTCTCGAACTTGGTGATCACGGTCCGCGGGGACAGCTGCTGCAGCATCGCGTTCATCACGCACTTCTGCCGCGCCATCCGCGAGTAGTCGTCGGCGCTCTCGCGGGAGCGCGCGAACCACAGGGTCTGGAAGCCGTTGAGACGTTGCACGCCCGGCTCGATGTGCCCGGTGACCGGGCCGCCGATCCCCCCGATCGGGATCCGGTCGCGAACGTTCAGGGTGAGGCCGCCGACGGCCTCCACCAGGCTGCGGAAGCCCTGCAGGTTGACCATCGCGTAGTAGTTGATCTTCAGGCCGGTGACGCCCTCGACACCCTCGACGGTCGCCTCGACGCCCGGGTTCGGGTAACCCTTGAACAGGCCCTTGTTGTCCTGGGCCCAGGTGCTGAGGCTGTTCAGCTCGCACTCCGTGCCGCAGTCGTAGCCGTCCGGGAACTGCTCGCCCATGATCGAGCCTCGGGGGAACGGGAAGTTCAGCATGTTGCGCGGCAGCCCGAACAGGATGGTGCGGCCGGTCTCCTCGTCGATGCTGGCCACGGTCAGGCTGTCGGGGCGCAGGCCCCAGCGGTCCGCGCCCGAGTCGCCGCCGAGCAGCAGCACGTTGTAGCGGCCGTGGTGCGCGGCGGTGGCCACCCCGTCACCGAACATCGCGCTGATGAACCCGCGCTGCACCGCGACCACGTGGGAGGCGAACAGCAGCGAGCCGGCCACCGCGAAGCACAGCACCCCGTTGAGCCCCACCATCGCCAGCCGCTGCTTCTGGAGCAGCTCGAGCGGCTGGCCGAGCCGCCAGGCATCCAGGAACAGCACCGCCCAGCCGATGGCGACGGCGCACAGCAGCAGCCGGACGAAGCCGAGCACCGCGGTGCTGCTCAACAGCGCGTAGCCGAACCCGTGCCACATCAGCGAGACGAGTACGACGAGCACCAGCCCGCCCAGCAGGGAGACCCACACGCGCAGCGCGATCCGGCCCACCCGCTTGCTGCCGGCGACCAGCTGCGCCGAACCGGGGAGGAGCAGGGTCATCACGACCAGGGTGACCGCGCGACGGAACCTGACGCGGGCGAGGGCGGCGCTGTCGTCGCCGTAGCGCCGTGCCTGCGGGGCGCCCAACCCGGGGGAAGAGACGGGTGGCATGTGGTGGGGCCTTTCCGGACGTCTGCGTTCGACGCTCCAGTATCACCAGTCACACGGGTCACAGCCGTGACGGCGCGCCGGGGCGGCAGAGGTCCGGACCAGCGGACGGCGGCTGGGGCTTCACCGGGGCCCGCGAGGTAGCGTCTTCGCCATGGCAGACCGTCCCAAGGGCGACGAACCCGACTACAACTGGCTTTACGGCACCGAGCGCAAGGGGGGCGACGGCGGGTCGTCGCGGCCCGCTGCCGGTGGCGCACCCGGGGACCCCGAGCCGACCCAGATCCTCCCGACGATGAACCGCCCGCACCAGGCGCCGCCACCGAAGGCGGCCGGTCCCCGGCCCCGGGCCGGCGGCTCGGGCGGCCCCGGCGGGCCGACCCGGGGCACCCGACCGGTCCCCCCGCCGCGGCCGCCGTCGGCGCCCCGACGCCGCCGCCGGCTCGGCTGGGTCAAGCTGGTGCTGCTGGCCTGGGTGGTCTTCCTCGTCGCGGTCCCGCTGATCGCCTGGTCCAGGATCGCCAAGGTCGGCGACGACCCGAAGGGCGACCGTCCGGCCGACCAGCCCGGGACGACGTACCTGCTGGTCGGCAGCGACAGCCGCGCGGGGCTGACCCGCAAGCAGGAGCTCGACCTCGGGACCGGCAAGGGCAGCGGCCGGCGCACCGACACGATCATGCTGCTGCACACCGGCTCCGGACCGAACCTGCTGATGTCGATCCCCCGCGACTCCCAGGTCCCGGTCCCGGGGCACGGCACCACCAAGATCAACGCCGCGTTCGCCTACGGGGGTCCGAAGCTGCTGATCCAGACGCTGGAGAACGTCACCGGCATCCGGATCGACGACTACGTCGAGATCGGCTTCGCCGGCTTCGTCGACGTGGTGGACGCGGTGGGCGGGATCCAGATCTGCCCGAAGACCGCGATGAAGGACAAGCTCGCCAACCTGGACGTGAAGAAGGGCTGCCAGGACGTCAACGGCAAGACCGCCCTCGGCTACGCGCGGTCCCGGCACGTGTCCACCCTCGGCGACATCGACCGGGCGCGGCACCAGCGCGAGGTGGTCAGCGCCGTGGGCCACAAGGCGGCCTCCCCGTGGTCGATCCTCAACCCGGTCCGCTACTTCCGCCTGGCGATGGCGGGCTCCGACTCGCTGCGGGTGGGCAAGCACACCGGGATGCTCGCGACGCTGAAGTTCGCCTGGGCGATGACCCGCGTGGACGGCAAGAGCGGCCTCACCTGCGGGGTGCCGATCGCCGACCTCGCGGTGCACTGGGACCGCGAACGGGCCCTGAAGCTGTTCCACCTGATCCAGCAGGACAAGACCCAGGACGTCTCCAAGGACCTGTGCGGCGCCTCCGGGCTCAGGGGCCAGTGAGGTGTCCGGCTACCAGACGCTCGACTGGCAGCTCGAGGACGGCGTCCTCGTCCTGACGCTGGACCGGCCCGACCAGCTCAACGCGTTCACGGTCACGATGGCCGACGAGCTCGTCGACGCCTACGACCGGGCCGGCGCCGACGACCGGGTGCGCGCGGTGGTGGTCACCGGGCGCGGCCGCGCGTTCTGCGCGGGGATGGACCTGTCCGTCGACGGCAACGTGTTCGGTCTCGACGAGAGCCTGCAGCCGACGATGGCGGACCTGCACGAGCGGCTCGACGACCCGGAGGTGGTCGCCGGCGTCCGCGACACCGGCGGCCGGGTCTCGCTCGCGGTCTACCGCTGCACCAAGCCGGTGATCGGGGCGATCAACGGCGCCGCGGTCGGGATCGGCGCGACCATGACCCTGCCGATGGACGTGCGCCTCGCCTCCGACCGGGCCCGGATCGGCTTCGTGTTCGGCAGGCTCGGCATCGTGCCGGAGGCCTGCTCCACGTGGTTCCTGCCGCGGATCGTCGGGATCAGCCGCGCCCTGGAGTGGGTCTACTCCGCCGACATCCTCACCGCCCAGCAGGCCCTCGACGGTGGCCTGCTCCGGTCGGTCCACCCGGAGCACGCGCTGCTGGACGAGGCGACCGCGCTGGCCCGCCGGTTCACGCATCACCGGTCTCCGGTCGCCACCGCACTGGCCCGGCAGATGATGTGGCGCAACAGCGCGGCGGCGCATCCCCTCGAGGCGCACCGGGTCGACTCGCTGGCGATGTTCTACACCAGCGTCGGCGACGGCAAGGAAGGGGTGCGGTCCTTCCGGGAGAAGCGCGACCCGGAGTTCACCGGTCGTGCGTCGCAGCTGCCGCCGTTCCACCCCTGGCAGGCCTGACCCGCGCCGGGCGTCCGGCGACCAGCTCGCGCAGGCAGGCGGTGACGTACTCGGGCTCGCGCATGGCGTGCTCCCACGAGAACCGCAGCACCGACCAGCCACCGAGGACGAGAGCGTTGTGCCGCGCGGACGCCTCGCGTGCCTCCACGGCCGGCTCATCGACCTCGAGGGCGATCCGCCGGGCCTCGTCGGCCAGCACCGGGACCACCCGGCTCGTCCCGACGACCACCTCCGGCCGCGGCCGCAGGTCCAACCCGCGCACGTCCAGCGCGAGGGCCCGCAGCACCGACTCCACGGGGCTCGCGGATGTCCCCGAGGCCTCCCGCGCCACCCGGAGGCATCCGGCCCGGCCCTTGCCCGTCACCCGGTCGGCGAGCTCGACCAGCCGCGCCCGGGTGACGTCACCGTGGCGCAGGGCGGCATCGCCGATGACCAGCGCCTCGTCGAACGGGAGCGCACGCGCGCAGTCGACGACGGTGCGGGCGGCGGAGGTGACCCGGGGGTCGACCACCTCCTCGACGGGCAGGTCCGCCCACCGCACGTCCACGTCCGTGCGTCGCTCGGGGGCAACGTTGCGGTTGCGGGGCACGGTGACCGTGGGTCGCTCGGGCTGCCGTTTGAGCTCCCAGCCCCACCAGGCCGCCGCACTGCGGTGCGAGACGACGCCGGTCAACCGGTTGGCGGCGCGCAGCGCCTCGTCGGCGGTCGGCAGGGCGTAGCGCCCGCGGGCCTCCGGGACGATCTCGCCGTGCCGGAGCGCCCGGCGGATGGCACGGCGGGGCACCCAGAGGCGCAGCGTGGCCGCGTCGGCCACCCCGCCCAGCCGCCCCATCGCCGTCACGACCCGCATGAGGGACAACCCTGCACCGGATCGATTCCGGCCGCATCAGGTGTCCATGGTTCTTAGCACGGGCAAACAGAGTGATCTCATCGATCTTGGACAGTTCTTGGAGCGATTGCCCGTTGTAAATCCGAAGTTCTCCCACCCACCCGGCGTGTCCGGTGCTAGAAATGGCGCGCTGTCTCCGATACTTCCGCGCCACGCGGGACGCGGAGCCCGGTCAACTCAGTGGGGGGAGCCACCGATGTTGGACACGACCGTGACCCCGGACCGAGCGGTCGCGACGTACCGGGCGCTGCTGTCGGTCCCGCACGTGCGCCGGATGCTCGTCGGATGGTCCCTGGGCCGGCTCCCGGGCGGGCTGATCGCGCTCGGCTTCGGCCTGGCGACGCTGCAGGCCGGTGGGAACCTGGCCCTGTGCGGCCTGGTGGCGGCAGCGTTCTCGCTCGCCTACGCGGTCACCGCCCCTGTCCTGGGCCGGCTCATCGACCGCCGGGGCCAGGTCGTCTTGCTGCGGCCCTGCGTGCTCGTGCACGCGAGCGCGCTCGCGGCCGCGGCGGTGGCCGCCGGTGCGGGCCACCACTGGCTGCTCGTCCCGCTGGCCGCGCTCGCCGGTGCGACCGTGCCGCCCCTGGTGGCCTGCCAGCGCAGCCTGTGGCCCGTGGTGCTGCCCCAGGACCTGCAGGGCCGAGCCGCCGCGTTCGAGGCTATGGCGATCAACGGGTTCTACGTCGTCGGCCCGGCCGTCGCCGGGCTGCTGGCGCTGGCGGGACGGGCCGAGCTCGCGCTCGCCTGCGCGGCCGCGCTGGCCACGGTGGGGGTCTGGGTCTTCTCGACCGCCGCGCCGGTCCGCGACGCCCGCCCCGGGCCGGACGCGCCGCCGCGACCACGGCACTGGCTCGGGCCGCTGCGGCAGCCCGCGGTGGTGCCGATGCTGCTGGCCGGCGTCGGGTTCTCCGCCGCCGTCTCCGCCATGGACCTCTCGGCACTGGCCTGGGGACGCCGCATCGGCGTGCCGGCCGCCGGGGGCTGGCTGGTCGCCGGCTTCGCCGCGGTCGGGGCGCTGGCCGCCGCCTGGTACGGACGTGGTCCGGGCCGCGCCGCGCGCCCGCGCCGCCGCGAGGGCTACACCGAGACCCGCTGGTGGCTGCTGACGCTCGCCGGGGGCTGCGGCCTGGCGGCCGTCGTGTCCGCGGCACACGCGCCGGCTGCCGCGTTCGCGGTGGTGCTGCTCGCGACCCAGGTCGCCGTCAGCCCCCTGCTGGTCACGCTCGTGGTGCTCGCGGGACACCAGGTCGACGCCTGCCTGCGGACCGAGCTGCACACCTGGCGCGCGTCGGCGAACCAGCTCGGCTGGGCACTCGGGGCGCTGCTCGCGGGGGTCGCGGCGACCGTCACCGGGACGAGCATCCCCGCGGCGGACCCCGCTTCCGGCGGCGCCTCGGCGCCGTGGCCGGCGGTCGCCTGCGCCGCGCTGCTGAGCCTGGCCGCGGCCGGGTGCACCGTCCTCGGGAGCCGGCTCGACCGGCGCCCCTCCCCGGCGGCGGCTCCACAGCCTGCCGTCCCCGTACCCGGCTCGCCGACGCCTCGCGCTCGAGGCGCCCGGTGGCCGTTGCACCGACGAGTACGTGAGGGGGTGAACCCGTGAAGAAGACCGCCGTGAAGAAGACCGTTGCCTACAAGGCCCGGATCGAGGCCCGTACCACCGCCTGATCCGCCGAAGAGCCGAAGGCACGGTGGCGGTACGACCCACCGGTCGCACAGCCACCGTGCCTCCCGGCCCGCTCACCGAAACACCTCGAACGGAGTCCCACGACGTGCATCTCGTGATCGCTGTCCTGCCCTGGCAGGCGCTCCCCCATGCCAACGCCGCCGCCGGGCTGTTGACCAACGCGGTCGCCCCCGAGCACACCACCGACGTGTACTACGGCTCGCTGGACTTCGCGGAGCAGATGCTCACCGCCGACACGCGGGCCCTGGTCGGCGCCGCGGACATCGAGCTGGGCCCCGAGGTCTACCACCAGGTCGCCGGCGGAGGCTTCGTCGCGGGCTTCGGCGAGTGGCTGTTCACCTCCGCGCTCTACGACTCGGACCCCGGCCACGTCCCCGAGGAGCCGCTCGCCGCCGGTGAGGGGCTCGGCATCCCACGGGACGCCGGGCTGGCCCTGCACCGGATGGCGCCCAGGTTCGCCGACCACGCGGCACACGAGATCCTTGCCCTGGACCCGGACGTGGTCGGGTTCACCACCTCGTTCGCCCAGACGGTCGCCTGCCTGTCGGTGGCCCGCCGGATCCGCGAGCTGGCACCGCAGGTCCCGGTCGTTTTCGGCGGCTCGAACTGCGACGGAGCGATGGGCGCGGGCCTGCTGGACGCGTTCGGCCACTGCATCGACTTCGTGGTCCGGCGCGAGGGCGAGCAGCCGCTGCGTGCCCTGCTCGCCGCCCTCGCGCTGCCGGACGGCGCGGCGCGCGACGACGCCCTGGCCGCCATCCCCGGGCTCTGCTGGCGGCGCGGCGGCGGCAGCTTCGGCAGGGGCGGGCAGCACGTCGCCAACCCGGAGAGCGCGGCACTGCCCCGTGGCGCGGACTTCCCCCGGATCGAGCAGGGCGACTACCTGGCACGCTACGAGGCCAGCCCGATCGCCTCCTACATGCCGCCGCACCTCATCTTCGAGACCAGCCGCGGCTGCTGGTGGGGCGCGAAGAAGCACTGCACGTTCTGCGGGCTCGACGACCTGATCCTGCCCTACCGCTCGAAGTCGTCCGACGCCGCGGCCACCGAGCTGCGCGAGCTCGTCGGCGCGCACCAGGTCCTCGACGTGCTCACCACCGACAACATCCTCGAGTCGTCGTACTTCGACGACCTGCTGCCCGACTTCGCCGCGAACCGGCCCGACTGGCGGTTGTTCTACGAGATCAAGGCGAACCTCAACCCGGAGAAGGTCCGGGTGCTCCGCGAGGCGGGTGTCGTCGTCGTCCAGCCCGGGGTGGAGAACCTGCACTCCGTGCCGCTGAAGCTGATGGACAAGGGCACCACCGGGGTCAACAACGTCGCCGCCCTCCGCGACCTGCAGCAGGCCGGGATCACGGTCCGCTGGAACTACCTCGCCGGCTTCCCCGGCGAGCTCGACGAGCACTACGACGTGGTCACCGAGCAGCTGCCCCGGCTGTGGCACCTGCAGCCGCCGCCGGGCTGCGACCGCATCGTGCTGGAGCGGTTCAACCCCTACTTCCTCGAGCCGGAGCGCGGGTTCGGCGAGCGGGAGCCCAAGCCGTGGTACGCCTGGGCCTACCCGGAGCTGACGCCGCGGCAGCGAGAGCAGATCGCCTACCTGTTCGACACCCCCGACCAGGGCGCCACCGAGGCGGCCCTGGACCGGCTGCGCGCCGCGATCGAGGCCTGGACCGAGGGCTACGAGACCTCGCAGCTGACCCACCGCCGGGTCGGCGAGCAGCTGTGGGTCTACGACCGCCGGGCCGGCCGCCCGGCCCGGGACCTCTGCCTGACCGACCCGCGGGAGGTCGCCGCCTACGCGCACCTCTCCCGGGGCGAGTCCCCGGAGCGGCTGGCGAGCGGGCTGGCCCGGCAGGGGGTCCACGTCACCGCGGGCTGGTGCGAGCAGTTCGTCCGCGAGCTCGACGAGCACGAGCTGGTCTTCGGCGAGTCCGGCCGCTGGGTCACGCTGAGCCTCGAGCACGACCCGGCCCGCATCTCGTTCTCGGCACCGCCGCGGGTGCTTGCCGGGACGGGGGTGGCCTGATGATCCTGGTCCACGACCTCCTCGACCCCGCCGACCTCGACGCCTCCCCGTCGACGGATCGGCAGCCGCGGGCCGACGTCGCGCATCTCCGGGTGCCCTGGGGCCGGCTGCACGCCGCGGCCGTCCCGGCCGCCCTGGGCGCGCCCGGACCGCGGACCCACCTGAGCGTGACCGTCCCGACCGGGGAGCGGGCCGGCGACGCGCACACCGGCTGGCCCGACGATGCAGCGGTGGCCGGACTGCTGGCCGCCGGTGTCACCGGCGTGACGCTGCGTGAGGCCGGCGGCGTCGACGCGGACGCCTCGACACGACTGGTCGGGTTACTCGCGGCGGCGATGAGCCACGGGCTCCCGGTCTCCTGGGAGCTCGGGGCGGCGGACGGGGTCGAGCGGTGGCCGTTCGACGCCGAGGTCGGCGCACTGTGCCACCTCGCCCCGCCGACCGGCGACGGCCCCCGCGCCCGGCTCTGGCAGGACCGGCACGCCTACGGCCTGCTGTACTGGCGCCACGGGCAGACTTTCGCCACGGTGACCGACCTCCGCGACGTCGACCAGGCGCGGTACGTGATCGACGACCCCGCGCTGCTGGCCCTCTTCCTCGGGCTGGAGCAGCCGCGGGAGCTGGCGACGCTGGCGGGTGCCGACCGCGACCGGGTGGCCGAGCTGGCCGGCGCCGGCCAGGTGTACGCCGCGGGCCGGTCCGCGGTGCGGCTCGCGTTCCGCCTGCGCCGCTGGCCGATGCCGCTGGACAGCCTCGGCTGAGACCGGCACCCCGTCCCGGGGGCGGCGCCGGTTCGCCACGGGTCTGGCGTGGGACCTTCCCTTCCACGGCACTCTCGTGTGCACAATGAGCCGACGCGGGGGGCCCACCTCGGGGTTCGAGCCGGGAGGTGCCCGAGTGCAGCGCTACATCGACGAGCTGCGCCTGCTGCACGCGATCCGGCTCGCGGTGCTCGCCACCGACCGCGACGGGCTGATCACCTTCGTGAACGACGCGGCCGCCGAGACCTGGGCCGTGGACGCCGACGAGCTCCTCGGGCGTCACGTCCTCGGCCTGCTGGACCCCGGGCCACGGGCGGCGCCGGCGTTCGATCTGCAGGCCGTCCTCGCGGGTGCGACCTGGCGCGGGGACCTGACCCCGCGGCGTCCGCGCGGCGACCCGTTCCTCGCCGCCGTCTCGGCGACCCCGACGCGGGACGCCGACGGAACCGTGATCGGCGCCGTGGTGGTAGCCGAGGACATGTCGGGGATCCGCGCGGCCGCGGCCGAGGCCGCAGCCAGCGAGCAGCGCCTCCGGCTGGCACACCAGGCCGCCGGGCTCGGCAGCTGGCACTGGGACATGGCCACCGGCGTCACCGTCTGGGACGAGCAGCTCGAGGCCATCTACGGGATGCCCCCCGGCGGCTTCGACGGCACCTTCGAGGCCTGGGAGGCGACGCTGCACCCCGACGACCACGACCAGGCGATGGCGGTCGTCCAGGACGCGCTGCAGGCGCGTTCGTCCTACGTGCTGCGGAACCGGATGTTCTGGCCGGACGGCACCGTCCGGTGGATCGAGGCGCACGGCAAGGTCACCACCGACGAGCTCGGCAACCCCACCGGCACGATCGGCTGCGTGCGCGACATCACCGACCGGGTCCGCAGCCAGGAACGGGAGGCGGACGCGGCCGCGCGGGCGTTGCTGCTGCAGGAGGTGACCGCCGACCTGTTCCGGGCGGGGACCCTGGACCAGGTCCAGGAGGTCCTGGCGGCCAGCCTCGAGCGCGTGGAGGAGATCTTCCGCGCCGGCGTCCAGCTCCGGGTCCCCGACGACCTTGCGAGCATCACCGGTGCAGAGGCGTTGGTCGCCGGCTCGCAGCGCTCGCTCGCCCACGAGGAGACCCAGCTGCTCGACACGCTGGCCTCCCAGTGCGCGATCGCCGCGGAACGCGCCCGGCTGCAGGTCCGGACCGCCGACATCGCCGAACAGCTGCAGTCCAGCCTGGCGGCGAGCCCGCTGCCCGAGCTGGAGCGGTTCGAGATCGCGGTGCACTACGCCCCGGGAGGCGACGAGCTCGAGCACGTGGGTGGCGACTGGTACGACGCCGTGCGCACGCCGACCGGCACCCTGGCCCTCGTCGTGGGCGACGTGATGGGCCGCGGGGTGCGTGCGGCGACCACGATGGTCCGCGTCCGCGCCGGGATCCGCGGCCTGCTCACGGTCGACCCCGCTCCCCGGGCCGTGCTCACCGCGGCCGACGAGATGATGTCCCGCGACGCTCCCGACCAGTTCGTCACCGCGGCCGCGGTGCTCGTCGACCCCGCCACCGGGACGCTCGACCTCTGCAACGCCGGGCACGTGCCGGTGGTCGTCGTCCACCCGGACGGGAGCACCGACGCGCTCGGGGCCGGGTCGGGCGTGCCGCTCGGCGTGCTCAGGAACCTGGACCGGACCGTGACGACCGGCCACCTCGAGCCGGGCTCGCTGCTGGTCCTGGTGACCGACGGCGTCGTCGAGTCCCGCGCCCACGACGTCGACCGGGGCATCGCCCGGCTGCGCGAACGGGCCGCCCAGCTGCGGGACGAGCCGCTCCCCCGGCTGGTGGCCGGCCTCGCCGGGCTCGCCGACGCGTCGTTGCGCGACGACGTCACGGTCGTGGCGGCCCGGCTCCGGTGAGCAGCGGCCCCGGGCGCCTCACCCTCGGAGCTCGGATGTGATCCCGGCGAGCAGCCGCCGGGCCATCGAGGCACGTGTCCCGACACGAGCGCTGCCGAGCGGACCCGAACGAAGATGCGCCGACACGCGTCGATGGGTTTGATGCACACCTGTGAATGTGGTCTCCTTCGTGGTTCTGCCCACGGCGAGCCGCCGAGACGGTGACGGTCTTGATGGAACGCCCAGACACGATCGGTACGACTCGGTTGAAGGCCATCCTGCTCAGCGGCACGAGCGCGCTCATGGTGTCGTTGTTCATCACTCGCTGGGCGATCCCGCAGTTCGCCTCCTGGGGCCTCGGGCAGCTGATCCGCGAAGACGGCCCAAAGACGCATCACGTGAAGCGGGGTACCCCCACGATGGGCGGCGCCGCCATCGTGGTCTCGGTGCTGGTCGGCTACGCGTCCGCCAAGCTGTTGACGTGGGACCTACCGTCGCGGTCCGCGCTCCTGGTGCTCTTTCTCCTGGTGGGGATGTCCGGGGTGGGGTTCCTCGACGACTTCATCAAGGTCCGGAAGCAGCGCAGCCTCGGTCTCCGGAGCAAGGCCAAACTGTTGGGGCAGACCGTTGTCAGCCTCACGTTCGGATTCCTGGCGCTTCATCCCGCCCTGCGAGACGGGGCGGCAGCCGACGTCTCTCACCGGCTGTCCCTCGTGCGCGACTTCGGCCCGGCGTTGCCCTGGGTGGTCGTCATGGCGCTCATCTGGTTCATGGTGAGCGGCACCAGCAACGCCACGAACCTCGTCGACGGGCTCGACGGGCTGCTCACCGGCAGCGCATCGATGGTCTTCGCCGCCTACACCGTCATCGGCATCTGGCAGAACAACCACGCGTGCCGGTCCGCCGGCCAGGCGAGCGGCTTGTGCTACCAGGTGGCTTCCCCGCTCGGCGTCGCCACCGTCGCAGCCGCCCTGACCGGCGCCTGCTTCGGTTTCCTGTGGTGGAACGCGTCTCCGGCCAAGATCATCATGGGGGACACCGGGTCCCTCGCCCTGGGGGCAGCCATGGCCGGGCTCGCACTGCTGACGCGGACCGAGCTGCTCCTGGTCGTCCTCGGTGGCCTCTACGTCGCCGTCACCGGGTCGGTGATGCTCCAGGTGTCCTGGTTCAAGCTGACCAGGCGCACCACCGGCGTGGGCAGGAGGATCTTCCGCATGACGCCGCTCCAGCACCACTTCGAGCTGCTCGGCTGGGAGCAGGTGACGGTGGTGATCCGCTTCTGGATCATCACCGGAGTCTGCGTCGCCGCTGGGCTCGGGATCTTCTACAGCGACTGGGTGGGGAACCTACGCTGAATCGTCGACTGGGCGCGCCGGCAACCTTGCGCTGGGCACGCTCGTGCTTGCTGAGCAACTCGACGGGCTCTCCGGAGTACGGAGTACGGCGTCCGACGCCCGACCGCGTACGTACCTGCCCGGAAACAGGGACGTCGCTCAGAGCTCGGACTGGATCCCGGAGAGCAGCTGGCGGGCCATCACGATCCGCTGCACCTGGTTGGTGCCCTCGTAGATCTGGGTGATCTTGGCGTCGCGCATCATCCGCTCCACCGGGTAGTCGCGGGTGTAGCCGTAGCCGCCGAGCACCTGGACCGCGTCCGTGGTGACCTGCATGGCGGTGTCGGAGGCGAAGCACTTCGCGGCGGCGCCGAAGAACGTCAGGTCGTCGTCGCCGCGCTCCGAGCGGCCGGCGGCCGCGTAGGTGAGCTGGCGGGCGGCCTCGACCTTCATGCCCATGTCGGCGAGCAGGAACTGCAGGCCCTGGAAGTCCGCGATGGACCTGCCGAACTGCTGGCGCTCCTTGGCGTACTGCAGCGCGTAGTCGAGAGCGCCCTGGGCCACACCGACCGCCTGGGCGGCGATCGTGACCCGGGTGTGGTCGAGCACCCGCATCGCGGTGGCGAAGCCGGTGCCCTCCGCGCCGATCATCCGGTCGGCCGGGATGCACACGTTGTCGAGGTAGACCTCACGGGTGGGCGAGCCCTTGATGCCGAGCTTCTTCTCGGGCGCCCCGAAGGAGAGGCCCTCGTCGGACTTCTCCACGACGAACGCGGAGATCCCGGCCCGGGCGTCCGGGTCGGTGACCGCGAAGACGGTGTAGAACTCCGAGATGCCCGCGTTGGTGATCCAGCGCTTCACCCCGTTGAGGATCCAGTGGTCGCCGTCGCTGCCCTTCTCCAGCACCGCGCGGGTCTTCATCGCCACGGCGTCCGAGCCGGCCTCGGGCTCGGACAGGCAGTAGGAGAACATCCCCTGGTTGGAGGCCAGCGGGGTGAGGTACTTCTTCTTGAGCTCCTCGGAGCCGGCCAGGATCAGCGGCATCGAGCCCAGCTTGTTGACCGCGGGGATCAGCGACGAGGAGACGCAGGCCCGCGCGACCTCCTCGATCACGATGCAGGTGGCGAGTGCGTCGGCCCCGGCGCCGCCGTACGCCTCGGGCACGTGCGGGGCCGCGAAGTCCGCGGCGGCGAGCGCGTCGTACGCCTGCTGCGGGAACTCGCCGGACTCGTCGACGGCGGCGGCACCGGGCGCCACCTTGGCGTCGCAGACCGCCCGGACGGCCTCGCGGACCGCCTGGTGCTCCTCGGACAGGGCATACATGGGGTACTCAGCACTCATGCCGCGGATTCTACTCGTGAGTAGGACCGCCTCCGGCCGCAGGTGGACCCGGCCCCGGATGCCCGGCCGGGCGCGTCGGGGAGACTGGGTGCCATGAGCACCCCAGGCACGCCGTGGCTCGACCGCGAGGACATCCGCTTCATGCTCGAGGACTGCGAGGTGTGGGCGGTGGTCGGCCTCAGCGGGAACCCGGCGCGCACGGCGTACCGGATCGCCGCCTACCTGCAGGGCCGCGGCAAGCGGGTCGTCCCGGTCCACCCGGCCGCCCCGACGGTGCTCGGCGAGCGGGGCTACGCCTCCCTGGCCGAGGTCCCGTTCCCCATCGACGTCGTGGACGTGTTCCGCCGCTCGGCGGCCGCCGGTGAGTTCGCCGACCAGGCCGTCGCGGTGGGCGCGCAGGCGGTCTGGTTCCAGCTCGGGGTCGTCGACCACGCCGCCTACGCGCGGACCACCGGGGCCGGCCTGCGGATGGTGATGGACACCTGCCCGGCGATCGAGTGGCCACGGCTCGCGCGCGACGCGTCGTAGTCCCTCCGGGCGCCGCTACATCTCCTCGTGGGTCTCCGGGTCGCCGCCGAAGAGCCGGCCGCCGGGCCGGCCGAGCGCGGTGATCGCCGCGACCTCGTCGTCGGTGAGCGCGAACCCGAACACGTCGAGGTTCTGCCGCTGCCGCTCCGGGGTCGCCGACTTGGGGATCGGCAGTGCACCGAGCTGGAGGTGCCAACGGAGGATGACCTGGGCGGGCGTGACCCCGTGCCTCGCCGCGGCGTCCGCCACCGCCGGCTCGTCGAACGGCGCCTGCCGTTTGCCCAAGGGGCTCCACGACTCGGTGACGATGCCGAGCCGCTCGTGGACCGCGCGCAGCTGCACCTGCGGGAAGTAGGGGTGCAGCTCGATCTGGTTGACCGCCGGCGTCACCCCGGTCTCGTCGATGACCCTTCCGAGGTGCGCCTCGGTGAAGTTCGAGACGCCGATGGAGCGGACCAGCCCCTGCTTCTGCAGGTCCACCAGGGCCCGCCACGCCTCGGGGTACTTCCCCACCCCAGGGTTCGGCCAGTGGATCAGGTGCAGATCGAGGTGGTCGAGGCCGAGCCGCTCCAGCGACGCACGGGTGCCGTCCATCGCGTCGTCGTACCCGTGGTGTCGTCCCGGCAGCTTGCTCGTCACGAACAGCTCCTCCCGGGGCACCCCCGAGCGCCGGATCGCCTCGCCGACCTCTTCCTCGTTGCGGTAGTTCACCGCCGTGTCGAGCAGCCGGTAGCCGGCGTCGAGGGCGCCGATGACCGCCTCGACGCACGCAGGCCCCGTCAACGGGTAGGTGCCGAAGCCGATCACGGGCAGGACGGTGCCGTCGTTGAGCGTGCGGGTCTCGACCATGGCTGCCACGCTACCCGGACGGCCCGGCGTCACCCGGTCAGAAGCCCACCGTGCGGCCGACCTCGCCGCGCACCGCCCGACCCTTCTCCCGGGCGCTGTCGGCCAGCCTCTCCTGGAACCGCTCCATCGCGGCCCGCAGCGTCTCGTCGGCGGCCGCGAGGATGCGGACGGCGAGCAGCCCGGCGTTACGCGCGTTACCGATCGCGACCGTGGCGACCGGGACACCGGCCGGCATCTGCACGATCGACAGCAGCGAGTCCATCCCGTCGAGGTACTTCAGCGGCACCGGGACCCCGATCACCGGCAGCGGCGTGACGGCCGCGAGCATCCCCGGCAGGTGCGCGGCTCCCCCGGCGCCGGCGATGATCACCGACAGGCCCCGACCGGCCGCGTCCCGGCCGTAGCCGAGCATCTCGTCGGGCATCCGGTGCGCAGAGACCACGTCGGCCTCGTACGCGACGCCGAACTCCTCGAGCGCCTCGGCGGCCGCCTTCATCGTCGGCCAGTCCGAGTCCGACCCCATCACGATCCCGACCCTGGGTGCCGCGCTCGCGTCAGGTCCGGTGGTCCCCACAGCCTCAGCCAACGTGCTCACTCACTCTCGTCTCCCAGGTCGCCGCGGAACCAGGCGGCGGCGTGCAGCGCCCGGTCGCGTACGTCGTCCAGGTCGTCGCCGTACGCCGTGACGTGGCCGACCTTGCGCCCCGGCCTCACGTCCTTGCCGTACAGGTGCACCTTCAACCGCGGGTCCCGGGCGAACGCGTGCGGGTACCCGTCGTACAGCCGGCCCGACAGCCGCGGGTCCGGCCCCCCGAGGATGTTCACCATCACCGTCCAGGGCGCCCGGGCGTCCGGGGAGCCCAGTGGCAGGTCGAGGACCGCGCGCAGGTGGTTCTCGAACTGCCCGGTCACCGCGCCGTCCATGCTCCAGTGCCCGGTGTTGTGCGGTCGCATCGCCAGCTCGTTGACCAGCACCCGTCCGTCCGCGGTCTCGAACAGCTCCACGGCGAGGATCCCGGTGACGTCCAGGGCGCCGGCCACGGTCATCGCGATCTGCTGGGCTGCGACGGCGAGGTCCGCGTCGAGGCCGGGTGCCGGCGCGACCACCTCCCAGCAGATCCCGTCCCGCTGCACCGACTCGACGACCGGGTAGGCCGCGACCTGTCCCGACGGGGATCGGGCGACCAGCGCGGACAGCTCGCGCCGGAAGTCGACCAGCTCCTCGGCGAGGATCTGCACCCCGGAGGCGGCCGCCACCTCGAACGGCTCGGCGCACTCGGCCGCGGAGCCGGCCACCCACACACCCTTGCCGTCGTAGCCGCCGCGGGTGGTCTTCAGCACGATCGGGAACCCGCCCACGGACCCGGCGAAGCCCTCGGCCTCCGCGGGGTCGCCGACGACCCGGTGCCGGGGACAGGGCACCCCCAGCGCCGACAGCCGGGAGCGCATCACGGCCTTGTCCTGGGCGTGCACCAGGGCGTCGGGGCCGGGCCGGCAGGCGTGCCCCTCCGCGGTGAGCGTGCGCAGGTGCTCGGTGGGGACGTGCTCGTGGTCGAAGGTCACCACGCTGCACCGCTCGGCCACCTTCCGGAGCGTCTCGAGGTCGCGGTAGTCACCGACCAGGGTGTCGGGCACCACCTGCGCGGCGGACACCTCGGGCCCCTCGGCGAGCAGCCGCAGCGGCACCCCGAGCGGCACGGCAGCCTGGGCCATCATCCGGGCCAGCTGCCCGCCCCCGATCACGGCAAGGGCCGGGGTCCGGTCGTGTTCGTGCGCAGGCGAGGTCACCCGACGAGGGTAGTGCCCCGCTCAGGAAGCCGACTTCACCTGGTCGGCGTAGGCCGGCGGCGTCACCTCGAACCGCAGCCCCCTGCCGCGGATCGTGGTGATCAGCGTCGGCCGACGCGTGTCGTCACCGAGCTTCTTGCGCACCCACCCCAGATGCACGTCGATGGTCTTGGCCGAGGTCCAGAAGTTCGTCTGCCACACGTCGCGCATCAGCTCCTCGCGGGTGACGATCTCTCCCGCCCTGCTGATCAGCGCGTGCAGCAGGTCGAACTCCTTGTTCGACATCCGTATCTCGACGCCATCGCGCCACACCCGACGCGCGTTGGCGTCGACGTCCACCCCCTGCACAGTCATCATGTCGCTCAGCGTAAAGAGACAAATCGGACACCGTTCGGGGATTTCCGAGATTGGTCCGGATTGACTACTCGGCGGTCTAGTCATTCGCGGGGCGGGGCTCGCGCCCGCAATGTCAGTGCCGGCGCACCGCGACCGGTTCGACCACGCCGAAGCCGCGCAGCGGGCGCGCCGGCAACGGCCGGGTCTCGAACTGGCTGGCCGGCAGCCGCTCGGCGGTGGCCGGGTCGGTGATCACCCGGTTGCGGCGGGCCACCCCGGTCAGCCGGGCGGCCATGTTGACCGGCGGCCCGAAGACGTCCCCCAGGCGCATCACCACCGACCCGGTGGCCAGGCCGATCCGCACGTCGGGGAGCCGCTTGTCTTTGCCGATCACCTCGACGATGGTGAGCGCGATCTCCATCGCGCGCACCGGCTCCTCGGAGACGAACAGCACCGAGTCGCCGAGGGTCTTGATCACCCGGCCGTGCCGGCCGGCGACCACGTCCGCGCACCGGGACTCGAAGATCTCGACCATGTCGCCGATCCGGTCCTCGTCCAGCTCGTTCGACAGCGCGGTGAAGCTGACCAGGTCCGCGAAGCCGACCGTCACCTCCGTGGTGTGCAGGTCCTCGTCGGCCGCGCCGAGCGCCTCCACCCGGCTCACCGCGGCGGCCAGGTGGCGCCGCCAGGAGTAGATCAGCAGCTGCTCGAACGGCACGCCCACCTGCTCCGCCATCCGCAGCGCGCTGCCGATCCGGCTCCCGGTGGCCTCCTCGCCGGACTCCAGCTCCTCCACGCGCGGCGCGAGGGTGCCGACCTGCCAGTCCGCCAGCCGGGCCATCGTCTGGCCCACGGCGCGGGTCAGCCGCACCGCCGTGTCGAAGTCGATCGCCCCGGCCTCGACCGCTCCCACGAGGGTGGCCAGCGCGGACAGGTCCGCGTCGGTGAAGGCCGCCTGCTCCCCCGCATCGGGGAAGCCGAGCGCCCGCCACAGCCGGCGCGCCTGCTCGATCGTGACGCCGGCGGCGGCGGCCACGTCCTCGCTGGTCAGCTCCGGGGCGTCCCCGAGGATGTAGCTCTCGAGCCGCTCCCGGGTGAAGCCGTGCTCAGGTTCCGTCATCGAGACGGTAGGCCTCCTCGTCGCGGCGGGTGGTCTCGGTGGCCCGGGAGAGGAGGTCGCTGACCAGCAGGTGCACCCGTTCCACGTGCGGGATGTCGTGCAGCTCGACGCTGCCGCGCTCGCTCGCGTCCGAGATCACCAGGGTTCCGCAGCCGAACATCCGGTCGACCAGCCCGTGCTCGTAGGCGACGTCGTTGATCCGCATCAGCGGGATGTCGTGCCCGCGGCGCGACAGCACCCCGGTGCGGGTGATCAGCCGGCGGTTGGTCACCGTGTAGGTGGTGGTCATCCAGCGCAGGAACGGGCCGATCACCAGCCAGCACACCACCAGGAACGCCAGCCCCCAGACCACCGCGGCGAGCAGGGTCGCCGCCTTGCCGGCGGGCAGCGTCGACAGGAAGCCGGCCACCGCGGCGACCAGGATCAGCCAGAGCGCCGGGACCAGCATCGCCTTGACGTGCGTCCGGGTGGAGACCACGACCTGTTCGTCGTCGTTCAGGAGCCTGCGCGAGATCGCCACGTGCAGATCATGGCACGCCGGGGGTCAGGCGGGCCGCACGTGCACCACGTCCCCGGCCCCGAGCACGCGCACGCGCCCGCCGGCCTCGACCTCGAGGCGCCCCTCCGCATCGACCCCGACCGCGCGGCCGGTCAGGGCGCGTCCCCCGGGCAGCTCGACGCGGACCTCCCGACCGACGGTCCCGCAGGCCCGCAGGTACGACGCGCGCAGCCCCGAGGCAACCGGGTCGCCGCCGGCGGCGCACCAGCCGGCGAACAGGTCGTCGAACGCGGCGAGCACCGCGCGCAGCAGCCCGGCCCGGTCGGGCGCCTCCGCCCCCGCGAGCAGCAGCGAGGTCGCGGCGGGCACCGGCAGCTCCTCGCGCGTCGACGAGACGTTCACGCCCACGCCCACGACGGCGGCCGCCCCGCCCGGCGCGTCGACCCGCTCCACCAGGATCCCCGCGACCTTGCCCTCGTCGACCAGCACGTCGTTCGGCCACTTCAGCGTGGCCTCGAGCCCGGTGGCCCGTCGTACCCCGTCGACGACGGCGAGCCCGGTGAGCAGCGGCAGCCACGGCCAGCGCGCGGTCGGCACCGGGTCGGCCGCCACCAGCAGCGAGACGGTGAGCGCGGCCCGGGGCGGCGTGACCCACACCCGGTCCAGCCGTCCCCGGCCGGCCGTCTGGTGGTCGGTGACCAGCACCAGCCCGGCGGGCTCGCCGGCCCGGGCCCGCGCGGCCAGCGCGGCGTTCGTGGACGGCGCCTCGGGGACCACCTCGACCCGGCGCCATGGCGACCCCGGACCGGCGAGCGCGGCGGACAGGGCCGCGGGGTCAAGTGGTGGGCGGCTGGGCTCGTGGGCAGGCACAGGCACTAGATTGACGCAGGCGACCACTAGGAGGCGAACCATCCCGTGAGCGAAGCAGCGACCACCAGGCCGGGGCAGGGCACCGAAGTTCCCGAGGACATCGACATCCACACCACCGAGGGCAAGGTCGCCGACCTGGACCGTCGCCTCCACGAGGCCGTGCACGCGGGCTCCGAGCGGGCGATCGAGAAGCAGCACGCCAAGGGCAAGAGGACCGCCCGGGAGCGGGTGCTGGAGCTGCTCGACGAGGGCAGCTTCGTCGAGCTCGACGAGCTGGCCCGGCACCGGTCCACGGCGTTCGGAATGGAGTCGAACCGGCCCTACGGGGACGGGGTGGTGACCGGGTACGGCACCATCGACGGCCGCCAGGTGTGCGTGTTCGCGCAGGACTTCACCGTCTTCGGCGGCTCGCTGGGGCAGGTGTTCGGCGAGAAGATCGTCAAGGTGATGGACCTGGCGATGAAGACCGGCTGCCCGGTGATCGGGATCAACGACTCGGGCGGCGCCCGGATCCAGGAGGGCGTGGTCTCGCTCGGGCTCTACGGCGAGATCTTCCGGCGCAACGTGCACGCCTCCGGGGTGATCCCGCAGATCTCGCTGATCATGGGCCCGTGCGCCGGCGGCGCCGTCTACTCGCCCGCGGTCACCGACTTCACGGTGATGGTGGACCAGACCTCGCACATGTTCATCACCGGCCCCGACGTGATCAAGACGGTCACCGGCGAGGACGTGTCCATGGAGGACCTCGGCGGCGCCCGGGCACACAACACCAAGTCCGGCAACGCCCACTACATGGGCGCCGACGAGGCCGACGCAATCGACTACGTCAAGGCGCTGATCTCGTTCCTGCCGCAGAACAACCTGGACGAGCCGCCGTCGTACGACGAGGTCGTGGACCTCGAGATCTCCGACGAGGACCGGTCCCTGGACACGCTGATCCCGGACTCGCCGAACCAGCCCTACGACATGCACACCGTGATCGAGTCCGTGCTCGACGACGGCGAGTTCCTCGAGGTGCAGGCGATGTTCGCGCCGAACCTGGTGATCGGCTTCGGCCGGGTCGAGGGCCGCTCGGTCGGCGTGGTCGCGAACCAGCCGATGCAGTTCGCCGGCACCCTCGACATCGACGCGTCGGAGAAGGCGGCGCGGTTCGTGCGCACCTGCGACGCGTTCAACATCCCGGTGCTCACCTTCGTCGACGTACCCGGCTTCCTCCCGGGCACCGACCAGGAGTGGAACGGCATCATCCGCAGGGGCGCGAAGCTGATCTACGCCTACTCCGAGGCGACCGTGCCGCTGGTCACGATCATCACCCGCAAGGCCTACGGCGGCGCGTACGACGTGATGGGCTCCAAGCACCTGGGCGCGGACATGAACCTGGCCTGGCCCACCGCACAGATCGCGGTGATGGGCGCCCAGGGCGCGGTGAACATCCTGTACCGCAACGACCTGGCCGAGGCAGAGGACAGTGACGCCAAGCGCGCCGAGCTGATCCAGGAGTACGAGGACCACCTGGCCAACCCCTACCTCGCCGCGGAGCGCGGGTACGTCGACGCGGTGATCCAGCCGCACGAGACCCGCAGCGAGGTCGTGCGGGCGCTGCGGCTGCTGCGTTCCAAGCGCGAGACGCTGCCGCCGAAGAAGCACGGCAACATCCCGCTCTGACCGGTGGGGACTGTTTACCAGGGTATGCAGGAGGACTGTCACTTCCCGGGGGAAGTTCACCACGGGAAGTGACAGATTGCCTGCATCCCTTGGTAATTAGTGGCGGACCCTGCCGGGGGCGAGGAGGGCGGCGAGCGCCGCGACCGCCACGAAGGCCGCCCCGGTCAGCAGGGCCGGGCCGATCGCGCCCTGGTAGCCGGAGGGGGCGAGCCGCCCCCCGTTGCCGAGGAACACCGCGGTGAGCAGCGCGACGCCGAGCGCGACCCCGAACTCACGGATCGTCGAGTTCGCCGAGGACGCGGTGGCGAAGTCGCTGTCGGGCAGCCCGTCGAGCACGGCGGTGGCGTTGGGGGCGAAGGTCAGGCCCATCCCCACCCCGGCCATCACCAGCCCGGGCACCAGGTCGCCGTAGGAGAGCGCCGAGGCGGCCCGGTCGGTCGCGGCGGCCAGGTACGCCAGGGCGGCGGCCTGCAGCGCGAGCCCGCTGACGAGCAGCACCCGCAGCCCGGTCCGGGAGGCGAGCGCCCCGGCGATCGGGGCCACCAGCATCGGCGCAGCGGTCCAGGGCAGGGTGCGCAGCCCGGCCTCGAGGGGGCTGTAGCCCATCACGATCTGCAGCTGCTGGCTGAGCAGGAACACCGCCCCGAAGATGCCCAGCGTGAAGGTGAGCGCCACCGCGTTGGCCACCGAGAATCCGCGTGAGGAGAACAGCCGCAGCGGCAGTACGGCGTCGGGGCGGCGCCGGGCGTGCAGCAGGTAGGCGGGCACCAGCAGCGCCGCCGCGACCAGCGTGCCGAGCACCCCGGCGGAGGTCCAGCCGTCGTCGTTGCCGTGCACGATGCCCCACACCCCGAGGAAGACCGCCCCGCCGAGCAGCAGCGTGCCGAGCGGGTCCAGCCGGGCCGGCAGTCCGCGCGACTCGCGGACCGCGGCGACCAGCAGCGGCACCGCGACCAGCCCGACCGGCACGTTCAGCCAGAAGATCGCCTGCCAGGAGACACCCTCGACCACCGCGCCGCCGACGACCGGTCCGAGCGCGACGCCGAGGCCCGAGACCCCGCCCCAGATGCCGATCGCGGCGGCCCGCCGCGCGGGCGGCACCGCGCCGGCGAGCAGGGTCAGCGACAGCGGCATGATCGCGGCGGCCCCGAGCCCCTGCACGGCGCGGGCGGCGATCAGCGCCCCGGCGCTGCTGCTGAGCCCGGCGGCCGCCGATGCCAGCGTGAAGACCACGAGGCCGGCGGCCATCACCCGGCGCCGACCGAGCCGGTCGCCGAGCGTCGCGGCCGGGAGCATGAACGTGGCGAAGGCCAGCGTGTAGGCGTTGACGAACCAGGACAGCTGACCGACCGAGGCGCCCAGGTCGGCGCGGACCACGGGCAGCGCGGTGGTCATCACCAGGTTGTCCAGGGTCGCCATGAACATCGGCAGCGAGGTCGCGAGGACCACGAGCCACAGCGGCGCCGCGGGCCGGTCGGTCCGGCGCGGTGCGGCGGAGGGGTGCAACGGGGGTTCGAGGACGGTGGCCATGGGCTCTCCACTCGGGCTGTAAGCATCGGATGATTACTTAGATCACCGACGGTAAGTAATCAAGTGATAATCTGTCAACCATGAACCCGCCCGCAGCACGCCGTTCCACCTCCGGCTCCAGCCGCGACGCCGGCGGACCCGACGCGACACCGGCCCACGGCGGCAGCCGGATGAGTGCCGACCAACGCCGCGAGCTCGTTCTCGCCGCGGCCACCCGTGCGTTCGCGCGCGGTGGCTTCGCCGGCACCAGTACCGACGCGGTGGCCCGCGAGGCCGGCGTCTCCCAGCCCTACGTGGTCCGGATCTTCGGCACCAAGCAGGAGCTGTTCCTCGAGGTCTTCGAGCGCGCCGCCCGCCGGATCGAGGAGGCCTTCGGCGCGGTCCTGGCCGAGGACGGCTTCGACGCCGCCGACGAGGCCGACCGCGAGCGCCTCGGCGAGGCCTACACCGAGCTGCTCGGCGACCGCGACATGATGCTCTGCCTGATGCACGGCTTCACCGGCGGCGACAACGACGAGATCGGCGCCGCGGCCCGCGGGTCGATGGGCCGGATCTTCGGCATGCTTCGCGACGGGGGGATGCCCGAGGACGACGCCCGCGACTTCATCGCCTACGGCATGCTGCTGAACGTGCTGATGGCGATGCACGCCCCCGAGCACGCGACGGAGGACCCGGGGCTGTCCGCGCTGGCCACCTGCGTGTTCGGCACGCATCTGGAACTGGCCCGGGCGACCTCCGCCGGATGACCTAGGATCGGGCGCCATGGAGCACACCACCGACGCGGGGACCCCCGGCGAGGCCGAGCGGCCGCCGCTGTTCGCCATCAAGGGCGACGCGAGCGCCGAGGAGGTCGCCGCGCTGACCGCGGTGCTGCAGGGCCTGGCGGCCGCGGCCGTCCCCGGCTCCGCACCCCCGCGCTCGGAGTGGTCGGC
Organism: uncultured Actinomycetota bacterium; assembly: GCA_963728775.1. Lineage (GTDB taxonomy): Bacteria > Actinomycetota > Actinomycetes > Propionibacteriales > Nocardioidaceae > Nocardioides_B. Next base: position 259,333 of record CAVSLP010000019.1, read on the forward strand.
GCATCACCGCAAGGTGCGCACCGCACTCCCCTCCGGCCCCGGGGGCTGGCGCTCGAGCGCGCTGCCGCGCTGAACGTCCTCGCGCAGCGAGCGCGCCGCCTGCCACCCGGCTGACACCACCAGCACGGCCACCAGCAGGTTGCGCCCGGCCAGCAGCACGACCGCCAGGCCGACGTGCCCCGACCGCTGGGTCAGACCCGCGTAGAAGGTCGGGAACACCAGGTGGGTCAGTCCCGCGGCGACCAGCAGCAGCCCCGTCCAGGCGGCCAGCCGGGGCAGGCTGCGCGCCACCACCGCCGTCCCGGCCGCCGCGGCCGGCAGCAGCCAGAGCAGGTACTGCGGGCTGAGCACCTTCCCGGTGGCGATGAACCCGGTGACCGCCGCCAGCGACAGCCAGACCACCGTGTCCGGCCCGATCGTGCCGCGGGCCCGCCAGGCCCAGCACCACGCGGCCAGCAGCGCCGCCGCGAACAGCACGGTGGCCAGGGTGCTGACCGCCAGCAGCACCGGCACCCCCGGTCCGGTCACCTCGTAGGCCTTCGCCGGGGCGTAACCGATCGTCCAGCGCCCCGGGTCGTGCCACCACAGCAGGATCGCCGGGGTGGCCGCGACCGACTCGATCTGCAGGCCGCGGTCGGCCTGGTACGTCAGCGGTGAGAGCAACCGGCCGGCCCCCGCGAGGACGGCGGTGGCCGCCGCGAGCAGCACCCCCACCGCCAGCACCACCGCGGACGCCGGGCCCCGACGACGTACCCCGGCCAGCATCCCCGGCAGCAGCAGGCCGGGCCACAGCTTCACCCCGGTCGCGACCGCCGCCGCCCCGAGCGCGACCCGCGGGTGCGTCGCCAGCAGCAGCACGGCCGCCCCGACCAGCACCCCGGGCAGCAGGTCGAAGCGTGCGTAGGCGGTCGCCCCGAGCAGCGGCACCGCGAGCACCCAGACCAGCAGGGCGGCGTGCCGGCGGGCCGGGGCGAAGCGCCACAGCAGCCCCGCGAAGGCCAGGTCGGTGAGCACCGCGGTGGCCATCAGCACGTGCTCGTAGTCAAGGCCCAGCGCACGGGCGGCCAGCCAGGGGGCGGCGAGCACCGCCACCGCGGGCAGCGGGTACTCGACCAGTGCGTGCGCCAGCCCGCTGTCGCGCACCGCGCCCAGGCTGGCGGCGAAGTAGGCGACATCGCCGTTCACCCAGGACTCGGGGCCGAACAGCAGCCACACCACGAACGCCCGGCCGGCCAGCCAGCCGCCGACGAGAAAAGCAGTTCTCACCCGGCTCCTTCTCCCGACTAGGGTGACGGGCGTGACCCACGACACCACTGCAGACCGCCCCGTCGACGCTATCGCGAACCGGTACGTCGAGGAGTACGCGGCACTCGACCCGATCATGGCCACCTACCTCGGCATCGCCGGGCACGAGGACCAGCTGACCGACTTCTCCCCCGACGGGTACGACGCCCGCGAGGCGCTGACCAAGCGGGCCCTCGCCGCCGCCACCGCCGCGCAGCCCAGCGACGGGCGCGAGCAGGTCGCCAAGGACGCGTTCCTGGAGCGGCTCGGCCTCGAGGCGGAGATGTACGACGCGCACGTCCCGCAGTCGCAGGTGTCGGTGATCAGCAGCGCCCTGCACGAGATCCGCTCGGTGTTCGACCTGATGGACACCGACGGCGAGCAGGCCTGGTCGTACGTCGACGCGCGGCTGGCCGCGATCCCCGAGGCGCTGGAGGGCGTGCGGGCCACCCTGCAGCGGGAGGCCGACGCCGGGCACGTCTCGGCCCGGCGCCAGCTCACCGAGGTCGCGGCGCAGGTGCGCAGCTGGACCGGGCAGCAGGGCGAGGGCGGGAACTTCTTCACCAGGCTGGTCGCCGGCTCCGGGATGGCCGGGCCGCTGCAGGCCCGGCTCGAGCAGCACGCCGGGCAGGCCAGCGACGCGGTCGCCGCGCTGGGCCGCTTCCTCGGCGACGAGCTGGCCCCGCGGGGGCGGGAGCAGGACGCGGTCGGGCGCGACCTGTACTCGCTGGGGTCGCGCTACTTCCTCGGCGCCACCGTCGACCTGGAGGAGACCTACGCCTGGGGCTGGGAGGAGCTCAAGCGGATCGAGGACGACATGGCCGCGGTGGCCCGGCAGATCGTGCCCGGCGGCTCGGTGGACGACGCCGTCAAGGCGCTGGACGCCGACCCGGCACGCACGATCGACGGCAAGGAGAGCTTCCGCGCCTGGATGCAGCGGCTGGCGGACCGGACGCTGGCGGAGATGGCCGACGTGCACTTCGACATCCCCGAGCCGGTCCGGCGGATCGAGTGCTGCATCGCGCCGACCAACGACGGCGGCATCTACTACACCGGCCCCAGCGAGGACTTCGCCCGCCCGGGCCGGATGTGGTGGGCGGTCCCGGACGGGATCACCTCGTTCTCCACGTGGCGGCAGACCACCACCGTCTACCACGAGGGCGTGCCCGGCCACCACCTCCAGGTCGCGCAGACCGCCTACCGCAGCGAGCTGCTGAACCGCTGGCAGCGGCTGATGTGCTGGGTCTCCGGCCACGGCGAGGGCTGGGCGCTCTACGCCGAGCGGCTGATGGACGACCTCGGCTACCTCGCCGACCCGGCGGACAAGCTGGGCATGCTCGACGGGCAGGGGATGCGCGCCGCCCGGGTGATCGTCGACATCGGCATGCACCTGGAGCTGGAGATCCCGCGGGACAACCCGTTCGGCTTCCACCCGGGTGAGCGGTGGACCGCGGAGCTCGGCCTGGAGTTCATGCGCCAGCACTGCCGCGAGGAGGACGCGGTGATCCGGTTCGAGGTGAACCGCTACCTCGGCTGGCCCGGCCAGGCCCCGTCGTACAAGGTCGGCGAGCGGATCTGGCTGCAGGCCCGCGACGACGCGCGGGCCCGCCTCGGCGACGCGTTCGACCTGAAGTCGTTCCACCGGTCCGCGCTCGACCTCGGATCGCTGGGCCTCGACCCGCTCCAGGCGGCACTGGCCCGGATCTCGTGAGCCGCCGGCTGGTCCTCGGCTCGGCGTCCCCGGCCCGGCTGGCCACGCTCCGCAGTGCCGGGCTGGACCCCGAGGTGGTGGTCTCCGGCGTCGACGAGTCGACCGTGCGCATCTCGGACCCGGCCGCGCTGGCGACCGAGCTGGCGGTGCTCAAGGCGAGGGCCGTGGCGGCGCGCGTCGACGACGCGTTGGTCGTGGGCTGCGACTCGGTGCTGGAGTTCGCCGGCCGGGTGCACGGCAAGCCCGCCACCGCCGAGGAGGCCACCCGCCGCTGGCACCACATGCGCGGCGGGTCGGGGGTGCTGCACACCGGGCACTGCGTGATCGACACCGCGACCGGCGACCAGGTGGCCGACCAGGCGGCGACCGTGGTGCACTTCGCCGACGTCACCGACGCCGAGATCTCGGCGTACGTCGCCACCGGGGAGCCGCTGCACGTCGCCGGGGCGTTCACCATCGACGGGCTCGGCGGGGCCTTCGTCACCGGCATCGAGGGCGACCCGCACAGCGTGGTGGGGATCAGCCTTCCGCTGCTGCGCCGGATGTTCGCGGATCTCGGAATCGCCTGGACCGACCTGTGGTGCGGTGCAGACTAGGCGCATGCGCGGAATCATCCTGGCCGGCGGCTCGGGCACCCGGCTGCACCCGTTGACCATCGGCGTGAGCAAGCAGCTGATGCCGGTCTACGACAAGCCGATGGTGTACTACCCGCTGAGCACGCTGATGCTGGCCGGGATCCACGACATCCTGGTGATCACCACCCCGCACGACGCGAGCCAGTTCGAGCGGCTGCTCGGCGACGGCTCCCGGTTCGGCATCTCGATCAGCTACGCGCAGCAGCCCGAGCCGGACGGCCTGGCGCAGGCGTTCGTGATCGGCGCCGACTTCATCGGCTCGGACCGGTGCGCGCTGGTGCTCGGGGACAACATCTTCTACGGCCACGGGCTGGGCCGGCAGCTGCAGCGCTTCCACGACCTGGACGGTGCCGCGGTGTTCGGCTACTACGTCTCGGACCCCTCCGCCTACGGCGTGGTCGAGCTCGACGCCGACGGCCGGGCGCTGTCCCTGGAGGAGAAGCCGGAGCGGCCGCGCAGCAGGCTCGCGGTGACCGGGCTGTACTTCTACGACAACGACGTGGTCGCGATCGCGCGGGACCTGAAGCCGTCCGCCCGCGGCGAGTACGAGATCACCGACGTGAACCGCGCCTACCTGGAGGACGGGCGGCTGCAGGTGCAGGTGCTCGAGCGCGGCACCGCGTGGCTGGACACCGGCACCTTCGACTCGCTGAACGACGCCAGCAACTTCATCCGCACCGTCGAGCACCGGCAGGGCCTGAAGATCGGCGCCCCCGAGGAGATCGCCTGGCGGCAGGGCCTGCTCTCCGACGACGAGCTGCGCGCCCGCGCCGAGCGGCTCACCAGGTCCGGCTACGGCGACTACCTGCTCGGGCTACTCGCCGGCACCCAGCACCGCTGACGCCGCCCGGTCCCAGCGGTGCTCCCAAGCCCCGATCGGCTGCACACCCAGGTCGCGCAGCCGGTCGTGCCCGAGCACGGAGTACGCCGGCCGGGGCGCGGGCCGCGGCGAGGCCGCGCTGCCGGTCGCGACGACCACCGAGGCGTCCAGGCCCGCGGCGGCCACCACCCGGCGGGCGAAGCCGCACCAGCTCGTCTCCCCCGACGAGGTGGCGTGGTAGGTGCCCGCCGGGGCGCCGACCCGGACCAGCCGCAGCACCAGGTCCGCGACGTCGCGGGTCCAGGTCGGCTGCCCGCGCTGGTCGTCGACGACGGACACCGTGCCGCGTTCCCGCGCCAGCCGCGCGATGGTCTTGGGAAAGCACGGCCCGTGGACGCCGTACAACCAGGCGGTGCGCACCACCAGGTGGGCGTCGGGCAGCTCGGCGCGGACCGCCCACTCGCCGGCCGCCTTGGTCCGCCCGTACGACGAGGCGGGCGCGACCGGCGCGGCCTCGGGGTACGGCGTGGCGGCGGTCCCGCCGAAGACGTAGTCGGTGCTGACCTGCACCAGCCGCGCGTCGCACGCGCGCGCCGCACGGGCCAGCACTGCCGGCCCGACGGCGTTGGCGGCGAACGCGGCCGCCTCATGTGTCTCGGCGTCGTCGACGGCGGTCCAGCCCGCGCAGTTCAGGACCACGTCGTGGCCACGGACCGCGTCCCGGACCGCGCCGCGGTCGGTGATGTCGAGCGCGCCGCGGTCGGCGGCGGTCACCGACTCCCCCTGGGAGCGCAGCAGCTCCACGGCGTCCCGGCCGAGCATGCCCCCGGCCCCGGTCAGCAACCAGCGCACAGCTTCCCCTTCGCGACGTCTGACCGGGCAGCCTACCCATCCCGGTAGGGTGCGGGGGACCGACCCGAGCCGAGGAGGAACGTGGAGATCCGGCAGCTGTCCGTCCCCGGGGCGTACGAGGTCACCCCGGTGCTGCGCGGCGACGACCGCGGGGTCTTCCTCGAGTGGTTCCGCGCGGACCGGTTCCGGGAGATGACCGGGCACCGGTTCGACCTCGAGCAGGCGAACTGCTCGGTGTCGGCGGCCGGGACGATCCGCGGGATCCACTTCGCCGAGCTGCCGCCGAGCCAGGCCAAGTACGTCTCCTGCCCGCACGGCGCGCTCCTCGACGTGGTCGTGGACATCCGCGTCGGCTCCCCCACCTTCGGACGGTGGGAGGCGGTCCAGGTGGACGACGAGCGGCGCAACGCGGTCTACCTCGGCGAGGGGCTCGGACACGCGTTCATGGCGCTGTGCGACGGCACCGTCGTCAGCTACCTCTGCTCGGCGCCGTACGCCCCCGCCCGCGAGCACGGCATCCATCCGCTCGACCCGGCGCTCGGCATCGACTGGCCGACCCGGGGCCGGTCCGGCGCCCGGTTGACGCCGGTGCTGTCCCCCAAGGACGCGGCCGCACCCGGCCTCGACGAGGTCCGCGCCGCGGGCCTGCTACCGGCGCAGGAGGACGTCGACGCCTACCTCGCCGGGCTGCGTCAGGAGAGCTGACCCCCGGAGTCGTCGCGCAGCAGCGCCGCGCGCCGCCTGAGCGGCTCCCACCAGTCCCGGTGGTCGCGGTACCAGGCCACCGTCTCGGCCAGGCCCTGCGCGAAGGGGACCCGGGGCCGGTAGCCGAGCTCCTCGCGGATCTTGGTGCAGTCGACCGAGTAGCGCAGGTCGTGCCCGAGCCGGTCCGGGACCCGCTCGACGCGCTCCCAGCCGCAGCCGGTGGCCTCCAGCAGCAGCCCGGTGAGCTCGGCGTTGCTGAGCTCGGTGCCGCCGCCGATGTTGTAGACCTCCCCGGGCCGGCCGCCGCCGAGCACGAGGTGGATGCCGCGGCAGTGGTCGTCCACGTGCAGCCAGTCCCGCACGTTGCGCCCGTCGCCGTACAGCGGCACCCGGGCGCCGTCGACCAGGTGGGTGACGAACAGCGGGATCACCTTCTCCGGGAACTGGAACGGCCCGTAGTTGTTCGAGCAGCGGGTCACGCACACCGGCAGCCCGTGGGTGTGGTGGTAGGCGCGCGCCAGCAGGTCGCTGGACGCCTTCGACGCCGAGTACGGCGAGCTCGGCTGCAGCGGGCACTGCTCGTCCCAGGACCCCGCCTCGATCGAGCCGTAGACCTCGTCGGTGGACACGTGCACGAACCTCTCCACGCCGTGCCGCAGCGCCGCGTCCAGCAGCGTCTGGGTGCCCACCACGTTGGTCATCACGAAGTCCGCCGCCCCCAGGATGGAGCGGTCCACGTGCGACTCGGCCGCGAAGTGCACCACCGCGTCCACCTCGGCCATCAGCCCCGCGACCAACCCATGGTCGAGGATGTCGCCCTCCACCACCCGCAGCCGCGCGTCACCGGCGACCGGGTCCAGGTTCGCCAGGTTCCCCGCGTACGTGAGCTTGTCCAGCACCACCACCGACTCCGGTGCCGGACCACCCCAGGCGTCCCCCAGCACCGAGCGCACGTAGTGCGAGCCGATGAACCCGGCCCCGCCCGTCACCAACAACCTCATGAACGTGCTCCTCCGTGCTCGGGGACCCGGTAGACGACGAACGTCCGGTCCGGCGTCTGCCAGACCTTCCGCCAGTGCGCCAGCCGTCCGGGGTGCTTGGCCAGCCAGGCGGTGATCGGATGGTTGCAGAACCAGCACACGTGCGTGTACGCGCTGAACAGGACCACGAGGTCCCCCGGGCGCGCCTTGGGGCGGCGGTCGATGGCCAGGACGTGGACGTGCGCCATCCGGTGACCGGTGAACGACCTCGTGTAGGTGGGCAGGATCCGGGCGGTCGCATGGTCGGTGAGCAGCCGTCCGACCTGCCGGTCGTGGGCGTGCAGCCAGTTGCGGAAGGTCGACATCACCCCACCGTTGGTCACCACGTACGACTCGGTGTGGCCGACCTGACGCGCGGACGCGAGCACCGGCCCGGCCACCAGCAGACCGGCCAGCAGGACCGCGGTCCCCGTCCGGCCGGCCCCGCCCCGGGCGGCGCCGACGCGTCCGGCGAGCCATCGGGTCGCGACCGCGACCGTGCCGACCGCGGCGACCACCATCGGCGGCAGAAACGCGACCCAGTACCGCACCACGTCCAAGCGGATGTTCGGACTGTCCGGACGCAGCGCGCCGCCGATGCCCACGAACGCCAGCAGCACCAGCAGGAACCAGCCCGAGAACAACCCCACCCTGCGCGGGAAGAGCAACCCGCCGACGACGGCGAGCGCGGCCATCGTCAGCATCCAGCCGCCGTCGGCGAACGCGAGCATGCCGCGCGGGATGATCTCCAGGTAGTCCAGCCGCCCCTGCCCCAGGTACGGGAGGTCGGCGGGGTTGGTCGTCTGGGCCAGGTCCGCGCCGGAGAGAGCGCGGAAGCGCGCCCACGGGTCTCCGAACGCCCACTGCCCGATGCCCAGCTCGAGCAGCAGGAACGCGAGCGCCGCCCCACCGGCCGCCGGGAGCACGAGCCGCCACGGCGGGCCGCCCCTCCACAGCAGTACCAGCGCGACCACCGGCCAGGCGAAGACAGCCGTCTCGCGCATCCACCAGCTGAGCCCGACGGCGGTGCCGGTCAGGGCCAGCAGCACCACCAGCCCGGCGTCGACCCGCTCGGTCGCGCGCCAGCGGTCGCGGGCGGCCACCGCGAACACCAACGCGAGCGCGACCATCGCGGTCGCGAAGATGTCGGGATACATCCGGGTGGCGTTCACCAGCACCACGCTGTTGGCCAGCACCAGCAGCGCGGCGGTCACCCCGGCGACCGCGCCGTAGAACCGGGTGGCCAGCCAGCAGACGGAGCCGACCAGGACCCCGGTGACCAGCACGGGGGTCAGGTAGAACGAGAGCTCCGAGTCGTGGAACAGCCGGGTCACCGGGATCATCGGGAGCACCATGCCGTAGCGGGTCAGCCCGACCATGTTCCAGGTCCGCTCCGGGAAGGTGAGCCCGGCCTGCACGTAGTGCCACGGGTCGGTGGACACCGGCAGGGTCCGCAGCTTGAAGCTGGCCACGGATGCGGACAGCCCGACCAGCACCGCAAGCAGCTCGACCGGGTGCCTGCGGCGCCGCGGTGACGACAGGTGGGCGGCCACGAGAAGCTCCTCACGAGTCGGCGGTCGGACCAGCGGCCAGTGTCGCCGCAGACGCCCTGAACGCGTGCATCCTAGTGACTAGGATGCACGGCATGTCGCGCCCCGCACCTGCACCACCACGCGTCCTGGTCGTGATGCCCGCGTGGAACGAGGAGCAGTCGGTGGCCCGCACGGTGACCGAGCTGCGGGAGGTCCAGCCACGGTACGACGTCCTGGTCATCGACGACGGGTCGGGGGACGGGACCGCGGCCCAGGCGGAGGCGGCCGGGGCTTTGGTCTGCCGGCTGCCCTACAACCTCGGCGTCGGGGGCGCGATGCGCGCAGGATACCGGTACGCCCTCCGCCACGGGTACGACGTGGCCATCCAGGTCGACGCGGACGGCCAGCACGACCCGGCCTACCTGGACAAGCTCGTGGCTCGGCTCGCGGAGCACGACCTCGTCATCGGGGCCCGCTTCGCGGGCGAGGGCGACTACCCGGCGCACGGCCCGCGGCGGTGGGCGATGCTGCTGCTGGCGAAGGTCCTCTCCCGGCTCGCACGCACCCGGCTCACCGACGTCACCAGTGGCTTCCGGGTCACCAACCGCCGCGCGATCCGGGTGTTCGCCACGCACTACCCGGCCGAGTACCTCGGCGACACCGTGGAGTCGCTGGTGATCGCGCTGCGGACCGGCCTGCGGGTGGGGCAGGAACCCGTCGCGATGCGCTCCCGGGTCGCGGGCCGGGCCAGCCAGAGCCCGCTGAAGTCCACGCTCTACCTGGTGCGGGCGATGGTGGCGCTGCTGCTCGCCCTGGTCCGGACCTGGCCCACGACGCTCGAGACTCCACCCAAGGAGCAGCAGTGAAGACCAACTACATCCTCGGCCTGGTCGGCTCGATCACCACGCTCGTCGTGCTGTTCGAGATGCTGCGCCGGCACCGGCTGCGGGAGAAGTACGCCGTGCTCTGGGCGGTGGTCGCGGTTCTGGTGCTGGTCATCGCGGTGTTCCCGGGGCTGCTGTACCGGGTGGCCGACCTGGTCGGCGTGGAGGTTCCCGCCAACCTGTTGTTCTTCCTGGCCAGCATGCTGCTGCTGCTGGTGAGTATCCAGCACAGCTACGAGCTGGGCCGGCTCGAGGAACGCAGCCGCACCCTCGCCGAGGAGGTGGCTCTGCTCCGCCTCGACCTGGAGTCCCGCCACGACGGTCCGGCGCAGCCGAGGTCGGATGCCTGAGCCCGCGCCGCGGGTCACGGCGGTCGTGCTCGCCTACGGCCCCGAACCTCTCCTGCGCGAGTGCACGCAGGCGCTGCTCGGCTCCCGGGGGGTCGAGGTGGACGTCGTGCTCGTCGACAACGGGTGCACCACCTCGGCAGTGGCGGACCTCGACGGCCAGCCCGGAGTCACGGTGCTGCGGCCCGGCGGGAACACCGGCTTCGCCGGCGGCTGCAACCTGGGCGCCCGGCACGCGACCGGTGACTACCTCGCCCTCGTCAACGGCGACGCGGTGGTGGACGGCACCGCGCTGGATCGGCTCGTCGCGGCGCTTCAGGACCCGGGGGTGGCGCTGGCGAGCGCGAGCCTGCGCCTCTGGGACCGGCCGGAGCAGATGAACTCCGCCGGCAACCCGGTGCACTTCCTGGGCATCTCCTGGGCCGGCGGGCTGGGCGACCCGGCCACCGCCCACGCCCGACCGACGGAGGTCGCCAGCGCCACCGGGGCCGCGGTCGCGGTGCGACGCGACCTGTGGCAGCGGCTCGGCGGGTTCTGGGAGGAGATGTTCGCCTACTGCGAGGACGCCGAGCTGAGCCTGCGGTGCTGGCAACGGGGGATGCGCGTGGTCTACGTGCCGGGCGCCGTGGTCCGGCACCGCTACGAGTTCTCCCGAAACCCGCTGAAGATGTACCTGCTGGAGCGCAACCGGCTGCTGCTGCTGCTCACCCTGTACGAGCGCCGCACGCTGCTCGTGCTCGCGCCGGCCGTGCTGGGGCTCGAGCTCGCGGTGCTCCTGGTGGCGCTGCGGCAGGGCTGGGCCGGGCAGAAGCTCCGCGGCTGGTGGTGGCTGCTGCGGCACCGGTCCGTCGTACGGCGTCGGCGGAGCGAGGTGCAGGCTGCGAGAACCGTCCCGGACCGGCAGCTAGCCCGGCTGCTCACGGCCGACTTCGAGCCGGGTGCGGAGGCGGGCCTGAGCGCGCCGGCGGCGGCCAGGGTGCTGTCCCGGGCGTACTGGGCGGTGGCCCGGCGGGCACTGGCATGACCCCCGGGCGGATCCCGTCCGGGTTGTCCGAGATCCAGCACGGGTCGCCGCGGGAAGGTAAGGTCCGGCGCGCGGCGCGATCCCGGGGCGGCGAACCTGCGGGCTCGGCCACAGCCCGTCGCCGCTCGCACCCGAGGGGGAACCGCCCGTGAAGCTCGTCTCGCGCACCGTCACCACCGCATCGCTGGCGATCGCCGCCGCGCTGACGCCGGCCGGCTCGGGCGTGGCTGCGGCCGCGCCGGCGAGGCGGCTGACGACGATGGAGACCTACGCCAGCGCGAGCGCCCCGGGCGGCCTGGCCCGCGACCGCTACGGCGACCTCTACGTCTCGGACGAGGACGCCGACGCGGTGGTGGTGTACCACCCCCGCGACGCCCACCCGGTCCGCAGGATCGCCGGTCCCTCGACCGGCCTGCACGTCCCGCAGGGTCTGGCGGTGGACTCCTCCGGGGCCGTCTACGTGGCCGACTACCTCTCCGGGCAGGTCACCGTCTACGGACCGGGCAGCGAGGGGGACGTCGCCCCCGGCCGGGTGATCGGCGGGCCGGCCACGGGTCTGGTGCACCCGACCGACGTCCGCCGAGACGCGTCCGGGCGGCTCTACGTCACTGACGCCGGCGCGGACTCCGTCTCGGTGTTCGCTCCCGGGGCCACGGGCGACGTCGCGCCCGCCCGCGTGATCTCCGGCAGCGGCACCGGCCTGGACGGGCCCAGCGCGGTCGACCGGGACCGGTCGGGCCGGCTCTACGTCGCCAACGCCGGCGCCGACAGCCTCACGGTGTACGCCCCCGGCGCCAGCGGGGACGCGGCGCCGGTGCGGGTGCTCGCCGGTCCGCACACCCGGCTGCACGCCCCCGGGGCGGTGGCGGTCGACCGCGCCGGACGCATCCACGTCGGTGGGCACGTGGGCCCGCGGGGCCGGGGCGCGCTGGTGGCGGCCTTCGGCAGGTCGGCGCACGGCGACGTCGCCCCGGTCCGGGTGATCTCCGGGGCGGCGGAGTGGGGGCGCAGCACCGGGCTGTTCCTGGACCGGGTCAACCGGGTGTGGGTGTCCACCGACATCCCCGCCGGGGAGAACGGGTGCGTCGAGTGCGACCTCCGCGAGTACACGCCGCTGCTGCGGCTGGTGCCGTCCCACGTGCGGCACCTCAGGGTCTCCGGCGCCCGCCACGCGCGGCTCCGCACGGTGCGGTGGGCCCGGCCCGGGCACCGGGGAGCGGCACCGGTGAGGAGATACCTGGTGACGGTCAAACACGCCGGTCACACGGTCCTCACCCGCAGGACGAGGCGGCACAGCATCACCATCGCGCGCCGCCGGCTCCGGCACGGCAGGGACCGGGTGACGGTCCGCGCCGTGAACAGGTACGGGCGGGGAGCCCCGGCCGCGCGGACCTTCCGGGTGGCCCGGTAGCCGGCCCGGTCGGCGCGCCCCCCTCAGCCGCTGCGCTTGACCGCAATGAAGACGACGAGCAGCAGCCCCATCAGGACGCCGAGCAAGGTCATCACCGCCACCACATCCCTACCTGGACCCCCACCTGGACCCCCCTGGCTCACGTCCGGACCTCCCGGGTCGCCGGGTCGAACCTCAACGATGTCTCCCGTCGGCACCCGGGGACAGTGCCCGGTCGGGCCATTGCGCGAGGTCCCGGTTCGCCATTGACCGCTGGGTCCACCCGGCGCGCGTGCGCTCCGGCCCTCGTGGAACCGGTCGTGCAGCGAGCCCGCGGCTAGGGCGCCGTCGTCAACGCGTCCGTCAGCAGCGAGACGAGCGCCTCGAGCTGCACGTCCGCCGACGACGACACCTCCTCGTCGGAGCCGTCGAGCGCCCGGGCGGCGAGCCCGGCCTTGTTGTCGATCAGCTCGGCGATCCTCGTGTCGATGGTCTGCGAGGCGATGACCCGCCACGCGGTCACGGGCTCCTCCTGACCGATCCGGTGGATGCGGTCGATGGCCTGGGTCTGCTCCGCGTCGGTCCACGAGAGCTCGGCCAGCACCATGTTGGAGGCGACCTGGAGGTTGAGCCCGACTCCGGCGGCGGTCAGGGAGCAGACCACGATGGCGACGTCCGGGTCGTCCACGAACGCGTCGATGTTCTTCTGTCGCGCGGTCCTGGTCTGGTCGCCGCGGATCGACGCGAACCGGATCCCGCGCCTGGCGAAGGTCTCCTCGGCGGCGTCCATCACGTCGACGTGCTTGGCGAAGAACACCACCTTGCCGACGTTGCGGGCGAGCTGGGCGGCGTAGTCGGCGGCGAGCCCGGCCTTCGCCTGCCCGATGCGTCGCATCATGCTGAAGACGTTCTCGTCGGTCTTCGTCGAGGTGTCCTCCCGCTCCCAGGTGGCCACCCGGCGCACCAGGTCGTGGTCGATGCCCTCCACCACGGCTCCGGAGGTTCGGGTCGCCAGCGCGCTCTCGTACCGCGTCACCAGGCGGCGGGCGAGGTCACGCTCGGCCTCCCGGATCGAACGGCCGGCCTCGTCGTCGAGCTCGACGGGCAGGTCGGCGATGCGCCGTGCCGGGATGTCCGCGGCGACGTCGACCTTGCGGCGTCGGACGATCCCGAGGTCGACGACGCACCGGCGGGCGGCGGGGTAGAACCCGGGGTCGCCCGGCACCAGCCCGGTGTCCTCCAGCGACTCCATCAGCTCCGCGAGCGGCTTCTTCTCGTCGATCCAGCCGAGGAACTGCCAGATGTTGCGGAAGTCCTCGATGTCGTTGATCAGCGGGGTACCGGTGAGCGCCATCAGCAGCGGCCGCCCGGTGCGGGACCGGATGCGCTCGGAGAGCTCGAGCACGTGCTGGGAGCGCTGGGAGGACTTGTTCTTGATGAAGTGCGCCTCGTCGACGACCATGCCGCGGAAGCCGAGGTCCCCGAGCCAGCCGATGTGCCGGTCGAGCACCTCGTAGTTGACCACCACGATGTCGGCGAAGCCGTCGATCGACTCGCCGTCGCCGTGGATGACGGTCGCGGGGCGGTTGGGCGTCCAGAGGTCGGCCTCGTGGGCCCAGTTGGTCTTGACGACGTTCGGCACGACCGCGAGGAGCGGGTAGGCGTTCGCAGCCTGCGCGGCGAGCAGTGCCTGAGCGGTCTTGCCCAGGCCCGGCTCGTCGGCGAGCAGGAAGGTCCGGTGGCCGGCCGCAGCCGCGGCGACCACCTGTGCCTGGTGCCGCATGAGCTCCAGGCCGTGCGGCGCCCGCCGCGAGCCCGGCTCGGGCAGCGGCATGCACGCCGTCGCTCCGCCGCCGGCTCTCTCGAACGAGCTCAGCAGCGGCCCGATCAGCTCCCAGCCGGCCAGCCGTCGCGGCCGGGGCTTGCTCTGCTCGGCGGCCGAGAAGTCGGGCGCGAGGAAGGGGTTGGCGAGCTGGCGCGACACCACCGACTGCGGCACGACGCGGCGCTCGGTGGTGGTCGGCGCGGCGGCCGGCTGCGGCTTGGCGGCCTCCTCGGGCGGGGGCTCGATGCCGGCCGACTCCAGCATCCGGCGCTTGAGCGACCTTCCCGCGTCGGAGACGACGGCGTCCTCGGAGAGCAGCTCGAGCAGGGTGGTGTCGCGGGCGGCCGTCTTCGCGAGGATCGTCGCGACGCCGTCCAGCCGCTTGAGCGACTCGGCCCGGCGGGACTCGGCCAGGGTCTCGTCGGCCTTCACGTGGGCGCGTTCCTCGCGCACCAGCAGCGCGACGATCTGGAACTTCGTGCGCACCGAAGGCATCACGGCGCCGCGCTGGACGGCCGTCTCCACCTCGCGCACGGCACGGGCGAGCACCGGGATGATGCCGTCGTTGTCGAGGTCGCGGACCCGCCTCCGGTTGCGCGGAGCGGTGCGGCGAGCGCCCGATTGGCGCTGGCCTCGTCGAGCCACAGACTCCTCCTCTGGAGTGCCCGGACACCCTCGCCGCGGCGGAGTGGCAACACCCGCGCACGGCCCCGCGGCCGGGGTCGATGGTATGTCGACCGGAGTGAGCCGGGTGCCCCCTCCGCGACGCGTTCCGGCTCCACGGATCTGCGAGAGATCGGCGGGTCGGGCTGCGACGGCCCGCCCACGGTGTGGAACCCGCGACCGTCACGCCACGGTCGCGTCACCGACGCCGAACTCACGCCGTCGCCGGACGAGCGAGGTGCCGAGCGTCGGTGCTGGGTCCATAGTAGCGCCCGCCGGGTCCGGCCCGCGCGGCGGTGCCCGACGCGATCCCACGGACGCGATCCCCACGGATGCGATCCGACGGACGGGACGTGCGCCCGGGCTAGCCCTGCGGGGACCGGGCCGGGTGACCGCGTGTCCCCGCGCGTCCACGGGCCCACTGATGGGAGGTTGCTCGTCATGTCCCGGGTTGACCAACGCCGCGCCCGGAGCTTCGGCAGCTTCGCGGAGGAGTACGCGCTCTGGCGTCCCAGCTACCCGGCGGCCGCGGTCGAGTGGCTCCTCCCGCCGGACGCGGCGCGGGTCGCGGACGTCGGCGCCGGCACCGGCAAGCTCACCGGCCCGCTCCTGGACCGGGGGCTCGCCGTCGAGGCGGTGGAGCCCGACCCCCGGATGCTGCAGGTGCTGCGCCGCCTCCACCCCGCCGCGGCCGCACACCGGGCCCCGGCCGAGGCGCTGCCGCTGCCGGACGCCAGCGTGGACGCCGTGCTGGTCGCCGACGCGTGGCACTGGTTCCCCGCTGAGCAGGCGTTGCGGGAGGCGCGCCGGGTGCTCCGACCCGGCGGGTGGCTGGGGCTGGTCTGGAACGTGCCGACGCCGGTCGAGCGCTGGGAGTTCGAGCTCGCCGGCCTCGACCCTGACCGCGCCGGCCTCGACAAGGGCGACCCGACGCGCCAGGGGCCCGCGCCGTCCTTCCCGGCTGCGGAGACCCGCACCGCGGCGTTTCCCTGGACCTGGGAACTGACGCCCGAGCACTGGCGCTCGCTGCTGGCGACCAACTCCGCGGTGGCGGCCCTGGAACGCCACGAGCGCGAGGAGCGGCTGGACCGGTCCCGGGCCGTCGTCGACGGCGTGTGCCGCGCGACCGGGCGCGCCACCGCGCCGGTGCGCTACGAGGCCTACTGCGTGCGCTGGCAGCCGGCGCGCCGGCGCTAGCCCGGCTTCACCGCGACCAGGCAGAACTCGTTGTAGGTGAAGACCCGCCCCACACGGCGCGGGAACGGGAAGCTGAACCAGGGCCGGGGCTCCAGGCCCACCGACCGGGCAAGCTGGGTGAGTGCCGCACCGTCGGCGAACCGCACGTGCGTGGGGTCGCTGGCGTACCCGCGCTCCTGGGGGCAGACGAAGAACACCTTCCCTCCCGGCCGCAGGTACGGCAGGTACATCTCGAGCAGGCTGCGCCCGGCGGCCTCGTCCATGTGCTCGATGACGTGCGCGAGCAGCAGTCCGTCGAAGCCGGCGGGCCGGCGCAGCTCGCTGTCCTGCCACTCCTGCACGGTCAGCGCGGTCGCCCCGCGGGCGCGTGCCACGGCCACCGAGGCCGGGTTGTGGTCGACCCCCACGGATCGCTCGTCCAACCGGACCAGGTTGCGCCCGATCCCGCAGCCGATGTCGAGGGTGCGGCCGAGATGCTGGCGCCGAAGGTTCCACCGGTAGGGCGCCTGCACGTTGAAGAGCCGCTTCCACCAGGCGTTCTCCTTGGCCTGGAGCCGGCGGGCGTACTCCTCCGCGGCCGTGTCATGCACGGACGCGGCCCTCGCTGGCCCGGCGGCCGACGGGTTCGGGGACCCGGGGCACGGTGCGGTGCGGGAAGATCAGCTGCCGGATCGCGATGAAGCGGGCGAGGGTGCCGAGCGCCAGGCCGACGCCGTTGGCGGCGATGTTGTCAGCGACCGGGTCGGTGCGGTGCAACACGTAGCGGGTGAACGCCAGGCAGCCGAGCGGGATCACCATCGAGGCCAGGTTGATCACGATGAAGGTCACCCGGCCACCGGCCGGGCCGACCGCCTCACGGTGCCGGAAGGCCCAAGAGCGGCTGCCCCTGTAGCTGACCACCATCCCGACGGTGTTGGCCAGCACGTAGGCGACCAGCGGCTGGTCGTGCATCGGCCCCGGGCCCCCGAGGTAGCCGTGCACCAGGCCGTTGAAGATCACGAACGCCACGAACGTGGCGATGCCGCCGACGGTGAGGAACTTCGCGACCTCTCCGAGGAAGCGATGCCAGCGTCGACCCATGCACCCAGCCTAGATTGCGCAGCTCGTCACTCGACCGGCAGCCCGCGACCACGGGCGATGAGCATCCGCTGCACCTCGGAGGTGCCCTCGCCGATCTCCAGCACCTTCGCGTCCCGGTAGAAGCGGGTGACGGGGTACTCCTCCATGAAGCCGTAGCCGCCGAAGATCTGGGTGGCGATGCGGGTGGCGGTGACCGCGGACTCGGTTGCGTAGAGCTTCGCGACCGCGGCGGCCTGCTTGAAGTCCTTCATCGGCCGGCCGGCGTCCTTCATGGCCGCGGCCTTGTAGGTCAGCAGCCGCGACGCCTCGAGCATCACCTCCAGGTCGGCGACCTGGAAGGCGACACCCTGCTTGGCGCCGATCGGCACGCCGAAGGTGGTGCGCTCGTTGGCGTACTCCACGGACATGTCCAGGCAGGCCTGGATGCAGCCCACGGCAAGCGCCGCGATCGCCACGCGGCCGTCGTCCAGGGTGGCCAGGAACTGCCCGAAGCCGCGGCCGCGCTCGCCGAGCAGGTTCGCCTCGGGGACCCGCACGTCCTCGAAGGTGAGCGGGTGGGTGTCGGAGGCGTGCCAGCCGAGCTTGTCGTAGGCGGGCTCCGCGGTGAAGCCCGTGGTCCCGGACGGGACGATGATCGTGGAGATCTCGGGCCGGCCGTCCTCACGGGCGCCGGTGCGAGCGGTGACCGTGACCACCGAGGTGATGGCGGACCCGGAGTTGGTGATGAACTGCTTGCTGCCGTTGACCACCCACTCGCCGTCCACCAGCTCGGCCTTGGTCTTCGTGGCGCCGGCGTCGGACCCGGAGCCGGGCTCGGTGAGCCCGAAGCCCGCCAGCGTCCGCCCGGCCACCAGGTCGGGAAGCCAGGTCTGCTTCTGCTCCTCGGTGCCGAACGTGAGGATCGGGTTGATGCCCAGGCCCACCGCGGCCTCGAGGGTGATGCCCATCGACTGGTCCACCCGGCCGATCTCCTCGATCGCGAGGCACAGCGAGGTGAACCCGCCCTCGCCGACGGTGAGCCCGGCGCCGCCGAACTCCTCCGGGGCGGTCAGCCCGAACAGGCCCAGCTCACCCATCTTGTGCACGACGTCGGTCGGGAAGTGATGGTCCTTGTCCCACTGGGCGGCGTGCGGGGCGATCTCCGCCTCCGCGAACTCCCGGACGCTCTTGCGGAACGCCTCGTGCTCGGCGGACAGCTCGTAGGACATCAGGACTCCTGTTCGATGGTCGTTCGGCGGCGCGGCCCGGGGGTGGGCGGGCCCGACGAGACGCATTACGCTTACGTCAACGTAAGAACCTTAGGACGCTTACGTAGCGGAAGCGCAAGGAGCGCGATGCCCACCACCTGGACCATCACCGAGCTCGCCGGCGAGTTCGGGGTCACCCTGCGCACCCTTCGCCACTACGAGGACGTCGGCCTGCTGCACCCCGAGCGGCGCGGCAGCACCCGGGTCTTCCACCACCGGGACCGGATCCGGCTGGAGCTCATCCTGCGCGGGAAGCGGCTCGGCTTCACGCTCCCCGAGATCGCCACGATCGTGAACATGTACGACGAGCAGCCCGGCGAGGCCGGCCAGCTCCAGTACCTGCTCGACCAGATCGACGTACGACGGGCGGAGCTGGCGCAGCGACGCCGGGACATCGAGGACACGATGGCCGAGCTGGCCGAGGTCGAGCGGCGGTGCCGGGACGACCTGCGAGCCCTGCAGCGCCGACCCTGAGCGGCCCCGGCCCGCGCCCACCTGGAGCTCTCCGAGGGCGGAGGCGCGCCCAGCCGGGGCAGCCCGGCTCGCGTGCTGCACACTGAGGTGCATGCGTTACGCCATCACCGGGGCCACCGGGTTCGTCGGGGGCGCCCTCGCCCGCCAGCTGCGCGAGGCGGGCCACGAGGTCGTCGCCCTGGTCCGTGACCCGGTCCGGGCCGCCGGCCTCCGCGACCTGGGCGTCGAGCTCGTGCCCGGCGACCTCGACGACGCCGCCGCCCTGGACCGGATCTGCGCCGGCGCGGACGGGCTGTTCCACGTCGCCGGCTGGTACAAGCTCGGCCAGCGGGACCCCTCGCCCGGCACCCGCGTGAACGTCGAGGGCACCCGGCACGCGCTCGCCGCCGCGCAGCGCAACCAGGTGCCGAAGGTGGTCTACACGAGCACGCTGGCGGTCAACTCCGACACCGAGGAGCAGGTGGTCGACGAGACCTACCGGTTCACCGGTGAGCACCTCTCCGTCTACGACCGCACCAAGGCGGAGGCGCACGACATCGCCCTGGCGTTCGCGGCGCAGGGCCTGCCCGTCGTGCTGGTGCAGCCCGGACTCGTCTACGGCCCGGGCGACACCGCCCAGACCGGAGCACTGATCGACCAGGTGGTGCGCGGCAAGCGGCCGCTGGCCCCGCGCGGCGGCGGCGTGTGCTGGGCACACGTGGACGACGTCGCCGCGGGGCACGTGCTCGCCATGGAGAAGGGCGGGCCGGGCGAGTCGTACATGCTCGCGGGCCCCCGGGCGACCCTCGCCGAGGGGCTCACGCGGGTGGCCGGGATCGCCGGGACCAAGGGTCCGGTCGTGCTGCCGTCCCGGCTGGTCGCCGCGACGGCCGGGCTGATGACGGCCCTCGGCAAGGTGGTGCCGGTGCCCCCGGACCTCGCGGGCGAGACGATGCGGGCCGGCCTGGCGACGTACTACGGCTCCCCTGCCAAGGCCAAGCGAGAGCTCGGCTGGGAAGCCCGTCCGCTCGACCAGGGGCTGGCCGAGACGGTGGCCGCCGCCCGGCGCGGCGCCGGCTGAGCCGAGTCCGTCTGGGGCGAGGGTCACATGGACGCCCGGACGACCCCGCCGCACGAAGCTCTAGACTCCGCGGGAGAACCGCTCGACTCACAAGGAGAAGTCACCGTGGCCGGTACGTCCGAGGTCAAGCCGCTGCAGAAGGTCCTGATCGCCAACCGCGGCGAGATCGCGGTCCGCGTGATCCGTGCCTGCAAGGACGCCGGGATCGGCAGTGTCGCGGTGTACGCCGACCCCGACCGCGACGCGTTGTTCGTGCGGCTGGCCGACGAGGCGCACAGCCTGGGCGGTGCCACGCCGGCGGAGTCCTACCTGTCGATCGAGAAGATCATCGATGTCGCGAAGCGGGCGGGTGCCGACTCCGTCCACCCCGGCTACGGCTTCCTCGCGGAGAACGCCGACTTCGCGCAGGCGGTCCTCGACGCCGGTCTGGTGTGGATCGGTCCACCGCCGGCGGCGATCAGGTCGCTGGGCGACAAGGTGCAGGCCCGGCACATCGCGCAGAAGGTGGGCGCTCCCCTGGTGTCCGGCACCAAGGACCCGGTCAAGGACGCCGACGAGGTGCTGGCGTTCGCCCGCGAGCACGGCTTGCCGATCGCGATCAAGGCGGCCTTCGGCGGCGGCGGCCGCGGGCTGAAGGTGGCCCGCAAGGAGGACGAGGTCGCCGAGCAGTACGAGTCGGCGGTGCGCGAGGCGGTCACCGCCTTCGGCCGCGGCGAGTGCTTCGTCGAGCGCTACCTCGACAAGCCGCGCCACGTGGAGACCCAGTGCCTCGCCGACCGGCACGGCAACGTGGTCGTGGTCTCCACCCGGGACTGCTCGCTCCAGCGCCGGCACCAGAAGCTGGTCGAGGAGGCGCCCGCACCGTTCCTCTCCGAGGAGCAGATGTCCATCCTGTACGAGTCGTCGAAGGCGATCCTCACGGAGGCCGGCTACGTGGGCGCGGGCACCTGCGAGTTCCTGGTCGGCCAGGACGGCACCATCTCCTTCCTCGAGGTGAACACCCGGCTGCAGGTGGAGCACCCGGTGTCGGAGGAGGTGACCGGCATCGACCTGGTCCGGGAGATGTTCCGGGTGGCCGCCGGCGAGGAGCTCGGCTACGACGACCCCACGATCGAGGGCCACTCGATCGAGTTCCGGATCAACGCCGAGGACGCCGGCCAGAACTTCATGCCCGCCCCCGGCACGCTCACCCGCTGGCACGCGCCGGCGGGTCCCGGGGTCCGCCTCGACGGCGGCTACGACCAGGGCGAGACCGTCCCCGGGTCGTTCGACTCGCTGGTGGCGAAGCTGATCGTCACCGGCCGCGACCGGACCGAGGCGCTCGAGCGGTCCCGCCGGGCCCTCGACGAGTTCGTGGTCGACGGGATGCCGACGGTGATCCCGTTCCACCAGACCGTCGTCAACGACCCCGCCTACGTCGGCGACGGGACGACCTTCGGCGTGTTCACCTCCTGGATCGAGACCGAGTTCGACAACCAGATCCCGCCGTACGCCGGGGGGTCCGACGACGCCGAGGCTCACTCGGTAGAGGAACGGCAGAGCGTGACCGTCGAGGTCGGCGGTCGCCGGCTGGAGGTCGTGCTGCCCGCCGGCTTCGCCGCCGGGGCGGCCGCTGCCGGGGGCACGGGCGCGAAGAAGCCGAAGCGGGCCAAGGGCAAGAAGGCCGGTGCCGCCGCCAGCGGCGACGCCGTCGCCTCCCCGATGCAGGGCACCATCGTCAAGGTCGCCGTCGAGGAGGGCCAGGACGTGTCCGAGGGCGACGTGATCGTGGTGCTCGAGGCGATGAAGATGGAGCAGCCGCTCAAGGCGCACAAGGCCGGCACCGTCACGGGGCTCAGCGCCGAGGTCGGCGCGAGCGTCACCAACGGTGCGGTGATCTGCGAGCTGAAGGACTGACCTTCCGCCGGCGCGCGGCCGGGTCGCCACCCGCAGGACACCCGGCGTTCACGCACGAGCCCTAGCGTCGAGCCCATGAGCGAGACACCGAAGCGGGTCTACCTGCACGTCGGGCTGCCCAAGAGCGGGACCACCTTCCTGCAGGCCTCGCTCGCGCGGAACCGCGCCGCGCTGCACCGCGGTGGCATCCTCTACCCCGCCGGGAAGCAGGACCTGATGTTCCGGGCCGCACTCGACGTGCGCGGCAACCACAAGTCCTGGGGCCGCTCCCGCTCCGAGGTCGTCGGCTCCTGGGACGAGGTGTGCCGCAAGGCCCGCCGCCACGAGGGCACCACGGTGATCAGCCACGAGCTGCTGGCGGCGGCCGGGTCGCGGCAGGTCCCCGCGGCGATGACCATGCTCACCGACCTGGACGTGCACGTGGTCGTCACCGCACGCGATCCCGCGCGCCAGGCCGTCGCGGAGTGGCAGGAGGGCATCAAGCACGGCCGCACCTTGGACTTCCGCGAGTTCCGCGACCGGGTGCTCGACGAGAGCAGCACCCACGACCACGCACTGAAGTTCCGCGCCGCCCAGGACCTCCCGGACGTCCTCGCCCGGTGGGGCAGCGCCGTCCCCGCCGACCACGTGCACGTGGTGTGCTGCCCACCGCCGGGCACGGACCCGCACGAGCTGTGGCGACGCTTCGGGGCGGTCGTCGGGTTCGACGCGGACGTCCACCCCGCCGCCGAGGGTCAGGCCACGAACGCGTCGCTGGGGGTGGCCCAGGTCGACCTGCTGCGTCGGGTGAACGTGGCGCTGGACCGCCGGCTGGTGCAGCCGGAGTACGGCCGGGTGGTGAAGCAGTACTTCGCACAGCGGCTGCTCACCGCGCACGAGTCGCCCCGACCCCGGCTGCCCCGCGAGATGTACGACGACCTGGCGCACGTCGCGGAGCGGTGGGTGAAGGAGATCGACAAGGCCGGCTACCGGGTCCACGGCGACCCGGCGGAGCTGGTCCCGGGACCGCCGTCCGCGGCCGCGGGCCGGCCCGACGACGTGGACCCGCGGGCGCAGGTGGAGACAGCCGCCTCGGTGCTTGCGGAGCTGCTCGTCGACCTCGAGCGCACCCAGGCCCGGGTCGCGGAGCTCGAGTCGGACAAGAAGAGCCTGAAGAAGAAGCGCAAGGCGCTCAAGCGCCGGCTGGCCGAGGCGCTCGACGCCTGAGCACCGGCGCGGTCGGCGCCGAGCCGTCCGCAACGGCCCCCGGTCGTTGCGACCGCTGAGACGGTGGGCGTCATCCCGGCACGAGGTCGCTAGGGTCGAACGCGGGTGGTTGCGCCACCCACCGCACGACACCGACTCCTGGAGGCCTGCCGTGTTCCGCAAAGTGCTCGTCGCCAACCGAGGCGAGATCGCCGTCCGCGCGTTCCGCGCCGCCTACGAGCTCGGTGCACAGACCGTCGCCGTGTTCCCCTACGAGGACCGGGGGTCCGAGCACCGGCTGAAGGCGGACGAGGCCTACGAGATCGGCGAGCGGGGGCACCCGGTCCGGGCCTACCTCGACCCGGAGGTGATCGTCGCGGCGGCGGTGAACGCGGGCGCGGACGCGGTCTACCCCGGCTACGGCTTCCTCTCGGAGAACCCGAAGCTGGCGGAGGCCTGCGCGAACGCCGGGATCACGTTCATCGGCCCGAGCCCCGAGGTGCTGACCCTGACCGGCAACAAGGCCCGCGCGATCGCCGCGGCCAAGGCCGCCGGGGTCCCCACCCTCGCCTCGGTCGAGCCGTCGACCGACGTGGACGCGCTGGTCGCCGCCGCGTCGGAGCTGCCGTACCCGTTGTTCGTGAAGGCCGTCGCCGGCGGTGGCGGCCGCGGCATGCGGCGCGTCGACGAGGCCGGGGACCTGCGTGCCGCCGTCGAGACCTGCATGCGGGAGGCCGAGGGCGCCTTCGGCGACCCGACCGTGTTCATCGAGCAGGCGGTGGTGGACCCCCGGCACATCGAGGTGCAGATCCTCAGTGACGGCACCGGCGGCGAGGACGGCGTGATCCACCTGTTCGAGCGGGACTGCTCGGTGCAGCGGCGGCACCAGAAGGTCGTGGAGATCGCCCCGGCGCCGAACCTCGACCCGGAGCTGCGCGAGCGGATCTGTGCGGACGCCGTGCGGTTCGCGCGCGAGATCGGCTACCGCAACGCGGGCACCGTGGAGTTCCTGCTCGACACGAAGGGCCAGCCGATCGGGGGGAAGTCGGGGGGCGGAGCCGCCCGTGCGTACCACTTCATCGAGATGAACCCCCGGATCCAGGTCGAGCACACCGTGACCGAGGAGGTCACCGACGTCGACCTGGTGCAGTCGCAGATGCGGATCGCCGCCGGCGAGACGCTCGCCGACCTCGGGCTCTCGCAGGACCGGATCACCCTGCGGGGCGCCGCGCTGCAGTGCCGGATCACCACCGAGGACCCGGCCAACGGCTTCCGGCCCGACACCGGCCGGATCACCACCTACCGGTCACCGGGCGGCGCGGGGGTGCGCCTCGACGGCGGCACCACCTACACCGGTGCGGAGGTCAGCGCGCACTTCGACTCGATGCTGTCCAAGCTGACCTGCCGCGGCCGGGACTTCACCATCGCGGTGAACCGGGCCCGCCGCGCCGTCGCGGAGTTCCGGATCCGCGGCGTGGCCACCAACATCCCGTTCCTGCAGGCCGTGCTCGACGACCCGGACTTCCGGGCCGGACGGCTCAGCACGTCGTTCATCGAGGACCACCCGGCGCTGCTGACCGCACGGTCCTCCGCCGACCGCGGCACGAAGCTGCTGACCTACCTCGCGGACGTGACCGTCAACCAGCCGCACGGGTCGGCGCCGGTGTCGGTCGACCCGGTCTCCAAGCTCCCCGACCTCGACCTGGCGGTCCCCGCACCCGACGGCACGCGACAGCTGCTGCTGTCCGTCGGTCCCGAGGAGTTCGCCCGGCGGCTGCGCGAGCAGCGGCCGGTCGCGGTCACCGACACCACCTTCCGCGACGCCCACCAGTCACTGCTCGCCACCCGGGTGCGCACCCGGGACCTCGTCGCGGTGGCCGGCCACGTCGCGCGGATGACCCCGCAGCTGTGGAGCCTCGAGGCGTGGGGCGGGGCGACGTACGACGTCGCGCTGCGGTTCCTGTCCGAGGACCCCTGGGAGCGGCTCGCCGCGCTGCGCCAGGCCGTCCCGAACGTATGCCTGCAGATGCTGCTGCGCGGGCGCAACACGGTCGGCTACACGCCGTACCCGACCGAGGTCACGAGCGCGTTCGTCGCGGAGGCAGCGAGCGCCGGCATCGACGTGTTCCGGATCTTCGACGCCCTCAACGACGTCGAGCAGATGCGCCCGGCGATCGAGGCGGTCCGGGCGAGCGGCTCGGCGGTGGCCGAGGTCGCGCTCTGCTACACCGGCGACCTCGCCGACCCCGGCGAGAGCCTGTACACGCTGGACTACTACCTGGGGCTGGCCGAGCGCATCGTCGAGGCCGGCGCGCACGTGATCGCGATCAAGGACATGGCCGGGCTGCTCCGCGCCCCGGCCGCCCGCACCCTGGTGCGGGCGCTGCGGGAGCGGTTCGACCTCCCGGTCCACCTGCACACCCACGACACCCCCGGTGGGCAGCTGGCCACGCTCCTGGCGGCGATCGAGGCCGGGGTGGACGCCGTCGACGCGGCCTGCGCGGCGGTGGCCGGGACGACCAGCCAGCCGGCGCTGTCGGCGCTGGTGGCGACCACCGACCACTCGGCCCGCGCGACCGGCCTCGACCTCAAGGCGGTCTGCGACCTGGAGCCCTACTGGGAGGCCACCCGGCGGGTGTACGCGCCGTTCGAGTCCGGGCTGCCCGCCCCCACCGGCCGGGTCTACAAGCACGAGATCCCCGGCGGACAGCTGTCCAACCTGCGTCAGCAGGCGATCGCGCTGGGTCTCGGGGAGAAGTTCGAGCAGATCGAGGACATGTACGCCGCCGCCAACGCGATCCTCGGCAACATCGTGAAGGTCACCCCGTCGTCGAAGGTGGTCGGTGACCTCGCGCTGCACCTGGTGGCGGTGGGCGCCGACCCCCGCGAGTTCGAGGAGGAGCCGGGCAAGTTCGACGTGCCGGACTCCGTGATCGGGTTCCTCTCCGGCGACCTCGGCGTCCCGCCGGGAGGATGGCCGGAGCCGTTCCGCACCAAGGCGCTGGCGGGCCGCACCGCCAAGCCGGTCACCGCGGAGCTCGACGCGGACCAGCGCGAGGGGCTGGCCAAGCACCCCCGGGAGACCCTGAACGAGCTGCTGTTCCCCGGCCCCACCCGGGCCTTCCTCGAGTCCCGGGAGAAGTACGGCGACGTCGCGGTCCTGCCCACGGCCGACTACCTCTACGGCCTGCGCTCCGGGGAGGAGCACCAGGTCGACCTGGAGGAGGGCAAGCGGCTGCTGCTCGGGGTCCAGGCCATCGGCGAGCCGGACGAGCGCGGCTACCGGGTGGTGATGTGCACCATCAACGGGCAGCTGCGCCCGGTCAACGTCCGGGACCGGTCCGTGTCCTCCGACGTGCCCCAGCAGGAGCGGGCCGACCCGCAGCAGCCGGGGCACGTCGCGGCGCCGTTCGACGGCGTGGTGACCATCGCGGTGGCCGAGGGCGACCGGGTGGAGGCCGGCGCGACGGTGGCCACCATCGAGGCGATGAAGATGGAGGCGGCGATCACCGCGCCGGTGGCCGGCACCGTGGCACGGCTGGCGCTCAGCGGAACCCAGCAGGTCGACGGCGGCGACCTGGTCCTGGTGCTCTCCGACTGAGCCGCGGCTCCTCGGTCAGCCGGTCACGTGCAGCGACGTGCGGTGCGTGTCGGCGAAGTACTTGATGAAGCCGTGCTCGAAGTCCACCCGCTCCCCACGCCGGGTCTTCCGGTTGGTGGCCGTCGGCCAACCGAGGCGTGAGCGCACGCCGCCCGCCCGCAGGTAGCGCCGGACGATCGGGTGTCCGAGCACCGGCACGGCGCCGGTGTCGGGATGCGTCCAGATGATCCCGTGCTGGAACCTGGCCCGGAAGCCGTTCCGGCGGCCCTGGACGCCGGTGACCGGGAGGCCAAGGCGCGAGCGGGGACCCTTGATCGCGCGGTAGGCGGCGAGGATCGGGCCGTAGAGCTCGCGGGCCCCGGTCCGGTGGGAGTAGTAGATCCGGCCCCTGGCGAAGCGCTGCATCGAGCCCTTGCCGGCGGACACCTCGGCGCTCCTGACCCGCCCGACCACGGACCGGGGCCCGCCGAGGCCGGACCAGCGCTCCATGATCGGCGTGGGCTCGATGGTGAACCAGTTGGACCGCAGCCCGAACATCCACCGGAAGGTGTCACCCGAGATGGTGCGGTCCGCCTTGGTCCCGTCGAGCAGCACGC
This sequence comes from uncultured Actinomycetota bacterium, assembly GCA_963728775.1. GTDB lineage: Bacteria > Actinomycetota > Actinomycetes > Propionibacteriales > Nocardioidaceae > Nocardioides_B. The sequence goes on from CAVSLP010000019.1 coordinate 286,360, forward strand.
TCTGGATCCGGCCCTTCCACTGGCCGTTCCCGTCGCGGCTGACCACCTCGATCCGCTGCAGCCGTCCCAGCGCGGGGTAGGCGGTCTCGATCCGGCCGGTGTCGATGGTGGTGGTCCAGTCGTGCATCGCGTTGCCGTCGAACGCGTCGTAGGGGTCCTTCTGCGCCGGCAGGTACGGGACGCTCCCCGCGGCGGTCCAGCCGCCGCTGCTCGAGGAGAACTGGGTGAACGCCGGCACGCCGTCGAAGGTCAGGATCTGCCGGGCGGTCGCCCGGACCGCCGCGTTGCTGCGCGGGTCCTCGACGCCCCGCCCGCCGTACACCTGGCAGCTCGTGGTGTCGCAGATCTGGTAGTAGCGCCGGGGGTTCTGCGCGCGCGACCAGGCGGCGTACGTGCGGGCCGCGACGGCCTGCGCCCGGACCGCCTCCGGCTGCCACGACGCCGGCATCTCGCGCGGGATGACGCCCTTGACGTAGGCGTCCATGGACAGCACGTTGACGGTGTCCCGCACCGCCGAGCCCGGACTCGGGGACGCGGCGCGCAGGATGCCGCGGTAGCGGCGCGGACCCGAGGGCGTCCACAGGGTCAGCGGCCCGTGCGCGCGGAACTCGCCGTCGCCGGCGAGCGTGGGGTTGCCACCCGGGGACCAACGGTGCCAGCGGTTGGTGAGGTAGCCGATGACGCTGGCGTTGCCGGGCCCGACGTTGATCCGCCAGCGCCGGACGCCCTCGATGTCCGGGAGCGGGTACGTCGTGCCGTCGCCGAGGTCGTGCACCGACAGCCCGGCCCGGGGCGACACGATGACGTCGGAGGTGGTGTCCGCGGAGATCAGCACCCGGACCCTGCCCCGGACCTGGGACCAGGTCGTGCCCGGGTAGTAGAAGTCGACGATGGTGCGGTAGTCGAGCCCCTGCAGGGCGGCGCCCTCGGCGCCGTACTGCGACATGCCGTGCCCGTGCCCGTAGCCGTGCCCGTGCACCACCACCGTCCGGCCGACCGGCACCCAGTACGACTGGGCCGTCGCGACGGCCCGCGCCGGTGACGTGCCGGCACCGCCGACGACGGCGGTCAGGACCGCACCCAGGCACAGGCCGGCCACCGCCAGCGGGCGAACCCTCATCTGGTCTTCCCCTTCGCACACGCTCGACACCCGTCCCCGCGCGGTGCCCGGTGGGACTTCCCAACCCCGCCGACACGTCTGTGACGAATGTGAAATTCAGTTATTCGAGTGACAGATGATTATGCCTGAGAAATGCATTCTCCCGCCACCGGTTCGGACATTTCATAAATGCCATCCATGGAATTACAAGAATGTAATTCAATGCGGCGGACATCTCTCCGGTGCAGGCCGGGAACGGCGGCCTCAGGCCCGGTAGCGGTGCAGCCGTCGGGCGGCCTCGGCGATGGACCCGCTCATCGACGGGTAGACCGTGAACGCCTTGGCGACCTGGTCCGCGGTGAGGTTCTGCGACACCGCCAGCGCCACCGGGTGGATCAGCTCGCTGGCCCGCGGACCCACGACCACCCCGCCGACGACGATCCCGGTCCCGGGGCGGCAGAACAGCTTCACGAAGCCGTCGCGCACGCCCTGCATCTTCGCCCGCGGGTTGCCCGACAGCGGCAGCATCACCGCCTCGACCTCGATGTCGCCGGCGTCCACGGAGGACTGCGTCCAGCCGACGGTGGCGATCTCGGGTGCGGTGAACACGTTGGACGAGACCGACTTGAGGTCGAGTGGCGAGACCGCGTCACCGAGGAAGTGCCACATCGCGATCCGGCCCTGCATCGCGGCGACCGAGGCGAGCATCAGCACGCCGGTGCAGTCCCCCGCCGCGTAGACGCCGCGCGCCGAGGTGCGCGAGACGCGGTCGACGTCGACGAAGCCGCCGTCCTCGAGGTTCACCCCGGCGTCCTCGAGCCCGACGTCGGAGGTGTTGGGGATCGAGCCGAGCGCGAGCAGGCAGTGCGAGCCCTGCACGGTGCGGCCGTCGGTCAGCCGGACCGTGACGGTCTCCCCGTTACGGGTCACCGACTCCATCCGCGACCTGGACAGCACCGTCATTCCCCGGCGCTTGAAGACCTGCTCGAGCACCTCGGCGGCGTCGGCGTCCTCGCTGGGCAGCACCCGGTCCCGGCTCGACACCAGCACCACGTCCACGCCGAGGGCGTTGTAGGCGCCGGCGAACTCGGCCCCGGTCACGCCCGAGCCGACCACGATCAGCCGCTCGGGCACCTCGTCGAGGTCGTAGACCTGCTCCCAGGTCAGGATCCGCTCGCCGTCCGGCTGCGCCGACTCCAGGGTGCGCGGCCGGGCGCCGGTGGCGACCAGCGTCGCCCCCGCGTCGTAGCTCTCCTCGCCGCCGTCGGCCAGCGCTGCCACCACCCGGTGCGGTCCGTCGAGGCGCCCCCGGCCCCGCACCACCCGGACCCCGTCGCGGGTGAGCCGGCGCCCGATGTCCGCGGACTGCGCGACCGCGAGGTCCTTGACCCGGTGGTTGACCTTCGCGAGGTCCACGTCCAGGGCGTGGTCACCCCCGCCGACCGTGATACCGAGCTCGCTGGCCTCCTCGAGGTCGGCCATCAGCTCCGCGGTCGCGATCAGCGTCTTGCTGGGCACGCAGTCGGTGAGCACCGCCGAGCCGCCGACGCCGTCGGAGTCCACGACGGTGACGTCCGCTCCCAGCTGGGCGGCCACCAGGGCCGCCTCGTAACCACCTGGTCCGCCACCGATCACCACGACTGAGTTCACGCGGCCCAGTGTTTCATTCCGGCCGTCCTGCCTGTCGGGACCCCCGGGGCGGGGGAAGCGCGACTAGGCTTCCCCGCGTGCCCCTGTACGCCGCCTACGGTTCCAACCTGGACCCCGCCCGGATGGGTGCGCGCTGCCCGCACTCCCCGATGCGCACCACCGGCTGGCTGACCGGCTGGCGGCTGACCTTCGGCGGCGAGGACCTCGGCTGGGACGGGGCGCTGGCCACGATCGTCGAGGACCCGCTCGAGCAGGTGTTCGTGGCCGTCTACGACGTGACCGGCGACGACGAGTCCCGGCTCGACGGCTGGGAGAGCGCCGACTCGGGGCTCTACCGCAAGACCCGGGTGCGGGTGGCGACGATGCTGGGCGAGGAGCTCGCCTGGACCTACGTGCTCGACGCCTACGAGGGCGGCCTGCCCTCGGCGATCTACCTGGGCACCATCGCCGACGCGGCCGAGGCCGCCGACGCGCCCGCCGACTACGTGCACGCCCTGCGCGCCCGGCCGTGCCGCTCCCTCGGGCACTGAGGACCGCACCGCTACGCTGCCTCGCGTGAGCACAGAGACCTCCCCCGCCCCCGCCGAGCTGGCCCGCGAGTCCGCCGAACGCCTGCGTGACCTCACCGGGGTCGACAAGCACGACGTCGCCCTGGTGATGGGCTCGGGCTGGCTGCCGGCCGTCGACGCGCTCGGCGAGGCCACCGCCGAGCTGAGCACGACGGACCTGCCCGGGTTCGCGCCGCCCGCCGTGGCCGGCCACGCCGGCAGGATCCGCTCGGTGCGCGCCGGGGACAAGAACCTGCTGGTGTTCCTCGGGCGCACCCACTTCTACGAGGGACGCGGGGTGCGTGCGGTCGTGCACGGCGTGCGGACCGCCGCGGCCGCCGGGTGCACCGTCGCGGTCCTCACCAACGGCTGCGGGGGCCTCGAGGAGTCCTGGCGACCGGGCACCCCGGTGCTGATCCGCGACCACATCAACCTGACTGCCACCTCGCCGATCGAGGGCGCCAACTTCGTCGACCTGACCGACCTGTACAGCGACCGGCTGCGGGCGCTGTGCAAGGAGGTCGACGACTCCCTCGACGAGGGCGTCTACGTGCAGTTCCCCGGGCCGCACTACGAGACCCCGGCCGAGATCGCGATGGTGCGCACGATCGGCGGTCACCTGGTGGGCATGTCCACGGTGCTGGAGGCGATCGCCTGCCGCGAGGCCGGCATGGAGGTGCTCGGCATCTCGCTGGTCACCAACCTGGCGGCCGGGATCACCGGCGAGCCGCTCAACCACGCGGAGGTGCTCGAGGCCGGCACGGCCGCTGCCGGCCGGATGGGTCGGCTGCTCGGCGCGATCGTGCCGCGGATCTGAGGGGGCGGAGATGCGCGTACTCGTCACCGGCGCGGCCGGCAGCATCGGCACGGTGGTGTGCGGCGGGTTGGCCGGCCGCGGGCACGACCTGGTCGGCCTGGACCGCGCCGTCGAGCCCGACGGGTTCGTCGGACGCTGGTTCACCGCCGAGTGCTCGGACACCGACGCGGTCGACGCGGTCTTCACCGAGCTCGACCGCACCGGTGGCGTCGAGGCGGTGGTGCACCTGGCCGGGATCCCGCACGAGTCCGCCCTGCCCGACGAGCTCGAGTCGCACGTGCTCACCACGGCGGCGCTGCTCGACGCGATGGTCGCGCACGGCGTCCCGCGGATCGTGTACGCGAGCAGCAACCACGCGGTGGGGCGCACCCCGCGGCGCGACCTGCTCGCGGTCGACGTACCCCCGCGACCGGACACCTTCTACGGGGTCGCGAAGGTGGCGGCCGAGGCGTTGCTGCGGTTGTACGTCGACCGGCACTCCCTCGACGCGGTGTCCGCCCGGATCGGCAGCTTCCTCGAGCGGCCGGGGACCCGCCGCGCCCTGTCGACGTGGCTGTCCCACGACGACGCCGTGCGCATGGTCGAGGCCGCCCTGACCGCGCCCGACCCCGGCTTCGCGGTGCTCTACGGCATCTCGGCCAACACGCGTGCCTGGTGGGACCTCGAGCCGGGCCGGGCCCTGGGCTACCACCCGCAGGACGACGCCGAGCGGTTCGCCGCGCAGGTGGAGGCCGTGGCGTCGTCGCCGGACGACGAGGCGGAGGCGGCGCACGTGGGCGGCCCGTTCGCCACCGAGCGGTTCCACCGCCCGGCCCTCGACCGGGGGCCGGGCGACCTCGGCGGGTGATCGGCCCCGGGCCGGTCGCCGCAGGCTAGCCTTCACGCCATGAGCGCAGCCGCCACCACGGACCTCCTCGCCCGCGCCCACGCATGGTCCGCCGAGGACCCCGACCCGCAGACCCGCGTCGAGCTCGAGGACCTGCTCGCGCAGGCTGCGCGGGACCCGCAGGGTGCGGCCGCCCTGGAGCTCGCAGACCGGTTCGCGGGGCGGCTGGAGTTCGGCACCGCCGGCCTGCGCGGGGCCCTGGGCGCCGGCCCGAACCGGATGAACCGGGTGGTCGTGCTGCGCGCGGCGGCCGGCCTCGCGGCCTACCTGAGCAAGCACGGCGCGGGCGAGGACGCCACCGTGGTCGTCGGCTACGACGCCCGGCACAACTCGGACGTGTTCGCCGAGGACACCGCCGCGGTGCTGGCCGGCGCCGGGCTGCGCGCGCTGGTGCTGCCCCGCCCGCTGCCGACGCCGGTGCTCGCCTTCTCGATCCGGCACCTCGGCTGCGTCGCCGGGGTGATGGTGACCGCCTCGCACAACCCGCCGCAGGACAACGGCTACAAGGTCTACCTCGGGGACGGCAGCCAGATCGTGCCGCCGGCGGACGTGGAGATCTCCGCGGAGATCGACACGGTGGGCCCGGTGCCCGGCATCCCCCGGGCGAACACCTGGACCCGGCTGGACGACGCCGTCCTCGAGGCGTACGTCGACGAGGTCAGCGCGCTCGCGGAGCCGGGCGGCCCCCGCGACCTGACCATGGTCTACACGCCGCTGCACGGGGTCGGCGGGGAGTCGGTGGACGCCGTGCTGCGGCGGGCCGGGTTCGCCGCGCCGCAGGTCACCCCGGCGCAGGCAGCCCCGGACCCGGACTTCCCCACCGTGGCCTTCCCCAACCCCGAGGAGCCGGGGGCGATGGACCTCGCCATCGCGGTGGCCGCCGAGGTGGGCGCGGACCTGGTGGTCGCCAACGACCCGGACGCCGACCGCTGCGCGGTGGCGGTCCCCGGCCCGCACGGCTGGCGGATGCTCCGCGGGGACGAGGTGGGTGCCCTGCTCGGCGACTTCCTGCTCCGCTCCGGGGTTCGCGGCGTCTACGCGAACTCGATCGTCTCCTCCTCCCTGCTCGGCGTGCTCGCCGCGTCGTACGGCCAGGAGCACCGGGAGACCCTCACCGGCTTCAAGTGGATCGGCCGGGTGCCGGGCCTGGCGTTCGGGTACGAGGAGGCGCTCGGCTACTGCGTGGCGCCCGCCCTGGTGCGCGACAAGGACGGCGTCTCCGCGCTGCTGCGGGTGGCCGAGCTCGCCGCGCAGCTGAAGACCGAGGGCCGTACCCTCGCCGACCGGCTCGACGAGATCGCCCGCGCCCACGGCCTCTACGCCACCGACCAGTTGTCCGTCCGGGTCACGGACCTGGGCCGGATCGACGCGGCCCTGCAGAGGCTGCGGTCCCGACCACCGGCCGAGCTGGGCGGGCTCGCCGTGGAGCGGCTCGAGGATCTCGCCGACGGAGGACCCGACCTGCCGCCCACCGAGGGGCTGCGGTTCCGGCTCGCGTCGGGTGCCCGGGTGATCGTCCGCCCGTCCGGCACCGAGCCGAAGCTGAAGTGCTACCTGGAGGTGGTGGTCCCAGTCGACGCCGCGGACGAGGACGGCGTGGACGCCGCCCGGATCGCCGCGGCCGGGCGGCTCGACGCGATCCGCAGCGACCTGGCCCGGGCCGCAGGGCTCTAGGCCAGGAAGGTGGCGAGGAAGCCGAGACCGGTCACCGCGAGGGCCCCGATCACCGACCAGGCCCACATCCGGCGCACCCCGCCGGGCGCGGCGCCGCGCAGCTCCTTCTTCTCCTGCTCGACGAGCTCCTCGATGCGGGTCACCACGAACGTCGTGTAGGACATCGCGGTCTGGTCCGGCGCGGCCCGCTCGGCCATCTCGGCGAACTCGTGCCAGCGGCCCGAGCCGAGCATCGACTGCTGCTTCCTGCGGCGCCGCTTGAGCTCCGCCCGGATCGGCTCCCCGATGCCGATGCAGACGTGCCTGGCGTCCCCGGCGTACACGTGCAGCGACTCCCGGACCGACACCTGCTCGATCGCACCGAGCGGGACCGAGGTGTCGCGCAGGGAGTTCTTCAGCACCAGGTGGTGCGGGTACACCGTTGCCCGCGGACGCAGCTGGGTGGCCCAGACGACCACCGCGGAGAACAGCGCACCCAGCGACACCCGCAGACCGGTGACGGTGTGCACCGAGACGAGGCAGTAGCCGACCGCGACGGCCGCGCAGACCAGCCCCGCCCAGCCGAGGAAGAACCCGGTGGTGGGCTTGAACCGCTCCACCGGCTGGGGACGGGCGGCGTCGGTACGTGAGGCGCTCATACACCGGATTCTGCCTTGGTTTCCGGGTTTCGCCACATCCCGGACCGCACACCTATGCTGGTCTCGTGACTGCCCCCGCGAGCTCGACGACGAGCTCCCCCCTCGACCTGGACCCCGCCGGGGTGACCGCGTCGGACGCGTCCCTGCGACGGTTCCTGCACGGCCTGCCCGGGGTCGACCAGGTCGGCGCCGAGGCCCGGGCGGCCTCGCTGTCGACCCGGTCGATCAAGACCACCGCGAAACAGTTCGCGATCGACCTGGCCATCGCGATGGTGGACCTGACCACGCTCGAGGGCCAGGACACGCCGGGCAAGGTGCGGGCGCTCTCGGCCAAGGCGATGCGCCCCGACCCGGCGGACCCGTCCTGCCCCCAGGTGGCCGCGGTGTGCGTCTACCCGGACATGGTCGGGGTGGCGAAGCAGACGCTCGGCGACAGCGGGGTGCACGTGGCGTCGGTGGCGACCGCGTTCCCGTCGGGCCGGGCCGCGCTCGACGTCAAGCTGGCCGACACCCAGGACGCGGTGGAGGCCGGCGCGGACGAGATCGACATGGTGATCGACCGGGGCGCGTTCCTGGCCGGCCGCTACCTCGAGGTGTACGACGAGATCGTCGCGGTGCGTGAGGCGTGCGCCCGACCGGACGGCTCGGCCGCGCACCTGAAGGTGATCTTCGAGACCGGCGAGCTGGCGACCTACGACAACGTGCGGCGGGCCTCGTGGCTGGCGATGATGGCCGGCGCGGACTTCATCAAGACCTCGACCGGGAAGGTGCAGCCCGCGGCCACCCTGCCGGTGACGCTGGTGATGCTGGAGGCGGTGCGCGACTTCCGGACGGTGACCGGGCAGATGGTGGGCGTGAAGCCGGCCGGCGGGATCCGCACCTCCAAGGACGCGATCAGGTACCTGGTGGTGGTCAACGAGGTGGCCGGGCCCGACTGGCTGGACCCGGACTGGTTCCGGTTCGGCGCGTCCTCGTTGCTCAACGACCTGCTGATGCAGCGCACCAAGATGACCACCGGCCGCTACTCCGGCCCCGACTACTTCACCCTGGACTGATCCCGTGGCTGCCACAGACAACAAGCCGGGTGCGGTGTTCGAGTACGCCCCCGCCCCCGAGTCCCGCGCCGTGGTCGACATCAAGTCGTCCTACGGCCTGTTCATCAACGGCGAGTTCGCCGACCCGGTCGACGGTGCGTCGTTCAAGACGGTGAACCCGGCCACCGAGGAGGTGCTGGCCGAGGTCGCCGAGGCCTCGACGGCGGACGTCGACGCGGCGGTGCGGGCGGCCCGCCGCGCACACACGAAGGTGTGGTCGCGGATGTCGGGCCGGGAGCGGGGCAAGTACCTGTTCCGGATCGCCCGGATCCTGCAGGAGCGCTCCCGCGAGCTCGCGGTGCTGGAGTCGATCGACAACGGCAAGCCCATCAAGGAGTCGCGCGACGTGGACGTGCCGCTCGCGGCGGCGTACTTCTTCTACTACGCGGGCTGGGCCGACAAGCTCGAGTACGCAGGACTGTCAACAGCAGGGCAGCGACCGCCGGAGTCTCTCGGCGTGGCGGGCCAGGTGATCCCGTGGAACTTCCCGCTGCTGATGCTGTCGTGGAAGATCGCACCGGCGCTCGCGTGCGGCAACACGGTGGTGCTGAAGCCCGCGGAGACCACCCCGCTGACCGCGCTGCTGTTCGCGGAGATCTGCCAGCAGGCGGACCTGCCGCCGGGAGTGGTGAACATCGTCACCGGCGCCGGCGAGACCGGCCGCGCGGTGGTCGCGCACGAGGACGTGGACAAGGTCGCGTTCACCGGCTCCACCGAGGTCGGCCGGATGATCGCGAAGGCGGTGGCCGGCACCAGGAAGTCGGTGACGCTGGAGCTGGGCGGCAAGGCCGCGAACATCGTCTTCGACGACGCCCCGGTCGACCAGGCCGTGGAGGGCATCGTCAACGGGATCTTCTTCAACCAGGGCCACGTGTGCTGCGCGGGCTCGCGGCTGCTGGTGCAGGAGTCGGTCGCCGAGGACGTGCTCGAGCGGCTCAAGCGCCGGATGAGCACGCTGCGGGTCGGCGACCCGCTGGACAAGAACACCGACGTCGGCGCGATCAACTCCGCCGAGCAGCTGGCCAAGATCCGGGAGCTGTCCGACATCGGCGAGCGTGAGATCTCAGGGGGTGCCGGGGAAAGGTGGTCGCCCGCCTGCGACCTGCCCGCGCACGGGTTCTGGTTCCCGCCCACGGTGTTCACCGGCGTCTCTCAGGCGCACCGGATCGCCCGCGAGGAGATCTTCGGTCCGGTGCTGTCCGTGCTGACCTTCCGCACCCCCGCCGAGGCGGTCGAGAAGGCCAACAACACCCCGTTCGGGCTGTCCGCCGGCGTGTGGACCGACAAGGGCTCGCGGATCCTGTGGATGGCCAACCAGCTGCGCGCCGGCGTGGTGTGGGCCAACACGTTCAACAAGTTCGACCCGACCAGCCCCTTCGGCGGCTACAAGGAGTCGGGATACGGCCGCGAGGGCGGCCGCCACGGTCTGGAGGCCTACCTCAAGTGACACCCACCGCTGCGACGTCCGCACGGATCGACGTGCGCAAGACGTACAAGCTCTACATCGGCGGCGCGTTCCCCCGCTCGGAGTCGGGCCGCTCCTACGTCGTCAACGACCACAAGGGCCGGTTCCTCGCGAACGCGGCCCTCGCCTCCCGCAAGGACGCCCGCGACGCGGTGCAGGCCGCCCGCAAGGCCTTCGGCGGCTGGTCCGCCCGGACGCCGTACAACCGTGGCCAGGTGGTCTACCGGGTCGCGGAGGTCCTCGAGGGCCGCCGCGCCCAGTTCGTCGAGGACGTGATGCTCGGCGAGGGGCTGTCGCGGACGAAGGCCGCCGACGCGGTGTCCGCGGCGGTGGACCGGCTGGTGTGGTACGCCGGGTGGGCGGACAAGCTCGCCCAGGTCGTCGGTGCCACCAACCCGGTCGCCGCGCCGTACTTCAACTTCTCGCTGCCGGAGCCGACCGGGGTGGTCGCCGTGCTCGCGCCGCAGCAGTCGTCGCTGCTCGGCCTGGTCAGTGTGCTGGCGCCGGTCGTCGTCACCGGCAACACCTGCGTGGTCACCTCCTCCCACGAGCGGCCGCTGCCCGCGATCACGCTCGCGGAGGTGCTGGCCACCTCCGACGTGCCCGGCGGGGTGGTGAACGTCCTCACCGGTCGCCTGGCGGACACCGCGCCGTGGCTGGCCTCGCACATGGACGTCAACGCCATCGACCTCACCGGCGTGGCGGGCGACGCGGTGCCCTCGGTGCACGCCGCCCAGCTGGAGGAGGCCGCGGCCGAGAACCTCAAGCGGGTGCTGCGTGCCCCCGACCAGGAACCGGACTGGACCGCGGAGCCGGGCACCGGCCGGATGACCAAGTTCCTGGAGACCAAGACCGTCTGGCACCCCATCGGGGTATGACGGGCGCACCGGGATGGGACAGGATGTCCCGGTGCGTGCCAAGGTCATCGTCCTCGCAGGACCGTCCGGGGCGGGCAAGTCGCGGCTGTGCCGGCGGCTTGGTCTGCCGTTCGTCAACCTCGACGACTTCTACAAGGACGGCAGCGATCCCACGCTGCCGCAACGCCGCCTCGGCGGGGGCGAGCGGATCGTGGACTGGGACGACCCGCGGTCCTGGCTGCGCGAGGAGGCCGTGGACGCCCTGGAGCGGATCTGCCGGGACGGGACCGCGGACGTCCCCGTCTACGACCTCGCGCGCGACGGCCGGGTCGGTCACCAGGCGTTCGACCTCGGCGGCGCCGACCACGTCGTGGCCGAGGGCATCTTCGCGCAGGAGGTGGTCACCGCCTGCCGGGAGCGCGGGCTGCTCGCCGACGCGATCTGCGTGCGCAACCACCGGCTGGTCACGTTCTGGCGCCGGCTCACCCGGGACCTGCGTGAGCACCGCAAGCCCCCGTGGGTGCTGCTGCGCCGGGGGCTGCGGCTGATGCGCGCCGAGCCGGAGGTGGTCGCCCACGCCGTGGCCCTCGGCTGCGCGCCGATGAGCCCGGACGAGGCGTTCGGCCACGTGCGGTCGCTGCTCGCTCGGCGCAGCGCCACCGCCTGACCCGGCCGGGAACGGCTCAGCTCATCGCGCCCAGCACGGCGTACGCCGGCTTGATCGTGCCGTCGATGATCGCGAGCCGCTCGTCGAACGGGAGGAAGGCGGACTTCATCGCGTTGATCGTGAACCAGCGCAGGTCCGCCATGCCGTAGCCGAACGCCTCGACCAGCTTGGTCATCTCCCCGGTCATCGACGTGCCGCTCATCAGCCGGTTGTCGGTGTTGACCGTGACCCGGAAGCGCAGCTTCGTGAGCAGTCCGATCGGGTGCTCGGCGATCGACGCCGCGGCCCCGGTCTGGATGTTCGAGGACGGGCACAGCTCCAGCGGGATGCGCTTGTCGCGCACGTAGGAGGCCAGCCGTCCCAGCCGCGGCGACCCGTCCGGCCCGACCGTGATGTCGTCGATGATCCGCACCCCGTGACCGAGCCGGTCGGCCCCGCACCACTGGATCGCCTGCCAGATCGACGGCAGCCCGAACGCCTCCCCCGCGTGGATGGTGAAGTGGAAGTTCTGGCGCTGCAGGTACTCGAACGCGTCGAGGTGCCGGGTGGGTGGGTAGCCCGCCTCCGCGCCGGCGATGTCGAAGCCCACCACCCCCCGGTCGCGGTAGTCGATGCTCAGCTCGGCGATCTCACGGGAACGAGCCTGGTGCCGCATCGCGGTCAGCAGCTGGCGTACGACGATCGGGGTGCCGTTGCGCGCCGCCAGGTCCTCGCCCTCCGCGAAGCCCGCCTGCACGGCCTCGACGACCTGCGGCAGCGACAGCCCGCGGAGCAGGTGCTGCTCCGGGGCGTAGCGCACCTCGGCGTACACGACCCCGTCGTCGGCGAGGTCGAGCACGCACTCCCGGGCGACGCGGCGCAGCTGCTCCTCGGTCTGCATCACGGCGACGGTGTGGCCGAACGTCTCGAGGTATCGCTCGAGCGAGCCGGAGTCCGCGGACGCCTCGAACCACAGCCGCAGCGCCTCCGCGTCCTGCGCCGGCAGCCGGTGGCCGCACTCCGCGGCCAGCTCGACGACCGTCCGGGGGCGCAGCCCGCCGTCGAGGTGGTCGTGCAGCAGGACCTTGGGAGCCCGGCGCACCTGCTCAACGATAGGTTCGGACATGGGCACATCTAAGCATCCGCGAGAAGCGACGAAGGGCAGACCATGCGCGTATTCACCACGTTCGACGAGCTCACCGCCGCCGTGGGCGAGGAGCTGGGCACCAGCGACTGGCTGGAGGTCACGCAGGACCGCGTGGACGCCTTCGCCGAGGCCACCGGGGACCACCAGTGGATCCACGTGGACGTCGAGCGGGCCAAGGACGGGCCGTTCGGGGGCACGATCGCGCACGGCTACCTGACCCTCTCGCTGATCCCCCGGTTCACCCCGCAGATCTTCTCCCTCGAGACGCCGGGGGCGCGGCTGAACTACGGCATCAACAAGGTGCGCTTCCCCACCCCGGTCAGGGTCGGCTCCCGGATCCGCGCCACCGCCGCCCTGGCCGAGGTCACCGACGTCCCGGCCGGCAAGCAGCTGGTCACCCGCTACACGATCGAGATCGAGGGTGCCGACAAGCCCGCCTGCGTTGCCGAGACGGTGGTGCTGCTGCTGCCCTGAGCCCCCGGCGGTCAGCCGGCGACGCGCTCGTGGACCAGGGGCACCGGGGAGTACGCACTCCCCTGCGGCTGCACGTCGATCCCGCCCGCCAGTGCGGCCAGGGCCCGCTCGAAGCGTTCCGGCTCGTCGGTGTGCAGGGTGAGCAACGGCTGTCCCTCGGTGACCGGGTCACCCGGCTTCGCGTGCATCTCCACGCCCGCCGCCGCCTGGACCGGGTCCTCCTTGCGCGCGCGTCCGGCGCCGAGCCGCCAGGCCGCCAGTCCGACGGCCATCGCGTCCAGCCTGGTCAGCACGCCGCTGCGCGGCGCCGCGAGCACGGCGGTCTCGCGGGCCCGGGGCAACCCGGCGTCGGGGTCCCCACCCTGGGCGGCGATCATCCGGCGCCAGACGTCCATCGCGGTGCCGTCCCGGAGCCGGTCGGCCGGGTCGACGCCGGTCAGCCCGGCACCTTCGAGCATCTCCCGGGCCAGCGCCAACGTCAGCTCGACCACGTCGGCGGGCCCGCCTCCGGCGAGCACCTCGACCGACTCGCGGACCTCCAGTCCGTTGCCGGCGGTGCGCCCGAGCGGGGTGGACATGTCGGTGAGCAGCGCGACCGTGTGCACGCCCGCGTCGGTGCCGAGCGCCACCATCGTCTCGGCCAGCTCACGGGCATCGCCGAGGTCCTTCATGAACGCCCCGGACCCGACCTTGACGTCGAGCACGAGCGCTCCGGTGCCCTCGGCGATCTTCTTGCTCATGATCGAGCTGGCGATCAGCGGGATCGCCTCGACGGTGCCGGTGACGTCACGCAGCGCGTAGAGCCTCTTGTCCGCCGGGGCGAGGCCGGCACCGGCGGCGCAGACGACCGCGCCCACCTCCTCGAGCTGGCGCAGCATCGCCTCGTTGCTCAGCGCCGCCCGCCATCCCGGGATCGCCTCCAGCTTGTCGAGGGTGCCGCCGGTGTGCCCGAGCCCGCGGCCGGACAGCTGGGGCACGGCTGCGCCGCAGGCCGCCACCAGCGGGGCCAGCGGCAGGGTGATCTTGTCCCCGACCCCGCCCGTCGAGTGCTTGTCCGCGGTCGGTCGGGAAAGACCGGAGAAGTCCATCCGCTCCCCGGAGGCGATCATCGCTGCGGTCCAGCGGGCGATCTCCCGCCGGTTCATCCCGTTGAGCAGGATCGCCATCGCCAGCGCGGACATCTGCTCGTCGGCGACCACTCCCCGCGTGTAGGCGTCGACGACCCAGTCGATCTGCGAGTCGGCGAGCTCACCGCCGTCGCGCTTGGCGATGATCACCTCTACGGCGTCGTGCAGCTCTGCCATCTGCTTCCTTTCGGCTACGCGGTCGGCGGACTCAGTCACGGACGTCGGCGAGCGCGCCCGGCCCGAAGGCGTCCGGGAGCACCTCGGCCATCGTCCGGACCCCGGAGACGGTCAGCAGCAGCAGCTCCGGGCCACCGTGCTCGAAGAGCAGCTGGCGGCAGCGGCCGCACGGCATGATCACCTCGGTGTTGGCGTTCACGCACACGAAGTGCGTCAGTCGGCCGCCACCGGTCGCGTGCAGCGTCGAGACCAGCCCGCACTCGGCGCACAGCGTGACGCCGTAGGCGGCGTTCTCGACGTTGCAGCCGACCACGACCCGTCCGTCGTCGACGAGCGCGGCGGCGCCCACCGGGAACCGCGAGTACGGCGCGTAGGCGCGCCGCATGACCTCCACCGCGGCCCGCCGCAGCCGGGTCCAGACCTCGCCGGCGTCCCCGGCCGCGGACTCCTCGGACACCTCAGCCCTTGACGTACGGCTCGCCGTCGGCGGCCGGCGCCCGTACCCGGCCCACCAGACCGGCGACCGCGAACAGCGTGGCCAGGTAGGGCAGCATCGCGAGCAGGTTGGACGGGATCGCCACCGGCGTCTGGATGAACGACAGCACCGTCTGCAGGGCGTCCGCGAAACCGAACAGCAGCGCCGCACCGATCGCACCGCGGGGACTCCACCTGCCGAAGATCAGCGCGGCGAGCGCGATGAACCCCTTGCCGGAGGAGATGTTCTTGGAGAACGCCCCGACCGCGCCGATGGTCAGGAACGCACCGGCCATCCCGGCGATGCAGCCGCCCATCACCACGTTGCGGTAGCGGGTGGCGAACACGTTGATGCCCACGGTGTCCGCGGCCTCGGGGTGCTCGCCGACCGCGCGCGTGCGCAGGCCCCAGCGGGTCCGGAACAGCGCAACGTCGACGACGACGATCACGACGTAGGTCAGGTAGACGATGATGTTCGCGTTGAAAAGCAACGGCCCCAGGATCGGGATGTCGGAGAGGACCGGGATCGCGATCGGGTCGAAGAAGCCGGGGTTGTTCAAGGTGTCCTGGTTGGGCTGCATCAAGGCGTCGTAGATGAAGCCGGTGAGCCCGAGCGCGAGCCCGTTCAGCACCACCCCGAGCACCACCTGGTTCACCAGGTAGCGGATCGAGAACACCGCCAGCAGCAGGCCCAGGAGACCGCCGGCGACGATCGCCGCGATGATGCCGACGCCCTTGTTGTGGGCCATCGTGGCGACCAGCGCCGCCGCCCAGGCCCCGGCCAGCATCTGGCCCTCGATGGCGACGTTGATCACGCCGGACCGCTCGCAGAGCACGCCGGCGAGCGCGCCCAGGATCAGCGGCACCGCCAGGAAGATCGACTGCTGCAGCAGGCCGAGCAGGTCGATCGTGGTGCCCTTCTGGCCGGTGCCCGCCCAGCACAGGAACGTCACCACGAAGCAGAGCAGCGTCGTGGCGAGCACCCACTTCATCGCCCTCCGGCTGAAGCCCCGGGCGATCTGCCACACCCCGAGGGTCAGGATCACCAGGCCGAGGACGATGCCGGTGACACGCGCCGGCAGCACCAGGTCGGGCACCTGCACGGCCGCGTCCGCCGGCGCCAGCTGGAACGTCGCGTCGTAGCCCGCCTTCGCGCTCATCCCGAGCGCGAGGGCGCACAGCAGACCGACGAAGACGAGGACGGCGCCGGTGATCACGCGCCGCTTCGTCGACACCGGCGGCTCGACCACCTCGTGGACGACGACGGCACTGTCGCTCGGAGTCGGTGTCGTGCTCGTGGTGCTCATCCGTTCCAACCCTTCGCAAGTGCCTGCCCCGTGCCGCCGCGGACCTCCCGGAGCCGGAAGATCGCCCGGATCAGCGCGGGGGCCGCGATGAACAGCACGATGAGTGCCTGGATCACCTGGACGAGGTCGATCGGCACGCCGGTGCTCGACTGCATCTGCACGCCCCCGGCGCGCAGGGCGCCGAACAGCAGGCCGGCGAGCACCGTCCCGCCCGGGTTGGAGCGGCCGAGCAGGGCAACGGTGATGGCGTCGAAGCCGATGCCCGCGTCGATGTCCTGGGTGATCGCCGAGTTCGTGCCCAGGATCTGGCTGACCCCGGCCAGTCCGGACAGCGCGCCGGCGAGCAGCATCACGGTGACGTAGCTGCGCTCGACGCTCATCCCCGCGGTGCGGGAGGCGAACTGGTTCGCGCCGACGGCCCGGAGCCGGAAGCCCAGCGTGCTGCGGGTCAGCAGCCACCAGACGCCGAGGGCGGCCAGCAGCGCGATGAACAGGCCGGCGTGCACGCGCACGCTGCTCCCGAGCAGGTGCGGCAGCCGGGCGTTGGAGTCCACCACGTTGGAGATCGCCTGGCCGTACGGCGGCCGCTGGAAGCCCTTGACCGAGAGCAGGTAGGCGAGCAGGTTGAACGCGATCCAGTTCAGCATGATCGTCGAGATGACCTCGTGGGCGCCGGTGCGCGCCTTGAGGAAGCCGGCGATGCCGCCCCAGAGCGCACCGCCGACGATCCCGGCAACGATCGCGACGAGCAGGTGCAGCACCGGCGGCAGGTGCCAGGCGAAGCCGGCGTACCCGGCGAAGATCGCGCCGAGGATGATCTGTCCCTGGCCACCGATGTTGAACAGGCCGGCGCGGAAGGCCAGGCCCACCGAGAGACCCCCGAGGATCAGCGGTGTCGCGTTGACCAGGGTCTCCGAGATCGGGCCCAGGATCCCCGACATCGTCCCCGAGGACGCCGTGCTGGGGTTGAAGATCGCCCCGCGGAACAACGCCGAGTAGGCACCGACGATGGCGTTCCAGGCCGCGCTGAAGGTGTCCCATGGATAGCTGAAGAAGTAGTGCGCTGCCGCGCGGGTGGCCGGGTCGGCGAGCGCGATCAGCACCGCGCCGATCACCATCGCGACCACGAAGGCCAGGAGGGTCACCACAACCGTGTGCCCGGTGCGCACCGCGTGCCAGAGGCGGTGGCCGAGGCCGCGCTGCGGTCCGGGCTGCGCCTGCTCGGCGCGCTCCGCCGTTGGCGTGGGCTGGTCGCTCATCCTCGCTCCTCCTCAGTCTGCTCGGTGCCGACTGCCGGGTTCGTCGCCGCCGGTCGCGCCTGCGTCGCGGAGTGTCGCTCGCCGGCCGCCGCGCTGACCTGCTCGGGCGTCGAGCCGGCCATCAGCATGCCGATGTCCTCGGCCGGGGTGCCGGCCGGGACCTCGCCGATGATCTTGCCGCGGTACATCACCGCGATCCGGTCGGCGAGGCCGAGCACCTCGTCGAGCTCGGTGGACACCAGGACGACGGCCGCGCCGTTGTCGCGCTCGGCGACGATGCGCTGGTGCACGAACTCCATCGAACCGACGTCGAGCCCCCGGGTGGGCTGCGCCACGACCAGCAGCCGCAGCGGCCGGGAGAGCTCGCGGGCCAGCACCACCTTCTGCTGGTTGCCGCCGGACAGCGTGGCCGCCGACTCGTGGATCGACTGGGTGCGCACGTCGTACTCGGCGACGCGGGTGGTCGCGTTGCTCTCGATGGCGTCGAGGTCGAGCGACATGCCCCTGCCGAACGGCTCCTGGTCGTAGAGGTCGAGGACCAGGTTCTCGGCGATGGTGAAGCTGCCGACCAGCCCGTCGTGCAGCCGGTCCTCGGGCACGTAGCCGACGCCGCTGGCCAGGATGTCGTCGACCGAGGTGTGCGTGATGTCCTTGCCGCCGACCTCGATCCTGCCCGCCGTCACCGGGGTGAGCCCGACCATCGCCCGGGTGAGCTCGGTCTGGCCGTTGCCCTGCACGCCGGCGACGGCGTAGATCTCGCCGGCACGCACCGAGAAGCTCACGTCGTCGACGACGACCTGGCCCTTGTCGTCGAGGATCTTGACACCCTCGACGTCCAGCATCGGGTCGCCGGGCCGGGCCGGCTCCTTCTCGACGGTGAGCTTCACGGGTCGGCCCACCATCAGCGAGGCGAGCTCTGCCGAGGTGGACGTCGGCGAGGCCTCGCCGACCACCTTGCCGCGCCGGATCACCGTGATCCGGTCCGCCACCGCGCGGACCTCCCGGAGCTTGTGGGTGATGAACACGATCGAGGTGCCGTTGTCCCGCAACGTGCGCATGACGTCCATGAGCTCGTCGGTCTCCTGCGGGGTGAGCACCGCGGTCGGCTCGTCGAGGATCAGCACCTTCGCGTCCCGCATCAGCGCCTTGACGATCTCGACGCGCTGCTGCACGCCGACGGCCAGGTCACCGACCAGGGCGTCCGGCGGCACCTCGAGGCCGTAGCGCTTGGAGACCTCCGCCACCTGGCGGCGCGCCCTGCGGCGGTCCAGGAAGCCGAGCCGCCGGGTCTGCTCGTGCCCGAGCGCGACGTTCTCGGCGACGGTGAACACCGGGATCAGCATGAAGTGCTGGTGCACCATCCCGATCCCCGCGGCCATCGCGTCCCCGGGGCCCTGGAACCTCACCGCCTCGCCGTCGACGAGGATCTCGCCCTCGTCCGCCTGGTAGAGGCCGTAGAGCACGTTCATCAGCGTGCTCTTGCCCGCGCCGTTCTCACCGAGCAGGGCGTGGATCTCGCCTGGTTCGACGACCAGGTCGATGGAGTCGTTCGCGGTCAGTGCGCCGAAGCGTTTGGTGATACCGCGCAGTTCGAGCTTCAGGGGGATCCCTCCGTTGCCGACCCCGTTTCACCATGAGGGGGAGCACCCTGGTCACGGGCACTCCCCCCACGGCGTCAGTGGCCGAGCGTCACTGTGGCTGGCTGGGCGAGGTGATCTTGATCTTGCCGGAGATGATGTCCGACTTGATCTGGTCCAGCTCGCTCTTCACGTTCGACGGGACCTTGCTGTCGAAGTCGTGGAACGGCGCAAGCCCGGTGCCGTCGTTGTCGAGCGTGCCGATGTAGTTGCCGGTCGGGAACGAGCCGCTAGCGGACTTCGTGGTGTAGTCCTTGACCGAGTTGGTGATGTTCTTGGTGACACTGGTCAGGAAGTACTTGCAGTACTGCGAGGCGCTCACGCAGCCGTCCGTGTCCACCCAGATCACGCTGACCTTGCCGCCCGAGGACTGGGCCGCCGCGCCGGCGCCGAGGCCGGTGCCGCCCGCGACCGGGAAGACGATGTCGGCGCCCTGCTGGATGAAGGCCTGCGAGATCGATCGACCCTTGTTCTGGTCGGTGAACGACTGGGCGAAGGTGCCGCCCTTCTGGTTCTTCTCGTTCCAGCCGAGGACGGAGACGTTCTTGCCCTTGGTCTTGTTGTAGTACTGCACGCCCTCCCAGAAGCCGTCCATGTAGATGGTGACCGGCGGGATGTTCAGGCCACCGAAGGTCGCCACCTTGCCGGTCTTGGTCATGCTCGCGGCGAGGTAGCCGCCGAGGAAGGCGCCCTGGGCGGTGTTGTACTGCAGGCCGTAGACGTTGGGGCCGGAGGACGGGGCGTCGACCTCGGCGAACTGCTGGTCGGACTTCTGGCCGGCCACCTTCTTGACCGCGTCGGCCATCAGGCCACCGACCGCGACGATCGTGTCGCAGCCCTTGTTGACCTCGGCGTTGAGGTTCGGCTCGTAGTCGTTCTGCGAGTTGGAGGAGACGTAGGAGATGTTGATGTTCGAGTTCTCCTTCTTCGCCTCCTGGAACCCGGCCCACGACGACTGGTTGAACGACCGGTCGTCCACACCACCGGTGTCGAGCACCATGCAGGCGTTGAACGCCGCCGCAGCAGCCGACGTCCCGGACCCGGAGGCGGACGGCGAGCTGCCGCCGGAGCTCGACGGCTTGCTGCCGCAACCGGCCACCAGCAGTCCGACCGTGGCGACCGCAGCGGTCGCCTTCATGAGCGTACGCAAGAGGATCTCCTTCTGTGCAAATGGACCGCGGTGGCCCCGTCGCGGCGACTCTAGCGCCTGCGCGCACCTCGATCCGGCACTTGCAGCAGAAGAGGTCGAAGGTCCTGAACCGTTACCGATCCGCTACCTGACGAGCAGCACGTCGTGGGCCGCAGCAGCGAGCACTTTAGCGCCTGTCGCGACGCTTCGCTCGTCGACACGGAGGTCACCTTGGTGCAGGTCGTACGTCGGCCCGCCGGGAGTGCGCGTGCCGAGCCGGCCCATCGCCCCGGGCACCGACTCGAGGTACCACGCGAAGTCCTCCCCGCCGAGGCTCTGGGCGGTCGCGACCGCTCCGTGCTCCCCCAGCACGTCCTGGACGGCGCGGGTGAGCGCCCTGGTCGCCCCCTCCTCGTTGACCACCGGCGGCACGCCGCGCACGTAGGTCACCTGTGCCGTGACGCCGTAGGGCGCGACGAGCTGGTCGATGATCTCCCGGACCACGCCCTCGGCGTCCGCCCAGGCGACCCCGTCGAGCATCCGGACGGTGCCGGCGGCCTCGCCGCTGGACGGGATCACGTTCTTCGCCGAGCCCGAACGGATCAACCCCCACACCACGCTCGCCCCGGCCCGCGGGTCGAGCCGGCGGGACAGCACCGCCGGCAGCTGGGTGACCAGGGTCCCCAGCGCGTAGGTCAGGTCCTGGGTCAGGTGGGGTCGCGAGGTGTGTCCGCCCTTGCCGGACAGCCGCACCGTCAACGCGTCCGCGGCGCCCGTGATCGGGCCCTCCCGCAGGCCCACCTGGCCGACGTCCAGCGACGGGTCGCAGTGCAGGCCGAACACGTGGCTCACCCCCTCGAGCGCACCCGAGGAGATCACCTCCAGGGCCCCGCCGGGCATGATCTCCTCGGCGGGCTGGAAGAGCATCCGGACCCGACCTGCCAGCGGTGTCCGGCGGTGCAGCTCCTGCAGCGCCAGGCCCGCACCCAGCAGCGCCGCCGTGTGCACGTCGTGGCCGCAGGCGTGCGCCGTGCCGGGGACGGTGCTCACCCACGGGTCCGGCACCAGGTCGTCGACCGCCAGCGCGTCGAGATCGGCCCGCAACGCCACCGTGGGTCCGCCGGCGTCGCCGATCTCGGCGATCAGGCCGCTGCGCGGCAGCATCTGCACGTCGATCCCCGCGTCGCCGAGACGCTTGGCGACCAGCGCGGTGGTGCGCTCCTCTCGCCAGGCGAGCTCGGGATGCGCGTGCAGGTCGCGACGGATCTCGATCAGCTCGTCGGTGAGGGCGTCGACCGCCGCGGCAACAGGGGGCGGGGACGACGCAGGCACGTCGTCACACGATACCCCTCGCCGCTCCTCAGAACGCGTCCGGGGGAACGTAGACGCCCCACACCTCACGCAGGGCGTTGCACACCTCACCCACGGTGGCGCGTGCCCGCAGCGCCTCCTTCATCGGGTAGAGCACGTTGTCGCCGCCCTCCGCCGCCTTCCTCAGCGCGGCGAGGTGCTTGTCCACCTCGGCGTTGTCCCGCTCCGCCCGCAGCGCGGCCAGCCGTTCCGCCTGCTGCGCCTCGATCGCCGGGTCGACCCGCAGCGGCTCGTAGGGGTCCTCCTGGTCGACCTTGAAGCGGTTCACGCCGACCACGACCCGCTCCCCGTCGTCGATGTCCCGGGCGATCTGGTAGGCGGAGCGCTCGATCTCGTTCTTCTGGAAGCCCTTCTCGATCGCGGCCACCGCGCCGCCGAGGTCCTCGACCTGCTCCATCAGCTTGCGGGCCTCGGCCTCGAGCTCGTCGGTCAGCGACTCGATGGCGTAGGAGCCGGCGAACGGGTCGACGGTCTTCGTCACGTCGGTCTCGTAGGCGATCACCTGCTGGGTGCGCAGCGCCAGCCGCGCGGACTTCTCCGTCGGCAGCGCGATCGCCTCGTCGTAGGAGTTGGTGTGCAGCGACTGGGTGCCGCCGAGCACCGCCGCCAGGGCCTGGATCGCGACCCGGACCAGGTTCACCTCCGGCTGCTGGGCGGTGAGCTGGACGCCCGCGGTCTGGGTGTGGAACCGCAGCATCTGGGACTTCGGGCTCTTCGCCCCGAACTCGTCGCGCATCACCTGCGCCCAGATCCGCCGGGCCGCGCGGAACTTCGCGACCTCCTCGAGGATCGTGGTCCGGGACACGAAGAAGAACGAGAGCCGCGCGGCGAAGTCGTCGACGTCGAGGCCGGCCCGGACCGCGGCCCGGACGTACTCGATGCCGTCGGCGAGGGTGAACGCGATCTCCTGCGCCGGCGTCGCCCCGGCCTCGGCCATGTGGTAGCCGGAGATCGAGATGGTGTTCCAGCGCGGGACCTCCGCCTTGCAGTAGGCGAAGATGTCCGTGATCAGCCGCAGGGAGTGCGCCGGCGGGTAGATGTAGGTGCCGCGGGCGATGTACTCCTTGAGCACGTCGTTCTGGATGGTGCCGGATATCCGGCCACCGTCCACTCCATTTTCCTCGGCCACGAGCTGGTACATCAGCAGCAGCAGCGCGGCCGGCGCGTTGATCGTCATCGAGGTGGACACCTGGTCCAGCGGCAGGCCGTCGAACAGCACCCGCATGTCGTCGATCGAGTCGATCGCCACCCCGACCTTGCCGACCTCGCCGTGCGCGATCTCGGAGTCGGAGTCGTGCCCCATCTGGGTCGGCAGGTCGAACGCCACCGACAGCCCGCCGGTGCCGTTCGCGACGAGCTGCTTGTAGCGCTCGTTGGACTCCTTGGCGGTCCCGAAGCCGGCGTACTGCCGCATCGTCCACGGGCGCCCGGTGTACATCGAGGGGTAGACCCCGCGGGTGAACGGGAACTCACCCGGACGGCCGAGCTGCGTCTCGGGGTCGAAGCCCTCGAGCGAGTCGGGTCCGTAGAGCGGCTCGAACGGGAGGCCCGACTCGGTGCTGGTCTCGATGTCCTGGGGGGCCTGGCCGGGGTGCCTGTCTCCTGCGGTCATGCTCGAAGGGTACGGCGAACGCGAGCGCCGGTGCACCGTGAGATCTCCCACTCACCTGGCAGGATCACCCCGTGACCCTCCCCCACTCGCACGACGAGGTCGAGCGGCTGCTGGACCGCCTCGACGAGGTCGACGTACTGCTGTCCTCGGTGTGCACCCGCAACCCGGACGCGCTGGCCGAGGCGCGGCGCCGCGACGAGGAGACCGCCGCCGGTGCCGCACGCGGGCCGCTGCACGGTCGGCCGGTGCTCGTCAAGGACAACATCGACACCGCCGACCTGCCGACCACCGCGGGGTCCCTCGCCCTGGCGGAGCAGCCGCCACCGGACCGGGACGCGACCCTGGTCCGCCGGTTGCGCGAGGCCGGGATGGTTGTGCTCGGCAAGTCCAACCTCAGCGAGTGGGCCAACATCCGCGACGGCGGCTCCACCTCGGGATGGAGCGCCTACGGCGGGCTGACCCGCAACCCGTACGGGCTGAACCGGTCGGCGGGCGGGTCGAGCTCGGGCAGCGCCGCGGCCGTGGCTGCCCGGTTGACCCCGTTCGGGGTCGGCACCGAGACCGACGGCTCGATCACCTGCCCGGCGGCGTTCAACGGGGTGGTCGGACTCAAGCCCACGGTGGGGCTGGTCCCGACCGACGGCGTGGTGCCGATCTCGCGGTCCCAGGACGCTCCCGGCCCGATGGCGCTGACCGTCCGGGAGGCCGCGGCCCTGCTGGGGGTGCTGGCCGGCAACGGCACCGACTACGCGGCGCACGCCGTGGACGGTCGGCTCGCCGGGAAGCGGATCGGCATCCCGCGGCGGACCTACTGGGGGTACAGCCGGCACGCGGACGACGCCGCGGAACGCGCCGTGCGGCTGCTCGCCGCCGAGGGGGCGGTGGTCGTCGACGAGACCGACCTGACGTCGATGGACGGCTTCGGTTGGGAGGACGAGCTGACGGTGCTGCTCGCCGAGCTGCACACCGGTCTGGCCGGCTACCTCGCGTGCCGCCCGGGCGACGGACCCCGGACGCTCGAGCAGGTGATCGCCTACAACCGGGAGCACGCCGACACCGAGCTCCGCCACTTCGGCCAGTCGCTGTTCGAGGCCGCGGTGGTGGGCCCGGAGGACGGCAGCGAGGCCTACCGGGCGGCCCGGGCGCGGTGCCTGGAGCACGCCCGCGACTCCGGGATCGACGCCGTGCTCCGCGAGCACGACCTCGACGCCCTGCTGACCCCGTCGTACGCCCCGGCCTGCCCCATCGACCTGGTCAACGAGGAGCACCACCCCGGCAGCTGCACGTCACCGTCGGCGATGGCCGGCTACCCGCTGCTGACCGTCCCGTCGGGGCTCGCGTCCGGCCTGCCGGTGGCGGTCTCGTTCTGGGGCGCAGCGGGCAGCGAGGCGACCCTGGTGGAGATCGGCCACGGGTACGAGCGCGCGCGGGACCGGGACGCCGGGCCGCTGCCCGAACCGGGCCTCCCCGGGTTCGTCTGAGCCCGGCTCCTCCACCGCCCGGTGGGTGAATATGCCAACGATCCCGTGCGGTAATTGAACTCACAGGTGCCACTGGTCGGTAACCCATCGGGCGCCGATAGAGTGCTTGGGTTGCCCGGCGCCTCCGGTAGCCACACTGGGACTCCGCTGCGCCCTCGTTCAGCCTCGGGAAGCGTCCGCGCAGCCACCACTACTCACCCAGCTACTCACGCGAGTCGAGTTCGGAGGATTTTCCGTTGGCCAGCTCTCCGGCAGGAACGATTTACCGGGGTCGTGAAGGTATGTGGTCGTGGGTCGCCCACCGCATCACCGGCGTCATGATCTTCTTCTTCCTCTTCGCCCACGTCATCGACACCGCGATGGTCCGGGTCTCCCCCGAGGCCTACAACACGGCGGTGGACACCTACAAGAACCCGGTGGTGGGCCTGATGGAGGTCGGCCTCGTCGCCGCCGTGGTGTTCCACGCGCTCAACGGCATCCGGGTCGTGCTGGTGGACTTCTGGGAGAAGGGCCCGCGCTACCAGCGGCAGATGACCTACGGGGTCGTCGGCCTCTGGGTGGTGCTGATGGTGCCGTTCACGATCCGTCACCTGTCGAACGTCTTCGGAGGCTGACATGTCCGTACCGTCCATCGACGCCCCGCGCACCCGGCCCACCCCCGGCGGCGGTTCCCGCGGCCGGAGCCCGCGGGCCGGAGCGAACTTCGAGCTCAACTCCTGGCTCTTCATGCGCGGCTCCGGCCTGCTCCTCGTGGTGCTGGTCTTCGGCCACCTCTTCGTGAACCTGATGAAGGGCGAGGGGATCCACGCGATCGACTTCGCCTTCGTCGCCGGCAAGTGGGCGAACCCGTTCTGGCAGGTCTGGGACCTGGCCATGCTCTGGCTCGCCGAGCTGCACGGGATGAACGGCCTGCGCACGATCATCAACGACTACGCGACCAAGCCGAACACCCGGTTCGTGCTGAAGACGCTGCTCTACTTCTCCGCGCTCGTGGTCCTCGTGCTGGGCACGCTGGTGATCTTCACCTTCGACCCGTGCGTCGACCCGCACTCGACGCTCGACGTCTGCAACATCAAGTAAGGCCGAGGGATAACACATGGTTCAGCAGCACAAGTACGACGTCGTCATCGTCGGGGCCGGCGGCGCCGGCATGCGCGCGGCCCTGGAGGCCGGGCAGCGCACCCGTACGGCGGTCCTCACCAAGCTCTACCCGACCCGGTCGCACACCGGCGCGGCCCAGGGCGGCATGTGCGCCGCGCTGGCGAACGTCGAGGAGGACAACTGGGAGTGGCACACCTTCGACACCGTCAAGGGCGGTGACTACCTCGTCGACCAGGACGCCGCGGAGGTGATGGCCAAGGAGGCCATCGACGCCGTGCTCGACCTGGAGAAGATGGGGCTCCCGTTCAACCGCACCGAGGCCGGCAAGATCGACCAGCGCCGTTTCGGCGGCCACACCCGCAACCACGGCGAGGCGGCGGTGCGCCGCTCCTGCTTCGCGGCGGACCGCACCGGACACATGATCCTGCAGACGCTCTACCAGCAGTGCATCAAGCACGACGTGGAGTTCTACAACGAGTTCTACGTCCTGGACCTGCTCACCTCGGAGTCCTCGGGCGGCACCAGCGTGTGCGGCGTGGTGGCCTACGAGCTGGCCACCGGCGAGATCCACGTCTTCAACGCCAAGTCGGTCATCTTCGCCACCGGCGGCTTCGGCAAGGTGTTCCGCACCACCTCCAACGCGCACACGCTGACCGGTGACGGCATGGGCATCGTCTGGCGCAAGGGCCTGCCGCTGGAGGACATGGAGTTCTTCCAGTTCCACCCCACCGGCCTGGCCGGTCTCGGGGTGCTCCTCTCGGAGGCCGCGCGCGGTGAGGGCGGCATCCTCCGCAACAGCGAGAACGAGCGCTTCATGGAGCGCTACGCCCCGACGATCAAGGACCTCGCCCCCCGCGACATGGTCGCCCGGGCGATGGCGAACGAGGTCCGCGAGGGTCGGGGCGCCGGTCCGGACAAGGCCTACGTCTACCTGGACCTGACGCACCTGCCGAAGGAGCAGATCGACGCCAAGCTCCCGGACATCACCGAGTTCGCCCGCACCTACCTCGGGGTCGAGCCCTACACCGAGATGATCCCGGTGTTCCCGACCGCCCACTACGCGATGGGTGGGGTGCCCACCAACATCAAGGGTGAGGCGCTCGCGGACAACCACACGGTGATTCCCGGGCTGTACGCCGCCGGCGAGGTCGCCTGCGTGTCGGTGCACGGCTCCAACCGGCTCGGCACGAACTCGCTGCTCGACATCAACGTGTTCGGGCGTCGGGCCGGGATCTACGCCGCCGAGTACGCCATCAGCACCGACTACGACGACCTCCCGGAGAACCCGGAGGCGATGGTGGTCGCGATGATCGAGCAGATGCGCGACGCCGGCGGCTCGGAGCGGGTGGCGGCGATCCGCCAGGAGCTGCAGGCAACCATGGACATCAACGCGCAGGTGTACCGCACCGAGGGCTCCCTGAAGCAGGCGCTCGCGGACATCGAGGGGCTCAAGGCCCGCTACGCCAACGTGTCGGTCCAGGACAAGGGCAAGCGGTTCAACACCGACCTGCTCGAGGCGATCGAGCTCGGCTTCCTGCTCGACCTGGCCGAGGTGCTGTGCACGTCGGCGCTGGCCCGCAACGAGTCCCGGGGCGGCCACTTCCGGGAGGACTACCCGACCCGGGACGACGTGAACTTCATGCGCCACACGATGGCCTACCGGGACGAGTCCGCGGACGGCAGCGGCTACTCGATCAGGCTGGACTACAAGCCCGTCGTCGAGACGCGCTACAAGCCGATGGAGCGCAAGTACTGATGCGCGCCCGCCGCTGCTGCCCACTTCCTTCACACCACCGAGGGGACCCCGCCTGATGGACGTCACGATCAAGATCCTCCGCTACAACCCCGAGGTCTCGGAGGAGGCGAAGTGGGAGAGCTACCAGGTCACCGCTGAGCCCACCGACCGGGTGCTCGACGCACTGCACAAGGTCAAGTGGGACCTCGACGGGTCGTTGACGTTCCGCCGCTCCTGCGCGCACGGCGTGTGCGGGTCCGACGCGATGCGGATCAACGGCAAGAACCGGCTGGCCTGCAAGACGCTCCTCAAGGACGTCAACCCCGGGCAGCCGATCACCGTGGAGCCGATCAAGGGCCTTCCGGTGCTGAAGGACCTGGTCGTCGACATGGAGCCGTTCTTCGACGCCTACCGGTCGGTGATGCCGTTCCTGGTCACCAGCGGGAACGAGCCGACCCGGGAGCGCTACCAGTCGCAGGAGGACCGCGAGCGGTTCGACGACACCACCAAGTGCATCCTGTGCGCGGCCTGCACCACCTCCTGCCCGGTGTACTGGTCCGACGGTCAGTACTTCGGTCCGCAGGCGATCGTGGGAGCGCACCGGTTCATCTTCGACAGCCGCGACGAGGGCACCGACCAGCGGCTGGAGATCCTGAACGACCGGGAGGGCGTGTGGCGCTGTCGCACCACCTTCAACTGCACCGAGGCCTGCCCGCGCGGCATCGAGGTGACCAAGGCGATCCAGGAGGTCAAGCGGGCGCTGATCTTCCGTAGCTGAGCCGCGTCGAACCGAGTTGTCAGGCGCTGCGTGCGCCATGACGGTCACAGCGCCTGACAACTCGGGGCACGGGGGGCGCTTCGTGCACTGAGTCCTCAGGCGGTCCGGCACTCCTCGAGGAAGCCGAAGAAGGCCTCGCGGAACCGCTCCGGCTGCTCGACGTGCGGCGAGTGCCCCGCTCCGGGGATGACCACCTCCTCGTACCTGCCGCCGGCGGCGCGGTACCGGTCCAGCACGTGACGCGTCTGCGTGACCATCGGCTGCGGCGGCGCCACCTGCTCCCCCGGCCAGCCGGGGATGACGCCCGCCCGCCCGAGCACGGCCAGGTCGAGCATCGAGGTGTCGGAGACGATCTGGTCCGCCCCGCCCCGGACCCACAGGACCGGGGGCTTGGGGTGCACCTCGACGATCCCCGACAGGTCGCAGTGCACCGGGGCCATCGTGTTCAGCACCCCGCGGCGTCCCGGCGCCACAAAGGGCCAGTGCGGAGAGGGAGCCTGGTCGCCGGGGTAGAAGTCGTCCCCCGTGCGGGTCGAGAGCATGGACTCCACGTAGTCGTCCTCCCGCCCGCCCGGCGGGACGGCAGCGAAGTACAAGGCGTTCATCACGCCCCGCGGCGAGGACGCGTCCGCGCCCGCCAGGTCGCGGTCGCGCAGCCGCTGCACGAACTGCGGGTTGGCGGTCCCTCCACCGGAGCCGGCGCCGTCCGGCGCGACCAGCGCCCCCATGGCGCCGCGGCTGCCCCCGAAGCCGTACGGCGACACCGGGTTGACCAGGGTCACGCCGGCCACCTGGTCGGGGTGGTCGATGAGGTACTGCAGCACCACACCTCCGCCCATGCTCCACCCCACCAGGTGCACCCGGGGAAGTCCGAGCGCGGCCACCGCGGCGGCGAGATCGTCGGAGAAGTCCCGTAGCCCGCGGGCGGCGTCGACGGGCAGCGCCTCGGTGCCCCCGAACCCGCGCAGGTCGGGTGCCAGGCCACGGAATCCGGGCGGCAGGACCAGCACGGTCTCCTCCCAGAACACCGACGAGGAGATGTTGCCGTGCACCAGCAGGACCGGTTCGCCGCCGTCCCGGTCGTCGTGCCGCACGAAGGTGTCGGCGCGCGCCGTGGCCACGGTCCGGCTGCTGATCCCGGGCACGCCCGTCACGACACGACCTGCTCGAGGGCGGCCGCGACGGTGGCCGCCCCGGGCTTGGCCATCACCACCGTGTAGTGGTTCGCGGACTCGACGTCGCGGATGTCCAGGCCCGGGTAGGTCTTGGCGTGCCGTTCGGCCAGCTCGGTCGGGTAGAGCCCTCCGGCCTCGCCCATCAGGCCGTACGGAGCGCGCAGGAAGACGGTCCCCCGCGGCAGTGCCGACGGCCGGCGGTGCACCGCCTCGACGTCGAGCATGTCGGCGGAGTCGTCGCGGACCGCGTCGAGGGTGACGCTGGAGCGGCACTGTGGCGGGTCCCCCACGAGGTCGTAGGCCAGGTACCTCTCGATCTCGGTCGACCACGCGGAGCGGAGCGCCGGGTGGTCACGCCAGAAGTCCAGGTACTCCGCCGCGGAGGCGAAGGTCATGGTGAGCCGCTGCGCGGCCGGCCCGATCGTCGCCGCCAGCACCTGCTCCGGGGTGACGCCGGGGGGCGGTTCCGGCAGCGCCAGGCCGCCGTCGACCAGCAGCGCGCCCGCGGTCCGCTCGGGGTACTCCTCGGCGAACGTGGTGACCACGAACCCGCCCATGGAGTGCCCGACGAGTCCGGCCCTGTCGACCCCCAGGTAGTCCAGGACCGCCCGCAGGTCCTCGGCGTGCCGGCGCATCCCGGCCGGCCCGCGGACGGCGGCACTGCGACCACGTCCCCGCAGGTCGGGGGCGACCAGGGTCACCGCCGCATGCTCGGCCACCAGCTCCCAGGCGAGGTGGTTGGCCGTGACCCCGTGCGCGGCCAGGACCACCGGCGCGCCCGGGTCGGCCGCGGCCCAGCGGCCCACGTGCAGGTCACCGCCCGGCACCGGGACATCGAACTCGTCGTACCTGCTCATCGTGCGGTCCACCCTCCGTCGATCGACATTGACGTGCCGTTGCTGCAGGACCCGGCGGGTGAGCACAGGTGGCCCACCTTGCCGATGCCGCTGCCGTCGCCGGTGGCCGGCGCGCGCCGCCCGGTCGGGTCGGGCACCGCGGTCACCCGTGCTGCGAGGGTCTCGGTCATGTCTCGCTGTCCTCCGATCGCTGGTCGGTGGCGCCGAGTCCACGTCGGACGAAGCGCATGGTCTCCTCGAAGGCGTGCGGCGGGATGGTCCGCTGGTCGTCCCAGAGCACGTAGCGCATCCCGATCAGCTCCCCGGCCCCCATCAGCGCCCACGCGACGACGTCCGGGTCCAGGTCCGCGATCTCGCCGGCCTCCTTGGCCCGGTTCAGCCCGTCGACGTACCCCTCGACGATGCGCTGGTAGTGCAGCCTGAGGGTGTGCGGGGACACGAACTCCGCCTGCCGGATGATCCGGTAGAGCGCGGGGTGCTCCCCGGTGAACCGGAAGAACGCCTCGAAGCCGCGGCGCTCCGCGTCGGAGCGGGTGGTGCCCTGCGAGCTGGCCTCGGCCATCGCCTGGCGCACCCGGTGGTTGAGGTCGATCACCAGCTCGTCGAAGACCTGCTGCTTGCTCTCGAAGTAGATGTAGAAGGTGCCCTGGGCCACCCCGGCCGCCTCGGTGATCTTCACGATCGAGGCGTCGTGGTAGCCGCGTTCGGCGAACACCCGCTCGGCCGCCTCGAGCAGCCGACGCCTGGTGTTGTTGCCCTTGTCGGTGCGTGGCTCACGTCGGGGGATGCTCACCGTTGCTCCTCGGTCCTGGCGCGCAGCGCCCGCTTGTCGATCTTCCCGGAGCCGGTCAGCGGCAGCCCGTCCACGGCGACCACCTCACGGGGGATCTTGTAGCCCGCGAGCAGCGTCCGCAGGTGCGCCCGCAGCTCGTCGGGGGTCGCTGGTCGCCCGGCGCCCAGCACCACGAAGGCCACCCCGGCCTCGCCCCAGGTGGGGTCCGGCACCCCCACCACCGCGGCGGCGTCGACCGCCGGGTGCCGGAGCAGTGCCTGCTCGACCTCGGCCGGGTGCACGTTCTCGCCTCCGGAGATGAACTTCTCGTTGGATCGCCCGCACAGTGCGTAGCCGCCGTCCGCGCCACGGTCCGCGACGTCACCGGTCGCGAGCCACCCCTCGTGCAGCACCGTCGCGGTGCCCGCCGGGTCCCGCCAGTAGCCCGCGAACACGCCGCCGCCGCGGACCAGCAGCTCGCCGCGCCCGGGGCCGTCCACGCGGGCCGAGGAGCGCAGGTCGCGCAGCGCGACCTCGACCCCGGGGTAGGGCCGCAGCCCGCGGGTGCCGGCGGACGGCGGCTCGCAGAGCACGTTCGGCCCGGCCTCCGTGAGCCCGTAGCCGACCGTGAGCCGGACGTCGTGAGCGGCCCACGCCTCGATCACCACCGGATCGGCCGGGGCGCCTCCGACGAGCGCGGTGCGCAGGCTCGACAGGTCGGCCCGCTCGAAGCCGGCGTGGCCGGCCAGCAGCTGGTAGGTGGTCGGCACCCCCATCATCGCGGTCACCCGGCGGCGCTCGAGGACGTCGAGCACGGCGCCGGCGTCGAAGGAGGGTACGACGATCACCCGGCCGCCGACCTGCCAGGCGAGCAGCGGCTGCACGTTCCAGGCCGCGACGTGGAACTGCGGCAGCACCATCAGCACGACGTCGGCGGCCGTCAGCGGCACCCGCGCCGCCAGCGCCCGGTTCGTCGCCCAGCAGTTCGCGTGGCTGAGTGGCACCCCCTTGGCCCGGCCGCTGCTCCCCGAGGTGTAGAGCAGGAGCACCGGGTCGTCGGGGCGGGCCGCCTCGTCCACGACGGGCTCCACGGTCGCGGGCAACGCCGACGCCACGCCGCCCTCGCCCAGCAGCACCCGCGGGGGCGGGTGCTCGAGCAGGGCACAGGCGCGCTCGGCCAGGTCGGCGTGCTCCGGGTCGCACGCGAGCAGCTCCGGCTCGGCGTCCGCCAGCAGCGCGGCGAGCTCGGTCGGCGTGGACCGCCAGGACAGCGGCGCCATCAGCAGCCCGCGCTCCGCGCAGGCGAAGAGCATCACCACCTGGTCGACGCTGTTCAGGCTCAGGGTGGCCACCCGGTCGCCCCTGCGCAGCCCGGCGCCGCCCAGCGTGACCGCCAGCCGCCGGGAGTCGTCCGCCAGCTCGGCGTACGTCACCGAGCGCCCCGCGATCGACTCCACGGCCACCCGGTCCGCGAACCGGTCGGCGCTCGCGCGCAGCAGGTCACCCAGCAGCAACGGTGTGCTGCTCCTCGTGTCGTCCACCGTGGTCCACCTCCTCCAGGTCGCTGCTCGACCCCGGACGCAGGAGCGAGGCGAGCCCCCCGGGCAGGAAGAGCACCACCAGGACGAACAGCGCCCCGAGCAGGAACAGCGGCTGGGACAGCGGCACCTCGAGCACCGCCGGCAGCGAGCCGATCCGGTCGGAGCCGGCCAGGCTGCCGAGCCGCTGGTCGAGCAGCATGTAGCAGAACCCACCGAGCATCGCACCCCAACGGACACCGGAGCCACCGAGGACGACCATCACGAGCAGGCTCAGGGTGAAGTCGGCCGTGGTCACGCCGACCGTGGCGCCTCCGACGAGGAGCACATACACCACGCCGCAGAGGACGGCGAGGAACGAGCCGATCACGAACGCGGCGAGCTTGAAGGTGTAGGGGCGCATCCCGAGCACCGACGCCCGCCGCTCGTTCTCACGGATCGCCGCCCACACCCGCCCCGTCGGCGAGGTGGTGACCACCCGGACGACCAGGTAGACGACCACGGCCAGGGCCAGCGCCAGCCAGTACAGGTTGCGGGTGTTGACCACGCCGACGAGGGCGCCGGGCAGGCGGCTGACGTCCAGGCCCAGGCCCTGCTCGCCACCGGTGACCCGCAGCGGGTCCTGCACGACCAGCACCGAGCCGGCCTGCGCGAACGCGAGGGTGACCATCGCGAAGGCGATCCCGCCGACCCGCAGGCTGACCGCACCCGCGACCGCCGCGACCACCAGGCCACAGGCCAGCGCCAGCAGTGCGGAGGGCAGCAGCCCCCAGTGCCACCGGGTCAACGCGATCGCGGTGACGTAGACGCCCACCGCGAAGTACAGCGCGTGCCCGAAGGACAGCAGGCCGGTGAAGCCGAACAGCAGGTCGTAGGTCAGCGCCAGCGCGGCGAACACCAGGCACACCGCGAGCACCTGCAGGGTGCCCGGCGAGGCGAAGGTCCCGGGCAGCACCCCGGGGATGGTCAGCGCCGAGAACGGAAGCAGCCCGAGCAGCACCACCAGGCCGACGCCGGCTGCCCAGGACCCTGAGGACCAGGACCATGAGGACCAGGACCACGAGGACCAGGACCACGAGGACCGGGACCACGGGGAGCGGGACCGTCTCACAGCGACCTCCCCATCAGGCCCTGCGGGCGCACCAGGAGCACCACGGCGAGCAGCAGGACGACCGAGAGGTCGCCGAGGCCGCTGGCCGCGTAGTAGTTGGTGAACTGCTGGACCAGGCCCACCAGCGCGGCCGCGATCGCCGAGCCGGTGACCGAGCCGAGCCCGCCGATCACGACGACGATGAACGCGTAGATGAGCAGCGAGGCACCGAGCGAGGGGGTGACCGCACCGAAGTACACCCCGGCGAGCGCGCCACCCAGCCCCGCCGCGGCACCGCCGAGCGCGAAGACCAGGGTGAAGGCGCGCCGCACGTCGATCCCGAGGGCGGTGACCATGGCCCGGTTCTCCACCCCCGCCCGGACGATGAGGCCGTAGCGGGTGGCCCGCAGGAACACCAGGAAGCCCGCGAGCACCGCCAGCCCGACCAGGATCGTCACGATCCGGCCGTGCGGGATGCTGGCGCCCCCGATGTCCGCGGTGGACACCATCCAGTGCGGCACCGGGAACGCCTTGGGGTCGGTGCCCCAGATCCCGCCGAGCAGCGCCACGATCGCGAGGCCGAGCCCCACGGTCACCAGGACCTGGGCGATCTCGCGCTGGTAGAGCGCCCGGATCAGCAGCAGCTCGATCAGCGCGGCGAGGCCCGCGCCGGCGACGACGCTGACGCCCACGGCGACCAGCAGCTGCGGGCCCACCGGGCCGTCGACGTGGCCGGACGCCCACCAGCCGAGGTAGGCGCCCACCGCGAGGATGGCGCCGTGCGCGAAGTTCAGCACCCGCATCAGCCCGAAGATCAGTGACAGCCCGGAGGCGATCAGGAAGTAGAGCGCACCGAGGCCCAGACCGGTGGCCGCGAGGACCAGGAACGTGCTCATGCCCGTCCTCCCGTCGCAACACCCAGCAGCCGGTGCGTCAGGTCGGTGTCGGCGAGCAGGGCGGCCGCGTCCCCGTCGTGCACGACGCGGCCCTGGTTGAGCACGACGGCCCGGCCGGCGAGCCGACGTACCACGGCGAGGTTCTGCTCGACGAGCAGAACCGGCACCTGCTCGGCCACCCGCTCGAGCGCCGCACCCACGTCCTGGACCACGTTCGGCGCCAGGCCCTTGGTCGGTTCGTCCACGAGCAGCAGCCGGTTCTCGGCCAGCAGCACCCGGCCCAGCGCCAGCATCTGCTGCTGCCCGCCGGACAGCGTGCCCGCCAGCTGCCGCCGACGCTTCCTCAGATCCGGGAAGAGGTCGAAGACCATGTCGTAGCGGGCCGGCGCGGTGCCGCGCTCTGCGAGCCGCAGGTTCTCGGCGACCGTCAGGCCGGCGAACACCTCCCGGTCCTCGGGGACGTAGCCGATGCCGCGCCGGACCACCCGGTGGGTCGGTTCCCCGTCGATGCTGCGGCCGTCGAAGGAGACCTCACCGGTGCGCGGCAGCAGGCCCAGCACGGCGAGCAGGGTGCTGGTCTTCCCGACCCCGTTGCGGCCGAGCAGCGCGGTCACTCCACGGGAGGCGACCTCGAACGACACGTCGTGCAGGATCTGGGAGCCGGCGACCCGGACCGAGACCCCGTGCAGGCGCAGCATCGTCGCGGTCCGCAGCCCGGTGCTCGTCGCCGGGCCGGTCGGCGGGCTCACAGCGCCTCCCCGAGGTAGGCCGACTGCACGAGCGGGTCGGCCATCACCGCCTCGGGCGCGTCGCAGCTGATCAACCGGCCGTGGTGCATCACCGCGATCCGGTCCGCCAGCCCGAGGATCACCTCGATGTGGTGCTCGACCATCAGCACGGTGATCCCCTGCTCGGCGTGCAGGCCGCGGATCAGCCCGACCAGCTCGGGGACGTCCTCGACGCCGAGGCCGGCCATCGGCTCGTCGAGCAGCAGCACCTGGGGTGTGGTCGCGAGCACGATGGCGATCTCCAGCTTCCGCTTGTCGCCGTGGGAGAGCGAACCCGCCTTGCGGCCGGCCCTGGCCGCCAGGCCGACCCGCTCGAGGCAGCTCGCGGCCACCTCGCGGGTCCGGCCCGGGCCGCCCCACAGCCGCAGCCGGCCGCCGGCGTCCGCCTGGGCGGCGAGCCGCACGTTCTCCGCGCAGTCGAGCCCGGGGAACACGCTCGAGGTCTGGAAGGTGCGACCCAGCCCCGCCCGGGCCCGGGCGAACACCGGCAGCCGGGTGAGGTCGCGCTCCCCCATCCGTACCTCGCCGGCGGTGGGGGCGGCCAGCCCGGAGAGCAGGTTGAACAGCGTGGTCTTGCCCGCCCCGTTGGGCCCGATCACCCCGATGAACTCACCGGGCTCGACGGCCAGGTCCACGTCCTCCAGGATCCGCACGCCCCCGATGGCGTACGACAGGGCCCGGACCGTCAGGCTGGTCCCCGCCGCGGTCCCCGTGGCCGCGGCGCTCAGCTTCCGGCCTCGGGAGGAGCGACGTCTCCCGCGGGGATCGTCTTCTCGAGCTTCGGCATCCAGCTGCCCCCCTGCTTGACCAGCTTCGCCTGGAACATCGGCTGCAGCATCGCGTGGTCGCTCGCGCGCACCGTCTCCTTGCCCTTGGGGGCGTCGAAGCTCCACCCCTCGAGCCCGGAGACCATCTTGTCGACGTCGGTGCCGCCGCCCTGCTCGATCGCGTGCACCATCATCTGGGCCGCGACGAACCCGTCGGGGGTGAACAGGTCCGCCTGCGAACCGGCCTTCTTGACCGCGTCGACCATGGCGGTGTTGACGTCGTTGTCGGGCGCCTGCGAGAAGTAGTAGGACAGGAAGTCGATCTTGTCCGTGGCCGGCCCGTACAGCGGGTAGGTCGCGACCGTGGCGAGGCCGGTCACCACCGGGCTCGCCTGGAACACGCCCTGCTGGTCCAGCGCCTGCCACATGGCGCCGGTGGTGTCTCCGGCCCAGGCCACGAAGAGCAGGTCGGGCTGCTTCTGCTTGGCCTTGAGCGCGAACGGCGTGAAGTCGGTCGCCGACGGCGGCACCATGACCGAGTCGACCTTCGCACCGGCCCCGCCAAGCACCGTCTTGACCGCCGCGAGGTTGGCCTGGCCGAACGCGTAGTCCTGGGCGAAGACGACGACCTTCTTGCCGGCCGGGTCCCCGATGGCCGACTTGGCGGTCTCGACGTCCTGCCAGGTCTGCCGCCCGCTGCGGAAGGTGTACTTGTTCGCCCCGGTGATCGCGTCCGCGGCCGCCGGACCGGAGACGTAGAGCACCTGGTTCTGCTCGGCCAGCGGCGCGAGCTGCAGGGCGATCCCCGAGTCCACGGTGCCGCCGATGATCTTGTACCCCTTGCCGACCAGGTTCTTGAACTGGGAGACCGCGGTGTCGGGCTTGCCCTGGTCGTCGACGTAGGTGACGTCGACCTTGTCGCCGTTGACCTTGCCGGTCCCGTGCGTGGCGTAGTCGAGGCCGGCCTTGAAGCCGTCGACGTACTGCCCGGCGTAGGTGGCGAGCGCACCGGTCTTGGACGTCAGCACGGCGACCTTGACGGTGCCGCCGCCGTCGCCGGACCCGCTGCTGCCACTGCTGGTGGCGCAGCCGGTGGCTCCGAGGCAGAGCACGGCCGCCGCGGCGGCGACGGCGGCGAGACGGGATCGGGACATGGTCGAGCCTCCTGAAATATGAGAGGTGATTCACCTCATAGAATGGGGATCGCGCCCCGCCCTGTCAAGCACCGGCCCAGGGTCGACGTACCCGCCCGGTAGGGGACTTGGCCCCTGCGGTTCGGTGGGCGCGCAGGTCAGACTTCAGTCATGAGAGAGCACACCTACGAGCTGAACCTGACCTGGACCGGGAACCGCGGCGAGGGGACCCGGGACATCCGCGGTTACGACCGGTCGCACGTCCTCTCCGCGGACGGGCCGCCGGACCTCGAGGGCTCGGCGGAGCCGGGCTTCCTCGGGGACCCGAAGCGGTGGAACCCCGAGCAGCTGCTCGTCGCCTCCCTCGCCCAGTGCCACATGCTCTGGTACCTCGGGCTCTGCGCCCGCGCCGGCGTGGTGGTCCATGAGTACGTCGACGAGCCGGTCGGCACCATGCTGACCGCGCCGGACGGCAGCGGCCGCTTCACGCGGGTGGTGCTGCGCCCGCGGGTGGTCGTCGCGTCGGCCGACCAGGTGGAGCAGGCGCTGTCCCTGCACGGGCAGGCGCACCGGATGTGCTTCGTCGCCCAGTCGGTGAACTTCGAGGTCCTGCACGAACCCGTCGCGGTGCCCCGCTGACCGCGGGGTGACGGCTACGGCAGCTGCGGGTTGTTGCCACCGCTGACCACGACGACGACGGTCGACCCCGGGGGTACGTCGACCCGGCCGCCCAGCAACGCCGCCAGCGCGACGCTCGCGCCGGGCTCGGCCAGCACCCGCAGCCGCTGCCACAGGAACCGCCGTGCGGCCACGATGCCGTCCTCGTCCACGAGCAGCGACCCGGCCCCGAGCGCCCGCGCGGTCTCGAAGGCGATCCGCCCGATCCGCGGTGGCCCGAGCGAGTCCGCGGCCACGCCGCCGACACCGTGGTCGACGGGCCCGCCGGCCCGCAGCGCGACGTCGAGGTGCGGGCACAGCTCGGGCTCCACGGGCTGCACCCGGACCCTGCCCTCCAGCGCACCGGCCACGCCGGAGTAGAGCCCGCCGCCCCCGCAGCCGAGCAGCACCAGGTCCGCGTCGGGCACCTGCTCGTGCAGCTCGAGGCCCACCGTCCCGGCCCCGGCCGTGGTGGCAACCGTGTCGTAGGGGTGCACCTCCGCCGCACCGTGCTCCTCGGCGAACGCGGCACACGCGTGGAGCGCCTCACCCACGTGTCCGGCAACGCGATGGAGCCGGGCGCCGTACTCCTCGATCCGCTCGAGCTTCGCGGGCGTGGAGGCGGCCGGGGCGAACACGTCCGCCGTCATCGAGGTCCGCGCGGCGGCCCACGCGACCGCCGCCCCGTGGTTGCCCCCGGACGCCGCCGTGACCGCACGGGTCCCCGGCGGCAGCGACAGCACCGAGTTCAGTGCCCCGCGCGCCTTGAACGAACCGGTGTGCTGCACCAGCTCCAGCTTGAGGACCACGCGCCCCGGGACCCCCACCTCCGCACCGTCCAGCTCGACGACCGGGGTGCGCCGGACCAGGCCGCCGATCCGCTCGGCGGCGGCGAGGACGTCCGCGGCGCCCGGGCGGGCCACCCGGCCGCCGCCGGCCGCCGGGTCGCCGCCGCTCACGCCTCGGGGTTGCCGCGCACGATCGCGGCGGTCAGCGCGGTGGCGAACCCGACCCACCCGGCGTAGGGCGTGAGCATCGCCGCCGCGGCGGGGTCGAGCCGGCGCGCCCGCCGGACCAGGTCGAGGGTGGACGCCTCGAGGACGGCCACCTCGGCCAGCGCCCAGCGTGGCTTCCGGGCGGTGAAGAACAGCCAGGACCAGCCGGCGTTGAGGAGCAGGTTCACGCCGAGCGCCCGCGCGAAGCGTCGCCGTGCGGGGCGGTCGGCCCGGTCCAGCACCCGCGCACCCGAGACCGCGGTCAGGACGTACAGGGCCGTCCAGGCGGGGCCGAACACCCAGCCCGGCGGCTGCCAGGACGGCTTGTCCAGGTCGACGTACCACCGCGAGCGCACGTCCGTGCCGGCGCCGCCGAGCACCGCCGTGGCCGCGACCGCTGCCGCCGTCGCGGGGAGGTGGCGAGGGCCGCCGCGCCTCACGGCTCCACCGAAGCCTGGGCGGAACCGCTCGTCGCTCGCCAGGACTTCACCCCGAGCCGGCCGAGCACCGCCGCGATCACCAGGTTCACCACGATCAGGATGATGTGCGCGACCCAGTAGCCGGTCGGCCGGTCCTCTCCGCGCTGGTGGGCCTGCGCAAGGTTCTTGGCGAAG
Source organism: uncultured Actinomycetota bacterium (assembly GCA_963728775.1). Classification (GTDB taxonomy): domain Bacteria; phylum Actinomycetota; class Actinomycetes; order Propionibacteriales; family Nocardioidaceae; genus Nocardioides_B. The sequence continues at coordinate 325,825 of CAVSLP010000019.1, forward strand.
TTCGCGTAGCTGAACACGTTCCACGCCGCGATCGCCAGGAACAGGACAGAGTGTCTGCGTTGGAGCTTCACGGTTCCATCCTGCCTGGTGCGGTGAAACCGGCGCCCGCGCCCGCGCAGGCTGCCCGCCCCGCCCGTGGTGTGCTAGAAGTGGAGGCCCGACACCGCCCGGAGGACCCGCCCCATGCAGATCGAACAGCGGACCGAGGTGCGCGACGACCGCGACCTCGACTACCAGGCGGAGAGCTTCACCGACGAGGACCTGGCCCGCGGACGGCACCGCAGCTTCGTGGGCGGCAAGTGGGAGGAGATGGGCCGGTTCCAGCTCGACTACCTCAAGCAGCAGGGGCTGCGTCCCGAGCACCGGTTCCTCGACGTCGGCTGCGGTGCGCTGCGCGCCGGGCGGCACCTCGTCGACTACCTCGAGCCGGGCAACTACTACGGGATCGACGTCAACCACGACCTGCTCGAGGCGGGCTACTCGCAGGAGCTCACGGACTCGACGCGCGCGCGGCTCCCCGTGGGCAACCTCCGCGCCACCGACCGCTTCGACGCCGACTTCGGGGTCCGCTTCGACCTGGCGATCGCCCAGTCGGTGTTCACCCACATCTCGCTCAACCTGATGCGGCTGTGCCTGTGCCGGGTGGCCCGGGTGATGGCCCCCGGCGGCAGGTTCTACGCCACGTTCTTCGAGCAGGGAAACGACTTCCCGGTCGACGGCATCGCGGACCGCAAGCACCCGCACTACACCGAGCGGAACATCTTCTGGTACTACCGCAACGACCTGCGCTGGGTCGCCCGGCGCAGCCCCTGGGAGTTCCGCTACATCGGCCGGTGGGGCCACCCCCGCGGGCAGCGGATGGTGGAGTACACCCGGCTGCCCGACTGAGCGGCGGCGTTCAGTCCCTGCGCTGCCGCGCCGCCACCGCGCCGGCGAGCGCCACACCGAGCGCCGTCCCGCCGACCGCGAGCCAGCGGCGCCGACCTTCCGCGGGGACACCTGCGGGAGCCCGGTCGGGTGCGCTGGTGCCTACCTCGGCCGCGTCGTCGGGCTCCGCGGACTGCGCTGCGCCGGAGCCGCGGGTGGCCTCCGCCGCGCGCCGCTGCAGGGCCCGGGGCGAGGTGTAGGCGTAGGCCGCGGCGTACATCACCAGCCGGGAGAAGTAGTTGATCCAGACCAGCAGGATCAGTGCCACCCCGAACGCCTGGGCCGCCGGCTGGTCCTTGGTCTGGGCGAGCAGGAAGTTGGCGAGCATCTTGAGCAGCTCGAAACCGACCGCGCCCAGCAGGGCACCCTTCCACAGCGACGGCTTCGGCAGGTCGGGGTCCACGAGCAGCCGGAACATCGAGGCGAACAGCACCGCCGTGGCGGCGATCGCCAGCGCGTGCCCGACCACCGACAGCAGTGCCTGGGGCGCGGGCGTGGCGGCGTCGATGCCGACCCAGCCGAGGATGGCCGACGAGAAGCCGGCCACGGCCGCGGAGAGGGAGACCGACAGCAGCAGCGTGGTGCCGATGGCGACGAGGGTGCCCAGGTCCAGCATCTTGCCCCGGACGAAGCCGGGCTGCTCGCGCCGGGGCACCGCGAACATCACCTCGAGGGCGGACCGCATCCCGGACAGCCACCCCAGCCCGGAGTAGAGCACGCCGGCGAGACCGACGACTCCGACCGCACCCCCGGCGTCCTCGAACGTCTTCATCGCGATCTGCCCGTCGCCGGGCCCGATCAGGCCGGGGAGCAGGCCGTTGATCGCGGTGCGCAGGTCGTTGCGCAGGTCGGGGTAGACCTGCGCGAGGAGGCCGACCACGAAGAATGCCAGGGCCAGGATCGGGAAGAAGGACAGGAACCCGAAGAAGGTCACCGCCCCCGCCTGGGCGTTGCCACCGACCGCACCGTAGTGCGCGACGGTGCGGAAGACGTGGTCCAGCCACGGTTGCCGCTCGCGCAGCCGGGAGACGCGGTCCTTCAACGAAGCCATGGGCTTCTCCTACCCCGCACCGACCGCCGCAATCAGTCGGGCAGCCCACCCGGCCCGGTCGGCGGCGCGAGCGGGAAGTCGCGGGTGGGCACCCAGCCGGTGTCCTGGTCGTGCACGTAGAGCGAGAACCGGTCGGCGACGAAGGCGCACTCGAACGACGCCAGCTCGTCGAAGGCCCGGTCCAGGCTGGGGTCGTCGAGGTGGTGCGCGACGGTCACGTGCGGGTGGTACGGGAACTGCAGGTCCCGGTCGAGAGGGCCCCGTCGGATGGAGAACGCGAGCTGCTCGCACGCGGAGATGCCCTGCACCACGACCACGAACACCACCGGGGAGACCGGGCGGAACGTGCCCGTCCCCCGCAGGTGGATCTTGAACGTCTCGTTCTGCGACGAGGCCTCGGCGAGGTGGCGCTCGACCGCCGTCAGCCGGTGCCGGTCGTCGATCTCGAACGGCGGCATCAGCGTGATGTGGGTCGGGATCCCCTCCGCGGTCTTGTCCCCGAGCCCGGTCCGGTAGTCCTGGAGCTGGCTGCCCCAGGGTTCGGGCACCGCGATGGCCACTCCGATCGTCGACACGTGCGAACCCTAACGGCCGGCGCGCACGAAGCCGACCCGGTCGTACACGTCGGCGAGGGTCCGTTCGGCGACCGCGTTGGCCTTCTCCGCGCCGTCGCGCAGGATCGCGTCGAGCCGGGCGCGTGTCGTCGAGCAGCTCCAGCGTCCGGTCCCGGAACGGGGTGACGAACTCCACCACGACCTCGGCCAGGTCCCCCTTGAAGTCACCGTAGCCGCGGCCGGCGTACTCCTTCTCCAGGTCCTCGACCGTGCGGCCGGTGAGCGCGGAGTAGATGGTGAGCAGGTTCGAGATCCCCGGCTTGTTCTCCTCGTCGAAGCGGACGTCCGTGCCGGAGTCGGTCACCGCCGAGCGGATCTTCTTCGCCGACACCTTGGGGTCGTCCAGCATCTCGATGATGCCCGCCGGCGAGGACGCCGACTTGGACATCTTCGCGCGCGGCTCCTGGAGGTCGGTGATCTTCGCGGTCTCCTCGAGGATGTAGGGCTCGGGCGGCCGGAACGTCTTCTTGTAGCGGTGGTTGAACCGCTGGGCGAGGTCCCGGGTCAGCTCGAGGTGCTGGCGCTGGTCCTCGCCGACGGGGACGTACTGCGGCCGGTAGAGCAGGATGTCGGCCGCCTGCAGCACCGGGTAGGTGAACAGGCCGACCGACGCCTGGCCCTCGCCGCCCTTGGCGGACTTGTCCTTGAACTGGGTCATCCGGCGGGCCTCGCCGAACCCGGTCAGGCACTGCAGCACCCAGCCGAGCTGGGCGTGGGCGGGCACCTGGGACTGGATGAACACCGCGGAGCGCTCCGGGTCGATGCCCATCGCGAGCAGCTGGGCCGCGGCCCGCAGGCACCGGTCCCGCAGCTGCTTGGGGTCCTGCTCGACGGTGATCGCGTGCATGTCGGCGATGAAGAAGAACGGCTGGTGCTGCTCCTGGAGGGCCACCCACTGCCGCAGCGCACCGAGGTAGTTGCCGAAGTGGAACGAGTCGGCGGTCGGCTGGATCCCGGAGAGGACCCGGGGGAGCGACGTAGGTGCGGAGTCGGCCATGGTCGGCATTGTGTCAATGGCACCTGGACCCGCCCGTCGGGGCGGGTCGCGGGCGGTCACCCCCCGGTCCCGTCCTCCTGCGCGGGAGGCAGGGTCAGCTCCGGGCTGGCCACCACCTCCGGGGGTACGACGGTGACCAGCACCCGGCCGACCCGGCGGCTCTCGACGTCGCGGACGACGATGCGGTGCCCCTCGAAGTCGACGAAGTCGCCCACCTCCGGTAGCCGGCCGAGCTGGGCCATCATGAAGCCGGCGACCGTCTCGTAGGGCCCCTCGGGGAGCTCGATGCCGGTCTCGTCCTCGAAGTCGTCGAGGTTCAGCAGTCCGTCGACCTCGACGTCGCCACCGCGGTGGTGGGTGGTCTCACCCTCGTCGACGTCGTACTCGTCCTTGATGTCGCCGACCAGCTCCTCGACGAGGTCCTCCATGGTCACGATGCCCGCCGTGCCGCCGTACTCGTCGGCGACGATCGCCAGGTGGCTGCCCTCGCGGCGCATGTCGGCCAGTGCCGCGAGCAGCTGCCGGGTCAGCGGCAGCACCAGCGCCTGCCGGGCCAGCTCGCCGACCCGTACCGAGCGGTCGGCCATGTCGGGGTCGAGCAGGTCGCGCACGTGCACGAACCCGAGCACGTCGTCGGCCGAACCGCGGATCACCGGGTAGCGCGAGTGCGGCTGGTGCAGGGCCTCCTTGGCGGCCTTGTAGACCGGCGTCGACGCGTCGACGAAGTCGACCTCGGTGCGCGGGATCATCACCTCGCGGATCTGCCGGTCACCGGCCTCGAAGACGTCCTCGACGATCCGGCGCTCCTCCTCGCCGAGCGTCTCGTGGGCGTTGACGAGCTCGCGCAGCTCCTCCTCGCTGATCTGCTCGCGCTGCGCCGACGGGTCACCGCCGAGCAGCCGCACCACGACGTTCGTGGAGACCGAGAGCAGCCAGATCACCGGCCGGGAGACCTTGGAGATCTTGTCGATCATCGGCCCGAGCGCCAGCGCGAACGCCTCCGCGCGCTGCAGGCCGAGACGCTTCGGCGCCAGCTCGCCGAGCACCAGCGACAGGTAGGAGATCGCGACCGTGACCAGCACCAGCGCGAGCGGGTCGGCGACACCGGTCGGGACACCCCAGCCGACCAGCACCGGCTGCAGGTCCTTCGAGAGGGTCGCCCCACCGAAGGCTGCGGACATGAAGCCGGCCAGCGTGACCCCGACCTGGACGGCGGCCAGGAAGCGGTTCGGGTCCTGGTTCAGCTCGGCGACGACCCGGCCCCGCCTGCCCTGCGCGGCCATCGCCCGGGCCTGGCTGTCGCGCAGCGAGACCAGCGAGATCTCCGCGGCGGCGAACACGCCGCCGATGAGGACGAAGACGACGACAAGCCCGATGTTCGCGAGCGTGCCGCTCATCGTCTATGACCTTCATCCATGGGGACCACGATAAGGGTTGCCCCCGCGCCGGTCGCACCCCGTGAGCAGGCCCGGGCCACGGGACACCGCTGCTGTCGGTGACCACCCCGGCGGAAGAAATCGCTCGACCGGGCCAAACCCGACCGGCGGCGCCGCCGAACACCGGGTGAACGCGCTCCTCGGCGAGGCTCTCACGAGGGTCGGTCCGGGGGCTCGGGAATGTTCACGATGACGCTGCGTGGGCGACCAGGCGACCATCGACATGAGCTGGAGCGGGCTGGCCGCCAGGTTCGACGGCGGGGCCTTCCCGCACGTGCAGCACATCCACATCGGCGCCCAGGGCGTCTGCCCGACCTCCGCCGGCCGCGGACCAGTACGGCGCGGTCGGCACGACGCTGTCCACGAAGGGTGACACCAGCGCCAAGGCGGCCACCGACATCAAGATCGCGCCGTCGGGCTCCAGCACGACTACCACCCACCTCACCTCACACACCTGCCTGCTCATGTCTCACAACCCCCTTTTCCCCCCAACCTCCGGCATCGAGCACCTGGGGCTGCTCACCGTCGGCGGCGGGCTGCTCGCCGCGGGCGGCGGCCTGCTGGCCGGGCGCAGGCGCGCCGCCGTGAAGGCCGGCTGACCGCCACCGATGCGGCGCCTCCTCCGGACCACCGGTGGCCGCGAGCGCGGGCTGCTGGTGCTCGCGCTCGCGACCCTCGCGACCGGGCTGACCGCGGTCGTGGTGGCGGTGGCCGGGCAGCAGAGTGCCCCCAGGGTGCCGGCCTCGGCGGCCGGCACCCTCCGGGTCTCCCGGTCCCCCGCCGACGGGACCCGGGCGGGGGCCGGGGTGGGCTCGGGCTCGGGCTCGCCCGCGCCCGCCGCGCAACGGGTGGCCGAGCCACTCCCCGCGTCCCGCCCGGTGTCGATCTCCATCCCGTCGATCGGCGTGCACTCCCGGGTGTTCCCGCTCGGCCTGGCGAAGGACGGCAGCCTCGCCGTCCCCCAGCCCGGTCCGCGCCTGAACGCTGCCGCCTGGTTCGAGAACTCCCCCACGCCGGGCCAGCCCGGCCCCGCGGTCATCGAGGGGCACGTCGACAGCACCGAAGGCCCCTCGGTGTTCTTCGAGCTCGGCAAGGTGCGGCCCGGTGACCGGATCCGGGTCCGGCGCGCGGACGGCCGGACGGTGGTGTTCACCGTGAACGCGGTCCGCGACTTCAAGAAGAGCCGGTTCCCCACCACGCTGGTCTACGGCGGCACGGACCTGTCCACGCCGCAGCTGCGGCTGATCACCTGCAGCGACTTCGACGCCAGCATCGGCCACCACGTCGGCAACGAGGTGGTCTTCGCCCACCTCACCTCGGTCCGGCGATAGCGCTTGCCCGACCGGCGTTCCGCGGCGAGGATGCGCAGATGCGGTTCCCCGACGACGTCCCGGTCCTCTCCGACGGGGCCGTGACCCTGCGCGCGCACGTCCGCGCCGACGTCCCCGCGGTCCACGAGCAGTGCCAGGACCCGCTCAGCCGGCAGTGGACCACGGTGCCGGTGCCCTACTCCACCACGGACGCCGAGCACTTCGTCGGCGGGTTGGTCCCGGCCGGCTGGGTCGACGACAGCGAGTGGGCGTTCGCGGTGGAGGCCCCCGACGACGACGGGACCCGACGGTTCGCCGGCACGGTCTCGCTGCGCAACGAGGGCGGCCGGCGCGCCGAGATCGCCTACGGGTCGCACCCGTGGGCCCGGGGCCGCGGCGTCTTCCGCCGGGCGCTGGAGCTGCTGCTGGGCTGGGGGTTCGAGCAGCAGGGCCTCGAGACGGTGATCTGGTGGGCGAACCGGGGCAACCACGCCTCCCGCAGGATCGCCTGGCGGCTGGGCTTCTCGATGGACGGCGAGCTCCGGCACTGGCTGCCGCAGCGCGGTGCGCTCCGCGACGCCTGGGTCGGCGTGCTGCTGGCCACGGACCGGCGTGTCCCGCGACACCCCTGGATCGACGTTCCCCGGATCGCCGGGAAGCGGGTCGGGCTGCGCGCGCACCAGCCGCGGGACGCCGTACGACTGCAGCAGGCCGCCGACGACGCCACCAGTCAGCACTGGCTGCAGCACTTCGCCAGCCCGTTCGAGCTCACGCACGCGAACGCCTACCTCGACCAGCGGGCGGAGCTGGCGATGACCGGCCGCGGGCTGGGCTGGACGGTCGCCGACCCGGCCACCGACGAGCTGCTCGCGGCGGTGACCCTGTTCGGGCTGCGGGCCGGGCACGACGCGGAGATCGGGTACGTCACGCATCCGGACGCGCGCGGCCGCGGCCTGACCACCGAGGCGGTCGCGCTCGCCGTGCGGCACGCGTTCGTGCCGACCGAGGCCGGCGGGCTGGGGCTGGCCCGGCTGCGGCTGCAGACCACCGAGGCGAACACCGCGTCGCGGCGGGTCGCCGAGGGCGCCGGCTTCGTGCTGGTCGGCCGCGAGCGGGACGGCACCCGGCTGCGCGACGGCGGCTTCGTGGACGCGGTCTGCTACGACCTGCTGGCCCGGGAGTACGGCGGACCGGCCGCCTCAGTGACCGCGGCGGTGGAGCACGGCTGACCCGCCCAGCACCAGCAGGCCGGCCAGCGACAGCCCCGCCCCGACCCAGCTCGGCGCCGTGTAGCCCCAGCCGGCCGCGATCACCAGACCACCCAGCCAGGCGCCCAGCGCGTTGGCGAGGTTCAGCGAGGCGTGGTTCATCGCCGCGCCCAGGGTCTGCGCGTCGCCGGCGACGTGCATCAGCCGGACCTGCAGGTTGACCACCAGCACCGAGCCGAGCAGCGCGATCGCGAACACGCTCAGCCAGGCGGTCGCCGCCTGGTGCGCGGTCACCGTGAACAACGCGAGGGACAGGCCCATGCCCAGCGACCCGACCACCATCGAGCGCAGCACCGACCAGTCGGCCATCCGGCCGGCGACGAAGGTGCCCACGGTCCCGCCGAGGCCGAACGCGAGCAGGAACCACGGGACCGCCGTGGCCGCCAGGCCGGTCACCTCGGTGACGGTCGGGTTGATGTAGGAGTACATCGCGAACATGCCGCCGAAGCCGACCGCGCCGATCAGCAGGGTCAGCCAGACCTGGACGCGCGCGAACGCCTTGAGCTCGCGGCGCCCCGTGGCGTCGCGGTTGCCCGGGCAGGACGGCACGAACAGCATCACCAGCGCGATGGTCAGCACGCCGAGCCCGGCGACCGCCCAGTAGGCCGAGCGCCAGCCGAGGTGCTGGCCCATCCAGGTCGCGGCGGGCACGCCGGCGATGTTGGCGATCGGGAGGCCGAGCATCACGGCGCTCACCGCGCGTCCGCGCCGCTCCGGGGCGACCATGGACGCGGCCACCAGCGAGGCGACGCCGAAGAAGGCGCCGTGCGGCAGCCCGGCGAAGAAGCGCGCACCGACGAGCATCCCGTAGCCGGTGGCCACGGCGCTCGCGGCGTTGCCCAGCGCGAACGCCGCCATCAGCGCGAGCAGCAGCCCGCGCCGGGGCAGCCTCGCGCCGAAGACCGCGATCAGCGGGGCGCCCACCACCACGCCCACCGCGTAGGCGGAGATCACGTGACCGGCCGCCGGGATCGAGACGCCCACCCCGGTCGCCACGTCCGGCAGCAGGCCCATGGTGACGAACTCGGTGGTCCCGATCGCGAAGCCGCCCATCGCCAGCGCGAGGGTGGCCAGCGTGACGTGCCGTGCCGTGCGCGCCCGGGCGAGCGGCGTCCGGGCGCGCGGTCGGGTTCGTCGCGGTGGTCACGGCGGGTCCTTCGGTGGCAGGATCGGGGTCCGCCGCGGACGCGGCGCACGTGGGTTGCAAGCGCCATGCTGCCGGTTTTGTTCCCGACACGCCGAGCCACCGCCCGGACCGTGACGCGCGCAGCCCGTGCCGTGGCGGGGAGGGCTCACCCCGGACCCGGCCTGGCCGCTGCTGCTGCTCCCGGAGGGCCGGCCGACTCGACCTTGACAGCAACACTGTCACGGTCGAGACTCCGGTGGCAGAGCCGTCCCCGTCCTCCGGAGGCCCACATGCTGCGCCGCACGCACTGGCAGCGCCACATCGCCCGGCTCGACCCGCAGGTCGACTACGAGGAGATCTACCGGGTGATGACCACCCACGAGTTCCCGTGGGACATGAACCAGTCGCTGTCGTTCGCGCTGTTCCGCACCTACGCCGTCCCGTCGATCGGTCGGCTGCTCGACGAGACCGGCGAGTTCGCCCGCGACACCCAGAAGCGGTACGACGACACCGCGCTCCTGCTCGACGAGGTGTCCCTGCACGGCCTGCACACCGGCCGCGGGCGCGCGGCGATCCGCCGGATCAACCAGATGCACGGCGCCTACGACATCGGTAACGACGACATGCGCTACGTGCTCTCCACGTTCGTGGTGGTGCCGAAGCGCTGGATGGACGACTACGGCTGGCGGCCGTTCTCGCCCGGTGAGGTCGCCGCCAGCGTCCGCTACTACCTCGAGCTCGGCACCCTGATGGGCATCAAGGACCTGCCCACGACCTTCGCGGGGTTCGAGCGGCTCCTCGTCGACTACGAGGCCGAGCACTTCGCCTACGACCCCGGCGCCCGCCGGGTCGCCGATGCGACGATGGCGCTGCTGCGCACGTTCTACCCCGCGGTCCTGTCCCGGTCGGTGGACCTGTTCAGCCGGGCGGTGATGGACCCTCCGCTGCTCGACGCGTTCGGCTACCGCCGGCCCCCCGCGGCGGTGGTCGCGGCGGCGCGGGCCGGGCTGCGGGCCCGGGCGCGCGTCGAGGCCCAGCTGCCCGCCCGTCGTACTCCCCTGCAGGCGCGGGACCTGCGCCGGGTCCGCTCCTACCCCGGCGGGTTCGACGTCGAGGCGCTCGGCACCTTCCCCCGCGGCGGCTGCCCGGTGCCGCACGCCCGGACACCGACGGCGGTGGCCGAGGCGTGACCCGCCGGGTCACGCCTGGCGCGCGGCGGTCGCAGGTCAGCGGGCCGAGACCCGCACCGCGACCGATCGGGCGCCCGGACGCAGCGCCAGCACCAGGGTGCGCGCACCGGCGGCCGAGACCACCCGCGCGCCGCGCACCCGGACCCGGTAGCCGTGCGGGTACTGCAGCCGGGGCACCGCCACCGTCGTCCGCGACCCGGACCGGAACCGTCCCCGCGTGCCGGCCCGCGCCGTGCGGTACCGCAGCGTGAACACCCGCGCGTCCCGGTCGAAGGCGTACGCCGTCGGGGTGCCCGCCACCCGCAGCGGGTGCGGCACCGCGAGCGCCCGGAGCTTGGCCAGGTCGACGTTCCCGCCCCGCGGCGGCCGGGCCGGGTCGAGGACCAGCGCCTGCTTGCTGCCCGGGCCGGTGGTCGTGGGGTCGTCGCACCCGCAGTAGGCCCAGTACTGCCAGCCGGTGCGGTGCGCGGCGGCGAGGTCGACGACCCCGCGCAGGGTCGCCCGGTCGGTGGTCGCGCCGAACTCCGTGAGCATCGGCGCCGCGTCGTGGCCGGCCGCCTGCGCGTCGGCGTGGTCGAACGTCATCCCGTCCAGCGCGTCGCACTGCGCGCCGTACTGGTCGGCCAGCGCGGAGCTGCCGCAGTAGTCGTGGAACGAGAAGCCGAGGCGGCGCCCGTGCGGGGCCACGTAGGTGGGCGCCCCGTCGTTGAAGAACAGGTTCGGCTCGTAGTAGACGGCCGTCCGCGGGTCGACGCTACGGATCGCGTCGACCGCCCGCTGGGAGAACGCGGTCAGCGCCGCGTCGTACGACGGGCAGCCGACCGGGTTCAGGCAGGTCTGCCACTGCGATCCGGGGAACGGCTCGTTGAACAGGTCGAAGCCCTGCACTCCGGGGGTGCCGCGGAAGACGGCCGCGACGTGCCGCCAGGCGGCGGCGTAGCGGTCCTGCAGGCCGATGCCTCCCGGGCCCGGGTCGTCGGCCCAGAAGTGGTCGTAGGCCCGCCACAGGGCCGGCATCGCAAAGTAGTTGCCCGGGAACCCGAGCCGCGGCTGCGCGGGGAGGCCGTCGTCCTGCACGGCCCAGTCGGGGGCGCCCTCGCCCTGGAACCGTTCGTTGAACAGGTCCTGGTGGAAGTCGAGCAGCGCGACGATGCCGTGCCGGTGCAGCATCCGCACGGTGCGCCGCACCCGCGCCAGGTAGCCGTCGTCGTACCGGCCCGGCGACGGCTCGACCGCGTTCCAGACCAGCCCGAGCCGCACCGTGGTGAAGCCGTTGCGGGCCAGGAACCGCGCGTCGTCGGCGCCGAACCCGGCCGCGTCGGCGGCGTAGGGCGGCCGCTTGTAGACCATGTTGACGCCGTGGTCGATCCGGACCCGGCCCTGGCCGTCGAGCAGCCACCGGCCCACCGGCCGGGGCCGCGACGCCGCCCGGTCCGCCTGCGCCGTGGGCGCCGGCCCGGCCAGACCGAGGGCGAGCAGGAGCACCAGGAGCGCGCGGGTCATGCCTGGGCAACGACCGGCGCGCGCTCCCGTTACGCCTCAGCGGACCGCCGTCGGGCTAGCCGAGGGCCGCCAGCGCCTCGTTGAACGTCTTCGAGGGGCGCATCACGGCGTCGGCCCTGGCCTCGTCCGGCCGGTAGTAGCCGCCGATGTCCACGGAGGAGCCCTGCACCGCCAGCAGCTCCTCGTTGATGGTGTCCTCGTTGCTGGTCAGCGTGTCGGCCAGCTCGGCGAAAGCGGCGGCCAGGTCGGCGTCCTCCGACTGGGCGGCGAGCTCCTTGGCCCAGAACAGCGCCAGGTAGAAGTGGCTGCCGCGGTTGTCGATCTCGCCCACCTTGCGGCTCGGTGACTTGTTCTCGTTGAGGAACCGCCCGGTCGCCCGGTCGAGGGTGTCGGCGAGGATCTGCGCGCGCCTGTTGTCGAACCTGTCGGCCAGGTGCTCGAAGCTGACCGCGAGCGCCAGGAACTCCCCGAGGCTGTCCCAGCGCAGGTGGTTCTCCTTGACCAGCTGCTGCACGTGCTTCGGCGCGGACCCGCCGGCCCCGGTCTCGAACAGCCCGCCGCCGTTGATCAGCGGCACCACCGAGAGCATCTTGGCGCTGGTGCCGAGCTCGAGGATCGGGAACAGGTCGGTCAGGTAGTCGCGCAGCACGTTGCCGGTCACCGAGATGGTGTCCTCGCCCCTGCGGATCCGCTCGAGCGAGAACGTGATGGCGTCCACCGGCGACATGATCTCGATCTGCAGCCCGTCGGTGTCGTGCTCGGGGAGGTACTCCCGCACCTTGGCGATCAGGTTGGCGTCGTGGGCGCGGTCCGCGTCGAGCCAGAACACGGCGGGGCTGCCGGTGGCGCGGGCCCGGGACACCGCGAGCTTCACCCAGTCCCGGATCGGCACGTCCTTGGCCTGGCACATCCGCCAGATGTCGCCGGCGCTCACCGGGTGCTCGAGGACGGCCTGCCCCGACCCGTCGACGACACGGACGGTGCCGGTGGTCGGGATCTCGAAGGTCTTGTCGTGGCTGCCGTACTCCTCGGCCGCCTGCGCCATCAGGCCGACGTTGGGCACCGAGCCCATGGTGACCGGGTCGTAGGCGCCGTTGGCACGGCAGTCGTCGATCACCGCCTGGTAGATGCCGGCGTAGCTGCTGTCCGGGATCACCGCGAGGGTGTCGGCCTCGTTGCCGTCCGGACCCCACATGTGCCCGGAGGTGCGGATCATCGCCGGCATCGAGGCGTCCACGATCACGTCGCTGGGCACGTGCAGGTTGGTGATGCCCCGGTCCGAGTCGACCATCGCCAGGGCAGGGCCGTCGGCCAGGCCCCGGGTGACCGTGGCCTTGATCTCGTCGGCCTCCGGCAGCGACTCGACGCCCTTGAGGATCGCCCCGAGACCGTCGTTGGGGCTCAGCCCCGCGGCGGCCAGCGTGTCGCCGTGCTCGGCGAACAGCCGGGGCAGGAAGGCGCGGACCACGTGGCCGAAGATGATCGGGTCGGACACCTTCATCATGGTGGCCTTGAGGTGCACCGAGAACAGCACACCCTCGTCCTTGGCGCGCGCGATCTGCCGGGTGAGGAACTCCCGCAGCTCCGCGACCCGCATCACGGTGGCGTCGACGACCTCGCCGGCCAGCACCGGCACGGACTCGCGCAGCACCGTGGTGGTGCCGTCGTCGCCGACCAGCTCGATGCGCAGGGTCCCGTCCGCGGCCATCACCACGGACTTCTCGTTGTCGCGGAAGTCCCCGCTGGTCATGTGCGCGACGTTCGTCCTCGAGTCCGCCGACCAGGCGCCCATCGAGTGCGGGTGGGAGCGGGCGTACTGCTTGACCGAGGCGGGGGCCCGTCGGTCGGAGTTGCCCTCCCGCAGGACCGGGTTCACCGCGCTGCCCTTGACCTTGTCGTAGCGCGCCCGGACGTCCTTCTCCTCGTCGGTCTTCGGGTCGTCGGGGTAGTCCGGCAGCTCGTAGCCCTGGCTCTGCAGCTCCGCGATCGCGGCCTTCAGCTGCGGGATCGAGGCGCTGATGTTGGGCAGCTTGATGATGTTGGCCTCGGGCTTGGTGACCAGCTCGCCCAGCTCGGCGAGGGCGTCGTCCACGCGCTGCTCTGGCGGGAGCCGGTCAGCGAACCCGGCGATGATCCGGCCGGACAGCGAGATGTCGCGCGTCTCCACGTCCACCCCGGCGGTCGACGCGTAGGCCGAGATGACCGGGAGGAACGAGTGGGTGGCCAGCGCTGGCGCTTCGTCCGTGTGCGTGTAGATGATCTTCGAGTCGGTCACCGAGGCTCCGTTCCAACGTCTAGGTTTCTTGACGTCAAGATATCTCATGCCGTTGCAGCAACGTTAGCCGCGGTCCGGAGTGGGAACCAGACCGGTCGACGGAAAGGACCCGCAGATGACGAGGAGCCGGTACGACGGTCGGGCGCACGCCGCGCCCGGGGCGTCCGGCGGGCACCCGGAGCCCGGGTGAGCAGCCATGACGCGGTCGTGGTGGGCGGCGGCCCGAACGGGCTGGTCGCCGCCAACCTGCTGATGGACGCCGGGTGGGACGTGCTGCTGGTCGAGAGCCAGGCCCACGTCGGCGGCGCGGTGCACAGCGACAGCGGTGTGCACGAGGGGTACGTCCACGACGTGTTCAGCTCGTTCTACCCGCTGGCCGCGGCCTCCCCGACCATCCGGGCGTTCGACCTGGAGCGGCACGGGCTGACCTGGCTGCACGCGCCGTCGGTGGTCGGCAGCCCCTTCGCGGACGGCAGCTGGGCACTGCTGCACCGCGACCGGGACGAGACCGCCGCCGGGCTGGAGGCCCGGGCGCCCGGCGACGGCGACGCGTGGCTGGAGATGTGCCGGACCTGGGACCGGATCGGCGACCGGGTCGTGCGGGCGCTGCTCGCACCGTTCCCGCCGGTGCGCCACGGGCTCGCGGTCGCCTCCGGGCTGCCCGCCGCCGGTGGTCTCGCGTTCGTCCGGTCGTTGCTGACGCCCATGCGCACCCTGGCCGAGCAGCTGTTCTCCGGCCCCGCACCGCGGCTGCTGATGGCCGGCAACGCCGCGCACGCGGACATCGCCCTGGACGCCCCGGGGTCGGCGCTGTTCGGCTGGCTGCTGGCGATGCTCGGCCAGCACCAGGGCTTTCCGGTCCCGCGCGGCGGGGCGGCCATGCTGGCCCGGGCGCTGGCCCGCCGCTTCGAGGCCGGCGGCGGACGCATCCGGGTGTCCTGCCGGGCCGTCGAGGTGGTGGTCCGGGACGGGCGCGCCGTGGGGGTGCGCACCGAGCACGGCGACGTGGTCCGCGCCCGCCGGGCGGTGGTCGCCGACGTCTCCGCCCCGGCGCTGTACGGCGGCCTGGTCGCCTGGGAGCACCTCCCCGACCGGGTGCGCCGCGCGATGCGCCGGTTCCAGTGGGACCCGGCGACGGTGAAGGTGGACTGGGCGCTCGACGCACCGATCCCGTGGCGACGGCCGCCGGCGTCGGCACCCGGCACGGTCCATCTCGCTGAGTCGCTCGACGAGATCGGCGGCTGGATGAGCCAGGTCGCCTCGCACACCGTGCCCGACCGGCCGTTCCTGCTGCTCGGGCAGATGGCGACCGCCGACCCGTCCCGGGCGCCCGGGGCCGGGGAGTCCGCCTGGGCCTACACCCGCGTGCCGCAGCGTGCCGAGCGCGACGCCGGGGAGGGCGTCCGCGGGGTCTGGGACGCCGCGGACGTGGAGCGGATGGCGGACCGGATGCAGGCCCGGGTCGAGACGCACGCCCCCGGCTTCGGCGACCACGTCGTGGCCCGTCGGGTGCTCGGTCCGCGGGAGCTGGAGCGGCGCGACGAGAACCTGGTCGGCGGTGCCCTCAACGGCGGCACCGCCAACCTGCAGCAGCAGCTGGTGTTCCGTCCGGTGGCCGGGCTCGGCCGGGCCGAGACGCCGGTGCGGAACCTCTACCTGGGCTCGGCGGGCGCCCACCCAGGCGGCGGCGTGCACGGAGCCTGCGGCGCGAACGCCGCCCGCGCCGCGCTCGCCCATGCCCGGGTGCGCCGCAGCGTCACCGCGCCGGCACGGCTGTGGCGGCGGGAGGCGTGACCGGCCGTCCGCTGCCGGCCCGGAGCGGCTGCGGCCGGCCGGGGCCACCGCCGCCCTGTGCCCCGGGTCACGGCCGCGCACCCCACGGCCACGGGAGCGCGCTCCGCTGCTAGCGTCGGAGCAGAACCAGCGGCACGCCGGCGCCACGCGAGCCGGCACCACATGCGAGGAGATGTCGTGAGCAGTACCCCCGTCAAGGTCGCCGTCACCGGCGCCGCCGGCCAGATCGGCTACAGCCTGCTCTTCCGGATCGCCAGCGGCGCGCTGCTCGGCCCGGACACCCCGGTCGAGCTGCGGCTGCTGGAGATCACCCCGGCGCTCAAGGCGCTGGAGGGCGTCGTCATGGAGCTCGACGACTGCGCCTTCCCGACGCTCGCCGGCGTCGAGATCGGCGACGACGCGAACCACATCTTCGACGGCGCGAACCTGGCGCTGCTCGTCGGCGCCCGGCCCCGCACCAAGGGCATGGAGCGCGGCGACCTGCTCGAGGCCAACGGCGCGATCTTCACCGCCCAGGGCAAGGCACTCAACGAGGTGGCCGCCGACGACATCCGGATCGGCGTGACCGGCAACCCGGCCAACACCAACGCGCTGATCGCGATGACCAACGCGCCCGACATCCCCCACGAGCGGTTCTCGGCGCTCACCCGCCTGGACCACAACCGGGCGATCTCGCAGCTGGCCGCCAAGACCGGCGCCCCGGTCACCGACATCAAGAAGATGACGATCTGGGGCAACCACTCCGCCACCCAGTACCCCGACATCTTCCACGCCGAGGTCGCCGGGAAGAACGCCGCCGAGCTGGTCAACGACCAGGGCTGGCTCGAGGCCGACTTCATCCCCACGGTGGCCAAGCGCGGCGCCGCGATCATCGAGGCGCGCGGCTCGTCCTCGGCGGCCTCCGCCGCGTCCGCGACCATCGACGCCGCCCGCGACTGGCTGCACGGCAGCCCCGAGGGCGACTGGGTCTCGATGGCGGTGGCCTCCGACGGCTCGTACGGCGTCCCGGAGGGCCTGATCTACTCCTACCCGGTGACCACCACGAACGGCGACTGGGAGATCGTCCAGGGCCTGGACGTCAACGAGTTCTCCCGCGCCAGGATGGACGCGACCGCCGCGGAGCTGGCCGAGGAGCGCGACGCGGTCAAGGGGCTCGGGCTGATCTGATCTGCTGCACCCCGAGCGGGGTGCCACCGTGCCTGCGGGCCGGCGGCACCCCGCTCGGCGTCTCACGGCCCGGCCCGCCGGGTCAGCGCCCGGGCTGGTTGGGGACGATGACCGCGAGCACCAGCAGCGCGACGCCCCCGACGGTCATCATCAGCACGTCCGACCACTTGCGGCGCACCCGCAGCATCCCGGCGCCGCGCTCGCTGAGCACCAGCCGGGTCAGCGCGGCGAGCAGCAGCCCGGCACCGATCCAGCTCACCCCGGTGCGCCACGGCCCCGCCACGGTGATCGCCAGACCCACCAGGGTCATCGCCACCACCGCGAGGTAGACCACGCCCCCGAACGTCTGCGGTCGCCGGAACGACGGCTCCTCCCCGGCCACGCTCACGCTCGGTCGGACAGGGACTGCTCGGCGGCGCGCACGATGTTCGACAGCAGCATGGCCCGGGTCATCGGGCCCACGCCGCCGGGGTTCGGCGACACCCAGCCGGCGACGTCGTACACGTCGGCGGCCACGTCCCCCGCGATCTTGCCGTCCACGCGGGAGACGCCGACGTCGAGGACGGCCGCGCCGGGCTTGACCATGTCGCCGGTGATGATGCCCGGCACCCCGGCCGCGGCGACCACGATGTCGGCGCCGCGGACGTGGGCGGCCAGGTCCCGGGTGCCGGTGTGGCACAGGGTCACCGTGGCGTTCTCGGTGCGTCGGGTGAGCAGCAGCCCCAACGGCCGCCCGACGGTCACCCCGCGGCCGATCACGCACACCTCGGCACCGGCGATGGCGACGTCGTGGCGGCGCAGCAGCTCGACGATGCCGTACGGCGTGCAGGGCAGCGGGGCGTCCTTGCCGAGGACCAGCCAGCCGAGGTTCGTCGGGTGCAGGCCGTCGACGTCCTTGACGGGGTCGACCAGCTCGAGGACCCGGTGCTCGTCCATGTGCCGGGGCAGCGGCAGCTGCACCAGGAAGCCGGTGCAGGCGGGGTTGGCGTTCAGCTCGGCCACGGCGGACTCGACCTCGGCCTGGGTCGCGGTCTCCGGCAGGTCCGCGCGCAGCGAGTTGATGCCGACCTCGGCGCAGTCCTTGTGCTTGCCGCCGACGTACCACCTGCTGCCCGGGTCGTCGCCGACGAGGACGGTGCCGAGGCCCGGGACCACGCCCTGCTCGCGCAGCTTGTCCACCCGGGCCTTGAGCTCGGTCTTGATGGTCGCGGCGGTCGCCTTGCCGTCGAGGATCTGTGCCGTCACCTGGTCATCCTCCCTGGACGTCGTACGTCCTGGTTGTCATGGCACCCGGATCGTATGACGTCCGGGTGGCGGGCTCAGTGGAAGAAGTGCCGGGTCCCGGTGAGGTACATCGTGATGCCGGCCTTCCGGGCCGCCTCGACCACCTCCTCGTCGCGGACCGACCCGCCCGGCTGGACGACCGCGGTGACCCCGCCCTCGGCCAGGATCTGCAGTCCGTCCGGGAACGGGAAGAACGCGTCCGAGGCGGCGACCGAGCCGGCGGCCCGCTCCCCCGCCCGGTCCACCGCGAGCCGCGCGGCGTCGACCCGGTTCACCTGGCCCATGCCGACGCCCACGGACGCCCCGCCGGAGGCGAGCAGGATCGCGTTGGACTTCACCGCGCGGCAGGCCTTCCAGGCGAACGCGAGGTCGGCGAGCAGCTCCGCGGAGGCGGGCTCGCCGCACGCCAGCGTCCACGCCGACGGGTCGTCGCCACCGGTCTCGGTCCGCGCGTCCACGGCGTCGCGTGCCTGGACCAGCATCCCCCCGGAGATCTGCCGGGTCTCGATGCCCCCGCGCGGCAGCGGGCCGCACTGCAGCAGCCGGATGCTCTTCTTCCTCGACAGGATCTCCACCGCGCCGTCGTCGTAGCCGGGGGCGACCACCACCTCGGTGAACACCTCGGCGACCTGCTCGGCCATCGCGACCGAGACCGGGACGTTCGTGGCGATCACCCCGCCGAAGGCGGACACCGGGTCGCAGGCGTTCGCCTTGCGGTGCGCCTCGGCGACCGGGTCGGGGCCGTCGGCGCCGGCCACGGCGATGCCGCAGGGGTTGGCGTGCTTGATCACCGCGACCGCCGGCTCGTCGAAGTCGTAGGCGGCCCGGCGCGCCGCGTCCGCGTCGACGTAGTTGTTGTAGGACATCTCCTTGCCGTGCAGCTGGGTGGCCTGCGCGAGGCCCGGCTCCGGCGCGAAGCCGCTGGTGTAGAGCGCGGCGCGCTGGTGCGGGTTCTCGCCGTAGCGCAGCACCGCGGCCCGGTCCCAGGTGGCGCCGATCCAGGACGGGAAGCCGGCGTCCTCGGCGGTGCCCCCCGACGGCGCGACCACGTTGCCGAAGTACGACGCCACGTTCACGTCGTAGGTGGCGGTGTGCACGAACGCCTCGGCGGCCAGCCGCCGCCGCTCGTCGAGCGTGAATCCGCCCCGGCGCACGGCGTCGAGCACGTCGGCGTAGCGGTCCGGGGACGTCACGATCGCGACCGAGGCGTGGTTCTTGGCGGCCGCCCGGACCATCGAGGGCCCGCCGATGTCGACCTGCTCGACGCACTCGTCCTGCGTGGCCCCCGACATCACGGTGTCGGTGAACGGGTAGAGGTTCGACACCACGAGGTCGAACGGCTCGACCCCGAGCTCCTCGAGCTGCGCGCGGTGCGACTCCAGCCGGCGGTCCGCGAGGATGCCGGCGTGCACCTTCGGGTGCAGCGTCTTGACGCGGCCGTCGAGGCACTCGGGGAAGCCGGTCAGGTCCTCGACCTTGGTGACCGGCACGCCCGCGTCGGCGATCCGTCCCGCGGTGGACCCGGTCGACACGAGCGTCACCCCGGCCTCGTGCAGTCCCCGGGCGAGCTCCTCGAGCCCGGCCTTGTCGTAGACGGACACCAGCGCCCGCCGGATCGGGAAGCGGTCGGTGTGTGCTGCCTCAGCCTGCATTCTTCACGCACTCCTCATCGGGTCGATGAGGGCACCCAGGCGTTCGATGCGCTCGACTTCACTCCCCGGTGGTTGCCCCACCTGCGCCAGTCGTGTGCCCTCAGTCTAGTTCACCGCCCGGCCGGGCCCCGAACCGGACCGACCTGCCGGTGATGGTGTAACCCTCGCGGGCCATCCGGCCCACGACGTCGACGAGCATCGCGCGCTCGGCGACCTTGATCCTCTCGTGCAACGAGTCCACGTCGTCGTCGTCCTCGACCGGCACCGGCGTCTGCGCCACGATCGGCCCGGTGTCCACGCCCGCGTCCACGACGAACAGCGTGGCTCCGGTGACCTTGACGCCGTACGCCAGGGCGTCGGCGGGCCCGTGCATGCCGGGGAACGACGGGGAGAGCGCCGGGTGGGTGTTCACGCACCGGCCGCCGAACTCGGCCAGGAAGGCCGGGCCGGTCAGCTTCATGAACCCGGCCAGCACCACCAGGTCCGGGTCGTGAGCGGCGCACGACGCGGTCAGCGCGCGGTCCCACTCGGCCCGGTCGGCGTGGTCCTTGAGCCGGTGCACGAACGTCGGCACCCCCGCCCGTTCGGCGCGCGCCAGCCCCGCGATCCCCTCGCGGTCCGCGCCCACGGCGACCACCTCGGCGCCGTACGACGGGTCCGCGGACGCGTCGAGGAGCGCCTGCAGGTTGGTGCCCGCCCCGGAGACGAGCACGACGACGCGTGCCGGTCGGCGGGGGGCGGTGTGGGACACGCCGACAGGGTACCGACCCGGCTGTGCTCAGCGGCCGCCGGTGGCCCCCGCACCGACGAGGGACTCCGGGTCGCACCAGCGGCGCCGGGCCCACCAGGTCGCGCCGACCCCGCCCAGCAGGCCGCCGACGCCCATGGCCACCGCGGCGGCCACCAGGGTGTCCGGCCACACGGCGCCGACGTCGGCCATCCGGCCCGGTCCGGCGGCCCCGCCGGCCAGCCCGGCCAGCACCGCGAGCATCAGGCCCCCGCCGAGGCCGGCCACCAGCCCGCGCACGGCGCCCGTCTCGTAGGCGGGGCGCGGGAACCGGCGGACCATCAGGAACGCGGCGAGACCGGCGAGCAGCACCGGGACGCCGACCAGCAGCAGCTCCCACCAGGGGGTGGGGCCGCCGTCGGGCAGCGCGGCCAGCAGCGGGAACGCCGGGACCGGGCCCAGCACCACGGCGGTCGGCGAGACCAGCGTGCCGGTTCCGACCGCGAAGCCCGGGCCGAGCAGGTACGCGCCGCAGAGCAGCACCGCGTTCGGGGTGACCGCCGCCACGACCACGGTGTAGAGCAGCCCGCCCGGTCCGTCGATGTGCAGCCGGGAGAGCACGGTCGCCGCGGAGCTGAGGTCCGCGAGCAGTGCTGCCGCGAGGAGCAGCGCGGCCGCCGCCCACACCAGCAGCACGCTGGCGACGGCACCCAGCGCGACCGCGCGCACCGCCTCCGGAAGCCGCTGCCACCACGAGGCGGCCCGCCCGGAGCCCGAAGCGACCCCCGCCCCGCCGCCGACGAACGCGACCGCGAAGCCACCGCTGAAGGCGAGCCCGAGGTGGGGCTCCGCGGCCGGGTGGGAGGCGAGCACCGCGGTCAAGACCGCGACGACGGCGTAGACCCCGGCCATCACCACGATCCCCAGCAGCACCGCCGTGCCGTCCTCCGCGGCCGACGTGGCCGCGGCCCAGCGCCCGAGCCGGAAGGCGACGTAGACGCAGACCAGGGTCAGCCCGAGCGGCACCACGGTGATGCCGGCGTCGGCCAGGTCGAGGTGGGAGCCGT
Organism: uncultured Actinomycetota bacterium; assembly: GCA_963728775.1. Lineage (GTDB taxonomy): Bacteria > Actinomycetota > Actinomycetes > Propionibacteriales > Nocardioidaceae > Nocardioides_B. The sequence goes on from CAVSLP010000019.1 coordinate 347,213, forward strand.
GCGCGAGCAGCCACGCGTCCGCGCCGACGCGTACGGCGTCGCGGGTGTCGCCGTGCGAGGCCGCGTCCGAGGCGAACCAGCCGGCCAGCGCCACGGCCATGCAGCCGACCAGGACCGAACCGGCGGCCACCAGCCCGGCGATGGCAGCCCCGAGCGCGAGCGGGCGCCGAGGACCGTCCGCGGTTCCGGGCCGGGCGGACGGGCGTCGGGCGGTGAGCAGATCAGTCATCTCCACCCATCCTGAACCAGCCTGTGGACCAGTTCGGGCTGCCACGCCGGTTAGCGAGGCCCCGCGGTGGGCACGTAACCTTGGGGGCTCGTGTGGACCGTGGATCGGAGAGGTGTGATGGGCAAGGAGGCGACCTTCGACTCCTTCTACCGGGCCACCCGGGTCGGTCTGCTGCACCAGACGGTCGCGCTCACCGGGGACCTGCCCGCGGCCCAGTCCGCGGTACGGGACGCCTATGTCGCGGCATGGCACCACTGGCGCAAGGTCTCGCGGCTGGAGGACCCCCAGGGCTGGGTCCGCCCGCGGGCCTGGCAGCTGGCCCAGCACCGGCACAGCGCCCGCCTCTGGCATCGCAACAAGACGATGGCCGAGGACCACAAGAGGGTGCTCTCGGCGCTGGCCAAGCTGCCGGCGGCGCAGAGGCGGACGCTGCTGCTGGTCCAGCTCGCCGGGCTGCCGCTGCCGCGGGCCGCGCGCGAGCTCGGGCTGACGCGAGAGCTCGCCGAGCAGCACCTGCAGTCCGCCACCGCCGGACTCGCCGCCCAGCTCGACCTCGACTCGACCGGGGTCCGCGCCCCCCTCGAGAACCTCACCGGTGCCCTCGGGCCGGCCACCCTGCCGCGGGCGCCGATCATCCGCCGGGCCGGCCGCAAGCGGCGGCAGGCGCACACCCTGGTGGCGGCCGTCGCGGTGCTCGTGGTCGGGGTCGCCTCGGGCGCCTTCGCCAACGCGCCCGCGCCGGACCCCGGACCGGAGCTGCAGACGCAGCACCGGGTGTACCCGAAGGCGGACCCGACGCCGTCCTCGGACCAGCCCGATCTGCCCACGGCGGCCAACCTGCTCGACCGGGACCAGATCCGGCGCCTCGGCCTCGCCCAGCCCTGGCGGGTGGTGCACACCGGCAACAACACCTCCGGCGACGGGATCAACACCGTCTGCCAGCAGCAGCGGTTCGCCGACTCCGACGGCCTGTCCGCGCTCGTGCGCACCTTCCAGGCGCAGGGCACGCCGCGCCGATCCGCGGTGCAGACCGTGGAGATCTCCCGGTCGGTGCCGCAGGCGGAGGCCGGCTACCGCACCACCGTCGGGTGGTACGCCGGGTGCCAGGTCAGCAGGCTGCAGCTGCTCGACACCTACCGCGTCGGGAACGTCGGGGACGAGGCCGTCGTGATGATGATGCGGGTGTGGAACCGCCCGGTGACCAGCTACGCCGTGGCGATCGCGCGGATCGGGACGGTGACGACCTCGACGGTCGCGCGCACCGTCGGCGGCACCCCACCCCCACCCGGCCAGATCACCCAGTCGCTCGCCGACGCCGTCTCGATGCTGTGCTCACGCAGCGGCGCGGAGGGCTGTGCGAAGCAGCCGAGCTTCCGCAAGGTGCCACCGCCGCCGTCGACACGCGAGCACGGCGCCCTCGCCGTCGCGGACCTGCCCCCGGTCGGCCGCATCAACTACCCCTGGGTGGCCACCGACCCGGTCGGGGTCCGCGCCAACCCCTCGGCCACCACCTGCGACCACGCGGACTTCGCCAAGGCCGGGGCCGGGCACCTGATGACCCGCACCTACCTGATCCCGGAGGCCGACCTGCCGGCTCGCTTCGGACTGTCCGAGACCTACGGCGAGTTCGCCGCGCCGGCGGACGCGCGAGACTTCCTCACCCACGTGCGGTCGACGGTCGCGCACTGCGAGCACCGGGACCTGGCCACCCAGCTGACCGCCGCGCACAGCGAGCGCGACCGGCACCGGGACACCGACCTGTCCACGTGGGGCCTCGAGACGGAGGTCTCGGCGCACGAGAAGGTCCGGTTCCGGGTCGGGTTCGTGCGCGTCGGCAGCCGGGTCGCGCAGCTGACCTTCGCCCCGGCGCCGCACGACGACATGTCGCCCCGGCAGTTCCACGACCTGGTGGTGCGGGCCGGTGACCGGCTCCGCGAGCTCGGCTGAGGCCGTAGGGTCGTCGGGTGACCACCGCGCACCGTGACCGGGACTGGGCGCACGCTCGCGACGAGGCGTCCCCGCTGCGCTCGCGCCGGGACCTGTTCGCGCTTCCCGACGGCGTCGTCTACCTCGACGGCAACTCGCTGGGCGCGCTCCCCCGAGCCGTCCCCGACCACCTGCAGCGGGTGATCGACGACCAGTGGGGCCGCGGCCTGATCTCCTCGTGGAACACCGCCGACTGGATCAACCTCCCTCACCGGGTCGGTGCGAAGCTCGCGCCCCTGCTCGGCGCCGACCCGGGGGACGTGCACGTGGGCGACTCGACCAGCGTCACCCTGTTCAAGACGATGGTCGCCGCCTGCCGGATGCGCCCCGACCGCCGGGTGGTCGTCCTCGAGCCCACCACGTTCCCGACCGACGCCTACGTCGCTGACGGGGTGGCCCGCACGCTCGGCGTCGAGCTCCGCTGGTGCGACCCGGAGGACCCCGCGGCGGCCCTGGACGACGACGTGGCCCTGCTCGCGCTGACCCACGTGGACTTCCGCTCCGGCGCGATGTACGACATGGCCGGGCTCACCGCCGCGGCCCACGAGGCGGGGGCGCTCGTCCAGTGGGACCTCTGCCACTCGGCGGGCGCGGTGCCGGTCGACCTGACCGGCGCGGACGCCGACCTGGCGGTCGGCTGCACCTACAAGTACCTCAACGGCGGGCCGGGGTCCCCGGCCTTCGCCTGGGTCGCCCCGCGGCTCCAGAAGGACCTCGAGCAGCCGATCACCGGCTGGATGGGGCACGCGCGGCCCTTCGACATGGACCGGGGCTACACGCCCGCCGCGGGAGTCGCCCGGATGGCCTCCGGCACCCCACCGATCCTGGCGCTGTCCGCGCTCGACGTGGCGCTCGACGCGTTCGACGGGGTGCGGCTCGAGGTGCTGCGGGACGCCTCGCTGTCCCTGACCGAGTACTTCATCGAGCTGGTCGACGCCCGTCTCGGCGACCGGTTCGAGGTGGTCACACCGCGCGACCCGCACCGCCGCGGGAGCCAGGTGTCGCTGCGGCATCCCCGGGCCTACGGCGTGGTGCAGGCGCTCATCGCCCGGGGGGTGGTCGGGGACTTCCGCACCCCGGACGTGGCGAGGTTCGGGTTCGCTCCGCTCTACGTCACCCACACCGACGTCTACGACGCCGTGGAGCACCTCGTCGCGGTGATGGACGCCGCCGAGCACGAGCGCCCGGAGTACGCCGTCCGCCTCGCGGTCACCTGACCCCGCGCCCGGACGTCATACGCAAGCGGGGACGTCATACGTTGCGGTCGCGATTGCGACCACTTCGTATGACGTCCCGCGACGGCCGTGCGTCAGAGGTTCTTCAGGATCTCCCGCATCAGCTCGGCGGTCTCGGACGGCGTCTTGCCCACCTTCACGCCGGCGGCCTCGAGGGCCTCCTTCTTGGCCTGCGCGGTGCCGGACGAGCCGGACACGATCGCGCCGGCGTGCCCCATCGTCTTGCCCTCGGGGGCGGTGAAGCCCGCCACGTAGCCGACGACCGGCTTGGTGACGTTCTCCTTGATGTAGGCGGCCGCCCGCTCCTCGGCGTCACCACCGATCTCGCCGATCATCACGATCGCGTCGGTCTCCGGGTCGTCCTCGAACGCCTTGAGGCAGTCGATGTGCGTCGTACCGATGATCGGGTCGCCACCGATGCCGACCGCCGAGGAGAAGCCGAAGTCCCGCAGCTCGTACATCATCTGGTAGGTCAGCGTGCCGGACTTGGACACCAGGCCCACGCGCCCGCCCTTGGAGATGTCCGCGGGGATGATGCCGGCGTTGGACTTGCCGGGGCTGATCAGGCCCGGGCAGTTCGGGCCGATGATCCGGGTGGTGCCCTTGGCCTGCGCGTAGGAGTAGAGGTCCGCGGTGTCGTGCACCGGGACGCCCTCGGTGATCACCACGACCAGCGGCATCGCGGCGTCGACCGCCTCCATCACGGCGCCCTTGGTGCCCGCCGGGGGCACGAACACCACCGACACGTCCGCGCCGGTGGCGTCCATCGCTTCCTTGACGCTGCCGAACACCGGCACCTCGGTGCCGTCGAAGTCGACGCTCTGGCCGGCCTTCTTCGGGTTCACGCCGCCGACGATGTTCGTGCCCGAGGCGATCATCCGACGGGTGTGCTTCTGCCCCTCGGACCCGGTCATGCCCTGGACGACGACCTTGCTGTTCTCGTTGAGGAAAATGGCCATTGTTCTCTCGTCTCCCTCGCTACTTCGCAGCCAGCTCGGCGGCGCGGTCGGCCGCACCGTCCATCGTGTCGACCATGGTCACCAGCGGGTGGTCGGCCTCGCTCAGGATTCGGCGGCCCTCGTCCACGTTGTTGCCGTCCAGGCGGACGACCAGCGGCTTGTTGGCCTCGTCGCCGAGCATCTCGAGCGCGTGCACGATGCCGTTGGCCACCGCGTCGCAGGCGGTGATGCCGCCGAAGACGTTCACGAACACGCTCTTGACCTGCGGGTCACCGATGATGACGTGCAGGCCGTTGGCCATCACCTCGGCGGAGGCGCCGCCCCCGATGTCGAGGAAGTTCGCGGGCTTGACCCCGGAGTGGGCCTCGCCGGCGTAGGCGACCACGTCGAGCGTGGACATCACCAGCCCGGCGCCGTTGCCGATGATGCCGACCTGACCGTCGAGCTTGACGTAGTTCAGGCCCTTGGCCTTGGCCTCGGCCTCCAGCTGGCTGCCCGCGTCGGTGTCGGTGACCTCGAAGGCGGCGTGGTCCTCGTGCCGGAACGCGGCGTTCTCGTCGAGGGTGACCTTGCCGTCGAGCGCCTCCAGGTGGCCGTCGCCCAGGCGGACCAGCGGGTTGACCTCGACCAGGGAGGCGTCCTCCTTGATGAAGACGTCCCACAGCTGCTTGACGACGGTCCTCGCCTCCTCCGCGACCTCGGCGGGGAAGCCGGTCGCGGCGACGATCTCGGCCGCCTTGGCGTCGTCGACACCGGTCTGCGGGTCGATCGCGATCTTCGCCACCGCCTCGGGCTTGGTGCGCGCGACCTCCTCGATCTCGACGCCGCCCTCGACGCTCGCGATGCACAGGTAGCTGCGGTTGGCCCGGTCCACCAGGAACGAGAAGTAGTACTCGTCGGCGATGTCCGCGGTCGGGGCGACCAGCACGCGGTGCACGGTGTGGCCCTTGATGTCCATCCCGAGGATGTCGTCGGCGAGCGCCACCGCCTCGACGGGGTTCTCCGCGAGCTTCACACCGCCGGCCTTGCCGCGGCCGCCCACCTTCACCTGCGCCTTGACGACCACCCGGCCGCCGTTCCGCTCGGCGGCGTCCGCAGCGTCTTCAGCGTTCTCGACCACGGTGCCGAGGTTGGCCGGCACGCCATGCTTGGCGAAGAGCTCCTTCGCCTGGTACTCCATCAGGTCCACGGTCTACCCGTCCTCTTCGGTTTCCACTGCACCCCGGCACGCGGTGTGGCCTCGGGCGGCACTGTCCACGCCCGACATTAGCCCTGTAACGCGGGTCACGACCACGTAGGGTCGCTCACACCCGGATGACCGCCGGCGCCGATCTCGAGGAGCGTGTCCGACGATGACCCCACCCGCCCGCGGCCTGCGCGTGCGCTCCGGCAACCTCGCGCTGGCGGCGCGGGAGCACTCCGCATGGTCGCCGGGCAAGGCCTCCGTGGTGCTGGTGCACGGGTACCCCGACCAGCAGGACACCTGGGACGAGGTGATCGCTGCGCTGCCGCGCGACGAGCTGCACCTCGTCACGTACGACGTGCGAGGCGCGGGCTGCTCGGACGTGCCCGGCCGCACCGCGGACTACCGCACCGAGCTGCTGGTCGACGACCTGGTCGCCGTGCTGGACGCGACCGTGCCCGACCGCGGGCCGGTGCACCTGGTGGGGCACGACTGGGGCTCGGTGCAGCTGTGGGACGTGGTCGCCGCCGAACGCGACGACCCGCGGCTGCGCGGGCGGATCGCCTCCTTCACCTCGATCAGCGGTCCGTCCCTGGACCACGTCGCCTGGCTGGTCCGCCGTCCCCGCGGCCGCCGGACGGCGCTGGCCCGGCAGCTGCTGCACTCCTGGTACGTCTACCTGTTCCACGTGCCGTGGCTGCCCGAGCTGCTGTGGCGGCGGGCGCACCCGGTCCTGGCCGGCCGGCTCGCCGCCCGGGAGGGCCTGCCGGCCGGGCGGTGGGGCGCGGCCCTCGGCCGCAACGGCGCGCACGGGGTGAACCTGTACCGCGCGAACGTCGGGCAACGGATGCGCCGGCCGCGCACGCTGCACACCGACGTGCCGGTCCTCGTCGTGCACCCGACCCGCGACCGCTACCTGACCGGGGTGTTCCTGCAGGACCTGGAGGTGGCGTGCAGCGACGTGCGGGTGGTGGAGGTGGACGCCGGCCACTGGCTGATCGCCACGCACGCCGGGGTGGTGGCGGGGCTGGTCGCGGACCAGGTTGCCCGGCACCGGACGTGACGCGGCCCCGCGCGTCCGGGTGGACGGGCGGGGCCGCGACGGGTCGGCTCGAAGCGCTGCTCAGCTGAGCCAGGACTTGACCTTGTCCGGGTTGTCCTTGACCCACTTCTTCGCCGCGGCATCGGGGCTCATCCCGTCCTGGGCGATGTAGCCGGCGACCGTGTTCTGGTCGTCGTTGGTCCAGTGGAACTTCTTCACCAGGTCGTAGGCGGGGCTGCCCGACTTGGCGAAGTCCGTCGCCACGATCTTGTCCAGGTCGTACTGCGGGTAGTCGCAGGCGACCTTGGCCGCGTCGGCGTCGCAGCCCTTGGTGTACTTGGGCAGGTTCACCTTGACCAGCGGCACCTCGTTCATGAACCACTGCGGCTTGTAGAAGTAGCCGAGCACCGGCGTGTGGTTCTTCTGCCCGTTGCGGAAGGCCTGGATCAGCGCCGGCTCGCTGCCGGCGTAGACGACCTTGTAGTCGAGGTGCAGGTTCTTCACCAGCGCCTCGTCGTTGGTCACGAACGAGGGGTCGCCGTCGAGCAGCTGGCCCTTCCCGCCGGACTCGGAGGTCTTGAACAGGTGGGCGTACTTGTTGAGGTTCTTCCAGTTCGTGATGTCGGGGTACTTCTTCGCCATCCACGGCGGCACGAACCAGCCGATCACGCCCTTGTTCCCGGTCAGCCCGGCCTCCTGGGCGGTCCCGGCCTTCTGGATGTACTTCTTCTTCAGGTCCGGGTGGCCCCAGTTCTCGATCACCGTGTCGACCTCGCCGCTGCCGAAGCCCTGCCAGGCGACCTCTTCCTTGAGCTTCTTGTACTTCACGTCGCAGCCGAGCTTGTGCTTGGCGAGGTAGCCGACCACGTGGGCGTCGGCCTCGTACCCGACCCACGGGTTGACGGCCATGTCGAACTCGCCGCAGCTGCCAGAACCGGAGGCCGAGTCGGTCGACTTGATGGTCTGGCCACCGCAGCCGGCAAGCGTCAGGACGCCCAGCGCTGCCATCGCGGCGAGCCGCATTCCGTGTCGTTTCAGTGTCACGTGATTCCTTTCCTTCGACGCCCCGGAAGGGGCGTGGTGATCTCCGTTGGGGCCTGGGTGGTGGTCTGGGTGGTGGTCTGGGTGGTGGTCTGGGTGCTGGTCTGGGTCCTGCCGGGCGCCGGTCAGCGCCGGCCCTGCCGTTGCGCCGCGTAGCGCGGGATCCGGTCCAGCAGCACGCCGAGTGCGGTGATGGCGATACCGGCCGCCAGCCCGCGGCCGAACAGCTCGGTCTTCGAGAAGCCCTGGACGACCAGGAACCCGAGACCTCCGCCGCCGACCAGGCCGCCGATGACGACCATCGACAGTACGTAGATCAGGCCTTGGTTCGCCGCCAGCGTGAGCGAGGCACGGGCCATCGGCACCTGGACCTTGCGGATCATCTGCCAGGTGCTGGTGCCGGCGGACTCGGCAGCCTCCACGGTCTCCGCGGCAACCCCCTGCACACCGTCCGCCACCAGCTTGATCGCCACCGGTGCCGCGTAGACCACGGCCGCCACGATCGCGGTGAACCGGCCGACGTCGAACAGCGCCAGCGCGGGCACCAGGTAGACGAACGGCGGGATGGTCTGTGCCGCGTCCAGCAGTGGCCGGAGCACCGTGTCGGCCTTCCGGCTGCGCCCCAGCCAGACCCCGAGCACGCCGGCGAGGACCATCACCACCACGGTGGCGACCAGGGTCGTGGTGAGGGTCTTCATCGCCTCGTTCCAGAGCCCGGTCCCGAGGATGATCCCCTCGCACACGGCCGCCGCGACGCCCGCCTTCCAGCCGCCGACCAGCAGCGCGACGAGCAGGATCGCGACCGCGGCCAGCCACCACGGCGACTGCGCCAGCAGCGCCTGCAGCGGGTTCAGCATCCCGTAGCTGACGGTGTTCTTCACCGCGGTGGTGGTGCTGCCGACGGTGTCCACGAAGGACTGCGAGGCGGAGCTGGTCCAGGACGCGAGCGGCCCACCCAGGTCGGGATGCTTCGGGAACCGGGCGGCGCTCAGGTAGAGCCGGGAGAGGTACACCGCGACCGCGGCGACCACGGCCCCGGCGAGCAGCACGACCCGACGGGCGGTGCGGTGCCGGTCTCCGGACCGGTTGAGGTCCTCCGTGCGCCGGCTGGCCGCCGTGGTGGCGCGGTCCAGCACGATGGCCAGCAGCACGATCGCCAGGCCGCTGACGAAGGCGCCGCCGACGTCGAGCTTCTGCAGCGAGTCGACCACCGCTTGGCCGAGCCCCGGGCCGTCGATCAGCGCGGCGATGGTCGCCATCGACAGGGCGGCCATGATCGTCTGGTTGAGCCCGACGATGATGGTTCGCTTCGCCATCGGCAGCTCCACGGTGCGCAGCCGCTGGCCGCCCGTCGTACCCAGCGAGCGGGACGCCTCGAGGGTGGACTCGTCGACGGTGCCGAGCGCGTGCGCGGTCACCCGGATCAGCGGGGGCGCCGCGTAGATGAACGTCACCATCACCGCGGAGGCGGCCCCGATGCCGAACAGCAGCACCAGCGGCGTCAGGTACGCGAACGCCGGCACCGTCTGCATCAGGTCGAGCACCGGGGTGACGACGGCGGTGACCGCCTTGCTGCGCGACATCGCGATCCCCGTCGGCAGCCCGACCACGGCACACAGCGCGACCGCGACCGCGGTGACGATCAGCAGGTCGAGGCTCATCTGCCAGTAGCCGAGAAAACCGAACGCCAGCAGCCCGCCGAGCACCAGCAGCGCGGGACGCAGACCGGCGACCGCGTAGGCAAGCCACACCAGGAGGGCGACCACGCCGACCCAGCCGATCTCCGGCACCGGACGCCCCGGCGCGTCCTGGCTGATCAGGTACTGCAGGGACTGCACGGTGGCGTCCAGGGCGTCGCTGAGCCCGCCGACGACGTGGGCGAGGAAGAAGTTGGTGTTGCGCGCGACGTCGAAGTCGTCACGCAGGCCGTTGAGCCAGCGGTGGAAGCCGGTGGTGTCGGCGCCGCCGAGCACGAGCGTGTCCCGGCCGTGCCAGAGCAGCCAACCGACCACCCAGGCCGCGATCACACCGGGCACCGCCCACGCCCGGCCCCACCGCGTCCGGCGCCCGGCCGTGACCGGCTCCTCGATCGAGCGCTCGGTCGCGGGCGCGGTGTCGGGGGCTTCGGAAGGACGGGTCAGCGTCACTTCGGGTCACCGTCCCCGACGATCATCCGCAGCAGGTCGTCGTCGTCGACGACGCCGAGCAGCTCGTCGCCCTCCATCACGCGGACCGGGTGGTCGGAGGTCAGCGCCTCGCGTACGGCGTCGCGCACCACGGTGTCCGCGGACATCACCGGACCGTCGAGGGACTCGCCGGGGCGCGGGTCGCGCATCACCCAGCGCAGCGTGACCACGTGGTCGCGCGGCACCTCGCTGACGAAGTCGCGGACGTAGTCGTTCTCCGGCGCCGCGACCACCTCGTCCGGCGTGCCGACCTGGACGATCTCCCCGTCCCGCATGATCAGGATCCGGTCGCCCAGCTTCAGCGCTTCCTGGAGGTCGTGGGTGATGAACACCATGGTCTTCCCGACCTCGTTGTGCAGCCGGATCACCTCATCCTGCATGTCCCGGCGGATCAGCGGGTCGAGCGCCGAGAACGGCTCGTCGAACAGCATCATCGACGGGTCCACGGCCAGGGCCCGGGCCAGGCCGACCCGCTGCTGCATGCCCCCGGACAGCTGGTCCGGGTAGGAGTTCTCGTTGCCGGCGAGACCGACCAGCTCGACCACTTCACGCGCCCGGGCGTGCCGCTCGGCCCGCCCCATGCCGCGCACCTCGAGCCCGTAGGCGACGTTGTCGATGACCTTGCGGTGCGGGAGCAGGCCGAAGTGCTGGAACACCATCGCGACGTGGCCGCGGCGCAGCTCGCGCAGCCGTCGGTCGGACATCGCCACCACGTCCTCGCCGTCGATGCGGACCTCCCCCTGGGTCGGCTCGATCAGCCGCGTGAGGCAGCGCACCAGGGTCGACTTGCCGGAGCCGGACAGGCCCATCACGACGAACACCTCGCCCGGCTTCACCTGGAAGCTCACGTCCTTGACCGCGGCGACGCAGCCCGTCTTGGCGAGCAGCTCCGGGCGCGGCAGCGCGGCGTCCTCGGACCCGATGATCCGGTCCGCCCGGGGGCCGAACACCTTCCAGAGGTTGCGCACCTCGAGCGCGTGGTCCGCGCCCCCGGTGGTGGTCGGCTCGGCTGCTTCTGCGGTCGCGCTCATCGGTTCCTCCCAGTCGTCTGCGGCGGGGTCAGCGGCATGTCGTCGCGGTGCCGGTAGAACGGTGCGTCCGACGCGGCGAGCGGGGTGTTGCCGAGGATCAGGTCCGCCGCCTTCTCGGCGAGCATCATCACGGGGGCGTAGATGTTGCCGTTCGTGATGTACGGCATCGCCGAGGCGTCGACGACGCGGAGCCCCTCGACGCCGTGCACCCGCAGCGAGGCCGGGTCCAGCACGGACATCTCGTCCGTGCCCATCTTGGCGGTGCAGGACGGGTGCAGCGCCGTCTCGGCGTCCCGGCGCACCCAGTCCAGGATCTCCTCGTCACTCTCCACCGACGGGCCCGGGGAGAGCTCACCGTCGTTGTACGGCGCGAACGCCGGCTGGTTCAGGATCTGCCGGGCGACACGCACCGACTCCACCCACTCGCGGCGGTCCTGGTCGGTCGACAGGTAGTTGAACCGCAGCGCGGGGTGCTCGGTGGGGTCGGTCGACCGGATCTTCACCGTGCCGCGGGAGTCGGAGTACATCGGCCCGATGTGCACCTGGTACCCGTGGCCGTCGGTGGGCGCGGAGCCGTCGTAGCGGATCGCGACCGGCAGGAAGTGGAACATCAGGTTCGGGTAGTCGACGTCCTCGTTGCTGCGCACGAAGCCGCCGCCCTCGAAGTGGTTGGTGGCGCCGAGCCCGGACCGGCCGAACAGCCACTGCGCACCGATGCCGGGACGCCTGTGCCACTTGAGGCCCGGCGCGATCGACACCGGGAGCTTGGAGGCGTACTGGATGTAGACCTCGAGGTGGTCCTGGAGGTTCTCCCCGACCCCCGGCAGGTCGGCGACCACGTCGATGCCGTGCCCGCCGAGCTCGGACGCGTTGCCGACCCCGGACAGCTGGAGCAGCTGCGGGGAGTTGACCGCGCCACCGGAGAGGATCACCTCGCCGGCGCGGACCCGCCAGGTCCGGCCCCGCTTGGTGTACTCCACGCCCGTCGCACGGCTGCCCTCGAAGAGCACGCGCGTGGTGAACGCGCGGGTCTCGACGCGCAGGTTCGCACGATGCTTGACCGGGTGCAGGTACGCACGCGCGGCGCTCCAGCGGCGACCGCGGTTGACGTTGCGGTCGAACCGCGCGAAGCCCTCCTGGCGGTAGCCGTTCACGTCGTCGGTGAGCGGGTAGCCGGCCTGCTGCGCGGCGTCGAAGAACGCACCGAACAGGGGGTTCTCCGCCGGTCCGCGCTCGAGGATCAGCGGGCCGTCGCCGCCGCGCCACTCGTCGGCCCCGGCGACGCAGGTCTCCATCCTCTTGAAGTACGGCAGGCAGTGCGCGTAGTCCCACTGCTCCATCCCGGGGTCCGCCCCCCAGCGCTGGTAGTCGAGCGGGTTGCCGCGCTGGAAGATCATCCCGTTGATGCTGCTCGAGCCGCCCAGGACCTTGCCGCGGGCGTGGTAGACCCGGCGTCCGAACATGTGCGGCTCGGGCTCGGACTCGTACTTCCAGTCGTAGAGCCGGTTCCCGATCGGGATCGGCAGGGCGGCCGGCATGTGGATGAACGGGTCCCAGATGTAGTCCGGCCGCCCGGCCTCCAGCACCAGGACGCGGGTGCCGGGGTCGGCGCTGAGCCGGTTGGCCAGCGCACTCCCGGCGGAGCCACCTCCCACGATGACGAAGTCGACGTGCACGTCGCTCACGGTTCTCCTCGGTTGTCGGAAAATCTCGGTCCGGGTCGGACGGACGCGTCAGCCGCCGAACCAGCCCTGCGGCTCCGGCCGCAGGTTTCGCCAGATGTGCTTGGTCTCCTGGTACTCCGCGAGTCCGCCGTCGCCGAGCTCGCGGCCCACACCGGACTGCTTGTAGCCGCCCCACTCCGCCTGCGGGACGTAGGGGTGGTAGTCGTTGATCCAGACCGTGCCCATGCGCATCCGGGCGGCCACCCGCTCGGCCTTGGCCAGGTCCTGGGTCCACACCCCGCCGGCGAGGCCGTAACGGCTGTCGTTGGCGATCGCGACCGCCTCGTCCTCGGTGCGGAAGGTCTCGACGGTCAGCACCGGCCCGAAGGACTCCTCGTGCACGACGCTCATCGACGGGTCGCACCCGTCGAGCACGGTGGGCGGGTAGTAGAAGCCGCCGGCGAGCTCGGGGTCCTCCAGCCGCGCGCCGCCGAGCCGCAGCGTGGCGCCCTCGGCGACGCCCGCGGCGACGTACGCCTCGACCTTGTCCCGGTGCGCCGCCGAGATGAGCGGGCCGGTCTCGGCGTCCTCGTCGAACGGGCCGCCGAGCCGGATCCGGGCGGCGCGGGCGACCAGCTCGTCGACGAACTCGTCCTTCAAGGACTCCTCGACCACCAGCCGGGCGCCTGCCGAGCAGACCTGCCCGGAGTGCAGGAACACCGCGGTCAGCGCCATGTCGAGCGCCGTCTCCCGGTCGGCGTCGGCGAACACCACGTTCGGGTTCTTCCCCCCGAGCTCGAGCGCCACCTTCTTCACCGTGCCGGCCGCGGTGGCCATCAGGGCCCGGCCGGTCTCCAGCCCGCCGGTGAACGACACCAGGTCGACGCGCGGGTCCTCGGCCAGTGGCGCCCCGGCGACCGGGCCGGCGCCGAGCACCAAGTTGCCGACGCCCGCGGGCAGGCCGGCATCTTCGAGGAAGCGCAGCAGCAGGATCGCGGTCGAGGGGGTCAGCTCGCTCGGCTTGAGCACGAAGGCGTTGCCCGCGGCGAGCGCCGGTGCGACCTTCCAGGCTGTCTGCAGCAGCGGGTAGTTCCAGGGGGTGATCAGCCCGCACACGCCGACGGGCTCGTGGACGACCCGGCTCTCGATGCCGTCCTGGCCGACGTCGACGGGCTTGTCGGCGATCGTGCCGGCCAGCGCGGCGTAGTGCCGGAAGACACCGACGATGTCGTCGACGTCGTACCGGCTCTCCACGAAGCGCTTGCCGGTGTCGAGGGACTCGGCGCGCGCCACCACGTCCTTGTCGGCCTCGAGCCGGTCGGCCACCGCCGCGAGCAGCGCGCCGCGCTGGGCACCGGGCACCGCGGACCACCGGCCGTCGTCGAAGGCGCGACGCGCGGCGGCGATCGCGTCCCGGGTGTCCGCGGCGGTCGCCTCGTCGACCCGGGCGACCAGCTTGCCGTCGGCGGGGCAGCGGATCTCCCGCAGTTCCTCGTCCCGGGCGTGCACCCAGCGGCCGTCGATGTACAGGTCGGGCACAGTCGGATCCTCAGCTCGTCTCGGCACAGGTGGTCATGCGTCGTCGTCCGCTCAGCTCGACGACCGGGCGGCTCGCCCCCCGGTTGGAGCAAGCACGGACACAGCAGCGTCCCCCGAACCGTGCCCAGGCAGGCGTGCGAGCGCTGTCGGGCGACGTCTCCGGGGAGGAGCCTTCCCCGCCCGAGGCGTACCTATTCATCCGATTTGTCGTTGGACGTGTGACAACCCGCACGGAGATTGGACTCACATGCCGGTACGACGCACGCTCGCCGCCCTCGGCGCAGGAACAATCGCTCTCTCCTGCCTGGCACTGACCGGGCTGTCCGCGACCACGGCACGGGCGGCCGTGGACGGCACCCCGGGCTACTCGCTCCGGCACATCACCGTGGACGTCACGGTGGGACCGAACCGCGACCAACCCTGCACGGTCGACGCCGACATCTACAAGCCGGACGGGGTCTCGCGGACGAACAAGGCACCGGCGATCCTCACCACCAACGGCTTCGGCGGCAGCAAGGACGACTCCAACGAGTCGGCCATCGGGCGCGGTTTCGCGCGCGAGGGCTACGTGGTGCTCGCGTACTCAGGTCTCGGCTTCGGCGCCTCCGGCTGCAAGATCTACCTCGACGACCCCGACTACGACGGCCTCGCGGGCAAGCAGATGGTCGACGTGCTCGCCGGCAAGCGGGCCTTCACCAGCTCCAGGACCGGCCGTAGCGGCCGCCTGCACTACGTCGCCAAGGAGGCGCCCGGTGACCCGCGGGTCGGGATGATCGGCGGCTCCTACGGCGGCGAGATCCAGTTCGCGGTGGCCATGCAGGACAAGCGGGTGGACGCGCTGATCCCGATCATCACCTGGAACGACCTCTCCTACTCGCTGGCCCCGAACAACACCGACCTCGCCCGTGGCGTCAGCTACGGCACGCCCGGTGTGGCCAAGAAGGAGTGGGTCGACCTGTTCTTCTCCGCCGGGATCGCGGACGGGATCCAGGAGTTCCAGTACGACCCGAGCCGTGACGTGGGGTGCCCGAACTTCCAGGACGCAGCGTGCCCGGCGGCGGCCCAGCTGAACACGGCCGGCTACCCCGACGACGCGACCCTCGCGCTGGCCCGGCACGCCTCCGTGGCGTCGTACCTGAAGCGGGTCCAGGCACCCACCCTGCTCTCCCAGGGCCAGAACGACACGCTGTTCAACCTCCAGGAAGCCGTCGCCACCTTCCGCGCACTGCGGCGCCAGGGCACCCCGGCCAGGATGATCTGGCAGTCGTGGGGCCACTCCGGCTCCACGCCGGCCCCGGGTGAGCTCGACTTCGACGCCTCCTCGCTGCGCGACTCCTACCTCGGCCGCCGGTTCCTCGACTGGATGGACCACTACGTCAAGGGTGACCGCAGTGCGCCGGTCGGCCCGCGATTCTCCTACTTCCGGGACTGGGTGCACTACGACACCTCGCCGGGCCGGGCCGGGCGGGCCGTGCAGAAGGCCTATGCCGAGCGCGGCGGGTTCTCGCAGAAGCCCACCGCCACCCTGTACTTCACCGGCGCCGACGGGCTGACCGACGCCGTCTCCTCGGTGACCGCCGGCTCCGCGTCCTACGCGAACGCGTCCGCCGCCCCCACGTCCTACTCGGAGACCTCCGGGCTCGAGGGCAGCCAGGTGAACCAGGACCCGTCCGACGCCCCGGGGACGTTCGTGGCGTTCACCAGCAAGCCGCTCGCCCGCGGCGTCGCCCTCGTCGGCTCGCCACGGCTCACCCTGCACCTGGACGCCCCGGTGGCGGTGGGCACCCAGGCCGGCGGCCCCGCCGGCAAGCTGATCCTGTTCGCCAAGCTGTACGACGTCGCGCCCGACGGGACCAAGACCCTGCAGCACCGGCTGATCTCACCGGTGCGGGTGAAGGACGTGACGAAGCCGGTGCACGTCCGGCTGCCGGGCGTCGTGCACAAGTTCAAGAAGGGGCACACGATCCAGGTCGTGGTCGCGGCGAGCGACTTCGCCTACGCAGACAACGCGGCCGCGCAGCCGGTCACCGTCACCACCGGCCCGGTCGCGCCGAGCACGCTCCGGCTGCCGCTCACCGGCACGTTGGCGTTCTGACCCTTCGGCGGGGGCGGTGCCGGGGCTAGGCCTCGACGCTGCTCTCGTCGGCGACGTGGTCGCGCACCCAGGACACGATCTCGGTGGTGGTGGCCCCCGGGGTGAACACCCGGGCCACGCCCATCTCCTCGAGCAGCGGGATGTCCGCCTCGGGGATGATCCCACCACCGATCACCACGATGTCCCGGGCGTCGCGCTCGTCGAGCAGGTCGATCAGCTTCTTGAACAGCGTCATGTGCGCTCCGGAGAGCACGGACAGGCCGACCACGTCGGCGTCCTCCTGGATCGCCGTCTCCACGATCTGCTCCGGGGTCTGGTGCAGGCCGGTGTAGATCACCTCGTGGCCGGCGTCCCGCAGCGCGCGGGCGATCACCTTCGCGCCGCGGTCGTGCCCGTCCAGCCCGGGCTTGGCCACCACGATCCTGATCGGAGCCACCATGAACCTCACACCACCTCTGAGTTGTCCGTGTGGGCGCAGACTAGCCGACCCGCCCGGACCGCCCTCTAGACCACCGGGTTTGCCGGGCGTCGACATCGGGCATACGCACCCATGTAGTCCCGTGAGAGGCGGGGCCACGCTCATGTCGGGGGCGTGACGCGGTCCACAGACACGCCTACCCCCGGGGCGACACATCCGTAATTGTTCCGTTATCGTGTGCCGTTGCGTGCCCCCGACCTAAAGGACCCCCTTCGTGGCGAACCATCGTGCCGAGAAGCCCTCGTCTTCTCGTCGGCACTCCGGGGACGCCACGAAGTCCGTCGCCGCGCAGCCCGCGACCTCCGGTGGCAGGCGCAAGGCGGTCAAGCACACCGGGCACGCCGGCACCCGCCGCCGCGGCCTGGTCCCCGGCCTCCCGGCCGCCCCGACCGTCGTCGGCGCCGCCGCCCTCGCCCTCGCCGCGGCGGGGGCGATCACCGTCAACAGCACCGGCCTCGGCTCCGAGCTGGCCGCCGGGAGCCTGCAGAAGGCCGCCGCCCAGGCCAGCGTCCTCAACGGCGCCAGCAGCGTCGGCTCGAGCGACGCGCTGAGCGGGCGCAAGCGCGCGGTGAGCCGCGACTCCCAGCGCCAGGCGCTGCAGGACGCGGCCGACGAGAAGCTCCAGGCCGCGGCCGAGGCACAGGCCAAGCAGCGCAACGCCGCGCTGGCCGCGCTGGCCGCGAGCGCGCAGAAGCACGCCAACGTCATCGCGAAGAACGCCTGGCAGCTCCCGATCCCCGCCGGCGTCTACCACCTCACCGCGCGGTTCGGTGACTGCTCCGGGCTCTGGTCGCACTGCCACACCGGCCTGGACTTCGCCGCCCCGACCGGCACCCCGATCCAAGCCGTCGCCAAGGGCGTGGTGACCGAGGTCGGCTGGGCCGGTGCCTACGGGAACCGGACCATCGTCACGCTCGAGGACGGCACCGAGCTCTGGTACGCCCACCAGACGTCCTACACCGTGAGCGTCGGCCAGACGGTCTCGGCCGGTCAGGTGATCGGGACCGTCGGCGCCACCGGCAACGTCACCGGCCCGCACCTGCACCTCGAGGTGCGCCCCGGTGCCGGCGACCCGGTGGACCCGTACACCGCGCTGATCGCCCACGGCATCACCCCCTGAGCCGTCCCGACCGACGGCGCCCCGCGCCGCCTGCGGCACCCCGTCAGAGCTTCTCGACCGGGGCGTAGCGCAGCAGCAGCCGCTTGACGCCCTGGCTGCCGAAGTCGATCGAGGCGACCGCCTTGTCGCCGACGCCGTCCAGGGCGACCACGCTGCCCATGCCGAAGGTGTCGTGCAGCACCCGGTCCCCCGGCGCCAGCGAGGGCACCGGGCGCTTCTGCCCGCGGGCGTCCGCGTCCGCCTTGGCCGCGGCCGACCCGAACCGGCGCACCGGTGCCCCGGCGTTGCGGCTGGCCAGCCCGGGGGCCACCGGCCGGCTCCACGAGGTCTGCGCCGCCTCGGTGCGTCGCCAGTCCACGAGATCCACGGGCAGCTCGTCGAGGAACCGGGACGCGGGGTTGTGCGACGGCGCGCCCCACGCGGACCGGACCACGGCTCGGGACACGTAGAGCCGCTGCTCGGCTCGGGTCACGCCGACGTAGGCCAGCCGGCGCTCCTCCTCGAGCTCGTGCTGGTCGCCGAGGGACCGCATGTGCGGGAAGACCCCGTCCTCGAGCCCGGTGAGGAACACCACCGGGAACTCCAGGCCCTTGGCGGTGTGCAGGGTCATCAGGGTGACCACGCCGTCGCCGTCGCCCTGGTCGGGGATCTGGTCGGCGTCGGCCACGAGCGCCACCCGCTCCAGGAAGTCGCCCAGGGAGGAGGGGGCCTCGCCTTCCCGAGGAGGCGAGGAACGAGCCGTCTCGAAGGGCTCGTCGGCGAACTCGCGGGCGACGGCCACCAGCTCGGCGAGGTTCTCGACCCGGGTCTCGTCCTGCGGGTCGTCGGAGCCCTCGAGCTCCTTGAGGTACCCGCTGGAGGCGAGCACCTGCTCGAGCACGACGTCCGCGCGCTCGCCGGCGTCGACCATCGACTGCAGCTCCTCGGCCATCGCGACGAAGGCCTTCACGCAGGTGACCGAGCGGGAGGCGATTCCGGGCGCCTCGTCGACCCGGCGCAGCGCCTCGAAGAACGTGATCCGCTCCCGCTGCGCGAGCGCCTCGACGCAGGCCTCCGCACGGTCGCCGATGCCGCGCTTGGGCACGTTCAGGATCCGGCGCAGCGAGATCTCGTCGGCCGGGTTGACCAGCATCCGCAGGTAGGCCAGCGCGTCCCGCACCTCCTTGCGCTCGTAGAAGCGCACCCCGCCGACGACCTTGTAGGGCATCCCGACCCGGATGAACACCTCCTCGAACACGCGGGACTGGGCGTTGGTGCGGTAGAACACCGCGACGTCGCCGGGCTTGGCCGACCCGGCGTCGGTGAGCTTGTCGATCTCCTCGGAGACGAAGCGGGCCTCGTCGTGCTCGTCGTCGGCGACGTAGCCGACGATCCGGTCGCCGTCGCCGGCGTCCGACCACAGGCTCTTCGCCTTGCGGCCCTGGTTGCGGCTGATCACCGCGTTGGCCGCGGTGAGGATGGTCTGGGTGGAGCGGTAGTTCTGCTCGAGCAGGATGGTCCGGGCATCGGCGAAATCAGCTTCGAACTGGAGGATGTTGCGGATGCTGGCCCCGCGGAACGCGTAGATCGACTGGTCGGCGTCGCCCACCACCATCAGCTCGGACGGCTCCACCCCGTCGGCGTCCGGGGCGTCGGGGTCGTCGCTGGGCCGGCCGATCGCGTGCCCGCACAGCTCGCGGACCAGGGCGTACTGCGCGTGGTTGGTGTCCTGGTACTCGTCGACGAGCACGTGGCGGAACCGGCGCCGGTAGACCTCGCGCACCTGCGGGAACGCCTGGAACAGGTGCACCGTGGTCATGATCAGGTCGTCGAAGTCGAGGGCGTTCGCGGCGCGCAGCCGCTGCTGGTAGAGGGCGTACGCCTCGGCGTAGGTCTCCTCGAGGTGGTTCTTCGCGTTCTTCGCGGCGTCCTCGTGGTCGACCAGCTCGTTCTTGCAGTTCGACACCCAGCTGAGCACCGCCCGGGGCTGGTACCGCTTCGGGTCCAGCTCGAGGTCCCGGCACACCAGGGTCATCAGCCGTTTGGAGTCTGCCGCGTCGTAGATCGAGAACGACGACTTGTAGCCGAACTTGTCGATCTCCTTGCGCAGGATCCGCACGCACGCGGAGTGGAACGTCGAGACCCACATGATGCGCGCCCGCCGGCCGACCAGCTGCTCCACCCGCTCGCGCATCTCCGCGGCGGCCTTGTTGGTGAAGGTGATCGCCAGGATCGACCCCGGGTGGGCGTTGCGCTCGGCGATCAGCCAGGCGATCCGCCGGGTCAGCACCCGGGTCTTGCCCGACCCGGCGCCCGCCACCACCAGCAGTGGTGTCCCGGCGTGCATCACCGCCGCGCGCTGCGGGTCGTTGAGCCCCTCGAGCAGCTCCTCCGGCACGGGCGTACGGCGTCGGGAGGGCGCCGCACCACCGTCGTTCTCGGGCTCGGTCGGGGTGGGTGCCTGCGGGATCGGGAACAGCGCGCTCATGTCCCACCCAGCCTACGTGTCGGCGGGGACAGCCCGGCACCCACCGGACCTGCCCGCGGGCCTCAGCGCCCGTTCGCCGAGAAGTGCATCCGGTCCTTGAGCGCGGAGTAGTCGCCGCCCCAGGTCCAGCCGACCGCGGCGAACGCCCGGGTCACCACGCCGCCGCGCAGGATCATCCCGGGCCGCCGCCAGGACCGGTCCAGGTAGGCGCTCGCCAGCTCGGGCAGCACCAGGTCGCCCTTGTGGTAGGGGTTCATGAACGGGTTGACGTCGATCGCCAGTCCGTAGGCGTGCGCCGACCAGGTGGTGGTGGTCCGGGTCGCGCGGCAGACCAGCGCCGCGGTGTCGTTGCCGTCCCCGGTCGGGGGCGCCTCCAGGTCCCGGGTGGTCGGGAGCCGCATCTCCTCGATCGGGAACCGGGCGCGGTAGAGCCTGCGGAACACGCGCACCAGGTCGCCGGCCGCCCGGGCGTTGACGACCAGCTCCCCGGTGTGCGGGCGGTGGTCGAAACCCCAGAAGCTCACCGTCACGTAGCGCAGGTCGCGCAAGCGGACCGGGCAGCGCGGCGACCAGGTCCGCCCCATCCGTCGGCGGATCGCCGGGGTGACCCGGCCGACGCGGGAGCCGAAGCGTCCCCCAGGCGGTACCGGCAGCAGGTCGACCGTGGGCATCCGGCGCACCCGCAGCTGCGGGGGCGTCGGCCGGATGCGGCCGAACCCGTCCGGCCGCAGCGGCAGCGGGTGCGCACCCACCACCCAGGTGTCCAGACTCGGTCGCGGGTGCGTGCGGGCCGCGGACGGCCCGCGGGCGGACGGCGACCGGGAGGGCTGCGGCGCGGAAGAGGCGGACCGGGGGCGGTGCGAGGCGTCCGGCGAGACGATGCTCGGCGACGGCGCCGCCCCGGTCGAGGCGGGGCCGGTGGCGCGGCCCTCGGTGTCCGTCCCGCCCGCGGCGCAGCCCGACACGACCAGCAGCAGCGCGCCCGCGAGCGCACGTCGTCCGGCGCGCACCTGGACCTCCATCCCCCGTCCGACCCGTCGGCCCCAGGCTACGGCCGCCGCCGCAGGCTCAGAGCAGCCGCCGGTCGGACGCCCAGCGGGTGAGCTCGTGCCGCGAGGACAGCTGGAGCTTGCGGAGCACGCTGGAGACGTGGGTCTCGACGGTCTTGATCGAGATGAACAGCGCGGACGCGACCTCCTTGTACGCGTAGCCGCGCGCGATCAGCCGCATCACCTCGCGCTCCCGCTCGGTCAGCCGGTCCAGGTCCTCGTCGACCTGGGCCACCTCGATCGAGCCGGCGAACGCGTCCAGCACGAAGCCCGCCAGCCGCGGCGAGAACACCGCGTCCCCCTCGGCCACCCGGCCGATCGCCGAGACCAGCTCCGGGCCGGTGATCGTCTTGGTGACGTAGCCGCGGGCACCGGCCCGGATCGTGCCGATCACGTCCTCGGCGGCGTCCGAGACGCTGAGCGCGAGGAACCGGGTCTCCGGGGCGCGGACCCCCACCCGGCGCATCACCTCGCCGCCGCCGCCCCCGGGCAGGTGCACGTCGAGCAGCACCACCTCGGGCCGCAGCCGCAGCACGGTGTCCACGGCCTCGTCCACGTCCGCCGCCTCCCCCAGCACCTCGACGTGCCCGGCCAGCTCGGCCTTCACCCCCGTCCGGAACATCGCGTGGTCGTCCACGACCACGACGCTGCGCGGTTGCCCTCCGCCGGTCATCAGGTCTCCTCTCCTCGGGTCTGCATCGACAGCCGGACCTCGGTCCCCTGCCCGGGAGCGGTGCCGATGGCCGCGCTCCCGCCGTGCCTGCTCATCCGGTCCACGATGCTGTTGCGCACGCCGAGCCGGTCCTCGGGCACCGCACCCTCGTCGAAGCCCCGACCCCGGTCGCGCACGAACACCTCCACCGCCCGGTCCCCGGCCTCGGCGAAGACGTCGACCTTGGCGGCACCCGAGTGCTTCGCGGCGTTCACCATCGCCTCGCGTGCGGCCAGCACCAGCGGCCGGGTCCGGTCCGTGACCGGGGCGTCCCCGACGGTCACCACCTCGACCGGGACCCCGTGGGCGTCCTCGACCTCCGCGGCCGCCTCGCGCAGCGCACTGGCCACCGACGTGGACGGGGCCGCCTCGTCGCCGTACAGCCAGGACCGCAGGTCGCGCTCCTGGGCACGGGCCATGGTGGCGACCATCCGGCTGTCCCCGCTGTGCTTCTGGATCAGCGCGAGCGTCTGGAGCACCGAGTCGTGCAGGTGGGCGGCCACGTCGGCCCGCTCCTGGGAGCGCACCCGCGCCGCCCGTTCCTCCGACAGGTCACCGACCAGCCGGAACAGCCAGGGGCCGACCGCCAGCGCCAGGCCGGTCACCGCGAGCACGCCGGCCAGCAGCACGTCGCGCGCCACCCCCAACCCCCCGGTCTGCAGGGCGAAGAGCACCAGCGCCGTCACCAGCAGCCCGACCCCGGCTGTGAGCCGGGCGTACGACGCCGGGCCGCCCCGGCCCACGACCGCGTGGACCAGGTCCACCCGCCCGGTGCTGTCGAGCCAGCGTTCGCGCTGTGCCTCGTCGGCCTGGCGCCAGAGCACCGCGACGCCGGCCAGCCCGAGCAGCACCGGCCAGAACCAGAAGACACCGCCGACCGCCCCCTGGAGCAGCACCACGACGCCGAGCCCGACCGCCGCCAGCGCGACGAGCGGGCCCACGTCCTCGAGCCGTCCGCGGCGGCGGGGCCGCTTGCCCTGCCGGGTCGCGGCCTCCAGGCCCGGGCTGCCCCGCTCCAGGTGCGGGTCGGTCGGCAGCACCAGCCACAGCCCGGCGTACGCCACCACCCCGAGACCGCCGAGCAGCGCGGCGCCCAAGAACGCCAGCCGGACGTAGAGCACCGGGACGGCGAGATGCCGGGCGAGCCCGGCGGCCACACCGCCGAGGAGCCGGTCCTCGGTGCTGCGGAAGGCGCGGCGCGGGACGTACACGCGCTCGGTGGTGTCGCTGTCCATGGTGGTGCAATCGTCACACAGGGCGGGTGCCCCGGCCATGAGACTCGACCCGGGCCCGACCCTGAGAAGCCGGGCCGGAAGTCCCCATCGGACCAGGGCTTTCCCCGATGGTGCGCGACCGCGCGGGGGACCAGGATCGAGGTATGACACAGACCCCTGAGCGCGGCGGTGTGCGCACCGAGAACCTTCGCGACTACTCCGCCCTGCGGCGCAGCATCTCCGACCGCAAGGTCGCCGGCGTGGCCGGTGGGCTCGGCCGCCACCTCAACATCGACCCGACGATCCTGCGGGTGCTGCTCGTCGTGCTCTGCTTCTTCGGCGGAGCGGGCTTCCTGCTCTACGGCGCGGGGTGGCTGCTGATCCCGGAGGAGGGCCGCGACGACGCGATCGTGACGACCAGCCCCAGCACCCGCACCGTGCTGCTCCTCGGCGCCGCCGTGGTCGCGGCCTTCCTCCTCATCGGCGACAGCTGGGCCGGGTTCCGCTTTCCCTGGCCGCTGGCTGTCGTCGCCCTGGTCGCTTTCGTGATCCTGATGAATCGAGACAAGCCCATGAACAGCCAACCTCCGCAGCACCCCGACAACGCTCCGGGCACGCCGGCCCCGCCGCCGGACGCGTCCGGCACCGCGACCATGGCCACCCCGGTCGACGCGCCGTCCTACGGCACCCCGCCCGCGGCGCCTCCGTGGTCCGGGGCCACCCAGCAGGGCTACCAGCCGCCACCGCCGCGGCCGGACCGCGGCCCGCTGCTGTTCGGCTTCACCCTGGCCCTGGTCGCCGTGGCGCTCGGCTCGCTCGGCCTGTACGACGTCTCCGGCGGCCACGTGGCGGCCACCGCCTACCCGGCGCTCGCGCTGGCGATCGTCGGCGGGATGCTCGTGGTCGGCGCGTGGGTCGGACGGGCCGGCGGCCTGATCCTGCTCGGCCTGGTCGCCGCCTTCGCACTCGCGGTCACCTCGGTGGCGCACGGCAACTTCAGCGACAGCCGGCGCGTGGACTACCGGCCGGCCAGCGCCGCGGTGGTGCGGGACGGCTACTCGCTGCCGACCGGCCAGCTGCGCCTGGACCTCAGCACCGTCCGCAACCCGGCGGCGCTCGACGGTCGCACGATCGACGTGCACGCCAACGTCGGCGAGATCGTGGTGGTCCTGCCCCCGGACGTGGGCGCCGACGTGGACGCCTCGGTCGCCGGACCCGGCGACATCACCCTTCCCGGGCGCAACAGCGGCGGGATCAACACCCACCTGACGCAGGATCTCGCCCCGACCGGTGAGGTGGCGCAGGTGCACCTCAACCTCGACCTCGCGGTCGGCCACATCGAAGTGAGGCAGTAATGAAGACCCACCCGCTGAACGTCAGCTACCTCGTCGTCGGGCTCGTGTTCCTGGGCATCTCGGGCTCCTGGGCGCTCCGCGTCTCGAACGTGGTCGACACCGCCTCCTTCCGCTGGATGCTGCCGCTGACCCTGGTGGTCGCCGGGGTGATCGGCCTGGTGGCCTTCGCCGCGAAGGGCCTGAGCCGACCCCGCGACGACGAGTCGGCGCCCTACCCGCCGTACGACGCACCCACCACCCCGCTCGAGCACGACCCCTTCGAAGGAGACGACCGATGACCCAGTCCCAGAACCCCAACCCGACCGCACCGAAGCGGCTGGTGCGCAGCCGCGACGACCGCTGGCTGGCCGGGGTGTGCGGCGGTGTCGCGCGGTACGCCGGCATCGACTCGAACCTGGTCCGGCTGCTGGTGGTGCTCGGCACCATCTTCGGCTTCGGCTCGCTGCTGATCATCTACGTGATCGCCTGGATCCTGATGCCCGAGGAGTGAGGCGCAGCAGAAGAGGCCCCCGGGAAGCGTGTGCCCGGGGGCCTCTCCGTGGGCAGGGCGGGTCCGGGGCCGGACGGGGCGGTCCCGAAAATCGATGGCTCGCCGGGCCGCCGCTGCCTACCGTTGGGGGGTGCGCCAGCTCCCCCTCTCCGACCCCGGAACGGCAGACCACCGGTCCCCGTTCCGGTTCCTGTGGTGGCTGATGAAGGGTCAGTGGCACACCCTGCTGGCCGGGATGTTCTTCGGGGTGGTGTGGATGGTCGCCCAGGCCGTGATGCCGGCGGTCATCGGGCACGCCATCGACGACGGCGTCGCCGCCCGGGACACCGGCAGCCTGGTGAGCTGGACCCTCGCCATGCTGGGCATCGGCCTGGTGCAGGCGGTGGCCGGCATCGTGCGGCACCGCTTCGCGGTGACGAACTGGCTGACCGCGGCCTACCGCACCGTCCAGCTCGTCACGCGGCACGCGACCCACCTCGGTGCCACGCTGCCGAAGCGGGTCGCCACCGGCGAGGTGGTCGCGATCGGCACCAACGACCTGGCCCACCTGGGCAACGCCATGGACGTGACCGCGCGGGCCACCGGGGCGCTGGTGTCGTTCGTGGTCGTCGCGGTCATCCTGCTGCAGACCTCGACGGTGCTCGGCCTGGTCGTGCTCGTCGGGGTCCCGGTGCTGCTGCTCGCGATCGGCCCGCTGCTCAAGCCGCTGCAGCGCCGCAACCTGTCGCAGCGCGAGATGATGGGCGAGCTCTCCAACCTGGCGACCGACATCGTCAGCGGGTTGCGGATCCTGCGCGGCATCGGCGGCGAGAAGGTCTTCCACGCCCGCTACGTGCGCGACTCGCAGCGGGTCCGTCGGGCCGGGGTGCAGGTGGGCCGGCTGCAGTCGGTGCTGGACGCCCTCCAGGTGCTGCTGCCAGGCGTCTTCGTGGTGGTCGTGGTGTGGCTGGGCGCGCGGTTCGCCGTGCAGGGCCGGATCAGCGCCGGCGAGCTGGTCGCGTTCTACGGGTACGCCGCGTTCCTGATGATCCCGCTGCGCACCGCGACGGAGCTCGCCAACAAGTGGATCCGTGCGTTCGTCTCCGCCCGCCGGGTGGTCCGGGTGCTGGCCCTCGAGCCGGAGATCCAGGACTCGCCGGACCGCGGCCACTTCCTGCCCGAGCCACCGGTCGGCGCGGAGCTCGTCGACATCGCGAGCGGGCTGCGGGTCCCGCACGGGGCGATCACCGCGCTGGTCTCCGACGCCCCCGAGGAGACGGCCGCGCTGGCCGACCGGCTGGGCCGGTACGCCGACGGCGAGGTCCGGTGGGGCGACGTCCCGCTGTCCGGCCTGCCCCGGGACGTCGTACGGCGCCGCATCGTCGTCTCGGACACCGGCAGCACGCTGTTCTCCGGGGTGCTCCGCGACCAGCTCGACATCCGCGGGTGCGGTGACGAGGTCGTGCAGGCGGCGCTGCACACCGCCTCCGCCGAGGACGTGCTCGACGCGCTCCCCGAGAGGCTCGACGCGATGGTCAGCGAACGCGGCCGCTCCTTCTCCGGCGGTCAGCGGCAGCGGCTGGTCCTCGCCCGGGCGCTGGCCGCCGACCCCGAGATCCTGGTCCTCGTCGAGCCCACCTCCGCGGTCGACGCGCACACCGAGGCGCGGATCGCGGACCGGCTGCGGCGGCGCCGCGCGGGTCGCACCACGGTGCTGACCACCACCAGCCCGCTGCTGCTCGACCGGGTGGACCACGTGGCGTTCCTGCGCGCCGGGCAGGTGGTCGCCCTCGGGTCGCACCGCGACCTGCTGCGCGACGTGCCCGAGTACCGCGCCGTGGTGACCCGCGAGATCGAGGAGGGGATCAGTCGATGAGCACGATCCTCCCGGTCGCCGACGGCCGCCAGGTCCGCCGCTACGTCCGGAGCCTGGTGCGCCGCCACCCGAGGGCGGTCTGGGCCGCGCTGGGGCTGCACACCTTCGCCGCCCTCGCCGCGCTGGCCGGGCCGCGGCTGCTCGGGGACCTGGTGCAGGCGGTGGAGAACGGCACCACGCTCGGGCACGTGAACCGGGTGGTGCTCGCGCTGGCCGGCTTCCTGCTTGCGCAGACGGTGCTCACCAGGTACGCCCGGTTCGTCTCCTTCACGCTCGGCGAGCAGGTCCTGGCCGAGCTGCGGCAGGACTTCGTGGAGAACACGCTGTCCCTTCCGGTCGGCGTCGTGGAGTCCGCGGGCAGCGGGGACCTGCTGACCCGCACCTCGCGCGACGTCGAGCAGCTCGGCTGGTCGGTCCGCTGGGCGCTTCCCGAGTGGTGCATCGCGGTGGTGACCGCGGTGCTGACGTTCATCGCCGCGCTGCTGGTCGGCTGGTGGGTGCTGCTGCCCTGCGCGTTGGGCGTGCCGCCGTTGGTGGTCGGGCTGCGGTGGTACCTGCGCCGGGCCAAGGACGGCTACCTGCGCGAGAACGCGTCGTACTCCGAGATCAACGCCTCGCTGACCGAGACGGTCGAGGGTGCGCGCACCGTCGAGGCGCTCGGTCTGGGTCGGCACCGCATCGAGCGGATCGACCGCGACATCGCCGGCTCCTACGCGGCGGAGCGGTACACCCTCTTCCTGCGCACGGTGTTCTTCCCGTCGGTGGAGGTCGCCTACCTGGTCCCGACGGTCGCGACGCTGCTGTTCGGCGGCTGGCTGTACACCCGCGGCTCGGTGTCCCTGGGTGACGTGACCGCGGCGACGCTCTACGTGCAGATGCTGATCGACCCGGTCGACCGGATCGTGTCCATCCTCGACGAGCTGCAGGTCGGCGGGGCCTCGCTCGCGCGGCTGCTCGGCGTCGCGCACGTCCCCGACGACCGCGAGGTCAGCGGCCGCACGCCGACCGGCGAGCGCCTCGAGGCCGACGACGTCCGGTTCGCCTACGTGCCCGGCCGCGACGTGCTCCACGGCGTCGACCTGTCGGTCGGCGTCGGCGAGCGGATCGCGATGGTCGGGCCGTCCGGCGCCGGGAAGTCGACGCTCGGGCGGCTGCTCGCGGGCATCCACCCGCCCCGCACCGGGGCGGTCACCGTCGGCGGGGTCGGCCTCACCGAGCTGCCGCTGGCCGACCTGCGCGGCCACGTCGCGCTGGTGACCCAGGAGCACCATGTCTTCGTCGGCTCGCTGCGCGACAACCTCGCGCTGGCCCTCGACGACGAGGCGAGCGACGACCGGCTGCTCGCGGCCCTGGGGGCCGTCGACGCCCGGGAGTGGGTGCAGGCGCTGCCCGAGGGGCTGGACACCGTGGTCGGCTCGGGCGGACTGACGCTGACACCTCCGCAGGCGCAGCAGGTGGCCCTGGCGCGGCTGGTGCTCGCCGACCCGCACACCCTGGTCCTCGACGAGGCGACGTCACTGATCGACCCCCGGGCCGCCCGGCACCTGGAGCGGTCGCTGGCCGCCGTGCTCGACGGGCGCACGGTGATCGCGATCGCCCACCGGCTGTTCTCCGCGCACGACGCCGACCGCGTCGCCGTGGTCGAGGACGGCCGGATCAGCGAGCTCGGCTCGCACGACGAGCTGGTGGCGCAGGACGGCTCGTACGCCGCGCTGTGGACGTCCTGGCAGGCCGGCTGACCTACCCGGGCCGCGCCGATCCGCGCGGCCCGGCGCACCCCCCGGTGGCCCCGCTGCGTCAGCCGGGGAGGACCGCCACCGCCTCGACCTCGACCATCTGCTCGGCGTAGCCGAGCGACGCGACCCCGAGCAGCGTGCTCGGCACGTCGTGCTCCCCGAAGGCCTCGCTGACCACGTGCCACACGGTGGAGAGGTCCTCGCGCCACTTCGACGCGACGTACACCGTGGTCTTGGCGACGTCGGTGAGCTCCGCGCCGGCCGCGCGGAGCGCCTCGACGAGGTTGGCCATCACCTGCCGCGCCTGCTCGGCGGCGTCGTCGGGGGCGACCACGTTGCCGTCCTCGTCGAGGGGACAGGCGCCCGCGGTGAACACGAGTCGGCCCGCGGGCACCACGGAGGCGTAGGCGTACGGCGCGCGGTCGGTCAGCTTGCTGGTGCGGATCAGGTCGACGGAGGACATGCCCCGATCAAATCATCTCGGCATCGGGACGGCGAGCGAGCCGGCGCCACCCGGGCAGCACACCCCGGTGGCGCCCGGGCCGGTCAGCCGTGCGGGATGCCGGAGATGGCGAGGCCGGAGCGTGTCTTGTAGCGCTTGTTGATCGAGATGAGCACGGCGGTGAGCGGCTCGAGCTGCCGGGCCAGCCGCAGCCGTCCCGCGTCCACACCGTCACGCGAGGTCACCGCCCGGGCCAGCTCGATCGCCACCGCCTTCGCCTCGGCGTCGTCCCCGCACACCAGCACGTCCTCGTGGTCGAGGTAGTCGTCCTCGCCCCACAGGCTCACCGCGCTGACGTGGTGGAAACCCCCGACCAGGCGCGCGTCGGGGACCAGCGCGGCCGCCGCCTCCGCGGCGCTGCCCTGGGGCACGTCGAGCCCGTACGGGCCCCGCTTGTCGAAGCCGAGCGGGTTGACGCACGAGATCACCGTCCTCCCGGCGAGCACGTCGGCCAGGGACGCCACGAGGTCGTCGTGTCCGTCGTACGGCACCGCGAGCACCACCACGTCGGCGCCGGCCACCGCGTCCGCGTTGGCGGCGCCGGACACCGTCGCGTCGGGGACCCGCGCGCGGATCTCCTCGGCGACCTTCGCCGCACGGTCGGCGGCCCGGGACCCGATCACGACCGCGTGCCCGTGGCGGGCCCACCGGTAGGCCAGCCCCTTGCCCTGCGGGCCGGTCCCGCCGACCACCGCGATCGTGTAGCTCGCCACCTGCGCTCCTCCGGACGGTTCGGATCTTGAATCGTGACAGTATTGCTGTCACAGTCTCCCCGTACTGGCTGTCGGGGGACAACCCGACCTCCGTCACACCGGACAGGACCTGCGGATGAAGCTCTCGACCATGTTGATGTACGCCGGGAACCCCCGGGAGGCCGCCGACCAGGTGGTGGCCCTCGAACGGGCCGGGCTGGACACGATCTGGGTGGCGGAAGCGTACGGGTTCGACTCCCCCACGCTGATGGGCTACCTGGCCGCCCGGACCGAGACGGTCGAGATCGGCGCCGCGATCCTGAACATCTACTCGCGCACGCCCACCGCGCTCGCGCAGACCGCGGCCGGGCTGGACAACGTCAGCGGCGGTCGCGCGATCCTCGGGCTCGGCGCCTCCGGCCCGCAGGTGATCGAGGGCTGGCACGGGATGCCCTACGACAAGCCGCTGGGCCGGACCCGCGAGGTCGTGGAGATCATCCGGGCCGCGCTGCGCCGGGAGACGATCGACCACCAGGGCAAGATCTTCACCATCCCGCTGCCGGCCGACCAGGGGCTCGGCCTGGGCAAGCCGCTGAAGATGCTCACCCGGCCGGAGCGCCCCGCGGTGCCGATCTACGTCGCCGCGCTCGGCGAGAAGAACGTCGCGGGCACCGCCGAGTACGCCGACGGCTGGCTGCCGTTCCTGTACGCCCCCGAGAAGGCCGACGCGGTCTGGGGCGACTCGCTGCGCGCCGGCGCCGCCAAGCGGTCCCGCGACCTGGCGCCCTTGGAGATCTCCGCCGGCGGCATGGTCGCCGTCGGCGAGGACGTGAAGGGGATGCTCGACTTCGCCCGGCCGATGTTCGCGCTCTACATCGGCGGCATGGGCGCCAAGGGGAAGAACTTCTACAACGAGCTCGCCTGCCGCTACGGCTTCGAGGCCGAGGCCGCGAAGATCCAGGAGCTCTACCTCGGCGGCAACAAGCGGGACGCCGAGGCGCTGGTGCCGCTCGAGCTGCTGGAGATGTGCAACCTGGTGGGCCCGGAGTCCTACGTCAAGGAGCGGATCGCCGCGTTCCGCGAGTCCGGGGTGACGAACCTGCAGATCATGCCGGCCGCCGACGACCCGGCCGCCCTGGTCGCCACGATGAAGGAGTGGGTGAGCTGAGGTGCGCGACATCTTCGAGCCCGAGCACGAGTCGTTCCGGCAGACCGTCCGGTCCTTCCTGGAGAAGGAGGTCGTGCCCTTCCACGAGCAGTGGGAGAAGGACGGCGTCGTGGACCGCGAGGTGTGGACCAAGGCCGGCGCGCTGGGCCTGCTCTGCTTCGACGTCGACGAGGAGTACGGCGGGGCCGGCGTCCGGGACTTCCGCTACAACATGGTGATGTCCGAGGAGCTGGCCCGGGTCGGCGCCAACGGGCCCGGGTTCCCGGTGCACACCGACATCATCGTGCCCTACGTCTCCAGTCTCGGCACCGACGAGCAGAAGCGGCGCTGGCTGCCCGGGCTGGTGAGCGGCGAGCTGGTCAGCGCGATCGCGATGACCGAGCCCGGCGCCGGCTCCGACCTGCAGGGCATCCGCACCACCGCGGTCGACAAGGGCGACCACTACGTCCTGAACGGCTCCAAGACGTTCATCAGCAACGGGATCCTCGCCGACCTGGTCATCGTGGTGGCCCGCACCGACGCTCCCGGCAACCGGGCCGGGCACAAGGGGATCAGTCTGCTCGTGGTCGAGCGTGGGATGAAGGGTTTCGAGCGCGGTCGCAACCTCGACAAGATGGGCCTCAAGGCCCAGGACACCGCCGAGCTGTTCTTCGACGACGTCGAGGTGCCCCGGGAGAACCTGCTCGGCGAGGAGGGCAGCGGCTTCGTGTCGCTGATGGTCAACCTGCCCCAGGAGCGGCTCTCGATCGCGATGATCGCCGCGGCCGCCTGCGAGCACATCCTGGAGCTGTCGCTGAGCTACGCCAAGGAGCGCGAGGCGTTCGGCCGGCCGATCGGCAAGTTCCAGCACAACCGGTTCCTGATCGCCGAGATGGCCACCGAGGCCCGGATCGCGCGGGTGTTCGTCGACGACTGCGTGCGGCTGCACAACGAGGGCCGGCTGGACGCGACGGGTGCCTCGATGGCGAAGTGGTGGACCACCGAGCTGCAGAACAAGCTCGTGGACCGCGCCGTCCAGCTGCACGGCGGCTACGGCTACATGATGGAGTACCCGGTCGCCAAGGCGTACGTCGACAGCCGGGTCCAGACGATCTACGGCGGCACCACCGAGATCCAGAAGGAGATCATCGGCCGCTCGCTGGGCATCTGACCCGGTCCGATGGCGCGCCGGGACGTCACCCGCGACCGTGTCCTGGTCGGGCTGGGGCTGCTCGCCGGCGCGGCCAACGTGATCATGCAGCTGTCCCGGCCCGCGGTGGGCTACGGGGTGCTGGAGAGCAGGGTCGACTCGGGCAACCTCTTCCAGCACCCGGTCAAGCGCACCCGGACGACGCTCACCTACCTGGCCGTGGCCCTGCTGGGGACGCCACGCGAGAGGCGGCTGTTCCGCGCGGCGGTCGACACGGCGCACGCCCGGGTCCGCTCCACGGTGGCGAGCCCGGTGGGGTACCACGCGTTCGACCCGGCGCTGCAGCTGTGGGTGGCGGCCTGCCTGTACCGCGGGGTCGAGGACGTCGGTGCGGCCCTCGGCCTGTCCGGCAGCGAGGAGGAGCAGGAGCGCCGCTACCGGGAGTGCGCCACGCTGGCGACCACGCTGCAGGTGCCCCCGGCGATGTGGCCCGAGGACCGGGCCGCGTTCGCCGCCTACTGGGAGCGGTCCCTGCGCGAGGTACGCATCGACGACACGATCCGCGGCTACCTCACCGACGTCACGATGCTGCGTTTCCTGCCAGCACCCGTGCCGGCGCTGCTCGGCGGGCTGAACCGCTTCGTGACCACCGGCTTCCTGCCGGCCCGGTTCCGCGAGGAGATGCGGCTGCCGTGGGACCCGCGCCGGCAGCGCCGGTTCGACCGGCTGATGCGGGTCCTGGGCGGCGTGGTTGGCGTGCTGCCCGGTCCGCTGCGCCGGTTCCCGTACAACGCCTGCCTGTGGGACCTGCGGCTGCGGGTCCGGCTCGGACGCCCGCTCGTCTGACTGGTGTCCGACAACCGGGCACCCGCAGTCAGTTCGAGAACGCGCTCTAGTGTGGGTCATCCCGACGTTTTCGAACTGATCGGCTCCCGCCACCGATTCAGGAGAGCAGATGAGCCCCGCCCCAGCCGAGGAGTCCACGCCGAACGCACAGCAGGTCCGACGCGCACTGGCCCGCGTGGACCGCGGGGCGACCCTGGACCGGGACGAGGCGGCGGTGCTGCTGGCGGCGCGCGGCGAGGACCTGGCCGCGCTGTGCGGGGCGGCCGCGCGGGTGCGCGACGCCGGGCTGGCCGCGGCCGGACGGCCGGGCACGGTGACCTACTCCCCGAAGGTGTTCGTGCCGCTCACCCGGCTCTGCCGGGACCGGTGCCACTACTGCACGTTCGTCACCACCCCGGGTCGTCTCGAGCGGGCCGGCCAGGCGCCGTACCTGTCCCCCGACGAGGTCCTCGACCTGGCCCGCGCGGGCGCCGCGCTCGGCTGCAAGGAGGCGCTGTTCACCCTCGGCGACCGGCCCGAGGACCGGTGGCCGCAGGCGCAACGGTGGCTCGACGAGCAGGGCTACGACTCGACGCTGGACTACGTGCGCGCGATGGCGGTCCGGGTGCTCGAGGAGACCGGGCTGCTGCCCCACCTCAACCCCGGCGTGCTGTCCTGGCAGGAGCTCAACCGGCTCAAGCCGGTCGCCCCGTCGATGGGGATGATGCTGGAGACCACCTCGACCCGGCTGTTCACCGAGCGTGGCCGGCCGCACTTCGGGTCACCCGACAAGGACCCGGCGGTGCGGCTGCGGGTGCTCGAGGACGCGGGCCGGCTGAGCATCCCGTTCACCACCGGCATCCTGGTCGGCATCGGCGAGACCCGCGAGGAGCGCGCCGACTCGATCTTCGCGATCCGCAAGGTGGCCCGGGAGTACGGCGCCGTGCAGGAGGTGATCGTGCAGAACTTCCGGGCCAAGCCGGACACGGCGATGCGCACGGCCGACGACCTCGGTCTCGACGAGCACCTCGCGGCGATCGCGGTGACCCGCCTGGTCCTCGGCCCGAAGGCGCGGGTGCAGGCGCCGCCGAACCTGGTCGACAGCTCCGAGGGCTCCGTGGAGTGCTCCCGACTGCTGGGGGCCGGCGTCGACGACTGGGGCGGGGTGTCCCCGCTGACCCCGGACCACGTGAACCCCGAGCGGCCGTGGCCCACGCTGGACCGGCTGCGGTCGGTCACCGCGGCGGCCGGGCTCGAGCTGCGCGAGCGGCTCACCGCGCACCCCGAGTACGTCCGGGCGGGCGAGCCGTGGATCGACCCACGGGTCTCCGCGCACGTCGTCGCCCTGGCGGACGCGGACGGGCTGGCCCGGTCCGACGTGCGCCCGGCGGGGCTGCCCTGGCAGGAGCCGGACGGCGGCTTCGCCGTCCGGACCGCCGGGACCGGCCGCACCGATCTGCACGCCGCCATCGACAGCGAGGGGCGCAGGAGCGACCGCCGGGCCGACTACGACGACGTCTACGGCGACTGGGACGCGTTGCGGAGCCGGGTCTCGACCGGGTCGACCGCCCGCGACCCGGAGGGTGAACCGGCCCCGGCGCCCGGCGAGCCGAGCTCTCGGAGCGAGGCGTCCCGGGGCCACGCGGCCGCCCGGGTGGTCCCGGGTACCGCCGGTCCGGAGACGGACGCTCCGCCGGCGCCGACTCATCCTCGGCCAGTCGGGGCGGAGGTGAAGGCCGCCCTGCGCGCCGCGGAGCGCGACCCGGCCGGCCTCACGGACGAGCAGGCGCTGGCGCTGATGGCCGCCGAGGGCGAGGCTCTGGCAGAGGTCTGCCGGATCGCGGACGGGCTGCGCGCCCAGGTGGTGGGCGACGAGGTGACCTACGTGGTCAACCGGAACATCAACTTCACCAACGTCTGCTACACGGGCTGCCGCTTCTGCGCGTTCGCGCAGCGCCGCACGGACGCGGACGCCTACTCGCTCTCGATGAGCGAGGTCGCGGACCGGGCCGAGGAGGCGTGGCGGCTCGGCGCCACCGAGGTGTGCATGCAGGGCGGGATCGACCCGGAGCTGCCCGGGACCGCGTACTTCGACCTGGCGGCCGCGGTGAAGGCGCGCGTGCCCGGCATGCACGTGCACGCGTTCTCGCCGATGGAGGTGGTCAACGGGGCGTCCCGGACCGGCCTGTCGATCCGCGACTTCCTGGCCCGGGCGCAGGAGTCCGGGCTGGACACGATCCCCGGCACCGCCGCGGAGATCCTCGACGACGACGTGCGCTGGGTGCTCACCAAGGGCAAGCTGCCCACCTCGGCGTGGATCGAGGTGGTCACCACCGCGCACCGGCTCGGGATCCGGTCGAGCTCGACGATGATGTACGGCCACGTCGACAACCCCCGGCACTGGGTGGCGCACCTGCGGGTGCTGACCCGGATCCAGGACCGTGCCACCGAGGACGGGTTCGCTGGGTTCACCGAGTTCGTCCCGCTGCCGTTCGTGCACCACAGCGCGCCGATCTACCTCGCCGGGGTCGCCCGGCCGGGCCCCACGCAGCGCGACAACCTCGCCGTGCACGCGCTGGCCCGGATCCTGCTGCACGGGCGGATCGACAACATCCAGACCTCGTGGGTGAAGCTCGGCCCCGACGGCACCCGGGCGATGCTGCGCGCCGGCGCCAACGACCTCGGCGGCACGCTGATGGAGGAGACGATCTCGCGGATGGCGGGCTCCGAGCACGGCTCGGCGAAGACCGTCGCCGAGCTGGAGGAGATCGGCGCGGGCATCGGCCGGCCGGTGCGCCAGCGCAGCACGACCTACGACGGTCTTCTCCCGCGGGTCGACTAGCGACCCGGGGCAGCCACCGGTGGCCGGCTACCCGAGCCGCACCGGGAGCGTGTCCAGGCCGTAGACGATCGACAGCTGCCGGTAGCCGAGCGCGTCCGGGTCGTCGGTGGCGAGCCGCAGGTCCGGGAACCGACGGGCCAACGCCGGGTAGGCGATCCGCAGCTCCATCCGGGCCAGCTCCGCGCCCACGCAGCGGTGGAACCCGTGCCCGAACGCGAGGTGCGACGTCGGCGCGCGGGTGGGGTCGAACGACTCCATCGCCCCGCCGGCTCGGAGGTCCCGGTTCGCGCCCGCGAGGTGGGAGAGCACCACGTCACCCTTGGCGATCCGGTGGCCGGCCAGCTCCACGTCGTGCTTGGGGAAGCGCGGGAACGCGACCTGGACGACGGTGAGGTAGCGGAGCAGCTCCTCCACGGTGCGGTCCACGCTGGCCGGGTCCTGCGCGACCCGCTGGTAGTCCGCGGGGTGGTCCAGGAGCACCGCGGTGCCGAGGGCCAGCATGCTGGCGCTGGTCTCCAGGCCCCCGGTGAACACCCCGTCGGCGAGGCCGCCGAGGTCGAAGTCGTTGATCTCGTCGCCGTGCTCGCGGATGATCTGCCCGATCAGCCCCTCGCCCGGGTCGGTGCGCTGCTTGCGGGTGGCCTCCATCAGGAACTTGCGGCTGCCGGACACCGCCCCGAAGGACCCCTGGCCGCCGTACGACACGTCGAAGCGCGCCGAGCCGAGCTGGCGGAACGTGTCCCGGTCCTCGTCCGGGAGCCCGAGCAGCTCGCAGATCACCAGGAACGGCACCGGGAACGCGAAGTTCGGAACCAGGTCCACGACCGGTCCGCGGCTCTCGACCTCGTCCAGCTGGCGCTCCACGATCGCGGCGATCCGGGGCCGCAGCCGCTCCAGCCGGCGCATCGTGAACTCGGGGGTGAGCAGCTTGCGCAGCCGGGTGTGCTCCGGTGGGTCGGTGAAGCCGAGGCCGCCGATGTCGCCGTCGGTGGTGGACCCGCGCCGGCCGACGAAGGGCCGGATGTCGTTGCTGTAGCTGCTCGTGTCCGCCAGCACCTCGCGCGCCTCGGCCTCGCCGGTGACCAGCCAGACGTTCATGCCCAGGAACGAGGTGAGCTTGTGCACCGGGGCCTGCTCGCGGAGCTCGCCGAGCCGGGCCACCGGGTCGACCCCGTTCCGGTGCAACGGCCACGCCAGCGACTCCGGGACCTTGTCCAGCTTGGACAGGTCGATACCGCCTCCGCCGCCGACACGCGTCATCACGGCGCGCCGCACCTGGGTCTTGAGGTACGTCGTGACGCGGGACACTGCGGACTCCTGCTTCTCTGACCGGTCGACTACAGCGAGACTATGCCTCCCTCGCGGCGCCGCCGTGGTGAATCGCGGCAACCTCAGGAGGCTTTCAGGGACATCCCTGACATCCGGGCGTGGGCCGACGGCCCGGCGGTTGCGTCCGGCGACGCGGGACCGAGTCTCCCACGGCACCAGGACGCGCGGGGCACCGGGGCGACGCGGGGTCAGGGCGGCGGGGGTCCGTCGTGCAGGATCCGCTGGAAGAGGACGTGGTCCTGCCACCGGCCCGCGATGAACAGGTAGGCGGGGGCCAGGCCGAAGCGGGCGAAGCCGCACTTCTCCAGGACCCGCTGGGAGGCCAGGTTGTCGACCAGCGTGCCCGCCTCCACCCGGTGCAACCCGAGCGCCACCGCCTCGGAGCAGGCGTGCTCGACCGCGGCGGTCGCCAGCCCCCGCCCCTGGTGCGCGCCGTCCACCCAGTAGCCGAGCGCGGCGCTGTGGAACGCACCGCGGACGATGTTGTTCAGGTTGATCCGCCCGACGACCTGGTCGCCGTGGACGAGCACCCAGGAGGCCAGCGCACCCTGGGCGACCGAGGCGAGGGCCGCATCGACGACCGCTGCCTGGCCCTGCTCGGTGTAGAACGCCTCGCGCCGGACGGGGTCCCAGTGCGCGAGGTGGGCCCGGTTCCGCCGGTACGCCGCGGCCAGCGCCGGGGCGTCGTCGGCTCGCAGCTCCCGGAGCAGGTATCCCTCAGGCGTCACAAGGTCGGAGGTTACCCCGACCCGACCGCCCGGGCGCCGCCCGCACACCGCCGGCCGCCCCTGGGGGCCGCGGCGCCGAACGCTCACCGGGCGCCGAGGCCGCTCACCGCTGCTACCAGCGGACCGCGCGACCCCCGGAGACGCCGCCGGCAGGCGCCGCCGTCCGTCGCGGCAACGCCCGCGCCGCGGGGCCCGCGACCTCGGCGTCGTCGGGCCGGCTGCGCTGGGCGAGGAACGCCTCCGTCTCCTCGCGCTCCCGCCTCCGCTGGGCACAGACCACCATCGCGTGCTGCGCGTTCCTGCGTGAGGTGAACTGGGAGTGCACCGGCCAGTTGATCCAGTCGATCCGCCATGACGAGCGCATGGGGTCCGCCTCTCCTGCTGTCCCCGAACACAACAGGCCCGACGCTAGGCGTCCGCCGGCGCCGGCGGTATGGCCCGGGACTAGTTATCCAGACCGGGCGCGTCGGCCTACTCCCACTCGATGGTGCCGGGCGGCTTGCTGGTCACGTCGATGGTGACCCGGTTGACCTCGCGGACCTCGTTGGTGATCCGCGTCGAGATCGCCTCGACGACGTCGTAGGGCAGCCGCGCCCAGTCGGCGGTCATCGCGTCCTCGGAGGTCACCGGCCGCAGCACGACGGGGTGCCCGTAGGTGCGGCCGTCGCCCTGCACACCGACCGAGCGCACCTCGGCCAGCAGCACCACCGGGAACTGCCAGATCTCGCCGTCGAGACCGGCCCGGGTGAGCTCCTCCCGGGCGATCGCGTCCGCCTCGCGGAGGATCGCCAGCCGGTCGTGGGTGACCTCGCCGATGATCCGGATCGCCAGCCCGGGTCCGGGGAACGGATGCCGCCAGACGATCTCGGCGGGCAGCCCGAGCTGCTCGCCGACCAGGCGCACCTCGTCCTTGAACAGCGTGCGCAGCGGCTCGACGAGCTCGAACTCGATGTCCTCGGGGAGCCCGCCCACGTTGTGGTGGGACTTGATGTTGGAGGTCCCGGCGCCTCCCCCGGACTCCACCACGTCCGGGTAGAGCGTGCCCTGGACCAGGAAGGCGACCTTCTCGCCGTGGGCGGCAGCGTCCCCGACGATCTCCGCCTCGGCCGCCTCGAAGACCCGGATGAACTCGCGGCCGATGATCTTGCGCTTCTCCTCGGGGTCGCTGACCCCGGCCAGCGCGTCCAGGAACCGCTTCTGCGCGTCCACGACGTGCAGGGAGACCCCCGTCGCGGCGACGAAGTCCCGCTCGACCTGCTCGGCCTCACCCTTGCGCAGCAGCCCGTGGTCGACGAACACGCAGGTCAGCTGGTCACCGATCGCACGCTGCACCAGGGCGCCCGCGACGGCCGAGTCGACGCCGCCGGAGAGCCCGCAGATCGCGCGCCGGTCGCCGATCTGCGCGCGGACCGTCTCGATCTGCTCCTCGACGATGTTGACCATCGTCCACGTCGGACGGCAGCCGGCAATGTTGAGCAGGAAGTGGCTGAGCACCTGCTGGCCGTGCTCGGTGTGCATCACCTCGGGGTGCCACTGCACGCCGGCGAGCCGGCGGTCGAGGTCCTCGAAGGCCGCGA
This sequence comes from uncultured Actinomycetota bacterium, assembly GCA_963728775.1. Classification (GTDB taxonomy): domain Bacteria; phylum Actinomycetota; class Actinomycetes; order Propionibacteriales; family Nocardioidaceae; genus Nocardioides_B. The sequence continues at coordinate 386,671 of CAVSLP010000019.1, forward strand.
CCGGGGAGGCCTCCGTGCGCGCCAGGACCGAGAACCCCTCGGGGGCCGCGACGACCGAGTCGCCGTGGCTCATCCACACCTTGTGCCCGCCCGGCAGCTCGGCCAGCAGCGTCCCCGGCGCGACCACCTGCACCGGAGTCCGGCCGTACTCCGAGCGCCCGGTCCGCCGTACGTCGCCGCCGAGGGCGAGCGCCATCGCCTGGAAGCCGTAGCACATCCCGAACACCGGTACGCCGGCGGTGAAGATGTCGCCGTCCACGTTCGGCGCGCCCTGCTCGTAGACCGACGACGGCCCGCCGGACAGGATGATCGCCTTCGGCCGCTTGGCCAGCATCTCCGCCACCGGCATCGTGTGCGGGACGATCTCGGAGTAGACCCGTGCCTCGCGGACCCGGCGGGCGATCAGCTGGGCGTACTGGGCGCCGAAGTCGACGACGAGGACCAGGTCGTGTTCGGTGGTCACCGGGGGCCCTTCAGGGTTGACGCTGCGGAGTGTGCTGCGGGAAGCCCCACCGGGCTCCGGCGGGGTCCGCAGTCTATCGGGAGGGGGACGGCACCCGCACGTCGCGGCGGACCGGACAGCACCGGAACCGGTCGCGCTCGAAGCACCGGGAACCGCCGCATTGCACGCAACGCGGAATTCCCCGGATCTTTTTCGACAATCGCCGTAACCCGGATGGTGTCGGGTCGTTGAGCAGGCAGACCCGGTGGCTTAGCTCCCTCCCAGGCCGGGTCTTGAGTCCGTGCAGTTGCGTGGACCTTTCAGGGCCCGACCATCCCTCCCTCCCCGGTCGGGCCCTGAAGCCGTTAACGGCCGCGGGCCGCCCGTCACGAGGACGAGCGGCCCGTGGGCCCGTCGAGGTCAGGAGACGGCGACTATCGGGAGCCGCAGCGCCCCCGGAGCGGACTCGGGCACCGCCGGCCGGGCCGGCCGGACCGGCGCGATGCGGTGGTACGGCGTCCCCAGCGCGGGTCGCGGGTCGGGCTCGCCCTTGTTCGGCCAGAAAGCCATCGCCCGCTCGGCCTGCGCGGTGATCGTCAGGGACGGGTTCACCCCCAGGTTCGCGGTGATGGCCGAGCCGTCCACGACGTGCAGGCCCGGATGGCCGAAGACCCGCTGGAACGGGTCGATGACCCCGGTCTCGGGGGACTCGCCGATCGCGCAGCCGCCGATGAAGTGCGCGGTCAGGGGACGGTTGAACGGCTCGCCGACCGAGCCTCCCGGCTTGCCGCCGAGGATCGCGGCCATCCGCCGGACCGCCTCGTTGCCGACCGGGATCCAGGTCGGGTTCGGGCGCCCGTGGCCCTGCTTCGAGGACAGGAACCGCTTCCCGGTGACCGGGTTGCGCTTGGTGAACGTGGTGATCGAGTTGTCGAGGCTCTGCATCACCAGGGCGATCACCGTGCGCTCGGACCAGTGCCGCATGTCGTAGAGGTCGAGCACGCTGGCCTTCTCGCGCCAGATCTCCTTCAGCCAGGTCCACCAGCGTGGCTCCGGACGGTCACCGTCGGTGAGCACGGTCTGCAGCAGCGACATCACGTTGCTGCCCTTGCCGTAGCGCACCGGCTCGATGTGGGTGTTCTCGTCGGGGTGGAAGCTCGAGGTGATGGCGACGCCGCGGCTGTAGTCGACCGTGGTGTCCGGGGCGATCGCGCCCAGGATCGACTCGGAGTTGGTGCGCGACAGGTGGCCGAGCCGCCTCGAGATCGCCGGCAGGTGGCCCTCGTCGCGCATCCGGTGCAGCAGCTTCTGGGTGCCCAGCGCGGACGCCGAGAACACCACCTGCTCAGCGGTCAGGGTCCGGGTCAGCGACCTGCGGCGCGCCTTCGCCTTCGTGTAGCGCACCGTCACGTCGTAGCCGCCGCCCTCGCGAGGTCGCACCCGGGTGACCGTGGTCAGCGGACGGACCACGGCGCCGTTCCGCTCGGCGAGGTAGAGGTAGTTCTTCACCAGCGTGTTCTTGGCGTTGTGCCGGCAGCCGGTCATGCACTCCCCGCAGCCCAGGCAGGTCTTGCGGTCCGGGCCGGCGCCACCGAAGTACGGGTCCGCCACCCGGGTCCCCTGCGGCTGCTCGGGCCCGCCGAAGAACACCCCGACCGGCGTCGGGTGGAAGGTGTCGCCGACGCCCATGTCGTTGGCCACCTTCTCCATCACGTCGTCGGAGGGCGTGCGCAGCGGGTTGTCCACCACGCCCAGCATCCGTTTGGCCTGGTCGTAGAACGGCGCCAGCTCGCTCCTCCAGTCGGCGATGTCCCGCCACTGCGGGTCTTCGTAGAACGCGGGAAGCGGCTCGTAGAGCGTGTTCGCGTAGACCAGCGACCCGCCGCCGACCCCGGCGCCGGAGAGGATCACGCAGTCGCGCAGCGCGTTGATGCGCTGGATGCCGTAGCAGCCGACCTCCGGCGCGAACAGGTAGCGGCTCACGTCGAAGGAGGTGCCGGCGAAGTCGGCGTCCTCGAACCGGGCGCCGGCCTCGAGCACGCCGACCCGGTAGCCCTTCTCGGTCAGCCGCAGAGCGGTGACCGAGCCCCCGAAACCGGAACCGACGACGAGGACGTCGAAGTCGAGGTCGGGCATGGTCACTTCCTCCCCAGCTTGTGCATCAGCCGCAGGTTCGCGGTCATCAGCCTGGCGTATCCGCGGTCGCTCATCCCCAGCATCGGCCCGAACCGGACCAGCCGCTGGGTGGCCACCGACTGGGTCTCGGTGTAGCGGTGGATGCCCTCCGCGCCCTGGCGCCGGCCGAGCCCGGACTCGCGCATCCCGCCCATCGGGGAGTCGATGCTGGCGAAGGTGGCACCGAAGCCCTCGTTGATGTTGACGGTGCCGCACCTGACCTGTCGGGCGAGGGCCCGGGCCCGGGCGCCGTCCCGGCTGTAGATCGAGGCGTTCAGGCCGTACTCACCCTCGTTCGCCCGCGCGACCGCGTCCGCCTCGTCGCCGAACCGGTAGAGCGAGACGACCGGGCCGAAGGTCTCGTGCCCGAAGCAGGCCATCTCGGGGGTCACCCCCTCGAGCACGGTCGGCTCGTAGCAGTACGGACCGAGGTCCGGGCGGGCCCGCCCCCCGACCAGCACCCGCGCGCCCCTGGCCCGGGCGTCCTCGACGTGCGCCGTGACGGCGTCGAGCTGCTCCTGGGAGATCAGCGAGCCCATGTCGCTGCCCCAGCCCAGCCCCGGCTCGAGGCGCATCGCCCTGACCCGGGCGACGAACCGCTCGACGAACCGCTCGTAGACCTGGTCGGCGACGAACATCCGCTCGGTGGACACGCACAGCTGACCGGCGTTGGAGAAGCTTGCGCGCACCGCGCCCTCGGCGGCCCGGTCCAGGTCGGCATCGCGCAGCACCAGGAGCGGGTTCTTCCCGCCGAGCTCGAGCGAGCAGCCGATCAGCCGGTCGGCGCACTGCTTCGCGATCACCTTGCCCGTGGGTGTGGATCCGGTGAAGCAGATGTAGTCGGCGCGGCCGATGATCTCCGTGCCGAGCACCCGGCCGGGGCCGGCCACCACCTGCCAGAGGTCGCGGGGGATGCCGGCCTCCTCCAGCAGGCGCACCCCCAGCAGGGCGGTCAGCATGGTCTGTGCATCGGGCTTGTGCACCACCGCGTTGCCGGCGAGCAGGGCCGGCAGCCCGTCGCAGAGCGCGAGCGTGAACGGGTAGTTCCACGGCGAGATGATGCCGACCACGCCCTTGGGGATCCGGTTCAGCTCCACCCGGGTCAGCCCGGGGACCACGCCGGCCTTGCGCTCGGTGGCGAGGTGCTCGCGGCCGGTGCGGCCGTAGTAGCGGGCGGTGAGGGCGACGTGCAGGGTCTCGTCGAAGGCGTCCTTGCGCGCCTTGCCGGACTCCCAGCAGACGAGGTCGCCGATCTCGTCCTGCCGGGCCAGGACCAGGTCGTGCAGGCGCAGCAGCGCCCGCTCCCGCTCCTCGACCGGGGTCCGGGACCACAGCTCCTGGGCCCGGCGGGCCCGGACGAACGCCTCCGCCACGTCGTCGGCGGACGACTGCGGGACGGCGCCGAGCGGCTGGCCGGTGAGCGGCGAGTGCGTGCGCAGGCTCTCCCCGGTGGTGGACAGCACGCGCTCGGTCAGCGACCGCACGTAGGCCGGCTCGAGGGCGTAGGAGGCGGTGAGGTCGAGACCGGGGTCCTTGACCTCGGCGGCCTCCGGGTCTGGCTGGGCACTCATATACCGAGAGTATGTGACGGCCGTCTCAGACGGCTACCCCCTGGTAACACTTGCCTGGACCGGCCGGGCCCGGAGGGAGACGGAGATCACTCCCACGTAACAGGCAAGACCCGACTTTGGTCCCTACAGAGACGGTACGCTGGAGGGGTACGAACCAGGGCGCAACGACGCGCCCGCACCGACAAGGAAGATGCCGTCATGACAACGGGGATGCACTCCCAGATGCTCGATCTCGCCGCCTCCCACATGCGCGACCTGCAGCGCGACGCCCGCGAGCGGGCCGCCCGGGTCGCCGCCCGGCGCGGCCGGCTGGTTCGGAGGCGTTCTCCCCGGCAGCGCTGAGCGAGCCGACGCGCCCGACGCTGGCCGGCGCCCGCGGCACTCAGGACGACACGTGGTGCCGGGCGCGCGGTCCGAGGCTCGGGAGCCGGTCGCGGCCGATCGGGTTCAGCTGCTGCACCCGGCGTACCTCGTCGGCCACCAGGTCCGCGCAGGCCACGCCCGGCGCCTCCACTCCCAGCCGGTCCAGGGCGCGACCCTCCGGGTCGTAGAGGGCGGAGCCGCCGTTGAAGGCGGCCTCGCCGCAGTGACCGGTCAGCCCGGAGAACACCACGTAGATGCCGTTGTCGAGCGCACGGGCGGCGTAGTAGAGGTCCCGCCGGTGCTCGGAGCCGACGTAGTAGGCCGACGGGCACAGGTAGGCCAGGGCCCCGTCCGCGGCGGCCGCCGCGGCGTGCTCCGGGAAGCAGCCGTCGAAGCAGATCCCCAGGCCCAGCTCCCACCCGTCGACGACGATGCTGGACCCGCCGGCGCCGGGGGTGAAGAACGCCTTCTCCTCGTCGGTCAGGTGCTGCTTGTCGTACACGTGCCTGGGGCCGCCGGCCGGCTCGCCGTCGAAGAGCAGCAGGCCCAGCGACACGGCCGGGCCGGGCCGCGCGCCCGCGGCGTGCGTCCCGGGCCCCGGCGCGGTGCCGCCCGACCGCACCGCGGCACCGACGACCGCCACCACGTCGCGGCCCCGGGTGGCGTCGGCCAGCGGGAGCAGCCGGGGGTCCCCGGGGCCGACCGCGCGGTCCGGCGACCAGCCGGCGGGGTCGTAGCCGGTGAGGAACAGCTCCGGCAGCACCACGACCCGGGCGCCCAGGTCCGCCGCGGCCGTGACCAGGCGCACCGCGGTCGCGACGTTGGCCCCTACGTCCCCGGACACCGACTCGGCCTGCGCGGCGGCGACCCGCAGCGTCGCCGCGGGACGCGGCGCGGTCACCGGACCACGACCTCCACGCGCTGGAACTCCTTGAGCTCGGTGTAGCCGGTGGTGGCCATCGAGCGACGCAGGGCGCCGACCAGGTTCATCGTGCCGTCCGCGGTGCGGGAGGGGCCGAACAGGATCTCGTCGAGGGTGCCGACGCTGCCGATCTCGATCCGCTCACCCCGGGGCAGGTGCTGGTGCCAGGCCTCCGAGCCCCAGTGGAACCCCCGACCCGGGGCGTCGGTGGCGCGGGCCAGCGGGGAGCCGATCATCACCGCGTCGGCGCCGCAGGCGATCGCCTTGGCGACGTCGCCGGAACGACCGATGGAACCGTCGGCGATGACGTGCACGTAGCGCCCACCGGACTCGTCGAGGTAGTCGCGGCGGGCGGCGGCCACGTCGGCGACGGCGCTCGCCATCGGGACCTCCACCCCGAGCACGGTGCGGGTGGTGTGCGCGGCACCGCCTCCGAAGCCCACCAGCACCCCCGCCGCACCCGTGCGCATCAGGTGCAGCGCGGCCTGGTAGGTGGCGCAGCCCCCGACGATGACCGGGACGTCGAGCTCGTAGATGAACTCCTTGAGGTTCAGCGGCTCGGCCTGCCCGGAGACGTGCTCCGCGGACACCGTGGTGCCCCGGATCACGAACATGTCGACGCCCGCGTCGACGACGGTCTTGAAGTACTCCTTGGTGCGCTGCGGGGACAGCGAGCCGGCGACCGTGACCCCGGACTCGCGCATCTCCTTGAGCCGGGCGGTGATCAGCTCGGGCTTGATCGGCTCGTCGTAGATCTCCTGCAGCCGCCGGGTGGCCTCCACGCCGTGCAGCCCGGCGACCTCGCCGAGCAGTCCGGTCGGGTCGTCGTACCGGGTCCACAGGCCCTCGAGGTCGAGCACGCCGAGTCCGCCGGCCTTGCCGAACGCGACCGCCGACTGCGGCGACATCACCGAGTCCATCGGCGCCGCCATGATCGGGAGCTCGAACCGGTAGGCGTCGATCTGCCAGGCCACCGAGACCTCCTCCGGGTCACGGGTCCGCCGGGACGGCACGATCGCAACGTCGTCGAAGGAGTAGGCGCGGCGTCCGCGCTTGGCGCGACCGATCTCGATTTCCATCACTGGTGCATTCTCTCTCGTCGTTCGCGGTCTGGCCTGCCGAGCGCTACCGGCCGGGGTAGTTCGGCGCCTCGACGGTCATCTGGATGTCGTGCGGGTGGCTCTCCTTGAGCCCGGCGGAGGTGATCCGGACGAACCGCCCGCGGTCCTGCAGCTCGGGGATGGTGCGCGCGCCGACGTAGAACATCGACTGCTGCAGACCGCCGATGAGCTGGTGCGCGACCGCCGACAGCGGGCCGCGGTAGGCGACCTGGCCCTCGATGCCCTCGGGGACGATCTTGTCGTCGCTGCTCACGTCCGCCTGGAAGTAGCGGTCCTTGGAGAACGACTTCTTCCCGCGGGAGGCCATCGCGCCCAGCGAGCCCATGCCGCGGTAGGACTTGTACTGCTTGCCGTTGACGAAGATCAGCTCCCCCGGGCTCTCCTCGCAGCCGGCGAGCAGCGAGCCGATCATCACGGTGTCCGCCCCGGCGACCAGCGCCTTCGCGATGTCGCCGGAGTGCTGCAGGCCGCCGTCCCCGATCACCGGGACGCCCGCCGGCTTGCAGGCCAGCGCGGACTCGTGGATCGCGGTCACCTGCGGCACACCCACGCCGGCCACCACCCGGGTCGTGCAGATCGACCCGGGGCCGACCCCGACCTTGACCGCGTCGGCACCCGCGTCCACGAGGGCCTGCGCACCGGCGCGGGTCGCGACGTTGCCGCCGATCACCTGCACGTGCCGGGTCGCCGGGTCGGACTTGAGGCGCCTGATCATGTCCAGCATCAGCCTCGCGTGCCCGTTGGCGACGTCGGGGACGAGTACGTCGACCCCGGCCTCGACCAGCGTGGTGGCCCGCTCCCAGGCGTCCCCGAAGTAGCCGATCGCGGCCGCGACCAGGAGCCGGCCGTCCGCGTCCTTGGAGGCGTTGGGGAACTGCTCGGACTTCACGAAGTCCTTGACCGTGATCAGGCCGGTGAGGCGGCCCTCGTCGTCGACCAGCGGCAGCCGCTCGCGCTTGTGCTGGCGCAGCAGCGTCGCGGCCTCCTCGCGATCCATGCCGAGCCGGCCGGTGATCAGCGGCATCGGCGTCATCACCTCGCCGACGGTCCGCGTCGCCCACTCCGCGACCGGCACGAAGCGCAGGTCGCGGTTGGTGATGATGCCCAGCAGCCTGTGGTCCTCGTCGATGACCGGCAGGCCGGAGACGCGGTACTCGCCGCAGATCTCGTCGAGCTCCTCCAGCGTCGCCTTCGGGTGGATGGTCACCGGGTTGGTGATCATCCCGGTCTGGGTCCGCTTGACCAGGTCGACCTGGTAGGCCTGGTCCTCGATGGACAGGTTGCGGTGCAGCACCCCGATCCCGCCCTGGCGGGCCATCGCGATCGCCATTCGCGACTCGGTCACGGTGTCCATCGCCGAGGACACCAGCGGCACCTTCAGGTTGATCTCCCGGGTCAGCCGGGCGCCGGTGTCCACCTCGCTGGGGATCACGTCGGTCTCCCCGGGCAGCAGCAGCACGTCGTCGTAGGTGAGACCGAGAGCTGCGAACTTGTCGGGAACGCCAGCGGAGCCAACTTCGAATGGCGCAGTCATGGGGCCCTTCCGGAACGGTGGCGGCGGGCCCCCATCCTACCGGCGGCGCCGGGCCGCGAGGACTCCGGAGGGCTCAGCGGCGCCGTAGCGGATGGGCCGCGTCGTAGCGCAGCGCCTTGACCATGTGCACGACGGCGCCGGCCTGCGGCTCGTTGCGGAAGGCCACGTTGTCGACCAGTGCCCGCATCAGGCTCAACCCGCGGCCCATCTCGGACTCGTCGTGGGGGCGGTTGGGCACCGCGGTCGCGTCGAAGCCACCGCCCTGGTCCACCACGGTGATCGCGCAGCGGTCCGCGGCGAGCTCCACCTTCACGTCATAGGTGTCGGTCTCCCCCGCGTGGTCGATCACGTTGGCGCAGGCCTCGGTGATCGCGAGCTGTACGTCGTACACGTCGTCGTCGTGCACCCCGAAGGCATGCAGCGCCTGCGCCGCCAGGCGGCGGACGACCGGCACGCTGACGCTCTCGCGGGGCAGGGCGACCGAGAGGTCGAGGTGCGGCACCGTCTCCGTGGGCTGGGCCGCGCGCGGCGGCCAGAAGTACGGCTCCCCGTCCCCCTCCTCCTCGCTCGGGGCGCGCAGCAGCACCTGCAGGTGGCACTCGGGGTCGCCGGCCGCGATGGTCTCGTCGAGCACCACCGTGGCCGCACCGTGCACCCGGGCGGCGAGCTGGCCGGCCAGCCCCGAGGAGACGTGGCACAGGGCGGAGGTGCCCGCGCCGCCGGTGCCGAACGGGCAGTTCGAGATGGCCAGCTCGACGGCCTGGTCGTCGGCCGCGACCACGTGGGCCTCGCTGCCGAGCGCCCGGTGCAGGCGGACGAACGTGTCGGCGGCGGCGGGCCCGTCGAGCTCCTCGTCCTCCGCGGCGCCGGCGTTGGCGATCAGCGCCCCGGCGATGGTGGCGGCCTGGGGCGCGGTGGCGGTGGGGTGTGCCTCCATGGCCGTGGTGAGCGCGACCGCGACCGCGGCCGCCCCCTGCCGGGCGGGGTCCAGCCCGTCGTCCAGGACCGGCGGCGGCCCGGAGTCGAAGGTGTGCTGGCTGACCCGCTCCACCGGCAGCGGGAGGCGGGCCCGGTCGGCACGGGCCCAGGAACGCACCGTCGCGCGCTGCCGCGCCGGCACGGCCCGCCCGACCGGGACGCCGTCCCGCCCGGGCGCGTCGGGCTCGTCGAGCACCGCCACCTCGAGCACCGGGGTGGGCGCGGTCCAGTCGAGCCGCAGGTGGACCGGGTTTCCGCCCGCGCCGGCGACGGTCCGGCTCAGATCGTCGGAGACCGTCGCGAGCGCGTCCGGCACCCCCGCGGGGTCGACCGCGTGCCGCTGCAGGTGCTCGTCGAGCAGTCCCAGCGCGCGGGACGAGCCCTCGGCCGTGTCGGTCGAGTCGATGAGCCAGTCCATCCGGAACCCCCTGAGGCCGAAAACGGGATTTTCCCGTCAGCTCAGGGTGCCCTTCCCGAAGGCCCGCGAAACGGGGGTGCCGGGTGAGCCGCCCCACCCGGACGCACGAACGCCGCCCGGTCGGACCGGGCGGCGTTCGAGGTCACGCGCGGGACGGGCCCGCCTCCGGGTCAGTGGCCGTGGCCGTGCCCGTGGCCGGCGGCCTGCTCGTCCTCGTCCTCCTCGGGCTTGTCCACGACCAGGGTCTCGGTCGTGAGCAGCATGCCCGCGATGGACGACGCGTTGACCAGCGCGGAGCGGGTCACCTTGACCGGGTCGAGAACGCCCTGGGCGACCAGGTCGCCGTAGACACGGGTGGCGGCGTTGTAGCCCTCGCCGACCTTGCCCTCGCGCACCTTGGTCACCACCACGTAGCCGTTGTCGCCGCCGTTCTCGGCGATCCAGCGCAGCGGCTCGTCCGCGGCCTTGGCCACGATCCGGGCGCCGGTCGCCTCGTCACCGGTGAGGCCCAGGCCGTCGCTGAGCACCGAAGCGGCGTGCACCAGGGCGGACCCGCCACCGGCGATGATGCCCTCCTCGATCGCGGCGCGCGTCGCCGAGACGGCGTCCTCGATGCGGTGCTTCTTCTCCTTGAGCTCCACCTCGGTGGCGGCGCCGACCTTGACCACGCAGACACCACCGGCCAGCTTCGCGAGCCGCTCCTGGAGCTTCTCGCGGTCCCAGTCGGAGTCGGTGTTCTCGATCTCGGCCTTGATCTGGTTGACGCGGCCCTCGACGGCGGCGGCGTCGCCGGCGCCCTCGACGATCGTGGTGTTGTCCTTGGTGATGGTCACGCGCCGTGCCTGGCCAAGCACCTCGAGGCCCACCTGGTCGAGCTTCAGGCCCACCTCGGGGGAGACGACCTGGCCACCGGTCAGCGTGGCGATGTCCTGCATCATCGCCTTGCGGCGGTCCCCGAACGCGGGAGCCTTGACGGCGGCGGCGTTGAAGGTGCCGCGGATCTTGTTCACGACGAGCGTCGACAGTGCCTCGCCGTCGACGTCCTCGGCGAGGATGAACAGCGGCTTGCCGGCCTGGATCACCTTCTCCAGCAGCGGGAGCAGCTCGGAGATCGCGGAGATCTTGCCCTGGTGCAGCAGGATGTAGGCGTCCTCGAGGACGGCCTCCATCCGCTCCGCGTCGGTGACGAAGTACGGCGAGATGTAGCCCTTGTCGAACTGCATCCCCTCGGTGAAGTCGAGCTCGGTGCCCAGGGTGTTGGACTCCTCGACGGTGATCACACCGTCCTTGCCGACCTTGTCGAACGCCTCGGCGAGCAGCTCGCCGATGTGCGAGTCGCGCGAGGAGACGGTGGCGACGGCGGCCATGTCGGCCTTGTCGTCCACGTCGCGGGCGGCGTCGCGCAGCGCCTGGCCCATGGCCTCGACCGCGAGGTCCATGCCCCGCTTGAGGCTCATCGGGTTGGCACCCGCGGCAACCGCACGCAGACCCTCGTGCACCATCGCCTGGGCGAGCACGGTCGCGGTGGTCGTGCCGTCACCGGCGACGTCGTTGGTCTTGGTGGCAACTTCCTTGGTGAGCTGGGCACCCAGGTTCTCGAACGGGTCGTCGACCTCGACCTCACGTGCGACGGTGACCCCGTCGTTGGTGATGGTCGGCGCGCCCCACTTCTTGTCGAGGACCACGTAGCGACCCTTGGGGCCGAGGGTCACCTTGACGGCGTTGGCGAGGGCGTCGACGCCCCGTTCGAGGGAGCGCCGCGCGTTCTCGTCGAACTCCAGAATCTTCGGCATCTGAGGATGAACCTTTCCGAGCTGCGGTGGGAAGACGTACGCCCCAGGGGCCCGAACGAGTCAGGCCGCCCGGGGCGGAGTCAGGCTGGTCCCCCTGGCTCCGCCAGAGGGGGTGTGTCAGCCGATGACGGCGAGGACGTCGCGCGCCGAGAGGATCAGGAACTCGTCGCCGGCGTACTTGACCTCGGTGCCGCCGTACTTGCTGTAGATGACCTTGTCGCCGACGTTGACGTCGAGCGGGACCCGGTTGCCGTTGTCGTCCACGCGCCCCGGACCGATCGCCAGGACCTCGCCCTCCTGGGGCTTCTCCTTGGCGGTGTCCGGGATGACCAGGCCGGAAGCCGTGGTCTGCTCGGCGTCGAGGGGCTTGACGACGATCCGGTCCTCAAGAGGCTTGATGTTGACCGACACTGTGTCGACCTCCACTTTCCCGTGTGTCGAGAGAGACAGATGGTTTGTTGCAGATCAAGCGCGTGCGGTCGACGTACGCCGTCGCGGGGGTCGTACGACTTGGCATGCACTGGCACCCTCGAAGGGAGAGTGCTAACGCGAATCTATTGCGGGATTAGCACTCGGTCAAGTCGAGTGCCAGACTCGGGGGCATGGACCTCGAGGCGTTCGGCTGGCTGCTGTCCCCCGACGGCCAGCGGCTGCTGGCCCGCGCCGCCCAGGTGTACGTCGACCAGGCCGGCGACCCGGTGCGCACGGCGACCGCGCTGCGCCGGGACGCGGGCGCCGAGCACGCGGCCGCCGCGCTGACCCAGGTGGACCTGCGCCGGCGCGCGGCGGCCAAGTTCGGCGAGGACGCCGCCCGGATGTACTTCACCCCCGAGGGCCTCGAGCAGGCCACCCGGCGGCGGGTCGCGCAGCACCGGGCCGCGCGGGTCGCGCTGGCCGCCCCGGCCTCGGTGCTGGACCTCGGCTGCGGGATCGGCGGCGACCTGGTGGCGTTCGCCCGCGCCGGGCTGACCGTCGCCGGCGTGGACCGGGACCCGCTGCGGGTGGCGGTGGCGCGGGCGAACCTCGACGCGCTCGGCCTCGGCGGCGCGGTGCAGGTCGCCGACGGTGCCGAGCTCGACCTGTCCGGCTTCGGGGTGGTCTTCGCCGACCCGGCCCGTCGTACCGACGCCGGCCGGGTGTTCGACGTCGAGGGCTGGTCCCCGCCGTGGTCGTTCGTGGAGCGGCTGCTGGCGCGCCCGTCCTGCGTCAAGGTCGCCCCGGGCATCCCGCACCACGTGGTGCCCGCGGGGGTCGAGGCCGAGTGGGTGTCCGACGAGGGCGAGGTCAAGGAGGCGGCCCTCTGGTCGTCGTACCTGGCCACCGCCCGGCGCCGGGCCACGGTGATCCGCAGTGGCGGGCTCGCCTCGCTCAGCGACGAGGACGACCCGGGCGGCGCGCCGGTGCGGGCGGTCGGGCAGTGCCTGTACGAGCCGGACGGCGCGGTGATCCGGTCCGGGCTGGTCACCGCGGTCGCGGCCGGGGTGCACGGCGGCCTGGTCGACGAGCACATCGCCTACGTGACCAGCGACGAGGCGTTCAGGACGCCGTTCGCCCGCTCCTACGAGGTGCTGGAGACGCTGCCCTACAAGGAGAAGTCGCTGCGGGCCGCGCTCCGGGAGCGCAACGTCGGGCGGCTCACGATCAAGAAGCGGGGCGTGGACGTGGTCCCGGACGAGCTGCGCAGGCGGCTGGCCCTGTCCGGCGACGAGGAGGCGACGCTGGTGCTCACCCGGGTGGCCGGCAAGGGCACGGCGCTGCTGGTCCGCCCCTTCTGACCGGGCGCGCACCGACCGCACCGGGCCACAGCTGCGCACCTGCGCACAAACCGCCCCACCCCACAGCCGCCGCACCGGGCCACACCCGCCGACCCGCCCGCACGGACGCGGGTAACCTGCGGCGGTGACCGTACCCGCCCAGGACACCGGAGCCGACGGCGGCGCCAACGGCCGCTGGGTGGCGCTGGCCGTGTGCGGGAGCGCCTTGTTCATGACGCTCCTCGACGTCAGCATCACCAACGTCGCGCTGCCGTCGATCGGGCGGGCCACCGGCGCGCGGCCGTCCACGCTGCAATGGGTGGTCAGCGGCTACACGCTGGCGTTCGGACTGGTGCCGGTGCTCGCCGGGAGGCTCGGCGACGACCACGGTCGTCGGCGGATGTTCATGATCGGCGTCGCGGGCTTCGTGGTCACCAGCGCCCTGTCGGGACTGGCGCCGGGGAGCGGGCTGCTGGTGGTCTCCCGGGTGCTGCAGGGGCTGTCCGGTGGGCTGATCAACCCGCAGGTCTCGGGTCTGATCCAGCACATGTTCCGCGGGCGGGACCGCGGCCGGGCCTTCGGCTTCCTGGGCACGGTGGTCGGGGTGGGCACCGCCCTCGGGCCGCTCGTGGGTGGCGCCCTGATCGCCGCCGGCGGGCCGCACTTCGGCTGGCGCCTGGTGTTCTTCATCAACGTCCCGATCGGGATCGGTGTGCTGGCGATGGCCCGCCGGTGGCTGCCCGCGGACCCGGCCTGGAGCCGGCACCGGCTCGACGTAGCCGGCGCGCTGCTGCTCGGGGCCGGCACGTTCTGCATCCTGTTCGCGGCCGTGGAGTACGACGCGCTGCGCGACACCCGGCTGGCCTGGCTGGTCGTGCCGGCGGTGGCGCTGGTGACGGCGTTCTTCCGTCGCGAGGCGCGGCTGACCACCCGCGACGCCGACCCGTTGGTGGACCTGCGGCTGTTCCGGCGGCCGTCGTACACGGCCGGCGTGGTGCTCGCGCTCGCGTTCTTCCCCGCGATGGCCGGGCTGCCGCTGGTGATGGCGCTGTACTACCAGCAGGGTCTCGGCCTCACCGCGCTGCAGTCGGGGCTGGGGATCACCGCTTACGCCATCGGCAACGCGGTGTCCGCGCCGCTGGCCGGCCGCTGGGTCACCCAGGTCGGGCGGCCGATGGTGGTGGCCGCGGCCACCACCTTCGGCGTGGGCGCGGTCGGGCTCGACGTGGTGGCCCGCCTGCACCCCGGTCCCGGGGCCGCCTTCGCGCTCGCGGGGCCGCTGCTGGTGATGGGCGTCGGCGCCGGCGCGCTGATCACCCCGAACCAGACGCTGACCCTGACCGACGTCGACCCGGTCGCGGGCAGCACCGCCGGCGGGGTGCTGCAGACGGCGCAGCGGATCGGCCTCGCGATCGGCCAGTCGGTGATCGGCGCGGTGTTCTTCGCCGCGCTGCCCGCGGGCGTGGCCGTCCTGTCGGGGGCCGCGCGCGACGACGCCTTCGGGCACGCGCTGGGGCAGGCGGTGCTGGCGGCGCTCGGGTTCGTCGCGCTGGCCGTGCTGGTCGGGTTCACCGACCTGTGGCGGACCCGTCGGCGGGAGGTTCAGGCCTCGCGACGGTAGGTCTCCGGCGGGGTGCCGACGACCTGCGCGAAGGCCCGGGTCAGGTGGGCCTGGTCGGCGAAGCCGAGGTCGGCGGCCAGGGCCGCCCAGTCCACCCGGCCCCCGCCGTGCGCGGCGGCCGCCGCGTCGAGGATCCGGTAGCGCGCGATCACCCACTTCGGGCCGACCCCCACGTACTCGGTGAACAGCCGCTGCAGGGAGCGCAGGCTGGTGCCGGCGTGCGCCGCCAGGTCCTCGGCGCGGGTCAGCGTGTGCCGCTCCTCGGCCCACGCCACCAGTGCGGCCGCCTCCACCGCGGCCGGGTCCGGGACCGGTCCCACCGCGAGCAGGTAGCGCTCCATCGCGGCGACCATCGCGTCCACGTCCTCGGTGGCCAGGATCTCCCGCGCGGCCGGCCGGTCGTCGACCCCGAGCAGCTCCCCCGCCGGGACCACCCGTCCTGCCAGCGCGCCGACCGACGAGCCGAGCAGGCAGCGGAACCCGCCGGGCAGGAACGAGGTGCCGAGGGTGTGCCCGGTCCCGGTCAGCTCCCGGAAGAACGGCTCGCGGCTGATGCCGTGCACCAGCAGCCGGCCGTCCTCCGCGGCGACGTGCACCCGCGGCTGGGGCACGACCTGCTGGCGGTGCGGCTCGGGCACCCGCCAGCCGACGTACCAGTGGTAGTCGACGTAGGGCCGCAGCGGCTCCCCCGGCGCACGCCGGTCGAGGTCGATAACCCGCCGCGCGGCGTTCGGCCGCACGATCGCGTCGGGGTGGCCGCGTGGCGACTCCATGCCCCAGACCCTAGCCAGCCGGGCTGGCGCGTTTCTCCAAGACCCGGTCGCGGCCGTCCTCCTAGCGTCGGTCCATGACCTACACCCACCAGGCAACCGGCCGGTTCATCGTGAGCTCGTGGAGCGAGGAGACCTACGTCGACATCGATGGCGAGGGTACGACGGCCGGCGAGACGTACTACCCCAAGCGCGGACTGTCGCACGCCCGCGTCGGCTACCGCTACACCGGCGACCTCGAGGGCGCGTCCGTGCTGTCCTACCTGATCGCCTACAAGCCGGGCGGCGCACCGGTGCTCGCCTTCGAGCACTTCACCGGCTCCGTCGACGGGCGCGAGGGCAGCTGCGTGCTCCGGCACGTCGGCGGGCAGGACGAGGGCTCGGTCTCGGCGCACGTCGAGGTGGTGCCCGGGATGGGCACCGGGGCGCTGGAGGGCCTGCGTGGCGAGGCCGAGCTGAGGATCGCCGGGCACAGCGAGGATGGCTACGAGCTGGTGCTCTCCTACGATCTCGGCTGAACGGGCCCGCCGTGGGCCGTTCCGGCGGTGGTCACACGGTGCGGCCGAGGGCGTTGAGCAGCCGGTCCTGGTCGCTGGCCCCCGGCGCCGGCTCGACCGGCGGACCGATCACGCCGTTGGCCCGCATCGTCTCCGCCCCCGCGTCGACGGCGGCCTGGACGCGGGCCAGGTCCCGCGGGTCGATGGTCTCGTCCTGCCCGGTGGCCCGGGCCAGGTCCCAGCCGTGCACCACCAGGTCGAAGCAGACGAAGCCGTCGACGGCCGTACCGAACGTGGACCGCCCGAACCGACCCTCGTACTCCTCGTCGACCCTCGCGGGGTCCTCGAGGTCGGCCTGCATCTGGTCGCGGACCGCGGCGAACGCGCCGAGCGGGTCGTCGTCCACCGACGGATGCGGGGCCGGCTCGCGCCCGACGAGCGCCTGGAACCGGCCGTGGATGTCGACGAGGTGCCGGACCACGTCCCGGGCGGTCCACTCGGCGCACGGGCTGGGGTTGGCCCATGCGGACGGGGCGGTGTCCCGGACCAGGGCGGTGACCCGGGCCGCGAGGCGGCGGTACCGCTCGGTGACGCTCTCCATGGTCCGACCCTGCCAGAACGGGCGGCTCAGCGTAAGGGTCAGCAGCCGTCGCGGGGGACGCCCGCGACGGGGACCGGCAGGTGCCCCGGGGCGTGCGCGTGGCCGAGCAGCACGTCGACCAGCGCGCGCATCGCACCCGGGGTCTCGCCGTAGGTCGCGATCTTGACGTGGGCGCGGCTGCGCCCGAGGACGTACGGGGTGTCGGTGGCCACCACCACGTCGCCGTGCGCCGGCGCGTCGCCGCGGCCGACGAGCCGCAGGGTGGTGATCCTCGCCGCGCGCTTGCGCTGGTGCGTGCCGGCCGGCTTGCGCCTCGTGGGCTTGTCGTGGGCCGCGAGCCGGAGCCCGGCGGTGCGGGCCGCGGCCTCGAACCCGGCGACGGCCTCCGGCGGCCCGGTGGGGTGCACCCGGCGACGCACCAGCCGGCCCGCGCAGGCGCCGCGCACCACGGTGATCCCGGCCGCGGACAGCCGGTGGGAGACCGCGCGGGAGGAGCCGGGGGCCCGCGGGTGCAGGCCGGCGTGCTGCTGGTGCAGCAGCAGCGCCACCTGCCGGATCGCCGCCTGGTCCAGCCGGGACTGCGACAGCCGCCCGTCCTTGACCGCCGCGACGATGCCGGCGCGGGCGGCCGCGGGACGCGGCGGCATCAGTACGACGTCCTCGCCGGCGCGCAACGCCCGTACGGCGGACTGCGCGCTGTCGAACCGGGACGTCACCGCGCCCATGTTCAGCGCGTCGGTGAACGCCAGTCCCCGGAAGCCGAGGTCGTGGCGCAGCAGGCCGGTGACCACCTTGCCCGACAGCGAGGACGGGACACCGGGGTCGACCGCGCGCACGTCGAGGTGCGCCACCATCGCCGCGGGCGTGCCCTGCCGGACCCGCGCCGCGAACGGCACCAGGTCGCGCTTGCGCAGCGCCGCCAGCGACCGCGGCTGCACCGGCAGCGTGTAGTGGCTGTTGGCCGTCACCGAACCGTGGCCCGGGAAGTGCTTGACCACGGGCACCAGTCCCGAGGCGGCGAAGCCGCGGGCCGCCGCGGTCACCTGCTCGGCCACCTCGGCCGGGCGCGAGCCCGCCGAGCGGGAACCGATCGTCGGGTCCGCCGGACCCGAGGTGACGTCCGCGTCGGGCGCCAGGTCCATGGTGAACCCGAGACCCGCCAGCTCGGCCCCGCTCGCCGCGTAGGCCGCCCGGGTCAGCCCCGGCCGCCCCGCCGCGCCGGCGGTCATGAACGCGGGGAACCTGGTCATCGCCGAGGTCGCCCGGGCCACCAGCCCGCCCTCCTGGTCGACGCTCACCAGCACCGGCCAGGTGCGGCCGGCCCGGGCCGCGGCGCGCTGCACGGCGCGGTTGCTGCTGCGGATCTGGTCGGGGCCGGCGACGTTCCCGCCGAGCACGATGATGCCCCCGAGGTGCAGCCGGTCCACCAGGGCGGTGGGTGCGCGGGTGCCGGCGTAGCTGGCCACGATCACCTGGCCGGCCCGCTCGGGCAGCGTCAGCGTGCCCACCTTGCGGCGGGCGGCGCGGATCTCCGCCCGGGTCGGCCCCCAGCCGGTGGCGACCGGCAGCGGCGCGAGGTGGCCCGCCCCGCTGTGACCGTCGAGCTTCCAGCTGCCCGACGTCTTGTTCGGCACGTCGCGCGACGCGGCGTCCGCGGCGGGGTCCTCGGCGCCCCGGGCGTGCGGCAGCATCGAGCATCCGGAGGACAGGACCAGCGCCGCGGTGCACACCGCCGCTGCCCGAACCCTCGCCGCACCCATGCGCCCCAGTGTGCCAATCCCGGGGAAAACGGTTGGCCCGGTGGCCGGCCGGGTGCCTAGGTTGAGGTGCATGTCACTGACCCACGAGCGCGGCGGCCGGGACCTGGCCGCCGCCTGCGCCCCGGTCCTCGACGCGTGGACGGGGGCGTTGCCGTTCGTGGCGGCCCTGCACTCCGGGGACGTCGGCTGGCACCTGCGCAACGACGACGAGTCGCTGCGGGGGGCGTTCCGGGTGTGGCGCGCGGACGGTGAGCCGGTCGCGTTCGCCCTCGTCGACGACGACGTGCTGCGGACCGCGCTTGCGCCCGGCCGGCTGGCCTGCGAGGCGGTCGCCGCCGAGGTGGCCCGCGACCTCGGCGGCATCGAGCACGTCGACGCGCCCGCCGGGTCGGCCCTGCGGCACCACCTGCTGGCCCGCGGCTGGGCCGCCGACCCGGCGCCGTGGGTGCTGCTCCACAAGGACCTGGACGGCGACGACGCCGACCGGCACGACCCGGACAGCCGGACCCTCGACGGCGCCGCCGACGTCGAGGGACGGGTCGCCGTGCAGCGGTCGGCGTTCTCGCCGGGCTCGTCGTTCACCGTCGACCTGTGGCGCACGATGGCCGCGGGTCCGACGTACGACCCGCGCTTCGAGATGGTGACCTTCACCCCCGACGGCCGGCCGGCGGCCGCGGCGACCGGCTGGTTCGCGGGCCCCGGTCGGTGCGCGATCTTCGAGCCGGTCGGCACCCACCGCGACCACCGGCGCCAGGGCTACGGCCGGCGGGTCAACCGGGCGGTGATGGCCGCGCTCGCGCGTGCCGGCGCGAGCGGGATCCGCGTGCACACCCCGGCGGCCAACGTGGCCGCCGTCGCGACCTACCGCGCGTGCGGCCTGCGGCCGGTGGACCTGACCAGCGACCTGGTCCGGGTCGCAGCCTAGCGGCCGTGCCGCACGGCGGGCATGGCACGATGCGGCGTCGTGACTCCCTCAGACGAACGCGCCACCGGCGGCGTGAGCCCGTACCGCACCGTCGTGGCGGACGGGCTGCCCGAGCTGGACCGGCGGTTGTCCGGCGAGCTGGACAAGGTCAATGGCGCCGCAACCGAAGGTGTGGCGCCGGCGCGTGAGCTGACCGTGCAGGTCCTCGACGACGCGGAGCAGCTCGCCGCGGGCATCAGCGGCTGGACCTGGGGGGTGGCTGCGGGCATCGGTATGACCTGGGTGCGCGAGGAGGTCCGGGGCGACGGTCTGGGTGCCAGGCTGCTGAAGCACTTCGAGGAGGAGGCGCGTGCGCGAGGCTGCACGCACGTGTTCGTCACCTCGTTCACGTTCCAGGCGCCCGGCTTCTACGAGCGCCGCGGCTACCGCGAGATCTTCCGGTGGGAGGGGGTGCCGACCCCGGACGCCGCGGACGTGCACTTCCGCAAGGAGCTGTAGTCCGCGCGGGGCCGCACCGGGGGCCGGGTCCGGGACAGCCCGCCCTCAACGCCCGGGGTGGGCCTCACGCGGGCCCACCACCACCGCGGAACGACCCGGCACCTCGACCCCGCCCGCGTCGGCGCCGACCCCGGGCACCCAGCTCAGCAGCACCGAGCCGCGGGCGTCGAAGTCCGCCGCGGTGTCGCCGAGGTTCACCAGCACCCGGTGGTCCCCGCGGCGCATCGCGAACCGCCCGGTCTTCTGGTCCCAGTCCACCTCGACCCGGTCCAGGTGCGCGTCCCGCAGGTCCGGCCTGGCCCGGCGGAGCGAGATCAGGTCGCGGTACCAGCCGAGCAGCCGGGCGTGCGGCTCCCGGTCGATCTCGGACCAGTCCAGCCTCGACCGCGCGAACGTGGCGGGGTCCTGCGGGTCGGGGACGTCCGCCTCGTCCCACCCGTGGGAGCCGAACTCCGCCCTGCGGCCGCGTGCCGTGGCCGCCGCGATGTCCGGGTCGGGGTGGTCGGTGAAGTACTGCCAGGGCGTCGACGCGCCCCACTCCTCGCCCATGAACAGCATCGGCGTCCAAGGCGAGGTCAGCAGCATCGCGGCGCCGCAGGCCAGCAGCCCCGGCTCGACCAGCAGGGAGAGCCGCTCGCCCCGCGCGCGGTTGCCTACCTGGTCATGGGTCTGCAGGGCGGCGACGAACCGCCAGCCCGGCACGGTCTCCGCGTCGACCGGCCGGCCGTGCCGCCGACCGCGGAACGACGAGTAGCCGCCGTCGTGGAAGAACGGCGTGCGCATCACCTTGGCGAGCGCGGCGGGGTCCGCGAAGTCGGTGTAGTAGCCCCGGGTCTCGCCGGTCAGGGCGACGTGGAGGGCGTGGTGCACGTCGTCGGACCACTGGCCGTGCAGCCCCAGCCCGCCGATCGCGTCGCCGGTGCCGCGCGGGGTGACGGTGCGCGGGTCGTTGCGGTCGGACTCCCCCACCAGCCACATGGTCCGCCCGGTCCGGGTGGCCAGGGCGTCCACCTCGGCCGCCATCTGCTCCAGGATGTGGGTGGCGCGGCCGTCGTGCAGCTCGTGCACGGCGTCGAGCCGCAGCCCGTCGACGTGGAAGTCGCCCAGCCACTGGGCGACGTTGTCCAGCACCCACCGCCGCACCGGGTCGCTGTCGCGGTCGTCGAGGTTCAGCGCCTCGCCCCAGGGGGTGGTGTGCCGGTCGGTGAGGTAGGGCCCGAACTCGCCGAGGAAGTTCCCGTCCGGCCCCAGGTGGTTGTAGACCACGTCGAGGCAGATGGCGAGTCCGTGCGCGTGCGCGGCGTCCACGAACCGCTGCAGCGCGGCCGGCCCGCCGTACGGCTCGTGCACGGCGTACGGCGCCACCCCGTCGTACCCCCAGCCGTGCGACCCGGGGAACGGCGCGAGCGGCAGCAGCTCGACCACGTCCACCCCGAGCCCGGCGAGGTGCCCGAGCCGGGCGGCGGCCGCGTCGAGGGTGCCCTCGGGGGTGAACGTGCCCACGTGCAGCTCGTAGATCACCGCGCCGTCGAGGGGGCGGCCGGTCCAGCCCTGGTCGGTCCACGCGAACCCGGCCGGGTCGAACAGCTGTGACCAGCCGTGCGGGCCGTCGGGCAGCCGCAGCCCCCGCGGGTCGGGGCGGGGCTCGCCGCCGTCCAGGGCGAACGCGTACGACGCGTCCGGCGCCACGTCGCACGCCGCCCGCCACCAGCCGTCGGTGTCCGGGGCCATCGGATGCCGCGCGTCGCGCAGCACCAGGTCGACGGCACCCGCGCGCGGGGCCCACACGGACAGCTCGCGCGTCACGTGAGGTGCACCCGCCGCAGCAGCGCGACCGGGTAGGTCGCGAACAGGTCCGCACAGGTGTTCTCCCCGCCGCCGTGCATCCGCTCGGTCAGCTCGTCTCGCCACAGCCCGTCGGGCAGGTCGACCGACGCGTCGCCCCAGCCGCCCATCGCCTCGAGCCGCTGGGACGCCCGGGTCACCAGCACCGCGACCTCGCCGCCACGGACGAAGCCGACCGCGTGCCGGCTGGTGGGCGCCAGCGGCCGGTAGCCGCCGCGGTCGCCGAACACCTCGCGCAGCTCGCGGCGCAGGTGCAGCGCGGTGGTGGTCACCAGCAGCTTCTCGTCGGCGAGGTCGCGGGGACCGCGCTCGCGCAGCCTCACCAGCCGCCGGCGGCGCTCGTCGTAGTCGACCGGCCGGCGGTTGTCGGGGTCGACCAGGGTCAGGTCCACCAGCTCGCAGCCCTGGTAGGTGTCGGGCACCCCCGGCAGGGTCAGCTGCAGCAGCTTCTGGCCGAGCGTCGCGGCCCGGATCGCCTCGTGGTTGTGGTCCACCGCGGTGTCCACCAGCGCCCTCAGGCTGCCCGGGGCGGTGGCCTCCGCCGCCAGCGCGAGCAGCCGCCGCTCGTAGCCGGGGTCGCCGTCGATCCACGCGGTGTGCAGCTTGGCCTCGCGGGCGGCCTTGACCAGGTAGCCCTCGAGCCGGTCCCACGCGATCTCGCCCACCCCCGCGAGCGTCTGCCACAGCAGCTGCGCGGTCTGCGGGTCCACGCTGTGCCGGTCGGCCGCCCCCGCGAACGCGGCGGCGCACCGCGCCCACGACTCGGCGTCCCCGGAGAGCGCCAGCAGCCGGGCCCGGACGTCCTCGCTGCGCTTGGTGTCGTGGGTGGACAGCGCGGTCATCCCCAGCGGCCAGTCCCGCTGCTGGTCGGCGGCCCAGTCGTGCATCGTCTCGGCGCCGCCCTCGTCGAGCAGCAGCGGGTCGCCACCGACCTCGTTGAGCGCGATCATCCGGTGCCACCGGTAGAACGCGGTGTCCTCGATGCCCTTGGCCATCACCGGGCCCCAGGTCTGCTGCAGCCGGACCGCGAAGTCGGCCGCCGACCCCTCGCCGGCGGCACTGCAGGCTAGCTCGAGCAGCCGGGCCACCTCGGGCGCCAGGTCGGGCCGGGTCCGGGAGGCTCGGTCGGCCGCCTGCTCGAGGACCGTGCGGGCGACGTCGGTGACCGGGTGCCCGGGGCGCACGTAGGCGCGGTAGACCTCGCCGGCGACCAGCAGCTCCGCGACGGCCTGGGCGACCCGCTCGGGGTCGGCGTCGGGAAGCGCCTCGCAGGCCCGGCGGTTCAGCCGCGCCCGCTCGGCCACCAGCACGTCGTCGACGACCAGGCGCTTGGCCTTCCGCACCACCCGGTGCAGGTCGGCGTCGCCGCCGGCCTCCACCCACGCCGCGGTCAGTGCCGGCGCGCCGGCCGGGTCCACGAGCGCCGCGGTGACCGCGGCGGCCGCGTCGTACCCGGTGGTGCCGTCGCAGGCCCAGCCTGTGGGCAGCCGCTCCTGCCCCTCGAGGATCTTCTCCACCCAGATTGCCGTGCCCGGACGTGTGGACAGCCGCAGCCGGCGGAGATACTCCTCGGGGTCGGCCAACCCGTCCGGGTGGTCGATCCGGAACCCCTCCACCACACCGCGGTGGTTCAGGTCGAGCAGCAGCCGGTGGGTCTGGTCGAAGACGTCCGGCTCCTCCACGCGCACCGCGATCAGGGTGTCCACGTCGAAGAACCGGCGGTAGTTGAGCACCGTGTCCTTCTCCCGCCAGTCCGCCAGGCGGTAGTGCTGCCGGGCGAGCACGGCGGCCAGGTCGTCGCCCGCGCCGCACGTGCCGGCCGCCACCGGGAACACGTGCTCGTGGTAGCGGACCACGGGCCGCCCGTCGTGCTCGTCGAGGGTCAGGTCGCCGGCGGCCAGGGTGTCCGCGAGGGGCGCGCCCAGCAGCGGCAGCCCGAGCTTGCCGTGCCCGGCCTCCCAGTCCACGTCGAACCAGTGCGCCGTGTCGGCCGCGCGGCCCTCGGCGAGCACCCGCCACAACGGTGCGTTGGCGTGCTCGGGCGCCGCCAGCGCCATGTGGTTGGGCACCACGTCCACGACCAGCCCGAGGCCGTGGAAGCGCGCGGTCTCGGCCAGCTCGACCAGGCCGCCCTCGCCCCCGAGCTCCGGGTTGACCCGGGTGTGGTCGAGCACGTCGTAGCCGTGCATCGAGCCCGGCACCGCGTGCAGGACCGGCGACAGGTAGAGGTGGGTGACCCCGAGGTCGGCGACGTAGGGGACGACGGCCGCGGCGTCCGCGAACGTGAAGCCCGCGTGCAGCTGGAGTCGGTAGGTGGCGGTCACGATCGCTGGTTACCCTGCACGCCGGGCTCCGACACGTCGTTGCGACATCCGTCTCACGCCTCGCCGGCGAGGGTGCCCTTCTCTGCCGCGATCGTGGTGTCCTCGCCGTGCCCGGTGTGCACGACGGTCTGCTCGGGCAGCGTGAGCAGCCGGGAGCGGATCGAGGCCACGATCGTGTCGTGGTCGCTGTAGGAGCGGCCGGTCGCCCCCGGGCCACCGTTGAACAGGGTGTCGCCGGTGAACACGCAGCCGAGGTCCTGGGCGTGGAAGCACACCGCGCCGGGCGCGTGGCCCGGGGTGTGGATCACCCGCAGCGTGGTCCCGCCCACCTCGATGCCGACCCCGTCGGCGAGGTCGACGTCCCACAGCTGGTCGGGGTGGGTGAGCTCCCACAGCGGCCGGTCGTCGGGGTGCAGGAAGATCGGCGCCCCGACCCGCTCGCGGAGCTCGGGGGCCACCCGCACGTGGTCGTCGTGGGCGTGCGTGCACAGGATCGCCTTGACGGTGCGCCCGTCGACGACGTCGAGGATGCCGGTGACGTCGTGCGGCGCGTCGATGACCACGCACTCGGTGCGGTCCCCGACGACCCAGACGTTGTTGTCCACGTCGAAGGTCTCCCCGTCGAGCGTGAACGTGCCCTTGGTGACCCCGTGGTCGACCTCGACCGCCATCAGCCCGCGCTCCCCTCGTTGACGGACGCGTCGTCCGGACCGAACACCACCACCGAGCGGAGCACGTCCCCGTGGTGCATCTTCGCGAAGGCCCGCTCGACGTCGCCGAGGCCGATCTCCTCGGACACGAACGCGTCCAGGTCGAGCCGGCCCTGCTGGTAGAGGTCGACCAGCATCGGGAAGTCGCGCGAGGGCAGGCAGTCGCCGTACCAGCTCGACTTCAGCGAGCCGCCGCGGCCGAACACGTCGATCAGCGGCAGGTCGGGGACCTTCATGTCCGGGGTGGGCACCCCGACGAGCACGACGGTGCCGGCCAGGTCGCGGGCGTAGAACGCCTGCTTCCAGGTCTCGGGACGGCCCACCGCGTCGATGACCACGTCGGCGCCGAACCCGTCGGTGAGCTCCCGGATCGCCTCGACCGGGTCCTGCTCACGGCTGTCCACCGTGTGCGTGGCACCCAGCTTGGTGGCCCAGTCGAGCTTGCGCGGGTCGATGTCGACGGCGATGACCCGGCTCGCGCCGGCGAGCGCGGACCCGGCGACCGCGGCCGCGCCGACGCCGCCGCAGCCGATCACCGCCGCGCTCTTCCCGCGCTCGACGCCGCCGGTGTTGATCGCGGCGCCGAGCCCGGCCATCACCCCGCAGCCGAGCAGGCCGACCGCCGCGGGACGGGCCGACGGGTCGACCTTCGTGCACTGGCCGGCGGCGACCAGCGTCTTGTCGGCGAACGCGCCGATCCCGAGCGCCGGGGTGAGCTGGGTGCCGGCTGCGTCGCCGTCGGCGAGCGTCATCTTCTGGGCGGCGTTGTGGGTGGCGAAGCAGTACCACGGCTCTCCCCGCGTGCAGGCCCGGCACTCGCCGCACACGGCCCGCCAGTTCAGCACCACGAAGTCCCCGGGCGCCACCTCGGTGACGCCGTCGCCGACGGCCTCGACCACCCCGGCGGCCTCGTGGCCGAGCAGGAACGGGAACTCGTCGTTGATGCCGCCCTCCCGGTAGTGCAGGTCGGTATGGCACACCCCGCAGGCCTGGACCGCGACCACCGCCTCGCCGGGGCCCGGGTCCGGGACGTTGATCGTCTCGATGCTGACCGGAGCGCCCTTGCGGCGCGCCACGACTCCTCGGACCTGCTGCATCCGTGCTCCTCCTGCTCGTCTTCCCGGGTCCCGGACCACCCTACTCAGGAGGCGAACAGCCAGCCGGTGGCCGCGACGTAGGCCACCACGAGCAGCACCCCGACGACGCGGGGCAGCGTCCCGGTGCGCCGGCCGAGCAGCAGCACCAGCGGCAGCACGGCGGTCAGCACCGCCACGTCGAGCACCAGGTTGTGCCGCCCCAGGCCGAGCGGACTCACCAGCGCGGCCAGCCCGACCGAGACGGTGGCGTTGTAGGCCACCGAGCCCACCGCCCCCGCGACGACCACCTCGGTCACCCCGCGCCGACCCGCCGCCCACACCAGCGCCACCATCTCCGCGCTGGTCGCCAGGGCGAGCAGGGTCAGCCCGACCACGGACTCCCCGAGGTCCACCGCGTCGACGAGGCCCTCGGCGCCGCGGACCGCGAGGTAGCCGCCGAGCACCATGCCGAGCAGGCCCAGCAGCACGAGCAGCAGGGCACGCCCGGAGTCCGCGTCGTCGTCCGCGGGCTCGTCGGACCCGCCGAGCTCGGCCAGCTCGCCGATCGTCGGCGGCTGCTTCTCGCGCCACCACACCCAGGCCACCCCGGCCAGGTAGAGCAGCACCAGCACCGCCCCCTCGGCACGGGTGAGCACGCCGTTCCACAGGAACAGCACCGCGACCCCGCCCGCGACGGCCGCCGCGACGCCGTACTCCAGCACCCGGCGGGTCACCGGCAGCCGGGTGAACAGCGCGGCGACGCCCAGCGTCAGGGTGAGGATCACCAGGTTCGCGCCGATCGCGTCGCCGGCCGCCAGCGCGGGATGCCCCTGCCCCGAGGCCAGCATCGCGGTGACCGCCTCCTCCGGCTCTGCGCCCGCGAGCAGCAGGCCGAGCGCGAGCACCGACACCCCGAGCCGGGACGACGCACCGGTGATGTGCTCGGCGAAGGCCTCGGCGCCGACGGTCAGCAGCACCGCGCCGGCCCCGAGCAGGACCAGGGAGACCACCAGGCTCAGCGACATGGGGCCATCCTCGCGGGCGGTCCGGGTAACGAATGCAACCACCCCGGGGTGTTTCGCGTCTTGGGGGCAGGGATGCAGGAAGGATGGCGACGACGGTGCAGCTCGCAGCACGGATGGGGGAGATCGCAGGCATGACGACCCAGGACCGCGACGCGGAGTTCTCGGCGTACATGGCCGCGCGTCAGCCCAGCCTGCTGCGCACCGCCTACCTGCTGACCGGGGACCGGCACACCGCCGAGGACCTGGTGCAGGCCGCGCTCGCGAAGCTCTACCTGTCCTGGGACAAGGTCCAGCGCCGCGAGCTCGTCGACGGCTACGTCCGGCGGATCCTGGTCAACGAGCACAACTCGCTGTGGCGGCGCCCGTGGAAACGTCGGGAGGTCACCGCCGACGCGCTCCCCGACCGCGAGGCGGTCCACGACCGACCCGACGACGGCGAGAGCGCCGCGCTGTGGGAGTTCGTGCAGACCCTCCCCCGCAAGCAGCGGGCCGTGATCGTGCTCCGCTACTACGAGGAGCTCAGCGAGGCCGAGACCGCGGAGATCCTCGGCATCTCGACCGGCACGGTCAAGTCCCAGGCCAGCCGGGCGCTGGCGAGCATGCGCGCCCGGGTCGACGACAACCCCGCGCTCGCGAAGAACCGGGAGGAGGAACGATGACCGGCTACGACGACCAGGACCGGCTGGCCCGGGAGCTGCGGGCACGCTCGCACGACGTGGGCGGGCACCCGATCGGGCTCGACTCGGTGAAGCGGAGCGCCCACCGGATCCAGTGGCGCCGTCGCGCCGCCGGTGGCGCGGTGGCCGCGGTGGTGCTCGCGATCGCGGTGCCGGTGGGCATCGGGATCACCGGTACGTCGGACGACGGCGCGGGTCCGGTCGGGCAGCCGACCGTGACCTCCTCGGGGACCTCCTCGACCAGCCCGTCGCCGAGCGCCAGCGAGGAGCCGACCCCGTCGACCCCCGCGTCCCCGTCGAACGACACGGCGGGGAAGAGGACCGGGATCAGCCTCGGCGTCCTCGGCACCGGTCCGGAGCCGAGCGTCCCGTGGCTCTCGGGCACGACCTTCCACCACGACGGGACCACCACGAAGCTGCCCGGGGTCTACACCGACGTGTCGGCGTACCACGGTGGGTGGCTGGCGATCGCCCACACCGCCCAGGGGTCGCGCGTGCTCACCATCGACTCCAGCGGCAAGGTCACCGGGAACCTGCCCGGCGGCGACCGGATCGCGACCAGCGGCGACGGCACCCAGATCGCCTGGCTGGCCGACGGCTCGCTGCACTCCGCGCTTCCCTCGGGCATGAGTGACGCCCAGGGCAGCCAGCGGATCCCGGACGGCTACTTCGCCGACGTGGTGGGCTGGGCGAAGAACCAGGTCGTCTACAGGATCTCCGGGGGCGACGGCGCGAGCGTCTACCTCAGCGACATGGGCGGCACGAACCGGGTGGTCCCCGGCATCACCACCTCGCGCGGCTCGAGTGACGCCGCCGGCCTGATCGGCGGCATGATCAGCTACGACAACGCGACCGGGACGTCCTGCTGGGCGGTGGTGCGGACCACCGGCGAGCGGGTCTGGAAGACCTGCGACTGGGCCCTGGAGAGCTTCAGCACCGACGGCAGCCTGGTGCTGGGCATCCCGTCGGACAGCGACGGCCTCGGGGCCTCCGAGGTGGCGCTGCTCGACGCCACCAACGGGGACGTCAAGGCGATCTTCGACCTGCCGCCGAACGCGTTCCTGCGCGGCTTCGCCTGGGAGGACGAGAACCACGTGCTCGCCACGCTGCACGACGCCGGCGAGTGGGGTGCGGTGCGCCTCGCCGCCGACGGCTCGGCAAGGCGGGTGCTGCCCACGGTCAAGGGCCCGGAGACCGACCCGCCGTACTACCTGGTCGGACGCTGACCCACCGCCGGGTCCCGGCTCCTCGGGCCACCGCGCTCAGACCACGACCGTGGTGACGGGCAGGGAGGAGTCGGCCGGCAGGTCCAGGGCCGACGGCTCGCGTCCGCGGGCCACCAGCTCGGCGCCGAGCGCGGCCACCATCGCGCCGTTGTCGGTGCACAGCCCCGGGCGCGGCACCCGCACCCGGATGCCGTGCTTGGCGGCCCGCTCCTCGGCGAGCACCCGGAGCCGGGAGTTCGCGGCCACCCCGCCGCCGATCAGGATGTCGTCGATGCCGTGCGCCCGGGCCGCGTCGACCGCCTTGCGGGTGAGCACGTCGCAGACCGCCTCCTGGAACGACGCCGCGACGTCGGCCACCGGCACCGGCTCCCCGGACGCCTCCCGGGCCTCCACCCAGCGGGCCACCGCGGTCTTCAGCCCGGAGAACGAGTAGTCG
Source organism: uncultured Actinomycetota bacterium (assembly GCA_963728775.1). GTDB lineage: Bacteria > Actinomycetota > Actinomycetes > Propionibacteriales > Nocardioidaceae > Nocardioides_B. Next base: position 415,733 of record CAVSLP010000019.1, read on the forward strand.
AAGCGGTGCCGCTGCAGGTCCCGCTGGGAGGTCAGCCCGCGCGGGAAGTCGATCGCCACCGAGGACCCCGACCGCGCGGAGCGGTCGATGTGCGGGCCGCCCGGGAACGGCAGCCCGAGCAGCCGGGCCACCTTGTCGAACGCCTCGCCCGCCGCGTCGTCGATGGTCGCCCCCAGCGGCTCGACCCCGTCGACACCGCCGGTCACGTCGTCGACGCGCAGCAGCGAGGAGTGCCCGCCGCTGACCAGCATCGCCACGCAGGGCGCCGGCAACGGCCCGTGCTCGAGCTGGTCGACGGCGACGTGCGCGGCGAGGTGGTTCACCCCGAAGACCGGCTTGGCGAGCGCGACGGCCAGCGCCTTCGCGGCAGCGACCCCCACCAGCAGCGCGCCGGCGAGACCCGGGCCGCTGGTCACCGCGACCGCGTCGACGTCGTACAGCTTGATGCCCGCGATCTCGCAGGCGCGCTCGATCGTCGGCACCATCGCCTCGAGGTGCGCCCGCGAGGCGACCTCGGGGACCACACCACCGAAGCGGGCGTGCTCGTCGACGCTGGAGGCGACGGCGTCCGCGAGCAGGGTGTGCCCGCGCACCACGCCGACCCCGGTCTCGTCGCACGAGGTCTCGATCCCGAGCACCAGCGGCCCGTCGCTCATCCGGCTCTCCCTCCGCACCGCGGCCCCAGCGGGAGCCGCATCACGACGGCGTCGCTGCCGTCCCGGTAGTACCTGTGCCGCCGGTCGATCTCGGTGAACCCGGCCGCGGCGTAGAACGCGAGCGCGCCACCGTTGCGCGCGCTCACCTCCAGCAGCATCCGGTCCGCGGTCGCCCGGGGGTCGGCTGGGCGGTCGGCTCTGCGGTCACCCGGGCGGTCACCCGGGCGGTCACCTGGGCGGTCACCTGGGCGAGCAGCGCGTCGAGCAGCGACTGGGCCACCCCCCGGCGCCGGTGCGCGGGGTGCACGGCGATCCGCTGCAGGTCCACCACGTCGCCCGCGGCCATCGCGATCGCGTAGCCGCCCACCTCGCCGTCGGCGTCGACCGCGACCAGCGCACGCCGTCCGGGTCCGAGCAGCTCCGCCTCGACGCTGGCCGCGGACCAGGCGTCCGCGCCGAACAGCAGCTCCTCGAGCGCCACCACGGCGGCGACGTCGGCGACCTGGGCGGGGCGCAGCCTCATGACACCCGCTTCGGCTTGTGCGCGACGGCCGCGTCCGGGCGGCGCAGGTAGAGCGGCTCGGGGTCGAGCAGCTCGGCGCGCTCGTCGGTGACCACCGCGGCCAGCACCCCCGCGGACGGGTGCTCCGGGCCGACCGGGTGCGGGAACGCCTCCGGGTACAGCAGCGCACCGCGGCCCACGACGGGGCGGTCGGTGGCGATCTCGGCCGGCTTCGACACGTGCGGCCCGTCCAGCCGCTGCCCCTGCGCGTCGTAGAACGCCCAGTACACCTCCTTGCGGCGCGCGTCGGTGGCGACCACGAACGGTACGTCGACCACGCCGGCGTCCACGGCCTCCACCGCGAGCACGTCGAGCGTGCAGACGCCGTACACCGGGATCTGCAGGACCGCGCCGAGGGTGCGCGCCGTGACCAGGCCGACCCGCAGGCCGGTGAACGGCCCCGGTCCGACCCCGACGGCGACCGCGGTCACGTCCTGGCGCGGCACCCAGGCCTCGTCGAGGACGGCGGTGATGCCGGGCGCGAGCAGCTCACCGTGCCGCAGCGCGCCCGTGGACAGGTGGGAGGCGACCACCTTCTCGCCGTCGTGGAGGGCGACCGTGACGGCGGGGGTGGCGGTGTCGAACGCGAGCAGCACGTGCCCGAGGTTACGCGAGGGCCGCGTGCAGCCCGGACCCGATCCAGCGGGCACCGACCGGGGTGAACGCCAGCCGCCGGGACTCGTCGCCGTCGGCGGCGCCGCGGGCGCGGGTGATGGTGACCTCCAGCCGGGTCTCGGCGAGCCCCTCGGCGACCCCCTCGCCCCACTCGACGACGGTGACCGCCTCGTCCAGGGAGGTGTCCAGGTCGAGGTCGTCGAGCTCCTCGATGCCGCCGAGCCGGTAGGCGTCGACGTGCACCAGCGCGGGGCCGCCGCACTCCGAGGGGTGCACCCGCGAGATCACGAAGGTCGGCGAGGTCACCCCGCCGCGGACGCCCAGGCCCTCGCCGATCCCCTGGGTGAACGTGGTCTTCCCGGCGCCGAGGTCGCCGCTGAGGAGCAGCAGGTCCCCGGGGCGCAGCACGGCGGACACCCGCCGCCCGAGGTCGCGGGTGTCCTCCCCGGTGGCCGCGGTCACCTCGACCGGCAGCTCCCGGGCCAGGGTCAGGTGCACCCCGTCGCGCGCGAGCTCGCGGTAGCCGAGGTGTGCCCAGAAGTGCACCGTGCGGGGCAGCTCGGCCCGGGCCACCACGCGGAGCCCGCCGCAGCCCCGCCGCCGGGCCACCCGCTCGGCCGCCGCGGCCAGCGCCCGGCCCACGCCGACGCCCTGCGCGTCGGGGTGCACGCTGACCCGGCGCATGCCGAGCAGCCCGTCCGCCGGCTCGAGCAGCAGCGCGCCGACGGGACCCAGCTCCGAGGTGGCCAGCAGGCCGCCGTGCGCCTCCAGCGCGGCGGCGACGGACTCGACCGTCTCCTCGGTCGCGGTCGACGCCGGGTCCAGCAGCTCGCGGGCGCCGAAGGCGGCCCGGATCACCGCGACCACGTCCGCGGCCGCCTCGGGCCCGACCTCGGCGACCGCGAGCGAGCCGCGCACCAGCTCGTGGGTCATGACGCGGCCCGGTGCTCGTCGGCGGCGTCGAACAGGTCCGCGAGCGCGGCGTTCACCTTGTCCCGGCGCTCCAGGAGCACCATGTGCCCGGCGCCGGGGCACTCCACCAGCCGGGAGCCGGCGATCCGGGAGGCCATCTTGCGGCTGTGCCCGACCGAGGTGAGCAGGTCCTTCGTGCCGCAGATGATCCAGGTCGGCACGGACTCGAAGGCGTGCAGCACCGAGAACTTGTCGAGCGCGTCGAAGTTCGGGAAGAACTCCGCCAGCACGTCGAAGGAGGTCCCGGCCAGCATCTCGTCGACGAACTCGACGTAGGAGGAGGGCACCTCGTCGCCGAACGCGAACCGGTCGGTGACCAGGAACCCGATGTTCGACCCCCTCCGGCGGGCGCTGTCGATCAGCTCCGGCGCGCGGGCCAGGCCGGCCATCAGCCGGGGCGCGACCTGCGCGCCGACCACGTCGGGGATCCAGCGGCTGAGCACTCTGTGGGAGCGCAGCCCGCCGGCGGTCGTGGAGACCAGCCCGACGCCGACCACCCGCCGGCCGAAGGTCTCCGGGTGCTGCTCGGCGAACGCCATGATCGACATCCCGCCCATCGAGTGGCCGACCAGCACGACCGGGCCGTCCGGGGCCACCCGGTCGAGCACCGCGGCCAGGTCGTGGCCGAGCTGGTCGATGGTGGCGTTGTGCTGCGGCGAGCGGGCGGACTGCCCGTGCGAGCGCTGGTCGTAGAAGACCATCCGCCGCTTGCCCCGGAAGTGCTCGCGCTGGAAGTGCCAGCAGTCGAGGTTCAGCGCGAAGCCGTGCACGAAGACCACGGTGGCCCGCTCCGGGTGCGCGGCCTCCCCGTCGGCGTAGGGCGCCACCTCGTCGACCTCCACGTGCAGCCGCACCCCGTCGTCGGCGGTGACGGTGACCGCGGCCGAGCGCAGCCCGCCGAGCTCCGCGGCGCCGGTGGAGCCCGCCCGGCGGGCCTTGACCACCCGCCGCTCGACCACCACCCCGGTGGTCACCGCCGCCAGCGCGGCACCGACCCCGACCCCGGCCAACCCGAGCAGCCGCCGGCCCCTCACACGTACCTCCGTTGCATCCGTCCTCCGATCCTGGTGACGATCTCGTAGGAGATCGTCCCGCACGCGTCGGCCCAGTCCTGCGCGGTGGGCGCCCCGTCCTCGCCGGTGCCGAACAGCACCACGGTGTCCCCGGGCTCGGCCGGGTCGTCGTCGAGGTCGAGCACGAACTGGTCCATGCAGACCCGTCCGGCGACCAGCCGCTGCCGGCCCGCCGCGAGCACCCGGGCCCGCGACGACGCGTGCCGGGGCACCCCGTCGCCGTACCCGACCGGGACCACCGCGACGGTGGTCTCCTTGGCGGTCACGTAGGTGTGCCCGTAGGACACCCCGGCGCCGGCCGGGATCCGCTTCACCAGCGCCAGCCGGCCGACCACCGTCATCGCCGGCACCAGCCCGAGCTCGGCGGCGCTCGCCACCTCCGGGGCCGGCGTCAGGCCGTACGACGCGATCCCGCAGCGCACCAGGTCGAACCGGGACGAGGGTCGCAGCAGCGCCGCGGCGGAGTTCGCCAGGTGCCGCACCTCGGGCTCCACGCCCAGCTCGTCGACCACCGCGAGGGCCGCACGGAACGCCAGCTCCTGCGCGTCGTTGGCGGGGTGGTCCGGCTCGTCGCTGCACGCGAAGTGCGACCAGATGCCGGTCACCCGCACCGCCCCGGACTCCTCGGCCGCCGCGGCCGCGGCCACCAGCTGCGGCCACAGCACGTCGCTGGAGCCGCCCCGGCTCAGCCCGGTGTCCACCTTGAGCTGCAGCCGGGCACGCTCGCCGAGCCTGCGGGCGGCCTCCGCGATCTCGGCGACCTCCTCGGTGGTGTAGGCGGTCACGTCGACCCCGGCGGAGATCGCCGCGGTGTAGTCCTCGCCGGGGACCGCCAGCCAGGTCAGGATCGGGCCGGTGTCGCCGGCCTCCCGCAGCGCCAGCGCCTCCTCGATCACCGCGACGCCGAGCCAGTCGGCGCCACCCGCGCGGGCCGCCCGGCCGGCCGGCACCAGGCCGTGGCCGTAGCCGTCGGCCTTCACCACGGTCATCATCCGTGCGCCCTCGGCGCGCTGCTTGAGCGTGGCCACGTTGCGCCGGATCGCGTCGAGGTCGACGACGATCTCGGCGCGGGCGGGCGACGGGGGGTGCGCGGTCATGGAACCGACATTGTCTCAGAGCCGCGATCGTCTCAGCGGCGCGGCTGCAGCAGCTCCCGGCACACGGCCGGCACCGCGCGGGCCACGTCGGGCGCCGTGACCGGCCCGGAGCGGCCGGCGCGGGTGGCCGCTGCGCCGTGCAGCCACGCCCCCACCGATCCCGCGTCGAACGGGTCGAGTCCCGCCGCGAGCAGCGCCCCGCACAGTCCGGCGAGCACGTCGCCGGACCCGGCGGTCGCCAGCCAGGGCGGGCCGACCGTGCTCACCCGCACCTCACCGGTCGGCGCGGCGACCAGCGTGTGCCGTCCCTTGAGCAGCACCACGGCGCCGTACCGGCCGGCCGCCTCGCGCGCGAACCTCAGCTGCTCGGCCTCCACCTGCTCCCGCTCCACGCCGAGCATCCGGGCCAGCTCGCCGGCGTGCGGGGTGAGCAGGGCCGGTACGTCGACGCGGCCGGTGACGTGGGTCAGGCCGTCGGCGTCGACGACCACGGGGACCCCGTCCTCGAGCGAGCGGCGCAGCGCCTGCTGCGCGTCCGCGCCGCCACCGGAGCCCACCACCCAGGCCTGCACCCGGCCCGCCCCGGCCACCACCTCGGGGTGCGCCTGCCGGACCAGGTCGGCGGCCTCGCCGTCGTAGCGGACCATCCCGGCCAGGCCGCAGGACGCGCCGGACACGCAGAGCACGGCGGCGCCCGGGTACTGCGCCGAGCCGGCACGCACCCCGAGCACCCCGCGGGTGTACTTGTGGCCGGCCGGCTCCGGGACCGGGAGCAGCGCGGCGACGTCGCCGGCCTGCAGCGCGCTCACCGGCGCCGCGGGCAGGTCGAGCCCGAGGTCGACGAGGTGCACGGCACCGCAGGCCCGGGCCGCGGGGTCCACCAGGTGGGCGACCTTGTGGGTGCCGAAGGTGACCGTGACCGCCGCGCGCACGTGCGGCCCGACGAGGCACCCGGTGTCCACGTCCACCCCCGAGGGGGTGTCCACGGCCACGACCGGCACGCCGTCCAACGCCGCGACCGCCTCCGCCGCTTCCGGGCGGAGCCCGCCGCGGCCGCCAATCCCGACGATGCCGTCCACCACGACGTCCGGGTGGTGCGCGTCCGCGACCCCGGCGACGACCCGGCCCCCGGCGGCCCGGAGCGCCGACAGCCCCGCGGGGTGCGCCTTGTCCGGGCGCAGCAGCAGCACCTGCACGGACACGCCGCGGCGCGCGAGCATCGCCCCCGCGAACAGCGCGTCGCCGCCGTTGTCCCCCGAGCCGACCAGCAGCAGCACCCGGGCGCCGTACCCGTGCCCGAGCAGCTCGAGCACGGCGAAGGCGAGGCCGGCCGCGGCGCGCTGCATCAACGTGCCCTCGGGGAGCCGGGCCATCAGCTCGCCCTCCGCGGCCCGGACCTGCTCGACCGTGTGCGCGTGTCGCATACCGCTCACCCTAGGGCCCGGGCTCAGGACTCCAGGACCACCACCGCGGAGGCGATCCCGGCGTCGTGGGACAGCGACACGTGCACGTGGCTCACCCCGAGCTGGCCGGCCCGCGCCAGCACGGTGCCGCGCATCTCGAACTGCGGGTCGCCGGACGCCTCGGTGACCACCTCGGCGTCCAGCCAGTGCATGCCGGTGGGCGCACCGAGCGCCTTGGCCAGCGCCTCCTTGGCGGCGAACCGGGCTGCCAGCGAGGCCAGCGGGCGGTCCCGCTCCTGCTCGGTGAACAGCCGCTCGCGCAGGGCGGGGGTCCGCCGCAGCGTCTGGTCGAACCGGCCGATGTCGACCACGTCGATACCGACCCCGAGCACGGGCACCCCGAACCGCCCCCCTACTCGACGGTGACGGACTTGGCCAGGTTGCGCGGCTGGTCGACGTCGTGGCCCTGCAGCGTCGCCAGCTCGCACGCGAACAGCTGCAGCGGCACCACCGCCACCATCGGCTGCAGCAGGGTGGGCACCCGGGGCAGCGGCACCAGCACGTCGGCGTACGGCGCGACCTCCGCGTCGCCCTCCTCGGCGAGCACGATGGTGCGGGCCCCGCGGGCCCGGACCTCCTGGATGCCGCTGACCATCTTGTCGTGCAGGAAGTCGCGGCCCTGGGGCGGCACCACGCAGAAGATCGGCAGCTGGTCCTCGACCAGCGCGATCGGGCCGTGCTTGAGCTCGCCGGCGGCGAACCCCTCCGCGTGGATGTAGGCCAGCTCCTTCAGCTTCAGCGCACCCTCCAGCGCGACCGGGTAGCCGGCGTGCCGGCCGAGGAACAGCACCGAGGTGGAGTCGACCAGCTCCGCCGCCAGCTCGCGCACCCGGTCTGCCTGGTCCAGCAGCTGCTGCACGTAGCCGGGCATCTGCTCGAGCTCCCGGACGATGTAGGCGATCTCGTCGCCGAACTTGGTGCCGCGCACCTGCGCCAGGTACAGGGCCAGCAGGTAGCAGGCCACCAGCTGGGTCATGAAGCCCTTGGTGGACGCGACCCCGATCTCCGGCCCGGCATGGGTGTAGATCACCGCGTCGGACTCCCGCGGGATGGTGGACCCGTTGGTGTTGCAGATGGCCAGCACCTTGGCGCGCTGCTCGCGGGCGTGCCGGATCGCCATCAGCGTGTCGGCCGTCTCCCCGGACTGGCTGATCGCGACCACCAGGGTGTCCCGGGTCAGGATCGGGTCCCGGTAGCGGAACTCGTGGGACAGCTCGACCTCGCACGGGATCCGGGTCCAGTGCTCGATCGCGTACTTCGCGACCAGGCCGGCGTAGAACGCGGTGCCGCAGCCGATGACGATGATCTTGTCGACGTCGCGCAGCTCGTCCTCGCTGAGCCGGATCTCGTCGAGCTGCAGCGCACCGGACGCGTCGTGCCGCCCGAGCATCGAGTCCGCGATGGCCCGCGGCTGCTCGTGGATCTCCTTGCGCATGAACCAGTCGTAGCCGCCCTTCTCGGCCGCCGACAGGTCCCAGTCGACGTGGTAGGGCCGCGCCTCGGCGACGTTGCCCTCGAAGTCCGTCACCTCGACGCCGTCCCGGGTGATCGTCACCACCTGGTCCTGGCCGAGCTCGAGCGCGTCCCGGGTGTGCTCGATGAAGGCCGCCACGTCGGAGGCGACGAAGTTCTCCCCCTCGCCGACGCCGACCACCAGCGGGGAGTTCCGCCGGGCCGCCACCACGCGGCCGTCGTCCTGCCCGTCCACGGCCACCAGCGTGAACGCGCCGTGCAGCCGCCGGCAGACGCGCTGCATCGCCGTGGTCAGGTCGGCACCCGCGGCGACCTCGGCCTCGAGCAGGTGCGCGGCGACCTCGGTGTCGGTCTCGGAGACGAGGTCGTGGCCGGCGCGCTCGAGCTCGTCGCGCAGCCCCCCGAAGTTCTCGATGATCCCGTTGTGCACCACCGCGACCCGCCCCGCGGCGCCGAGGTGCGGGTGGGCGTTGGTGTCGTTCGGCGCCCCGTGGGTGGCCCAGCGGGTGTGCCCGATGCCGGTCTGCGCCTGGGGGAGCGGGTCGTCCGCGAGCGCCTTGTCGAGGTTGGCGAGCTTGCCCGCGCGCTTCTGCGAGGCGATCGCCCCGTCGTGCACCAGGGCGATCCCGGCGGAGTCGTAGCCGCGGTACTCCAACCGGCGCAGCCCCTCGACCACGACGCCCTCGGCCTGCTGCGGTCCGACGTACCCCACGATTCCACACATGGCGGCCACTCTACCGGCGCTCCCGGCCCGGGGAGACCGCTGACACCGGTGCAACAATGCCGCCCATGGCACCTGCGCAGGCCAACGGCGGCGACCGCGAGTCCGGCCCGTACGTCGAGCTCGACCGGGACGCGTGGGCGGCCCTCGGCGCGGCCACCGAGCAGCCGCTCTCGGCCGAGGAGATCGAGCGGGTCCGCGGCCTGGGGGACGAGCTCGACCTCGACGAGGTCCAGCAGGTGTACCTCCCGCTGTCGCGGCTGCTCAGCATGTACGTCGAGGCGGCGGGCGCCCTGCACCGGGCCCAGGAGGAGTTCCTCAACCAGCCGCAGCCACCGCGCACCCCGTTCGTGATCGGCCTCGCCGGGTCGGTGGCGGTGGGCAAGTCCACCACCGCGCGGGTGCTGCAGCAGATGCTCGCGCACTGGCCGGCCCACCCGTCGGTGGCGCTGGTCACCACCGACGGCTTCCTCTACCCCAACGCCGAGCTCGAGCGTCGTGGGCTGCTGGCCCGCAAGGGCTTCCCGGAGTCCTACGACCGCAAGGCGCTGCTGCGCTTCGTGATGGACATCAAGTCCGGCAAGGACGAGGTGGAGGCGCCGACCTACTCCCACCTGGTCTACGACGTGGTCCCCGACGAGAGGGTGGTGATCACCAGCCCGGACGTGGTGATCGTCGAGGGGCTGAACGTGCTGCAGCCGGCGCGGGTGCGTGACGACGGCCGCACCGGGTTGGCGATCAGCGACTTCTTCGACTTCTCCGTGTACGTCGACGCGGCGACCGCCGACATCCGCCGCTGGTACGTCGACCGGTTCCTGCGGCTGCGCGAGACCGCGTTCCGCAACCCGGCGTCGTACTTCGCCCGGTACGGCAACCTCACCGAGGAGCAGGCGATCGCGGAGGCGCACCGGATCTGGGACGGCATCAACGGTCCGAACCTGAAGCAGAACGTGCAGCCGACCCGGGGCCGCGCGACGCTGGTGCTGCGCAAGGCCGCCGACCACTCCGTGCGGTTCGTCCGGCTGCGCAAGCTCTAGGAAAACGGTTCGCCCCCGCCGCGTCGGAGGCGACAGACTGCCGCCCATGGAGATCCGACGGCTCGACCCGTACGACGACGCGCAGCTCGAGCGCTACCACGAGATCCTCTGGCGCGCCGAGATGGAGGACGGCCGGCCGTGGAACACGATGTGGCACCTCGAGGAGCTGGCCGGCCTGTTCCGGGAGCCGACCAGCGACCAGCGCGTACTCGGGCTGGCCGCCCACGACCGCACCGGCATGGTCGGCGCCGCCTTCCTGATGGCCTCCCTGCTCGACAACCTCGACACCGCCTACGTGTTCGCCGCCGTGGAGCCGGAGCTGCGCGGCCGCGGCATCGGCGCCGCGCTGATGGACGAGGTGGTGCGGGTGGCCCGGGCCGAGAGTCGCACGCAGCTGATCGGCGGCGCCGGGGTCCCGTTCGAGGAGCGGGAGAGCTCCCCGATCGTCGCCTGGGCCCAACGGCAGGGGTTCGTGCAGGCCAACGTCGAGATCCAGCGCACCCTCGACCTGCCCGTCGACCCTGCGGTGCTGGACGAGATCGCCGCCGAGGCCGAGCCGAGGCACGCGGACTACGAGATCAGGACCTTCGTGGGCCCGCTCCCCGACGACCTGCTGCCGTCGTGGTGCGAGCTCTCGAACATGTTCCTGCTGGAGGCACCGATGGGTGACGTCGAGGTCGAGGCCTCGGCGATCACGCCGGAGACGATGCGGGAGAAGGAAGCGGTCAACGAGAAGGTGGGCCGCACCGTGTACGGCTCCGTCGCGGTCCGCGACGGCCGGGTCGTCGCGCACACGGACCTCGGCGTCGCCCGTGAGGCCGACGAGGCCCACCAGTGGGGCACGCTCGTGCACCCCGACCACCGCGGCCACCGGCTGGGCGCGGCGGTGAAGGTAGCGAACCTGCGTGCGCTGGCCGAGCACCAGCCCGAGGTCCCGCGCGTGGTCACCACCAACGCCGAGACCAACGCCTGGATGGTCGCCATCAACGACAGGCTCGGGTTTCGCCCGGTGGCCGTGGTGCCGACGTTCAAGCGGAGGCTGTAGCAGACTTCAGGGGTGCTGCACCTCCAGCTCCGCGTGCCGGAGCACCTGACGGGGCGGGTCGTGGACCTGCTCAACGCGGACCGGACCGTCACCAACGTGGCCGCCTTCCCCGGTGCCTACCGCAAGCCACCGGGGGCGCTGGTGCTGGCCGACGTCGCCCGCGAGGGCGCCAACCCCGTCGTCAGTGCGCTGCGCGACCTGGAGCTGCACCACGGTGGGTCGATCATGCTCTCGGAGCCGAGCACGATCATCTCCGACGCGGCGACCGCGGCCGAGCGGGCCGCGCCCGGCGAGCCGGACGACGGGGTGGTCTGGGACATCGTGGAGAACCGGGTGCGCCGCGACAGCGTGCTGACCTGGTCGTACTGCTCGTTCCTCACCCTGGCCACGCTGATCGCGGGCACCGGGCGGCTGCTCGACCAGGTGATCCTGATCATCGGCGCGATGGTGGTCGGTCCCGAGTTCTCGCCGGTGGCGGCGATGTGCCTCGCGCTGTCCCGGCCCCGGCTGTCGCTGCTGCCGCGCGCCGCGCGGACGCTGGTGCTCGGCTTCGTGATCGCCATCGCGGTGGCCGCGCCGCTGTGGTTCGTCGGCCGGCTCATCGGGCTGGTCTCCCCGCACGCCGCGGCCAGCGGGCAGCAGACCGCGTTCATCATCCACCCCGACATCTGGTCGTTCGTGGTCGCGATGCTCGCTGGGGTGGCCGGGGTGCTGTCGCTGACCACGTCGAAGTCCGGCCCGCTCGTGGGCGTGTTCATCTCCGTGACCACGGTGCCCTCGGTCGGCACCATCGCGCTCTGCCTCGGCGCCGGCGTCTGGTCCGAGGTGAACAACGCCGCCCTCCAGCTCGGGCTCAACATCGCCGGGATGCTGATCGCCGGCACGCTGGCGCTGCTGGTGCAGCGGCTGGTCTGGGCCCGGGTGCAGGGCACCCGAAAAGCGGGTGCGCTGCACTCCTGAGCACCTCTACGGTCTCCCCATGGACCTCCGCTCGATCGACCTCGGGGACGAGGCCGGGATCCGGGGGATGCACCGCGCGTTCCTCGCCGCTCACCGGCACGACCGCCCGGACGCACCGTTCTGGACCGAGGACGAGGCCGTGCACCTGCTGCACGGGGACGACCCGGAGGAGCGGTTCGTCCCCTTCGTCGCGGAGACGGACGACGGGACGGTCGCCGGCAGCGGCATCGTGTTCGTCCCGCTGCTGGACAACCTCGACAAGGCCTACTTCACCCTCTCGGTCGTGCCCACGCACCGCGGCCGGGGCATCGGCGACGCGATGGTCGAGCACGTCCTCGGGGTCGCCGCCGCGGAGGCCCGCAGCCTGGTGGTCGTCCAGGGGCACGTGCCGTTCGGCGCCGACGAGACGCACCCGGTGCACCGGTTCGCCGCGCGGCACGGCTTCGCCGTCGGCAACTCCGAGGTGCGGCGCACCCTCCGGCTGCCGGTCCCCGAACAGACGCTGCTGGCGTGGTCCGAGGAGGCCCGGCCGCACCACGAGGGTTACCGGCTCGCGACGTACGTCGACCTGGTGCCCACGCCCCTGCGGCCGTCGTTCGTGCAGCTGCTGAACCTGCTGGCCGCCGACGCCCCGACCGGGGACATCGACTTCGAGGCGGGCGGGATGACCGTCGAGGTGTACGAGGAGCAGGCGGCGCGACGCATCGAGACCGGCCGCACGGCGATCATCACCGTCGCGGTGCGGGACGGCGAGACGGTGGCGCACTCGACGTTGTCGGTCCCGCCCGCCGAGACCGAGCTGCCGCACCTGAGCCAGTGGGGCACGCTGGTGCGCGCCGACCACCGCGGGCACCGGCTCGGGCTGGCGGTCAAGGCGGCGAACCTGCGGGCGGTCCAGCGGATGCACCCCGAGCGCACCCTGATCCACACCAGCAACTCCCCGGCCAACAGACCGATGGTCGCGATCAACGAGAAGATGGGCTTCCGGCCGGTCGAGACCAACCTGGAGTTCGTGCGGAAGGTCTGAGCGGGCAGAATCGGCGGCATGCCCACCCTCGAGCTGCTGCACTGGAACGACGTCCACGGCCGGTTCGACGGCCTGGCCAGGCTGAGCGCGCGGGCCCGGGCCATCCGGGACGCCGCCACGCACCCGGTGCTGCTGCTCGACGGCGGCGACGTCGAGGACACCAGCGTCCGGCTGTCCGCGATGACCTTCGGGGTGGCCGGCTGGCGGCTGCTCGGCGCGGCCGACGTGGACGCGGCGGTGGCCGGCAACGGCGGCCTGCTGCGCTACGGCCCCGCGCTGCTGCCGCGCTACGCCGAGGCGCTCGGTGCCCCGCCGTTGGTGTGCGACCTCGAGGTGGACGGCGCGACCCCGGCGGGCGCCGCCCCCTCGACGATGCTGCATGCGGGCGGGCTGCGGGTCGGCGTCCTCGGCATCACCGACTACTACGCGCAGTACGACGCGTTCGGCGTGCGCGAGCGCGGCCGGGTGAGCGCCGTACGGCGGGAGGCGGACGCCCTCCGTGCCCGGGGGGCCGACGTCGTGGTGCTGCTCAGCCACGCCGGCATCCACCACGACCGGGGGCTGAGCTGGGCGCTGCGCGGGCGCGTCGACGTGGTGGTCGGCGGGCACACCCACGACCTGCTGCACGAGGGCGACCGCAGCCAGGGTGTCCCGATCGCACAGGCCGGCTGCCACGCGGAGCACCTGGGCCGGATCCTCGTCGAGGTCGAGCCGGACGGCGTCCGGGTCGTCGAGATGAGCCTCGAGGCGGTCCCCGAGACGGCGCCTGCCGACCCTGCGGTGCTCACCGAGCTGGCCGCCTGCGAGCGGGACCTGGCGGCCTGGATGGCCGAGCCGGTGGGTGCGCTCCCCGAGCCGGTGACCGCGGCCGAGGTGGGCGACAGCCCGGTCGCCCGGTTGGTCGCCTCCGCCCTGCTCGACCACCGCCCCGCCGACCTGGCGGTGCTGATCGGCGGCCACTGCACGGCCGGGCTGCCCGCCGGGACGGTGACCCGCCACGACGTCTGGACCGCGACGAGCTCACCGGGCAACCTCGCCACCGGCACCTTGACCGGCGCCGAGATCCGCACCATGTTCCTGCGCGGGCTGTCCGAGGACTTCGCGACGACCACGCCCCGGAGCTTCCGGGGCCGGCCCCGCGGCTTCTTGCACTTCGTGGGCGCGCACCTCGAGGACGAGGCGATCTTCGTCGCCGGCGAGCGGCTGGACGAGACGCGCCGCTACCGGGTCACCGCGTCGGACCTCGAGCTGTCGCCGTACGGTGCCCTCGTCGACGACGAGCCCCCGGACCTCGAGGTGCACACCCCGAGGATCCTCCCCGAGCTGCTCGAGGCGTACCTCGCCGGCACCCGGCCCTGAACCTGACCCGGCCGTGCCGGACGCGGGCCGGACGCGGCGCCGGACGCGGGCCGGACGCGGGCCGGACGCGGGCCGGACGCCGACAATTGTGCTGTTCTGACCTGCCTGACCGCGTTCTCGGCGTCACACCAGCACAATTGTCGGGTTGCGGGTGCCCGGCATGGATCCGGTCGCCTCGGGGTACACGTCCCCGGACGTTTCCCGACTGGAAGGTGGGTGCCCCGTGGGTGCCGGTGTCTTTCTCCTGGTGGTGGGGGCGATCCTGGCCTTCGCGATCGATGACGACGTGCCCGGGATCAACCTCGGCGTCGCCGGGCTGATCCTGATGCTCGCCGGCGCCGCGGTGATCGCGCACGCCCGCCACGGAGCCCAGCGGGAACGAGTGGTCCGTCGGGTCGAGGAGCACACCGACCCGACCGAACCCCCGCAGGTCGTCGAGGAGATCATCCGGGAGCGGGACTACTAGGCCGCTCCCGTCCGGCGGTCAGGGCCGGTGGCTGTCGGCCGACGCCTGGCCCGAGCCGGTCGCGTGGTGCGCGTGGCCGGACGCCTGACCGGTGCCGCTGCTGCCGCCGGCGCCGCCGCTGCCGTCGGTGCCGTCGGTGCCGTCGGAGCTGTCGTCGGAGCTGCCGGACGGGTGCGACGGCTTCGTCGGGGTGGCCGGCGTCGTGGTCGGCTTGTGCGCCTGGCCCCGCGAGGCGTGGTCGGACGGGGTGCCCGCGGTGCCGTGCTGGCCCGCCTGGCTCTTGCCCTCCGAGGCGAGGGTCGAGATCTCGGCGCCCTTGTCCACGCCGGTGGCATCGGTGGTCTTCGCCAGGTCGGAGATCTCTGCGCCCTTGCCGGCGGCGTCGCTGGGCTGCTGCGTGCCGTCACCCGTGGCGTCGCCGTCACCCGTGGCGTCCGGGGAGTCCGTCCCGGTGCCCTCGGTGTCCGTCGTCGTGGTCTGCGGGCCGCGCTGGTCGGCGTGGCCGGAGGCGTGCTCGTCGGCGCCGGGGACCGCGACCCCGATCTGCCCCAGGATGGTGTGCGCCGTGTCCTGGGCGGCGCCGGGCAGGGTGCCCGTCGCGGCGGCCGCGACACCGCCGGTGAGCAGCACGCCCCCACTGACGGCCGCCGCGAGCGCGGCGCGGACCGGGGTGGTCGACGAGAGCATGGAGAACCTCCGTGGGGTGGGCCCGGTGGCGCGGAACTCCGCGAGCGCCGACTCCTCGCCGGGCTGCGGACCGGGTGCGGCCGGCGATGCGGCTGCGCGCAGCAGGGACGCGACCGGCTCCTCGGATGCCGGGTCCGCGTCTGCGCGCCACTGGTGAATGGTCATGTCACCTCACTTATCGAACGAGACCTCGGATGCGTTACCGGCGTGGACCTGCTCTGCTTCCGGGCGCACCCCGGGGTCCGTCCGGCACAGCTCGGCCAGCCTGCGGAGCCCGCGGTGCGCCGTCACCCGAACCGTGCCGGGGCGCTTGCCCACGATCCGGGCGGTGTGCTCGACGTCGAGTCCGACCACGTGCCGTAGCAGCACCACCTCCGCCTGCTCGCGTGGGAGCCGGGCGACGAGCCGCAGCGCGGCCGTGGTGGTCAGGGTCTCCTCGACCGAGTCGTGCACGTCGCCCGGATCCGGCCGCCAGGCGAGCTGCGCGTCGCTGTCGACGGGCACCGGACGCCGGGCGGCCCGGCGCTGCTCGTCGCGCAGCCGGGCCCGGGCGATCGTGAACACCCAGGCGCGCCAGCCCTGCTCGTCCCCGCTGAACCGGTGCAGGCCGCGCACCACGTCCACCCAGGTGTCGGCGGCCACGTCCTCCGCGAGGGCGCCGCCCACGGTCCGCAGGTAGCGCAGCAGCAGGGGCTGGACGGACCGGAACAGCGTCACGAAGGCCTGCTCGTCGCCTCGACGAGCAGCGGCGAGCGCGTCGGCGAAGTCGCCGTTGGCCACCGGAGCACCACCGCCTCGGACCGGACCTGTCGGGTTTCACCACGATGGCACAGTTCGGCCGGGTTTGCGGCCTACTCGAGCTTCTTCTGGAACTCCCCGAGCCGCTCGACCGGCCGGAACCCCATCGCCTCGTTCACCGCGATCATCGGGCCGTTCACCTCGGCGTTGAAGGTGACCAGCAGGCCGGTGGCGGGGTGCTCGCGCTGCAGCCAGAGCAGGTTGCGGGCCTTGGTGGCCATCCCGAGCCGGTGGCCGCGGTGCTCGGGCAGCACCAGGGTGCCCCACTGGTAGACCCGCTCGGGGTCGTGGCGGGGCACCACCAGCTCGGAGTAGGCGACCAGGGCGCCGTCCGGGGCCACCGCGACGGTGGTGAACTTGGTGCGCCCCGACGCGGCGAAGACCTGCTCGTCGGTGCGGATCCGTTCGGGGTCGAAGACCTCGCGCTCGAGCTCCATCTCCCCCATCGGCGCCTCGGTCATCAACGCGGCGATGAGGTGTCCGAACGGCTCCAGGATGTCGTCGGGGACCGGCCCCTTGAACTGACGCAGCGTGTAGTCGGCGTGGTGCGGGGCCGCGTCGTCGGCGAGCCGCCGCAGCATCGTCGTGTCGGCCGGCAGGTCGAGCACCCGCATCACGTCGCCGAGCCCGAAGGTGAAGCCGCGGTGGGTGAGGAAGTCGGCGTTCGGGTGGCCGGCCCCGTCGACGGGGCCGTCGTACGGCGTGGCCGCCTCGCTGGTCAGCGTCCGCCGGCCCTCCGCCCGGGCCAGGACGGTCAGGTGCTCCAGCATCGCCGTCCCGTGGCCGCGGGTGCGGTGCTCGGGGTGGGTGCAGACCTCGACGTTGGCCAGGTGCAGGTTGTCCTTGAGCGGCAGCCAGATCATCCCGACGACCACGACCCGCCCGTCGGCGTACCCGCTGAACCCCAGCGCGCGCTCGCCGCTGCGCTCGCCCAGGAAGTCCGCGCGCATCTCCTCCAGCATCCACGGCGTGCTGTACTCGCGGCCGAACACGTTCGCCGCGTGGTAGGTCGCGTGGAAGGCGGCCATCGCCTCGGCGTCGGCCGGGTCGAGCGGCCGGATGTCCAGCGTCATCCGCTCCCGACCTTCCGCTGCAGCTCGACGCAGTCCTCGACCTCGCGGAAGCCGAGCCGGTCGTTGACGGCGTTCATGTGCACGTTCCCGTCGGCGTTGCCGGTGATCACCCGTCGTGCCGACGGGAACCGGGCACGCAGCGCCTGCTGGTTGGCGACCTTCATGGCCAGCCCCAGCCGGCGCCCGCGATGCCCGGGGCGGACCAGGGTGCCGCCCTGGACCGCCCGGTCGGGGGAGTCGCCGCTCACCACCAGCTCGGTGTACCCGACCAGCGTGCCGTCCGGAGCGACCGCGACCGTGCCCACCTCGGACCGGTTGGTGGCCCGGAACACCCGCTCCTTCTCGCGCACCCGCGCCACGTCGTAGACCTCGCGCTCCACGTCCAGGTCACCGGTCGGCGCCTCGTCGTTGAAGGACTCGTTGAGCGCGCAGTACCCCTCGACCAGCTCGTCCGGCACCACGTCGTGGTAGGTCACCAGCCGGTAGCCGGCGTGATGCCCGGCCGCCTCGGAAGCGAGCGCGGACCAGTCGGCCTCCGTGGCCGCCAGGTCCGCGATCCTGGTCACCTCGGTGAGCCCCGGGACGAACCCGTGCCGCTTCGCGAACGCCAGCCCGGGCGCGTCGCAGCCCCGGGGCACCATCACCTGCGCGAACACGGTGTCCCGGCCGCACTCCCGGACCCGCGCGAGGGCGGCCCCCAGCAGGGCGGAGCCGAGGCCCCGCCTGCGCACCCCCGGCGGGGCGAACACCCAGACGTTCCCGACGTGGGTGTTGTCCCGCAGCGGCAGCTGCACGTGCGCGCCGGCCACCATCGCGTCGTCCTCGAAGGCGCCGAGCAGCCTCCGGTCCCAGATCGTGCTCGGCGTCCGGAAGGTCGCGACCGCCGTCTCCCGGGCCATGAACCAGCTCCACGGCCGGTCGACGTGGTCGACCTCGTTCGCCAGCTCCCACCACCGGTGGACCAGTGCCTCGTCGGCCGGGTCGACCTCGCGTACCTCCACGAGGGAGCAGCCTAGGAACCCGGCGCCTCCGCCGCACCCGGTTTTCGCCGGGTGCGTCAGAGGGCGAGCTCGCGTCGTACGACGTCGGCGAGGCGCGCGGCGACCAGCTCGGCCTCCTCGGCGGTGGCCGCCTCGACCATCACCCGCACCAGCGACTCGGTGCCGGAGGGCCGCAGCAGCACCCGGCCGCTCTCGCCGAGCTCGGCCTCCGCCTCGCCCACGGCCGCCGCCACGGCGGGATGCTCCTCGGCGCGGGACTTGTCCACGTCCGGGACGTTCACCAGGACCTGGGGCAACCGGGTCATCACGCCCGCCAGCTCTGCCAGCGAGGCGCCCTTCTCGTCCATCCGGGCGAGCACTTGCAGCGCGGTCAGGATGCCGTCGCCGGTGGTGGCGTGCCGGCTCATGATCACGTGCCCGGACTGCTCGCCGCCGAGCGTGAAGCCGTGCGACTTCATCGTCTCGAGCACGTAGCGGTCGCCGACCTTGGTCCGGCGCACCTCGACGCTCTCCCGGCTCAGCGCCTGCACGAACCCCAGGTTGCTCATCACGGTGACGACCACGGTGTCGTCCTTGAGCGTGCCCGCGTCGCGCATGGCCAGCGCGAGGATCGCCATCAGCTGGTCGCCGTCCACGACGTTCCCCACGTGGTCGACCGCGAGGCACCGGTCTGCGTCACCGTCGAGCGCGAAGCCGACGTCGGCGCCCTGCTCGAGCACGGCGCGCTGCAGCACCTCGAGGTGGGTGGAGCCACAGCCGTCGTTGATGTTCAGCCCGTCCGGCTCGGCGCAGATCGCCACCACCTCGGCGCCCGCCTCGCGCAGCGCCAGCGGGCCGGCGGCGGACGCGGCCCCGTGGGCGCAGTCGAGGACCACCCGCAACGGGCGGGACGACCCGGACGTGTCCCTGCCCAGCCGGCGCGGCAACGTGGAGACCAGGTGCCGCGCGTACTCGGCCACCGCGGACTCGTAGGCGCGCACCCGCCCCACCGCGGCTCCGGTCGGCCGGTCCCACGGCTCGCGCAGCCGCTGCTCGATGGCAGCCTCGATGGCGTCATCGAGCTTGACGCCCCCGCGGGCCAGGAACTTGATGCCGTTGTCGGGCATCGGGTTGTGGCTGGCGGAGATCATCACCCCGAGGTCCGCCTCCAAGAAGGCGGTCAGGTACGCCGCGCCGGGGGTCGGCAGCACGCCGAGCAGCAGCACGTCGACCCCGGCGGAGGCCAGCCCGGCAACCACGGCGGCCTCGAGGAACTCGCCGGAGATGCGCGTGTCCCGGGCCACGACGGCGACGGGCCGGTGCTCCCCGCCGACGCGGAACGCACCGGCCTCACCGAGCACGTGTGCAGCGGCGACCGAGAGGTCCACGGCGAGCTCGGCGGTCAGCTGACCGTTCGCCACACCGCGGACACCGTCGGTGCCGAAGAGACGTCCCACGTAAGACGTCCCCGGATCAGCGCTTGCTGTACTGCGGAGCCTTGCGGGCCTTCTTCAGGCCGGCCTTCTTGCGCTCGATGGCGCGGGCGTCCCGGGTGAGCAGGCCGGCCTTCTTCAGCGACGGACGGTTCGCCTCGACGTCGACGGCGTTGAGCGCGCGGGCCACGCCCAGCCGCAGCGCACCGGCCTGGCCGGTGATGCCGCCGCCGTGGATGCGCGCGATCACGTCGAACCGGCCCACCAGGTCGGTGTTCACGAACGGCTCGTTGACGACCTGCTGGTGCAGCTTGTTCGGGAAGTAGGAGTCCAACGCGCGACCGTTGACGGTCCACTGGCCGGTGCCGGGGACGAGGCGGACCCGCGCCACGGCCTCCTTGCGGCGGCCGGTCGCCGACGCGGGGGCGATGGTGGCCGGGCGTGCGGGCGCGTCCTCCGAGGGCGCGCTCTCCGAGCTGTAGGCGACGCCCTGCTCGTTTGCCTTGTAGGTCTCCTCGACCCCTTCGGTTGCCACTGGGCCGGTGCTTTCAGTCACGGATGATCCTCGCTGCAGATGCTCTTCGAAAAGATGGGTGTGCGTTACTGGGAGATCTGGGTGATCTCGTAGGGCGTGGCCTTCTGGGCCTGGTGCGGGTGCTCGGGGCCGGCGTACACCTTGAGCTTCTTCAGCATCTGGCGGCCGAGCCGGTTCTTCGGGAGCATCCCCCAGACGGCCTTCTCGATCGCGCGGCGGGGGTCCTTCTCGAGGAGCTCGCCGAACGGGGTGGACGACAGGCCCCCCGGGTAGCCGGAGTGCCGGTACGCCATCTTCTTGGTGGCCTTGTCGCCGGACAGGGCCACCTTCTCCGCGTTGACGACGATGACGAAGTCGCCGCCGTCCACGTGCGGGGCGAAGGTCGGCTTGTGCTTACCGCGAAGCAGCGTCGCGGTCTGGACGGCGAGGCGTCCGAGCACCACGTCGGTGGCGTCGATGACGTGCCACTCACGCTGGATGTCAGCGGGCTTCGGGCTGTACGTACGCACGGTCATTGCCTTCTGATCGAGAACGGTTTGTCTGTGGTCTGGCCCGCTTGCACGAGCCGGGCGCCACGCTGCGGGAACCTCGTCGCAAGCAGACGAGCACACGCGGGGCGGCCGCGACGGTCCAGAATAACGGCGCCGCGAGCGCTGGGTCAAAACGGCCCCGGTTTCACACCGCAGGGGGATGAGGCATAAGTTAGCGGGTGATCAACCGAACCGCATAGTGACGACGCCCCCGGCGCGCACGCCCACCGGCCGTGCACGGGCCGGGCCTTCAAGAGCGAGGAGCCGACGTGACCGACGACACGGCCACTGCTTCCAGCACGACCGACACCACCAGGGCCGGCGAAACCCTCACCGTCCGCGACAACCGCACCGGCCAGGAGTACGACGTCCCCATCCTCGACGGCGCGATCAAGGCCGCCGACATCGGCCAGATCAAGGTGGCGGAGGACACCCCCGGCCTCGCGGTCTACGACCCGGGCTTCGTGAACACCGCCTCCTGCCGCAGCGCGGTCACGTTCATCGACGGCGACCGGGGCATCCTCGAGTACCGCGGCTACCCCATCGAGCAGCTCGCCGAGAACTCGACGTACCTCGAGGTCGCGTACCTGCTGATCCACGGCCAGCTGCCAACCAAGGACCAGTACGACTCCTGGGTGCACGAGATCACCTACCACACCTTCGTGCACGAGAACGTCCGCCGCTTCATGGAGGGCTTCCGCTACGACGCCCACCCGATGGGGATGCTGCTGGCCTCGGTCGGCGCGCTCTCCACCTTCTACCCCGAGTCGCGCAACATCGCCGACGCCGACAACCGGCACATGCAGATCGTCCGGCTGATCGCCAAGATGCCGACCCTGGGCGCCTGGTCGTTCCGGCACGCGCAGGGCAAGCCGTACGTGTACCCCGACAACGACCTCAGCTACACCGCCAACTTCCTCGCGATGCTGTTCAAGATGAGCGAGAAGAAGTTCGAGGCCGACGAGCGGCTGGTGCGGGCCCTCGACGTGCTGTTCATCCTGCACGCCGACCACGAGCAGAACTGCTCGACGAACGCGGTCCGCTCGGTCGGGTCCAGCCAGGTCGACCCCTACTCGGCGACCGCCGCCGGCATCGCGGCGCTGTACGGCCCGCTGCACGGCGGCGCCAACGAGGCGGTGCTGAAGATGCTGCGCCGGATCGGCTCGGTGGACAAGGTCCCCGAGTTCATCGAGGGCGTGAAGAACGGCAAGGAGCGCCTGATGGGCTTCGGGCACCGGGTCTACAAGAACTACGACCCGCGGGCGAAGATCATCAAGAAGGCCGCCGACGACGTCTTCGAGGTCACCGGGGTCAACCCGCTGCTGCGCATCGCCCTCGAGCTGGAGAAGATCGCCCTCGAGGACGACTACTTCGTGCAGCGCAAGCTCTACCCCAACGTGGACTTCTACAGCGGGCTGATCTACGAGGCGCTGCAGTTCCCGCCGGAGATGTTCACCGTGCTGTTCGCGATCGGCCGGACGCCGGGCTGGCTGGCCCAGTGGCTGGAGCTGGTCCAGGACAAGGAGCAGAAGATCGCGCGCCCCAAGCAGATCTACACCGGCGCCCGGCAGCTGGACTTCGTGCCCGCCTCCGAGCGCTGGAAGTGACCCGCCGGTTCCCCACGATTACCAGGGTCCCTTGGTAATCTCCCGCTCCCCGTGGACTTCTTGCCACGGGGAGCGTTGGTTTTCCCCGGGCAGCACCCCCGGCCCCGGGGAGTACGGCGTCGCCGGGCCGGCCCACGACACCTCGCTACGGTCGGGGTCATGAGACGCACCGTGGTGTTCGACCTCGGCAACGTGCTGATCCGCTGGGACCCGCACCCGGCCGTCGCGGCGGCCGTCGGGGAGCGCGAGGCCGCCCGCTTCCTCACCGCCGACGACTTCGACTTCGGCAGCTGGAACCACGCCCTGGACGCCGGACGTCCCTGGGACGAGGCGGAGGAGGCGGCGGCCCGCAGCCACCCGCACTGGGCGCCGCACGTGCGCGGCTACCGCGCCCACTTCGCGCACTCGCTGGTCGGCCCGGTCGAGGACACCGTCGCGGTCCTCGAGGAGCTGCACCGCGCCGGGGTGCCCCTGCTCGCGCTCACCAACTGGTCCGCGGAGACGTTCCCGCACGCCCGGGAGCGCTACGCCTTCCTGGAGCTGTTCGACGACATCGTGGTCTCCGGCGAGGAGGGCGTGGCCAAGCCGGACCCGGCGATCTTCGAGGTGCTGCGCCGGCGCGCCGGTGTCCCGCTCGAGCAGTGCGTCTTCGTCGACGACAGCCCCGCCAACGTAGCCGCGGCGGCGGCCGCCGGGATGGACGCGATCGTGTTCACCGACACCGGCCACCTCCGCGAGGACCTCCGCCGCCGCGGACTGCCGCTGGGGCCGCCCTAGCCTGCGCGGTCCTCGCGGTCGGCTGCCGGCCGCGTCGGCGCGCCGGCGCTACGGGCGGACCGCGTCGCGCTCGAGCCCGACCAGCTCCTCGAGCCCGTCGAGCGCCTCGGCCAGGGCGATGTAGGGGGAGCGCACCAGCAGCGGCAGCAGCTGGTCGTTCTCCTTGGCCAGATGGCCGGCCACCAACGCCTCCAGCGCGCCGGCCACGGCCACCGCCCGGACCGGGTCCGCGACGCGCGCCAGGTCCTCGACGGTCCGGACGATGGTCCGGTGCTCCTCGAGCATCGCCTCGACCAGCATCGTCCCCTGCTCGGTGACGCACGCGGTCCGGTAGAGGGTGCTCTCCTCCGCCCGCGCGTGCGGCAGCAGCTCGCCCCGGCACCAGTCGAGCAGCCCGTCCAGCACGTAGCGCGTCGCGGCCAGGCTCTCCCCGCGCGCCGACACCACCGTCACCAGCGCGTCGACGTGGCCGCGCAGGGTCTGCAGGGTCGTGTGGTTGTGCGCGACCATCGCGGCGGCGGCGACCTCGTCACGCGCCGGGGAGAAGACACGGGCACCGACGTGGTTGTGCATGGCGGCTCCACTCTGCTGCGGTTCGGGGAAGAACCGCGCGAGCGGCGGCTCGGATCGAGGATCACACGCGCGGCCGAGGTGCCGGCAGGGCCGAAAGGCCCGGTCTGGACCGGTCCGCGAGGTAACGGCACGACCCTCAGACCACGGAGCGCTCCCGGCCCTGCCAGTACGGCGCCCGCAGGCTGCGCTTGAGGATCTTCCCGGTGGGGTTGCGGGGCAGCGCGTCCAGTACGTCCACGCTGCGCGGACACTTGAAGTGCGCGAGGCGCTCCCGGCACCACTCGATCAGCTCCTCGGACGACGCCGCGGTGTCCGGGCGGAGCGAGACCACGGCCTTGACCACCTCTCCCCAGGCGTCGTCCGGCACCCCGATCACCGCGACCTCGGCGACGGCGGGGTGCTCGGCGAGCACCCGCTCGACCTCCGGGGAGTAGACGTTCTCACCACCGCTGATGATCATGTCCTTGAGCCGGTCCTCGACGTAGACGAAACCGTCCGCGTCCACCCGCCCGAGGTCACCGGTGCGGAACCAGCCGTCCTCGGTGATGACCGCAGCGGTCTCCTCGGGCTTGTTGAGGAACCCCTTCATCAGCTGGGGGGTCCGGAACCACAGCTCGCCGGGCCGCGCCGGTCGGCACGTCCGCGAGCGTCCCGGGGTCGACCACCCGCAGCTCGCCCTCGGGGATCACCTGGCCGGCACTCACCAGCCGCTCCGGGTGCGCGGCGTCCCGGTGTGCGTCGGGCATCAGGTGCGTGATCACCCCGGCCACCTCGGTGAGCCCGTAGACCTGGATGAACTCGGTGTCCGGCCAGGCCTCCATGGCCGCCCGCAACAGCGGCAGCGGCATCGGCGACGCGCCGTAGCAGTAGGTCTTCAGCCTGCCGAATAGCGCGGTCGCGTCCGGCCCGGACTGCAGCACCTGCGCGAGCACCGCGGGCACCAGGAAGGTCCGGTTCGCGCCCTGCATGATCGCAGCCCGCCAGCGACGCGCCGTCGGGGTCGCGGGTCATCACGCTCGGCACCCCGTCGTGGATCCCGAACAGGATGTACGACGAGCCGCCGACGTGGAACAGCGGCATCGCGACCAGGTTCTTGTCGCCGGGGTCGAAGCCCCAGCCCTCGTGGGCGTTGAGGGTGTGCCGGACCATGTTGGTGTGCGTGAGCATCACGCCCTTGGGTCGGCCGGTGGTGCCGGAGCTGTACATCACCAGGCACACGTCCTCCGGGTCCGTGGTCTCCGGCCGGGCCAGCGGCTCCGAGCCGGCCAGCCAGGCGTCGTACGCGTCGGCGGGGCCGCCGTCGGGGGTCACCTCGATCACGTGCTCGACCCGGGCGAGCCGGTCCCGCACCGAGGACACCACCGGCATCAGCTCGGTGCCGACGAACAGCACCCGGGCGCCGGAGTCGTTCACGGCGTACTCGACCTCGTCGCCCGCCGAGCCGCCAGTTGACGATCGCGTTCGCCGCGCCCAGCGAGCCCGCCGCCAGCGAGACCTCCACGCAGGCCGGGTGGTTCTTGTCGAAGAAGGCGACCACGTCCCCGCGGCCGACGCCCAGGGCGCGCAGCCCACCGGCCGCCCGCCGCACCCGGTCGTCCCAGGCGGCCCAGCTCCAGCTCCGGTCCAGGTAGCGCATCGCCTCGGCGTCGGGCGTGTGGTCGGCCCACCACGACAACCGGTCGTCGACGAAGCGGGGTTCGGGCGGTGTTGCGGTCACGGTGCACCTCGGTTCGCTGTGGCTACGGCCCCCGTCTACCGGCGGGTCGCGCGGACCCGGTCCGCAGACCCTGCCACGGCATTCCCCGCGCGGCAATAGCCCGAAGGAGCCCCTCAGCGGGCCCGCTGCACCCGGCCCTCGTCCCACACCGGCCCGTCGGACTCGTAGACCGACCCGTCGGCGCCGTACACCAGGAACCGGTCGAAGCCGCGGGCGAACCACCGGTCGTGGGTGACCGCCAGCACCGTGCCCTCGAAGGCCTCCAGCCCCTCCTCGAGCGCCTCGGCCGACTCGACGTCGAGGTTGTCCGTCGGCTCGTCGAGCAGCAGCAGGGTGGCCCCGGACAGCTCGAGCAGCAGGATCTGGAACCGGGCCTGCTGACCGCCGGACAGCGAGTCGAAGCGCTGCTCGGCGGCGTGCGCGAGCTCGTAGCGGTCCAGCGCGCGCGCCGCGGGCTCCCGGGGCAGCCCCTCGCGGTGCTCGTCGCCGCGGTGCAGGATCTCCAGCAGCGTCCGGCCGACCAGCTCGGGGTGCTCGTGGGTCTGCACGAACCAGCCCGGCCGCACCCGCGCCCCGAGCCGGGCCCGGCCGGTGTGCTCGACCGGCGCGACCGGCACGTCCCCGACCGGCCGGTGCTCGACGTCGGGGTCGCTGCCGCCGGCCGCCAGCAGCCGCAGGAAGTGCGACTTGCCGGAGCCGTTCGAGCCGAGCACGGCCACCCGCTCGCCGTACCAGACCTCCAGGTCGAACGGCTTCATCAGCCCGGTCAGCTCCAGCTGCTCGCAGACCACCGCCCGCTTGCCGGTGCGGCCGCCCGTGAGCCGCATCCTGACCTGCTGCTCGCGCGGCTGCGCGGTCGGCGGCCCGGCCTCCTCGAACTTGCGCAGCCGGGTCTGCGCGGCCTGGTAGCGCGAGGCCATGTCGGAGTTGTAGGCCGCCTTCTGCTTGTACATCAGCATCTGCGCCCGCAGCTTGGCGTGCTCCTCGTCCCAGCGCCTGCGCAGCTCCTCGAACCGGGCGAACCGGGCCCGCCGGGCCTCGTGGTAGCTCGCGAACCCGCCCGGGTGCGTCCACGCGGTGTTCCCGGCGGCACCGAGCTCGACGGTGACCACCCGGGTCGCGGTGTTGTCCATCAGCTCGCGGTCGTGGCTGATGAACAGGATCGTCTTCGGCGACTCGTTGATCCGCTCCTCCAGCCAGGTCTTGCCCGGCACGTCGAGGAAGTTGTCCGGCTCGTCGAGGAGCAGCACCTCGTCGGGGCCGCGGAGCAGGAACTCCAGCACCAGCCGCTTCTGCTCGCCGCCGGACAGCGTGGTCAGCTCGCGGTGCTTCGCCCGGTCGTAGGGCACCCCGAGCGCCGCGGTCGTGCAGACGTCCCAGACCACCTCGACGTCGTAGCCGCCGGCGTCGGCCCACTCCGCGAGCGCCGCGGCGTACCTCATCTGGGTCTTCTCGTCGTCGGTGTCCATCAGCGCCAGCTCGCAGGCGTCCACCTCGGCGGCCGCCTGGCGCACCCGGGGCGGGGAGACCGACAGCAGCAGGTCGTGCACGGTGGCGTCGGAGCGGCGCGGCGTCGAGCACCCGTCCGGCCCGCACCCCCTGCCGACCATCTGCCGCATCACGCCCAGCCCGCCGGAGCGGGTCACCGAGCCGGCGTGCGGCGCCAGGTCACCGGTGATGATCCGCAGCAGGGTGGTCTTGCCGGCGCCGTTCGCCCCGACGAGCGCGACCTTGGCGCCCTCCCCCACCCGGAACGACACGTCGTCGAGCAGCACCCGGCCGTCCGGCAGCTCGTAGCGGATCCCTGCGACGTCCACGTGTCCCATGGGGTCCGATTGTCCCCGAGGGGTGCGACGGCCGCACCCCGGTTTCCCACCCGGGTCGCGCCGGGCCGCGGCGGCCCCGCACGAGACGGTGCACGGGACCATCGGCGGCCCGGTCAACGACTCCCGGCCCTGGCCCACGGCACCGTTCGGGGGTCGACTGAGAGTGAGGAGGTCGGTCATGCCTCGCTCCGCCCAGGCGCTACGCCGGTCCGCCGTCGCCCTGATGACGACATTCGGTGCACTCGGCACCCTGTTCGTGGCCGGGGAGACCTTCACCGACCCCGGCGGCTGGGCCGCCGCCGGGCTGGTCGCGGCCTGGACGGTGCCGATGCTCGCCCTGGTCGGGCTCGTGCTGCTCGCGCCGGAGCGGGCGGGGCGGGTGCTGCCGGCCGTGGCCGTCCTGGTGGCGCTCGGCACGGTGCTCGACGCGCTGCTCGGGCTGGTGCCGCGCGACTCCTGGGGCCCGGTCGCCGCGATCGCGGTGTTCGCTACCGCGGTGCCGCTGGGGTTCCTCGGGCTCCGCCGGCCGGGTCTCGCAGGGCGGCTGCTGGTCGGACTGGCCGCGACGCAGCTGGTCGCCACCCTGCTGGGCACCGTCGGGCACCGTGCCGGCCCGGGTGCTGGCCCGAGCGCCGGCGCGCTGCTCGGCGGCTCCAGCGGCGTGGTCGTCCTGCCGCTGCTGCTCGTCGGCGTGCTGTTCCTGACCGCCGCCCTGCTGGGCGAGCGGTCCCATGACCACCGGGGCCAGCCGGCTTGAGCGTCCCAGGCGTCGGTCGGCCACCCCGGACGTCAAACGAGCTGGTCGCAGTAGCAGCCACTTCGTATGACGTCCCGGGCGTCGTTCAGCGTTCGGCCTGCAGCCGCTGCTCGCGGGCGAAGAGGGCGGCCTGCACCGGTCTCGTAGGTCGAGCTTGGCGAGCACGCCGGCCACGTGGGTCTTCACGGTGGGCAGGCTGAGAAAGAGCTCGCCGGCGATCTCCGCGTTGGTCATCCCGCAGCCGAGCAGGGTGAGCACCTGCGTCTCCCGGCGGCTGAGCCGGTCCAGCCGTGGGTCTCGCCGGACGCCGGCGGCGACGTACGACGACACGAGCCGGTCCAGCACCGCCGGGGCCAGCGGCATGTCCCCCGCCGCCACCTGCCGCACAGCCCGGACCAGGTCGTCGGGCTCGACGTCCTTGAGGAGGTAGCCGCTCGCGCCCAGCCGCAGGGCGTCGACGACGTAGTCGTCCACGTCGAACGTGGTCAGCACCAGCACCACGCGGCAGGTGCGGGCAGCGGCGAAGAACCTGCCGGTGGCCGCGAGCCCGTCGAGCCCGGCATCCGGATGTCCATCAGCACCACGTCGGGGCGGTGGTCGCCGGACGAGCTTCGACCGCCTGGGCCGCCGTCGGCCGGCCTCGGCGACGACCTCGAAGTCCTCCTCTGCTGCAGCGATCAGCCGGAAACCGCCGCGGACCAGGGTCTGGTCGTCGGCGATCACCAGACGGGTCACCGGCCCGGCCAACGGGAGCCGCGCGCGGACCCGCCAGCCGGGCCCGTCGCGCCGCGGCCCGGCCTCGACCGAGCCGCCGTAGAGCGCCACCGTTCCGCACCCGACGAGCCCGTGGCCGGCGCCGTCCATGGCCTCGGCGGCGGGGCCGCCACCCTCGTCCAGCACCGTCACCTCCAGCTCGTCCGCGCGTCTCGTGAGGCGCACCCGCACCGGACCGCCGTTTGCGTGCCGGCGGGCGTTCGTGAGCGCCTCCTGCACCACCCGGTAGGCGGCCAGCTCGAGTCCGGGCAGGTCGATGCCGGCGACGTCGCCGACCGTCTCGAGGTCCGCCGCCATCGAGTCGGCCAGCCGCGGCAGGTCCCGCAGTGCGGGCATCGGTGCGGCGGAGCGGTCGGCGCCGTCACGGAGCAGGCCGAGCTGACGGCGCAGCTCGGCGAGGGCCTCGCGGCCGGTGTCACGGACGGCCCGCACCGCAGCGCGCGCCGGGTCGTCGGGCGCGATCATGTTCTCGGCCGCGCCGGCCTGCACGACCATCACGCTGACCGAGTGCGAGATCACGTCGTGCAGCTCGCGGGCGATCCGGCTCCGCTCGGCCAGCGCGGCTGTCTCGGCGTGCCGGTCCCGCTCGGCGGCGAGCTCGGCGGCCAGTCGCCGGACGTCCGCGGTCTGTCGCCGCGACCGCTGGAGCAGCCACCCGGCGAAGGCCGGGGCAAGGATGATCACGGGTGGGGTGAGGTAGACCTCGCCCCAGGTCAGCTCGTCGATCCCACGGGCGGCGTCGATCAGCTGCACGGCGTACGTGGACGCGACGAGGACCGCGAGCCCGACCCACCGGCGGCGTCCGTCGAGGTGCGCTCCGACCGAGAATCCGATGACGAGCACACCGAGGAAGCACCACATCGGGGTGCCGGTGGCGGGCATGGCGGCGTAGCCGACGAGGCCGACCGCGACCGTGAGCGCCATCACCAACGGCGCGCGCGTGCGCAGCGCGATCGGCGCGGTCGTCAGCACGGCCCAGACCTCGGTCCACGGGTGGACCAGGGACCCGCTTCCGGCGGTGTCGAGCAGCGCGGCCACCGCAAGCCCGCCGGGGATCAGCACGTCGATGACCGGCACGGTGCCCGCGGCCCGTTGCGGGGCGGTGCGCTGCGACGCGACCGGCAGGCGTGGTGACAGGCGGCTCACGCAAGTCAATGTAGAGCCGGACGACGGCCCCGTGCCTCGTTCTTCGGGATGAGTGCCGACCGGCGTCCGGATGAGCTCGAACCGTCCCCCCGGCGAGGGCGGACCGCCCGCGCGGCCGAAGCCGCGCCCGCGGCTCGCCGCCTAGCGTTCGGAGTCCCACCGACGCCAGGAGGTACACCATGGAAGACGTCACGCCGCGCCTGCTCAACACCCGGGTTGTCGCGGTCCTGCTCGTCGTCGCGCCGCTCTGCGAGGTCGTCGAGGCGGTGCTGTCGCCGCTGCCCTCGTCCGGCACCCGGGCGGACCTGGTCGCCATCCGGGCGCACGAGGGCCAGTTCGTCGTCTCCGTGCTCGTCGGCCTGCTCGGCACGCTGCTGCTGCTGCCCGCGATCCTCGGTCTCGCGGCCAGGACCGTCGGCCGGTCTCCCTGGGCGTCGCGCGTGGCTGCCGGTCTGGCGGTGCCCGGGCTCATGGGGTTCGCCGGGATCCGGCTGGGCCAGGGCATCGAGCTGCAGGGGATCCGCGACGGCGTCCCGCTCGGGCAGGTCGCCGGGCTGCTCGACCACCAGTCCGCCAACCCCGTGGGCGCGCCGCTGGTCATCTTGTTCCTGGCCGGGACCGCCGTCGGGTTGGTGGCGCTGGCCGCCGCCGTGTGGCGGGCCGGCCTGCCGCGCCCGGCGGCCGTGCTGATCGGGGTGTTCCCCTTCGCCGACCAGGCGCTCGAGCAGCTCGGCACCGCCACCGGGGTGGTCGCGCACGCCCTGCTGCTCGTCGGCTTCGCCTGGGTGGCGGTGTCGCTGACCCGTGGACGGGCGACGGCGGGACCGGCCCGCGAGCCGCTGCCGGTCACCGCCTGACCGACGCGCGACCCGTGGGCCGGCCCAGGACCCGGCACCCCCGGACGTCATACGAACCGGTCGTCACAGCAGCCACTTCGTATGACGTCAGGTCCACGTCACGCGGTGTCGGAGACCGACTCCGCCTGCGAGCGGCCCGCCTCCAGCCGCGCCACCGGCACCCGGAAGGGCGAGCAGGACACGTAGTCCAGCCCGACGCCGTCGAAGAAGTGGATCGAGGCCGGGTCGCCGCCGTGCTCCCCGCACACCCCGAGGTGCAGGTCCGGACGGGTCGCGCGGCCCTGCTCGACGGCGTGGCTCACCAGCTTCCCCACCCCGTCGACGTCGAGGGACTCGAACGGGGAGACCCCGAAGATGCCCTTCTCCAGGTAGCTGCCGAAGAACGAGGCCTCGACGTCGTCGCGCGAGAACCCCCAGGTCATCTGGGTCAGGTCGTTGGTGCCGAAGGAGAAGAACTCCGCGGACCGCGCGATCTCGCCGGCGGTCATCACCGCGCGCGGCAGCTCGATCATCGTGCCGACCTTGAACGTCAGAGCCACGCCGTTCTCGTCCTCGACCTCGGCGGCCACCCGGATGATGTCGGCCTTGACCAGCTCGAGCTCCTGCACCGCCCCGACCAGCGGGATCATGATCTCCGGCCGCGGGTCGCCGCCCGCCTTGGTCCGCAGCGCCGCCGCCTCGAGGATCGCCCGGGTCTGCATCGCGAACAGCCCCGGGATCACGATGCCGAGGCGCACCCCGCGCAGCCCGAGCATCGGGTTCTGCTCGTGCAGCCGCTTGACCGCGTCGAGCAGCTTGTGGTGCAGGGTGTCCTCGTTGCCGCGCTCGTCCTCCAGGGCCACCGCGACGGCCAGGTCGGTGTAGTCGGGGAGGAACTCGTGCAGCGGCGGGTCGATCAGCCGGATCGTCACCGGCAGTCCGTCCATCGCCTCGAGGATCCCGACGAAGTCGTCGCGCTGCATCGGCAGCAGGGCGGAGAGCGCCTTCTCCTGCTCCTCGGGCGTCTCCGCCACGATCAGGTGCTCGACGAGCTCCTTGCGCTCACCGAGGAACATGTGCTCGGTGCGGCACAGACCGATGCCCTCGGCGCCGAAGCGGCGGGCCCGCGCGGCGTCCTCCGGCGTGTCCGCGTTCGCCCGCACCCCGAGGCGGCGGGCGGCGTCCGCGTGCTTCATCACCCGGGCCACGGCGGGCACCAGCTCGTCGTCGGCGGTGTCCTCGTCGCCCTCGAAGTAGCGCACCACCAGCGAGTCCCTGACCGGCACCTCCCCGGCGAAGACCTCGCCCGTGGTCCCGTCGATGGAGACGACGTCCCCCTGCTCGACCGTCACGCCGTCGGCGGAGGTGAACCGCTTCGCCTTCACGTCCACGTCGAGGCTGTCCGCGCCGCACACGCAGGTGCGGCCCATCCCCCGCGCCACCACGGCGGCGTGCGAGGTCTTGCCGCCGCGGCTGGTCAGGATCCCGGTCGAGCAGACCATCCCCTTCAGGTCGTCGGGGTTGGTCTCCCGGCGGACCAGGATCACCCGCTCGCCGCGGTCGCTCCACTCCACGGCGGTCGAGGAGTCGAAGACCGCCCTGCCGACCGCGGCGCCGGGCGAGGCGTTCATCCCCGTCGCGATCAGGGTCCGGTCGGCGTCGGCGTCGAACCGGGGGAACATCAGCTGGGCGAGCTGGGCCCCGTTGACCCGCTGCACCGCCTCGTCGAGGGTGATCAGCCCCTGGTCGACGAGCTGGCAGGCGATCTTGAACGCCGCCTCCGCGGTCCGCTTCCCGACCCGGGTCTGCAGCATCCAGAGCTTGCCGTGCTCGATCGTGAACTCGATGTCGCACAGGTCCCGGTAGTGCTCCTCGAGCTTCCGCATGATGTCCAGCAGCTCGTCGTACGACCTCTTGTCGATCCGCCCGAGGTCCGCGAGCGGGACGGTGTTGCGGATGCCGGCCACCACGTCCTCGCCCTGCGCGTTCTGGAGGTAGTCGCCGTAGACACCCTGCGCGCCCGTGGCCGGGTCCCGGGTGAAGGCGACCCCGGTGCCGGAGTCGTCGCCGCCGTTGCCGAACACCATCGTGCAGATGTTGACCGCGGTGCCGAGGTCTCCGGGGATCCGCTCCTGGCGGCGGTACAGGACCGCGCGCTCGGTGTTCCAGGAGTCGAAGACCGCGCGCACGGCCAGGTCCAGCTGCTCGCGGGGGTCCTGGGGGAAGGGGCGGCCGGCCTCCGCCTCGACCAGCTGCTGGTACGTCGACACCAGCGCGCGCAGATCGTCCGCGGACAGCTCCATGTCCTGCTTGACGCCGCGCGCGTCCTTGAGCGCGTCCAGCTCGTCGTGGAACCGGTTGGCGTCGATGCCGAGCACCGTGGCGCCGAACATCTGCAGCAGCCTCCGGTAGGAGTCGAACGCGAAGCGCTCGTCGCCCCCGGCCCGGGCGGCCAGCCCGAGCACGGACTCGTCGTTGAGCCCGACGTTGAGGACGGTGTCCATCATGCCCGGCATCGAGAACTTCGCACCCGAGCGCACCGACACCAGCAGGGGGTCGTCGCGGTGCCCGAGGCGCTTGCCCATCGAACGCTCGAGGCGCTCCAGGTGGTCGCTGACCTCGTCCGCCAGCCCGTCGGGCTCCCGTCCCAGCTCCAGGTAGGCCCGGCAGGCGTCGGTGCTGATCGTGAACCCCGGCGGGACCGGCAGGCCGATGTTGGTCATCTCCGCAAGGTTCGCGCCCTTGCCCCCGAGCAGGTCCTTCTGGTCCTTGCCGCCCTCGGAGAAGTCGTAGACGTAGGTCATGGGGCCATCATGCCCAGATCGTCCGGGGGCGGCCAGGGACCTCTGTCCCGACCGTCCCCCTGCCGTTCGGCGGCGCACCGTGCCGCAGCAGGGGCGGCAGCGGCGGCGTCGAGACGGCAGGATGGGGCCATGCTGCAACGGACCGCCGACGAGCTCGAGGCGCACCTCGACCACCTCCGGGCCGCGCCCGCCGACGACGGCACCCTCGACCTGGTGGTGTGCCGGCCCGGGCCCGGGGAGCGCAGGGTCCTCGACGTCGGGGAGCTGCACCCTGCGCACGGGCTGGTCGGGGACTCCTGGGCCACCCGCGGCAGCAGGCGCACCGCCGACGGGTCCGCGCACCCGGACATGCAGCTGAACGTGATGAGCTCCCGGATGGCGGGCTTCCTGGCCGTCGACCCGGACCGGGTGCCGTTGGCCGGGGATCAGCTGTACGTCGACCTGGACCTCTCGGAGGCGAACCTGCCGGCGTGGACCCGGCTCGCGGTCGGGGACGCGGTGATCGAGGTGACCGACCAGCCGCACACCGGCTGCGCCAAGTTCATCGACCGCTTCGGTGAGCCGGCGATGCGCTTCGTCAACGGCCGGGTCGGACGCCCGCTGCGGCTGCGCGGCCTCAACGCGCGGGTGGTCGTCGCCGGTCCGGTCCGGCCCGGCGACCCGGTGCGCAAGGTCTGAGCGTCGGGCCGCGGAGCGGGCTCAGTCGTCCTCGGTCCGCGCCGGCCAGAGGTTCACGTCGGAGTCGACCGCGTCCCGGTCGATGGCGGCGAGCTCCTCGTCGGTCAGCGGCGGGAAGTCCAGGGCGTCGAGGTTGGTGTCGAGCTGCGTCACCGACGACGCGCCGATGACCGCGGACGTGACCCGGCTGTCCCGCAGCACCCACTGCAGGGCCAGCTGCGCGAGCTTCTGGCCGCGTCCCTTGGCGACCTCGTCGAGCCGGCGGACGTGGGCGAGGGTCGCGGCGTCGAGGTGGCTTCCGGGCAGCGTGCTGCCCGGGCGCGCCGCGCGGCTGTCGGCGGGCACACCGCCCAGGTAACGGTCCGTGAGCAGGCCCTGCGCCAGCGCGGAGAACACGATCACGCCCAGCCCCTGCTCCTCGACCTCGTCGAGCAGGTCCCGCTCGATCCAGCGGTTGAGCATGTTGTAGGACGGCTGGTGGATCAGCAGCGGCGTGCCCAGCTCCCGGGCGATGGCGGCCGCCTCACCGGTCCGGGTGGCGTCGTACGACGAGATGCCGGCGTAGAGGGCCTTGCCCGAGCGCACCGCGTGGTCGAGGGCTCCCATCGTCTCCTCGAGCGGGGTCTCGGGGTCGAACCGGTGGCTGTAGAAGATGTCGACGTACTCCAGCCCCATCCGCTTCAGCGACTGGTCGAGCGAGGCCAGCACGTACTTGCGGGAGCCGCCGCCCTGCCCGTACGGCCCCGGCCACATGTCGTAGCCCGCCTTCGTCGAGATGACCAGCTCGTCCCGGTAGGGCGCGAGGTCCTCGCGCAGGTACTTCCCGAAGTTGGTCTCGGCCCGGCCGTAGGGCGGCCCGTAGTTGTTCGCCAGGTCGAAGTGCGTGACCCCGCGGTCGAACGCGCGTCGCAGCACCGCCCGCTGGGTCTCCTCGGGAC
The DNA here is from genome assembly GCA_963728775.1 of uncultured Actinomycetota bacterium. Classification (GTDB taxonomy): domain Bacteria; phylum Actinomycetota; class Actinomycetes; order Propionibacteriales; family Nocardioidaceae; genus Nocardioides_B. The sequence goes on from CAVSLP010000019.1 coordinate 450,728, forward strand.
GGTCGTCGCCGAAGTTCTGCCAGAGGCCCAGCGAGATCGCCGGGAGCTTGAGCCCGCTCCTGCCGGTGAAGCGGTACTCCATCGAGTCGTAGCGGTCGCCGGCTGCCTGGTAGTCGCTCATCGCCCCATCGAACCACTTCGCCGACCGGGGCCGGTCGCCGGTCGGCGAGGCGGGACGCGGGCGGGTCAGCTCGCGCGGCGCACCGCGTCCTCGACCGCCGCGCGCAGCGGCCCCCGCTCCAGGCCGCAGTCGGCGAAGGTGTCCACGACCACCCGGTCGTCGCAGCGCGCCAGGCCGAGCAGCAGGTGCTCGGTGCCGATGTAGTTGTGCCGCAGGGCGACCGCCTCGCGCAGCGCGAGCGCCAGCGCCTTCTTGGTGGCCCGGGAGAAGCGCGGCCGTCCGTGCGGCTCGGTGAGTCCGCCGAGGTTGCGGTCGATCCGGCGCACCACCTCGTCCAGGTCGATGCCGATCGCCCGCAGGGCCTCCGCGTCGTCCGCGTCGAGCCCGTCGACGTACCGGGCGCGGTGCCGGTCCAGGCTGCTCCGCACCCGATCCGGCGGGCAGCCCAGCCCGACCAGCACCCGGACGGCGAGGGACTGCGGCTCCTCGAGCACGGCCATCAGCAGGTGCTCGGGGCGAACCTCGCTCGCGGTGCCGGCCCGGGCGTGCGACTCCGCCGCCCCGACCACCAGCCGGGCCGTCTGGGTGAACCTCTCCAACATCTGCCGGCTCCTCTCCTCAACGGGCGCGCCCGTGCTTCTTGTGGACCGCCTGGCGGCTGACGCCGAGCACGTCGGCGATCTCCTGCCAGGACCAGCCGTGCTCGCGGGCGGCACGCACCTGGGATGCCTCGAGCTGCTCGAGCAGCCTGCGCAGCGCCCGGACGGCGCGCAGGCCGGTCCCCGGGTCGGCGTCGGCCGCTGCGGTCGCGAGATCGGTCATGGTGTCAACATAAGTTGACATCGACGTGCTGTCAACTGAGGTTGACAGTCTGGTGGGGTTGACAGTCTGTGGGTCAGCCGGCCGACCGCACCTCGAGCACCCGGAACCCCTTGGCGCTGGCCAGCCGCGCCGTCGGGTAGCCCCGCTCCGCCAGCCAGCGCTGCAGCGAGTCGGCACCCAGGTTCTTGCCGACCACCAGCACCGCCCGGCCGCCCGGCGCCAGCCGGGGCAGCCAGGTCAGCAGCAGGTCGTGCAGCGCGGCCTTGCCGATCCGGATCGGCGGGTTGGACCAGATCTCGTCGAACCGGAGCCCCACCGGGACGTCGCCGGGTGTCGCGGCGGTGAGCCGTGCGGCGACCCCGGCCGCCGCCGCGTTCTCGTTCGCCAGCAGCACCGCCCGCTCGTTCACGTCGACCCCCCACACCGTGGCGGTCGAGGCCGCCCTGGCCAGCGCGACCCCGATCACGCCGTACCCGCAGCCGAGGTCGAGCAGGGTGCCGCCGGTCGGCGGCTCGGTCTCCCGGAACAGCACCGAGGTGCCGATGTCTACCCGGCCCTGGGCGAAGACCCCCGACCCGGAGGTCAGCGCGAGGTCGTGGCCCCACACCCGGGCGCGCACCGGCACCCGCTTGAACGGCGCCGCCGGGTCGGCGGTGAAGTAGTGCTCATCCATGCGAGCCCCGCGGGTCGAGCCGGTCGGCGGGTGGTGGCAGCGTGCGCAGCACCCGCGCCGCCCGCGCCTGCGCGGCGAGCTCGGAGTCGTCGGGGTAGCCGACCTCCTCGAGGGTCAGCCCGTGCGGGTGTACGACGGTCACGCGCGGGTCCCGCGCCCCGGCGGCCAGCACGTCACCCGGCCACGACGACGGCCGGCGGTCCTCACCGACCGCGAGCATCGCGCCGACCAGGGCGCGCACCATGTGGTGGCAGAACGCGTCCGCGCGCACGGTGGCCGTGGCGACCCCGGCGTCGTCGCGGCGCCACCGGAGCTCGTGGAGGGTGCGCACCGTGGTCGCGCCCGCCCGCTTCTTGCAGAACGCCGCGAAGTCGTGCTCCCCGACGAGCAGGGCTGCGGCCGCGTTCATCCGCCCCAGGTCGAGCCGGCGCGGCCAGGCCAGCACCGACCGCCGGACCAGCGGGTCGACCAGGTGCGGCGCGTCGGCAACCCGGTAGGCGTAGCGCCGCCAGAGCGCCGAGAACCGGGCGTCGAAACCGGTCGGCGCCTCGCCGGCGCGCAGCACCCGGACGTCGGCGGGCAGGATCCCGTTCAGCCGCCGCAGCAGCGCCTCGGCGGGCGGAGCGTCGCTGCGGCCGGCGGAGCCGACCAGCGCGTCCCGCGGCAGGTCGAGGTGGACGACCTGACCCCGCGCGTGCACCCCGGTGTCGGTGCGACCGGCGCAGGTGACCGCCACCTCCGGCAGCCGCAACGCCTGCGCCAGGGCCGCCTCCAGGGTGCCCTGGACGGTGCGCAGCGACGGCTGGGACGCCCACCCGTGGAAGTCGGTGCCGTCGTAGGCAAGGTCGAGTCGCAGCCGCACCCGGGTATCTTCCCAAAGCCGCCACCGGCTCCGACTCGCTACCCTCGCCGCATGGACGGGATCACCCTCGACGCGGCCTCCGCGGTGCCGCCGTTCGAACAGCTGCGCGGCCGGATCGCGGCGATGGCCGCGGACGGGGCGCTGGCGCCGGGCACCCGGCTGCCGACGGTGCGGGCGCTGGCCGCCGACCTGGGTCTGGCCGCCAACACGGTGGCCCGGGCCTACAAGGAGCTCGAGGCCGACGGCGTGGTCACCACCGAGGGCCGGCGCGGCACCTTCGTCCGGTCCGGGGTCCTCACCGGCGGGGACCGCGGCAGCGAGGTCCGGGCCGCGGCCGACGCCTACGTCGCCGCCGCCCGGCGGTTGGGCCTGACCCGGGCCGAGGCGACCGCACTGGTCGAGCGGGCCTGGCACGCCGAGCACGCCTGAGAGCGCCCACGCAGACGCGGAAGGGCCCGCCACCCCTGGGGGTGACGGGCCCTTCTCTGCCTGTGCGGGCGAGGCCAGGTCACTCGGACTTGGTCTCGGCCTCCTCCGCGGCGGTCTCCTCGCCCGGAGCCTCCTCGCCCGGAGCCTCCTCGCCCGGAGCCTCCTCGACGGCGGCCTCGGCTGCCGGGGCCTCCTCGGCCGGCGCCGGGGTGGCGGCCTTCTCGGCGGCCTTCTCGGGCTTCGGCTTCGGCTTGTACTCCTCGGTCACCAGCTCGATGACGGCCATCGGCGCGTTGTCGCCCTTGCGGGGCCCGAGCTTGGTGATCCGGGTGTAGCCGCCCGGGCGCTCTGCGTAGCGTGGTGCGATCTCCTCGAACAGGGCGTGCACCACGCCCTTGTCCTTGACGGTGGCGAGCACCTGGCGCCGGTTGTGCAGGTCGCCCTTCTTGGCCTTGGTGATCAGCCGCTCGGCCACCGGTCGCAGCACCCGGGCCTTGGCCTCGGTGGTGGTGAGCCGGCCGTGCTCGAACAGAGCGGTGGCCAGGTTCGCCAGGATCTGCTTCTGGTGGGCCGGGCTGCCGCCGAGGCGGGCACCCTTCTTGGGGGTAGGCATGGTGTCTCTTCTCGTTTCTCCCGAGCCGTACCAGGTACCCGGGTAGATGGTTCAACTGGATCCGGACCGAGGTCCGGGGTCTGGGGGCCGCAGCCCCCGAGCGTGTCAGTACTGCTCGTCCTCCACGAACGAGTCGTCATCGTCGTCGTACGCCGCCAGGGCAGCCTGCGGGTCGAAGCCCGGGGCGCTGTCCTTGAGCGCGAGGCCCATCTCGACCAGCTTCGCCTTGACCTCGTCGATCGACTTGGCGCCGAAGTTGCGGATGTCGAGCAGGTCCTGCTCCGAGCGCGAGATGAGCTCGCCCACGGTGTGGATGCCCTCGCGCTTGAGGCAGTTGTACGACCGGACGGTGAGCTGCAGGTCCTCGACCGGCAGGGCGAGGTCCGCGGCGAGCTGCTCGTCGACCGGCGACGGGCCGATGTCGATGCCCTCGGCCTCGACGTTGAGCTCACGGGCCAGGCCGAACAGCTCGACGAGCGTCTTGCCGGCCGAGGCGATCGCGTCCCGCGGACGGATCGACTGCTTGGTCTCGACGTCGATGACCAGCTTGTCGAAGTCCGTGCGCTGCTCGACACGGGTGGCCTCGACCTTGTAGGTCACCTTGAGCACCGGGCTGTAGATCGAGTCGACCGGCATCCGCCCGATCTCGTTGTCGCCGCCCTTGTTCTGCACCGAGGACACGTAGCCGCGGCCCCGCTCGACGACGAGCTCCATCTCGAGCTTGCCCTTGTCGTTGAGGGTGGCGATCTTCAGGTCCGGGTTGTGCACCTCGACGCCGGCCGGCGGCGCGATGTCGGCGGCGGTCACGTCACCGGGCCCCTGCTTGCGCAGGTACATGGTCACCGGCTCGTCGTGCTCGGAGGAGACCACGAGGTCCTTGAGGTTCAGGATGATCTCGGTGACGTCCTCCTTCACACCGTCGATGGTGGAGAACTCGTGGAGCACACCGTCGACCTTGATGCTGGTCACGGAGGCGCCGGGGATCGACGACAGCAGGGTGCGGCGAAGCGAGTTGCCGAGCGTGTAGCCGAAGCCCGGCTCGAGCGGCTCGATCACGAACCGCGACCGGAACTCGTCGACGACCTCTTCCGACAGGGTCGGGCGCTGAGCGATAAGCACTTGTGTTTCCTTTCCGAGCCCACCCGCTATTTGACGGGCTCGAACCGGCAAGGACGGGGTCCTTGCTGATGGCGGATGCGGTGTTCAGTTGTGTGCGGCGGACGTCCGCGTCCGCCGCACCCGGTCCGTGGTCACCCTGGTCGCCCAGCATGACCACGGCCCGGGGGTCCACGGGGGGCGGCGCCCCCGTGTGGGCGTTCTACTTCTTCGAGTAGTACTCGACGATGAGCTGCTCCTGGACCGGGATGTCGATCTGCTGACGGACCGGGAGCTGGTGGATCAGGATCCGCATCCGGCTGGGCAGCGCCTCCATCCAGCCCGGGACGACGCGCTCGCCGTGCGTCTCGCGCGCCACGATGAACGGGGTCATCTCGAGGGACTTCTCGCGCACGTCGACGACGTCGTGCTGGCTGACCTGGTACGACGGGATGTCGACCTTCTTGCCGTTGACCTTGAAGTGGCCGTGCACGACGAGCTGGCGGGCGTGCCGACGCGACCGGGCGAACCCGGCGCGGTAGACCACGTTGTCGAGGCGGCACTCGAGCATCTGCAGCAGGTTGTCACCGGTCTTGCCGGCGCGACGGCTGGCCTCGGTGTAGTAGTTGTGGAACTGCTTCTCCAGCACGCCGTAGGTGTAGCGCGCCTTCTGCTTCTCCTGGAGCTGCGAGCGGTACTCGCTCTCCTTGACGCGCGCGCGGCCGTGCTGGCCGGGCGGGTACGGGCGACGCTCGTAAGCCTGGTCGCCGCCGACGAGGTCGACACCCAGGCGGCGCGACTTCTTCGTCATGGGGCCGATGTAACGGGCCATTGTTCAAAGTCTCCTTGGATTCGCTGGCGTGTCGGGGGTCAGACGCGACGGCGCTTGGGCGGCCGGCATCCGTTGTGGGGCGTGGGCGTGACGTCCTGGATGGTGCCGACCTCGAGGCCGATGGCACCCAGGGACCGGATCGCCGTCTCGCGGCCCGAGCCCGGACCCTTGACGAAGACGTCGATCTTCTTCATGCCATGCTCCATCGCCCGACGTCCGGCAGCCTCGGCTGCCATCTGCGCGGCGAACGGCGTGGACTTGCGCGAGCCCTTGAAGCCGACGGTGCCGGCCGAGGCCCACGAGATCACCGCGCCGGTGGGGTCGGTGATCGTGACGATCGTGTTGTTGAACGTGCTCTTGATGTGGGCTTCGCCCTGAGCGATGTTCTTCTTCTCCTTGCGGCGCACCTTCTTGGCGCCGGCAGCCTGACGGCCCTTGGGGGGCATACGGTGTACTCCTGGTTTCGAGATCGGTGGGTGTGCCTGGTCAGGTCCTCGGGCGGACCGTCCGACGCAGGCGGTCTGTCATCGGGGTCATCGGATCCGAAGCGAGCTTCGGATCACTTGGCCTTCTTCTTGCCGGCGACGGTGCGCTTGGGGCCCTTGCGGGTCCGCGCGTTGGTCTTGGTGCGCTGACCGCGGACGGGGAGGCCCTGACGGTGCCGGCGACCCTGGTAGCTGCCGATCTCGATCTTGCGACGGATGTCCGCCTGGACCTCGCGACGGAGGTCACCCTCGATCTTGAAGTTGGCTTCGATCTCGTCGCGGAGCTTGACCAGCTCCTCGTCGCCCAGCTGGTGGACCCGCATGTCGGGGTCGACCCCGGTGCTGGCCAGGAGCTGCTGGGCGCTGGTACGGCCGATGCCGTAGATGTAGGTGAGTGCGACCTCGACGCGCTTGTCGCGCGGAAGGTCGACACCAAGGAGGCGTGCCATGTGGTGGCGGTTCCCTTCAATCGTTGGAGGTGTGGCGATCGCGGCGCATCCCCGCCCGCCTCGGCAGGGCCCCGGCCTCCAGTCCGGGGGCGGCATCGGTGTGCACGAGTGCGCACCGATGAGCGGTCACGATCGGTAGCCCGAGGTCCCTCGGGCCCGGTTGTTCAGTTGTCCACGCGCAGCAGGTGGTGCACCGGTCGGGACCGGCTCAGCCCTGGCGCTGCTTGTGGCGAGGGTTCGAGCAGATCACCATGACGCGGCCGTGGCGACGGATCACCTTGCACTTGTCACAGATCGGCTTGACGCTCGGGTTGACCTTCATGGAAGAAGCTCTTTCTGGTTGTCTCGGCTGTCCCCGACCCTCGGCGCCCGAGGCGACCACTGATCGGGGGGTTCACGGTGGGGCGTACCCCTCGTGTGGGGTTACTTGTACCGGTAGACGATCCGCCCGCGGGTGAGGTCGTACGGCGAGAGCTCGACGACGACCCTGTCCTCGGGGAGGATCCGGATGTAGTGCTGACGCATCTTGCCGCTGATGTGGGCGAGGACCTTGTGGCCGTTGCTCAGCTCTACCCGGAACATCGCGTTCGGGAGTGCCTCGACAACCGTGCCCTCGATCTCGATCACGCCTTCTTTCTTCGGCATGTCCTCCGCAATCTGTTGTTGGCTGATCTACCGTGTACCGACTGCACTCGGCGCTCGACCACGCTCGCTCGGTCGGACGCTTCACGCAGGTGGCCCGGGAACCGCCCCGGACGAACCGGGTGGACCTCGCGAAGCCCGCCGCGACACCCCATTTCCCGGCGGGCGCGCGACGAGCTCATCGAGTCCGTCGCGATTTGGCCGGGCAGCCGCAGGGCACCACGAAACAGGCCCACGTTGGGCCGACTGACAAGTCTACGGGAAAAGCCGGCCAGCCCCTAATCGCCGGCGACCGCACGGCAACCCTCGGGAGCCTTCCCGCGAGACGCTCGCTCCTCAGGGACCGCCGTACGGGACGCCGAGCTCGGCGAGCTTGGCCTTGCCGCCGTCGAGGGCGGTCAGCACCCAGGTCCCCCGGGGCGTGAGCGTGAACGTGTTCTCGAAGTGTGCGGCGAGCGAGCCGTCGTCGGTGACCACGGTCCAGTCGTCGTCGAGCATGTGGTTGGCCTGGTCACCGAGGGTGATCATCGGCTCGACCGCCAACGCCATCCCCTCGACCAGCTTGGGGCCCTTGCCCGGCTTGCCGTAGTTCGGCACGTTCGGCGGCTGGTGCATGGCCGACCCGATGCCGTGGCCGACGTAGTCCTCGACGATCCCGAACCCGCCCTGGCCGCGCACGTACGTCTCCACCGCGCAGGAGATGTCGGTGACCCGGCCGCCCAGGGACGCCGCGGCGATCCCGCGCCACATCCCCTCCTCGGTCACCCGCATCAGCTCGTGTGCGGCGTCGGGCACCTCACCGACCGCGACCGTGATGGCCGCGTCCCCGTGCCACCCGTCCACGATGGCACCGCAGTCGATCGAGACCACGTCACCCTCGGCCACGACCCGGTCCCCGGGGATCCCGTGCACGACCTCGTCGTTGACGGAGGCACAGATCGAGCCCGGGAAGCCGTGGTACCCCTTGAACGACGGGACCGCACCGTGGGAACGGATGTGGTCCTCGGCGATCCGGTCCAGCTCGCGCGTGGTCATCCCGGCACGGACCGACGACCGCAGCAGCTCGAGCGTGCGGCCCACGACCAGCCCGGCCGCACGCATCCTCTCGATCTGGTCGGGCGACTTGAGCTCGATGCCTCGATCGCGGAACACCGGCGGTCGACCTCAGCCGGCGGTGGCGCCGTTGACCTGGTCGAGCGCGTCGAAGACCCGGTTGGTCACCTCGTCGACGTCGCCGATCCCGTCGACCTCGACGAGCAGGTTGCGCCCGGCGTAGACCTCCAGCAGCGGCGCGGTCTGCTCGGCGTAGATCTCCTGGCGCCGGCGGATCACGTCCTCGGAGTCGTCCGCGCGGCCCTCGATCTCCGCGCGCTTGAGCAGCCGCGCGACGACCTCCTCGCGGTCGACGGTGAGCACGACGACGGCGTCGATCGCGTGACCGCGGGCCTCCAGCATCCCGTCGAGCTCCTCGACCTGGGCCACCGTGCGCGGGTAGCCGTCGAGCAGGAACCCGGTGGTCGCGTCGTCCTCCGCGAGCCGGTCGCGCACCATGGCGTTGGTGACCTCGTCGGGGACGTAGTCACCCGCGTCCATGTAGCGCTTGGCCTCCACCCCGAGGGGCGTCTCCTCCGCGACGTTGGCCCGGAAGATGTCCCCGGTGGAGATGGCCGGGATCGACAGCCGCTCGGCGATGACCTTGGCCTGGGTGCCCTTCCCGGCTCCCGGCGGCCCCATGATGATCAGTCTCATGTCAGCGAAGGAATCCTTCGTAGTTGCGCTGCTGGAGCTGGCTCTCGATCTGCTTCACGGTGTCCAGCGCGACGCCGACCATGATCAGGATGGAGGTGCCGCCGAACGGGAAGTTCTGGTTGGCGTTGACCAGGACGAAGGCGATCAACGGGATCAGCGAGATCAGACCGAGGTAGAGCGCCCCCGGCAGCGTGATGCGGGACAGGACGTAGTTGAGGTACTCCTCAGTCGGCTTGCCCGCCCGGATCCCGGGGATGAAGCCGCCGTACTTCTTCATGTTGTCCGCCACCTCTTCGGGGTTGAAGGTGATGGCGACGTAGAAATAGGTGAAGAAGATGATCAGCAGGAAGTAGGTGGCCATGTACAGCGGGTGGTCGCCACGGACGAGGTACGTCGCGATCCAGTTCGACCACCCCGCGTTGCCGCTGAACTGCGCGGCCATCGCCGGCAGGTAGAGCAGGCTCGAGGCGAAGATCACCGGGATGACGCCGGCCTGGTTGACCTTGAGCGGGATGTATGTCGACGAGCCGCCGAACATCTTGCGCCCGACCATCCTGCGCGCGTACTGCACCGGGATGCGCCGCTGCCCCTGCTCCATGAAGATGACCGCCGCGATCAGCACCAGTCCGATCGCCGTCACCAGGCTGAACACCCACCAGCCCTGCGAGACCTTGACCTGCCACAGGGCCGCGGGGAAGGTCGCCACGACCTGAGTGAAGATCAGGATCGACATCCCGTTGCCGATCCCGCGGTCGGTGATCAGCTCGCCGAGCCACATGATGACGGCGGTGCCTGCGGTCATCGTGATGACCAGCACCAGCATGGTCATCAGGCTGTTCTCGTTGTAGAGGAGGGAGTCCTGGCAGCCCTGCAGCAGCTGGCGGCTGCGGGCCAGGGCCACGATGCCGGTGGCCTGCAGAATGGCCAGGGCCAGCGTCAGGTAGCGGGTGTACTGGGTGATCTTGGTCTGACCCGCCTGTCCCTCGTTCTTGAGGGTCTCCAGCCGGGGGATCACCACGACCAGCAGCTGCAGGATGATGCTGGCGGTGATGTAGGGCATGATCCCGAGCGCGAAGATGGTCAGCCGGAGCAGCGCGCCGCCCGAGAACAGGTTGATCAGGCCGTAGAGGCCCTCGTTCTTGGTCTGCTGGAAGCAGGCCTGGACGTTCGCGACGTTGACACCGGGTGCGGGGATCTGCGACCCCAACCGGAAGATCACGATGATTGCCAGGACGAACAGCAACTTGCGTCGCAGGTCCGGCGTGCGGAACGCGTTGGCGAAAGCGCCTAGCACCTGGTCCTCTTCTCCACTACGTACTCATGTCCCCCGCATCGCTGCAGGACCTGGGAAGCCTAACAGGGGTCCGAACGCCGGGAACTGTCGGTGGAAGCCGCAGCCCGTGGGTTCGGACCCCTGCGATGAAGCCTGAGCTCTCAGACCTCGGTGGTGCTGCCGCCGGCAGCCGCGATCTTCTCCTTGGCCGAGCTGGAGAACGCGTGCGCGCTCACCTCGACGGCCACGGAGATCTCGCCCGAGCCGAGGACCTTCACCGGGTGACCGTCCCGGACGGCACCCTTGGCGACGAGGTCGGCCACGCCGACCTTGCCACCCTCGGGGAACAGCGTGTTGATGCGGTCGAGGTTGACCACCTGGAACTCCACCTTGAACGGGTTCTTGAAGCCCTTGAGCTTCGGGAGCCGCATGTGGATCGGCATCTGGCCACCCTCGAAGTTCGCCGGCACCTGGTAGCGAGCCTTGGTGCCCTTGGTGCCTCGACCAGCCGTCTTGCCCTTCGACCCCTCGCCGCGACCCACGCGGGTCTTCGCGGTCTTGGAGCCCGGAGCAGGACGCAGGTGATGCAGCTTGAGCGTCATGTCAGTCCACCTCTTCGACGACGATCAGGTGCCTGACCGTCAGGAGCATGCCACGGATCTCGGGACGGTCCTCCTTGACGACGACGTCGCCGATGCGCTTGAGACCAAGCGTGCGGAGGGTGTCCCGCTGGTTCTTCTTGCAGCCGATCGTCGACCGCTGCTGCTGGACCTTCAGGCGAGCCATTACTGCGACACCTCCGCCCGAGCCTTGAGCAGTGCGGCCGGGGCCACGTCCTCGACCGGCAGCCCGCGACGCGCGGCCACGGTCTCCGGCTCCTCGAGCGTGCGCAGGGCCTCCACGGTCGCGTGCACGATGTTGATCTGGTTCGACGAGCCGAGCGACTTGCTCAGCACGTCGTGGATGCCGGCGCACTCCAGCACGGCGCGCACCGGGCCACCGGCGATCACACCGGTACCGGGGGCGGCCGGACGAAGCAGGACCACGCCGGCCGCCTTCTCACCCTGCACGGGGTGCGGGATCGTGCCCTGGATGCGGGGGACCTTGAAGAAGTGCTTCTTGGCCTCCTCCACGCCCTTGGCGATCGCCGCGGGGACTTCCTTGGCCTTGCCGTATCCGACTCCGACCATGCCGTCGCCGTCGCCGACGATCACGAGGGCGGTGAAGCTGAAGCGACGACCACCCTTCACGACCTTGGCGACACGGTTGATCGCGACGACACGCTCGATGTAGGCGGTCTTGTCCGCACCCTGGCCGCCGCGGCGGTCGTCACGGTTTCCGCGACGGTCGCCACCGGCGCCGGTACGGCGCTGGGATCCGCTCATTTCGAACTACCTCTTCCCTATCTCGTTCGCGATCAGAACGCGAGGCCGCCCTCGCGGGCGCCATCGGCGAGGGCGGCTACCCGCCCGTGGTACTTGTTGCCGGCGCGGTCGAACACCACGCCCCCGACGCCAGCCGCCTTGGCGCGCTCGGCGACGAGCTCGCCGACCTTGCGCGCCTTGGCGGACTTGTCGCCATCGAACGACCGGAGGTCCGCCTCCATGGTGCTGGCCGACGCAAGCGTCTTGCCGACCAGGTCGTCGACCACCTGCACGGTGATGTGCTTGGTCGACCGGGTGACGACCATCCGGGGCCGCTCCGCGGTGCCCGCGACCTTCTTGCGGCCACGGACCTGACGACGCAGGCGCGACGCGGTGCGGGCGCTCGTGTGCTTGCCGGACTTGAGTGCGATAGCCATCGTCACTTACCAGCCTTTCCGACCTTGCGGCGGATCTGCTCACCCGCGTAGCGAACGCCCTTGCCCTTGTAGGGCTCGGGCTTGCGCAGCTTGCGGATATTGGCAGCGACCTCGCCGACCAACTGCTTGTCAATGCCCTGCACGCCGAGCTTCGTGGGGCCGTCCACCGTGAAGGTGATGCCCTCCGGGGCGTCGAACGTGATCGGGTGCGAGTACCCGAGCTGGAACTCCAGCTGCGTCGGGCCCTTGGACAGGACGCGGTAACCGACGCCGGTGATCTCCAGCCGCTTCTCGTAGCCCTCGGTCACACCGGTCACCATGTTGGCGATCAGGGTGCGCGTCAGGCCGTGCAGCGACTTGCTCTCGCGCTCGTCGTCGGGACGGGCCACTGCCAGCGCGCCGTCCTCGTCACGCCGCACGGTGATGGGCGCGGCCACGGTGTGGCTCAGGGTCCCCTTGGGGCCCTTCACCGTGACCAGGCGGTCGTCCACGGACACGTCGACACCGGACGGGACCGTGACAGGGAGCTTGCCAATACGCGACATGCTTATCTTCTCCTCTCGGTCTCGTCGCTCACCAGACGTAGGCGAGGACTTCCCCACCCACGCCCTTCTGGTTCGCCTGTCGGTCGGTCAGCAGACCCTGGCTGGTCGAGATGATCGCCACGCCCAGGCCGCCGAGCACCTTGGGCAGGCCGGTGTGCTTCGCGTACACGCGCAGACCGGGCTTGCTGATCCGGCGTACGCCGGCGATCGAGCGCTCGCGGTGCTGGCCGTACTTGAGGTCCACCGTCAGGTTCTTGCCGACCTCGCCCTCGGCTGGGTCCTCGACCTTCCAGGAGGTGATGTACCCCTCCTGCTGGAGGATCTCGGCGACGCCAGCCTTCAGCTTGCTGTACGGCATCGTCACCGAGTCGTGGTACGCCTGGTTGGCGTTGCGCAGACGCGTCAGCATGTCTGCGATCGGGTCAGTCATCGTCATGGCCGTGAGGCCCTTTCCCACCGTGGTTTCGGGCCCGAAATCGTTCGGGCCTGACCTGCGGCGATCGTGTTGCGGAAGTGTGGTTGGTTACCAGCTGGACTTGGTGACGCCGGGGAGCTCGCCCCGGTGGGCCATCTCGCGCAGGCAGATCCGGCACAGGCCGAACTTGCGGTAGACGGCCTTGGGACGCCCGCAGCGCTGGCAGCGGGTGTAGCTGCGCACCTTGAACTTGGGCTTGCGCGCGGCCTTGACCTTGAGTGCTGTCTTCGCCATCGGTCACTGCTCCCTAAAGGGGAAGCCGAGCTGCTTGAGCAGGGCGCGCCCCTCGTCGTCGTTCGTAGCTGTGGTCACGACCGTGATGTCCATGCCCCGCGTGCGGTCGATCCGGTCCTGGTCGATCTCGTGGAACATGACCTGCTCGGTCAGGCCGAAGGTGTAGTTGCCGCGGCCGTCGAAGTGGTTGGCCGACAGCCCGCGGAAGTCGCGGATCCGCGGCAGCGCCAGGGCCAGCAGCCGGTCCAGGAACTCCCACATCCGGTCGCCGCGCAGCGTGACGTGCGCGCCGATCGGCATCCCCTCACGCAACTTGAACTGCGCGATGGACTTGCGGGCCTTCGTGACCTGCGGCTTCTGACCGGTGATCATGGTCAGGTCCTTCACGGCGCCCTCGATCAGCTTGGAGTCCCTGGCCGCCTCGCCGACACCCATGTTGACCACGATCTTGGTCAGGCCGGGCACCTGCATCACGTTGGCGTAGTGGAACTGCTCCTGCATCGCGGGGAGGATCTCCTCGCGGTACCGGGCCTTCATGCGAGGGATCTCGCGGGTCTCAGTGCTTGCGGTGCTCATCAGATCTCCTCACCGGACTTGCGCGCGACGCGGACGCTGCGCTGTGCGGTGTACGTCGAGCCGTCCGGGCGACGCTTGGTGACCTCGTCGCGACGGAAGCCGACCCGGGTGGTCACCTTCCCCTTGGCGGCCTTGTCGCCGTCGCCCTTGGGGGCGTCGACGAGCAGCATCACGTTGGACACGTGGATCGCCGCCTCCTGGGTCACGATGCCGCCGGTGCTGCCGGCGCGACCGCCCTGGTTGACGACCTTGGTGTGCCGCTTGACGCGGTTGACGCCCTCGACGATCACGCGGGACTGGTCCGCCAGGACGGCGATCACCTTGCCCTCGGCGCCCTTGTCCTTGCCCGCGATGACACGGACGACGTCACCCTTCTTGATGTTCAGGTTCTTCGCCATGGTTCAGAGCACCTCCGGCGCCAGCGAGATGATCTTCATGAACTTCTTCTCCCGCAGCTCACGGCCGACGGGGCCGAAGATACGGGTGCCTCGGGGCTCGCCATCATTCCTCAAGATGACGGCCGCGTTCTCGTCGAAACGGATGTAGGAACCGTCGGGACGGCGGCGCTCCTTGACGGTCCGCACCACCACGGCCTTGACGACGTCACCCTTCTTGACGTTGCCACCGGGGATCGCATCCTTCACGGTGGCCACGATGACGTCGCCGATGCCGGCGTAGCGCCGACCCGAGCCACCGAGCACACGGATGCACAGGATCTCCTTCGCACCAGTGTTGTCGGCGACCTTGAGTCGCGACTCCTGCTGGATCATCACTCTCTCCTTGTCGCCCCGGTTCTCACCTCCCGGTGAGCCTGGGGGAACCTACTGGCGGCTGCGCCGCCCTCTGACTACACAGTCCGGCGGCTACGCCGCCCACGGTCCGGCGGCTACGCCGCCCACGGTCCGGCGGCTACGCCGCCCACGCACACGGTCCGGCGCACGCGCCGGGCTGTCTGCTTGTTCCGCCGAACCAAGCTCGCTTCGCTCGACGGTTCGGCGGTCACTTCGCCTTCTCCAGCACCTCGACGATGCGCCAACGCTTGGTCGCCGACAGCGGCCGGGTCTCCATGATCAGGACCCGGTCGCCCACGCCGCACTGGTTCTGCTCGTCGTGCGCCTTGAGCTTGCTGGTGCGCCGCATCACCTTGCCGTACAGGGCGTGCTTGACGCGGTCCTCGACGGAGACGACGACGGTCTTCTCCATCTTGTCGCTGACCACGAGGCCCTCGCGGACCTTGCGGTAGTTCCTCGACTTGTCAGTCACTTCGGCTGCCTTCTCGCTCATGCGGCACCGTCCTCACTGCCCGGGGTCTCGCGGATCCCGAGCTCACGCTCACGCACGACGGTGTAGATGCGGGCGATGTCTCGCTTGACCGTGCGCAGACGGCCGTGGCTCTCGAGCTGGCCGGTGGCGGCCTGGAACCGGAGGTTGAACAGCTCCTCCTTGGCCTCACGCAGCTTCTGCTCCAGGTCGACGTTGGTCATGTCGTCGAGCTCGTGTGCAGTGGTTGACATCAGAATTCACCTGCCTCGCGGGTGACGAAGCGGCACTTCATCGGAAGCTTGTGCATCGCGCGCCGCATGGCCTCGCGAGCGACGTCCTCCGGAACGCCGGAAAGTTCGAACATGACACGACCGGGCTTGACGTTCGCGATCCACCACTCCGGCGAACCCTTACCGGAACCCATCCGGGTCTCGGCAGGCTTCTTGGTCAGCGGGCGGTCGGGGTAGATGTTGATCCACACCTTTCCACCACGCTTGATGTGACGGGTCATCGCGATACGCGCCGACTCGATCTGACGGTTGGTGACGTAGTGGCCCTCGACCGCCTGGATGCCGAAGTCGCCGAAGGCGAGCTTCGTGCCACCCTTCGCGAAGCCGGTCCGCTTCGGGTGGTGCTGCTTGCGGTGCTTGACCCTGCGGGGCATCAACATCTCGATCAGCCCTCCTGTCCGGACTGTGCCGTGGGCGCCTCGCCGGACGCCGGCGCCTCGGGGGCGGCCGGGGTCTCCTTGGGTGCCTCGGTCTGCGCAGCGCGGGCCGAACGGGTCGGCCGGTCGCCCCGGCTGCCACGGGTCGGGCGGTCCCCGCCGCGCGACGGCCGACCGCGGCCGGGAGCGCCGGCCCGGGCTGCCGCCTGGGCCTCGCGCTCGGCGCGGGTGCCGGCGACCTCGCCCTTGTAGATCCAGACCTTCACGCCGATGCGGCCGAAGGTGGTCTTCGCCTCGTAGAAGCCGTAGTCGATGTCCGCCCGGAGGGTGTGCAGGGGCACCCGGCCCTCGCGGTAGAACTCCGAGCGCGACATCTCGGCGCCACCCAGACGGCCCGAGCACTGGATGCGGACGCCCTTGGCGCCGCTGCGCATCGAGGTCTGCATCGCCTTGCGCATGGCGCGACGGAACGCGACTCGGCCGGCGAGCTGCTCGGCGACTCCCTGGGCCACGAGCTGAGCGTCGATCTCGGGGTTCTTCACCTCGAGGATGTTCAGCTGGACCTGCTTGCCGGTGAGCTTCTCCAGCTCGCCACGGATCCGGTCGGCCTCCGCACCGCGGCGACCGATCACGATGCCCGGACGCGCGGTGTGGATGTCCACCCGGACGCGGTCGCGGGTGCGCTCGATCTCCACCTTCGAGATGCCGGCGCGCTCCATGCCCTTCGAGAGCAGGCGGCGGATCGCGACGTCCTCACCGACGTAGGACTTGTAGAGCTTGTCGGCGTACCAACGGCTCTTGTGGTCGGTGGAGATGCCGAGGCGGAAACCGTTCGGGTTGATCTTCTGCCCCATCAGGCCTTCCGTCCCTTCGTCTTCTTCGTGTCGGTAGCCGTGGCCGCGTCATCGACCGCGGGCTGCACCACCAGGGTGATGTGGCTGGTCCGCTTGTTGATGCGCGAGGCCCGGCCCTGGGCGCGGGGGCGCCAACGCTTCATCGTCGGGCCCTCGTCGACCATCGCCTTGCTGACGACCAGCGTGTTCCGGTCCAGGTCCTCGGTGCCCTCCGCGTTGGCGACGGCACTCTCAAGGACCTTGTAGACCGTCTCGCTGGCGGCCTGCGGCGCGAACTGCAGCAGGGCCAGCGCCTCGTCCACACCCAGACCACGCACCATGTCGACGACACGGCGGGCCTTCATCGGGGTGATCCGGACGAAGCGCGCGCTGGCGAAAGCACCGGGCTCGTCGCCGAGCAGGCTCTCGCGTCGGGCGCTCACGCGCCTACGCTCCATAACGCTCATGATCTTCTCTCGTCTCCGTAGCTGCCTGCCCCCGCTCAGCGGCGGCGGCTCTTCCGGTCGTCCTTGACGTGCCCGCGGTAGGTGCGGGTCGGTGCGAACTCCCCGAGCTTGTGGCCGACCATGGAGTCGGTCACGAAGACCGGGACGTGCTTGCGGCCGTCGTGCACGGCAATCGTGTGGCCGATCATGGCCGGCACGATCATCGAGCGGCGCGACCACGTCTTGATGACGTTGTGCGTGCCCTTCTCGTTCTGTCCGTCCACCTTCTTGATCAGGTGGTCGTCGACGAAGGGGCCCTTCTTCAGGCTGCGAGGCATGGTGTCTCAGTTTCCCTTCTAGCGCTTCTTGCCGGTGCGGCGACGACGGACGATGAGGGCATCGCTGGACTTGCGCCTGCGCGTGCGTCCCTCGGGCTGGCCCCAGGGCGAGACCGGGTGACGACCACCGGAGGTCTTGCCCTCACCACCACCGTGCGGGTGGTCGACCGGGTTCATCACGACACCGCGGACGGTGGGCCGCTTGCCCTTCCAGCGCGAGCGGCCGGCCTTGCCCCAGCTGATGTTCGACTGCTCGGCGTTGCCGACCTCACCGACGGTGGCGCGGCAGCGCACGTCGACGTACCGCATCTCACCGGACGGCATCCGCAGCTGCGCGCGGCTGCCCTCACGGGCGACCAGCTGCGCGGAGTTGCCGGCGGAGCGGGCGATCTTCGCGCCCCCGCCGGGCCGCAGCTCGATGCAGTGGATCGTGGTGCCGACCGGGATGTTGCGCAGCGGCAGGTTGTTGCCGGGCTTGATGTCGGCCTTGACGCCGGCCTCGACACTCATCCCCTGCTTCAGGCCCTGCGGCGCGATGATGTAGCGCTTCTCGCCGTCGACGTAGTGCAGCAGCGCGATCCGCGCGGTGCGGTTCGGGTCGTACTCGATGTGCGCGACCTTGGCCGGGACGCCGTCCTTGTCGTAGCGACGGAAGTCGACAACGCGGTAGGCGCGCTTGTGGCCGCCGCCCTGGTGCCGGGTGGTGATCCGGCCCTGGTTGTTGCGTCCGCCCTTCTTGGGGAGCGGGCGCACCAGCGACTTCTCCGGCGTCGACCGCGTCACCTCGACGAAGTCGGCGACCGACGAGCCGCGACGGCCCGGGGTGGTCGGCTTGTACTTGCGAATACCCATGGAAACTCTCGTCCTCTACCTCTGCTCCTCGGCTGACCCGGTCAGGAGACCGGACCTCCGAAGATGTCGATGCGCTGCCCCTCGGCCAGGCTGACCACCGCGCGCTTGGTGTTGGCACGCTTGCCCAACCCGTTGCGCGTGCGCCGGGTCTTGCCCTGACGGTTGAGGGTGTTGACGGAGGTGACCTTGACGTTGAACACCTTCTCGACCGCGATCTTGATCTCGGTCTTGTTGGCGTCCGGGTGCACCAGGAAGGTGTACTTGTTCGCGTCCAGCAGGCCGTAGCTCTTCTCGCTCACGACGGGCGCGATGAGCACGTCCCGGTGGTCCTTGTGGAAGGTGCTCACTTGGCGGCCTCCTTGTCAGCCTCGGTGGACGTCGCCACGGCCTTGACCGACTTGCCCGACTGCGGCCCTGCCACGAAGGCGTCGAACGCCGCCTTGGTGAAGACCACGTCGTCGGACAGCAGCACGTCGTACGTGTTGAGCTGGTCGACCGCGAGGATGTGGATGGTGTCCACGTTGCGCAGCGAGAGCCAGGTCAGGTCGTCGCCCCGCTCCAGCACGACCAGCGTGCGAGGACGCTCGGTCAGGCCGGCCAGCGCGCCGAGCGCGGACCTGGTGCTCGGCTTGTCACCGGACACCAGACCGTCGACGACGTGCACCCGACCGGCGCGGGCCCGGTCCGAGAGGGCCCCGCGCAGGGCGGCGGCCTTCATCTTCTTCGGGGTGCGCTGGTCGTAGCTGCGCGGCGTCGGGCCGTGCACGGTGCCACCGCCGGCGAACTGCGGCGCACGGGTGGAGCCCTGCCGAGCGCGGCCGGTGCCCTTCTGCTTGTAGGGCTTGCGGCCGCCACCGCGGACCTCGCCGCGGGTCTTGGTCGCGTGCGTGCCCTGGCGAGCCGCGGCCTGCTGGGCGACGACGACCTGGTGGATCAACGGGATGTTGACCTGGACGTCGAAGATCTCCGCGGGGAGCTCGACGGACAGCGCCTTGGCAGTCCCGGTGTCACTCATCGGGTGACCTCCTTGGCCTTCGCAGCGGAACGGATGACCACGAGCCCACCCTTGGGCCCCGGAACGGCGCCCTTCAGCAGGATGAGGCCCTTCTCGGCGTCGACGGCGTGCACCGCCACGTTCTGGGTGGTGACGGGCTCGCCGCCCATGTGACCGGCCATCCGCACACCCTTGAAGACGCGACCGGGGGTCGCGCAGGCACCGATGGAGCCCGGCTTGCGGTGGTTGCGGTGCGCACCGTGCGAGGCGCCCACGCCGGCGAAGCCGTGACGCTTCATGGTGCCGGCGAAGCCCTTGCCCTTGCTGGTGCCCGTGACGTCGACCTCCTCGCCGGCGGCGAACAGCTCGGGGCTGAGCTCCTGGCCGACGGAGTAAGACGCGGCGTCCGCGGTGCGGATCTCCACGACGTGGCGGCGCGGCGTGACGCCGGCCTTCTCGAAGTGCCCGGCCTGCGGCTTGGTCACCTTGCGGCCGTCGATCTCGCCGAAGCCGATCTGGACGGCGTTGTAGCCGTCGCTCTCGGGCTGGCGGACCTGCGTCACCACGTTGGTGCCGGCCGCGATCACAGTCACGGGTACGACTCGGTTGTTCTCGTCCCAGGTCTGGGTCATGCCGAGCTTGGTGCCCAGCAGCCCACGGACGTTACGTTCAAGAGTGCTCATTAGGTATCAGGCCTCGTCCAACAGCTCAGAGCTTGATCTCGATGTCGACCCCAGCGGGGAGGTCGAGTCGCATCAGCGAGTCGACCGTCTTCGGCGTGGGGTCGATGATGTCGATGAGGCGCTTGTGGGTGCGCATCTCGAAGTGCTCGCGGCTGTCCTTGTACTTGTGGGGCGAGCGGATGACACAGTAGACGTTCTTCTCGGTCGGCAGGGGCACAGGGCCGGCAACCTTCGCGCCCGTACGGGTGACCGTGTCAACGATCTTGCGCGCCGAGGTGTCGATCACCTCGTGGTCGTAGGCCTTGAGCCTGATGCGGATCTTTTGTCCCGCCATAGCTCTCAGTTCGTCCTTCTACTCGTACCGCTAAGACTTCTGCGACCCGTTCCGGGCCGCACTGGCTTGCCCTCGCCCCTCCGACCCCCGCGGTCGGGCGTGTCGCGCTTGTTGGGCGCAACACGAGACGCACACGGTTCGTGTTGTTGGAGTGGCGACCCGACCGTAGGCCGAGCTGAGAAGGGTCTCCTGGTGCGGTGCGGGCACACGCCTGACCACCGCTTCCAGAAAAGCCTGTTCAGTAGTCAAATGTGCCGCACCCCGGCGACCCCGCCGGAGCAACCGGACTATCTTGTCAGAGACCGGGGACGCATATCAAATCGAGACAGCGGGAGCACCCCGACGGGGCCGGGCCAGGCGGTCGGACCGTGGTCACGCCGGCGTCCACGGAGGTACCGTTCTCGGATGGGGTCGGACCTCATCATCGTCCTGGTCGCCTACGCAGCGGCCATCTGGGCGTCGCTCCGGCTGCCCTGCGGCCCGGACCCGCGGTGGGCCTCGCCCCTGCGGCTGCCCGGCCGCCCGCTGCGGCGGCTGCGGCACGTGTGGCAACTGCCCCCGGAGGCACGGCCCACGGGCCGTCGCCTCGAGCTGATCGCCGCCGATGCCCGGCGGCTCGCCGCCCGCGCGCAGCACCCGGCGCGGGGCACCTCGCGGACGAAGATCGTGGCCCTCGCTCAGGCCTACGACCAGGTGCTCATCGAGGCCTGCGCAGCGCTGGGCGTGGAGCATCTCCTCGGCGTGCTGCCCGGGGGCGAGGAGCGGGACGCCGAGCGCGTGCGGGTCGAGGGTCGGCTGTGGCTCGCAGGTCTGCGCATCGACGACCCCGACTGACGGCCGCCGACCCGGACAAGGGCGCTGGCCAGCCTCTCCCGGCCCGCGCCTCCCAGGGCCCGACGCGCCAGCGCATCAGACCCGGCGGAAGGCGAGGTCGATCGGCGGCCGCCCCGCGCGCACGCCGCGCCGCTCGAAGCGAGTCCGCGGCCGGTCGCGCCAGCGGTCGACCCGGCCTCCCTCGAGCAGCGGCTCGGCGCCGAGCACCCGGGCCATCTGGTCCGCGTAGGGCGGCCAGTCGGTGGCCAGCCGCCACAGCCCGCCGGCAACCAGCCGGGACGCCGCGAGGGCGGCGAAGCCCGGGGCCACCAGGCGCCGCCGTTCGTGGCGCTTCTTCGGCCACGGGTCGGGGAAGAACGTCCACAGCTCGGTGACCGTCCCGGGACCCAACAGGTGCTCGAGCGACCACACCGCGTCCACGCTGAGCATCCGCACGTTCGTCGCACCGGTGCGCTCCAGTCGGAGGAAGGTCTCGGCGACGCCCGGCCGCCAGACCTCGAGGGCCAGCACGTTCCAGTCCGGCCGCTCACCGGCCAGCTTCGCGGTGGCCTCGCCGTTGCCGGAGCCGATCTCCACGACCAGCGGGGCCTCACGCGCGAACGCGTCCTGGACCCGGAACCCCGCGTCGTCGACCGCTTCGTCGGGGATCCACCAGCTCTCGGCGCGCCGTGACCAGACCGCGGCCTGCGCGTCACTCAGCCGGCTGCCGCGCCGGCTGTAGGTCAGCACCTCCCGGACCCGTCGGCCGTCGGCGGTGACCGCGGTGTGCGGTCGGGCGGGGCGGACCGACCCTTCCTGCATCACGGCTCTCCTCTCCGACGTCATACGACGTGGTCGTGATGGCGACCGCATCGTATGACGTCCGCGGGGACGTCATACGAGCTGGTCGCGATGGCAGCCGGATCGTATGACGTCCGGGAACGGCGAGAGGCCCCGGTCGCTTGCGCGACCGGGGCCTCTCGACCTGGTGCTGCTAGATCACTTGATGATCTTGGTGACCCGGCCGGCGCCGACGGTGCGGCCACCCTCGCGGATCGCGAACCGGAGACCGTCCTCCATGGCGATCGGCTGGATCAGCTCGACCGACATGTCGGTGTTGTCGCCCGGCATGACCATCTCGGTGCCCTCGGGGAGGGTGACCACGCCGGTCACGTCGGTGGTCCGGAAGTAGAACTGCGGACGGTAGTTGTTGAAGAACGGCGTGTGCCGGCCGCCCTCCTCCTTCGAGAGGATGTAGACCGAAGCCTCGAAGTTGGTGTGCGGGGTCGTGGTGCCCGGCTTGATGACGACCATGCCGCGCTCGACGTCCTCGCGCTTGGTGCCGCGGAGCAGCAGGCCGACGTTCTCCCCGGCCTGGCCCTCGTCGAGCAGCTTGCGGAACATCTCGACGCCGGTGACCGTGGTCTTCTGCGACCCCGGCCGGATGCCGACGATCTCGACCTCCTCGTTGACCTTGATCACACCGCGCTCGATGCGGCCGGTGATCACGGTGCCGCGGCCGGTGATCGTGAAGACGTCCTCGACCGGCATCAGGAACGGCTTGTCGATCTCGCGCTCGGGCTGCGGGATGTACTCGTCGACCGCGTTCATCAGCTCCATGATCGACTCGGCCCACTTCTCGTCGCCGTTCAGCGCCGGGAAGGCGGCCACCCGCACCACGGGGATGTCGTCGCCGGGGAACTCGTACTCGGAGAGGAGCTCGCGCACCTCCATCTCGACGAGCTCGATGAGCTCCTCGTCGTCGACCATGTCGCACTTGTTCAGCGCGACGACGATCGCCGGAACGCCGACCTGGCGGGCGAGCAGCACGTGCTCGCGCGTCTGCGGCATCGGGCCGTCGGTCGCGGCGACCACCAGGATCGCCCCGTCCATCTGGGCCGCACCGGTGATCATGTTCTTGATGTAGTCGGCGTGGCCCGGGCAGTCGACGTGGGCGTAGTGACGGGACTCCGTCTGGTACTCGACGTGCGCGATCGAGATGGTGATACCGCGCTGGCGCTCTTCAGGGGCCTTGTCGATCTCGTCGAACGGCGTGAAGGGGTTCAGCTCCGGGTGCTTGTCGTGCAGCACCTTGGTGATCGCTGCGGTCAACGTCGTCTTACCGTGGTCGATGTGACCGATGGTGCCGATGTTGACGTGCGGCTTAGTCCGCTCGAACTTCGCCTTAGCCACTGGGGCTCCTCCTAGCTAGTACTTGACTCGTTTGTGAAACTGATGGACGCCGGGCTGCGCTGGCTGACAGCTATTCGCCGCGGACCTTCTTGATGATCTCGTCGGCGACGTTCTGCGGAACCTCGGCGTACGAGTCGAACTCCATCGAGTACGACGCCTGCCCGGAGGTCTTCGACCTCAGGTCGCCAACGTACCCGAACATCTCTGACAGCGGAACCAACGCCTCGACGACCCGGTCACCGGACCGTTCGAACATGGCCTGGACCTGGCCACGGCGGGAGTTGATGTCGCCGATCACGTCGCCGAGGAAGTTCTCGGGCGTGGTCACCTCCACCGCGAACATCGGCTCCAGGAGCACCGGCTTGGCCATCCGGGCGGCCTCCTTGAAGGCCTGGTTGCCGGCCAGCTTGAACGCCAGCTCCGAGGAGTCGACGTCGTGGTAGGCGCCGTCCTCGAGGGTGAACTTCACGTCCACCATCGGGTAGCCGGCGAGCACGCCGAACTCCATGGCCTCCTGACCGCCCTGGTCCACCGACGGGATGTACTCCCGCGGCACGCGGCCACCGGTGACGTTGTTCGCGAACTCGTAGCCCGCGCCGGCCCCGGTCTCGGGGTCGATGCTCGGCTCGAGGGTGACGACGACCTTGGCGAACTGGCCCGACCCACCGGTCTGCTTCTTGTGGGTGTAGGAGTGCTTCTCGACCCGCTTGCGGATGGTCTCGCGGTAGGCGACCTGCGGCTTGCCGACCGTGGCCTCCACCCGGAACTCGCGCTTCATCCGGTCGACGAGGATCTCGAGGTGCAGCTCGCCCATGCCGGCGATGATGGTCTGCCCGGTCTCCTCGTCGGTCTTGACGGTGAAGGTCGGGTCCTCCTCGGAGAGCCGCTGGATCGCGATGGAGAGCTTCTCCTGGTCGCCCTTGGTCTTGGGCTCGATGGCGACCTCGATCACCGGCGCCGGGAACGTCATCGACTCGAGCACCACGGGGTCGCTCTGCACACAGAGCGTCTCGCCGGTGGTGGTGTCCTTGAGACCCATCACCGCGACGATCTGGCCGGCGCCGACCGACGCGATCTCCTCACGCTTGTTGGCGTGCATCTGGTAGATCTTGCCGATCCGCTCCTTCTTCCCCTTGGTGGGGTTGAGGACGGTCGAGCCGGCCTCGAGCTTCCCGGAGTAGACCCGGATGTAGGTCAGCTTGCCCAGGTGCGGGTCGGCGGCGATCTTGTACGCCAGCGCGGAGAACGGCTCCTCGTCGCTGGGCCGGCGCTTGATGATCGTCTCCTCGTCGCCGACCTTGTGGCCCTCGATCGCGTCGACGTCGAGCGGCGACGGCAGGTACTTGACGACCGCGTCGAGCAGCGGCTGCACGCCCTTGTTCTTGAACGCGGTGCCGGTGAGGACCGGGTTCAGCTTGTCGGCCAGGGTGGCGCGCCGGATGCCGGCCTCGAGTTCCTCGACACTGATCTCCTCGCCCTCGAGGTACTTCTCCATGATCGTGTCGTCGGCCTCGGCGAGCGTCTCGAGGAGCTTCTCGCGCCACTCGGCGGCCTCCTCGGCCATGTCCGCCGGGATCTCCTCGACCTCGTAGTCCTCGCCCATCTTGGTCTCGCCGCGCCAGGTGAGCGCGCGCATCCCGACCAGGTCCACGACGCCGATGAAGTCGGACTCGGCCCCGATGGGCAGCTGCAGCACCAGCGGGGTGGAGTTGAGCCGGTCCACGATCATGTCGACGCAGCGGTAGAAGTCCGCGCCCGTGCGGTCGAGCTTGTTCACGAAGCACATCCGCGGGACGGAGTACTTGTTCGCCTGCCGCCACACCGTCATGCTCTGCGGCTCGACGCCGGCGACACCGTCGAACACCGCGACCGCACCGTCGAGGACGCGCAGCGAGCGCTCCACCTCGACGGTGAAGTCGACGTGCCCCGGCGTGTCGATGATGTTGATCTGGCGGTCCTTCCACCAGCAGGTGGTCGCGGCCGACGTGATCGTGATGCCGCGCTCCTGCTCCTGCTCCATCCAGTCCATGATGGCGGCGCCATCGTGGACCTCACCGATCTTGTAGCTGATACCGGTGTAGAAGAGGATCCGCTCGGTGGTGGTGGTCTTACCGGCATCGATGTGCGCCATGATGCCGATGTTGCGGACCTTGTTCAGGTCTGTGGTGATGTCGACGGCCACTGTGTAGTTCCTCGGGCTCGTTACTCGGGCGTGTGGTCAGTGCCGGCTGGCGGCGGGGCGGTACGGCGTCCGGGGCGCTCGCTCCCGGCGGAGCGGAGGGTGCCCTTCGGGACGTGCCGCCGGGGGTTCACCAGCGGTAGTGCGCGAAGGCCTTGTTGGACTCGGCCATCTTGTGGGTGTCCTCGCGACGCTTCACCGCGGCACCGAGGCCGTTGGAAGCGTCCAGGATCTCGTTCATCAGGCGCTCGGCCATCGTCTTCTCACGACGCTGGGCGGAGTAGCTGACCAGCCAGCGCAGGGCCAGCGTCATGGACCGCGGGCCGCGGACCTCGACGGGGACCTGGTAGGTCGCGCCACCGACGCGGCGGCTGCGGACCTCGAGGGCCGGCTTGACGTTGTCGAGCGCGCGCTTGAGCGTGACGACCGGGTCGGTGCCGGTCTTCTCACGCGCACCCTCGAGGGCGCCGTACACGATGCGCTGGGCGGTCTGCTTCTTGCCGTCCTGCAGCACCTTGCTCACCAGCTGCGTGACGACCTGGCTGCCGTAGACCGGGTCGACGTCGATCGGTCGCTTCGGGGCGGGACCCTTGCGCGGCATCAGCTCTTCTCCTTCTTCGCGCCGTAGCGGCTACGAGCCTGCTTGCGGTTCTTGACACCCTGGGTGTCCAAGGAGCCGCGGATGATCTTGTACCGGACACCGGGAAGGTCCTTCACACGGCCACCGCGCACGAGCACGATCGAGTGCTCCTGCAGGTTGTGGCCGACGCCCGGGATGTAGGCCGTGACCTCGATGCCGCTGGAGAGCCGCACGCGGGCGACCTTCCGCAGCGCGGAGTTCGGCTTCTTCGGGGTGGTCGTGTAGACACGCGTGCACACGCCACGTCGCTGGGGCGAACCCTTCAGAGCGGGCGTCTTGTTCTTCGACACCTTGTCCTGGCGGCCCTTACGGACCAACTGCTGGATGGTGGGCACCGCGCGGTTCTCTTTCCTCTTCGGTGATGCTGTCTGTGTCTGCACTGCCCGAGCACGTCGCCGGCTGCGCGAAACGCTCCTGAGACCGCTCCCCCGCGGTCGGGCGTGTCGCCCTCTCCGCAGGCCACCACCGGACACTGCGGGCGGTAGGAGCCTCGATTGAACGCTGCGAGCGCAGCCATGCGAGTCTTGGTCGAGCACGCATGATGGCCTGGCTAGCCCAGGCACGATGAAAAAGATTACCGGCTCGCCGGAGCAGGGTCAAAACGGCCCTCGCCGGATGCGGTAAGGGAGCCTAGCGGGGCTCCGCGCCGTCGAGCAGCTGGGCGAGGTGCACGGCCGTGGTGCCGGCGAGGTCGGCGAGCTGGGTGCGGCAGGAGAAGCCGTCCGCGAGCACCACCGCGCCCGCACCTGCCCGCCGGACGGCGGGGAGCAGGGCCTGCTCGGCCACCGCCACCGAGACCTCGTAGTGCCCCTCCTCGACCCCGAAGTTGCCGGCCAGCCCGCAGCAGCCGCCGACCCGGGTCAGCGTGGCTCCGGTGCGCGCGAGCAGCGCCGCGTCGGCCTGCCAACCGACCACGCTGGCGTGGTGGCAGTGCGGCTGCACGACGATCTCGGTGCCCTCCAGCCGCGGCGGCCGCCAGTCCGGCAGGCCCTGCAGCACCTCGGCGAGCGAGCGGACCCCGGCGGCGACCTCGGCCGCGCGCGGGTCGTCGGTCAGCTCCAGCGCGTCGGAGCGCAGCGCCGCCAGGCAGGACGGCTCCAGCCCCACGACGACCGCCCCCGCCGCGACGTACCGGTGCAGGGTCGCGACCGTGCGCTCGACGATCCGCCGCGCCGCGCCGAGCTGGCCGGTGCTGACCCAGGTCAGGCCGCAGCAGGCCGTCTCGTCGACGAGCCCGACCCGCAGCCCGGCCCGCTCCAGGACCCGGACCGCGGCCCGGCCGGCGTCGGCGGCGAAGTGGTCGGTGAACGAGTCCGCCCACAGCACCACGTCCGGGGTGTCCGTCCAGGACCGGCGACGGGCCCACCGCCGCAGGCTGGCCGGCGAGAACGCGGGCAGCGCCCGGCGCTGGTCCACGCCCGCCGCCCACTTGGCCAGCCGCTGCAGCGCAGCGGAGCGCAGCCCCCGGTTGGCCAGCGGTGCGAACCGCCCGGTGAGCCGGGCCCAGCGGGGCAGCTGCCCCAGCGCGTAGTGGCTGCGCGGCCGCAGCCTGCCGCGGTACCGCTGGTGCAGCGCCTCGGCCTTGTAGGTCGCCATGTCCACGCCGGTGGGGCAGTCGCTGGCGCACCCCTTGCAGGCCAGGCACAGGTCAAGGGCCTGGTGCACCTCCGTCGAGGCCCAGCCGTCGCGGACCAGCCCGCCGTTGAGCATCTCCTGCAGCACCCGCGCCCGGCCGCGGGTGGAGTCCTTCTCGTCGCGGGTGGCCTGGTAGGAGGGGCACATCACCCCCCCGGACCCGGTGTTGTCGGCGAGGCACTTGCCGACGCCGGTGCACCGGTGCGCGGCGGAGACCAGCGACCCGCCGTCGTGCACCAGCCGCAGCCGGTGCCGGGGCTCCGGCAAGGGCGCCGCCAGGCGCAGGTCCGCGTCGACGGGGCGGGGCGCCACCAGCACCCCGGGGTTCAGCAGGTCGTCGGGGTCGAAGACCGCCTTCACGCCCGCGAAGAGGTCCAACGCCTCCGGGGAGTACATCCGCGACAGCAGCTCGGAGCGGGCCCGGCCGTCCCCGTGCTCGCCGGACAGGCTGCCGCCCATCCCGGCCGCCATCGTGGCCGCCTGCTCGAGGAAGGACCGGAAGCGCCGCCGGCCGCCCGGGTCGGTCAGCTCGAAGTCGATGCGCACGTGCACGCAGCCGTCCCCGAAGTGGCCGTAGGGCACGCCGTCGAGGCCGTGCTCGCGCAGCAGCGCCTCGAAGCCACGCAGGTACTCACCGAGCCGCTCGGGTGGCACGGCCGCGTCCTCCCACCCGGCGTGCGCCGGCCGGCTCAGGCTGCGCGCGGCGAGGCCGGCGCCGTCCTCCCGGATCCGCCAGAGGGCGGCCATCTCGGCGGGATCGCTCACCACCCGTACGTCGACGGCGCCGGCGTCGGCACCCACCGCGGTCGCGGCGCCGGCCGCCTCCGCGACGGTCTCCCCGACCACCTCGGCGAACAGCCAGCCCTCGCCCCGTGGCAGGGCGGGGACACCGCCCTGCCCGGAGCGCCGCCGCACCACGTCGACGATCCGGGAGTCCAGGCCCTCGCACGCGACGAGCGGGTGCCGCAGCAGGCCGGGCACGGCGTCGGCGGCGTCGGCCATCGACGGGTAGCCGAGCACCGCAAGGGCCCGGTGCGGCGCGTCGGCGACGAGCCGGACGGTGGCGCCGAGGACCACCGCCAGGGTGCCCTCGCTGCCGACCAGGAACCGTTCCACGGCCCGGTCGTGCTCGGGCAGCAGGTGCTCGAGGGCGTAGCCGGAGACCTGCCGGCTGAACCTCCCGAACTCGGTGCGGATGCCCGCGAGGTGGGCGTCGACGAGCCCGTCGAGCGCGGCGAGCCCGTCCGGCTCCGGCGTGCCGGACCGCCCGGGCCCCAAGGTGAGCCGCTGGCCGGTGCCGGTGACGACGTCGAGCCCGACGACGTTGTCGGCGGTGCGGCCGTAGCCCAGCGCGCGCGAGCCGCAGGCGTTGTTGCCGATCATCCCGCCGACCGTGCACCGGGTGTGCGTGGAGGGGTCGGGACCGAAACGCAGCCCGTGCCCCAGGGCGGCGCGCTGCAGCGTCGCGTGCACGGTCCCGGGGTCGACCTCCGCGGTCCGGCGCTCGGGGTCGACGTACCGCACCCGGTTCAGGTGCTTGCCGGTGTCGACGACGATGCCGGGGCCGACCGCGTTTCCCGCGATCGAGGTGCCGGCCCCGCGCATCGTCAGCGGGGTGCCGGTGGTGCGGGCGACGGCGACGGTCGCGAGCAGCTCGTCGGTGTCGCGCGGCCGGACCACCACCCGCGGGGGCACCCGGTACAGGGAGGCGTCGGTGGCGTACATCGCCCGGGCCAGCGACGAGTCGTCGGCGTCGTGCACCCCGGCCGCGCGCAGCTCCTCGACGAGGTCGCGGCCCGCCGGCGTCACCACAGCCGGAGGGACCGGCGCAGGATCGCGGCCAGGTCGTCCTCGGTGGCGTCCCGAGGTGCGGTGGCCAGCAGCCGCTGCTGCTTGAGGGTGCCCTCGACCAACGCGTCCACGTCGCTCTCGTCGTAGCCCACCGCCCCGAGGCCGTTGGGGATGCCGACCTCGCGCATCAGGGCGGTGAGCACCCGGGGCAGCACGTCGCGCGCGTCGCCGGAGCGGCTCACCCCGGGGTCGAGCAGCTCCGCGGCCTGCAGGTGCCGCTCCGGTGCGGCGTCGAAGGTGAACCGGAAGGCCTCCGGTGCGGTCAGGGACACCGCCATGCCGTGCGGCACCATCGGCTCGTCCGCCGGGTAGCCGTCGGGGTGGAACTGCTTGACCCGGCCGGCGATCGGGTAGGCGTTGGCGTGCGGGATGTGCACCCCGGCGTTGCCGAACCCGAGTCCCGCGAAGGTCGCCGCCATCGCCATCTGCTCCCGGGCCTGCTCGTCGTCGCCGTGGTGCACCGCCGTGCGGAAGGAGCCGGCGAGCAGCCGCATCGCCTTCTCCGACCACAGGTCGGCGATCGGGTTGGCCCCGCAGTAGGGCACCCGCTGCTCCGGCGACTTGTGCTCGTAGGAGTCGAACGGGCGTGCGGTCCAGCTCTCCAGGGCGTGGCACAAGATGTCCATCCCGCAGGCGGCCGTGACCCCCGCCGGCTGGGTCAGGGTCAGCCGGGGGTCCACGACCGCCAGGGTCGGCCGCAGCCGGGGGTGGCTGATCCCGGTCTTCACCTGCAGGTCCAGCACGTCGAGCACACAGATCGTGGTGCTCTCGCTGCCCGTGCCGGTGGTGGTCGGCACCGCCACCAGCGGCGCGAGCGGGTGCACCGGGTCGGCGCCCTTGCCGACGGGCACGTTCACGTAGTCCATCAGCTCGCCGGGGTTGCTGGTCAGCAGGTTGACCGCCTTCGCGGTGTCGATGGCCGAGCCCCCGCCGACCGCGACGTAGGCGTCCCACGGCCCGCTGTCGCGCGCGAAGCCGATCGCCTCGAGGAGACTCGCGTCGGTGGGCTCGACGTGGACCCGGTCGAAGACCCGCGCCTCGATCCCGAACCCGGACATCTGTTCGGCCACCCGCTGTGGATGTCCGGTGGCGGCCACCCCCGGGTCGGTGACCACCAGCACCCGGCGGGCGCCGTACTGCGAGAGGTCGAAACCGATCTCGTCCGAGGAGCCCGCGCCGAACTTGAGCGCGGGTGCGCCGTAGGTGAACACGGTCTCCGGTCGCGTGGGCGGCTGGTGCATGTCAGTCCTCCGGTGCGACGAGGTCGAGGGCGTGGCGCGCGGCACTGAGCAGGTCGAGGTTGCGTGCGCGGTCCAGCGGCATCCACTCGACGTGCTCGGTGGAGCCGTCGACCTCGACCACGTGCGGGGTGGCGGTCCGGGACGCCGCGTCGAGCTCCGCCTCGAAGATCAGGTGGATGCCGTGGTAGTCCTCCACCAGACCGTCGGCGCGGGCCCCGGTGAAGTGGGTGGCGTGCACGTCGAGGACCCGGCCCGGCTCGGCGGTCAGGCCGGTCTCCTCGTAGACCTCGCGGCGCAGCGCGTCGCGCGGGTCCTCGCCGTGGTCGATCCCGCCCCCGGGCAACGTCCACCGGCCCTCGATGCGGGTGCGCGCCGACATCCGGGTGAGCAGCACGTCGCCGTCGCGGGTGAGCAGCGCGTAGGCGGCCACCCGTTGGCGGCGCGGGGGTGCGGCGTCGGCCTCCATGCACGCGAGTCTAGGCGGGCGGCCGTCGGGCACCCCACCGTGACCCGGTGCGTCCAGGTGGCAAGAAACCTGCCGCGGGCCGGCCCCCGGCCGCGGTCGCCGGCGGATGATCGGCTCATGAGGTGCCTGCACCGCCGGTCCCCGGCCACGCTCGGCCTCGCCGTCGCGCTCCTGCTCGGGCTGGGCGCGTGCGTCGGATCGGGTGCCCCGGCCGGGCCCGGGTCCTCGACCGACCTGGTCGACTGGCCGACCTACCACCATGACGCCGCGCGCTCCGGCCACGTGGGGAGGGGCCCGACCGGCCCCCTCCGGCAGGCCTGGACGCGGCCGCTCCGTGGCGCGGTGTACGGCGAGCCGCTGGTCGTCGGCACCACCCTGGTCGTCGCGACGGAGCGGAACTACGTCTACGGGCTCCGCCCCCGCACGGGAACGGTGCAATGGCGGGCGCACCTGGGCGCGCCGCAGCCGCTGGCCGGGCTGCCCTGCGGCAACATCGACCCCCTGGGGATCACCGGCACCCCCACCTACGACAAGACCACCGGGTCGGTCTTCGTGGTCGCCGAGACCACCGGCGGCCGGCACACGCTGTGGGCGATCGACCCGCGCACCGGCGCGCGCCGCTGGCACCGCGGTCTCGACGTCCTGCCGGACCGCAGCCGCGCCGCGGAGCAGCAGCGCGCGGCGCTGCTGGTGACCGGCGGCCGGGTGCTCGCGGCCTTCGGCGGCCTGGCCGGTGACTGCTCGAACTACGTCGGCTACGTCACGTCCGTTCCCACCGACGGCCACGGGGCCACCCGCCGCTATGCCGTACCGACCGCGCGCGAGGCAGGGATCTGGGCTCCGCCCGGGCCGGTGCGCGGCGGCAACGGCCACGTCTACGTCGCGACCGGCAACGGCGCCGCGCTGCACGGCCGCTGGGACCGCAGCGACTCGGTGACCGAGCTGACCGCGGTCCGGCTGGCGCCCCGGTCGATCTTCGCGCCGGCCACCTGGCGCGACGACAACGTCCACGACGCCGACCTCGGCTCCTCCTCGCCGGCCGTCGTCCCGGCGGTGCGACGGCTGGTGATCGCGGGCAAGCGTGGCGAGGTCTACCTGCTCCGCCCCCACCTCGGGGGGGTCGGGTCGGCCGTCACCCGGCTGTCCGGGTGCGCCGCGTTCGGCGGGGCCGCGGTGGTGGGGCGCACCGTGCTGATGCCCTGCAAGGGCCAGGACGCGATCCGGGCCCTGCGCGTCGGCCCCTCGAGCCTGCGGTGGGCCTGGACGGCGGAAGGCGTCTACTCCTCACCGGTGGTGGCCGCGCGGCGGGTCTACGCCGCGGACCAGCAGAGCGGCGACCTCGTCGTGCTGCGGCTCTCGGACGGGTCGGTGCTGCAGCGCCTCCACGCCGGCGCGCTCCCGCACTTCCCGTCCCAGGTCGTCTCGGGCGACTGGGTGTTCGTGCCGACGCTCACCGGGGTGACCGCGTTCCGCGGCCGGTGAGCGCCGCGGCAGGCGAGCGGCCCGGGCGCACCGGGCTGCTCCACGGCAACGCGAAGGCCCCGCGGCTCCTTGCGGAGCGCGGGGCCTTCGTCGGGTCGACTCGGCGTCAGTTCTGGTAGGAACCGAAGTCGAAGTCGTCGAGCGCCACGGCCTGTCCTCCGGCGGTGTTGCCGAAGTCGTAGTCGTAGTCGCCGTAACCGGTGACGGAGTACGCGTTCGCGCGCGCCTCCTCGGTCGGCTCCACCCGGATGTTGCGGTACCGCTCGAGGCCGGTGCCCGCCGGGATCAGCTTTCCGATGATCACGTTCTCCTTCAGGCCGCGCAGCGAGTCGGACTTGCCGTGGATCGCCGCGTCGGTCAGGACCCGGGTCGTCTCCTGGAAGGAGGCCGCCGACAGCCACGACTCGGTGGCCAGCGACGCCTTCGTGATGCCCATCAGCTGGGGCCGGCCGGCCGCCGGCTTGCCGCCCTCGGAGACCACCCGACGGTTCTCCTCCTCGAAGATGACCCGGTCGACCAGGTCCGAGGGGAGCAGGTTGGTGTCGCCCTGCTCCAGCACCAGGACCCGGCGCAGCATCTGCCGCACGATGATCTCGATGTGCTTGTCGTGGATCGACACGCCCTGGCTGCGGTACACGGCCTGCACCTCGTCCACCAGGTGCTCCTGGGCCTTGCGGACGCCGAGGATGCGCAGCACGTCCTGCGGGTCCTCGGTGCCCTGGGTCAGCTTCTGGCCGACCTCGACGTGGTCGCCGTCGGCGACCATCAGCCGGGACCGCTTGCTGACCGGGTACTCCTGGACCTCCGAGCCGTCGTCCGGGGTGACCAGGACCTTCTTGGCCTTCTCGGTCTCCTCGATCTCCACCCGGCCGGCCGCCTCGGTGATCGGCGCGCGCCCCTTGGGCTGGCGGGCCTCGAAGAGCTCGACCACACGGGGCAGACCCTGGGTGATGTCGTCCGCGGAGGCCACACCGCCGGTGTGGAAGGTACGCATGGTCAGCTGCGTGCCGGGCTCACCGATGGACTGCGCCGCGATGATGCCGACGGCCTCGCCGATGTCGACGAGCTTGCCGGTGGCCAGCGAACGGCCGTAGCACTTGGCGCAGGTGCCGGTGCGGGCGTCACAGGTCAGGACCGAACGGACCTTGACCTCCTCGATCCCGGCCGCGACGAGCTCGTCGATCTTCACGTCGCCGAGGTCCTCCCCAGCGGCGGCGAGCACCTCGCCGGTCTCCGGGTGCGTGACCTCGACGGCCGCGGACCGGGCGTACGCCGCGGTCTCGGCGTTCTCGTCCTTGACCACCGGGCCGCCCTCGACGAGCCGGACCCCGATGCGCTTGGGCAGGCCCCGCTCGGTGCCGCAGTCGTCCTCGCGGATGATGACGTCCTGCGACACGTCCACCAGGCGCCGGGTCAGGTAACCCGAGTCGGCGGTGCGCAGCGCGGTGTCGGCCAGGCCCTTGCGGGCACCGTGCGTGGAGATGAAGTACTCCAGCACCGACAGGCCCTCGCGGAAGTTCGCCTTGATCGGACGCGGGATGATGTCACCCTTCGGGTTGGCCACCAGGCCACGCATCGCCGCGATCTGGCGCACCTGCATCATGTTTCCGCGGGCACCCGAGTGCACCATCATGTAGATCGGGTTGCTCTTGTCGAAGGTGGTCTCCAGCTCGTCGGCGACCTTGTTCGACGCCTGCGTCCAGATCTCGATGAGCTCCTGGCGACGCTCGTCGTCGGTGATCAGGCCGCGCTCGAACTGCTTCTGCACCTTCTTGGCCTGCTCCTCGAACTCCTCGAGGATCTCCTGCTTGCGCGGCGGCGTGACCACGTCCTCGATGGACACCGTGACCCCGGAGCGCGTCGCCCAGTGGAACCCGGCGTCCTTGAGCGCGTCCAGCGCGGCCGCGACCTGCACCTTGCTGTACCGCTCGGCCAGGTCGTTGACGATCACGCCGAGCTGCTTCTTGCCCACCTCGTAGTTCACGAAGGCGTAGTCGACCGGAAGCGTCTCGTTGAACAGCGCACGGCCCAGGGTGGTCTCGAGGATCAGCGGCTGACCCTGCTCCCAGCCCTCGGGCAGCGGTGCCCCGACCGGCGGGGCGACGTCCTTGAGCCGGATCTTGATCTTGCTCTGCAGGGTGATCTCGTCCCGGTCGAAGGCCATGATCGCCTCGGACGTCGAGGAGAACACCCGGCCGTCGCCGGGCAGCTCCTGCTCGACCTCACGGGTGAGGAAGAACAGGCCGATGATCATGTCCTGGGTCGGCATGGTCACCGGGCGGCCGTCGGACGGCTTGAGGATGTTGTTCGTCGACAGCATCAGGATCCGGGCCTCGGCCTGGGCCTCCGCGGACAGCGGCAGGTGCACCGCCATCTGGTCACCGTCGAAGTCGGCGTTGAAGGCCGAGCAGACCAGCGGGTGGATCTGGATCGCCTTGCCCTCGATCAGCTGCGGCTCGAACGCCTGGATGCCGAGCCGGTGCAGCGTGGGCGCACGGTTCAGCAGCACCGGGTGCTCGGTGATGACCTCCTCGAGGACGTCCCACACGACCGGGCGGGCACGCTCGACCATCCGCTTCGCGCTCTTGATGTTCTGCGCGTGGTTCAGGTCGACCAGCCGCTTCATCACGAACGGCTTGAACAGCTCCAGGGCCATCTGCTTCGGCAGACCGCACTGGTGCAGCTTCAGCTGCGGACCGACCACGATGACCGAACGGCCCGAGTAGTCCACGCGCTTGCCGAGCAGGTTCTGGCGGAACCGGCCCTGCTTGCCCTTGAGCATGTCGGACAGCGACTTCAGCGGCCGGTTGCCCGGGCCGGTGACCGGACGGCCGCGGCGGCCGTTGTCGAACAGCGAGTCGACGGCCTCCTGGAGCATCCGCTTCTCGTTGTTGACGATGATCTCCGGGGCGCCGAGGTCGAGCAGGCGCTTGAGCCGGTTGTTCCGGTTGATCACCCGGCGGTACAGGTCGTTGAGGTCCGAGGTCGCGAACCGACCACCGTCGAGCTGCACCATCGGGCGCAGGTCCGGCGGGATGACCGGCACGGCGTCGAGGACCATGCCCTGCGGGCTGTTGCCGGCCTTGCGGAAGGCGTCGACGACCTTGAGCCGCTTGAGCGCCCGGACCTTGCGCTGGCCCTTCCCGGTGGCGATCGTCTCGCGCAGCGCCTCGACCTCGGCCTCGAGGTCGAAGGACTCCAGCCGCTTCTGGATCGCGGTGGCGCCCATGTGGCCCTCGAAGTACTTGCCGAACCAGTTCTTCATCTCGCGGTAGAGCAGCTCGTCGCCCTCGAGGTCCTGGACCTTGAGGTTCTTGAACCGGCTCCACACCTCGTCGAGGCGGTCGATCTCGCGCTGCGCGCGGTCGCGCACCTGCTTCATCTCCCGCTCGGCGCCGTCCTTGACCTTGCGCCGCGCGTCGGCCTTGGCACCCTCGGCCTCGAGGGCCGCCAGGTCCTCCTCGAGCTTCTTGGCGCGGTCGTCGATCTGGCCGTCGCGGCGCTTCTCCAGGCGGTCGCGCTCCATGCCGACCTTCGCCTCGAGCGAGGACAGGTCGCGGTGCCGCGCGTCCTCGTCGACGTGGGTGATCATGTAGGCCGCGAAGTAGATGACCTTCTCCAGGTCCTTCGGGGCGAGGTCCAGCAGGTACCCGAGCCGGCTCGGCACACCCTTGAAGTACCAGATGTGGGTCACCGGAGCGGCGAGCTCGATGTGGCCCATCCGCTCGCGCCGCACCTTGGAGCGGGTGACCTCGACGCCACACCGCTCGCAGATGATGCCCTTGAAGCGCACGCGCTTGTACTTGCCGCAGTAGCACTCCCAGTCCCGGGTGGGACCGAAGATCTTCTCGCAGAAGAGGCCGTCACGCTCGGGCTTGAGCGTGCGGTAGTTGATCGTCTCCGGCTTCTTGACCTCGCCGTGGCTCCAGGTGCGGATGTCGTCCGCGGTAGCCAGGCCGATCTTCAGCTGGTCGAAGAAGTTCACGTCGAGCACGGTGGCTTCTTTCCTCGTGTTTTCGAATTCTTGGTCGCGGTGTCAGTGGACTGACGGGGAGGACGGGGCTTCGCCCCGCGCTTGGCCTGTTCCGGGGAACAAGGGCGTCGCCCCGTTCCCCGGTCAGACCTCTTCGACGCTGGAGGGCTCGCGGCGGGACAGGTCGATGCCGAGCTCCTCGGCGGCACGGAAGACGTCCTCCTCCGCGTCGCGCATCTCGATCGCGGAGCCGTCCTGGGACAGCACCTCGACGTTGAGGCAGAGCGACTGCATCTCCTTGACGAGAACCTTGAACGACTCGGGGATGCCGGAGTCGGGGATGTTCTCGCCCTTGACGATGGCCTCGTAGACCTTGACGCGGCCGGGCACGTCGTCGGACTTGATGGTCAGGAGCTCCTGGAGGGCGTAGGCGGCGCCGTACGCCTCCATCGCCCAGACCTCCATCTCACCGAAGCGCTGGCCACCGAACTGGGCCTTACCGCCGAGCGGCTGCTGGGTGATCATCGAGTACGGGCCGGTCGACCGCGCGTGGATCTTGTCGTCCACGAGGTGGTGCAGCTTCAGGATGTACATGTAGCCGACCGAGACCGGATCCGGGAACGGCTCACCGGAGCGGCCGTCGAACAGCTTCGCCTTGCCGTTCTCCTTGACGACGCGGACGCCGTCGCGGTTGGGCAGGGTGGAGCCGAGCAGGCCGGTGATCTCGTCCTCGCGGGCGCCGTCGAACACCGGGGTGGCCACGTTGGAGTCGGCCTCGGCCGCGTCGGCGTGGATGTCGATCAGACGCTGCTTCCAGCCCGTGTCGTCGGACGCGTCGCCCGCGGACACGTCCCAGCCGGTCTTGGCCAGCCAGCCGAGGTGGATCTCGAGGATCTGCCCGATGTTCATCCGGCCCGGCACGCCGAGCGGGTTCAGCACCACGTCGACCGGGGTGCCGTCCTCCATGAACGGCATGTCCTCGACCGGCAGGATCTTGGAGATCACACCCTTGTTGCCGTGCCGGCCGGCGAGCTTGTCGCCCACCGAGATCTTCCGCTTCTGCGCGACGTACACGCGCACCAGCTGGTTCACGCCCGGGGGCAGCTCGTCGCCGTCCTCGCGGTCGAAGACCCGGACGCCGATGACCGTGCCGGACTCGCCGTGCGGGACCTTCATCGAGGTGTCGCGCACCTCGCGCGCCTTCTCCCCGAAGATCGCGCGGAGCAGGCGCTCCTCGGGGGTCAGCTCCGTCTCGCCCTTCGGGGTCACCTTGCCCACCAGGATGTCGCCGGTGCTGACCTCCGCACCGATCCGGATGATGCCGCGCTCGTCGAGGTCGGCGAGCATCTCCTCGGAGACGTTCGGGATGTCCCGGGTGATCTCCTCGGGGCCGAGCTTCGTGTCGCGGGCGTCGACCTCGTGCTCCTCGATGTGGATCGAGGTGAGGACGTCCTGCTGCACGAGGCGCTGCGACAGGATGATCGCGTCCTCGTAGTTGTGGCCCTGCCACGGCATGAACGCGACCAGCAGGTTGGTGCCGAGCGCCATCTCGCCCTCGTCGGTGCACGGACCGTCGGCGATCGGGCTGCCGACCTCGAGACGCTGCCCCTCGTGCACCAGCGGGCGCTGGTTGATGCAGGTGCCCTGGTTGGAGCGGCTGAACTTCTGCATCCGGTAGGTGCGGTACGTCCCGTCGTCCTGCATGACCTCCACGGCGTCCGCGGACACCTCGGTGACCACGCCGGGCGTGCTCGCCGTGACCACGTCCCCGGCGTCGACCGCGGCCCGGAACTCCATGCCGGTGCCGACCAGCGGCGCGTCGCTCTTGATCAGCGGAACGGCCTGGCGCTGCATGTTGGAGCCCATCAGCGCGCGGTTCGCGTCGTCGTGCTCGAGGAACGGGATCAGCGCGGTCGCCACCGACACCATCTGGCGCGGCGACACGTCCATGTAGTCGACCTCTTCGGCCGGGATCACGTCGACCTCGCCGTGGCGCTGGCGGACCAGCACCCGCTCCTCGGCGAACCGGTGGTCGTCGGTCAGCGCGGCGTTGGCCTGCGCGATGACGAACCGGTCCTCCTCGTCGGCCGTCAGGTAGTCGACCTTGTCGGTGACCCGGCCCTTCTCGACCTTGCGGTAGGGCGTCTCGACGAAGCCGAACGGGTTGATCCGCCCGAACGTCGACAGCGAACCGATCAGGCCGATGTTCGGGCCCTCGGGCGTCTCGATCGGGCACATCCGGCCGTAGTGCGACGGGTGCACGTCACGGACCTCGAACCCGGCCCGGTCACGGGACAGACCGCCCGGCCCGAGCGCGGAGAGCCGGCGCTTGTGCGTCAGACCCGCGATCGGGTTGGTCTGGTCCATGAACTGCGAGAGCTGCGAGGTGCCGAAGAACTCCTTGAGCGCGGCCACCACGGGTCGGATGTTGATCAGGCTCTGCGGCGTGATCGCCTCGACGTCCTGGGTCGTCATCCGCTCGCGGACCACCCGCTCCATCCGGGCAAGACCGGTGCGGAGCTGGTTCTGGATGAGCTCGCCGACGGTGCGCATGCGGCGGTTGCCGAAGTGGTCGATGTCGTCGGCGCTCACCTCGACCGCCGAGCCGCCGTCGGGCGCCATCTGGATCTCGGTCTTGCCGTCGTGCAGCGCCACGATGAACTTGATCGCCGAGACGATGTCGTCGATCGTCAGGGTCTGGTGGTCGAACGCCTCCTGGAGACCCAGCTTCTTGTTGATCTTGTAGCGGCCGACCTTGGCGAGGTCGTAGCGCTTGCCGTTGAAGTAGTAGTTGTCCAACAGCGTCTGGGCCGCCTCGCGCGTCGGGGGCTCGCCCGGACGCAGCTTGCGGTAGATGTCGAGCAGGGCGTCGTCCTGGCCGGAGGTGTGGTCCTTCTCCAGCGTCAGCATCATCGACTCGTACTCGCCGAACTCCTCGCGGATCTGCTCCTCGGTCCAGCCGAGCGCCTTGAGCAGCACCGTGACGTTCTGCTTGCGCTTGCGGTCCAGCCGGACGCCGACCATGTCGCGCTTGTCGATCTCGAACTCGAGCCACGCGCCCCGGGACGGGATGATCTTGGCGGTGAAGATGTCCTTGTCCGAGGTCTTGTCCGCGGCGCGCTCGAAGTACACGCCCGGCGACCGGACCAGCTGCGAGACCACGACACGCTCGGTGCCGTTGATCACGAAGGTGCCCTTGTCGGTCATCAGGGGGAAGTCGCCCATGAAGACCGTCTGGCCCTTGATCTCACCCGTCTCGTTGTTCGTGAACTCGGCGGAGACGTAGAGCGGCGCGGAGTAGGTGAAGTCCTTCTCCTTGCACTCGTCCACGGTGTTCTTCGGGTCGTAGAAGACCGGGTTCTCGAACGAGAGGGACATCGTGCCGGAGAAGTCCTCGATCGGCGAGATCTCCTCGAAGATCTCCTCGAGTCCGGACTTGAGAGAGGCGTCCTCGCCCCTGTCGAGGCGCTGCTGGACGTCTGCCTGCCAGGCCTCGTTGCCGATCAGCCAGTCGAAGCTCTTGGTCTGCAGGTCGAGGAGCTTGGGAACCTCGAGGGGTTCGTTGATCTTGGCGAACGAGAGGCGGCGGGGTGCTGCGGAGGTATCAGTGTGCTGGTTGTTGCTGGAGGTGCTGCGCGAGGCGGCCAAGAGGGGTCCTTCCGAGGGCTCGCGGACTCATCTGGTGATGGCGCCGGCCAACCACAGACCAGCCAACCGGGCAGGCTGGAAGCATTTGAGAGCAGGCGCAAAGATCGATACTAGCCCATGACCGGGCCAGGCACAACCGACCGGAGTCCACCTTCGTCGCCCTCGCTCACCTCCTGGCGGGCACCCCCGCCGGCCGGTGAGAGGACCCCATCGGTGGCCTCCTTCGACTGAAACGCACGAGAAGCATGAACCCATCCCGTTCCCGAGTCAAGCAACTCCGGCGCCGCCGTGGCCCGGTTCGCCCGGTTCGGGGGACTCAGTACGACGTGATGTCGTTGACCACCCAGGCGCCCTGCCGACGCACCATCTTCAGCTCGACCCGGTTCAGCGCGGTCTGCTTCTGGCCGCTGTTGGCGGTGCTGACCGTCGTCTGGTTCACGAAGAGCAGCACGTTGGCACGGTCCGGGTCGGCGTGCGAGACTCCCGACGCCCGGACGGTCGCCTCCACGTGCGCCTTGAGCTTGGTCGCGTTGGGCCGGACCAGCTTGTCGAACGTCTGGGCGTACTGCTTCTTGTAGCCGGGGGTCATGTAGCGCTCGGCGGCCTTCTCGTCGCTGTCCAGCGACTTGTAGTCGTAGGACAGGATCACCGCGGCTGCCCGCTCGGCGGTCGCCGGCGCCGTCCGCGTCGCCTGCATCACCCGGTCGTGCATGTGCACCGTGCGCCATCGCGGGATCCCGTAGAACGCGGCGACCGCGACCAGCACCGCGGCCAGCACCCCGACGCCGACCATCACCAGCGTCGGTACCGCGCGTCGCGGGGTGGCTGCCGGGGCGCCCGCCTCGCTGCCGCCGGGTGCCCCGCTGCCGCCGGGTGCCCCGGAGTCGACGGGGTCCCCGATGCCGACGACGTCCTCGGTGCCGCCGGGCGCCTCGCTGTCCGTCGGCACGGTGCCCTCCGGCTTGGGCACGGCAGTCGTGGGCTCCGTTCCCCCGGCGCCCAGCTGCGCGTCGTACTCCTGCCGACGGGCCGGGTCCAGCAGCACCTCCGCAGCCTCGTTGAACAGCCGGAACTGGGACCCGGAGGACCCGGACCCGGGCTCGAACCGGTCCGCGGCCTCCCGCCAGGCCCGCTTGATCTCGTCGGGGGAGGCGTCCGGGCGCACGCCGAGGATGTCGTAGAGAGTTGGGTTCACGGGTCTCTTCCTCAGGACACGGGCGTGAAGTTGTCGACCAGCCAGTGGCCGTCGATCTTGACGAGGGCGACCTGCCAGCGGAAGTGCCGGACGCGGGTGTCGAACACGGTCTTGACGCTGGAGTCGGCCACCACCAGGACCTGCGCGGAGTCGGGGTCCACGCTGGCGACCGCCGAGGTGAGCACCTGCCCCTTGGAGGTCATCTTGGCCTGCTTCACCGAGCTCACGATGTTCTTCATGGCCTTGTCGAACTCGCCCTTGAACTTCGGCGAGAGCATCGGCGTGATCGACGCGCGGTAATGGTCGATCGACTTCACCTTGTAGTTGTTCACCTGGGCGGTGAACCGTTCGGCGACCCGAACCACGTCGGCACGCGCCCGCTGGTCG
Organism: uncultured Actinomycetota bacterium; assembly: GCA_963728775.1. Taxonomy (GTDB): domain Bacteria; phylum Actinomycetota; class Actinomycetes; order Propionibacteriales; family Nocardioidaceae; genus Nocardioides_B. The sequence goes on from CAVSLP010000019.1 coordinate 492,517, forward strand.
GCCTCGGCGGCCGCGTAGTCGGGCCGCAGCACGACCACCTCGAGCACCAGCGCCACCGCGGCAAGCAGCGCGAGCAGGCCCAGCACGCCGGTGATGCCCCAGCTCAGCCGCGGGCTGATCGCTCCCCTCCGGGTGCCCTCGCCGTCCGACCGGTCCGACCGGCCGGACGGCACGGTGTCCTCGTCGTGGTTGTCCTTCTCGTGGTTCTCGGTCACGCCACTCTCCTGGAACGCCCCCACGGTCACTGGTGCCCCGCCAACGGCTGGAGCAGCAGCCACTTCCAGGACTGCTCGCCCATGACCGAGGCAGCCCCGCCGGTGTAGGTCACCGAGCCGCTCGGATCATGGTCGGTGTAGGTCACCTTGCCGGTCTGGGCATCGTACGTGCCGACGACCGGTGCGCGGTACGCCGCCGGGGCGCGCCCGCGCGGAGCCCACTGTGCTCCGCGCGCATCGCTGGTGGCCTGCGGCTCCGCGCAGTGCGCGTTGGTGCTCATCGGCCGGTTGCCCCGGTCGTGCGGGCCGCGCCGGTCGGTCCCCTCGTAGCCGTGGTGGCACACCGTCGGGTCCTGGGTCATGATCAGGCCGAAGTGGGCGTCGTAGAGGCCGGTGCTGGCGTCCTTGTCGACCACGGTGTAGCCCCCGGCCACGACGTAGGGGTAGACCACCAGGATCATCTCGGTGCCGTTGATGTGCGCGCCGGTGACCTGTCCGGTGGTCACCAGGTTGTTGATCAGCTCACCGAGGTCGACCTTGTTCTTCTCGAGGAAGGTGCGCAGCTGGTTGGCCGTCGCGCTGCCGTTCTCGATCACCCGGCGCAGGTCCTTGTCACTGGCCGCGAGGGTGTCGGAGAACAGCGCGAGGTCGTGGGAGAAGCTCTTGATCGCCGACGCCTTGTCCAGCTGGGTCGAGAGCACGGTGTTGCTGTCGTGCAGCAGGGCGGTGGTGATGTCGTAGTTGTCGTTCGCCGACTTGATGAACGAGTCCGACGAGTCGATCAGCCGGCCGAGGTCGCCTCCCGTCCCGTGGAACGCCTTCCCCAGCTCGTTCACCACGGTCCGCATGCTGCGCTTGTTCACCGAGTTGACCGTGGTGTCCAGGTCGGTCAGCAGCTTGGTGGTCGAGATCGGGGTGGCGGTCATGTCCGTCGGGATCTGCGAGCCCTCACCGAGGTAGGGGCCGTTCTTGGTCTCCGGCTGGAGCTCGACGTACTGCTCCCCGACCGCGGACCGGTTCGCCACCAGGGCGCGGGTGTCCTTCGGGATCTTGCCGTAGCCGTTCTGGATGTCCAGCACCACGTCGACACCCTTGTCGGTCAGGCGCATGTCGCTGACCCTCCCGACGGTGACGCCGCGGTAGGAGACCTCCGCACCCTGGAAGATCCCACCCGACTCGGCGAAGTGGGCGACCACTCGGTAGGACTCGTCGAAGACCAGCCGGTCGAGGCGGGCGTAGCGCGCTCCGACGAACGACACGCCGACCATGGTGATCAGCGCGAAGATCGCCAGCTGGACCTTGGTTCGCTTGGTGATCATCTCTGCACCATTCCCCACACCAGCAGCGCACCGAGCTCCCGGTCGTAGCCCGAGGCTGCCATCGAGGCTCCCGTTGAGGTGTTCTGGGCGCCGCCCGGCGCCGCCCGGCACAGCAGCGGGATCGTGCACCCGCTTCCGCCGCCGGAGCCACCGGTGCCGCCGGACCCGCCGCTTCCCGAGCCACCCGACCCGCCGGAGCCGCCCGAGCCGCCGGAGGTGCCTGGAAGCGGGAGCGGCAGCCCGCCACGCCACCGCCACCGCTGCCACCGGAACCACCGGTGCCGCCGCCGAGCGCGTCGCACAGCGGGTTGCTGGGGGTCTGGGCGCAGATCTGCTTGACGGCCGAGGTCGGCAGCTGGTCGCACACCGGCTTGAGCGGGCTGTTCGTGCAGGTCTTGATCAGGTCCGGCGGGGGTGGCAGGCCCGGCACGGTCAGGTTGGTGACATCGAGGTCGGTCTTCACCGAGAGGTTCGTGTAGTCACCCATGTGCAGGTTGCGGGCCTGCGCGGGGTTCTTGCCGACCACGGCGTCCACGAACGGGTAGGTCAAGAACACCTGCAGCGACTTGGGCAGGCTGTCGCCCGCCTCCGCCAGCTTGGTCAGGGTAGGGGCGAGCGCGCGGAGGCTGTCGATCGTGGCGGCCTTGGACTGGCCGATCACCCGGGTGCCCACCGAGCTGAGCCTGCTCAGGGCCTTCAGCATCTTGACCAGGTCGTCGCGCTGACGGTTCACCGAGGCCACCGCACGCGGCAGCTGGTCGAGTGCCAGCTTGATGGTGCCCCGTTGGTGGTTCAGCTCGATGGCCAGCTTGTCGAGGCTCTCGATGGCCGAGACGATCTCGTCCTTGTGCTTGTCGATCTGCTTCATGAACACGTCGAGCTGGTCCAGCACCGAGCGCACGTTGCCCTCGCGTCCGGAGAGCGCCTTGTTGAGCTCGGTGGAGATCGTCTTGAGCTGGGCGACACCGCCGCCGTTGAGCAGCAGGGACAGCGCGCCGAGCACCTCCTCCACCTGCGGGTTGCGACCGCTGCGAGCGAGCGGGATCACGTCCCCGTCCTGGAGCCGGCCGGTCCCGGCACCCGACGGCGGCGGGCCGAGCGAGACGAACTTCTCGCCGAGCAGGCTGGTCTGCCGGATGTGCGCGACCGCGTTGTCGGGCAGCTTCACGCTGCCCTTCAGCAGGACCGTGACGTCGGCGGTGTAGTCGTGCAGATCGATCTTGTCGACCCGGCCCACGGTGACGTCGTCGACCTTGACCGCCGACTGGGGCACCAGGTCCAGCACGTCGCGGAACTCGACGTGCACCGTGTAGGGGTGGTCGCCGAGGTCGGCACCGCCGGGCAGCGGCAGGCTGTACACCGAGAAGTCGCACCCGGTCAGCGTCAGCGCGCCGACGCACACCAGCGCCAGGGTGCGCGCGACCCGGGCGCGCAACGAGCGGACGGGGCGGTTCATCGCTTCACCTCCACCACTCCGGCGAGCGACCTGTCGATGTGCTCGACCTGCACCGGCTTGCCGGGGTGCGCCGCGTGGGCGAACGCGGCGGTGCGCGGCAGGGCCTTCTTCAGCAGGTCGCAGCTCTGCGCCGGCGCCTTGGCCTGGTGCAGGATGCTGCACAGCACCGTGGCCGGGTCCGACGTGAGGTCGTTGACGTTCTCGCCGAGGTTGGTGCGCGTGTCCAGGGTCCCGGCCGCGGGGTTGTAGGTGTGGAACAGGTTCGTCAGCGCGGTCGGCGCCACCTGAAGCGTCTCGTCGAGCGCGGCGCGCTGCTTCACCAGGATCTTGGCGATGACGTTCAGCCCCTTGATGTTCTTGGACAGCGAGTGCTTGTTCTCCCGCACGAACGAGGAGACCTGCTTCATCGCGACACCGAGGTTGTGCAGTGCCGCGGCGAGGTCCGTGCGCTCACCCTTGAGCAGGTCGGCGGCCGAGGCCAACGAGTCGTTGAACCGGCGCACCGTCTTGTCGTTCTTCGAGAGCGCCGAGACGAACCGCTCGAGCTGCTTGGCGGTGCCGAACAGCGCCGCCTTGTTGTGGTCGAGCGTCCCGGTGAGCTTCGAGAGGTTCTTGATCGTGGTGTGGAACTGCGCACCCTCGCCGGCGTAGTTCTTCGCCGTGGAGTCCAGCAGGTGGGTGAGCGCGCCCTTCTTGTTCGCACCCTGCGGGCCCAGCGCCACGGTCAGGTCGTCGATGCTCTGGTAGATCTGGTCCAGCTCGAGGGGGGTCGAGGTGGACCGCTCGCTCAGCACCGTTCCGGAGGCGAGCACCGGCCCCCCCTTGTAGACCGGTGTGAGCTGGACGAACCGGTCGCCGACGATGGACGGCGACACGATCACCGCCTTGGCATCGGCCGGGATCTTGTACTTCGCGTCGTAGGACATCTTCACGGTCACGTCGGTGCCGCTGGGGGTGACACTGTCCACCTTGCCGATCGGCACCCCGAGCACCCGCACGTCCGAGCCCTCGTAGAGGGACACGGTGCGGGGGAACGACGCGGTGAGCGTCTTCTGGTCGCTGCCCGGCAGCAAGACCAGGGCCAGCGCCACCAGCACGGCGACGACGGCGAGCACGGACAGGACGCGGGTCAGACCGCTCATCTTGGACATCACGCCGGCCATCTCACTGCCCTCCCACTGCCGGGACGGGCGGCAAGTTCTGGATGTAGGTGTCGAACCACGGACCGGTGCCGAGGGTGTTGGCGAACACCCGGTAGAACGGCGCCATCAGGCGCAGGCTGTTGTCCAGGTTGTTCTGGTTCTTCTCGAGGACCTGGACCACGTTGAACAGGTGGTCCAGCGCCGGCTTCAGGTCGGCGCGGGTGTCCTTCACCAGACCGGTGAGCTGCACCGAGAGCTGGCTGGTGGCGGTCAGCAGGTTGTGCACCGCGTCGCGGCGCGCCGCCAGCGCCCGGAACAGCTTGTCGCCGTCCCGCATCAAGGTGACCAGGTCGCCGCTCCGGTCGCCGAGCACCGTGGAGACCTTCTTCATGTTCGTCAGCAGGGTGTTCAGCTGCTGGTCGCGCGCCGCGATGTTCTGCGACAGGTCGGACAGTCCGACCAGGGCCGACCGGAACTCCTTGGGGGTGTTCTCGGTCAGGTCGGCCATCGTGTTCAGCGCCTTCGCGAGCTGGTCGGTGTTGATCCGTTCCGAGCGCTGGGCAAGGCCGCTGAACGCCTGGACCACGTCGTACGGGGAGGTGGTCCTGCTGGCCGGGATCGTGCTGCCCTCGGGCAGCTGACCCTGGCCCTTCGGCTGCAGCGCCAGGTACATCGCGCCCAGGAGCGTCTTGACCTTGATCGCCGCGCCGGTGGCGTTGCCGAAGTCGGCGCCGCTGTCGATGAGGAACTGCACCCGGACGTGGTCGCCGTCGAGGTCGACCTTCTTGACCTTGCCGACCCGGACGCCCGCGATCCGCACCTCGTCGTTGGCCTTCAGACCGCCTGCCTCGGTGAACGACGCGTAGTAGGTGTCGCCGCCCCCGATCAGCGGCAGCTTGTCGGCGTTGAACGCCGCGAGCACCATCAACGCGATGACGGCAAGGCTCACCGCCCCGATGATCACCGGGTTCCGTTCACGGAAGGGAACGCTCATCCGAGATTGCACCTCGCTCCGCCCGTGTCGTAGTTGATCGGCAGGGCCTTGCCGCCCGGCAGCTTGACCCGCCCCTGGAAGTTGCACAGGTAGAAGTTGAACCACGAGCCGTAGGTCGCGGTCCGCCCGATCTTGTTGAGCTTGATCGGCAGCACCTGAAGGGCACGGTCGATCTCGCCCTTGTTGCGGTCCAGCGTCCCGGCGACCTTGCGGAGCTGCTTGACGTCCGTGGTCAGCCCCGGACGGATGCCGGTCACCAGGTCGGAGGTCTGCACGGCCAGCGTGGAGATCGAGTCCAGCGACCCGAGGATCGCCTTGCGGTCGTGGGACAGCCCGGAGACGAACTGGCGGAGCTTGACGAGGAGGTCGGAGAGCTGGGTGTCACGGTGGCCGATGGTCACCATCACCTTGTTCAGGTTGGTGATCAGGTCGCCGATGACCTGGTCCCGGCTGGCGAGGGTGCTGGTCACCGACGCGGTGTGCGCCAGCAGGCTCTCGAGCGTCCCCCCCTCGCCCTGGAACACCGTGATGATCTCGTAGGCGAGCTTGTTCACGTCCGCCGGCGTGAGCGCCTCGAACAGCGGCTTGAAGCCGTTGAACAGCACCGTGAGATCGAGCGCGGGCTTGGTCCGCGACAGCGGGATCGTGCCCCCCTCCCGCAGGATCGAGGGGCCGCCGACCCCCTGCGTCAGCGCGATGTAGCGCTGACCGACCAGGTTGCGGTAGCGGATCGTGGCGTAGGTGCTCGCGGTCACCGGCTGGTCCTTGTTGACCTTGAACGACACCAGCGCCTTCGTCTTGCCGACGACCCGCACGTCCTGGACGCTGCCCACCTTGACACCGGCGATGCGGATGTCGTCGCCCTTGACCACGCTGGTCGCGTCGCTGAAGACCGCCTTGTACTCCTTGGTGTCGGCGAACGACAGGTTGCCGATGGTCACCACCAGGAAGCCGGTGGCGATGGTCGTGACCAGGATGAAGATCAGCAGCTTGACCGAGTCGGAGGCCGTCTTCTTGTCGAGCAGGCTCATCGCAGGCTCACCTCCGTCCCACGGGCCAGCGGAGCGAACAACAGCGAGGCCACGTCGGGCACTTCATCGGCGGTGACTCCCATCGCGGGGGCGGCGACTGCATTGACGACGGAGCGCTCCGCCGAGGTGCCGGCGTAGCCGGAGGTCAGGTCGAACCCCGGCGCGGACCGGGGACGGAACTTGCCGTGCCCGCCGGTCACGCCGTCGTCGACGGTGTGCACCGGCGGCTGCGGGCCGGGGTCGGCCTGTGAGTACGGCGGCGTCGGGAGGGCCGAGCAGTGCGGGCCGTTGTGGGCGCCGTACCTCGGCGAGTCCTTGGGGCTGTAACCGGTCGGCTGGTTGGGCAGCGTCTCGAGGTTGATGTGCAGGGTGTAGCCGCGGTAGGCGTTGGCCATCTGCGGTGCCCAGTCGACCATGCCGTTGAGCAGGCAGGGGTACTCCGGGGCGTACTTCGCGAACAGCGGCAGCTGGGCCTGGCCCTGCTTGCTCAACCGGATGATGTTCTCCCCGTTCTGCTCCAAGAAGTCCCGGCTCGTCGACGAGAAGCTCGCCACGTCGTCGAACAGCGCCTGCACCTTCTGCTCCTTCTGCACGAACGTGTTGCCCGTCGTCACCGAGTTGCGCAACAGGTCCGCCAGCTCCGGAACCACCGCACGATAGGTGTCCGACACCGACCCCAGCTTGCGCAGGTCGTCGACCAGCAACGGGATCTGCGGGTTGGTCCGCTTCAGGTAGTCGTCCAGCGTGACCAGGCTCCGCCCGATCTTCTCGCCGCGCCCCTCCAACGCGTCCGCGATCGCCGTCAGCGTGTAGTTCAGCTGGGCCGGCTGCACCGTCCGCAACAACGGGTAGAAGTCCGAGAGCACCTTCTCGACCTCGATCGCCACCCGCGACTCCGAGATCACGTCCCCGGCCCGGATGTGCCGCGACGACGGATGGTCCGGCACCTGCAGCGCCACGTACTTCTCCCCGAACAACGTCTTCGGCAGGATCCGCGCGGTGGTGTTCGCCGGGATGAGGGCCGCCTTGGCGGGGTCGATGGCGAGGCTCAGCACGGCGCCGTGACCGCTCGACGTCGCCTTGCGCACGTCCCCCACGAGGACGCCTCGGATCTTCACGTCCGCCAGCGCCGGCAGCTGCAGGCCGATCGTCGAGGTCCGCACCGACACCGGCACGTAGTCGACGAACTTCTTGGTGAAGATCGCGTAGGTCCCCCAGACGAAGAACACCAGCAGCACCAGGAAGCCGACCCCCAGCACCCGGTGTGCGCTCGCCTTGGCAACGGAGCGGGCGCTCATCCCACACTCACCTCGGTGCCCCGCGCCAGCGGCGCGAACAGCAGGGACGCGATGTCGGGGACGCGGTCCGCGGGAACTCCCATCACCGGTGCCGCGACCGAGTCGACGACGGAGCGCTCCGCCGAGGTGCCGGCGTAGCCGGAGGTCAGGTCGAAGCCGGGCACAACGCGCTTGCCTGTCGGGTAGTTCACGCCATCCTTGATGTTCGGGACCAGCCGGCTCGGGGGGACGTTGCTCTGTGACCAGCGGCCGTGGATCGCCGACTCGCAGTCACGCAGGTCCACCGGGCCGCGGTGGTCGGCGTACTCGGGGTCGTCCCCGGGGTTGTAGCCGCGGGGCTGTCTGGGCAGGGTCTCGAGGTTGATGTGCAGGGTGTAGCCGCGGAACGCCTGCTCCTGCCGGGGCAGCACGTTGACGATCCCGTTGAGCAGGCAGGGGTACTCCGGGGCGTACTTCGCGAACAGCGGCAGCTGGGCCTGGCCCTGCTTGCTCAACCGGATGATGTTCTCCCCGTTCTGCTCCAAGAAGTCCCGGCTCGTCGACGAGAAGCTCGCCACGTCGTCGAACAGCGCCTGCACCTTCTGCTCCTTCTGCACGAACGTGTTGCCCGTCGTCACCGAGTTGCGCAACAGGTCCGCCAGCTCCGGAACCACCGCACGATAGGTGTCCGACACCGACCCCAGCTTGCGCAGGTCGTCGACCAGCAACGGGATCTGCGGGTTGGTCCGCTTCAGGTAGTCGTCCAGCGTGACCAGGCTCCGCCCGATCTTCTCGCCGCGCCCCTCCAACGCGTCCGCGATCGCCGTCAGCGTGTAGTTCAGCTGGGCCGGCTGCACCGTCCGCAACAACGGGTAGAAGTCCGAGAGCACCTTCTCGACCTCGATCGCCACCCGCGACTCCGAGATCACGTCCCCCGCCCGGATGTGCCGCGACGACGGATGGTCCGGCACCTGCAGCGCCACGTACTTCTCCCCGAACAACGTCTTCGGCAGGATCCGCGCAGTGGTGTTCGCCGGGATGAGGGCCGCCTTGGCGGGGTCGATGCCCAGCTGGAGCATCACGCCCCTGTCGGTGACCCGCGAGCCGAGGACCTCCCCGACCAGCACCCCGCGGATCTTCACGTCCGCCCGGTGAGGCAGCTGCAGGCCGATCTTGGAGGCACGCAACGTGACGCCGTCGTACGAGGCGAAGGACTTGTTGAAGATCGCATAGGTGAGCAGCCCGAAGAGCAGGAGCAACGCCAAGAAGGCGACGCCGAGCACCCGGTGCCCGATCGTCGTCCTCAGTGAGGTTGCCCTGCGACTCATCGCCTACCCCGCCAACCTCACGGTCGTGGTCGTCCCCCAGATCGCCATCGACAAGAACAGGTCGATGACGTTGATCGCGACGATCGAGGTGCGCACGGCACGGCCGACCGCCACGCCGACGCCCGCGGGGCCACCCTTGGCGTGGTAGCCGTGGTAGCAGTGGATCAGGATCACCACGACGGAGAACACCAGCACCTTGCCGAACGACCAGAGCACGTCGCCCGGCGGAAGGAACTGGTTGAAGTAGTGGTCGTAGGTGCCGGCACTTTGTCCGAAGAACTTCGTGACCGTGAGCCTGGTGGCGAAGTAGGAGGACAGCAGCCCGACGACGTAGAGCGGCACGATCGCGATCAGGCCACCGATGATCCGGGTCGTCACCAGGAACGGCAGGGACGGGATCGCCATCACCTCGAGCGCGTCCACCTCCTCGGAGATGCGCATCGCACCGAGCTGGGCGGTGAAGCCGCAGCCGACCGTGGCGGCGAGGGCGATCCCGGCCACGAGGGGCGAGATCTCCCGGGTGTTGAAGTAGGCGGACACGAAACCGGAGAAGGCCGCCGTGCCGATCTGGTTCAGGGCCGCGTAGCCCTGGAGGCCGACCTCGGTCCCGGTGAAGAACGCCATCGCGGTGATCACGCCCACCGTTCCGCCGATGACGGCGAGGGCGCCGGAACCGAGCGTCACCTCGGCCAGCAGCCGGAAGATCTCCTTCTTGTAGCGGCGCACCGTGCGGGGGGTCCAGGCGATCGCCCGCACGTAGAACGACAGCTCGGCGCCGAGGTTGTCCAGGGACTTCATCGGCTTGGAGTACAGCGACTTCACGGTCGCGCCAATGTCTGCCACGGCCTCAGCCCGTCTTCGGCGGGACGAGCTGGAAGTAGATCGCGCTCATCACGAAGTTGACGACGAACAGCAGCATGAAGGTGATGACCACGGACTCGTTGACCGCGTCACCCACCCCCTTGGGCCCACCACCGGCGTTCATCCCCTTGTACGACGCGACGATGGCGGCGATCAGGCCGAAGACCAGCGCCTTGACCATGCCTTGCCACAGGTCGGGGAGCTGGGCCAGCGCGGTGAAGCTGGCCAGGTACGCACCCGGGGTGCCGTCCTGGAGGACGACGTTGAAGAAGTAGCCACCGGCGACCCCCACCACGCTCACCAGGCCGTTGAGGAAGACGGCGACGAGCATGCAGGCCAGCACCCGGGGCACCACGAGGCGCTGGATCGGGTCGATGCCGAGCACCATCATCGCGTCCAGCTCCTCGCGGATCTTGCGGGCGCCGAGGTCGGCGGCGATCGCCGAGCCGCCGGCGCCGGCGATCAGCAGCGACGTCGCGATCGGCCCGGCCTCCCGGACGACCGCGAGCACCGACGCGGAACCGGTGAACGACTGGGCGCCGAACTGCTTGATCAGGCCGCCGACCTGGAGGGCGATGACCGCGCCGAACGGGATCGCCACCAGCGCGGTGGGGACGATGGTGACCGACGCGATGAACCAGGCCTGCTGCAGGAACTCGCGGAGCTGGAAGGGTCTGCGGAACAGGCCTCGACCGACGTCGAGACCGAAGGCGAACAGCTTGCCCGCGGTCCCGATGGGCGCCAGCGCCCGGGATGAGGTGATCGACGACATCGGTCAGGCTCCCGTGGTCATGGGCATGTTCTCGTCGAACGACCCCGCGGGCGGCGTGACGCCGTTGTCGCGGCACCACGCACCCGGGCTGCGCTGGCTGCGGCGCGGGATGCCGTTCGACGGCTCGATCTGCATCGGGATCGGCGGCAGCGGCGGAAGCTCCTGGTCCTTCTCCGCGGCCAGCTCGTCGGCGTCCTTCTCCTCGGACATGCCGATCGGCCCGACCCGTTGCGCGTTCAGGAACTGCCGGACGACCGGCTCCTCGGAGGACAGCAGCATCTCGCGCGGACCGAACATCGCCAGGTGCTTGTGGTACAGCAGCCCGATGTTGTCCGGCACGGTCCGCGCCGTGTTGATGTCGTGGGTGACGATCAGGAAGGTCGCGTCGATCTGCGCGTTGAGGTCGACGATCAGCTGGTTCAGGAAGGCGGTCCGCACCGGGTCGAGCCCGGAGTCCGGCTCGTCGAAGAGCACGATCTCCGGGTCGAGCACCAGGGCCCGGGCCAGCCCGGCACGCTTGCGCATCCCGCCGGAGATCTCCCCCGGCAGCTTGGTCTCGGCGCCGATCAGCCCGACCAGCTCCATCTTCTCCATGACGATGTCGTGGATCTCGGACTCGCGCTTCTTGGTGTGCTCACGCAGCGGGAAGGCGACGTTGTCGTAGAGGGTCATCGAGCCGAACATCGCGCCGTCCTGGAACAGCACCCCGAACAGCTTGCGGACCTCGTAGAGCTCCCGCTCGGAGCAGCTGGCGATGTCGGTGCCCTCGATCATGATGCTGCCCCGGTCTGGCTTCAGCAGGCCGATCAGCGTCTTGAGGAACACGGACTTCCCGGTGCCGGAAGGGCCCAGCATCACGCAGATCTCACCTGCCGGGATGGTCAGCGAGACGTCCCCCCAGATCAGGTCCTTGCCGAACGACTTGGTCAAGCCGTCGACCTTGATTTCGACGCCCACGAGCGCCCCTCCCTTGCTTGCCTCTGTACCCAGGGCACGCCGTTCCTCGGCGAGCGCGTAGCGCTCACCCTCCTGCCCATTCCTACCAACGAGTAAACAGGCGAGAGGTTACGCGAACGGGCCCAATCTAGACACCCGGTGTCCGGACAAGTCCGGACACCGGACCGCGGGTTGAACGGGGAGGTGCGGGGCCCTCCGGAGCCGCTCGGGGCGCCCCGCAACGCGCGAACGGCGGCCGCCCACAGGGGGCGACCGCCGTTCGCGGCGTTGCGGGGTGGAGCCTCAGGTCACTTGACGGTGACGGTGGCGCCGGCGCCCTCGAGGGCGTCCTTGGCCTTGTCCGCGGCCTCCTTGTTGACCTTCTCCAGGATCGCCTTCGGCGCGGCCTCGACCAGCTCCTTGGCCTCCTTCAGGCCGAGGGAGGTCAGGGCGCGCACCTCCTTGATGACGTTGATCTTCTTGTCACCGGCGGCCTCGAGGACCACGTCGAACTCGTTCTGCTCCTCGACGGCAGCGGCCTCGCCGCCGGCGCCACCGGCGGCGGGGGCCGCGGCAACCGCAACCGGGGCTGCGGCGGTCACGTCGAAGGTGTCTTCGAACTGCTTCACGAACTCGCTGAGCTCGAGGAGGGTCATCTCCTTGAAAGCGTCGAGCAGCTCGTCGGTGCTGAGCTTCGCCATGGTGGCGTTTCCTTCCGTGTTGCCGGCCCGCACTGGCGCGGACCGAGTCTTGGGTGTCTGGTCGTCCTCGGCCTCAGGCCTCGGGGGTCTCCTCGGAAGCGGCGGCCTCGTCCGCGGTCTCCGCGGCGGGTGCCTCCGCACTCTCCTCCGCGACGGCCGCCGGCTCGCCGGCACCACCCTGGAGGATCGACGGGTCCTGCTCCGCCTTCGCCTGCAGCGCGCCGGCGAGGCGGGCGGCCTGCGAGAGCGGCGCGTTGAACAGCTGGACCGCCTGGGTGAGCGACGCCAGCATGCCGCCCGCGAGCTTGGCGAGGAGCGCCTCGCGGGACTCGAGGTCGGCGATCTTCGCGATCTCCGTTGCGTCGAGCGGCCTCCCGTCGAGGACACCGCCCTTGATCACGAGAGAGGGGTTTGCCTTGGCAAAGTCACGCAGGCCCTTGGCAGCCTCGACCACGTCGCCGTTGATGAAGGCGATGGCGGTCGGCCCGGTGAGCAGGTCGTCGAATCCCTCGACGCCCGCCTCGGTCGCGGCAATCTTGGTGAGCGTGTTCTTGACCACGGCGTAGTTGGCGTTCTCGCCGAGAGCGCGCCGCAGGTCCTGCAGCTGCTTGACGGTGAGACCGCGGTACTCGGTCAGCACAGCACCTGCAGAGTCCTGGAACGACTCCACGAGCTCTGCGACGCCTGCCGCCTTGTCTGGCCGCGCCATGGGTCTCCTTCCGCAATGTCATTGCACGGTCCAGAGACCCACCGGCCGGTCGCCCGGCCCTGGAATCGAAGAACGCCCCGGCGCAGACGGCACGGGGCGAAGCGGCCGACCAGGGTCGGCACGTCACTCGGTGTCACCTGCGCAGGCGGCCCGCTTCGCGGGACCTTCGGCCGGCCACCACCCGGGGCGCACGCTCCGGACGGGCCGACAACCGGCGGTCTCTGGTTTCGCCGCAGACTCTACGGCAGACCGGTGGACTGCTCCAAATCGGCGAATCCACCGAATCCCCCGCACCGCGGTCCCGGCAGTGCTGCAATGTCCGGGTGGACCTATCACTGGAAACTCTCAGCGGGGTGCTCGAGCAGGCGGACTACCGCGTCAAGGCGGGCGCGCACGCCGCCACCCGCGTGTGGCCCACCGGCTTCGACATCCTCGACGTGAACCTGAGCGGCGGCTTCCGGTCCGGGGAGCTGATCCTCCTCGGCGGCCCGCAGGGTCTGGGCAAGACCACCTGGGCGCTCCAGGTGGCCCGCAACGTGGCGCGGTCGGGACGCTCGGTGGTGATCTTCTCCTTCGAGCACGACCTGCAGACCCTGCTGATCCGGCTGGTCGCCCTCGAGGCGGCCCAGGTCGGCGGGGTCGACGCCCCCAACCTGAACCGGGTGCGCAAGAGCTTCGAGGGGGACGACGGCCTCACCGGCTCGCTCCGCGAGCGGCTCGCGAACACCGACGGTGGCGCGAAGGCCATCGAGGTCGTCGAGGAGTACGCCGACCGGCTCGTCCTGCACCGGTCCACGGGCAGCGCGACCGGCCTGACGGTGATCAAGGACGCCGTCGCGCGGGTGCACGAGGACACCGGCCAGCTGCCGCTGGTGATCGTCGACTACCTGCAGAAGGTGCACGTGCCGAACGACTCCCTCGACGAGTCCGAGCGGGTCACGCTGGTGGTGGAGGGGCTCAAGGACCTCGCACTCGACCACGACGTCCCGATCCTCGCCGTGGTCGCCTCCGACAAGGATGGCCTGAACTCGGGGAAGCGGATGCGCGTGAACAATCTGCGCGGCTCCTCCGCGCTGGCCTACGAGGCGGACACCGTGCTGCTGCTCAACAACAAGTACGACGTCGTCGCCCGGCACCACCTGGTGTACAACATCGGCAACGTGGAGCGGTTCCGGCACTGGGCCATCTTGAGCATCGAGAAGAACCGCAACGGCCAGACCGGCGTGGACATGGAGTTCCAGAAGCGGTTCGAGCAGGCCCGCTTCGAGACCGAGGGGCGGATCGTCTCCGAGCAGCTGGTCGACGAGCGGGTGTTCGTCGAGTAGAGCCGCGCGAGACCACGAGTGCTGGCGACGCGGCCGAAGACGAGACACGCGGCCCGGCGGGAACGTGAAAGCGCCTCCGGAGACCCGACCGCGGCAGCGGCAGGGAGCTCCGGAGGCGCCCAGGTGACCGGTGGGCCGTGGCGCGGCCCGGCGGTCGCTAGAACGTCAGGCCTCGTCCTCGGCGGCGACGTTGCGCGTCTTGTTCGGGTCGACCTGGATGCCGGGCCCCATGGTCGTGGAGACGGTCACCTTCTTCAGGTAGCGCCCCTTGGAGCTGGACGGCTTGAGCCGCAGTACCTCCTCCAGGGCCGCGGCGTAGTTCTCCGCGAGCTGCGCCTCGGAGAAGGAGGCCTTGCCGATGATGAAGTGCAGGTTCGCGTGCCGGTCGACCCGGAACTCGATCTTTCCGCCCTTGATGTCCGAGACGGCCTTGGCCACGTCGGGGGTGACCGTGCCGGTCTTCGGGTTCGGCATCAGCCCGCGGGGGCCGAGCACCCGGCCGAGGCGACCGACCTTGCCCATCATGTCCGGGGTGGCGACGACGGCGTCGAAGTCCAGCCAGCCACCGTTGACCTTCTCGATGAGCTCGTCGCCGCCGACGATGTCGGCGCCCGCCTCGCGCGCCGCGTCAGCCTTGTCGGCGTTGGCGAAGACCAGGACCCTGGCGGTCTTGCCGGTGCCGTGCGGGAGGTTGACGGTGCCGCGGACCATCTGGTCCGCCTTGCGCGGGTCGACGCCGAGGCGCATGGCCACGTCGACGGTCTCGTCGAACTTCTTCTTGGTGCTCGCCTTGGCGAGCTTGATCGCCTCGAGCGGCGAGTACAGGGCGTCCTGGTCGTACGACTCGGACGCCGCGCGGTAGTTCTTGCTGCGCTGCATTCTCTGGTTCCTTCTGTGTGGTCCAGCTGTGGTCGTTGGGGCGCGTCAGCGGCCCTGCCACGGTTTCTGGGTGCTGCGTGGTCAGTCGGTGGTGATGCCCATCGAGCGGGCGGTGCCCTCGACGATCTTCATCGCGGAGTCGATGTCGTTGGCGTTGAGGTCCGGCATCTTGGTGGTCGCGATCTCACGCACCTGGTCCTTGGTCAGCTTGCCGACCTTCTCCTTGTGCGGGACGCCCGACCCCTTCTGCAGGCCCGCGGCCTTCTTGATCAGCTCGGCCGCCGGCGGCGTCTTCGTGATGAAGGTGAACGAGCGGTCCTCGTAGATCGTGATCTCCACGGGGATGACGTTGCCCCGCATCGACTCCGTCTGCGCGTTGTAGGCCTTGCAGAACTCCATGATGTTGACGCCGTGGGGACCGAGGGCGGTACCCACCGGCGGCGCAGGAGTGGCCGCCCCGGCCTGCAGCTGCACCTTGACCAGGGCAGCGATCTTCTTCTTGGGAGGCATGTTCCTAGGGTCCTTACTTCTGTGTTACCTGTTGCCGGGCTCGCCAGGAGCCCGAGGAGGTGCAGCGGGTGCTACACCTTCTGGATCTGGCTGAAGCTCAGCTCGACCGGGGTCTCCCGGCCGAAGATCTCGACGAGGGCCTTGACCCTCTGGGACTCGGCGTTGATCTCGGTGATCGTCGCGTGCAGCGTGGCGAACGGCCCGTCCACCACCATGACCGAGTCGGACACGTCGAAGTCGGCGACCTCGACCTTCTTCTTGGCCGGCGCTCCGGCGGGGCCACCCTGCTCGGGAACCGCGGCCTCGACCTCGGCCACGACGGTCGGCGCGAGCATGCTCTCGACCTCGTCGAGGCTCAGCGGGACCGGCTGGTGGCTGTGACCGACGAACCCGGTGACCGACGGCGTGTGCCGGACCGCGGACCAGGACTCGTCGGTCAGGTCCATCCGCACCAGCACGTAGCCGGGCAGCACGGTGCGCTTGACCAGCTTGCGCTGGCCGTTCTTGATCTCCGCGACCTCCTCGGTCGGGACGATCACCTCATGGATGTAGTCCTCCATGTTGAGGGAGGTGATCCGGTTCTCGAGGTTGGCCTTCACCCGGTTCTCCATGCCGGAGTAGGTGTGCACCACGAACCAGTCACCGGGCTTCGAGCGCAGTGCGTCGCGGAACTCCTCGAGCGGGTCCGCGACGGGCTCGTCAGCGGACGTCTCGGCCGCGGCGTCCGTGCTTGTACCCTCTCCGTCGGTCGTCGGCTCCTCGGCCGTGGCCTCGGCCTGCTCGGCCTCGGCGTCGCTCTCCTCGGGCGACGTGGCAGCCTCGTCCGCGGAGTCCGTCCCCGGCTCGGATGCGACCTCGTCGGTGGCCTCGACGGCAGGGGTGCCGGCAGGGTCGACCGCCGTGGCGGCCTCGCCCTCAGGCGCGCCCTCGAGCTGTTCGTCGTACGGCTGCGACACGGTTATTCAGTCACCTTCACTGTTGATGCGGGGTTGCCCACGGGGGATCGGGCCTGGCCCGGAGGCCTCGGTCAGCCGAAGACCTTGAAGACCAGCTTTCCGAAGCCCAGGTCGAGCAACGAGACGATCGCCATGATCACGACCACGAACACCAGCACGACCACGAAGTAGGTGATCAGCTGCTGCTGCGTCGGCCAGACGACCTTGCGGAGCTCGGCCACGACCTGGCGGTAGAACGTGGCGGGGCTGGTCCGCTTGTTGCTCGACGAGGAGCTCGAGCGCACCGGGCGGCTCTCCGACACTGTTCTCCCACCTTCCTGCTGCACGGCCCTGACCGGGCTCTTGCTCTCCCGGCGCAGACGTCCCGCACCGGGTCTTGCAGGGCACGAGGGACTTGAACCCCCAACCTTCGGTTTTGGAGACCGATGCTCTGCCAGTTGAGCTAGTGCCCTTCGGCGGCCCTCCCCGCAACCGCCGCGGCCACGATCCGCGGGCGCGCTGGGAGCACGTCCGGCTGAGATTGCGGGCATGACAATCAAGGGTGAGATCCACCGATGAGAAGTGTACGGGGAAGCCGAAGGTGAAGTCGAACCGAGCCCGGGCCGCCCGCGGGACGCGGAGCGCCGGGCCGCCCGAACCCCGGGACCCGGGTAGGCGAACCACCGGCCGGGTGCAAGCATAGGCGCCATGAGCGAAGCACCCCAGAGCCCAGCGCCCGGCGGCCCCGCCGCGCGGCCCCGCATCTCGGCCCGGATCGGCGGCATCGCCGAGTCCGCCACCCTGGCCGTGGACGCCAAGGCCAAGGCCCTGAAGGCTGCGGGGCGGCCGGTGATCGGCTTCGGCGCCGGTGAGCCGGACTTCGCCACCCCCGACTACATCGTCGAGGCGGCCGCGGAGGCCTGCCGGGACCCGAGGAACCACCGCTACACCCCGGCCGGCGGGCTCCCCGAGCTCAAGCAGGCGATCGCGGACAAGACGCGCCGCGACTCCGGCTACCAGGTCGAACCCTCCCAGGTGCTGGTCACCAACGGCGGGAAGCAGGCCATCTACGAGGCGTTCGCGACCATCCTCGACCCCGGCGACGAGGTCATCCTGCCCGCGCCGTACTGGACCACCTACCCGGAGGCGATCCGGCTCGCCGGCGGCGTGCCGGTGGAGGTGCTCGCCGACGAGACCCAGGGCTACAAGGTCACCCCCGAGCAGCTCGAGGCGGCCCGCACCGAGCGGACCAAGGTGCTGCTGTTCTGCTCGCCGTCGAACCCGACCGGCGCGGTCTACAGCCGCGCCGAGGTCGAGGCGATCGGCGGCTGGCTGCTCGAGCACGAGCTGTGGGTGCTGACCGACGAGATCTACGAGCACCTGGTGTACGACGGCCTGGAGACCGCCTCGCTGCCCGTGGCGTGCCCGCAGCTGGCCGACCGCTGCGTGGTGGTGAACGGGGTCGCCAAGACCTATGCCATGACCGGGTGGCGGGTCGGCTGGGTGATCGGCCCGAAGGACGTGGTCAAGGCCGCCACCAACCTGCAGTCGCACGCCACCTCCAACGTCTCGAACGTGGCCCAGCGAGCAGCCCTGGCCGCCGTCTCGGGCGACCTCGCGGCCGTGGAGGAGATGAAGAAGGCGTTCGACCGGCGGCGCCGGACGATCGTGTCGATGCTCAACGAGATCGACGGGGTCGTCTGTCCCGAGCCGAAGGGCGCGTTCTACGCCTACCCCTCCGTGAAGGGCCTGCTCGGCAAGGACATCGACGGGGTCACCCCCACCACCTCCACCGAGCTCGCCGAGCTGCTGCTCGACAAGGCCGAGGTGGCGGCGGTTCCCGGCGAGGCGTTCGGCTCGCCCGGCTACCTGCGGTTCTCGTACGCGCTGGGCGACGACGACCTCGTCGAGGGCATCACCCGGCTGCAGAAGCTCCTCGGCTGACCGCGCCCTCGATGGGCAGCCGGACGACGAAGCGGGACCTGCGCCGCCTCCCCAAGGCGCACCTGCACCTGCACTTCACCGGGTCGATGCGGCACGGCACGCTCCTCGAGCTCGCCGCGCGCGAAGGCATCGTGCTGCCCGACGCGCTCGTCGAGGACTGGCCGCCGCGGCTGTCGGCGGCCGACGAGAAGGGCTGGTTCCGGTTCCAGCGGCTCTACGACGTGGCCAGGTCGGTGCTGCGCACCGAGGACGACGTACGCCGCCTGCTGCGGGAGGCCGCCGAGGACGACGTCGCCGACGGCGGGCAGTGGCTGGAGATCCAGGTGGACCCGAGCGGGTACGCGGCGCGCTTCGGCGGCATCACGGCGTTCACCGACCTGGTGCTGGACGCGGTCCGGGACGCCTCGGCGGCCACCGGGCTCGGCATCGCGGTGGTGATCGCGGCCAACCGGACCCGGCACCCGCTGGACGCGCGCACCCTCGCCCGGCTGGCCGCGCAGTACGCCGGACGCGGCGTGGTCGGCTTCGGGCTGTCCAACGACGAGCGGCGGGGCAGCACCGGCGACTTCGCCCCGGCATTCGCGATCGCGGAACGGGCCGGGCTGCTGCTGACCCCGCACGGGGGCGAGCTCCTCGGCCCGCGCAACATCGCGGCCTGCCTCGACGAGCTGCACGCCGACCGGCTCGGACACGGGGTCCGCGTCGCCGAGGACCCCTGCCTGCTGGACCGGGTCGCGGAGTCCGGGGTGACGCTCGAGGTGTGCCCGGTCTCGAACGTGGCGCTGGGCGTGTACAGCGACCTGTCGTCCGTCCCGCTGCCGACGCTGCTGGACGCCGGCGCCGCGGTCGCGCTGGGCGCGGACGACCCCTTGCTGTTCGGGTCGCGGCTGGCGGGCCAGTACGCCACCATGCGCGCGGCACACGACCTGTCCGACGAACGGCTGGCAGAGCTGGCCCGGATGTCGGTGCGCGCCTCCGGGGCCGACGACGCGCGCAAGGCGGGGATGGTGGCCGCGATCGACGACTGGTTGGCACACTAGGCGCATGACGAACACGCCGGGTGACCCCCAGCCGCCCCAGGAGCCCAGCAACGGTCCCGCCGACCAGCAGCCCGGGTACTGGCAGCAGCAGGCCCAGCCGCAGGGGCAGCCCGGCTACCCGCCGCCGGGCTACCCGGCGCAGGCGCCGATGCAGTACGCACCCGAGCACCCGAAGGCCACCACCTCGCTGGTGCTGGGCATCCTGGGCGTGGTGCTCTGCCAGGTCCTCGCGCCGTTCGCCTGGGTGGTCGGCAAGCGCACCGTCAACGAGATCGACGCCTCCGGCGGTCGGTTGGGCGGTCGCGGGTCGGCGCAGGCCGGCTACGTGCTCGGCATCGTGGGCACGGTGCTGCTCGGCCTGGGTCTGCTCTACCTCGTCGTGGTCGTCCTGATCCTGGGCGTCGGGCTGATGTCCGCCGGCACCTCGGGCTGACCCGGGCTGCGTCAGGGGCGCGGCAGCTCGCACCCGACGAGCATCGGCTCGTTGACCAGCCAGATGCCGTAGGCCTCGTGCACCCGGCGCTGCACCTCCCCGGCGAGCGAGAGCAGGTCGGCGGTGCTCGCGCGCCCGCGGTTGGTCAGCGCGAGCGTGTGCTTGGTGGACAGGCTGACCCGCTCGTCGCCGTGGCCCTTGGCGAACCCGGCGTGCTCGATCAGCCACGCCGCGCTCGTCTTCACCGACCCGTCCGGTTGCTCCCACCGCGGCGCCCCGGCCGGGAGTACGTCGACCCCGTCCGCGTCGAGCACGGGGTTGGTGAAGAACGAGCCGGCGCTCCAGGTGTCGTGGTCGTCGGGGTCCAGCACCATCCCCTTGCCGCGCCGCAGCCCGAGCACCGCCTCGCGCACCGCCGCCATCGGGGCGCGCTGTCCCGCCTCCAGCCCGAGCACCCGCGCCAGCTCGCCGTAGCGCACCGGTGCGCCGAGGTCCCCGAGCCGGAGCTGGAAGGTCACCTCGAGCACGACGAACCGGGCGGGCTCCTGCTTGAACCGGCTGGTGCGGTAGCCGAAACCGCAGTCGGCCGCGGCGAAGGTGCGCACGTCGCCGGCGACCCGGTCCCAGCAGCGCACCGAGGCGACGGTCTGTGCCACCTCCTGGCCGTACGCGCCGACGTTCTGCACGGGCGTGGCACCGACGCTGCCGGGGATCCCGGACAGCGCCTCGACTCCGACCCAGCCGGCCTCGACCGCCCGGGCCACGAACGGGTCCCAGGTCTCACCGGCGGCTACCGTGACGGTGGCCCCGGAGCAGGCGTCCTGCTCGACCCGGACGCCCTGCGTGCGGACCAGCACCGCGGTGCCGTCGAAGCCGTCGTCGGCCACCACCAGGTTGCTGCCGCCGGCCACCAGCAGCACCGGCTCGCCGGCCTCGTCGCAGGAGCGCACGGTCCCGACGAGCTGCCCCTCGGTGGTCGCGTCCACCATCCGGCGGGCCGGACCCCCGAGGCGGAGCGTGGTGAGCTCGGCGAGCCGCTCAGCCACCGGCCAGCACCGCCTTGGGGAGGCCGAGCACCTTCTCCTCACCGCAGGTGACCTCGAGCGCGACGTGCACGCCCTCGTCGGTGACGTTCTTGACCGTGCCGGCGACGCGGACGGTGACGCCCTCCTCGTCGTCGGGCACCACCACCGGCTTGGTGAACTTGCAGCCCAGCTCCCGGACCCGCCCGGGAGCGCCGGCCCAGGTGTCCAGGGCGCGCGCGGCGAGCGCCATCGTGAACATCCCGTGGGCGATCACGCCGGGAAGCCCGACCGACGTGGCCACCCGCTCGGACCAGTGGATCGGGTTGAAGTCGCCGCTCGCGCCCGCGTAGCGGACCAGGTCCGCGCGGGTGACCCGGTAGCTCTGCTCCGGGAGGACGTCGCCCACCTCGGGCGTGCTCATCACTGGTCCTCGCCTCGGTGCACCAGGGTCGCGAACGCCGTGCACACCGGCCGGCCGTCCGCGTCGGCGATCTCGCTGCGGGTGCCGATGATGTCGGCGCCGCCGATCTGCCGCAGCGTGTCCACGGTGAGCGTCGCGGTCAGCACGTCGCCCGCGACCACCGGCCGGGTGTAGGTGAACCGCTGCTCGCCGTGCACGACCCGGTGCAGGGCGATGCCGACCGAGGGGTCGTCCATCAGCGCGCTCATCGCGGCGAACGCCACGACGATCGGGAAGGTGGCCGGCGCCGCCCCACCGTCGTACGTCGATCCCGTGGCCTTGGCGAACTCGAGGATCTTCTCGCGGGAGACCGCGTAGGGCTCGGTCGGGGGGAACGTCCGCCCGGCCAGGGACGCGTCGACTGCCATGCGGGGGACGCTAGCAGCCCGTCCCGGGCAACGCAGAAGGAGCGGCCCCCGGTCATCCGGGGGCCGCTCCTGCCAGGCGTTCTGGGACCGAGCTCAGCGCGTCTCGCGGTGGTCGGTGTGCTTGCGGCAGCGCGGGCAGAACTTCTTCATCTCCATCCGGTCCGGGTCGTTGCGCCGGTTCTTCTTGGTGATGTAGTTGCGTTCCTTGCATTCCACGCAGGCCAAGGTGATCTTGGGGCGAACGTCGGAGCTCTTGCTGGCCACGGTGTGCCTCTTCTTCGTCGGTGTACTGCTCGTGCTGCTGATGCTCGTGCCAAGTCTGCCCTACCGCGCAAGCGAGGGGCGACCTGTGGTGAGTAGCGGGGGCGGGACTCGAACCCGCGACACCACGATTATGAGCCGTGTGCTCTAACCACCTGAGCTACCCCGCCACCGGGACGGGGCCCTCGCCCTGACGGGCGAGGCTCCCTACCCAGAGCCCCTTTACGGAATCGAACCGTAGACCTTCTCCTTACCATGGAGACGCTCTGCCGACTGAGCTAAAGGGGCAAGCAGCAAGGAAGAATACACAGGCCCGGCGGGAACATGAAATCGAGTCCGGACGGACGAGACGCGGGTCACCTCGGGCCCTCCGGGCATGATGTCGGGGTGACTTCGTTCTACGTCGGCGACGGCCCGGACCGGTTCCTCTCCCAGCCCCCGACGCGCGGGCCCTGGGGACCCGACAGCCAGCACGGCGGGCCGCCGGCGGCGCTGCTCACCCGGGCCGTGGAGGCGCTGGACCGCGAGCACGAGCGGGTGCTCGGGCGGTTCACCATGGAGCTGCTCGGGCCGGTGCCCGTCGGGCCGCTGACCGTGGAGGCGTCGGTGGTCCGGCCGGGTCGCAGCGTCGAGATGTGCGCCGCCACCGTGCACGACGTCGCGCACGACCGTCCGTGCGCGACGGCGTCCGCCTGGCTGTTCCCGGCCGGGGACGGCGGCCCCGAGCAGGACGACCGGCCGCTGCCCCACTCCCCCGCCGACGGCCGCACCCGGGACCGGCCGTCGAGCTGGCACGGCGGCTACCTCGACGCCGTCGACTGGCGCTGGGTCACCGGCGCGGTGCAGGAGCCCGGGCCCGGCGTGGTCTGGATGCGACCGTCCGTCGACCTCGTGGACGGCGAGCCGATGAGCCCGATGCAGCGGCTGATGTGCTGCGTGGACTCCGCGTCCGGGGTGTCGGCCGCGCTCGACCCGGCTGCGTGGGCGTTCCTGAACACCGAGCTGACCGTGCACGTGCTGCGCCCACCGGTCGGCGAGTGGCTGTGCCTGGACGCCGAGACCACGCTGAGCAGCGGCAACGTCGGCCTCGCGACCTCGCGGGTGTACGACGGGCGCGGGCTGGTCGCGCGCTCGGCCCAGGCCCTGCTGGTCGCGAAACGCTGAGCTACCCGGCCCGCCCGCCGCGGGTGCCCGTGCCGGCGGACCCGGCGCCCGGCCGCTCTCCGAAGGACCAGAGCGCGACGAAGTAGGAGACCCCGAACGGGTCGTCGCGGAAGCGCAGGTCGGCGGTGACCTCGCGGCCCTCGGCCAGGCTGACCGCGCCGAGCACGCCGAACGCCGCGCGGCCGAGCACCATCAGCTCGCCGGCGAGCGCCGGGTCCAGCCGCACCAGGTCCCGCGCGGCTCCGGCGCCCAGGGCCGCGGCGAGCTCGTCGTCGAAGGGGAACGCCCGGGCGTCGAGGAAGCCGGGCGCCTTCTCCCCGCGGCGCGTGCTGCCGTCGCCGAGCACGACGAGGGCGAGCCGCTCGGGCCGCCCGGCCAGCTCCTCGGCCGCCGCGTCGACCTGCGCGGCGGTGGCGTCCCAGGCCACGGTGAGCGCCTCGACCGGGCCGGACCAGCCGGCCGCGTCGAGCAGCCGGCGGCCGACCCCCAGGGACAGTGGCAGGCCGCGGGTGGCGGCGCGCGGGCCCGTCGTACCGAAGCGGCGCACGTCGGGCGGCAGCCCGGGGTCCCAGGACCCGGCGGTGTCCGCGCCGCCGACCAGGACCACCCGGTCGGCGCCGACCAGCGCGTCCCGCACGGCGTCCCGGCAGGCGGCGCGCAGCGGCGCCACGGCGTCGCGCGCGCCGCCGAGCTCGCGGAACAGCAGCGGCGGGTGCGGGCAGACCGCGGCGGCCAGGATCACGACCGCGACAGTACCGCCCGCGCCCGCCTGCGCTCAGGTGGTCGCCGGCTCCAGCGGCTTCGGCCGGCTGTCGATGCCCGGGATGCCGGTGCCGCGAATGGAGGCACGTGCGGTCTCCGGGATGAACGCCAGCCCGATCGCGCCGATCAGGCAGGCGCCCATCATGTAGTAGGCGGGCACCAGGTTGCTGCCGGTCACCGAGATCAGCTTCTCGTTGGCGTACGGCGCGGTGCCGCCGAACAGCGCGGTGGACACGTTGTAGGCGATCGCGAAGCCGGCGAACCGCACCTGGGTGGGGAACATCGCCGGGAAGGTCGCCGAGATGGTGCTCAGCTGGATCACGTACAGCAGGCCGAGCGCGGCGAAGCCGATCATCGCGAAGGCGAAGCTCTGGGCGATCAGCAGGTACATCGGCACCGCCAGCACGAACAGCCCGCCCAGCGAGGCCCACCACATCGGCTTGCGGCCGACGCGGTCCGAGAGCCGGCCGGAGAACGGGATCACCGCCATCATCACCACCTGGCCCACGATGATCACGATCAGCGACGACCGGGAGGTCATCCCCAACGTGTCCTCGAGGTAGCTGGGCATGAACGCGAGCAGCGTGTAGTTGCAGACGTTCAGCGCGACCACGAGGGCACCCAGCGCGAACAGCGGGCGACGGTACTGCGAGACCAGTTCCTTGAACTCGCTCCTGAGGGTGCGCTCCGCGTGCTGCTCGCTCTCCAGCTCCTGGAACACCGGGGTGTCCTCGAGCTTGGAGCGCAGGTAGAGCCCGACCACGCCGAGCGGGGCCGCCACCAGGAACGGGATCCGCCAGCCCCAGCTCTCCATCGCGGAGCTGCTCAGGAGCAGCTCCATCACCAGCACGACCAGCGCGCCCAGGGTGAAGCCGGCGAGCGTGCCGAACTCGAGGAAGCTGCCCAGGAAGCCGCGCCGGCGGTCGGGGGCGTACTCGGCCATGAAGGTCGCCGCGCCGCCGTACTCCCCGCCGGCCGAGAACCCCTGGACCACCCGCAGCAGGATCAGCAGCATCGGTGCCCAGAACCCGATCGAGGACTGCCCGGGGAGCAGGCCGACGCACATCGTCGCGGTCGCCATCATCAGGATGGTGGCGGCGAGCACCGCCTTGCGGCCCAGCTTGTCACCCAGCGGGCCGAGGACGAGTCCGCCGAGCGGCCGGAAGACGAACGAGACCGCGAACACCAGCAGGGTCGCGGCGGTGCCGGCGTCCGGGAAGAACTGCTTGGTGATGTAGCTGGTGGCGTAGGCGTACACGCCGTAGTCGAACCACTCGGTCATGTTCCCCATCGCCGAGGCCGCGATGGCCCGGCGCAGGGTTCTCTCTCTGTCGTCGTCGGTCTGACCGGATCGAGCTGACGTCGCTTGTGTCATGGCTGCCTCTCCTCAGTCGTCGCCCGCGCGGAGTCGGGCACGGGCCACCGCAGCGCATACCCATCCAGGCGCTCAGGAAACTCTCAGGTGGACCGGGGGCCGGTCACGCGAGGCCGCGCACCACGGCGGCCGGGTCGCGCAGGCCCTTGATGCTGGCCACCATGTCGAGCGCCTGGCGGGTCTCGGCGACCTCGTGCACCCGGTAGACCCGGGCGCCGTGCCAGGCGCAGACCGCCGTCGCGGCGAGGGTCCCGACCAGCCGCTCCCCGACCGGGCGGTCCAGGGTCTCGCCGACGAAGTCCTTGTGGGACAGCGACACCAGCACCGGCCAGCCCGTCGCGACCATCTCGTCCAGCCGCCGGGTCAGCTCCAGGGAGTGCCAGGTGTTCTTGTCGAAGTCGTGCGCGGGGTCGATCAGCAGGCTGCGCCGGTCCACCCCGAGCGCGGCGGCCCGGTCGGCCAGCGCGACGGTGTCGTGGATCGCGGCGGCCACCACGTCGTCGTACGACGGGCGGTGCGGCGGCGTGCGCGGCACCGCACCGTTGGTGTGCGTGCAGACCAGGGCCACGTCGTGCGCCGCGGCCACCTCGGCCAGTCGGGGGTCGTGGCCGCCCCACGCGTCGTTGAGCAGGTCGGCACCGGCCGCGCACACCTCGCGGGCGACCTCGGCCCGCCAGGTGTCCACGCTGACCACCAGGTCCGGGAACTCCGCACGCACCTTCGCGACGAAGCCGGCGGTGCGCCGGATCTCCTCGCCGGCGTCGACCTCCTCGCCCGGACCTGCCTTGACGCCACCGATGTCCACCAGGTCCGCTCCCTCGGCCACCACGGACCGCACCCGGTCGAGCGCCTTGCCCTCGGCGTACGTCGCGCCCCGGTCGTAGAAGGAGTCCCGGGTGCGGTTCACGATCGCCATCACCAGCAGGTCGGTGTCGGCGAACTCACGGCGGCCCAGCTTCAGCACGCTCGCGACAGTACCGGGCCGGTCCCGGGCCCGGTCCGGTCCACCGCATCGCCGACGGGGGGACACCGAGCCCCCCGAATCCGCCAAAACCGGACGACACGGACAGGACTAGTCCGAAAAGGTGACGACAATCACACGAATCGGGTTCATCCTGTCTTGGGGGTCTGCTCGGGAAGCCCTTCGCGAGATGACATTCCGCGCTCGGCGCACAGTCTTTCGGAGGCAACAATGAGAGCTACGTACAAGTACCTCGCCTACGCGGTCCCGGTGCTGGTGGCCGTCCAGGCCGCCGCGATCGCGTTCGCGTTCTTCGGTCTCGGCAAGTGGGTCGAGGACGGCGGCACGCTGGACAAGGCCGCGATGGAGGGCAACGACCTGTCGTTCACCGGTGACCTGGGCTTCATGGTGCACAGCATCGACGGACAGATGCTGATCCCGCTGGTGGCCCTGGCGCTGCTGGTCGTGTCGTTCTTCGCCAAGATCCCGGGCGGGACCAAGTGGGCCGCGTTCGTGCTGCTCGACGTGGTCTTCCAGATCGCGCTCGCGTTCACCGCGTTCGGCGCACCGGTCGTCGGCATGCTGCACGGCCTGAACGCGCTGTTCCTGGCCTGGCTCGGCTGGACCGCCGCGCGCCGGGTGGGCGCCGCGGAGTCGGCCGCGGCATCGCACGAGGCCGCGATGGCCTGACCCGACAACGGGCTTCGAGGCACCCGGACCTCGACCTGGCGGGCAGGTCGACCAGCGAACGTCGGAGGTTGCTGGTCGCCTGTCTCGCCACGCTCGCCAACGCTCGCCATCCGGCCGCGGTTCTCGGCAGTTCCCCTGACAGGGGGACGGCTGGCATCGGACAATGGAGGCCCTGCACGGTCTCGATCCACGTTTGGCAGCTCTCGGAATGACTCCCACCCCCGCCCCGGTACGCCCCCTGCGCGCGCGGCTGGTCCTCCCTCTCCTCGCCGTCGTCCTCGGCCTGGCCGGAGCCTGGCTCGGCCTGGCCCTCGGCGGCACCGTCCACCACGAGGTCGGGCCGCTGACCACCTCGATGCGGGTGCACCCCGTCTGGGGCGGCGGCAGCCGCATCGACATCCCGCCGCTCGGACAGCTCGACCTCGACACGCACACGGGGCCGTTGGGGCTGCAGGCGACGCTGGAGGGTGTCGACCTGCAGGAGGCCCGCCAGCTGGTGCAGGACCCCAAGCAGCTCGCCGGGCTGAAGCCGCAGGCCGAGAAGGACCTGCGCCGGGAGCTCGAGATGGCGATCCTGCGGGCGCTGGTGACCAGCGTGCTCGGGGCGGCCGCGCTCGCCGCCCTGGCGCTGCGGCGGGTCCGGTCGGCGCTGGTCGCGGCGGGGACCGCGACCGTCGCGATGGCCGCCTCCTTCGCGGTGGCGGTCAGCTCGTGGAACCCGGCCGCGCTGGCCGAGCCGCACTACACCGGTCTGCTCACCAGCGCGCCCTCGGTGGTCGGCAACGCGGAGAGCATCGTCACGAACTTCTCGCGGTACGGCGACGAGCTGGCCCGGATCGTGCAGAACGTCGGCGGCATCTACGCGGTCACCTCCAGCCTGCCGTTGCTGCCCCCGCAGGACGGTCTGGTCCGGGTGCTGCACGTCTCCGACCTGCACCTGGCACCGCAGGCCTGGGACCTGATCCGGACCGTCGCCAAGCAGTACGACGTCGACGTGGTCGTCGACTCGGGCGACATCACCGACCACGGCACCCGCGCGGAGAACCGCTACCTGCAGGAGATCCGCCACCTCGACGTGCCCTACGTCTGGGTGCGGGGCAACCACGACTCGGACGTCACCGAGGCCGCGATGCGGCGCATCCCGAGGGTGCACGTGCTCGAGGGCCGGCCGGCCAAGATCGCCGGGCTGACCTTCCTCGGCGCCGGGGACCCCAGCTTCACCCCCGACAAGAGCGCCGACGACCCGGCCACGGACCCCGAGGAGGTCGCCGCGGCGGCCCAGCGGCTCGCGGACACGGCCACGGCCGCCGGCGGCGTCGACGTCGTGGTGTTCCACGACCCGGCTCCCGCCGACGTCTTCGACGGGACGGCGCGGATGGCGCTGTTCGGACACCTGCACTACCGCAGGGTGACCCGCGGCGACCTGGGCACCTGGGAGATGATCGAGGGATCGACCGGCGGGTCCGGGCTGCGCGCCCTGGAACCCAAGACGCCGGCGAACATCGAGATGTCGGTGCTCTACGTGGACCGGCACAGCGGTGCGCTGCGGGCCTACGACGACATCACCCTCGGGGGCCTCGGCCTGGCCTCCGCCGAGATCAACCGGCACGTCGTGGACGCTTCGGGCGGCACCACCGAGATGGTCTCGCCCGAGGCGACGGACGGCCCGACGCCGGACGCGACCCCGACCGGCTCAGCGCGCTGAGGCGGCCGCGGCGTGCCGGCCGGCGCGGCGGCCGAAGAACGACGCCTCGCCGAGCTGGGTCCCGCTGGAGTAGCCGCTGCCGTCGAGGGCGAGGTTCGCGGCGGCGGCGCCGGCGGCGTAGAGCCCGGGCACCGGGCTGCCGTCCTCGCGGAGCACCTCGCCGTCCACCGAGACGCGGAGCCCGCCGAGCGTGAAGCCCGCGTAGAACGCCGTGCCCGGGGTGAGGTCGTAGGCGCCCCACGGGCCGTGGTCGAGCGGGGTGAGCCAGTCGGGGTGCTTGTGGAACCGGGTGTCCTCCCCCGCCGCGGCGTCCGCGTTGTACTCGTCGAGGGTGGCGCGCAGGTTGCCGGCC
Organism: uncultured Actinomycetota bacterium; assembly: GCA_963728775.1. Taxonomy (GTDB): domain Bacteria; phylum Actinomycetota; class Actinomycetes; order Propionibacteriales; family Nocardioidaceae; genus Nocardioides_B. The sequence continues at coordinate 521,447 of CAVSLP010000019.1, forward strand.
GGGATCCCGAGACCCCGCTCCATCTCCTCGACGGTGTCCCAGCCGTCCACCAGCGGGGTGAAGCCGTACGCCGGCTCGGCCATCGTCGCCGAGTCGAGGACCAGGTAGCCGACCGCGCCGGGCTGCTCGAACAGGTGGGCCGCGGTCCGCGCGTGATAGCCGTCCTCGGCGACGAAGCGCCGGCCGTCCCGGTTGACCACGATCCCGCGCAGCATCTCCCCCGGCGGGTAGAACGGCGAGGTGAAGAACGCCCCCTGCATGTGCTCCGCGACGCCGCCGACGGACTGGCCCATCCGGATGCCCAGGCCGTCGTCGTGGGAGTTGCCGAGCGCCATCCCGCGGGCCACCAGGGCCTGCAGCCGGGGCGCGTGCTGCTCGACCATCGCGGGGTTCATCACGAAGCCGCCGGCCGCGACCACCACCGACCGGGCCCGGACCGCCCCGGTGTCCTGGTAGCGGCGCCAGGTCGCGCCGGCCACCGCGACGTCCCGCACGACCAGCGCGGTTGCTCCGGTGTCGTAGCGGACCTCGACGCCGAGCCGCTCGAGCTGCCGCACGGCGAGCTCGACCACCAGGCCCGCCCCGCCCGCGTCACCGGCGACCGGCACCTTGTGGCCGCGCGGGGCCGGGCGGGCCAGTTCTCGGAACGGCCAGGCCTTCTCGCTGCCGGTGTACATCAGCCCCTCGGTGCCCGGCTGGATCACCGCCTTCTCGGGGTAGTAGCTGCGCTCGAACTCGAAACCGAGGTCCTCGAGCCAGCCGAAGTGCTCCACGCTGCCCTCGCAGTAGCGCCGCACCTTCTCCGGGTCGGCGTCCGGCGAGACCGCGCGCAGGTACTTCGCCATCTCCGCCGGGCTGTCCTGGTGCCCGGTGGCCAGCTGCACCGGGGTCCCGCCGCCGAGGTAGAAGTGCCCGCCGGCCATCGCGCTGGTGCAGGTGCCCGGGCCGCCCCGGTCCAGCACCAGCACCCGGGCGCCGGCGCGGGCCGCCTCCAGTGCCGTCGCCACGCCGGCCATCCCGGCACCGAGCACCAGCACGTCGACGTCGTCGGACCAGTCCGCCTCCGGGAGGGAGCCGGCGACCACCGGCGTGGGCAGGGCAGCGGTCATCCCGCCAGACTAAGCAATTATGCTTAGATCGACAATCCGCACCGCTCAGACTGCGGTAGCCTCGCCCGCCATGAGGCAGCGATGACCGGCCCGCAGGCCCGCGCACGGCTGGTGCTCGCCACCGAGCGGCTGGTGGCCGAGCGCGGGGTCGACGTACCCCTGCGGGACGTGGCGGTCGCCGCCGGCCAACGGAACAACTCCGCGGTGCACTACCACTTCGGGTCCCGCGAGGGTCTCTTCGAGGCGGTGCTCGCCGCGCGGCTGGCCCCGGTGAACGCCGCGATGCTCGCGATGCTCGCCGACCTCGAGGCCGGCGACGCGCCGGAGGAGCCCCGCGCGCTGGTCGCCGTGCTGGTCACCCCGATGGCCACCGAGCCGTACGGCGCGGGGTCGACGCACTACGCGCGGTTCCTGGAGCAGGTGCGCGCCCGGCCGCTGATCGCCGAGCTTCCGCTCGTGGCGCCCGAGCACTCCTCGGCCACCCGGCTGGTGCTCAACCGGTTGCAACGGGCGCTGCCGGAGGACTGGTCGCCGAGCCTGCGCGCCGCCCGCCTGCGGGCGATGAGCACCGCGATGTTCGCCCTGCTGGCCGACCGGGAGCGGGACCGGGAGCGCCCACCGGACCTCGTGGACCCGGGGGTCGACGACCTCGTCGACATGCTGGTGGGGATGCTCCTCGCCCCCGCCCGCGCCGCCCGGCAGGAATAGCCGCGCGGTCACTCTCGTTGTGATAGTTGAATTCGCAACTATCAACGGGAGCTGACGATGCAGTTCGGGATCTTCACCGTCGGGGACGTCACCGCCGACCCGACGAACGGCACCACACCCACCGAGCACGAACGCATCAAGGCGACCGTCGCGGTCGCGCGGAAGGCCGAGGAGGTCGGGCTCGACGTGTTCGCCACCGGCGAGCACCACAACCCTCCGTTCGTCGCCTCGGCACCGACCACCACGCTCGCCTACATCGGTGCGCAGACCGAGCGCATCCTGCTGTCGACCTCGACGACGCTGGTCACGACCACCGACCCGGTGCTGATCGCGGAGAACTACGCCAAGCTCCAGCACCTCACCGACGGTCGGGTCGACCTGATGATGGGACGCGGCAACACCGGCCCCGTCTACCCGTGGTTCGGCAAGGACATCCGCGACGGGATCCCGCTGGCGATCGAGAACTACCACCTGCTGCACCGGCTCTGGCACGAGGACGTCGTCGACTGGGAGGGCAAGTACCGCACGCCCCTGCAGGGCTTCACCTCCACGCCCCGTCCGCTCGACGGCGTGCCGCCCTTCGTCTGGCACGGCTCGATCCGCTCGCCCGAGATCGCGGAGCAGGCGGCCTACTACGGCGACGGTTTCTTCGCCAACCACATCTTCTGGCCCGCCTCCCACACCGAGCGCATGGTCCGGCTCTACCGGCAGCGCTTCGAGCACTACGGGCACGGCTCGGCCGACCAGGCGATCGTCGGGCTCGGGGGGCAGGCGTTCATGCGGCGCAACAGCCAGGACGCGGTGCGGGAGTTCCGTCCGTACTTCGACAACGCGCCGGTCTACGGCCACGGCCCGTCCCTGGAGGACTTCACCGCACAGACGCCGCTGACCGTGGGCAGCCCGCAGGAGGTCATCGAGAAGACGCTGGGCTTCCGGGAGTACGCCGGTGACTACCAGCGCCAGCTGTTCCTGATGGACCACGCGGGCCTGCCGCTGAAGACCGTCCTCGAGCAGCTCGACCTGCTCGGCGAGGAGGTCGTGCCGGTGCTGCGCAAGGAGCTCGCCGCGCGCAAGCCGGCCCACGTGCCGGACGCGCCGGAGCACCCGCGGGTGCGGGAGGGCGCGGACGAGGGTCTCCAGACGCCTCGCCGGCTCGCAACCACCGGGGAGGACCGATGACCCGTCCGGCAGGCACGGCGCAGCGCCGCACCGTCGCCGTCGTCACCGCCGGCCTCGGCCGGCCCTCGTCGACGCGCCTGCTCGCCGACCGGCTGGCCGAGGCGGTGGACCGCTCGCTGCGGCTGCACGACGAGCGGACCGATGTGCTCACCATCGAGCTGCGCGACCTCGCGCACGCGCTGACCGACCACCTGCTCACCGGGTTTCCCTCCGCGGAGCTCGAGCAGGCGCTGGCCACGCTCGCGAGAGCCGACGCCGTCATCGCGGTGACCCCGGTGTTCAGCGCGTCCTACAGCGGCCTGTTCAAGACGTTCTTCGACGTGCTCGAGCCGGACGCCCTGGCCGGCAAGCCGGTGCTGGTCGCCGCCACTGCGGGCACCGCCAGGCACTCGCTGGTGCTCGACTTCGCGCTGCGCCCGCTGTTCACCTACCTGCGGGCGGTCGTCGTGCCCACCGGGGTGTTCGCGGCGACCGAGGACTTCGGCGGGACGACCACGGACGGACCGCTGTCCGCGCGGGTAGACCGGGCCGCGCGCGAGCTCGCCGCCCTGGTCGCCGGGCGGCAGCCGGCCGGGGCGGTGGACCCGTTCGAGAACCCGACGCCGTTCGAGGACCTGCTGCGGTGATCCGCATCGGAACCGGACGGCCGGGTACGAACCGGGCATGACGACCGACACCACCGGAGCCGACGGCTACGTCACGTCGGGCGGGTACGACCGCGACATGGACTACATCCCCACGCGGATCACCGAGAACGGCGCGGACGGCTACCCGGTCGAGCCGGGCCGCTACCGGTTGGTGGCGGCCCGCGCCTGCCCGTGGGCGAACCGGGCGATCATCGTGCGCCGGCTGCTCGGCCTCGAGGACGTGCTGGGCCAGAGCCTGTGCGGCCCCACCCACGACGAGCGGTCGTGGACGTTCGACCTCGACCCCGGCGGCCGGGACCCGGTGCTCCGCATCGAGCGACTGCAAGAGGCCTACCTCGCCCGGTTCCCCGACTACGACAAGGGCATCACCGTTCCCGCCGTGGTGGACGTCCCGACCGGGCAGGTGGTCACCAACGACTTCCCGCAGATCACCTTGGACCTGTCGACGCAGTGGACGCAGTTCCACCGCGCCGGCGCGCCGGACCTCTACCCGGAGCCGCTTCGGAACGAGATCGACGAGATCGCGGACCGCGTGTTCGCGGACGTGAACAACGGCGTGTACCGCTGCGGTTTCGCCGGCTCCCAGGCGTCGTACGACCGGGCGCACGAGCGCCTGTTCGCCGCCCTGGACTGGCTCGAGGGACGACTCTCCACCCGCCGCTACCTCGTCGGCGAGTCCATCACCGAGGCGGACGTCCGGCTGTTCACCACGCTGGCCCGCTTCGACGCGGTCTACCACGGGCACTTCAAGTGCAACCGGAACAAGCTGACCGAGATGCCTGCCCTGTGGGGCTACGCCCGGGACCTGTTCCAGACCCCCGGGTTCGGCGACACGATCGACTTCGCGCAGATCAAGCAGCACTACTACGTCGTGCACCGCGACATCAACCCGACCCAGGTGGTCCCCGCGGGCCCCGACCTGGCGGGCTGGCTGACCCCCCACGGTCGCGAGCGGCTCGGCGGCCGGCCCTTCGGCGACGGGGCCCCGCCCCCGCCGCCCCCGGACGACGAGGCCGTCCCGGCCGGGCACACGCCGCTGCCCGAGCCCGGCGGACAGCCGAGCACAGGCATGGGATCCGGCTAGTCGGGCACGGACCAGTACATGTTCGCACCGTCCCGTCCGCTCGCACTGACCGCCACCGCCGCGCTCCTGGCCACCGTCGCCGCGTGCGACAGCCAAGGCAGCGGCGCCGCCCTGACCTCCACCACGGTCAAGGCCGGCGACCACTCGTGCACCGTGGGACTGCACGAGCTGCCCACGGGCACGGTCCGCCTCGACATCAGCAACGTCGGCTCGGAGCGCACCGAGGTCGCCCTCTACGGCGAGGGCGACGCGGGCGGCCTCACCGACGCGAAGGCCGTGAAGAAGGACATCGGCCCCGGGCTCAGCCAGCAGGTGACCGTCGACCTCGACACCGGGCAGTACCGCCTGGTCTGCACGCCCCGGACGACCCGCAGGGGGACGCACACCGACCTCCGTGTGGTCAGCGACGAGAACGACTCCGTCGGCGGGCACGACCGGACCCGCCCGGACCGCACGGTGCACGTGCAGGTCGCCGCGGACGGCACCGTCACCGCGCCGCCCACCCTGAAGGCCGGTAGGGGCGACGAGCTGATGTTCGACGTCGAGAACCAGGACGACGCCGACTACGCCCTCGAGGTGACCTCGCCGGAGGGCAAGGAGCTGACCTCCGTGGAGCTCCCGGCCAAGCAGCACAGCGAGGGCCTGGTCGACCTCTCCGAGGGCGGCGGCTACCGGGTCCGGGTCCATGAGTCCGGGCACCCCGGGCAGGGCACCGAGGTTCCGCTGCAGGTCGCGCCCTGACGATGACCCGGTGGGTGTGACCCGTAGTGGGTGAACCTGCGCAGGCATGCGGATCAGCCGAGCGCCCGGGCGGCCGCGCGGCCGGCCACCCGGCCGGAGAAGATGCACCCGCCGAGGAACGTGCCCTCGAGCGAGTTGTAGCCGTGCATGCCGCCCCCGCCGAAGCCGCTCACCTCGCCGGCTGCGTACACCCCGGGCAGCGGGTCCCCCCCGCGCCGCAGCACCCGCCCGTCGAGGTCGGTCTCCAGCCCGCCGAGGGTCTTGCGCGTCAAGATGTTCAGCCGTACGGCGATCAGCGGACCCGCCTTCGGGTCCAGCATCTTGTGCGGGGAGGCGACCCGGATCAACCGGTCGCCCCGGTAGCTGCGCGCGCTGCGCAGGGCGGCGATCTGCAGGTCCTTCGTGAACGCGTTGTCCATCTCCCGGTCCCGCGCCTGCACCAGCCGGGTCAGCTCCTCGGCGTCGATCAGCCCGTCACCGGTGAGGGCGTTCATGCCCCGCACCAGGTCCGCCAGGTCGTCGGCCACCACGAAGTCCGCACCGTGCTGCTTGAACGCCTCGACCGGGCCGGGGGCACCGGAGCGGACCCGGTTCAGCAGCAGCGGGATGTTCTTGTCGGTCAGGTCGGGGTTCTGCTCGGACCCGGAGAGCGCGAACTCCTTCTCGATGATCTTCTGGGTGAGCACGAACCAGGAGTAGTCGTACCCGGTCGACATGATGTGCTTCAGCGTGCCGAGGGTGTCGAAGCCGGGGTAGCACGGCGCCGGCAACCGGCGCCCGGCGGCGTCCAGCCACAGCGAGGACGGCCCCGGCAGGATCCGGATCCCGTGGTTCTCCCAGATCGGGTCCCAGTTCTGCAGGCCCTCCACGTAGTGCCACATCCGGTCCGGGTTGATCACGCGGCCGCCGGCGGCCGCGGTGATGCCCTGCATCCTGCCGTCCACGTGGGCCGGCACGCCGGCCACCATCCGCCGGGGCGGTTCGCCCAGCCGGTCGGGCCACGCCTTGCGGACCAGGTCGTGGTCGCCGCCGATGCCGCCGGAGGTGACCAGCACCGCCTGCGCGCGCAGCTCGAAGTCGCCGGTCTCGACCCGGGAGCTGGCCTGCCCGCGCCGGACGCCGCTCGGCTCGAGGAGCCTGCCGCGCACCCCGTCCACGACACCCGCGGTGCTCACCAGCTCGTCGACGCGGTGCCGGAAGCGCAGCTCCACGCGCCCGGCGTCGACGGCGGCCCGCACCCGCCGCTCGAACGGCGCCACGATCCCCGGGCCGGTGCCCCAGGTGATGTGGAAGCGCGGCACCGAGTTGCCGTGCCCGTCGGCGCGACCGTCCCCGCGTTCGGCCCAGCCGACGACCGGGAACAGCCGGTGCCCCTGCTCGTGAAGCCAGGCGCGCTTCTCGCCGGCGGCGAAGTCGAGGTAGGCCAGCGCCCACTCGCGCGGCCAGTGGTCCTCGGGCCGGTCGAACTGGGCGCTACCCATCCAGTCCTGCAGGGCCAGCTCGGCGGAGTCCTTGATCCCCATCCGGCGCTGCTCTGGGCTGTCCACCAGGAACAGCCCACCGAAGGACCAGAAGGCCTGCCCGCCCAGGCTCTGCTCCGGCTCCTGGTCGAGCAGCAGTACCCGCTTGCCGGCGTCGGCGAGCTCCGCGGTGGCCACCAGACCGGCGAGGCCGGCACCGACCACGATGACGTCAGCATCCATGCCGGGCAGTCTTCCGTGCCGGAGTGGACTCGGGAACCCCCTCGGCTACGAGTCGTCGGTCACGCCGCCGGGCGGCTCGCGGGCTGGTCCGCCGGTTCGTCGACCTCGGACCGCGCGGGGCGGTGGCGCCGCCGCCGGCGCCACACCACCAGGCCGACGACCACGACGAGCCCGACAGCGACCGCCCCACCCCGGCCCAGGTAGTGGGCCACCTGTTCGTAGGAGCTGCCCGCCAGGTAGCCCGCGACGACGGCGCCGACGCCCCAGACCACACCGCCGGCCGCGTTGTAGGCCAGGAAGCGGCGGTAGCGCATCTGGCTGAGCCCCGCGAGGCCCGGCACGACGGCGCGCAGGAAGGCGGTGAACCGGCCGAGGAACACCGCGCTGGCTCCCCGCCCGTCGAGGAACGCGCGGGCGCCGGAGACCCGGTGCTGGTGGCGCCGCAGCGGCCGTGAGGAGAGCATCCGCGGACCGAACCGGCGGCCGACCTCGTAGCCGACGCTGTCCCCGATGATCGCGGCCAGCACCACGACGACGGCCAGCAGCACGACCGAGAGCCGTCCGGTCGAGGCGAGGAAGCCGCCCAGCAGCACCGCGGTCTCGCCGGGCACCACGAACCCGAGGAAGAAGGCGGCCTCGCCGAACACCATCGCGGCGATCGCCGACAGCACGACCGGTCCCGGCACGTGCAGCAGCTGCTGGAGCAGGCTTGTCACGGTCCTACGGTAGTCCGGATACCTGAAGGCAGGGTGAACTCCCGCTGGCAGCCACCGGGGCCCGACCGCGCCGGCACCGGGCTTTCCGGTGCTGGCAGACTCGGGGACATGAAGCTGCAGACTGCAACGACCGACGTGGCGACCCCCGACGGCACCGCGGACGCCTACGTGGCGGCTCCTGCGGAGGGCGGCCGGCACCCGGGCGTGCTGCTCTACATGGACGCGTTCGGGCCGCGACCGCGGCTCGAGGAGATGGCCGACCGGGTCGCCGCCGCGGGGTACGTCGTCCTGGTGCCGCACGTCTTCTACCGGAACGGGCGGGCGCCGCTGATCGACACCACCGAGCTGGTCAGGCCGGAGAACCGCGAGAAGCTCTTCGAGACGCTCGGCCCGCTGATGCAGGCGCTGACGCCCGAGCTGGCGATGCGCGACGCCGGGGCCTACCTGGACTGGTTCGCCGCCGACCCGCGCGTCGGCGAGGGGCCGGTGGGCACCACCGGCTACTGCATGGGCGGCGCCCTCGCGCTGCGCACCGCCGCGCACTACCCGGACCGGGTGGCCGCGGCCGCGAGCTTCCACGGCGGCCGCCTCGCCACGGATGCCGACGCCAGCCCGCACCGACTGGTCGGCCGGATCGGCGCCGAGGTCTACGTCGGCCACGCCGACAACGACCGGTCGATGCCCCCGGAGCAGCAGCAGCGGCTCGAGGACGCCCTGGCCGGAGCCGGCGTCCGGCACACCTGCGAGCTCTACGAGGGCGCGGCGCACGGCTTCACGATGGCCGACACCGCGGCGTACGACGAGGCCGCCACCGACCGGCACTGGGACCGGCTGCTGGACCTGTTCTCCCGAAACCTGACCTGAGCGGCTACTCGGCGATCCCGCGGGTGAGCAGCACGACGGTGACGAACGTCCGGAAGAGCCGGATCGGGTCGTCGTCGGTGATGGTCACCGCGGTGCCGCCGGACCGTGCCGTGCCGGCGACCCAGCAGGCCATCTCGGCCAGGTCCGCGTTGCGGAAGGTGACCGCGAGCGTGGCGGGGAGCTCGATCGCCGGCGGGGCCGCGGCGGCCAGCGACTCGATCGCCGCCCGCGCCCGGGCGCGGATGAGCTCCCGGGCCGCGCCGGGATGCAGGCTCTCCGCGGCGAACCGCGTCACCGCGGTCTTCACGACCGCCGTGTGCACGCCCGGACACATCCGTGCCGCCTCCGCTGCGGTGACGTCGTCGCCGGTGACGAGCACGACCGGCACGTCGTGCCCGAGGGCCACCAGGGCGTTGATGCCCGACTCCCCGACCACGGTGCCGTTCAGCGCGACCTCGGCAATCGCGCGCGGGTTGTAGGTGTGCGACAGCGGCGCCGAGGTGGACATCGACCCGTGGTAGGAGACGAAGAACACCGCGTCGAACGAGCGGTCGAGACCCTGCATCATGTACAGCGGCTTGTGCCGGCCCGACAGGTACCGGGCGTTGCCGGCCAGCGCGTCCGGGCGGAGGTTCCGCATCGTCGAGTGGGAGTCGTTGACCAGGAAGTCGTCGGCACCGGCGGCCCCCGCGCCCTCGATCGCGGCGTTGACCTCCTGCTCCAGGAGCGTCCGGTAGTAGGCGTACTCGGGCTCCCCCGGCCGGCACTGGGACCAGTCGACGACTCCGGCGGTGCCCTCCATGTCGGAGGAGATGAAGACCTTCATGCGCCCCTTCCCCGCGCTGGCTGCCCGGTCTGTCTACCACGTCGGGGGACCCGCGGGGCGCGCGACGTCTGGTCCCGGCCGTGGGTCAGTAGCCGATCGGCAGCCCGGCGTAGTTCTCGGCGAGGCCGGCTGCGCCGGCCGCCGAGCGGGTCACCCACTCCAGCTGGGACAGCTGCAGCTGCGCGTCGAAGTCGTCGCCGGAAGTGTGCAGCATCGAGGTCATCCACCACGAGAAGTGCGTGCACCGCCAGACCCGGCGCAGCGCGGTGTCGGAGTAGGCCTCCACCAGCTCGGCGGTGCCTTCCCGCAGCCACGCGGTGAGCGCCCGCGACAGCAGGGCGACGTCGGCGATGGCGAGGTTCAGCCCCTTGGCACCGGTCGGCGGCACGATGTGCGCGGCGTCGCCGGCGAGGAACAGCCGCCCGTGCCGCAGCGGGGTGGACACGAAGCTGCGCATCGGCAGGATGCTCTTCTCGGTGATCGGGCCCTGCTGCAGCGTCCAGCCGCCCTGGCCGTCCCCGAGCCGGGCCGCGAGCCCCGCCCAGATCCGGTCGTCGGACCAGTCGCCGATGTCCTCGTCGGGGTCCACCTGGAGGTAGAGCCGGCTCACCGTCGGCGAGCGCATCGAGTGCAGCGCGAACCCCTCGGGGTGCCAGGCGTAGATCAGCTCGTCGGTCGACGGTGGCACGTCGGCCAGCACCCCGAGCCACGCGAACGGGTAGACCCGTTCCCAGGTGCGCTGCACCGGCGCGGGCACCGCCGGGCGGCTCGGACCGTGGAACCCGTCGCACCCGGCGACCGCGTCCGCCTCGACCCGCCGCGCGTGGCCGTCGGCGTCGGTGAAGGTGACCGACGGCCGGTCCGTCCCGAGGTCGTGCAGCCCGACCCCGGAGACCCCGTAGAAGGCCCGCTGCCCGGCGGCCGTCCGGGCCGCCATCAGGTCCTTGGTGACCTCGGTCTGGCCGTAGATCCACACCGACCGGCCGACGTGGTCCACGAAGTCGACGTGGTGCCGCTCGCCCGGCCACTGCAGGTAGATGCCCCGGTGCTCGGCCCCCTCGGCGGCGAGGCGCTCGCCGAGGCCCACCGCGGTCAGCAGGTCCACCGACGACGCCTCCAGCACGCCGGCCCGGATCCGGCCGAGGACGTACTCCGGCGTCCGGTTCTCGAGCAGCACCGACCCGATGCCCTCCAGGTCGAGCAGGTGCGAGAGCAGCAGACCGGCCGGACCCGCGCCGACGATGACCACCTGGGTGCGCATCCGCGGTCCTCCTCAGCAGGTCTCGTGGCCGGGCTCAGGCCCGGGCCAGGTCGGTCTCGATGGCGGCCGCGGTCCGCAGCAGCGGGGGCAGGAGCTCGCGGCGCGCCTTGTCCTTGGTGATCCGGCTGACGTGCGAGGAGACGTTGATCGCCGCGACCACCTTGCGCTGCCGGTTGCGCACCGGCACCGCGAGCGACCGCAGCCCGCGCTCGAGCTCCTGGTCGACGAGCGCGTAGCCCAGCTCGCGCACCTCGAGCACCGCCGCCCGCAGCTGAGCCGGGGTCGGCACGGTGTGCTCGGTGAACCGCTCGATGTGTACGGCGTCCAGGTGGGCGTCGAGGGTGGCGTCGTCGAGGCCCGCGAGCAGCACCCGGCCCATCGAGGTGGCGTAGGCGGGGAAGCGGGTGCCGACGTCGATGGCGACCGTCATGATCCGCGAGGTCGGCACCCGGGCGACGTACACGATGTCGTGCTGGTCGAGCACCGACATCGACGACGACTCGTGGGTCTGCGCGACCAGCGCCTCCAGGTGCGGCTCGGCGATGCCCGGCAGCGACAGGCTCGACAGGTACGCGTAGCCGAGGCTGAGCACCTTGGGCGCCAGCCGGAACCGCTTCCCGTCGAAGCGCACGTAGCCGAGGTCGACCAGCGTGAGCAGGAACCGGCGTGCCGCCGCGCGGGTCAGCCCGGTGGCCCGCGCCACCTCGCTCAGCGTGAGCTCGGAGCTCTGCGGGCCGAAGGCGGTGATCACGCTCAGCCCGCGGGCCAGCGACTGCACGTGGTGGCCCTCCCGGACGGGGCCGGGGTCGGCGGGGTCCGGCACGACACTCACCGTCTCACCCCTGATCCGAGCGTTGACGCGGCAACCGACGGCCACCTACAGTGATGTTCGACAACGTAACACTTGTTCTCTATCCGAACAACTGGCGAGGTTCCACCAGGACCGTGCGGTGCGGGGGTTACCGTCGAGCAGGCGCGGAGCGCGAACGGCTGGCCGCTGCGGGTCGCCGCCGAGGTGTGCACCGCCACCCCGCCGGACGGCCGCGAGACCGTCGCGCCGCGGGACCTGCAGGCTCGGACGAAGGAGGCACCCAGTGCACGGTCGTGACGTGTTCATCGTGGACGCGGTCCGCACCCCGGTCGGGAGGTTCGGCGGGGCGCTGGCCGGGGTCCGCCCCGACGACCTGGGCGCGGCGGTGATCCGGGCCCTGCTCGACCGCAACCCGACCCTGGACCCGGGCCGCGTCGACGAGGTCTACTTCGGCGCCGCGAACCAGTCCGGGGAGGACAACCGCAACGTGGGTCGGATGGCCGCGCTGCTGGCCGGGCTGCCGACCTCGGTGCCCGGCTCGACCGTGAACCGGCTCTGCGCCTCGGGCCTCGACGCCCTGGTCGGCGCCTCCCGGGCGATCGCCGTCGGGGACGCCTCGCTCATGGTCGCGGGCGGGGTCGAGTCGATGACGCGCGCGCCGTACGTGCTGCCGAAGTCGCACCGGCCGTTCCCGGCCGGCGACGCGACGCTGTTCTCCACCACCCTCGGCTGGCGGATGGTGAACCCGCAGATGCCCGCGGAGTGGACGGTCAGCCTCGGGGAGAGCACCGAGATCCTCGGCGAGAAGTACGCCATCGGCCGCGAGGCGGCGGACGAGTTCTCGGTGCGCAGCCACGAGCGCGCCGCCCGGGCCTGGGCGGACGGCGCGTACGACGCCGCGATCGTGCAGGTCGAGGGCGCCGAGATGGACCGCGACGAGGGTGTCCGCGACGGCGTCACCGTCGAGTCGCTGGCCAAGCTGAGGCCGGTGTTCCGGGAGAACGGCACCGTCACCGCCGGCAACGCCTCCCAGCTCTCCGACGGCGCCGCCGCGCTGCTGCTCGCCGACGAGGACGGGCTCGCGGTGCTCGGCGTGGAGCCGATGGCCCGGGTCACCGCCTCCGGGGTGGACGCGGTCGACCCGCAGATCTTCGGGATCGGCCCGGTCCGGGCGGTCCGACGGGCGCTGGAGAAGGCCGGGCGCGGCTTGCAGGACGTCACCGTGATGGAGCTCAACGAGGCGTTCGCCGCGCAGTCGCTGGCCTGCCTGTCCGAGTGGCCGGAGCTCGACCCGGCGCTGGTCAACCCGCACGGCGGGGCGATCGCGATCGGCCACCCGCTCGGGTGCTCGGGGGCACGGCTGGCCGGCGCCGTGGCCCACGAGCTGAAGGCGGCCGGCTCGGGCGTCGGGGTCGCCGCCCTGTGCATCGGGGTCGGCCAGGGCCTGGCCGTCACCCTGGAACGCTAGACCGCGACAAGGAGCCCTCGTCATGTCAGAGCTGCTCGCCCCGGGCTCGGAAGAGCTCGCCCTGGACCCGCCGTACCTGTTCCCCGACTACACCTCCACGCGGCTGCGCTCCCCCAGCAAGGCGCTGGTGATGCCGCCCGCCGGGCTCACCGAGCTGACCGGGCCGAGGTTCGGGGAGGACGACGTCCGGGACACCGACGCCGACCTGACCGTGCATGGCAGCGGCGAGGCGATCGGCGAGCGGATCCTCGTGCACGGCACGGTGACCGACAGCGCGGGCAAACCGGTCCGCAACACCCTGGTGGAGGTGTGGCAGGCCAACGCGGCCGGCCGCTACATCCACCGGCTGGACCAGCACCCGGCACCGCTGGACCCGAACTTCACCGGCGCCGGCCGCTGCCTGACCGACGACGCGGGGCACTACGCCTTCACGACGGTCAAGCCGGGGCCGTACCCGTGGAGGAACCACCACAACGCGTGGCGTCCGGCGCACATCCACTTCTCCCTGTTCGGCAGGGCGTTCACCCAGCGGCTGGTCACCCAGATGTACTTCCCCGGGGACCCGCTGTTCTTCCAGGACCCGATCTACAACGCGGTCCGTGACGAGCGGGCCCGCAAACGGATGATCTCCGCCTACGACCACCGGGCGACCCGGCCCGAGTGGGCCACCGGCTACCGGTTCGACATCGTGCTCGGCGGCGCGGAGGCGACCCCCCTCGAGGACGGGGATGCCTGATGAGCGAGTCGTCCGCCGAGTACACCTACCCGGTCACCGACGTCGCGGCCTCCGCGGGCCTCACCCCCCACCAGACCGTCGGGCCGTTCTTCCACGACGCGCTCCCCTACGAGCACGGGCCCCACGTCGCCGGCGCCGCCCGCCCCGGTGCCGTCACGCTCACCGGCACGGTGCTCGACGGGGCGGGCAACCCGGTCCCCGACTCGCTGGTCGAGATCTGGCAGGCCGACGAGCGGGGCACGCTGGTGGACGCCTGCGGGATCCACGCCGCGGTCGCCGACACCGGGTTCCGCGGGTTCGGGCGGTGCCCCACCGACGCCGAGGGCCGCTACGAGTTCCGCACCGTGAAGCCCGGCCCGGTGCCGACCCGGGACGGCACCGCGCAGGCCCCGCACGTCGCGATGTCCGTGTTCGCGCGCGGCATGCTGCGCCGGCTGGTCACCCGGGTGTACTTCCCGGACGAGGTGGAGGCCAACGCGGCGGACCCGCTGCTGGCCTCGGTCGAGGAGGGCCGCCGCCCCACGCTGATGGCCACGGCCGCCGAGGGCGGCTACCGTTTCGACGTGCGCATCCAGGGTGACGACGAGACCGTGTTCCTCGATGTCTTCGCGCGCTGAGGACGACCGCGACGAGCCGGCGGACGTCGGCCTGCTGGACCCGGTGACGGTCGGCACCGCCGGCGAGTCCCTCACCAGCGACCGGGCTCTGGTCGCGGCGATGATCCAGGCGGAGGCGGCCCTGGTCCGCGCGCTCGTGGAGACGGGCGTCGCGCCCGCGTCCGCCGCCGCGGCCGCGGACACCGTGGACTCGTGCCGCATCGACGTCCGGGCCCTGGCCCTGGCCGCCGGGGAGGGCGGCAACCCGGTCGTCCCGCTGGTCCCGCAGCTGCGGGCCGCGGTGGCCGAGCGGGACGCCGCCTGGGTGCACCACGGCACTACCAGCCAGGACGTCCTCGACACGGCCCTGATGCTGCTGGCCGCGGCGACGGCCCGGCAGCTGGAGGCGGATCTGGGCAGGCTCGCGGCCACCCTCGCGACGCTGGTCGACGCGACCCGGGCCGTGCCGGCGGTCGCCCGCACCCTCAACCAGCAGGCGCTGCCCACCACGCTCGGGATGCGCGCCGCAGGCTGGCTCGCCGGCGTCCACGACGCCGTGCGCGCGGTCCGCCGCTGCACCACCCTGCCGGTCTCGCTGGGCGGCCCGGTGGGTACGGCCTCGGCGTACGGCGCCGCCGGCCCGGACGTCGTGGAGACGTTTGCCCGGTTCCTCGACCAGCGCGCGCCGGTCGCGTCCTGGCACACCCGGCGCACCCCCGTCCTGACGCTCACCGCCGCGCTGCTCCTCACCGGCGAGGCCTGCGGCAAGATCGCGGCCGACGTCCTGGTCACCAGCCAGACCGAGATAGGCGAGACCCGGGAGGGCCGGGGCGGGACCAGCTCGTCGATGGCCCACAAGGCCAACCCGGTGCAGTCGGTGCTGGTGGCGTCGGCGGCCCGCCGGCTGCCCGGGCTCGCCTCCACGATCGCGGGATCGGCCGCGGCCGAGCAGGAGCGTCCCGCGGGTGCCTGGCACGCCGAGTGGGAGCCGCTGCGTGCGATGCTGAGACTGGCCGCCGCCGCGGCCGAACGCACCGCGGACCTGGTGGCCGACCTGCAGCTCGACCAGCACGCCATGCGCCGCAACCTCGACCGGCTGGTGGCAGCGGTCGGGGAGGACGAGGAGTGGGTGGCCGCGCACGTCGCCCACGTCGACGTCTGGATCGACCGGGTGCTGGCCCAGCACGAGGAGGTGTTCGCGTGACCGCACGGACCGTGGAGCTCAAGCACTACGAGCAGGGCCCCCTGGAGGGCCCGGTGGTCTTCCTCGCCCCGTCGCTCGGTACCACCCTCGCGATGTGGGACGACCTCGCGGAGAAGCTCGCCGCGCGCTACCGGGTGATCCGCTTCGACACCCGCGGCCACGGCGCCTCGCCGGCTCCTGCCGGGCCGTACTCGATGGGCGAGCTGGCCGCGGACGTGGTCGCCCTCGCCGACTCCCTCGACATCGACCGGTTCGCGCTGGTGGGTCTCTCCCTCGGGGGAGCGGTCGCGCAGACCCTGGCCCTCGAGCACCCCGAGCGGCTCACCGCGCTGGTGCTCTGCTCCACCGGACCGTCGTTCGGCGACCCCGAGACCTGGCGCGAGCGGGCCGCGCAGGTCCGGGCGGAGGGGATGGGCTTCCTCGTCGAGCCGACCAAGGACCGGTGGTTCACGCCCGGGTTCCGGGCCTCCCACCCCGACGTGGTGGCCCGGCTGGTCGAGATGATCGCCACCGCCTCCCCGGTCGGCTATGCCGCGTGCTGCGAGGCGCTCGCGGAGTACGACGTCACGGCTCGGCTCGGCGAGGTCACCGCCCCCACCCGGGTCATCGCCGGCGACCAGGACCCGGTCAGCCCGCCCGACGTGGCCCGGGCGATGGCCGCCGTGATCCCCGACGCCGACCTGGTGGTGCTCGAGGACGCGTCGCACATCGCCAACGTCGCGCAGCCGGACCGGTTCGACGCGGCCGTCCTCGAGCACCTGGAGAAGCACCTGTGAGCAGCACCCCCGACTACGACGCCGGCATGAAGGTACGGCGCGAGGTGCTCGGTGACGCGCACGTGGACCGCGCGACCAGCGCCGCCACCGATGTGACCCGGGACTTCCAGGAGCTGATCACGCGGTACGCCTGGGGAGGCATCTGGACCCGGGACGGCCTGGCGCGCCGGGAGCGCTCCATCGTCGTGCTCACCGCGCTGGTGGCCGGCCGGCACTTCGAGGAGCTCGAGCTGCACCTGCGCGCCGCGCTGGCCAACGGGCTCACCCGGGAGGAGATCGTCGAGGTGCTGCTGCAGACCGCGGTCTACTGCGGGGTGCCCGCGGCCAACTCGGCGTTCGCGGTCGCGAAGCGGGTGCTGGACGAGGACCCGGCCGGCGAAACCACGACGATTGTGCCGGACTGACGCCGGTTCCCGGCGGGCGGCCGTCGGAACGGCACAATTGTCGTCGTTGGGCTCGTGGTGCGCCGCCGGCACGTCGCTGCCGGGTCCGACGTACCGCCGGCCCGTCACGTGGTATGACTGAGCGTCCCCGACCAACCGGACTTCGATGAGGCGACGACATGGCGCACTCGGTGCTCGTGCTCAACGGCCCGAACCTGAACCTGCTCGGCCAGCGTGATCCGAAGGTCTACGGGACCGCACGGCTCGCCGACGTCGAGGCGCTGTGCCGTGCCGAGGCCGAGGCTCTCGGGCTGCGGGTGGAGTGCGTCCAGAGCAACCACGAGGGCGAGCTCATCGACCGGATCCACGCGGCGTTCGCCGCGGGGCAGAGCGTCGTTGGCAACTTCGGCGCCTACACGCACACCTCGGTGGCGATCATGGACGCGCTGGCCGTGCTGACCACACCCGTGATCGAGGTGCACGTGTCGAACATCCACGCCCGGGAGGAGTTCCGGCAGCACTCGTACGTGTCCCTGGTCGCGGACGCCGTGATCGTGGGCGCCGGCATCCACGGCTACGCGCTGGCGCTGCGACACGTCGCCCACCTGGTGCAGGCGCAGGCCTGACCCGGCCCGCCGGGGTCAGCGGCGGCCGTGCCGCAGCGCGTTCCAGACCTCGCGGGTCACCACGCCGGTCGCCGCGAGGCCGAGCCGCTTCTGGTACGCGCGGACCGAGCCGGCCGTGGCCGCCGTGAAGACGCCGGACACCGCCAGCCTGTCGTGGCGCGCGGCGTTCAGCGCGCGCTGCAGACGCCGCACCGGCTCCTCGGCGGAGCCGCGCTTGAGCAGCGGGCCGCGCCCGGAGGCCAGCAGCGCCGTCCAGGCCCGGCGGTTCATCGTGCCCGTGACCGCCAGGCCACGGTCTGCCTGGAGCCGGCGGGTGGCGCGCCAGGTCGGCTTGTCGTAGTGCCCGGTCACCCTGCCCCGGTAGTAGTGCCGCTGCCGCAGCAAGCACTGTGCGGCCCGGACCCTGGCACCCCGGCTGCCGCGGTGGAGCGCGCCGTAGGACCGGAAGCTGACCCGGACGCCGCACGAGGCCGCCGGTGCGGGGGCGACCGAGCCGCGCCCGAGGTCGAGGAAGCTCTGGTCGATGCTCAACGAGACTCCGCCGTAGCTGCGCTCGACGTCGTGGGCGTACTGGTGGACCCGCTCGTGCGGCGTCCAGCTGCTCGACCGCACCCATTTCGTGGGGATCGCGGTGCTCGCCCGACCGTTGGCCCAGGCGAACCAGATCTGGTCCGGCTCGGTGTAGGCCTTGGGGGACACGGTGTCGGCGTAGTCGAGCGCGTGCACCCCGGCGGCCACGTTGGAGTAGACACCGCTGACGTACTTCACCGCGTGCAACCGCCGGGTCCAGGCGGACAGGGCGCTCAGGGCGGAGCGTCGGCAGTCGTCGGAGGCCTGGAGGTCGAAGTCCTCGAGGTCGTACCACAGCGTGCTGTGCGGACCGATGCCCAGCGAGCGGGCGGCGGCCACCGCCTGGTTCGCGGCCCGGCGACCTTGCGCGCGGGCGGCGGCGTAGCGGTTCGCCGGGTCGGCGTCGATCCGGGAGGCGTACCCGGTGCAGGCGGCCTGGGGCCCCACCCACAGCGGCAGCACCCGCCAGCCACGCGACGCCTGGGTGGAGACCCAGCCGGACGTGAGGTTGTCGGTCTCGTCGGGCGCGAGACAGTCCAGCCGGTTGTCACCGCCGAGGTAGACCCCCACCGCCCAGAACGGCGAGCTGCGTAGCCACGCGTCCATCGTCGCCTGGTCCGGCGTCCGGCACGTGTCGAAGGCGAACCCGGTCAGCGACCGCGGGGTGCGCACGGTGGCGGCCCCGGCCGGGCCCGCGCCGAGCAGCAGGGACAGCACAGCGACCAGTGCGGCGGCAGCGGGCAGGCGCAAGAGCTTCATCGGTCCCCCGTGGACGAACGTGACGGTGCGGGCACCTTACCGGACCGGCGGGTTCCGCATCAATTCACCTCACCGCCGCCCGCGCCGGGCGCGCAGGTAGTCCGCGACGACGTACTCCCCCAGCCGGGACAGGTCCGGGGTGAACACCCGCCCGCCCGCGCGTCGGGCCACCGCGTCCACGAACCGGGCCAGCCCCGGGTCGTCGCCGAGCATGAACAGGTTCAGCGCGGCGCCGTACCGGGCGAGCTCGTCGACCTGGCCGACGGTCGCCCGCAGCGTCTCGGCCGTGGTCGGCCAGCTGAAGTACGGCGTGCCGTCCTCCAGCAGGTGCGCGGTCGGCTCCCCGTCGGTGACCACCAGCACCACCGGCTCGGCGTCCGGGTGCCGGCGCAGGTGCCGCCCGGCGATCATCAACGCGTGCTGCAGGTTGGTGCCCTGGACCCACTCCGGCTCGACCCCCGCCAGCTCGACCGGGGAGAGCCGGTGCGCCATCCGGTGGAAGCCGATGATCTCCAGGGCGTCCTGGCGGAACCGGGTCGCGACCAGGTGCGAGAGCGCCAGTGCGGTCTGCTTCATCGGGCCCCAGCGGCCCTCCTGCACCATCGAGAAGGACAGGTCCACGCACAGCGCCACCGCGGCCGTCGTGCGCCGCTCGGTCTCCACCACCTCGAAGTCGTCGACCAGCAGCGTCCCCGGGATCCGGCCGCCGCGCCTGAGCGCGTTGCCCACGGTGCGCACGGCGTCCAGCGGCAGCTCGTCCCCGAACTCCCAGGCCCGGGTCGAGCCGACCGGCTCGTCGGCCGACCCGGTCCGGTGGTCCTCGTGCGCGCCGGGGCCGGCCGCCTCGAGATCGCTGAACACCCGGCGCAGCGCCGTCTCGCCCAGCCGGCGGACCGCCCGGGGGGTGAGCCGCAGCCCGTCGTCGCCGCGGGACAGGAAGCCCTGCCGCTCCAGCTCGCGCTCCAGCTCGCGCAGCGCCCGGAAGTCCGCGGCCGCGGGCCCGCCGAGATGCCGCTCGAGCGTCTCCACGTCGACGTCGTCGAGGGTCGCCCCCGGGTGCGTCTGGGCCAGCGACTGCTCGAGCTGCTCGAGATCGGCCAGCTCCGCGAGGGTCTCCACCGCGTCGCTGTAGCCGAGCGGCTCCCCGCCGGGGCGCATCTGCGCGGGTCCGCGGTCCAGGCCGGGGCGCAGCGCCCGCAGGTTGTCCGAGAGCTGGGCCATCTGCGAGGCCAGGTCCGGGTCGGACAGCGCCTCGCTCATCAGCTGGGCCAGCTCGTTGCGCTCCTCCGGCGACAGCGAGGCCATCATCCGGTCCGCGGCCGCCTGCCGACGGGCCAGCGCGTCGATCAGCTCGTCGACGTTCGCAGGCGTCTCCGGGAACAGCTCGCCGTGCCTGTCCATGAACTCGCGGAACCGGTCCGTGGTGTCCTCGCCGCGGGCGTGCGCGGCGAGCAGCCCGTTCAGGTCGGCGAGCATGTCCTTGACCCGCTGCGTCATCTCCGGGTCGGGGTCCGACAGCGCCTGCTTCAGCCCGGCGAACTGGGCACCGAGCACCTCCTGGCGCAGCATCTGCTGGATCGCCTCGTAGGTGGCCCGGGCCTGCGGCGAGTGCCAGTCGTAGTCGCGCAGCCCCCGCACCGCGCCCGCGGTGTCGTCGGGCAGCGTGGCCAGCTCCATCTCCGCCCACCGGGCGTCCTCGCCGTCCTCCCCCGCCAGCGTGTCCCGCTCCTCGGCGAGGGCCTGGTCGAGCGCCGCGCGGACCTGGTCCAGGGTGCCGCCGAGGTCGCCCCGGCGACGGGCGGCGTTGCGCAGCCGGCGCACCCGGTCGGCGAGGTCGTCGAGCCCCCGACGGCCGTCCAGGCCGCGGCGCATCAGCTCCTGCAGGGCCTCGCGCAACGACCCGCCGGCGAGCACGTCGCGGCCGACCGCGTCCAGGGCGGCGCGCACGTCGTACGGCGGAGCCAGCGGGTCGGGGCCACCGCTCCAGGGCTGGTACCGAAACCGCCGGGCGGGCATCTCAGACCCCGTAGACCGCGCGCCCGGCCACCGACTCCTTGCCGATCCGGCGCGTCAGGTGCAGCCCCTCGAGGACCAGCTCCACGGCGGCCGCGACCTCGCCGGGGGTGGCCGGTGGTCGCTCGTCCCCGTGCCCGAGCCGGTCGAGGACCTTGGACAGTCCCGGCACGGTGCCGATCTGCGAGAGCACGTCGGCGGCCGGCACCAGGTCGCCGGTCTCCACGGTGGCGCCCTCGGCGAACAGCTCGGTGAACCCGGACAGGTCCAGCCCGGCCAGCCGGTCCCGGAACGTCTCGGCGGTCGCGACCTTGAGCAGGTGCTGGACGACCTCGGCCTCACGGCCCTCCTCGCCCATCTCGAACTCCACCTTGCCCAGCAGGGTCGGCAGCACCGCGGGCACGTCTCCGATCCGGGCGACCGCCTCGGTCTCCCCGGCCCGGGAGGCCCGCCGCAGCGCGGAGGCGGCCACCGCCTCCGCGGCGGCGATCGCGAACCGGGCGCTGACCCCGGACCGGTGGTCCACCGACGGCGACTCGCGCAGCTCCCGGGTCAGCCGGGCGACGACCTCGAGCAGGTGCTCGGGCACGTCGGCGACCAGACCCGCCTCCTGCCCGATCAGCGTCACCTCCTCGGCGACCTCCTCGGGGTAGTGGGTGCGAATCTCGGCGCCGAAGCGGTCCTTCAGCGGGGTGATGATCCGGCCCCGGTTGGTGTAGTCCTCGGGGTTGGCGGTGGCGACGAGCAGGACGTCGAGGGGCAGCCGCAGCGAGTAGCCGCGGACCTGGATGTCGCGCTCCTCGAGCACGTTGAACATCGCCACCTGGATCCGCTCGGCGAGGTCGGGCAGCTCGTTGATGCCGAAGACCCCGCGGTTGGTGCGCGGCAGCAGACCGTAGTGGATGGTCTCGGGGTCCCCGAGCGTGCGCCCCTCGGCGACCTTGACCGGGTCCACGTCGCCCACCAGGTCGCCGACGCTGGTGTCCGGGGTGGCCAGCTTCTCGACGTACCTCTCGTCGCGGTGCCGCCACGCGACCGGCAGCCGGTCGCCGAGCTCGGCGGCGAGGTTCCGGCAGCGCACGCACACCGGCTGGGTCGGCTCGTCGTGGATCTCGCAGCCCTCGACGACGGGGATCCACTCGTCGAGCAGGGTCACCAGCGTGCGCATCAGCCGGGTCTTGCCCTGGCCGCGCTCGCCGAGCAGCACCAGGTCGTGGCCGGCGAGCAGGGCGCTCTCGAGCTGGGGAAGGACGGTGTCGTCGAAGCCGACGATGCCGGGGAACGCGGTCTCACCCGCGTGCAGCCGGGCGACGAGGTTGGCGCGGATCTCCGCCTTGACCGTGCGCGGCTCGTACCCGGTCTCGCGCAGGGCGCCCAGCGTGCTGACGTGCGGCTGGCTCATGAGTTGAGCCTAGGTCGGCGCGCAAGCGGGCCGACCCGGCGCCGGCCCGGCTCAGGGCCAGGGGTACTCCACCCCGGTCAGCTCCTCGGACCGGTCCCACAGCTTGGTGGCCAGCGCCTCGTCGCGCGCGAGCCGGTTCAGCTTGGCCGGCCCGACCTTGCCGCGGCTCTCGCGCAGCGACTGCGGCCCGGTGTACGACGCGGGCTCCGCCGCGGTCGCGGCGTACAGGGTGGGGTTCGCGCCGGCCGCCGCGGACTGGAACAGCAGCCGGAGGAAGGGTGGTGCGACCAGCCGGACGCCGGGGATCGAGCCCAACCCCTGCTCGGAGGTGACCAGACCGGTCGCCGAGACGCCGGGGTGCGCAGCCGTGGAGGTGAGCGCGGTCCCGTGCGCGGCCGACCGCCGCTGCAGCTCGAACGCGAACAGCACGTTGGCCAGCTTGGAGTTGGCGTAGGCGGGCTGCGGCCGGTAGTGCTCGCGCGGGTTGCCGTCGAGCACGCTGGCCCTGCCGCCGAAGTGCGCGATCGAGGAGACGGTGACCACGCGCGGCCCGTCCGCCTTGAGCAGCCACGGCAGCAGTCTGCCGGTGAGCGCGAAGTGCCCGAGGTGGTTGGTGCCGAACTGCAGCTCGAAGCCGTCCGCGGTCTCCCGGTACCGCGGCGGCGTCATCACGCCTGCGTTGTTCACCAGCAGGTCCAGCGGGCCGGCCCACCTCTCGGCGAACTCCGCCACCGAGTCCAGCGAGGCCAGGTCCAGCCGCTCCACGCGTACGTCGGTCGGGCCGCCGTCGCGGATCCTCGCCGCGGCCCGTTCACCGGCCTCGGTGTTGCGGCAGGCCAGCGTCACCGCGGCGCCCCGCCGGGCGAGGTGGGCCGCGGTGTGCCAGCCGATCCCGGAGTTGGCGCCGGTGACCACGGCGGTCCGGCCGTCGAGGGAGGGCAGGTCGTCGGGGCTCCAGCTCATGGCGTCGATGCTAGCGACCGTCCGATCCGGGCGGTTTGCGGGGACATGGGCTCACCGCTCGGCGCGGGGACGGCGGAGCACGACCACCGACCGGTCGGCCACCTCGAACTCGATGCCGGGCAGCAGCGTGGTGGCATCCTCGAAGATGGACACCGAGCCCGCCTCGTCGTCGTGCGTGTCGAGCGCGACCAGCCAGCCCTCGCCGTACACCTCGTCGGGGATGGTGAAGGTGATCGGCGCGTCGCTGGCGTTGAACGCGACCAGGAAGGAGTCGTCGACCACCTGCTCGCCCCGCCTGTCCGGCTCCGGGATGGCCTCCCCGTTCAGGAACACCATCAGCGAGCGGGCGTACTCGTGCCCCCAGTCGGCGTCCTTCATGTTCTTGCCGCCGGGGGTGAACCAGGCGATGTCGGCGACCCGCTCGCTGCCCGCCTCGACGGTGCCGGCGAAGAACCGGCGTCGCCGGAACACCGGGTGCTCGGTGCGCAGCGCGACCACCCGGCGGGTGAACGCGAGCAGGGAGTCCTGCCACTCCTCGAGCTCCCAGTCCATCCAGGACAGCTCGTTGTCCTGGCAGTAGACGTTGTTGTTGCCGCGCTGGCTGCGGCCGAGCTCGTCACCGTGCAGCAGCATCGGCACGCCCTGGGACAGCATCAGCGTGGTGATCAGGTTGCGCTGCTGACGGGCCCGCAGCGCGAGCACGCCGGCGTCGTCGGTCTCGCCCTCGACGCCGCAGTTCCAGGACCGGTTGTGGCTCTCGCCGTCCGCGCCGCCCTCGCCGTTCGCCTCGTTGTGCTTCTCGTTGTAGGAGACCAGGTCCCGCATCGTGAAGCCGTCGTGGGCGGTGACGAAGTTGATCGAGGCGATCGGCTTGCGGCCGTCCTGCTGGTAGAGGTCGGACGAGCCGGTGATCCGGTAGGCGAACTCGCCGAGCGTCTCCGGCTCCCCGCGCCAGTAGTCGCGGACGGTGTCGCGGTACTTCCCGTTCCACTCGGTCCACATTGGCGGGAAGTTGCCGACCTGGTAGCCGCCGTCCCCGACGTCCCAGGGCTCGGCGATCAGCTTCACCTGGCTGACGATCGGGTCCTGCTGCACCAGGTCGAAGAACGCCGACAGCCGGTCCACCTCGTGGAACTGCCGCGCCAGCGACGAGGCGAGGTCGAAGCGGAACCCGTCGACATGCATGTCCTGCACCCAGTAGCGCAGCGAGTCCATGATCAGCTGCAGCACGTGCGGGTGCCGCATCAGCAGGCTGTTCCCGGTGCCGGTGGTGTCGAAGTAGTAGGCCTTGTCCTCGTCGACGAGCCGGTAGTAGGCCTCGTTGTCGATGCCCCGGAAGCAGAGCGTCGGACCGAGGTGGTTGCCCTCGGCGGTGTGGTTGTAGACCACGTCGAGGATCACCTCGATGCCGGCCTCGTGCAGCGCCTTGACCATCCCCTTGAACTCCTGCACCTGCTGGCCGCGCTGGCCCGAGGCGGAGTAGGCGTTGTGCGGGGCGAAGAAGCCGACGGTGTTGTAGCCCCAGTAGTTCGCGAGCCCCTGGTCGGCCAGCGTGGTGTCCTGCACGAACTGGTGCACCGGCATCAGCTCGATGGCGGTCACCCCGAGGTCGGTCAGGTGCTCGATCATCGCCGGGTGCGCGATCCCGGCGTAGGTGCCCCGGATGTCCTTGGGGATGGCCGGGTGGGCCTGGGTGAGGCCCTTGACGTGCGCCTCGTAGATCACGGTCTCGTGGTACTCGCGGTCCGGGTGCCGGTCGTTGCCCCAGTCGAAGTAGGGGTTGGTCACCACCGAGAGCATGGTGTGCCCGAGGCTGTCCGCGTCGTTGAAGGCGGCCTGGTCCTTGAACCGGTAGGAGAACAGCGACTCGTCGCCGTCGATCTGGCCCTCGACCGCCTTGGCGTACGGGTCGAGCAGCAGCTTCGCCGGGTTGCACCGCTGGCCCTGCTCGGGGTCATAGGGCCCGTGCACCCGGAACCCGTAGCGCTGGCCCGGCTGCACGCCCGGCAGGTAGACGTGGTGGACGAAGGCGTCGGTCTCCTTCATGGCAACCCGGGTCTCCTTGCCCCGGTCCCCGACGAGGCACAGCTCCACCTGCTCGGCCACCTCGGAGAACAGCGCGAAGTTGACCCCAGACCCGTCGTACGTCGCCCCCAGGGGGTACGGACGCCCTGGCCAGATCTGCATGCGTGTCCCTTCCGTCGGGTTCCCCGGTCGACTCGGTGTCGTGCCCCCTGAAAGGTACCCGGCCCCGCCAGCCCCCGACCGACCGCGTGGCAACGACGGATTCCGCACTTTTTCGACGTGCGGCCGCGTGGAAAGGTAGACGCATGGCGATTGCGACGACCGACCCCCGGACCGGCGAGGTCCTCAAGACCTTCGACGAGCTCACCGACGACAGCTGGAGCAGAAGCTGGCGGCCGCGGCCGCGGCCGCCGACCGCTACCGGCTCACCACCCACGCCGAGCGCGCCGGGTGGCTGCGGGCCGCCGCGGACATCCTGGACAAGCGCACCGACGAGATCGCCGAGCTGATGACGCTCGAGATGGGCAAGACCAAGAAGGCGTCCGCCGCGGAGATCGGCAAGTGCTCCGCCGTGCTGCGCTACTACGCCGACAACGCCGCCGACTTCCTCGCCGACGAGCCGGTGCCGGACCCGGGTGCGGTGAACGCCTCGCGGGCCTACGCCCGCTACCTGCCGCTCGGCGTGGTGCTCGCGGTGATGCCGTGGAACTTCCCGCTCTGGCAGGCGATGCGGTTCGCGGCGCCCGCCCTGGCCGCCGGCAACGTCGGCCTGCTCAAGCACGCGAGCAACGTCCCGCAGACGGCGCTCTTCATGGAGGAGCTGTTCCGGGAGGCGGGCTTCCCCGACGACGTCTTCCAGACCCTGCTGATCGGCAGCGGCAAGGTGGACGGGGTGGTCCGCGACGACCGGGTCGCCGCGGCCACGCTGACCGGCAGCGAGCCCGCCGGCGTCGCCGTCGCGAGGACCGCCGGCGAGGTGCTGAAGAAGGTGGTGCTCGAGCTCGGCGGGTCCGACCCGTTCGTGGTGATGCCGTCGGCGGACCTCGCCAAGGCCGCCAAGGTGGCGACCACCTCGCGCTGCCAGAACAACGGGCAGAGCTGCATCTCGGCCAAGCGGTTCATCGTGCACGCCGACGTGTACGACGAGTTCGTGGACCTGTTCACCACGGAGATGGCCGCGCTCGTCGTGGGCGACCCGATGGAGGACGGCACCGACGTCGGCCCGCTGGCCAGCGAGCAGGGGCGCACCGACGTGGAGGAGCTCGTCCAGGACGCGCTCGACAAGGGAGCGACGCTGCTGCTCGGCGGCGAGCGCCCGGACCGCGCCGGCTGGTGGTACCCGCCCACGCTGGTCGGTGGCGTCACCGAGGACATGGCGATGTACCGCGAGGAGGTGTTCGGCCCGGTCGCCCAGGTCTACCGGGTCCGTGACATCGACGAGGCGATCTCGGTCGCGAACGCCACCCGGTTCGGGCTCGGTTCGAACGCCTGGACCAACGACGCCGAGGAGCAGGACCGGTTCATCCGGGACCTGGCGGCCGGGCAGACGTTCATCAACGGGATGACCGCCTCGTTCCCTGCGCTGCCGTTCGGCGGCGTCAAGGCGTCCGGCCACGGCCGCGAGCTCGCGGTGCACGGGCTGCGCGAGTTCACCAACATCAAGACCGTCTGGGTGGGTTAGGCCGCCCGACCGGCGGACCGCTCCTGGGCCGCACCCAGGAGTGGTCACGAAGGGCGTGTCACGCCCGGACCGACCGTCGTACGTGACCAGTCCTCGCGAAGCCTCGGCGGGTCGCGGAGCCTCGACGGGTCGGCCCGCTCCCGGCGCGGTCAGCTCCCAGGGCCGTCCCGAGCACCTCGTGGCGGGCCCGGCTGCGACGTCACGGTCCGGCGAGCCCACCCCGGACCACGGGGAGGCCGGCCGGCGCGCCGTCGAGCGCGAGGGCGACCAGCGCGTCGAGGTCCAGGTGCCGCTCGAGGGCGTCGGCGAGCAGGTCGATCCGCCGCTCCCGGGCGGCGCCGAAGGAGACCGAGCCCAGGCCGGCGACCTCGCGGCCCAGGCAGCCGGCCACCTCGGCCAGCCAGGCGACGCGCAGCCGGTCCCCCTCCAGGCTGCCGTGCCACATCGTGCCGAACACCGCGCCCCGGCGCGCCCCGCCCAGGAACCCCTCGTCCCGGCCGGACGAGACCCGCCCGTGGTGGATCTCGTAGCCGGAGGCGGGCGCCCCGAGCGCCACCCCCTCGGAGAGCCGCAGCACCTTCTCCGCGCCGAACGTGGTCGTGGCGTCCAGCAGGCCGAGCCCGTCGACGCGCGCCCCCGGCGCGCCCTCGACGCCCTCCGGGTCGTGGATCGTGGCGCCCAGCATCTGGAAGCCGCCGCAGATCCCCAGCACCGCCCCGCCGCGTGCGGCGTGCGCCCGTACGGCGTCCGCCAGCCCGCGCTCGCGCAGCCAACCGAGGTCCGCCAGCGTGGCCCGGGTCCCGGGCAGCACCACCAGGTCCGCGGTGGCGAGGTCGCGCGGGTGCGTGGTGAACACCACCTCGAGGCCCGGCTCGAGGCACAGCGCGTCCACGTCGGTGAAGTTGCTGACCCGGGGCAGCACCACGACCGCGACCCGCAGCGGCTCCCCGGGCGCGGGCCGGCGCGGGGCCCGGTCGCGCAGCGCCAGCGAGTCCTCGGAGTCGAGCCACAGGTCGTCCTGCCAGGGCAGCACGCCCAGCACCGGGCGGCCGGTCAGCTCTTCCAGCGTCACCAGCCCGGGCCGCAGCAGGCCGAGGTCGCCGCGGAACTTGTTGACCACGAACCCGGCCAGCAGCCGCTGGTCCTCGGCGTCCAGCAGCGCGAGCGTGCCGTGCATCGCCGCGAACACCCCACCGCGGTCGATGTCGCCGACCAGGACCGTGGGCAGCCGCGCGTGCCGCGCGAGGCCCATGTTCACGAAGTCGCCCGCCCGCAGGTTGATCTCGGCGGGGCTGCCCGCACCCTCGCAGACCACCACGTCGAAGCGCCCGGCCAGGTCGTCGTACGCGGCGAACGCGGCCTCCGCGAGAGCGCGCCGGCCGGTGGCGAACTCCCCGGCCGTCAGGTCGCCCCAGGGCCGGCCGCGCACCACCACGTGGCTGCGCAGGTCGCTGCCGGGCTTCAGCAGCACCGGGTTCATCGCCGCCTCGGGCTCCGCCCGCGCGGCCAGCGCCTGCACCCACTGGGCCCGCCCGATCTCGTCGCCGCCGGCGGTCACCATCGAGTTGTTGGACATGTTCTGCGCCTTGAACGGGGCCACCCGGACCCCGCGCCGGCTCAGCGCCCGGCACAGACCGGTGGTGACCACCGACTTGCCCGCGTCCGACGTGGTGCCCGCGACCAGCAGGCCGCCCGGCCCCCGCGCCGCGGTCACAGCAGCCGCACCGGCGTGCCGTCGAGGTAGGCCACCAGGTCCTCGACGACCCCGGCGAAGAA
Source organism: uncultured Actinomycetota bacterium (assembly GCA_963728775.1). Lineage (GTDB taxonomy): Bacteria > Actinomycetota > Actinomycetes > Propionibacteriales > Nocardioidaceae > Nocardioides_B. Next base: position 550,074 of record CAVSLP010000019.1, read on the forward strand.
GGTCCGGTAGACGCCCTCGGTGACGTAGCCGAGGTGCGGGGTGAGCAGGGTGCGCGGCGCGGTCCGCAGCGGGTGGTCCGCCGGGAGCGGCTCCTCGTCGAACACGTCGAGGCCGACACCTCCGAGGTGCCCGTCGGCCAGCGCCGCGACCAGCGCCTCGGTGTCGACGATGGGCGCCCGCGAGGTGTTGACCAGCAGCGCGTCGGGCTTCATCAGCGCCAGCTCGCGGCGACCGATCAACCCGCGGGTCCGGTCGCTGAGGACCTGGTGCACGCTCACCACGTCCGAGTCCCGGAGCAGCCGGTCGAACGGGACCGACGTGACCCCCGCCTCCGCCGCACGGTCCGCGGTGAGGTTGGTGCTCCACGCGACCACCGACATCCCGAACGCCAGCCCGACGGTCGCCACCTGCGTCCCGATCCGGCCCAGTCCCACGACTCCCAGGGTGCGGCCCGCGAGGTCGCGGCCCAGGCTCGCCTGCCAGCCGCCCGAGGCGAGGTGCGCCGACTCCTCCACCAGGTGACGGGCCAGCCCCAGCACCAGCGCCCAGGTCAGCTCCGCCGGGGCCGAGGCCACTCCCTCCGTGCCACAGACGACGATGCCGCGCGAGCGCGCCGCCGCCACGTCGACCGCCGCGTTGCGCCGACCCGTGGTGACCACCAGCCGGAGCCGCGGCAGCCGCTCGACGACCCGGCCGGGCAGCGGGGTCCGCTCGCGCATCAGCACCACCCCGTCGTACGGCGCGAGGCGCTCGACGAGGGCGTCCTCGCCGGCGACGTGGTCGCGGAAGACGTCGACCCGCGCGCGGTCCAAGACCGGCGACCAGTCGGCCATCTCCAGCGCCACGCCCTGGTAGTCGTCGAGCACGGCGATCCGCACTGCGCCTCCTCGTCATGTCCGGGGACGGCATCATCGCACCCGTTGCCCCGCGTGGCGGGGGGTGCTTATCGTGCAAGGGACGAACGGGGTCCGCATGCACGAGCTGGCGATCGCACAGAGCGTGGTCGAGACGGTGCTCGAGCGCACCGCGGACAGCCGGGTCAGCACGGTCCGGCTGCGGGTCGGCCGGCTCTGCGCCGTGGTCCCCGAGGCGTTGGCCTTCTGCTTCGAGCTGGCCACGGCCGGGACCGCCCTGGAAGGGGCACGTCTGGAGGTCGAGGAGCGGACCGGACGGGCGCACTGCCGCACCTGCGGCGACGAGTTCACGCTGGAGGATCTGGTGCTGCTCTGTCCCTGCGGCAGCGCGGACGTCGAGGTCAGCGCCGGACGCGAGCTCCAGGTCACCTCGGTCGAGGTGGTGTGAGCCATGTGCACGACGTGCGGCTGCGGTGAGACCGAGGTCCGGATGACCACCGTCGGCGAGGCGGCGGCCCTCCCGGGAACCGCCGACTTCCGGGGTCCGCACCCGCACGGTCATCCCGGCGCTCCGGGGCACCCGGACGAACATCCCGGTGAGCACCAGGAGCACCTGGACCGCACCCACACGCTCGACCTCGAGCAGGCGGTGCTCGCCAAGAACGACCACCTGGCCGAGCACAACCGCAGCTGGCTGCGGGACCGCCGGATCACCGCGGTCAACCTGATGAGCTCGCCCGGGTCCGGCAAGACCACCTTGCTGGAGCGGACCATCCGGGAGGCCGGTCGCCCGGTCTCGGTGATCGAGGGCGACCAGGAGACCGTCTTCGACGCCGAACGGATCCGGGCGGCCGGCGCGCGGGCCGTCCAGGTCAACACCGGCGCGGGGTGCCACCTCGACGCGGGCATGGTGGGCGGCGCCCTCGACCGGCTGCGGCCCCCGGAGGGCAGCCTGCTGTTCGTGGAGAACGTGGGGAACCTGGTCTGCCCGGCGCTGTTCGACCTCGGCGAGCACCGGAAGGTGGTCGTCATCTCGGTCACCGAGGGCGACGACAAGCCGTTGAAGTACCCGCACATGTTCGCCGCGGCCGACCTCGTGGTGGTCAACAAGACCGACCTGCTCCCCTACGTGGACTTCGACGTCGACCGCCTCGCCGCGGATGCCAGGAGGGTGAACCCGGCGGTGCAGGTCCTCCCGGTCTCCGCCCGCACCGGCGGGCGCCTCGAGACCTGGTACGCCTGGCTCGCCGCGCTCCGACCCGAGGGGGACAGCGACTCCGGTCGGCAGGTGTGACCCTTGACACACTTTTCGGCCCGTGGTCTAAATGGAAAAAGAGAGTTGCGCAAGTGAGCCGAAAGGTTCGGCCCCGGCAACAGCCGATGGGGGCTCCACGGACCTCGCGCCCCCCGGGGAAGTGGCGCCGATGCCCACAGCCGAAGCAGTGCAGGCGGAACAGACCCTCATCCACGTGCTCTGGATCAACGCCGGACTCAGCTGCGACGGCGACTCCGTCGCGCTGACCGCCGCGACCCAGCCGAGCGTGGAGGAGATCGCGCTCGGGGCCTTGCCGGGGCTGCCCCAAGTGGCGGTGCACTGGCCGCTGATCGACTTCGAGTGCGGCCCCGAGGGCGGCGCCGACGACTTCCTCGAGTGGTTCCGCAAGGCCGACCGCGGCGAGCTCGACCCGTTCGTGCTGGTTGTCGAGGGTTCGATCCCGAACGAGAAGATCAAGGACGAGGGCTACTGGTGCGGGTTCGGCAACAACGCCGACACCGGGCAGCCGATGACCACCAGCGAGTGGCTGGACCGGCTCACCCCCCGGGCCACCGCCGTCGTCGCGGTCGGCACCTGCGCGACGTACGGCGGGATCCACGCGATGGCGGGCAACCCCACCGGGGCGATGGGGGTGCCCGACTACCTGGGCTGGGACTGGAAGTCCAAGGCCGGCATCCCGATCGTGTGTGTGCCGGGATGCCCGATCCAGCCCGACAACCTCTCGGAGACGTTGACCTACCTGCTCTACATGGCGACCGGTCAGGCACCGATGATCCCGCTGGACGAGGCGCTGCGCCCGACCTGGCTGTTCGGCAGCACCGTGCACGAGGGCTGCGACCGGGCCGGCTACTACGAGCAGGCGGACTTCGCCGACGAGTACGGCTCCCCCAAGTGCATCGTCAAGCTCGGCTGCTGGGGGCCGGTGGTGAAGTGCAACGTCCCCAAGCGCGGCTGGATGAACGGCATCGGCGGCTGCCCCAACGTGGGCGGCATCTGCATCGGCTGCACGATGCCCGGGTTCCCCGACAAGTTCATGCCGTTCATGGACGAGCCGCCCGGCGGCAAGCTCTCCACGAACGCGGTCGGGCTCTACGGCAAGACCATCAAGCGCCTGCGCGGCGTCACCACCCACACCCTCGACAAGGAGCCGCAGTGGCGGTCCCGGGGGACGAAGCTCACCACCGGTGCCACCCGCACCTGGTGACAGACGACACCAGAGACGAGGCGACGCGACCGATGACGTCGACCATTCCCAGCCCCTCCAGCGTCTCCACCGACGCGTCCGGCCTGACCGAGATGGCGTGGGACCCGATCACCCGCATCGTGGGCAGTCTCGGGATCTACACCAAGATCGACTTCGGCAACATGACGGTGGCGGAGTGCAAGAGCACCAGCTCGATCTTCCGGGGCTACTCGATCTTCATGAAGGGCAAGGACCCGCGCGACGCCCACTTCATCACCAGCCGGATCTGCGGCATCTGCGGGGACAACCACGCGACCTGCTCCTGCTACACGCAGAACATGGCCTACGGGGTGAAGCCGCCGCACCTCGGTGAGTGGATCGTCAACCTGGGCGAGGCCGCCGAGTACATGTTCGACCACAACATCTTCCAGGAGAACCTGGTCGGGGTGGACTACTGCGAGAAGATGGTCGCCGAGACCAACCCCGGTGTCCTCGAGCGGGCCGACCGCACCGAGGCGCCGCATGCGGACGCGCACGGCCACAAGACCATCGGTGACATCATGCGGGCGCTGAACCCGTTCACCGGCGAGTTCTACCGCGAGGCGCTGCAGGTCAGCCGCTACACCCGCGAGATGTTCTGCCTGATGGAGGGCCGCCACGTGCACCCCTCGACGCTCTACCCGGGCGGGGTGGGCACGGTCGCCACGATCCAGCTGATGACCGACTACATGACCCGGCTGATGCGCTACGTCGAGTTCATGAAGAAGGTCGTGCCGATGCACGACGACCTGTTCGACTTCTTCTACGAGGCCATCCCCGGCTACGAGGAGGTCGGCAACCGCCGCATCCTGCTCGGCTGCTGGGGCTCCTTCCAGGACCCTGAGGTCTGCAACTTCGACTACAAGGACATGACCGCCTGGGGCCGGCGGATGTTCGTCACCCCGGGCGTCGTGGTCGACGGCAGGCTGGTCACCAACGACCTGGTCGACATCAACCTGGGCATCCGGATCCTGCTCGGGTCGTCGTACTACGACGACTGGGAGGACCAGGAGATGTTCGTGACCCACGACCCGCTCGGCAACCCCGTCGACCGCCGGCACCCCTGGAACCAGCACACCAACCCGAAGCCGCAGAAGCGCGACCTCGACGACAAGTACTCCTGGGTGATGTCCCCACGCTGGTACGACGGCACCGACCACCTGGCCCTGGACACCGGCGGCGGGCCGCTCGCGCGGCTCTGGTCCACGGCCCTGTCCGGGCTGGTGCACACCGACTACGTCCGGGCGACCGGCAGCAGCGTGGTGATCAACCTGCCCAAGACCGCGCTGAAGGGTCCGGTCGAGCTGGAGTGGAAGATCCCGCGCTGGAGCAACACGATCGAGCGCAACCGGGCCCGCACCTACTTCCAGGCCTACGCCGCCGCGTGCGCGCTGCACTTCGCCGAGCAGGCCCTGGTGGAGATCCGGGCCGGACGCACCAAGACCTGGGAGAAGTTCGAGGTGCCCACCGACGGCATCGGCTGCGGCTTCACCGAGGCGGTGCGGGGGGTGCTCTCGCACCACATGGTGATCCGGGACGGCAAGATCGCGAACTACCACCCCTACCCGCCGACGCCGTGGAACGCGAACCCGCGGGACACCTACGGCACCCCGGGCCCGTACGAGGACGCCGTGCAGGGGCAGCCGATCTTCGAGGAGAACGACCGGGAGCACTTCAAGGGCATCGACATCATGCGCACGGTCCGCAGCTTCGACCCCTGCCTGCCCTGCGGCGTGCACATGTACCTCGGGGCAGGCAAGAAGCTCGAGATGCTGCACACCCCCACCCAGTCGGCCGGCGTCGAGCAGCCGTGACGCAGCCGAGGTCCGAGCCGGGCGCCGCCCCCGGCGAGCCCGACCTCCGGGCCGTCGGCGAGCGGATCGACACGCTGCTGGACGCGAGCGGCGCGGCCGGGCCGCTCGCGCGCGAGCGTGCCGAGGAGCTGGTCCGGCTGGTCACCGACCTCTACGGCGCCGGGCTGGAGCGGTTCATGCAGCTGCTCCACGAGACCGGGCGGCTCGACGACGAGCTGCTCGGGCTCCTCGCCGGCGACGACCTGGTCGCGAGCCTGCTGCTCGTGCACGGCCTGCACCCGTACGGCGTCGAGACCCGCGTCGAGCAGGCGCTGCACAGCGTCCGCCCCTACCTCGGGTCACACGGCGGCGACGTGGAGCTGCTCGGGGTCGGCGAGGACGGGACGGTCCGGCTGCGCCTGCTCGGCAGCTGTGACGGCTGCCCGTCGTCCTCCGTGACGCTCCAGCTCGCGGTCGAGGACGCGATCGAGGCGGCCGCCCCGGAGGTCACCGCGATCGAGGTCGAGCAGGCCGGAGGCGCCGCCGACGGTGCGGCGGCGCTGATCCCGGTGGAGTCGCTGCGGTCCCGGCTCGGGGAGCACGCCACCGACGGCGCCGGGGGCGTGACCTGGCACCCGCTGCCCGAGGCGGACGCCCTCGCGCCCGGCGCGACGACCGGCGTCGTCGCCGGGCAGGTGCGGCTGCTGCTCGCGCGCATCGGGCCGGACCTGTTCGCGTTCCGCGACCGCTGCCCGCGCTGCGAGGGCGAGCTGGCCGGCGCGGCGCTGGTCCGGCGGATGGGCGGCGCGGCCGGCGAGGCGGTGCTGCGCTGCCCGCGCTGCCGCGCCCACTACGACGTACGACGGGCCGGGGCGGGTCTCGACGAACCCGGGGCGCACCTCGACCCGCTGCCGCTGCTCGCCGAAGGAGGGGCGGTCTCGGTCGCGCTGCCGACGGCGGTGCCGGCATGACGCCCGGCGCCCGGCCGGGCGCGGGGGCACTGTCCACGCTGCGCAGGATCAGCGCCGACCGCCCGCGCGCCGCGCCCGGCGAGCGCTGCGAGATGTGTGCCGAGCCGATCACCGAACGGCACCAGCACGTGGTGGCGCTGGACACCCGGGCTCTGCTGTGCACCTGCCGCCCCTGCTACCTGCTGTTCACCGACCAGGCGGCGTCGCTGCGCTACCGCGCCGTCCCGGACCGCTACCTGTCCTTCCCCGGCTCCGCCTTCGACGCGGCCGCCTGGGAGAACCTGCAGATACCGGTCGGGCTGGCGTTCATGTTCCGCAACTCCGTCCAGGACCGGGTGGTGGTGTTCTACCCGAGTCCGGCCGGCGCCACGGAGTCCGAGCTCGCCCCCGCGGACTGGGAGCGGCTGCTGGCCGCCGATCCCCGGTTCGCGACGCTGCTGCCGGACGTCGAGGCGCTGCTGGTGCGTCGTGCCGAGCCGCACCCGCGGCGGGCCGAGGAGTTCCTCGTCCACCTGGTGCCCATCGACGCCTGCTACGAGCTCGTCGGACGGATGCGGATGACCTGGCGCGGCTTCGACGGCGGCCAGGAGGCGCGCGCCGCGATGGACGAGTTCTTCGCGGCCGTCGACGCCCGCAGCCGGACGGGCGGGCCGGGGGGCGCGTCGTGAGCGGCTACCGGTTCGCGGTGCTCGACATCACCGCCGAGCGGTACGCTGCGGCGCCGCAGCTGACCGCGCGGCTGCGGGTCGAGGAGACCACCGGGGCGCGGGTGCACGCGATGGCGCTGCGCTGCCAGGTGCGCATCGAGCCGCAGCGCCGCGGCTACGACGCCGGCGAGGAGGACCGGCTCCGGTCCCTGTTCGACGACCGGGAACGGTGGCCCCAGACGCTCCGGCCGTTCCAGTGGATGCAGTGCAGCGCGATGGTGCAGGGCTTCACCGGCGGGACCGAGGTCGACCTCGCGCTGCCGTGCAGCTACGACTTCGAGGTGACCGGCTCCCGCTACCTGCACGCGCTCGGCGAGGGCACCGTGCCGCTGGTGCTGCTGTTCTCCGGCACCGTGTTCACCCGCGGCCCGCAAGGCTTCGGGGTCGAGCAGGTGCCGTGGGACTGCGAGGCCCGGTTCGACCTGCCGGTGCGGGTGTGGCACGACCTGATGGAGGCGCACTTCCCCGGCGCCGGCTGGCTCCGGCTGGACCGCGACGTCATCGCCGCCCTCGCCGACTACCGCACCCGCCACGGCCTGCTGTCCTGGGAGGAGGCGGTCACCAACCTGCTGGCCGCCGAGGCACGCCCGGCCCCGGAGGAAGGGGTGCTGCCGTGAACCCCACGCCCACCGGCCTCGCCCGCGCCCGCGCCGTGGCGGACGCGGTGCTCTACGAGGGCTACCTGCTCTACCCCTACCGCGCGAGCTCCGAGAAGAACCGGGCCCGGTTCCAGTTCGGCGTGCTGGGTCCTCCCGGGGCCGCCGAGCACGGCCACGGCGAGGCGGCCACGATGGGCATGCGGTGCCTGCTCGGCGACCTGCCGCCGGCCGGCGGTTCCGTGGTGGTGCACGTGCGGTTCCTCCAGCTGCAGCGCCGCCAGCTGTACGACGGGCGGGGCGAGCCGGTCCCCCAGCTGCCGGTCGGAGCACGCACGGAGCTCAGCTGGGACGAGGCCACCGAGCAGGAGCTGGTCGTGCCGGTGGGGCTCGCCGGTCTCGACGACGGGTTCCGGGCCGCCCTGCGCGTCGACGGCGGTGAGGTCCGCGAGCCGGTGCTGCTGGCGGACGGGACCCGAGCCGGGACCGTCGTACGTCGCCGGTGGCCGCTGTCGGGCGAGCTGACCGTGCGGACGGCCCGGCACGGGGGGCACGGGGAGCACGCGGTGCTCGAGGTCCGGGTCCGCAACAACCACCACGGCGCGGTCCCGGACAAGGAGACCGCGCAGCGCCGCTCCTGGATCGGCACCCACCTGATCCTCGAGGCGGACGGGTGCTCGTTCGTCTCGCTGGTCGACCCGCCGCCCGAGGTCGCCGCGCTGGCCGCCGGCTGCACCCAGGACCGCTGCTGGCCGTTCCTCGCCGGCGACCCCGGCGAGACCGACCTGCTGCTGGGCTCCCCGATCATCCTCTACGACCACCCGGAGCTGGCACCGGAGAGCGGCGGCGCCCTGTTCGACGCCACCGAGATCGACGAGATCCTGACGCTGCGGGTGATGACGATGACCGACGCGGAGAAGGCCGAGGCACGCGCCACCGACCCGCGGGCCCGCACCATCATCGACCGCTGCGACGCGATGTCGGCCGAGGACCTGCAACGGCTGCACGGGGTCTTCCGGGACCCGCACGGGGCCCCGGCCGAGTCCCTGGGCGAGCCGCCCACCGTCGGCGAGCCGGACCGGCCCTGGTGGGACCCCGCCGTCGACGGCGCGGCCGACCCCGCGCACGACTCGGTCCGCGTCGACGGCGTCGAGGTGCGCCAGGGCAGCCTCGTCCGGGTGCACCCGAACCGCCGTGCCGACGCCCAGGACCTGTTCTTCGCCGACCAGGTCGCCCGGGTGACCGCGGTGGTCACCGACGTCGACGGGTCCACCCACGTGGCCGTGGTGCTGGCCGACGACCCCGCCGCGGACCTGCACGACTGGTACGGCCGCTACCTGTACTTCGCGCCCGACGAGGTCGAGCCGCTGGACCCGGACGTCGCGGCGGACCGGACCGACGAACCCGTCCCACGAGAGGAGAGCCGCCCATGAGAGCGATCGGCAAGTTCACCACCCTGGTGCTGCTGGGGGTGGCGGCCGCGGCCGCGGTGGTCGGGGTCAGATCGATCCCCGACCTGCAGCGCTACCTGAAGATCCGGCAGATGTAGCGCACCGATGGCACCCCACGTCCTGGTCGCCGGTGTCGGCAACCTGTTCCTCTCCGACGACGGCTTCGGATCCGAGGTCGTGCGTCGGATCGGCGCGGCCGGGGAGCCGTTGCCGGACGGTGTGCGCCTCGTCGACTACGGGATCCGCGGGATGCACCTGGCCTACGACCTGCTGGACGGCTACGACGCGCTGGTGCTCGTCGACGCGGTCCCGGTCGGGGAGCGTCCCGGGAGCCTGACCGTGCTGGAGGTGGGCCCGGACCGGCTCGGGGCCGGTGAGCTGGACGCGCACGGCATGGACCCGGTCGCCGTGCTCGCCGGCCTGGAGCGGCTGGGTGGGACGCTCCCGCCGACGTACGTCGTCGGCTGCCGGCCGGCGACCACCGCGGAGGGGATCGGGCTGAGCGCGCCCGTGGCGGCTGCCGTCCCGGGCGCGGCGCGCACCGTCGTCGCCCTGCTGGGGAAGCTGACCTGCCTCACCGAGACCGGGCGGCGCTGACCATGTGTCTCGGTATCCCCGGCCGCGTCGTCGAGGTCGTCGACGGCTTCGAGGGGCAGCTCGCGCTCGTCGACGTGGAGGGGGTGCGGCGCCGGATCAACATCGGGATGCTCGACCGGCCACCGCGTCCCGGCGAGCTGGTGCTGATCCACATGGGGTTCGCGATGGAGGTCATCGACGAGGAGGCGGCCGCGGAGGCGATGTCCGGGCTCGAGCTGATCGGCCGGGCGCGCGGCGAGGGGGACGAACCCGACGACCCTGGGGTGCCCGGTGGCTGATGCGGTGCGCGAGGTGGTGCCCGGTCCGGTGCTGTTCGCCCGCTACGCGTCCCCGCCGAACTCGCACGGCTACTGCGGTCCCGGCGACCACGCCGCCTTCTTCGAGTACGGCGTCGCGGGGACCGACGACGGCGGCCTGCGGGCGATGTCGCGCCAGTTCGCCGGCGCCTGGCCCTACCTGGAGCTGATCGCCGGCGCGACCGGGCTCGACGACCCGCTGGACCGGCGGGTCGTGGAGGCGTACTGGGTCGGCAGCCCGCGCCTGGACCTGGTGGCCACCCGGGCCGTGGGCGACTCGATGGAGGAGCGCTTCCGGTTCATGACGGGACCGCGGTTCCCGACGCTGACCGAGAGCGTGCTGGCCGGCGGGGTGCCGCACCACAGCTTCGCGGTGTTCTGCATCTACCCGTGGACCGGCCTGCTCAGCGACCGACGCAAGGCCGCCACCGCGCTTGCGGTCCTGGACCGGTGCCGGATCAGGTGGGGCAAGGTGCTGGCCGCCCAGGGCGACAGCGTGGTGGTCGAGTCACGTCCGTTGCTCTGGGACGGGTGCCGGCTCTCGCTCGGCGAGCCACGGACCGAGACCGCGGTCCGCGCCGTCGACGGGGTGGGCATGGTCGGCGTCCTGCGAGCCGGGGAATGGGTCTCGCTGCACTGGGAGTGGGTGTGCGACCGGCTCACCGAGCGGCAGGTGGGGCGCCTGCGCGACTTCACGTTGCGTCACCTGCGGATCGTCAACGAGGGCAACCTTCACTCCGGGCCGGCCGCGCTCCTCGACGGCTGAGGACCGGCGCCCGGCCAGGACCGGTGCAACGCCCAGGAGACCCGCTCACCCCGGGTGTGCCGCGGCGGTCCCGGCTCGCGCAGCAGCAGCCGGCCCTGCGGGGTGGCCAGCAGGTAGTCCGAGTGCGGCCCGCGGAACCAGACGGACTCGACGGTGCCGTCCCGGTCGCCGTCCAGCGTCGCCCACTCGGGCCGGACCAGCACGTCCGCGGACCCGTCGGAGAGGACCGACACCGGCCCGGTCAGCCGCGCGGCCCAGCGGTCCACCGGGCGCTGGTAGACCTCCTCGGGGGTGCCGACCTGGACCACCCGCCCCGCCGCCAGCAGCGCCACCCGGTCGGCCAGGCCGAGCGCCTCCTCCGCGTCGTGCGTGGCGTAGAGCGCGGCGGCGCCGGTGTCGCGCTGGCGCTCGGCCAGCTCCGCGAGGAAGACGCCGCGGACATGGGTGTCGAGGTGGGCGGTGGGCTCGTCGAACAGGTAGAGCGAGGCGTGCCGGGCCAGCGCCCGGCCGAGACCCACCCGCTGCTGCTCGCCCCCGGAGAGCTCGGCGGGCCGCCGGTCCGCGAGGTGCGCGACGTGCAGCCGCTCCAGGATGCGGCGCGCCTGCTCGCGCGCCTGCGCGCGGCCCTCCCCGCGCCGCCGGGCGGGGTAGGCGACCGTGTCCAGCGCCGACAGGTGCGGCCAGAGCGCGTAGCTCTGGAAGACCATCGCCAGGTCCCGGCGCTCCGGGGGGAGCCAGGTCCGGGGGCACGCGACCCGGCGTCCCGAGAGCCACACCTCACCCGCGTCCGGTGGCAGGAAGCCGGCGACCACCGACAGCAGCGTCGACTTCCCGGACCCCGACGGACCGAGCAGCGCGACCACCTCGCCGGCGGCGACGCTCAGGTGCACGTCGGTCAGCGCCGGCGCGCCGTCGTAGCCGACGCCGACGCCGCGCAGCCCCAGGACCTCAGCGGGCATCGGCGACCTCCGCGGCGGCCCGCGGCCGCGGGCCGCCCAGCCCGCGGCCCCGCCCTCGGCCCCGCCTCCGGCCCCGCCTCCGGCCCAGCATCCAGGCCCCGCCGGCCGGGACCACCAGCAGCACGGTGAGGATCACGGACAGCGCGGCGGTGGCGCCCACCCGGCCGAGCTCCTCGCTGTTCAGCACCACCACCGCGAACGTCTCGCTGTCCGGCCCGTAGAGCAGGGTGGACATCGTCACCTCGTGCAGCGCGGTCAGGAAGCAGACCAGCCAACCGGCCAGCAGCGCCGGGCCCAGCGGCCGCAGCAGCACGGTGCGGACGCCGGTGACCAGGGTGGCGCCGCTGACCCGCGAGGCGTGCAGCTCGTCCGGCGGCAGCCGGTCGAGGGCGCCGGAGACCGGGCGGTGCGCGAACGCCCAGAGCTTGGCGACGTAGGCCATCAGGATGATCGCGGCCGAGCCGCCGATCCACCGGCCGTAGGCGACCAGCATCCCCACCGCCAGCGTGGACCCCGGCAGCACCAGCGTCAGGGTCACCAGGCTCGCGATGCCGCGGCCGCGCCGGCCGCGTTCCAGCGCCGCCACGCAGGCACCGAGCAGCACCAGGATGCAGGCCGCGGTGAACGCGAGCACCAGGCTGCGGCCCAGCGCGGCGGCGTTGCGGGTGGTCAGCGCATCGCTGAAGTTGGCGAGCGTCCAGTTCGCGGGAGTCGGCGCCAGGCCCACCGCCCGGGTCAGCGCGGTGGTCACCAGGGCCACCAGCGGCACGCCCAGCGTGAGGGCCAGGTAGCCGAGCACCGCGGCTGCGGTCCAGCGGCCGGCCGGGCTTCGCGCCCCGCCGACCGGCCGGTCGTGGGTCGGGGCCCGCACCGAGCGCAGCCGCGGACCCACCAGCACGTCCGCGGGCACCACGACCAGCACCGCGATGACCACCAGCAGCAGGGCCAGCGTGATCGCCTCCAGGAAGGCGCCGGGGTCGCTGCTGCGCGCCAGGTTCGAGTACACCCGGGTGGTCACCGTGCTGAAGCCGGCGGGTGATCCCAGCACCAGCGGGATCGCGAAGGTCCCCAGGGTGAGCACGAAGACCAGCACGGAGGCGGCCGCCAGCGCCGGGCGCAGCAGCGGCAGGGTGACCGTGCGCAGCACGGTGGCCGGCCCGGCCCCGGATGCCCGGGCCGCCCGCTCCAGCGCCGGCTCGGCGCGGGTGGCCAGCCCCGCGGTGAGGACCAGGTAGGCAAGCGGCACCGCGTTGACCACGACCACCACGGCGACCCCCACCGGTCCCTGGAGCCCCGGCCAACGCAGGCCCAGCAGGTCGTCGGTGAACCCGGCACGGCCGTAGGCGCGCACCCAGCTGTAGCCCAGCACGAAGTCCGGGACGACCACCGGCAGCAGCACGGCGAACCGGAGGAACGACCGCAGCGGCACGTCGGGCCGCCGCAGCGCCAGCGCGAACAGCGTGCCGAGCGGCACCGCGGCGGCGGTCACCACGGCGGCCAGGACGAGCGTGTGCTCGACCGCGGCGCCGAGCCCGGGCGCCGCGAGCGTCTCAGCGCGCCGGCCGCGGCCCTCCACCCAGACGGTACGGACCATCGTCAGCAGCGGCACCAGCACCAGCGCGGTGACCGCGACGGCCACCAGGCCCGCGGCGGCCCTCCGGAGGCCGTCGGCGCGTGCCACCTCAGCCGCCGAAGATCCGTTGGTAGCCGGCCAGCAGGGCGTTCTTCTTCGACCCGATCGCCGGCCAGTCCGGGGCGACGACCGGCGCCCCCGGTGGGATCGTCGGCCCGGCCACGCCCGGCAGGGTCGGGTAGGAGCCGGCGTCGGCGATCACGCGCTGGCCGGCGCGGCTGGTGACGTAGGAGAGGAAGTCCTTGGCCGTGGTGGAGCCGCCGGCGGCGTCGGTCAGCCCGACCGGCCCGTAGACGGCGACGGCACCGGGGGCGGGCCAGGTCACCGCGATCGGCGAACCGCCCTCCTTGGCCGCGTAGGCCGAGTTGGCGATCGTCACCCCGGCCTTGTAGGTGCCCTCCGCGACCCCGGTGGTCACGTCGTCCGGCGTGCTGACCTGGACCGCGCCGTTGTGCTTCAGGGCGGAGTAGAAGCCGGTGCCGTAGCCGGGGTTCTGGTCGAAGTACCCGAGCGCGCCCAGGGCGGAGGCGGCGAGCCCGGGGTCCGGGACGGCGACCCCGTCGGCGTACACCGGACGGGTCAGGTCCGACCACGACCTCGGTGCGGGGACGCCCTGGTGGCTGACCGCCACCATGTAGAGCACCGCCACCCCGACGTAGCGGTCGGTGCGGAACTTCGCGGGCACCCCGGTGTGCGGCGTCCAGCCGGCGATCAGCCCCTGGTCGACGTAGTCCTGCATGGTCAGCGGGTCGCACGCCCAGATCACGTCCGCCTTCAGGCCGCCGGACCGAACGTCCCCCGCGACGCGGGCGTTGAGCTCGCCGGTGGGCGCGCGGTACAGCCGGATCTTGCTGCCCGGGTTGTCCTTCTCGAACCGCTTGATGACCGGTTGGATTGTGGTGTCGCTGACGCACGTGTAGAGCGTGACCGCCGCCGCGCCCGAACCGGGGTCGGATCCCCCGCAGGCGGCGACCAGAGCCAGCGTCAGCGCCCCCAGACCGGCGCAGGTGCTCCTGGTCGACATGCTGACAACCTACGCAGCGGGTCTCCGGTTGTCACCGGATCGGCTCAGGCCCGGCGCTCCAGCAACCCCCGGACGTAGGCGGCCTGCCCGACGTGCTGGGTGTCGTCGTTGACCACGCTCACCAGCCGGACCGCCAGCGTCACCGGCGGGTCCCACCGGTCGTCCACCACGCGGTCGAGGTCCTGCTCGGACAGCGTCTCGAGGTAGGCCATCGTCGCTGCGTGCACCGCGTCGTAGTAGCCGGCGAGCAGGTCCGCGTCGGCCCGGACCGCCGCCACCTCGGTCGTGGTCTGCCCGAAGCCGATGGCCGCCTCGTCGAACGGCAGGTCGAAGCGTGCGGCCCAGCCGCCGGTCCGCCACACCTGGTCGGCGCCGGCCACGTCAGCGATGTGGTCGTCCTGCACGCGGGCCAGGTGCCACACCAGCCACGCGATGGAGTTCGCCTCCGCGTCGGGCCGGTAGGCCAGGTCGTCGGCGCCGAGCCCGTCGAGGACCCGGTGCACGCTCCCGCGCACGCGGTCGAGGGCGTCGGCCAGGATCTCGTTCACGGTTGCCATGGCCCCGACGGTAGCCCGGCGGCGTCAGAACGGATACTGCGGCGGCTCGCCGCGCATGGTGATCCAGCGGGTCTCGGTGAACGCCTCGACGTTCGCCGCGGCGCCACCGAACCGGGAGCCGGTGCCGGACGCCCCGACGCCGCCGAACGGCGCGTTCGCCTCGTCGTTCACGGTCTGGTCGTTGATGTGCACGATGCCGGTGGGGATCTGCTCGGCGACCTCGAGCCCGCGCATCACGTCGCGGGTCACGATGCCCAGCGAGAGGCCGTACTCTCCCGCGCTCGCGAGGCGGACCGCCTCCTCCACCGAGCCGACCCGGGTGACCGGGGCGACCGGACCGAACACCTCCTCGACGAACGCCGGCGCGGCGAGCGGTACGTCGGAGAGCACAGTGGGCCGGTAGAACAGCTCGTCGTAGGACCCCCCGGCGGCGACCCTCGCCCCCTGGTCGGCGCTGGCGGTGACCAGGCCGTGGATCTTGTCGCGCTGCCGCGCGTCGATCACCGGCCCGAGCGCGACCTCGTCGGTGGCCGGGTTGCCCACCGGCAGCCGCCCGGCCTTCTCGGCGAGCCGCTCGACGAACTCGTCGTACAGCCCGTCGGCGACCAGGTGCCGCCCGGTGGTCATGCAGATCTCGCCCTGGTGGAAGAAGGAGCCCCAGGCCGCCAGGTTCACCGCAGCGTCGACGTCGGCGTCGTCGAGCACCAGCAACGCCGAGTTGCCGCCGAGCTCGAGGTGGGCGCGCTTGAGATGCTTGCCGGCGAGCTCACCGATCCGCCGGCCGACGGCGGTGGAGCCGGTGAACGAGATGACCCGGACGCTCGGGTCGACGACCATCGCCTCGCCCACGTCGGCACCGCCGGGCAGCAGCTGCAGCACGCCCGGAGGCAGCCCGGCCTCCTCGAAGACCCGCACCATCAGCGTGCCCCCGGTGACGGCCGTCCGCGGGTCCGGCTTGAGCAGGACGGCGTTGCCGAGCGCGAGCGCGGGAGCCACCGAGCGGATGCCGAGGATGATCGGCACGTTGAAGGGCGAGACCACGCCGACCACGCCCGCCGGGGCGCGGCGCGCCATCGACAGCCGCGGCTGCTCCGAGGGCAGGATCTCGCCGATCGGCCGTCCGGGCAGCGAGGCCGCCTCGTAGCACTCCTCCGCGGCCACGTGCAGCGCGAAGCCCG
The DNA here is from genome assembly GCA_963728775.1 of uncultured Actinomycetota bacterium. GTDB lineage: Bacteria > Actinomycetota > Actinomycetes > Propionibacteriales > Nocardioidaceae > Nocardioides_B. The sequence goes on from CAVSLP010000019.1 coordinate 565,955, forward strand.
CCATCCCCGGCACCGCGCCCACCTCGCGGACGTTCCAGCCGCTGATCTCCTCCGCGTGCTCGGCCCACAGGTCGCCCGCCCTGCGCAGCACCGCGGCCCGCGCGGGATGCGGCAGCGCGGCCCACCCCCGCTGCGCCTCTCGTGCGCTCGCCCCCGCCTCGGCCACGTCCTCCGCCGTGGCCCGCCCCATCCGGCCGAGCTCCTGCCCGGTGGCCGGTTCGAGGACCGGGTAGTCGCCGCCCCGGCCGGGCACCCAGGCCCCGGCCTTGAAGATCCTGCCCTGCCAGTCGACGCCGTCGAGAAGTCCCACCGTGTGCTCCCTTCCTCACCCCGTGCTTGCTTCCTACCACGGGGCAGGCCCGGCGGGAACGGCTCAGCTCCGCGGACCGCCCGCGACGTAGAGCACCTGGCCGGAGACGAAACCGGCGCGCGGCGAGCAGAAGAACGCCACCGCCTCCGCGACGTCCTCGGGCAGACCGGGCCTGTTCACCGGGATGTTCGCCACCCGGTTGGCGCTGAACTCCTCGAAGCTCTGGCCCATCCGCTCCGCGGTCGCCCGGGTCATCTCGGTGACGATGAACCCCGGTGCCACCGCGTTGCAGGTGACCCCGAACTTGCCGAGCTCGAAGGCGACGGTCTTGGTGAAGCCCTGCAGGCCGGCCTTGGCTGCGGAGTAGTTCGCCTGCCCGCGGTTGCCGAGGGCCGAGGTCGACGACAGGTTCACGATCCGGCCGTAGGAGGCGGCGGTCATGTGCCTCTGCACCGCGCGCGTCATCAGGAAGGTCCCGCGCAGGTGCACCCGCATCACGGTGTCCCAGTCGGCGGCGGACATCTTGAACAGCAGGTTGTCGCGCAGCACGCCGGCGTTGTTGACCAGCACAGTGGGCGCGCCCAGCGTGCCGGCCACCTCCTGGACCACGGCGTCGACGGCCGCCTCGTCGGAGACGTCCGCCGCGAAGGCCGCGGCCCGGCCGCCGGCTCCGACGAGACGCTGGGCGGTCGCCTCGGCGGAGTCGCGGTCGATGTCCAGGCAGGCCACCGCCAGGCCGTCCTCGGACAGCCGGGTGGCGATGGCCGCGCCGATCCCCCGTCCGGCTCCGGTGACGACCGCGGTGCGCTGCTCGGTGGTGTCTGCCATGTCTTCCTCTCGTGCGTCGGGGACGGTGCGGGTGCCGACCGTACGCCCGCACGGGGCTCCGGTCAGACCCGGCCGGCCAGGCTGGCGCGCCCGGCGTCGGTGATCACCCGGTCCTGCTTCTCGGTGGTCAGCAGCGGCGGGTCCGCGTTGTAGAGCCGGGCCAGGGCCGCGCGCTCGAGCCCGACCTCGCGGGCCGCCTGGTGCACCTCGAGCTTGTTCATCCGGCCCCCGGGCTGGTCGGCGACCCGGCGGAGCAGGGCGGTGGCCGGGTCGGCGACCGGGTGCTCGGCGTGCGCGTCCGGCGCGGGCCGGTTGTCGAGCAGTGCCTCGAGCTGGATGATGATCCCGCGCAGCGCCGTGCGCAGCACGTCCACGTCCGACTTCACGTCCGCGGCCCCACCGGAGCCCTGCCAGGTGCGCTTGGGGTAGCGGCGCAGGTACTCCTGCTCGAGCTCGAGCATCCGGGCGGTGTGCGTCGCGAACTGGGCGGCGGTGCCGTGCAGGAAGACCCAGTTGCGGGTCTCGTGCGCGTTCTTGCCCTGCTGCTCGAGCTCCTCGTCGGTGAGCTCGCGGGCCGGCCGGCCCTGGGTCTCGACACTGGTCATCGCTGCGCTCCCTGTGGTTGCGGTGCTGGGGACCCGGCCGGCGCCGGGGGTCGGTCGGGGCGGCCGGGCACGCTCACTCACCCGGCCCGGGCGCGGGGTCGAGGCCGGCGTACACGGACCGGGCGTTGCCGCCCAGCACCAGGGCGGCGGTGGCCTCGTCCATCCCGAGCCCGGCCACCGCCCGGGCGTTCTGGGCGGTCCCGGGGACCCCGGGCCAGTCGGTGGCGAAGATCCAGCGGCGCGCCAGGCGGGCCAGGTCGTACCTGGCGTAGTACTCCGGGAGCCGTTTGGGCGGCAGCCCGGACAGCTCGATCCAGACGTTCGGGTAGGTCAGTGCCAGGAACGCGGCGGCGTCGTACCACCAGCCCCGTCCGCCGTGCGCCAGCACCACGTCCACGGTGGGGAAGTCCCGGATCACCGGCAGCAGGATCTCGGGGTCCGCGAGCTCGTTCATCGAGCCCGGGAAGGTGCTCGTGCCGCAGTGCACGACCAGCGGCACGCCACGCTCCGCGAGCACCTGGTAGGCGGGGTAGAGCATCCGGTCGTCGCACCGGAAGCCGCCGTGCACCGGGTGCAGCTTGAGGGCCGCCGCGCCGAGGTCGATCTGGCGGTTCACCTCGTCGGCGATCGGAAAGTGCAGGTGCGGGTTGACGTTGGCGACCGGCCGGAACCGGTGCGGGTTCTGCTCCACGATCGGCAGCAGGTCCTCGAACCGCTGCATCCCGGTCGCCTTGGGGCTGTACTCGCAGAACAACAGCGCCACGTCCACGCCCTGCTCCGCGAACAGCGCGTCGAGCCGGTCCGGTCGGGGCCGCCCGTCGGCGTCCCAGACGTCCTCGAGGATCCCCTCCGGGCCGAAGTCGCGCGCCCACTGCACCCAGGCCGGGGCCAGCGAACCGAGCACCGGCACGTGCACGTGGGCGTCGACGAGCAGGTTTCCGTCCAGCATCGGCTCCCCCTAGCGTCCCGAGACCATCGGGGTGTCGACCCCGATCACGCCGGTCTTGTGCGAGCCGCCGGGGGCGCCGAGCACCTCGTCGCGGCCGGGCAGCGGCTCGGTGAAGAACCGCCGGTTGTCCTCGACGAAGTCCTCGTCCTCCTCGGCGACCCGACGGTCCTGGCTGATCGCCTCGACCGGGCAGACCGGCTCGCAGGCGCCGCAGTCGATGCACTCCTTGGGGTTGATGTAGAGCTTGCGCCCGCCCTCGTAGATGCAGTCGACGGGGCACTCCTCGATGCAGGACTTGTCCATCACGTCGATACACGGACTGGCGATCACGTACGGCACGGTGTCTCTCCTCCTCTGGTCCGTCCAGGCTAGGCCGGGACGGAGACCTGGTGCGGGGTGTCGGTCGAGTGGCCGGGGAACAGCTGCGCCTGCGGGTCGAGGTGCACCGCCGCGTTGTTGACCGCGGTCGCCACCTCGCCGAAGCCGACCGCGATCAGCCGGACCTTGCCCTCGTAGTCGGTGATGTCGCCGGCCGCGAACACCCCCGGCACGTTGGTGCGCATCGCCGAGTCGACGACCAGGTGCCGGTTGTCGTGCAGCTCGAGGCCCCACTCGCGCAGCGGGCCGAGGTTGGCGGTGAAGCCGAGCGCCGCGACGACCTGCTGGCAGGGCACGCTGCGCGGGACCTCCTCGCCCTTGACCTCGATCACCGCCTTCTCGACGCCCGCACCACCCTCCAGCGACGTGACCTGCGCGTTGGTGATGATCTCGACCGACGAGGCGCGCACCCGCTCCACGCTCGCGGCGTGCGCCCGGAACGCCTCGCGGCGGTGCACCAGGGTCACCGAGGAGGCGATCGGCTCGAGCATCAGGCACCAGTCGACGGCGGAGTCCCCGCCCCCGACGATGACGACGTCCTTGCCGACGTACGCCTCCGAGCTCGGCACGAAGTAGTCCAGGCCGCGACCGAGGAGCTCCTCGCCGGCCGGCAGCGGCCGGGGCGTGAACGTGCCGATCCCGCCGGTGACCACCACCGCGCCGCAGGTGATCTCGGTGCCGGCGCTGGTGGTCACCCGGAGCAGGTCCGGGCCGTCCGGGACCGAGACGTGGTCCAGGTCCTGGGCCTCCTGGCCGAGCAGGTACGTCGGCGCGTGCTGGGCGGCCTGCGCGAACAGCCCGGAGACCAGGTCGCGCCCGGAGACCGCCGGGAACCCCGCGATGTCGTAGATCTGCTTCTCGGGGTACATCGCGCTCACCTGGCCGCCGACCTGGCTGAGCGAGTCCACGACCGCGACCCGCAGCCCGCGGGCACCCGCGTAGTAGGCACCGAACAGGCCCACCGGGCCGGCGCCGACGATCAGCACGTCCACCTCGGTGTTCATCGCGTGACTCCCATCTCGGCCGCCGGGGCCGTGTCCTGCGCCTGCCGTGGCGCGGGGCCCGCGACCAGGTCGCGGACCTTGAAGCGCTGCAGCTTGCCGGTGGCCGTCTTCGGCAGGTCCTCGACGAAGACCACCTTGCGGGGCGCCTTGAAGTGCGCGAGACCCGCGCGGCACCAGGCGACCAGGTCGTCCTCGGCGGCGCCCGGCTCGACGACCACCACGGCCACGGGCTTGTCCAGCCCGTCCTCGTCGGGCATCCCGACCACGGCGGCCTGTCGGACCGCGGGGTGCTCGAGCAGCCGGCTCTCGACCTCGGCCGGGGAGACCCAGATCCCGCCTGCCTTCAGCATGTCGCTGTTGCGGCCCAGACACGTGAAGAAGCCGTCCTCGTTGCGGACGTAGGTGTCGCCGGTGCTCAGCCACTCGCCGCGGAACACCTGGCGGGAGGCGTCGGTGCGGCGCCAGTAGCCGAGCGCGATCGACTCACCGCGGACGTAGAGCGCTCCGGGCTCGCCGGCGGCCGCGGCGTTGCCCTCCACGTCACGGACCTCGACGTCGTAGCCGGGCACCGGGACGCCGGTGGTCCCCGGGTGGATCGCGCCGGGCCGGTTGGACAAGAAGATGTGCAGCGCCTCCGTGGAGCCGATGCCGTCGAGGATCTCGACGCCGAACCGCTCGGTGAACCGCCGCTGCAGGGGCGCCGGCAGCGGCTCGCCGGCGGAGGTGGCGAGCCGCACCGTGGCGAACGCGTCGTCGGGCAGGTCGCTGGCCACCAACGCGGCGTAGAAGGTGGGCACCCCGAAGAACAGCGTCGGCCGGTCCCTCTCCAGGCGCTCGCGGATCACCTCCGGGCTCGGGCGTCGCGGCTCGAGGACCGTGCTGGCGCCGACCGACAGCGGGAAGAACACCGAGTTGCCGATCCCGTAGGCGAAGAACATCTTGGCGATCGACAGCGTCGCGTCGTTCGGCGTGATCCCCAGCACCTGGGCGCCGTACGTCTCGCAGACGTGCCGGATGTTCGCGTGCCGGTGCATCGCGGCCTTGGGCGTGCCGGTGGTGCCGGAGGTGTAGAGCCACAGCGCCCAGGAGTCGTCGCCGGTCCCGGCGGTCGCCCGCTGCGCGTCGGCCGCCTCCCGGCCGAGCGCGGTGAACTCGTCCCAGCCGAGCGCGGTGACCGTCGGCGGTACGACGAGCTCGCCGTCGCCGTGCAGCACGCTGTGCTCGACGTCGGGGGCGGCGGCCATCGCGGCACCGACCGCCTCGACGTACTCGTGGGTGCTCACCACCAGCCGGGCGCCGGAGTCGGCGAGGATCTTGCCCAGCTCGGCCCCGTTGAACATCGTGGAGACCGGGACCGCCACCACTCCGGCCCGGAAGCAGCCGAGCACGAGGCTGAGCATCGGGACGTCGTCGGACATCACGATCAGCACCCGGTCGTCGCGCCGCAGCCCGAGCCGGCGCAGCGCGGCGGCCACGTCACCGACGCGCCGGTCGAGCTCTGCGTAGGTCAACGTCTCGGTGCCGCGGACCGCGACCCGGTCGCCGGCGCCGCCGGCGCAGTGCCGGTCGACGAGGTAGCCGGCCGCGTTGAAGGTGCCCTCCGGGTTCGTCATGGCTCAGACCCGCTTGTAGTCGTAGCTGCCGCGCTGCCCGGTGCCGTAGCGGCGCAGCGCACCGTCGGGGCCGGAGGCGTTGGGCCGGTTGAAGATCCAGTTCTGCCAGGCGGTGAGCCGGCCGAAGATCTTGGTCTCCGTGGTCTCCGGGCCGACGAACCGGTGGTTGGCCTCCATGCCGGTCAGCGCGTCCGGGGACAGCGAGGCGCGCTCCTCGAGCACGATGCGCAGCTCTTCCTCGAAGTCGATGTCGTCGAGCGCCATGGTGACCAGGCCGACCCGGTCGGCGGCGACCGCGTCGAGCGGCTCCCCCAGCCGGCCACGGGCGGCGTCCAGGTCCTCGTCGTGCCCGTAGAAGCGGGAGGCCAGCCGGGACAGCCCGTTGCCCATCGGGAACGCGCCGTCGTTGCTCGCGGTGAGCACGACCGTGGCCGGGTCCGCGTCGGGGTCGACGTCCTCGTAGACGCCCTCGAGCATGTACTGCCGGTCGGCCGCGAGCGCGAGCTCGAGCAGGATCCCGGCGAAGCAGCTGCCGGGCTCGATCACCGCGACCAGGCTGCGGCTGGTGACGTCGAGCCGCTTCAGGGTGCGCTTGTAGTACTGGTCGACCTCGTTGACGAACCAGTCGCCGGCCAGCGCCCGCAGCTGCTCGTCGTAGGCCAGCACCAGGTCGGTGTCGCCCTCGGTGCGGAACACCCAGGTGCCGAGCTCGGACTCGTTGGTGCGCAGCCGCAGCACCAGGTCGTCGAGCGCCCGGGTGACCGCCAGCGGCCAGTACTCCACGCCCTGCGCGAGCACGGCGTCCGCGTCGGCGGGCGGCTGCTCGGCCGGACCGTGCACGGTGATGTCGACCCGGCGGGCGTCGCGGTCGAGCCTGGCGCTGACGTAGGGGTAGCTGATCTCTTCGTCCGACTCCCGGCGGTCCAGCGGGGTGAGCTCGACACCGCGGCCGCCGCTGCGGGTGGAGGACGTCGCGGCCTCGTGCGCCCGCCGGGAGATCTCCTCGCCCCAGCCGTGCCGGGGCACGGTGGCGTCGACCAGGCCCCAGTCGACGGCCGTCGCACCCCGGTAGCCCTCGGACCTGGTCGCGAACAGGTCCGCGCGGTCCCTGCGGACGTGCCGCTTGTCGACCACCCGGGTCAGGCCGCCGGTGCCGGGCAGCACCCCCAGCAGCGGCACCTCCGGCAGCGACACGGTGGACGAGCCGTCGTCGATCAGCACGATGTCGTCGCAGGCCAGCGCCAGCTCGTAGCCGCCGCCCGCCGCGGTGCCGTTCAGCGCGGCGATCCAGGTCTGGCCCGAGGCCTCGGTCGCGTCCTCGATCCCGTTGCGGGTCTCGTTGGTGAACTTGCAGAAGTTCACCTTCCAGGCGTGCGTGGACTGGGCCAGCATCCGGATGTTGGCGCCGGCGCAGAACATCTTCTCCAGGCCACCGGTCATCACCACCGCCTTGACCTCGGGGTGCTCGAACCGCAGCCGCTGCACGGCGTCGTACAGCTCGATGTCCACGCCGAGGTCGTAGGAGTTCATCTTCAGCTGGTAGCCGGGCACCAGACCGCCGTCCTCGTCGACGGCCAGGGTGACGGTGGCCACCTCGCCGTCCACCTCGAGCGTCCAGTGCCGGTAGCGGTCCGGAGCGGTGTCGAAGTCGACCTTCGGAGGGCCGGCCGGCGACGCCGCGGCGCTCTGCTCGCTCGGAGGGGTATCGAGGACGGTCATGGGGACAACCTCTTCTGGGAGACGAACGGGGGGTGCGCCAAACACTCTACGCTTTCATCTACTTCCGTCAAGCGTCTGTAGAACATTCTTGGAGTACGGCCGGCCGGTCCTGCCGGGGCCCCGCACCCGGGTGCCACAATGTCGACACACGTCGCCGTGACCGCCACCCCGACGAGGAGCGCCCGTGCCGTCCACCAGCAGCACCCCCCAGCCGTCCCGGCGGCGCGAGGTGGGGTCCGCCAGCGCCCGGTCGCTGCTGCTGACCGTGCTCGGCGAGTTCGTGCACCCGCGCTCGGAGTCGGTCTGGACCGCGACCCTGCTCGAGGCCCTCGCGGCGCTCGGCATCGAGGAGAAGGCCGCCCGCCAGGCGCTGACCCGGACCGCGAACGAGGGCCTGCTCACGTCGGTCCGGCACGGTCGGCGCGTCACGTGGGGGCTGACCGAGACCGGGGCGGCGCTGCTCGAGGAGGGCACCCGGCGGATCTACGGCTTCATGCGCGAGCGGCACCCGTGGGACGGCCGCTGGCTGGTGCTCACCGTGGCGATCCCGGAGACCCAGCGGCAGCTGCGCCACCGGCTGCGCACCCGCCTGACCTGGCTGGGGCTGGGGTCCCCGACCTCGGGGCTGTGGGTGACCCCCGCGGCCGGGAAGGCGCACGACGTGCACACGGTGGTGCGGGAGCTCGGGCTGGAGAAGCAGTCGTTCGCCTGGATCGGGCCGGCCAGCGGCATCGGCGACGAGAGCCGGCTGCTCGCGGCGGCCTGGGACCTCGCCGACGTCGAGGACCGCTACCTGGACTTCCTGGCCGAGTTCGAGACCCGCCGCGCCGACCAGCCGGCGGAGGCGTTCGTCGCCCAGGTCGAGATGGTCCAGGAGTGGCGGCGGTTCCCGTTCCTGGACCCGGACCTGCCCGGCGAGCTGCTCGACCACGACTGGCCGGGCCCGCGCGCGGCCGCCGCGTTCCACGACCGGCACGCCCGCTGGCACCGGCTCGCGCAGGCCGAATGGGACCGGATGGACGAGGCCGGCGGCGCCAAGCCCTGACGTCGACCCCGGCTCGGGGGCCCGGATTGCCGGGCGGGAGGAATCAGTACCGGTGGTCCTCGACGTTGACGTAGCCGCCGCTCTCCTCGTGCCCTGGAGGGCGCGCGCCGGGGTCGGCGGCGGCGTCGTACGGCGTGCCCGCGGCCGGCTCGCGCCGGACGCTGAGGGCATCACCGGCGCCGACCCGCTTGCGGAGGTCTCCGTCGACGGGACCGCGGAACCCGCGCACGACCAGCCAGTCGTGGACCAGGTCGCGCTGGTCGTGCTCGCGGATCCGGTTGTGGACGTAGTTGAGCCCGCGAGCCGCCGCCTCGGCCTCCAGCCGGGCCAGGATGAAGCTGCCGGCGCCCTGCTGCTGCCGGTCGGGCGCGACGGCGAGCAGGATCTCGGCGTCCCCGCCCCAGGTCGTGTCCAGCCGCCCGTAGCCGACGACGGCGCCGTCCCCGTCGCGGGCGGCCCACCAGTCGCCCGGCAGCCGCTGACCGTCCCGGAACGGGACCACGAAGGCCCCCTCGGGCGCCCCGCCGATCACGCGCTGCTTGTCGGCGTCCCACACCGGCGCATCCTCGTGCGCCCAGACGAGCTCCATCTCTCCTCCTCGCTCTCCTTCCGGTGCCGGGACGGCTCTCAGGCCATCCCCTCCTCGGCGAGGTGGACGTAGTCGAACTCGACCGGCTGGTCGTTGATCCCGGTCTGCGGCGGCGCGATCCAGCCGGCGAACTTGCCGTACTCGTACTCGGGAACCATCAGCTTCGCCACGTTCGCCCGGTCCTCCGCGGACGGCAGCCACTCGTGCACCCGCGCGTCCCAGGTGGCGTCGTCGAGGACCTCGCCGTCGGGGCTGACGTGGTGGCCGGCGTAGGCGCCGACCCGGCGGTTGAAGCCCTCGTGCGGCAGCGTCAGCCGCTCCTCGAGCCCAGCGTCCTCGAGCGCCTGGTTCCAGCGGCGCACCCCGTTCGCGCAGTCGGCGGCGTACTCGTCACGCAGGTCCAGGTTCAGGGCGGAGAGCATCGGCACCTGCTTCTGCACGATCTGCCCGTCCTCGACGACGTTCATCATCCGGGTGTCGTCGAGCAGCACGTGGTCGTCCTTGCGCCGGGTCTCCTGCCAGCGGCCCTTGAGTCCGGAGGAGTAGTAGTTGCCGGCGTTGGTGGACTGCTCGGAGCCGAACAGGTCCATGGAGACCGAGAACTGGAAGTTGAGGTACTTCTGGATCACCGACAGCGGGATGCCGCCGTGCTCGAAGATGTCGTCGGAGCCGTGCGTCTTCATCAGCTCGGCGGTGCGCTCCACGGTCCGCTGCACGCCGGTGGTGCCGACGAACATGTGGTGCGCCTCCTCCTTGAGCATGAACTCACAGGTCCGCGCCAGCGGGTCGAACGCCGACTCCTTGAGGGTGCCGAGCTGGTACTTGCCGTCCCGGTCGGTGAAGTAGGTGAACATGAAGAACTGCAGCCAGTCCGTGGTCTCCTCGTTGAACGCGCCGAGGATCCGCGGTGCGTCCAGGTCGCCGGAGTTGCGCTTGAGCAGCTGCTCGGCCTCCTCGCGGCCCTCGCGGCCGAAGTAGGCCTGCAGCAGGTAGACCATCGCCCACAGGTGCCGGCCCTCCTCTACGTTGACCTGGAACAGGTTGCGCAGGTCGTAGATGCTCGGCGCGGTGTTCCCCAGGATCCGCTGCTGCTCCACCGAGGCCGGCTCGGTGTCGCCCTGCACCACGATCAGCCGCATCAGGTCGGCGCGGTGCTCGCCCGGGATCTCCTGCCAGGCCGGCTCGCCCTTGTGCTTGCCGAAGTGCACCGTGCGGTCCGGGTCGCGCTCGGCCAGGAAGATGCCCCACCGGTACTGCTCCATCGGCACGTGGTCGAAGTGCGCCCAGCCGTCGCGACCGACCGCGATCGCGGTGCGCAGGTAGACGTCCTTGGTCGGCAGCGCCGGCCCCAGCGTCTTCCACCAGTCCAGGAACTTCGGCTGCCAGGCCTCCAGGGCGCGCTGCAGGCGCCGGTCCCCGGCGAGGTTGACGTTGTTCGGGATCCGCTCGGAGTAGTCGATCTTGCTGAGCGGGCCGGTGGGGCTGGGCGCGGGGCCCGTGCGAGCGTCCGTGGTCATCGCGACTCCTGCATGTCGGGGAGGTCCTGCAACTCTTTAGTTCTACACTTCTTTTGCGAACTTGCCAAGCAGTTGTCGACTATTTTCCGCGGGTGCCGGGGCACCCACCCGGGACCGGAAGGCCTGGGAAATAATCGGCGGGTGAGCACCAGCGAGACATTCGACCAGGCGGACACCGGGATCACCGGCCCGTTCGTGGAGTACCTCGGCCTCGAGCTGACCGAGGCGGGCGGCGACCGGGTGGTGGCCACCTGGGCAGCGTCCCCGAAGCTCCACCAGCCCTACGGGATCCTGCACGGCGGGGTGCACTGCAGCGTGGTGGAGACGCTGGCCAGCGTGGGGGCGGCGCTGTGGCTCGGCGACCGGGGCAAGGTGGTGGGGGTGAACAACAACACGGACTTCTACCGGGCCGTGTCCGAGGGCCGGCTCACGTCGACGGCGACGCCCGTGCACCGTGGCCGCTCGCAGCAGGTGTGGGCGGTGGAGACCGTGGACGAGCAGGGCCGGGTCGCGGCGCGCGGACAGGTCAGGCTGCAGAACCTGGAGTCGCGGTAGCGGTCCGTCAGCCCTTGACCGGCTCGGCGGGGACCTCGGCGTCCTCGTCGCGCTGGACGGGCAGCCACGGCTCGTCGCCGAGCTGGACGACGTACGGCGAGATCATCGCGGCGAGACCCTGCTCGCGGATCCGCTGGACGTACTCCTGCTGGACGGCGTCCCGCGCCTCCGCCCAGCAGTCGTCGTGGAAGCTGAGCTCGGTGAGGGGGTGCCGGATCTGGCGCTGGTGGCTCTTGATCGGGTTACGGCAGTGCGTGCATCGTGGGTACTCCACCGCGGCGGCCTTTCTCGCGCCGTCCGCCCGGGGCGCTACCCCATGCACACCCTGGCCGTCCGGCTCCACCTGTGGACTGTGCGCCCCACCGGATCTTTCGATCGCTGCGCCCACCTGACCTCGCCAGGATAGGGAGCCAACCGCCCGGAATGCCGCAAAACCCGGGTAAAAACTCGCGCGCACTGGACCACTGCTGGCGCCGGGTTTGTCCGGGCAGCCGGAGGGGTACCCCCGACGCCGGAGGCAAATCATGCGAATCGGAACAATTCTCATCCTGGCCTGGCTGGTCATCGGCGCCCTCGCCGCGGGCCAGCGGGGCTACTTTGCGAGCAACAACGACAGCTGCGCCGAGGTCGGCACCATCGCCGTCACCGTGGTGGCGGGGCCGTTGAACTACGTCGGCGTGAACCCCAAGGTCCACGACTGCAAGGCACCGCAGCCGTCCAAGTAGCGGCCACCCCGCGTGAGGCGTCGGTCCCCGGCAGCACCTGCCGGGGACCGATCCACGCAGGCGTGGTCGGCGGTCACGCGCGCTGGTCCGCTACCCGCCCAGCGCCGCGGAGACCACCTCGCGGGCCTCGGCCTGCACCTGCGCGAGGTGGTCGGCGCCGCGGAACGACTCCGCGTAGATCTTGTACACGTCCTCGGTCCCCGACGGCCGCGCGGCGAACCAGGCGTGCTCGGTGGTCACCTTGAGCCCGCCGATCCTGGCGCCGTTGCCCGGCGCCTCGGTGAGCCGGGCGGCGATCTTCTCCCCGGCCAGGCTGGAGGCCGTCACGTCGTCCGGCGAGAGCGCGGCCAGCTTTGCCTTCTGCTCCCGGTTCGCCGGCGCGTCGACGCGGGCGTACGCCGGGTCGCCGTACTTCCCCGTCAGCGTGCGGTAGTGCTCGCTCGGCGACGCACCCGTGACGGCGAGGATCTCCGAGGCGAGCAGCGCGAGGATGATGCCGTCCTTGTCGGTGGTCCACACCGAGCCGTCCCGCCGCAGGAACGACGCTCCCGCGGACTCCTCGCCGCCGAAGGCGATCGAGCCGTCCATCAGCCCGGGCACGAACCACTTGAACCCGACCGGCACCTCGGTCAGCGACCGGCCCACCGACTCGGCCACCCGGTCGATCATCGACGAGGACACCAGCGTCTTGCCGATCGCGGCCGAGGCCGGCCAGTCCGGACGGGCGCCGCCGTAGAGGTAGCCGATCGCGACCGCGAGGTAGTGGTTGGGGTTCATCAGCCCGGCATCGGGCGTGACGATGCCGTGCCGGTCCGCGTCGGCGTCGTTGCCGGTCGCGATGGCGTACTCGTCCTTGCGCGAGATCAGCGACGCCATCGCCGACGGTGAGGAGCAGTCCATCCGGATCTTGCCGTCCCAGTCGAGCGTCATGAACCGCCAGGTCGGGTCCACCAGCGGGTTCACCACGGTCAGGTCCAGGCCGTGCCGGTCGGCGATCTCGCCCCAGTAGGCCACCGACGCGCCGCCGAGCGGGTCGGCACCGATCCGCACCCCGGCCTCCTTGACCCGGGCCAGGTCGACCACGTTCGGCAGGTCGTCGACGTAGCTGCCGAGGAAGTCGTAGGCCGAGGCGGCCGCGCGCGCCCTGGCGAACGGCGTGCGGTGCACCCCGGCGAGACCCTTCTCCAGGTAGGCGTTGGCCGTGTCCGCGATCCACGAGGTGGCCCCGGAGTCGGCGGGGCCGCCGTTGGGCGGGTTGTACTTGAACCCGCCGTCCGAGGGCGGGTTGTGCGACGGCGTGACCACGATGCCGTCGGCCAGCCCGGCGGCACCGGCGCGCCTGCCGCGGTTGGCGCGCAGGATCGCGTGGGACACCGCGGGGGTCGGCGTGTAGCCGTCCCGGTCGTCCACGAGCACGGTCACGTCGTTGGCGGCGAGCACCTCCAGCGCGGACGCCCACGCCGGCTCCGAGAGACCGTGGGTGTCGCGTCCCAGGAACAGCGGGCCGTCGTACCCCTGTGCGGCGCGGTAGTCGCAGATCGCCTGTGTGGTGGCCACGATGTGCGCCTCGTTGAACGCGTCGGCGAGGCTGCTGCCGCGGTGCCCGGAGGTGCCGAACGCGACCCGCTGGTCGGGGTCGGACGGGTCGGGCTCGCCGGTGTAGTACGCGGTGACGAGATGGGCGACGTCGACGAGGTCGGACGGCTGGGCCACGGTGCCTGCGCGGGGATCGCTCATCTTGGCATCGTAGCCACGCTCACCCATGGGGTACGGCGTCCACCTCGCGTCGTACGGCGTCGAGGTCGACGCGCTGCCGGCGCCGGGCGGCCAGCGAGGTGACGGCCAGCGCCGCGACCCCCCACAGCACCAGCACCACCAGGTCCGCGCCGGGGGACCCGACCCGGCCGCCGAGCACCAGCCGGGTGAACCCGTCCGCGGCCCGGGTAACCGGGAGGGCCTGGTTGAGCACCCGCAGCGGTCCGGGGGCGGTGGCGATCGGCACCAGGCCGCCCAGCGAGACCGCCTGCAGCACCGCGAACGCGATCGAGACCAGCCAGCCCCGCCGCGGCCCGAGGGCCGCGACGAACGCCTGGTTCAGGGCCGCGAACACCGCCGCGGCCAGCAGCATGAAGCCGGCCACGGCGACCGGGGAGTCGAGGGTCGCGCCGAGCAGCGTGACCGCCGCGAACAGCACCGCGGCCTGGACCACGCCGACCGCGACGGCGGGCAGCCAGCCGGCGAGGGCGACCCGCCACCCGGCGACCGCGCTGCGCAGCCGCCGGCCTGGCAGCGCCGGGCGGACCAGGTAGCTGACGAAGGCACCGAGCCACAGCGCGAACGCCAGGACCGCCGGAGCCAGCAGGGTGGCGCCGTCGCGGGCCGGGTTCAGGCTGGCTGCGGTCGCCGAGACCGGGTCGGCCACCACGTGCGCCTGCCGCGTCCCCTGGCGGTCGTCGGGGATCCGGGCGGCGCCCTGCTGCAGGCGGGTGGCCAGCGTCCGGGAGCCGTCGGACAGCCGGGCGGTCCCCTCGGACAGCCGCCCGGAGCCGCCGGCGAGCCGGTTCGCGCCGGCCCGGGCCTGCCGCGCGCCGGTGCCGAGCCGCTGGGCGCCGGTGGCCAGCCGCGCCGACCCGGTGTCGACCCGGTGGGCACCGGACGCGAGCCTCGTGGTGCCGGCGGACAGTCGGTCCGCGCCGTGCGCGGCGTCGCCGATCGCCCCGGTCAGCCGCGGGGCCCGGCCGGCGAGCTCGCCCGCGCCGTGCGCCACCCGGCGCGCCCCGGCCGCGAGCTCGTCGGCGTTGCGGCCGGCCGGGCCGGCGGCCTTGATCGTGCCCGCGCACAGCTGCGGCTGGGTGGCGGTGACGGCGGGGTCGGTGGCGCACGCCTGCGCCCAGGCCTTGACGAGCTTGGCGTACGGCCCGACGCCGTGCGCCACCTGGCCGGCGCCGTCGGCGAGCCGGCGGGCCTGCCGCGGCAACCCGGCGGTGCGGTCGGCCAGCGTCCCCAGTCCGGTGGCGAGCCGTTGTGCACCGGCGTGGGTCCGGTCCGCGCCGGACGCGAGCCGCGAGGTGCCGTGGTGCAGCCGGGTGGCGCCGGCCGACAGCCGGTCGGCACCGGACGCCAGCGTGCCGAGCCCGGCGGCCAGGGAGCCGGCGCCCCGGTCGATCCGGGCGGCACCGCTGCGCACGGAGCCGGCGCCGGTCGCCAGCCGGTCGGCCCCGGACGCGGCCTTGCCGAGCCGGTCCTTGAGCTTGCCACTCTTGGCGAGCACGCCCTCGAGGTAGGTGGCGGTGATCCGGTGACCGAGCCGTTCCGCGGCCACGTCGGTGACCCGGTGGCTGACCCGCCCGGCCAGCGCGCTCGACGAGTCGTTGCTGCGCACCGAGACCGACGCCGCCCGGGGGTCGCTGCCGTCGATGCCGGCGAGTGTCCGGGAGAAGCCCTCGGGGATGGTCACCACCGCGTAGTAGCCGCCGTCGCGCAGCCCTTGCCGCGCGTCGCCGGCGTCGGTGAGCTGCCAGTCCAGCGCGCTGTCCCGGCGCTGCTTCGGCGAGGTGAGCCCCGCGGCGAGCAGCCGGCCGGCGAAGACGACCCGCTTGTGCTTGCCGTGCCCCTTGGTCACCGGCTTGTCGAGGTTCACCACCGCCGCCGGCACCCGGTCGGACTGTTCGGCGCGGTCCGCGAGCGACCAGAGCACCAGCGTCCCGAAGACGGTGGGGATGAGCAGGGTGCCGACCAGCACCCGGGTGATCCGCAAGCGGGTCATCGAGACGCCTCCTCGGCGGGACGGGGACGGGTGGGAGAGGCGCGGAGGCCGAGCACGTCGACGCCGTGCGGCACCCCGCCGTGGCAGCCGGCTACCACGGTGGCGCCACGGGCGGCCAGGTCGAGCAGCGACTCCCAGCGGAAGTGCACCTCGTCCTCGCTGGCGAACCTCTCGAGGTCGTCCACCACGACGAGCACCGGCCGGCGCGTCGACGCGCGCCCGATCCGGTCGAGCTCCTCGCGGGTCGGGAAGGTCTCGTGCAGGCCGACCCGCCGCCGGACCGCGGCGGCCTCCTCGGGGAGCACCCGGTCGAGCACCACCAGCCGGCCCCCGACCTCGAGCCGCCCGGTGAGGGCCGCGAGCAGCGCCCGGCGGGCGACCCGGTCGTCGGAGGTGACGGCCAGCAGGCGCCCGCGACCGAGCACCATGTCGACGTCGTCGAACACCGTCCGGTCGCCGTCACGCAGGACCAGCGCCTCGGCGCGTACCACGGCGCGGCCGTGGTCGGCCACCCACTGCTGGTGCTCGACGTGGCGGGCCAGGCCGACCCCTTCCACGTCGAGCGACGGCAGGGCCCGGTCCAGACGCGGGGGCAGCCACCAGGCCCGGTCGCCGAGCAGCGCGAGCACCGCCGGCACCAGCGTCATCCGGACCAGGAAGGCGTCCACGAACACACCAACGGCGAGCCCGAGCGCGATCGGCTTGACCGCCGCGTCGCTGTGCGGGACGAACGCCGCGAAGACGCTGATCATGATCACCGCGGCGGCGGTGACCACCCGGGCACCGGCGGTGAAGCCCGCCGAGATCGACCGGCGGGCGTCCCCGGTGTGCACGTACTCCTCGCGCATCCGGGAGACGAGGAAAACCTCGTAGTCCATCGCGAGCCCGAACAGCACGCCCATCAAGATGATCGGCAGGAACGAGATCACCGGGCCGACCCTGCTGACGTTCACCAGGTCGGCCAGCCAACCCCACTCGAACACCGCGGCGACGGCCCCGAACGACGCCGCCACCGAGAGCAGGTAGCCCAGCGTCGCCTTGACCGGCACCGCCAGGGACCGGAACACCACGGTGAGCAGCAGCAGCGAGAGGCCCACCACGACGACCGCGAACGGCAGCAGCGCTCCGCGCAGCCGGTCCGAGACGTCGATGCTGACCGCGGTCTGGCCGGTGACCCTCAGGTCCGTGACGTCGTAGCGCCGCTCGAGCGTGCGCCGGTCGGCCCGGATCTCCCGGACCAGCGCCGCCGTGGCCGGGTCGGTCTGCGACCTCTGCGGGATCACCTGCACGATGCCCAGGTCCGCGGTGTGGTTCGGCGTGGCCAGCGCGACGGCCCGCACCCCGTCCAGCGCGGCGAGGTCCTTGCCCAGCCGGTGCATGACGCCGACCGGGTGCGTCGTACGGATGATGTCGACGGTGACCAGCAGCGGGGTGTTGAACCCGGGTCCGTAGTCGCGGCTGACCAGGTCGTAGGTGACCCGCTCGGTCGAGCCCGGTTCGGCGGTGCCGTTGTCGGGCAGGCCGAGCGCGAGGTCCTTGGCGGGCAGCGCCATCGCGAGCAGCACGCCGACGACGAGTACGACGGTCAGGGCCGGTGCCCGGGTGACCAGGGCGACCCACCGCGCGCCGAGCGTGTGCGTCTCGCCCGGCTCGACGACCGCGTTGCGCGCGGCCCGGGACCCGGACCGGGGCCGCAGCCGCTCGCCGGCGAGGCCGAGCAGCGCCGGGACCAGGGTGAGCGCGACCAGCACCGCGAGCGCGACCGCCGCGGCGGCGGCGTAGCCCATCACCGCCAGGAACGGGATCCGGGCGACGACCAGGCCGCACAGCGCGATCACCACGGTGGTGCCGGCGAAGATCACCGCGCTGCCGGCGGTGGCGAGCGCGCGCGCCGCCGACTCGGCCGGTGCCATGCCCTGGGCGAGCTGGCCGCGGTGCCGGGACACGATGAACAGCGCGTAGTCGATGCCGACGGCGAGCCCGATCATCAGGGCCAGGGTCGGGGTGGAGGTGTTGATGTCGGTGACGGCCGCGGTGGTGAGGATGCCGGCCATCGCGACGCCGACCCCGACCACCGCGGTGAGGATCGGCATCCCGGCCGCGAGCAGCGACCCGAAGGTCAGCGCCAGCACCGCCAGCGCGACCAGCACCCCGAGGCCCTCGGTGGGGCTGACGGACACGGACTTGTCGGTGAAGATCGAGCCGCCGAGGTGCACCGCGACCGGGGAGCTCGCGGGCAGCGTGTCCGCCGCCCGGGTCAGGGCGTGCACGGTGCTCGGGTCGAGCCGGTCGAGCGGCACGTCGAGCTGGACCTGGGCGAGCGCGTCCCGGCCGTTCTGCGAGATCGCGAGGCCGTGGCTGGTGCTCGCGTCGAACGGGTCGGTGACCAGCTCCACGTGCGCGAGCTTCCGGGCCCTGGCGAGCACCCGGTGCACCTGCCCGTCGTACTCCCGGATCCGGTGGCCGGGCGGTGCGACGAACAGCACCTGCCCGGAGGTGCCGGCGACCTCGGGGAACCGGTGCGCCAGCACGTCGAGGCCCTGCTGGGACTCGGTGCCCGGGATGGTCAGGTCGTCCTGCAGCTGGCCGCCGAGCCCGGCCGCGAGCGCGCCGGCGCCGAGCAGGACCACCAGCCAGAGGGCCAGCACCCGCGTGGATCGGCGGACCACCGCGTGGCCCAGCCGGTACAGGAACGACGACATGTGGATACACTAACGTATTGAATACGAAAACGTATCGAGCCCGGAGGTGACCTGGGTGACATCCACGGATAGCCTGCGCACGATGTCCCGCGAGCCCGCCTCCCGAGCCCCGGCGGTGCGCCGCCGGGAGAACACCCGCGCGCGCCTGGTCGAGGCGGCCGAGGACGTGTTCGCCGCCAAGGGCGTCAAGCGGGTGACCGTGGACGACCTGGTCGGCGCGGCCGGCTTCACCCGGGGCGCGTTCTACTCGAACTTCTCCAGCATCGAGGAGGTCTTCTTCGCGCTCTTCGAGCAGCAGTCCGAGCGGATGCTGGCCGTGGTCCGCGAGGTGATCGACACGATCCCCGAGGCGGAGTTCTCGCTGGAGTCGGTGGGCCTGATCCTGGAGAGCCTGCAGCCCATCGCGCGGCGGTGGTACGTCATCCAGACCGAGTTCACCCTGCTCGCGCTGCGCAACGCGGACGCCCGCCGGGTCTTCTGGGAGCACCGCGAGCAGTTCGAGTCGCAGATGGTGGGCGTGATCGGCGACGTGGTCCGGCTGCTCGGCCGGGAACCCTCGATCCCGCTCGAGCAGCTCACGGAGACCGCGATCGCGCTGTACCTGCACAGCCTGGGCCAGGACGCGCTCGACATCGGCACGCTCAACACCGAGGAGCTGGTCAACCTGGTGCTCCCCCAGGTCATCCTCGGCCTCTCCCACCCCCGCTGAACCCGCGACGGAGGAGCCGGCCTCCGCGGGGGCTGCGCAGCGAGGATCTCGAGACCACGGCCTTGAATATCCCGGTGCCGGCGACGAAGGTTCGAAGGGTACGTCGACCCCGAGGAGGCCCCCATGACCTGGCGCGACCAGCCACCGTTCCGAGCCGACCACGTGGGCAGCCTGCTGCGGCCGCCCGAGCTGCTCGAGGCCCGCGCCCGGCACGCGGCCGGGGAGCTCGACGCCGACGGGCTGCGCGCGGTGGAGGACCGGGCGATCCGCGAGGTGGTGCGGCTCCAGCAGGACGCCGGGCTGCAGACCGCCACCGACGGCGAGCTCCGCCGTACCTCCTGGCACATGGACTTCATCTACCAGCTGGACGGCATCGACAGCACCGACCAGAAGCTGGCCGTGCACTTCAGGAACGAGCAGGGCGACCTGGACTTCGAGACCGCGGCGCTGAGCGTGCACGACCGGGTGCGGCTCGGCCGGACCATCTTCGGCGACGCGTTCAGCTTCCTGCGGGACACCGTGCCCGGGGACAGCGGGCTGACCCCGAAGCTGACCATCCCCTCGCCCAGCATGGTGCACTACCGCGGCGGCCGCGCGGCCATCGACGAGCGGGTCTACCCGGACCTCGACCCGTTCTGGGCCGACCTGTCGGCGGCGTACGCCGAGGAGGTGCGCCGGCTCGGCGAGCTCGGCTGCCGCTACCTGCAGCTCGACGACACCAGCCTGGCCTACCTCAACGACCCCGAGCAGCGGGCGATGGTCGCGGCCCAGGGCGGCGACCCGGACCACCAGCACGAGCGGTACATCGCCAACATCAACGCCGCGATCAAGGACCGGCCCAAGGACATGCGGGTCACCACCCACATGTGCCGCGGCAACTTCCGCTCGTCCTGGGCGGCCGAGGGCGGCTACGACTTCGTCGCCGAGGCGCTGTTCTCCTCGCTCGACGTCGACGGCTTCTTCCTGGAGTACGACGACGAGCGCTCCGGCGGCTTCGAGCCGCTGCGTTTCGTCCCCGAGGGCAAGCAGGTGGTGCTCGGCCTGGTCACGACCAAGCGCGGGCGGCTCGAGGACAAGGACGACCTCAAGCGCCGGGTCGACGAGGCGGCCAAGTACGTGCCGCTCGAGCAGCTGTGCCTGTCCCCGCAGTGCGGCTTCTCCTCCACCGTCGAGGGCAACGTGCTGACGCTCGACGACGAGCTCGCGAAGCTGCGCCTGGTCGTGGAGACCGCCCGCGACATCTGGGGCTGACCCGCCCGCTGCCCCGCTGCCCCGCTGCCCGGCTGCCCGGCTGCCCGTGCTGCCCCGCTGCCCCGCTGCCCCGCTGCCCGTGGAGAACTGTCACGTCCCCAGGCAAGTTCACCGAGGGAAGTGACAGTTCTCCTGCATCCCCTGGTAAACAGTCGGCGGGTCAGCCGGGGTTGGCGAGCACCGCGGTGCCGGGGATCACCTCGAAGACCAGCTGGGTCTCGGTGTGCCGCACCACCGGGTGCACGTTGATGTGCTCGAGGACCAGGTCGCGCAGGTCCTCGGCGGACGCCACCGCGACGTGCACCAGGTAGTCGTCCTCGCCGGCCAGGTGCAGGATCCGCAGCGCCCCCGGGATGTCGGACAGGATCGCGTGGAAGCTGTTCACGTGGTCCCGGTTGTGGCTGCCCAGCTGCACCTTCACCACCGCCTGGAGCGGCAGGCCGAGCGCGGCGAGGTCGACCTCGGCGTGGAACCCGCGGATCACCCCGGACTCGCGCAGCGCCCGGACCCGGTGGATGCAGGTGGACTCCGCGACGCCGACCCGCCGGGCCAGCGCCGCGTTGGTCAGCCGGCCGTTCACGATCAGCTCGGTCACGATCGCGCGGTCGGTGGCGTCCAGCACCGGGCGGCGCGACGGATTCCTCGGGGCCGAGGGTGCGGCCACGGCTGTCACCTCCATGATCTTGCGACTTGACCCGGCCCGGTCGCATCTTCTGCCGACACCGTTGCCGAGGATCGCAGGATCCCACATCCTCACCCCATGGACGACGAACTCGCACCCGACTCGCTCGCGGTGCACGCCGGCCGCGAGGACCTGACCGCGCTCGGCGTGCACGCGCTGCCGCTGGACCTGTCCACGACCCACCCGCTGCCGGGCATCGACAGCGGCGGGACGTCGTACGAGGCGATGGCCACCGGCGGCCACCCCACCGACGGCGGTCACGTCTACGCGCGGCTGTGGAACCCGACGGTGGCCCGCTTCGAGACCGCGCTGGCGCGGCTCGAGCACACCGACGAGGCGGTCGGGTTCGGGTCCGGGATGGCCGCGCTCACCGCGGCGGTGCTGGCCGCCCGTGCCGAGACCGGCGGCCGGCACGTGGTCGGGGTGCGACCGATGTACGGCGGCAGCGACCACCTGCTCGCCTCCGGGCTGCTGGACGTCACCACCACCTTCTGCGCACCGGACGAGGTCGCCTCCGCGGTCCGGCCGGACACCTGCCTGGTGGTGGTCGAGACGCCGGCCAACCCGACCCTGGACCTGGTCGACCTCGACGCCGTGGTGGCCGCCGCGGCCGGCCGGCCGGTGCTGGTGGACAACACGTTCGCCACGCCGGTGCTGCAGAACCCGGCGCTGCACGGGGCCGCCCTGGTGCTGCACAGCGCCACCAAGTACCTCGGCGGACACGGCGACGCGGTCGGCGGGGTGGTCGCCACGGACGCCGGCTGGGCCGCCGCGCTGCGCCGGGTGCGCGCGGTGACCGGGGCGCTGCTGCACCCCTGGGGCGCCTACCTGCTGCACCGTGGGCTCGCGACGCTGCCGGTGCGGGTCCGCGCCCAGCAGGCCTCGGCCGAGAAGGTGGCCGGCTGGCTGGCCGGGCACCCCGCGGTGACCCAGGTGTTCTACCCGGGGACCGTCGAGGGCGACCCGCGCGGCCTGGTGGGCCGGCAGATGCGCGGGCCGGGCGCGATGGTCTCGGTGCGGCTGGCCGGCGGCTACCCGCACGCCGCCGCCGTCGTCGAGCGGCTGCGGTTGTTCACGCACGCGGTCTCGCTGGGCGGCGTCGACTCGCTCGTCCAGCACCCCGCAGCGCTCACCCACCGCCCGGTCGCCCCGGAGGCCCGGCCGACCCCCGATCTGCTCCGGCTGTCGATCGGGCTCGAGGACGTCGCGGACCTGCAGCGGGACCTGGCGCAGGCACTCGACGGCTGACCCGCAGGCCGGTCGTCGCGGGTCGCCGGCGCTACCGGTCCGGCTGCTCGATCCCCGCCCGGAGCTTCTCCAGGCGGGTCTGCAGCAGCGGGACCCGGTGCGCGTTGCCGTGCAGCCCCAGGTAGCGGGAGCCGAAGACCGCCAGCAGCGCGTCGTCGAGGCGGCGGACGGCGCCGGCCGGGTAGCGGTAGCCCATCCGGGCGTTGATCGCGGCGCTGTCGACCGAGGTGAGCAGCCCGGCGAGCTCGTCGAGCGAGGTGATGCCGAGCTCGAGCAGCAGCCCGGACACCCACTCGTAGTGGTCGGTGCGCGACCAGCCGGCGTCGGCGTACTGG
The DNA here is from genome assembly GCA_963728775.1 of uncultured Actinomycetota bacterium. Taxonomy (GTDB): domain Bacteria; phylum Actinomycetota; class Actinomycetes; order Propionibacteriales; family Nocardioidaceae; genus Nocardioides_B. The sequence continues at coordinate 588,485 of CAVSLP010000019.1, forward strand.
TTGGCGAGGAACGTGGCGAGGTCCTGGGCGCTGATCCGCGGGTCGCTGACGTCCGGCTCGGGCCGCTGGTCGGTGGTGGTGGTGGCTTGCAGCTGGTCCCGGATCGTCGAGAACTCCCGGTCGGCCAGCTCGAGCAGCCCGGCGGCCAGCGTGAACCTGCGGTCGAGGTCGGGCACCTGCTCCGCGGGGATGGTGCCCTTGTAGCGGATCGCGTGCTCGAACTCCGCCCACGCGTGCTGCAGCACTGTCCGGACCTGCACCTGGGCGCGCCGGCCGCGCAGCGACTCGGACGCCGCCGGGCCGCTCCGCGCCGCGTCGAGGGCGACCAGCAGGTGCCGGCTGGCGTAGCCGAAGCGCCCCTGCCGGGCCGTCTCCTGGCCCATGTCCCGGTCGTCGAGCACCGCCAGCTGGTCACCGAGCAGGTCCGCGACGGCCGCGACGTCGCTGTGCAGGTAGGTGATCACCCGGACGCCGATCTGGTCGGTGATCTCCTCCAGCGGGTCGGTGAACATCGGCCGGCCGTCCACCGAGCGGTCGGCCTTGGCCGCGAACGAGGCCACGCTCTTGGCGCGCCCGGTGACGCTGAGGTAGTTGATGCCGGCGTCGTCGAGGAGGGTGGTGACCAGCGCGACGAAGCCGTCGGTCACCCGCCGGAGCTCGGGCTGCAGCGCCGCGTAGGTCCGCACCGCGGCCCGCACCGGGTCGGCCTCGGCCGGCGGCCCGGCAGGCGGCCCGGCAGGCGGCCCGGCCGGCTCGGGGGCGCGGGGTCGGCGCGGCGACGGGCGGTGGCCCTCGGGCAGGGTGGGCGTGACGATGTAGCCGGACCGCAGGTCCCCGTAGGTGGTGGTCGCCTCCGGCCGCCGCTCGGCGAACAGCGCCACATAGGCACACACCACGGCGTCGACCTGGTCCTCGGCCCGGCGGAGGTCGCTCTTGCGCTGGGCGGACTCGACGAGCGAGACCAGCCCCTTCCACTCCGCGCTCGCAGCGAGGCGCAGCGGGACGCTCGTGTCCGCGAGCCCCTCGAGGAGGGTGGTCAGCCGGAGCAGCTCGGACCGCAGCTCCGGCAGCGTCCGGCCGGGACGGTGCTTGTACTTCAGGGTCCGGCCGAGCCGGAACAGCGCCACGGTCGCCGGGTGCGGGTACACCTCGATCGCCCGGCGGCGCGACCGCGACGACGGGTCGATGTCGAGCCCGAGCCGCTCCGCCAACCGGGCCCCGCGCGGGGTGTCGGCGAACTCGGGCTTGCCGGTGTTGGCCGGGTGCGCGCCCGCGTCGAACCGGGCGAAGTCCCGGTTGAGCGCGGCCTCGCACGGCCGGTTGCCGGTGGCGTTGCGCACCACCAGCGGCGCGTCCACCGCGACCAGGCAGTCCCCGTCGACGTAGGGCCGGGCCGCGGCGACGACGGCCTCGTCGCTGCCCTGGGCGGACACCCGGAGCAGCCGTCCGTCGCGGTCCAGCACGGCCACCCCGGTGGGCTTCCGCTCCCCCCACGCGAGGTCCAGGCCGATGAAGTGCATGCGCACAGCCTGCCCTACCGTGCCCGCGGCCAGACGCCCGACGAGCCGCGGCGGTGGCTGCCGACCAGGTGGGTGTCCACGATGCCGACCGCCTCCATCAGCGCGAACATCGTGGTCGGGCCCACGAAGACGAAGCCCCGCTTCTTCAGGGCCCTCGACAGCGCGACCGACTCCGGTGAGCTGGCCGGCACCTCGTCGTACGACCTGGGGGCGGGGGTCCGCTCGGGCTGGAAGGACCAGACCAGGTCCACCAGCCCACCGTCCGCGCGCAGCGCCAGCGTGGCCCGCGCGTTCGTGATCGTCGCCTCGACCTTGCGACGGTTGCGGACGATGCCGGCGTCGTCCATCAGCCGCGTGACGTCGCCCTCGTCGTAGGCCGCGACCCGGTCCGGGGCGAACCCGTCGAACGCCGCCCGGAAGGCGGGGCGCTTGCGCAGGATCGTGGCCCAGGACAACCCGGACTGGAACGCCTCGAGGCTGATCCGCTCGAACAGCCCCTGCTCGTCGCGGACCGGCATCCCCCACTCGGTGTCGTAGTAGTCGCGCAGCAGCGGGTCCGCCGAGGCCCACGCGGGCCGGGCCAGCCCGTCCTCCCCCAGCACCGTCATGCCTCCCCCCGACCGTCCAGGAGCACCCGGTGGTGGGTGCCGCGCGCGACCAGCCGGTCGCCGACACCCGCGACGCAGCCGAGCGTCACCCGCCGCCCGGACACCGACTCCACGGTCGCGGTCACCCGGACCACCTCGCCGACCTCGGCGCGGCCGAGGTGGTGCACCAGGATGCCCACCCCGACGCTGGTCGGCCCGGTGCGCGGGTCCGGCAGCGCGCGGGAGGCGACCAGCTCGAACCACAACGAGATGCGCGGGGAGCCCAGCACCGCCACGGTCGGGTCCGGGTGGCCCATCGCGGCGGCGGTGTCCGCTTCGCCCACCTCGAGGTCGCGGCTGATCGACGTGCCCACCGCCGGGAGCAGGGGATGCGGCTCCCGGCCCTGGCGGCCGCGGCCGCCGCCGAGCAGCGCGGCGGCGGCCGCCAGGGCCGGGGCGCCGTCGCTGTCCGCCGCCCGTGCGGCGTCGACGAGCGCGACCCGCAGCGTCTCGGTGACCAGGCTGGTCTGGTTGGCGGTCAGCTCGGCCAGGGGTTCCATGGCGACGAAGTTCTCACACCGCACCGACCACGTCGAACCGTCCCCGCGAACCGCCCCCGTCGAACCGCCCCCGTCGAACCGTCGGGGTCAGCCCAGCCCGGTGGCCGCCAGGCAGAACCGCCACATCCGGTCCCGCTCCTCGGCGGACTCCCGGGTGCGGGGCAGGTAGTGCGTGGGCCGCGGCGCCCGGTCGTGCCAGAACCGGCCGCCGGTGGGGGCCGGCTCGGTCGCGGCCAGCCAGACCACGGTGTCGGCGCCCAGCGCGGCGTCGCGCAGCAGCGGCTTCATCACCCGGCTGAACGTCGGCAGCGAAGTGCTGACACCCGGGGTGTCCGCCCAGCCGGGGTGCATGGCGTGCACCGAGATCCCGTCTTCGCCCCAGCGCTGCTGCAGCAGCGGGGTCAGCGCCACCTGGACCCGTTTGGTGCGGGCGTACGCCGTGGTGCCGCTGTACTCGCCCCGCAGGTACTCCGGGTCGTCGGCGGGCAGCCGCTGGCTGTACATCCCGCCGGAGGAGACCAGCACCACGCGTCCGTGCGCTGCGCCGAGCGCCGGCCGCAGCAGCTCGGTGAGCAGCAGCGGCCCGAGCACGTGGGTGGCCAGGGTGATCTCGTGCCCGTCGACGCTCTCCTGGCGCCGCGGCGGCAGCACCCCGGCGTTGTGCACCAGGACGTCGAGCCGGTCGACCCGCCCGGCGAGGTCGGCGGCGAACGCCCGCACCGACGACAGGTCCGAGACGTCGCAGAGCTCGAGGTGCAGGTCGGCGCCCGGCACCCGCGCCGCCACGTCGGCCAGCGCCGCCCGTCCCCGCTCCTCGTGGCGCACCAGCAGGTGCACGCTCCCACCCAGGCGGGCCAGCGCGGCCGCGGTCTCCTTGCCGAGCCCCGACCCCGCCCCGGTGACCAGGCACCGCCGGCCCCGCAGCGCTCCGGGCCGGGGGTCGTCGGCGGGCCAGGACCGCCGACGCAGCCGGTAGCCGACCGAGGTGTAGCCGGGCACCACCGCCCGGTCCAGGGCGGTGTCGAGGAGGCGCTGCAGGTGCGAGGTCATCGGGGTCTCCGTCCGGGTGGTCACAGCAGGGGTCGTCACGGTCGGCCGGTCACTCCGGCACGCTGCCGAGCAGCCGGGTCAGCGTGATCCGGACCGCCACCCGGGACGGGTTCTCCCGCGGCGTGCGGTAGCGGGCGGCGTACCGCTGCTCGGCCTCCCGGACCGACTCCGGGTCGTCGAGCACCACCGCGCGGCCCTCGAGGGTCGCCCACCGGCGGCCGTCCACCTGGCACACCGCGACCGGCGCGCCCTCCGGCCCGGCGCTCGCGATGTTGCGGGCCTTGCGCGAGGCCCCGGAGGTGATCCCCCAGGCGCGGCCGTGCTCCTCGTCGAGCACGATGCCCATCGGCACCACGTGCGGGGTGCCGTCCGGCCGGAGCGTGGTCACCGTGCACAGGTGCCGCTCCCGCCAGAACTCGCGGTAGGCCTCGCTCGGCGCGGCCGGTCGGCTATGTGCGCACCCCCAGGTCGTGTGCCACGGCGTCCGCCGCGCGGCGACCGGACACCAGGGCCCCCTGGATGGAGCCGGTGGCGCAGTGGTCACCGCACACGTACACCGCGGCGCCCTCGTGGCGGCGGCGGACGGGTGAGGCGAGCCGGTGCGGGGCCGGCATCGCGGGCAGGGCCCGGAGCACGTCGTAGCGCCGGATCTCCTCCCACGCGGACGTGTCGGTGGCGTGCAGCCGGGTCAGCCGGGCCCGGACCGTGCGCTCCGCGGCCGGCTCGTGGGTGCCGACCAGGGAGGTGGCCACCAGCACCCGGCCGGACGGGGCGTACTCCGGCGCTGCTGCCGACACCGCCACGGTGTTGGTGACCGGCGACTCGTCCGCGTCCACCACCAGCGTCCCGGTGACGCCCGGCCACGCCGGGGCCGCGTGGTAGACGGTGGTCACGGACCGCGGCTGCGGGAGTGCGACCGCGCCGGGCAGCAGCTCGGCGGCCGACCACCCGTCGGCGGCCACCACCACCGCGCGGGCGGGTACGGCGTCCCCGTCCAGGTGCACGCCGTGGGGTCGCACCGCGCGCACCCGGCTGTCCAGGCGCACCGCTCCGGCCGGCAGCCTCCCGGCGAGCTGCTCGGGGAGGGCCTGCATGCCCCGGGCGGGCACCGCCGAACGGCCCCGCGCGAACATCCGCGTCATCAGGTCGACGTAGCGGCGCGAGCAGTCCACCTCGGGGTCCAGCACCACGCCGGAGAAGAACGGCACCAGCACCCGCCGGACCACGTCGGCCGGGATCCCGGCGGAACGCCACGCCTCGGTCGCCGGCCGGTCGGGCCGACACCTCAGCGCGGTCGCCGACAGGGTCGCGGCCGCGGCGACGTACCGGCCGAGCGCGGCCTTGCCGCGCAGTCCGCCCAGCGGCGCGCGGAGCAGGTCCACGAGCCCAGCCGGCTCGTGCATCGGGTGGGCCAGCCGCAGCCGCCGGCCGTCGGCGTGCACGGTGGCCGCCGCGTCGAGCGGGCGCAGGTCGAGGGCGGCGAGGTCGAGCACCCGCCGGGCCTCCGGGTAGGCGGTGTTCAGGACCTGGAAGCCACGGTCGAGCAGGAAGCCGTCCACCCGGTCGGTGCGCACCCGCCCGCCCACGGCGTCGGCCGCCTCGAGGACCAGCACCTCGAGGCCGGCCGCGACCAGCCGGCCCGCGCACGCGAGCCCCGCCAGCCCGGCTCCGACCACCACGACGTCGACGCTCATCGGCCGCCCCGCGCGTGCGCCCGCGCGCGCCGGAACAGCGGCGGCAGGTAGCGCACCATCAGCGCGGACCAGGTCAGGTGCGTGAGGAGGGGCGCCTGGAGCCCCGCGGTGGCCCGGCGCTGCAGCCCGAACAGGGTGCCCATCACCCCGGCGGCGATCACCAGCGCCGGGTTCCGGGTCGTGACCGTGGCCAGCGCGTAGACCGCGGTCGAGGCGGCCACCGCCTGCTCGCGGGGCAGCGCCGCGTAGAGGGCACCGCGGAAGAACACCTCCTCGCCGACCCCGTTGGCCAGCGTGGTCAGCAGCACCAGCGAGCCGTCGCCCTCCTCGGCGAAGGCGAGCACCCGGGAGATCGCCCGGTCCAGCGCCGGGACGGCGCGCGCGACCACGGCGCAGCCGTAGAAGAAGCCGAACGCGCCGACGCCGGTGGCGACCGGGGTGAGCACCGGCCGGCGGACGGTCGCGTCGCGGAGCTCGATCCAGCCCAGGTGCAGCGGCCCGGACAGCATCCCGCCGACCGTCCAGGTGCCCGCGGTGGCGAGCGTGAGCCCGTAGAACGCCCGCGACCCCGGCCGGGTCGACAGCGACCCACCGAGCAGGCCCGCGCCCGCGAGCGAGACCCCGGCGACCACCCGGCGCCGCCGGGCCGCGACCGCACGGGTCTCGTCGTGCACCACCGGGACCACGTGCCCCAGCGAGCGGGGCAGCCGGCCCGAGATCCGGGCCCGGGCCCGCCGCCGCCACCCGGTCGAGCGGCCGGTCGAGGGGCCGGTCACCGCCCCCTCCGGTCGGCGAGGGCCTGCCGGACGGCCTGCTCGTAGGTCATCGGCTCGAAGGGCACCAGGTCGCGGATGCTGTGGTCCTCCACGACGACCTCGTTGGTCATCGAGTCGATCAGCGACCGCCCGGTGCGGGTGTCCACGTCGGTGACCAGGGCCAGCCAGCGCGAGGACAGGCCCGGGGACAGCAGCGGCACCGGCACGATCACCAGCGGGGGCCGCTTCTCGATCTCCGCGACCCGCTCCAGCATCGTGGAGTAGCGCAGCACCTCGGGCCCGCCGATCTCGAACACCCGGCCGCGTGCCTCGTCGCGCCCGAGCACGCCGACCAGGTAGCGCACCACGTCGTCGAGGGCGATCGGCTGGGTGCGGGTCTTGACCCAGCGGGGCGCGACCATCGCCGGCAGGTGCTCGACCAGCTGCCGGGTGATCTCCCAGGAGATGCCGCCGGCGCCGATCACGATGCCCGCCCGCAGCGTGGTGACCGGCACCCCGCCGGCGCGCGAGCAGGCCCTCGACCTCGCGCCGGCTGCGCAGGTGCGCCGACAGGTCGTCGAGGTCCTTGCCGAGGCCGCCGAGGTAGACGATCTGCCGCACGCCCGGCGCCGGCGGCGGCCTGCCCGAAGGCACGCGCGGCCTCGGCGTCGAGCCGCTCGAAGTCCGCGGAGGCCAGCGAGTGCACCAGGTAGTAGGCCGCGTCCGCCCCGCTGAGCGCGTCGGTCAGCGTCTCCGGGTCGTGCACGTCGCCGTACGTCGCCTTGCCGGCGCCGCGGTACTCCTCGGGGTGCCGGGTCATCGCGCGGACGTCGTACCCGGCCTCGTCGAGGGCGGGGCACAGCCGGCGCCCGACGAAGCCGGACGCGCCGGCGACGAGAACGGTGTGGGGGTCGGTCATGGCACCTCTCAGCTGCGGGTGGTCGGGACCGGGCGCGGGGGCTGCGGCCGCTGGTGGCCGGCCTCCCCGCCCACGCGGCCGCCGTAGGGACGGCCGTGGTCGGCGAACTCCTCGCGGTAGTAGGTCAGCGTCCACGCTCCCACGTGGATCCGGGACCCGGTGCGCAGCATCCGCGCGGCCACCGGCTCACCGTTCACGCGGGTGCTGCCCGGCGCGCCGAGCCGGACCACCACGAACTCGTCCTCGTCGTCGTGCCGGACCTCGGCATGGTAGGGATCCAGGCCGGGCAGCACGATGTCGCACCCGGGGTCGCCGCCGATGGTGGTCACGCCCGGCCGGAGCCCGAAGACGCGCCGCTCCTCACCCGGGTGCAGGTCGGAGGGAGGCAGCACCAGCCGCGGGGCGCCCCCGCCCTCCGGGTCGTGGGTGGTGGTCACCGGGCGGCGGGGACGCCGCAGGAACGTGGGCGCGAGCGGCAGCACCGTCGCCGGCGGGGCGAGCTCGCTGCCGGGCAGCACCGCCGCCCGGTTGCGGGCCCGCGCGAGCGGCAGCAGCCCTCCGGGGCGGGCGAGCCGCAGGTGCCGCGACCCGGTCAGCCGGCGCTGCAACCACGACGTCCGGGTCGCGCCGAGGGTGACCAGCGGCCCGTCCGGGGCCTGCACGGTCACCGACAGCCCGCGCCTGGCGAGGGCGTCGGCGAGGCCGTGCACGAACCCGGAGTCCGCGCGGCCGGCGAACACGGTCGGGTCACTCAGGTGCAGCTCGAGGTGGGACCCCGACCCCCGCAGGTGGCCGGTGACCCGCCGGGGGTGCGGCCCCGTCACCGTCATCGAGAAGGCCAGGTCGGCCTCGACGTTCAGCTCGGCCATCTGCTTCATCCGTCCCGGCGCCCTGCTCGCTGTCGCGGGTGGTCACCTGCAGCGTCCCGTCGAGCTTCCAGGTGGCCCGGGGCGCGTTCCCCCCGGTGTCGCGGGGCACCTCGACGTGCATGTCGATGAACCGGTAGTTGATCGCGGCGTCGCGACCGGTCAGGAACGACCACATCTCCCGGCCCAGGTCGGTCCAGTCGACGATGTGCTGGTCGTGTCCGGCGGCCGTGGTGGTGTCACTGCTCATGGTTCCTCCTGTCGGACGGTGCCCGCGGGACTCGGGCCCAAACTTCGGCACTTTCTTCGGCACCTTGTTTAGGTTTACCCTCACAGGGTGGTCACAAACCCTCGCGGCGCGCAAGCCCCCGGCCCGAAAAACCAGCCACCCCCGGCGGTCCCCGCCTGACCATCAGCGACCTGGCCCGGCGGACCGGGCTGACCCCGGCGACGCTGCGGACCTGGGAGGCCCGGCACGGCTTCCCGCGACCCACGCGGCTGGGCAGCGGGCACCGGCGCTACGACGAGCGCGACGTGGCCCTCGTCGAGCAGGTGCTGCGCCGCCGGGACGCGGGCGTGCGTCTCGAGGTGGCGATCCGCGAGGCGGCCGCGGACCCGGCGCCGGCCCCCTCGGTCTTCGCGGTGCTGCGCAGCCGGTACCCGCACCTCGCCGCCCAGCCGCTGCGCAAGTCCACGCTGCTCGCGCTCACCAGGGCGATGGAGGACGAGTGCTGCGCGCGGGCGCAGCGGCCGGTGCTGTACGGCGCGTTCCAGCACGCCCGGTTCTTCGGGCACTCGATGGGCCGGTGGACCGAGCTGGCCCGGACCGCCCGCCGGACCACGGTCTTCGCCGACCTGCACCCGGGCCTGCACGCCCCGGGCATCCGGATGGTGCACCTGCCCGCGGACGCCCCGCTGCGCCGCGAGTGGGTGCTGGTGTGCGACGCAGCGGACTACCCGGCCTGCGTGGCCGCGTGGGAGCTGCCCGGGCAGGACGACGTCCACGACGCCGACCGGCGGTTCGAGTCCGTGTGGGCCCTGGAGCCTCGTGCGGTCCGGGACGCGGCGCGCACCTGCGCCCGGCTCGCCGACCGGCTCGACCCCGCGGGCGCGACCGGCCAGGGCCCCGAGCCGGCCGAACCCCGCCGCAGGCCTCCGCCGACCTCACCCGCGCTGCCACGCTGTTCAGCCGAATGGTGGGCTACGTCGACCGGCTCGGGAGGTGAGCGGGCCGGGTCAGCGCGCCACGTCCGGTCGGGTCACCACCCGGTAGTAGGAGTAGCCGGCGGGCCGGCCGTCCCGCCCGGACAGCGCAGCGCAGCCGGCCCGCAGGTTCTCACACCGGAGCCGCCGACCGCCGCCGTGCCCGAGGTCGAGCCGGGACCGGTAGTAGCGACTGAACAGGTTGCCGTCCCCGGCCGGGTCCACGGCCGCGCCACGCCCGTCGTGCCGCCACCTCGTGGTCAGCAGCCGCCGGGTCGCGGACCGGTCGCCCTTCACGTAGCGGTCGAACCAGGCGGTGGTGTACCAGGCGGTCAGGTCGATGCCGCGCAGGGTCGCCCCGAAGGTCGGCATCGGGATGTAGGAGAACTCGTAGTGGGTGCCGCCGCGGACCACCAGCTCCCCGGTGTCCACGCCGGCGCGGGAGAATTCCAGCGAGGCCGCCGACTTGGCCTCGGGGTCCGGCGCGGTGGTGTACGGCGTCGGGGTCAGCCCGTAGTCCGCACTCAGCCCCAGGGAGGGCACCCGCGGCTGCGGGTGGCCCAGGCCGCCGGTGAGGCAGGCGCTGGGCATGCGGCCGCCGGCGCCGGGCGTCGACCGGCTGGGGGCGCCGAGGTCGCACAGGTTGTCCCAGGCCACCGCGGCGTCGACCCGGTGGTCCTGCTGGGCCACCCAGGTGGTGCCCACCGCTCCGTAGGAGTGCCCGGCGAGCCCGATCCGGGTCCGGTCGACCCGCCGCCAGAACGGGTTGTACGGCGTGGCCAGGCCGTCGCGCGCCCGCCGCCGCTGCTTGTCGCAGTGGCTGACCCCGGAGCGGCTCGGCCGGGGGCAGTAGCGGTGCCGCGGACGGGACAGCGCGAAGTCGAGGGCGTCCTGGGTGTGGTCGAAGAACGTCACCCCGGTGCTCTGCGCGGGGACCCCGTCGAGCAGGTCCGGCCCCTCGCCGAGGGTGTCCGAGCGGCCCTGGTTCTGTGCGTCCCGGGTGAGGACGACGTACCCGGCCTTGGCCAGCGTCTGCGCCGCCCACCAGTACATCTGCTCGGTGGCCTGCACCGAACCGGGGGTGATCACCACCAGTGGCCGCCGCTCGGGCCCGCGCCGGGTGGCCCACACGTGGCCCGACAGCGTGACGCCGTTGCGACCGGTGAACAGCACCCGACGCACCCGGCCGTGACCGTCCTGCTGCCAGTGCGCGAGCCGCGGGTCGCCCCCACAGGCCAGCGACTGCGACCAGCACAGGTCGGTCAGGAACAGCCGGCCCGGGTCACCGGCCTGCTCGGCCAGGCCGCCCACGAAGTGCGCCGGGCCCTGCACCGCCTGGTCGGCGGCGTCGCCTGCGGCGAGGTACTCCCGGGCCCGCTCCTGCTGCTTGGCGTAGTTGCCGGCCTCCGCCCGCGGGTCCACCGGGTCGCCCTGGCCGGCCGTCGCCGCCGACGACCACGGCCCGGCACCCAGCACGCGGCGGTCAGCGCGACGGCGAGCAGGCGGGCACGAGTCCGGGTCGGGTGCATGCAGGGCCAACGACGCTGCCTCCGGGCGGGTTACGCCGGGGGGGGGGGGGGTGCCCCCGGACGTGACGTGGCCCCCGTCCCGCGGTTGCGGGACGGGGGCCACGACTTCCGGGCGGGCCTCAGCCGGTCAGAACACCCTCCGACGGGTGCCGCCCATCGGCACCAGGTTGAGCACCAGGCCGACGACCAGCAGGATGGCGCCGATCGTGGTCAGGATGCCGATGCCGGCGACGAGGCCGATGATGAGCAGGATCAGGCCAAGGATGACCATGGGAACTCCCTCTTTAGTGAACGCGCAATTGGGTCGAGCACTCTCCGGTACCCACCCTTCGTGCGGAGATGCGCGGTTGGCGCGGAGATTTTCTTTAGCGCCGCCGGGCCCGCTCCGTGCGCCGGCGCCGGCCCCGGCGGGACCGGCGGGCGGCGGACCGGGCCATGTCGGCGGCACCGATGAACCCCGCGTCCGGACCGAGCGCGGCGGCGCGGATCGGCGGCTCGACGCGGTGGCCGCGGCCGGTGAGGGTGCGGGCGAACGCCTGCGCGCGTGGGGGCGAGCAGCAGGTCGCCGGCCTCGGAGACCCCGCCGCCGACACGATGCAGCCCGGGTCGAAGGCGGCGGCCATGCCGGCCAGCCCGACCCCGAGCCAGTCGGCCGATCGTCGGCGAGCAGCTCCGCGGCAGGGGGTCGCCGTCGCGGGCCGCCTGCGGTGACGAGCGGGCCGGTGAGTCCGGCGGCGTCCCCACCCACGGGCTCGCGGAGCCGGTGGGCCAGCGGCGAGCCGCGCGCGACCAGCTCCCGAGCGTCGCGGACCAGCGCGTTGCCGGAGGCGTACTGCTCCCAGCAGCCGCGGTTGCCGCACTGGCAGCGGTGCCCGTCCGGCACCACCTGCATGTGCCCGAACTCGCCGGCCATGCCGTGGGCGCCGCGGAAGACCCGGCCGTCCTGGACCAGGGCGCCGCCGATGCCGGTGCCCAGGGTCACGCACAGCACGAGCGGTGGCCCTGCCCCGCGCCGAACCTGCGACTCGGCAGCGCCGCGGTGTTCGCGTCGTTGTCGACGACGACGGGCAGCCTCACGCGGCCCATGACCGCGTCCCGCAGCGGCTCGTCCCGCCAGGCCAGGTGCGGGGAGAACATCACCGTCGACCGGCCGGCGTCGACCAAGCCGGCGGCGCCGATGCCCACCGCGGCGACGTCGTGGTCGACGGGCGAACCGTCGACCATCTCCACGATGATGTCCTCGACGGCCGCGGCGCTGCGTGCGCGGCGTGTCACGGCGGGCCCGGGCGAGCACCCGGCCGGCGGGGTCGACGACGCCCGCCAGCACCTTCGTGCCGCCGATGTCGATGCCCACGGTGAGCGGGTCCCACCGGGGCCGCATCGAGCGGCGCGGCAACAGTTCGGACATGGCGCGAGAGTATCCCGGGGTGCAGAGTTGTCCCTCGGAGCACAGACGCAGCCAGAGGGAGGCGCGTGGCGATGAGCACGACCCTCCAGCACTGGATCGGCGGGGCGGCGTCGACGGCCATAGCGGTCGGACCGCCGACATCACCAACCCCGCGACCGGCGCCGCCACCGGCCACGTGCCACTGGCCAGCGCGGACGAGGTCGACGCGGCGGTGGCGGCGCCGGGGCGGCGTTCCCCGGCTGGCGCGACACCTCCCTGGCCAAGCGCACCCGGTGCTGTTCGCCTTCCGCGAGCTGCTCGAACGCCCGGCGGACGAGCTCGCCGCGATCATCACCGCCGAGCACGGCAAGGTGCTCGCCGACGCCGCGGGCGAGGTGGCCCGCGGCCAGGAGGTGGTCGAGTTCGCCTGCGGCATGCCGCACCTGCTCAAGGGCGGCGATACCGAGAACGCCTCGACCGACGTCGACGTGCACTCGATGCGCCAGCCGCTCGGCGTCGGTCGGCGATCATCAGCCCGTTCAACTTCCCGGCGATGGTGCCGATGTGGTTCTTCCCGATCGCGATCGCGGCGGGCAACACGGTGGTCCTCAAGCCGAGCGAGAAGGGACCCGTCGGCGGCCAACTGGATGGCCGCGCTGTGGCGCGAGGCCGGCCTGCCGGACGGGGTCTTCAACGTCGTGCACGGCGACAAGGAGGCGGTCGACGCGCTGCTGAGCACCCCGACGTCGAGTCCGTCAGCTTCGTCGGGTCGACCCCGATCGCGCGGTACGTCTACGAGACCGGGACGGCGCACGGCAAGCGCGTGCAGGCCCTCGGCGGCGCGAAGAACCACATGGTCGTGCTGCCCGACGCCGACCTCGACCTGGCCGCCGACCAGGCGGTGAACGCCGGGTTCGGCTCGGCGGGCGAGCGGTGCATGGCGATCAGCGCGGTGGTCGCGGTCGGCGGCGGTCGCCGACGACCTGGTCGCGCGGATCGCCGAGCGGGCGCAGGGCCTGCGCACCGGCGACGGTCGCCGCGGCTGCGACATGGGCCCGCTGGTCACCGCCGCGGCCCGCGACCGGGTGCGGGCTACGTCGACGCCGGCGAGTCCGACGGCGCGAAGCTCGTCGTCGACGGCCGCGACGGTGCAGCCGGACGCCGACGGCGACGGCTTCTTCGTCGGCCCGACCCTGTTCGACCACGTCACCCCCGAGATGAGCGTCTACACCGACGAGATCTTCGGTCCGGTGCTGTCGGTGCTGCGGGTCGACACCTACGACGAGGCGGTGGCGCTGGTCAACGCCAACCCCTACGGCAACGGCACCGCGATCTTCACCAACGACGGCGGCGCGGCGCGGCGGTTCCAGAACGAGGTCGGAGGTCGGCATGGTCGGCGTCAACGTGCCGGTCCCGGTGCCGATGGCGTACTACTCCTTCGGCGGCTGGAAGAACTCGCTGTTCGGCGACACCCACGCGCACGGCACCGAGGGCGTGCACTTCTTCACCCGCGGCAAGGTGATCACCACCCGGTGGCCCGACCCGGCGACGTCCAGCCTTGACCTGGGCTTCCCCCAGAGCACCTGACCGCACCGTCGTTCACCTGCCCCTCAGGTAGGGGTGGCACCCTGGCGGGATGCGTCTCACCGCTGCAGCCGCGGCGCTCCTGGTGCTCGCGTGCGCCGGGTGCACCGCGCAGCCGTCGGCCACCCCCGCCGCCGCGTCGTCGGCACCCGCCTCGTCCTCGGGCCCCACGGCCGGGTCCACCGCGACCCCCGGCGCCCCGGCGTCGCCGGCCCGGCCGCGACCCGTACGGTCCGGGCTGCGGTCCTGGCACATCCCGGACCCGGTGAGCCGACCGGTGGTGCTGCCCGCGGGACGCGGCTCCCTGCTGCTGGCCGGTGGGCTGGTCGCCGGCAGCTCGACCGGCCGGGTCTACCGGGTGGACCCGCAGGCGGGCCGGTCCCGGCCGGCCGGCGGGCTGGCCACCCCCACGCACGACGCCGCCGGCGTGGCCGTGCGGGGCCGCATGCTCGTCCTCGGTGGCGGGGTCAGCGCCAGCACCGACCTGGTGCAGCAGCCCGGCGCCGCCCCCGGACGGCCCGGGCGGGTGGTCGGGCACCTGCCGCACCCCCGGTCGGACGCGGCCGGCGCCCGGCTCGGCGGCACCGGCTACGTGGTCGGCGGCTACGACGGAAGCGCGGCCGACCCCGCGGTGCTCGCCACCCGGGACGGCCGGACCTTCCGGGCGGTGGCCCGGCTCCGGGTCCCGGTCCGCTACGCCGCGGTCACCGCCGCCGGTGGCGCGCTGTGGGTCCTCGGCGGCGAAGCGGTGAGCGGACCACACGCCGGCGCACCGGTGGACACCGTCCAACGGGTCGACCCCCGGCGCCACCGGGCGCGGGTCGTGGGACACCTCCCCGGCCCGCTGCAGGGCGCGGTGGCGTTCACCCTGGGGCGCAGCGTGTACCTCGCCGGGGGGACCCCGTCCTCGGACTCGGCGCAGCCGGCGTCCCGGACCGTGTACTCGTTCGACTCCCGCCGCGGCGCGGTCCGACGGGCGGGGCGGCTGCGGGTGGCTGCGGCCTACGCCGGCGTCGCCGTGCTCGGCGACACCGCCTGGATCCTCGGCGGCGAGTCCGCCGGCCGTACGCTCTCCTCCGTCCAGACCGTCACACAGAGAGTCGCCAGCACCTCATGACGAAGACAGCCGGGACCCGCGCAGCGGTCCTGCTCGCCGCGCTCTGCCTGGCCGTGACCGGCTGCACCGCGGGGCAGCGGCCCACCGGCTCGGCGGGCAGCGACCCCGCGTCTCCGGGCGCCACGCCGTCCGGCACCGCCTCCGGCTCGGCCTCGCCGGCGGACCCGCCCCGGGCCCGGGCCGCGCGGTTCCCCTGGCAGGCGCCGCTGCACGGCAGCCGGCGGCGGGGCCACCTGCAGCCCGGGTCGCACCCGGACGCGCTGCCCGGTGACCTGCTGATCGCCGACAAGCTGAACAACCGGCTCCTGATCGTGGACCCGCACGGACGGATCCGATGGACGGTTCCCGCCGCACAGGCGACCTCAAGCCCGGCCAGACGTTCAAGATTCCCGACGACGCCTTCTTCAGCCGCCGACGGTCGACACATCGTCGCCACCGAGGAGGACGACTTCGTCATCCGGCTCATCGACGTCCGGCCACGCACCGCATCGTCTACACCTACGGCAAGCCCGGGGTGTCAGGCGACGGAACCGAACCGGCTGTGGAACCCCGACGACGCCGTGGTCAGCTGCCCGAACGGACGACCTCGTGACCGCCGACATCAAGAACCAGCGCGTCCTGGTGATCCGGCCCGGCACAGCCACCACCCCGAGCACAGCAGTGGGGCGACATCTAACCACGGGCTACCACGACCCGCCGCGGCACTACGGCGCACCGAACGGCGTGCTGCCGATCGGCGGCCGGGGCCGGTTCCTGGTCACCGAGATCCGCGGTGACTGGGTGGACGCCGTCGACCTGCACGGTCACGTCTTTCTGGACGACCCACTCCGCCGGGCGTGCTCTACCCGTCCGACAGCACCCGGGTCGGCCGCAACAGGTTCCTCACCGTCGACTACAGCGACCCCGGGTCAGTCGTGGAGTTCGACCGGTCCGGGCTAGGCTGCTGTGGCGCTACGCGCCCACGGGACCCGACCGCCTCGACCACCCGTCGCTCGCGCTGGCGCTGCCGAACGGCGACGTGGTGTGCAACGACGACCGCAACCACCGGGTGATCGTGGTGGACCCGCACACGAACAAGATCGTGTGGCAGTACGGCCACTACCGGGGTCTCCGGCCGGCGCCCCGGTACCCTCGACAACCCCGACGGCCTGGACCTGGCGCCTCCGCACTCGCTGGTGACCCGCATGGTGGCGCACCGAGTACGCTGAGGCGAATTTCTTGCCGGAGCGTGGAGGAAGCGTGACCCACACCCCGACGAGGCCCACGCCGGAGGCCTCGCCAGCCGGCTGAACTGGCTGCGCGCCGGCGTCCTCGGCGCCAACGACGGCATCGTCTCCACCGCCGGCCTGGTGGTCGGCGTCGCCGGGGCCACCGGCGGACCGCACCGCGATCCTCATCGCCGGCCTGGCCGGGCTGGTCGCCGGGGCGCTGTCGATGGCTCGGCGGCGAGTACGTCTCCGTGAGCAGCCAGGGCCGACACCGAGCGGGCGGCCCCTGGAGCTGGAGCGGGCTCGAGCTGCGCAGGAGATGCCCGAGGCCGAGTCGAGGGGAGCGACCCGGACACGTCCCCACAAGGGGCTCACCCGTGAGCTCGCCTCGCGAAGGTCGCGGTCCGGCTGACCGAGCACGACGCGCTCGCGGCGCACGCCGAGGCGGAGCTCCGGCATCGACCCCGAGGAACGCTCCAACCCCTTCCACGCCGCGTGGTCGTTTTGATGATCGCCTTCACCGCGGGGGCGCTGCTGCCGCTGCTCGCGATCGTGCTGGCCGCCGCCGTCCTGGCGGGTCCCGGTCACCGTGGTCGCCGTCACCGGCGCGCTGGTGCTCACCGGCGTGCTCAGCGCCCGCCTCGGAGGCGGGTCGCCCCGGCGGCCCGTCGTCCGCAACGTGTCGGTGGGGCTGCTGGCGATGGCGGTGACCTGGGCGGTGGGGTACCTCGTCGGCGGCGTCGTCTGACCGTCGTCCGCGCCCAGCACCAGCCCGGAGGTGGGCACGCCGGTGCCGGCGGTGACCACGACGTGCCCCCCGTCGCCTGGTTGACCGCGGTGCCGCGCAGCTGCCGCACCGCCTCGGTGATCCCGTTCAGGCCGTGGATGTAGCCCTCGCCGATCAGCCCGCCGTTGGTGTTCACGGCAGCTTGCCGTCGAGGTCGATGTGCCCGTCGGCGACGAAGTCCTTGGCCTCGCCCGGACCGCAGAAGCCCAACGCCTCGAGCTGCGGAAGCACACCGGCGTGAAGGCGTCGTAGATGACGCCACGTCGACGTCGTCGGGGCCGAGCCCTGACCGGCCAACAGCGGCCGCCCCAGCGCCCGTCGCCGGCATGCCGGCGATGCGCGGCAGGTAGTGGCGAGGTCGATCATCCTGCTGGACGATCCCGGCCCTGGCCGCCGCTCGACGACGGCGGGCGGTGCCGGCAGGTCGGCGGCCCGCTCCGCGCCCGTCAGCACCAGGGCCTGGCCGCCGTCGGTCTCCTGGCAGCAGTCGAACAGGTGCAGCCGGCTCGGCGATCCACCGGGACTGCTGGTGGTCCTCCAGCGTGATCGGGCGGCTCGTAGAACCAGGCCGCCGGGTTGGTCGCGGCGTGCGCGCGGTCAACGCACGGCGACCCGGCCGAAGTCCTCGCTGGTGACGCCGTACTCGTGCATGTAGCGCAGCGCGAACATCGACACCCACGACGCCGGCGTCAGCAGGCCGAACGGGCGCATCCAGCGAGTACTGCCGCCGGTCCGAGCTGGTGTGGACCGGGCGGCCGGTCCTGCACGCCGCGCCGAAGCGGCGGCCCGACCGCTCGTTGAAGGCCCGGTAGCAGACGACCACGTCGGCCGCTCCGGTCGCGAGCGCGGCCATCGCCGCGTGCTGCAGGGTGCCCAGACCGCGCCGCCGCCGTAGTGGATGCGGCTGAAGAAGTAGGTCGCCGAAGCCGAGGTTGCGGGCCAGCTCGATCTCCGGGATCGTGTCGATGGTGTAGGTGACCAGGCCGTCGACCTCGGCGGGGGCGAGCCCGGCATCGGCGAGCGCCGCCCGGATCGCCTCGGCGGCCAGCTGCAGCTCGGTGCGGCCGGAGTCCTTGGAGAACTCGGTGGCGCCGATCCCGACGATGGCGGCGGCCCCGAAAGTGCCGCTCATGCGTGCTCACCGCCCGTCGCCTCCGGTGGAGCCGGCAGCTGACACGACGGTGCCGGTGACGTGGTCGCCGAGGCTGTTGTCGCCCCGGACGGCGACCTCGACGACGGTCGCCGTCGACGGCGGTGACCGCCCGGTCAGCACCATGGTGTCGCCGGGGTAGTTGGGGGCGCCGAGGCGGACGGCGACCTTGCGGACACGCGCCTCGGGTCCGGCCCAGTCGGTGACGAAGCGGCCGACGAGGCCGTTGGTGGTGAGGATGTTCATGAAGATGTCCGGCGAGCCCGCTCGGCCGGCGAGCTCGGGGTCGTGGTGCACGTCCTGGTAGTCGCGGAAGGCGATGGCGGTGGCCACGATGAGCGTGCGGGTGAGGGGGATGGAGAGCGCCGGCAGCTCGTCGCCCACCTCGACCTGGGGCCGCACGGCCGGGTCGGACTCACGATGGGCCTCCTCGCCGGCGGCACGCTCACCGAGGCGGGCGAGCTTGCTCGGCTCGGGCCCCCGAGGGTGTGCTCGAGCTTCTTGGCCCACAGGAAGTAGCGGTGGACCGGGTAGTCGACGTCGGCGCCCATGCCGCCGTGGAGGTGCTGGAGGCGTGCACCACCCGCTGGCCGCCGTCGGCCGCCCACCACGTGGCGACGAGCACGGCGGTCGGCCGCCTCGTCGGGGGTCGCGGCCTCGTCCGCCGCCAGGCGCCGCCTGCCAGAGGGTGGCGCGCATGGCGCCGATGTCGATGTAGGCGTCGGCGGCACGGTGCGCACGCCCTGGAAGTCGAGAGGGGCCGGCCGAACTGCTCGCGTTCGGAGATGTACGCGGCGGCCAGCCGCAGCGCCTCCTCGGCCACGCCGAGCTGCACCGCCGCCAGGGCCAGCGTGCGCCGCGGTCCAGCCAGCGTGCGGCCGCCGGCGACGCCGAGCGGTCGGCGGCGCGCCGAGGAGGTGACGTGGCCGGCCCGGTGGAGCGTCGGTGGTCTCACCCACTCCCAGCCCGACACCCGGCGGCGTGAGCGACGAGGAAGAGGCCGGGCCGTCGGCGTCGAGGCGGCCACCAGCACCCCGGCGCCCGGGCGGCGGGGCACGACCGCCGACGCCGTCGAGCGCCAGCCGTCGCCGTGGCGGGTGGCGGCCCGGGGTGCGCCCTCGGCGCCCGGGGCTGGTCGAGGGCGACGGTCGAAGGGAGCCGTCGCCGGCGACCCCCGGCAGCCGCCGGGCCTGCTGGTCGGGGCTGCCGAACGCGGCGACGGCCAGGCGCCCCGAGCGTGGTGGGCCCAGCGGCACCGGCGCCAGCGGCGGCCCTGCTCCTCGAGCAACGGGCACAGCGCGACAGGCCCCCGCCGCTGCCGCCGACGTCCTCGGGCAGGCCCAGGCCGAGGAGGTCGGCCTCGGCCAGCGTCGGACCACAGGGCGTCGTCGACCCTGGTCGCCGTGCCTCGGCCTCCTTCACGCGCTCGATGGTGGCCCTCCCGCGAAGAATGGGCGGCGAGGCCGGCGACCTCCTCGTGCTCTTCGTCGAGAGGAGAAGTCCATCAGGCACCCCTCGGTCGGCCGGAAGTGCGGCAGCGTCAGGTCGACGTCGAAGGCTCGCAGCAAGTCCATGCGACCGGCATGCCGATCTCGACGTCCTCGGGGGCGACGTCGAGGAGGTTGAAGACACGCCGCATGCCCTCCTCGAGCTCGACGAGGCCGACCGCCAGCGGGTAGTCGAACGCGGGGTACCTGCGGGTAGTGGTTGACCACGAAGCTGTGGACGGTGCCCCGCCCGCTGGCCTCGACGGTGTCCCAGTCGATGGACGAGCACTCCGGGCACACGGGCCCGGTGGGTGGCGGAGCGCGCCGCACGCGCGCAGCGCTGGATCAACAGCTGGCCCTCCTTGGCCCCCTCGAAGCAGAAGGCGTTGTCGCGGTTCACCGCGGCCGGGCCGCAGGGCGCGGCGGGCCGGGGCGGCCTCGGCGTCGCGGCGCCTCGGGCCGGGGGCGGGGGCTGAACTTGAGCAGCGGAAGAGCTGGGTGCCGACCAGCTCGCCGTCGGCGTCCGGTACCTCGCACCGTGGTGATGAAGTGGCCGAGGCCGAGGGCCGTGTGCTTCTCGTCGGACAGACCGACTCGATGACTTCCTCAGCGCGATGCGGTCGCCGGGCCGCAGGTCGCGATCCTGCTCGAGGTCTCGAGTTGGTGGCCACGATGGAGGTGAAGCCGGCTTCGTCGAGCAGGGCGAAGAGCTCCTGCCGGCGCCGAGGGGCGGCGGCGGGGGCCGGTGGCCGCGCAGCCCGCGCATGGTCCAGGCCTGGAGCATGGTCGGCGGGGCGACGATGCCGTCGTGGCCGGCGGCCCGGGCCGCCTCGTCGTCGACGTAGACCGGGTTGTCGTCGCCGATGGCGTCCACCCAGTGGCGGATCATCGGCTGGGTCACGGGGTCGGGGCCGACTCGGGCGGGGGCGCCGCGGCCCTCGAAGGCCGACAGCCGCTCACGGACGGGGACGGCCGGTACTCTGTCTTCCTCTCATCGGGCGGACCTCGTCGTGCCGAACCGGGTAGGCCACGATGTCGCGCTGGACCTCGTTGACCCCGCCGCCGAAGGTGTTGATCCGGCCGGGCCGCCGTTCGAGCTGGCCGCCGAGCACGGCGCCCGGTGAGCCGGGGCGGAGCGGGCCCGCGGGCCGAGGACCCGAGCAGCGCGGTAGACCTCGACCTGGCTCTCGGTGCCGTAGACCTTGGCCGGCCGGCGCTCGGCGGCGGGAGGGTGCCCTCCGCGACCGCCGCCGCCATCCTCCAGTTGAGCAGCCGCATGGCCTCGAGCCGGGCGTGGCATCGGGCCAGGTCCAGCTGCACCCACGGCTGGTCGATCGTGCCGGTGTCCTTGGCCCAGGCGCGCACCTGCTCCAAGAGCGACATCACCCGGCCGCCGAGGGCGGCCAGCCCGACCCGCTCGTGGTTGAGCTGGTTGGTGATCAGCCGCCAGCCGCCGTTCTCCTCGCCGACGACGTTGTCGACCGGCACCCGGATGCCGTCGTAGTAGGTGACGGTGGTGTCCGTCTCGCCGACCGTGTGGATCGGGGTGACGGAGAACCCGCGGCGAGGTCGGGACGAGGATGATCGAGATGCCCTTGTGCTTCGGGGCCTCGGGGTCGGTGCGGCACGCCAGCCAGACGAAGTCGGCGCGGTCGGCGCCGCTGGTGAACATCTTGTTGCCGTCGATGACCCACTCGTCGCCGTCGCGCACCGCGCGGGTCCGCAGGGTGGCCAGGTCGGTGCCGGCCTCGGGCTCGGTGTAGCCGATGGCGAAGTTGATCTCGCCGTTCAGGATGCCGGGGAGGTAGGTGTCCTTCTGCTCCTCGGACCCGTACTGCATGAGCGTCGGTCCGACGGTGTTCACCGTGACGAACGGGAACGGTGCCCCGGCCCGCTGCACCTCGTCGAAGAAGACGAACTGGTCCTCGAGGGGCCGGCCCTGGCCGCCGTACTCCACGGGCCAGCCCACCCCGAGCCAGCCGTCGGCGCCCATCTGGGGGAGACGAGGCGGCGGAGACCGGACCGCCCTCGCGTCGTCCAGGGCCTGGCCCTCCGGGGGTAGCAGCTCGGCGAAGTCGTCGCGCAACTCCTGGCGGAGCTGCTGCTGCTCGGCCGTCTCCCGTAGGTCCATCGGCGGGTCCTCGCTCTCGTCCTGCCCCGCAGTCCAGCAGGCACGGTAGACATGTGTCAATCAGATGTCTACACCAGCGTCATACACAGCTCTGGCGCGGCACCGGTCCGGCGCTCTAGGCTGCCGCCCATGGATGCCGGAGCCGCAGCCCAGGGACGCGTGGTGCAGCGCGTGCTCTCCCCCGCCCGTGCCGCGACGCGCGACCGGCTGATCGACGCCGCGATCGAGCTGGCCACCGAAGGCGGGTACGACGCGGTGGGGATCCGCCCGGTGGCCGCGCGCGCGGGGGTCTCGGTGCCGACGGCCTACCAGCACGTGAGCTCCAAGGACCAGCTGCTGGTCGAGGCGTTGCTGGCGCTCGGCGAGCGGTCCACCGCGGGGGTCCGCAACCGCGCGCCACGCGGCAACACCCCGGCTGCCCGGCTCAGCCGGGTGTTCGCGAGGATCATGCGGGCCGCGGCCGAGAGACCGCTGCTCTACCAGGCGCTCTACCGTGCCTACGTCGCCAGCGCGCCCGCGCTCACCGCGGTCGAGGGGCAGGTCGGCTTCGGCCCGGAGCGCGCCGCGTGGATCGGGGACGCGCTGCGGGCCGGCGACCACGGCGGCTTCGACGACGACGAGCTGGAGTCCGCGGCCCGCATCCTCAGCACGCTGTTCCTCGGGGCGATGGTGGGGGTTGCCGCCGGACGCGACGTCGACGAGGTGGTCCGGATCCTCGACGAGGCCACCCACCGGCTGCTCCCCGCCCGCTGACGGCCGCCGAGCACCGGCCGGCCTCCTCGCCGACCCAGTCAGCCGAGCAGGGGGCCGGACAGCACCGGCCACAGGAGACCGGCGCCGACGCCGACGAGCACGCTCAGCGCTGCAGCCGTGACGGCGGTCGACGACATCGGCCCACGGCAGCGGCACGAACGCGCCGCGCGCGGTGCGCTCGAGGCCCTCACCGGGCCGGAAGGCCGGGGCCATCCAGCGCAGGTAGTAGAAGAGGCTCACCACGGTGTTCACCAGCGGCGACCACCGCCAGCCAGGCCAGCCGCCGTCCCAGGCCGCGGTGGACATGGTGAGCTTGCCGACGAAGACCGCCGTCGGCGGCGTGCCCACCAGGCCCAGCAGCGCCACCACAGCGCGCCCGCGAGCCACGGCCGCGCCCGGGCCAGGCCCCGGTAGTCCGCCAGGTCGCGGTCGGGACGCGGCGAGCACCGCGAAGGCGGCGAGGTTGGTGACGGCGTAGCCGGCCAGGTAGATCAGCAGCGCGGCAGCGCCGGCCGGGCTGCCCGCCACGGCCACCGGCATCAGCAGGTAGCCGACCTGGCTCACCGTGGACCAGCCGAGCAGCCGCCGGGGGTCGTCTGGCCGAGGCCGCCAGGTTGCCCAGCGTCATGCTGACCGCGGCGAGCACGCCGACCAGCAGCGGCCAGGCCACCGCCCGGGCAGCACGTCACCAGCCGGGAGACGGCGACCAGGGCGCCCACCTTGGGCACCGTGGTGAGGAACGCGGCCGCGGGCCGGGCGGCCTGCGCGGCGTCGGGCACCCAGAAGTGGCCGGGACGCCGCCGGCCTTGAACAGCAGCCCGGCCAGCACTCCCACCGCGCCGGCGACGACCGCCGCCGCGGGGGCGGCCGCAGCCCGGCCGCCAGCGCGGCGTAGGCGGTCGCCCCCGGCGACGCCGTACAGGACCGTGACGCCGAGCAGCAGCAGGATCCCGAACAGCGCACCGAGCAGGTAGGTCTTCAGCGCGGCCTCGGCGGACCCGGCGCTGCGGGGCAGGCCGACCAGGCCGTAGAGCGGGATGCTGGCCAGCAGGAACCCGACGGCCAGCACCAGCAGGTCGCTGGCGCCGGCGAGCAGCAGCGCCGAGCCCGCGCGAGCAGCAGCAGCGCGTAGGTCTCGCTCTCCCGCGGGTGCCCGGCCAGCTCGTCGCCGCCGAGCGCGACGCACCAGCAGGGCCGCCAGCACGGCGACCAGCCGGGTCGCGCCGGTGGCGGTGTCGACGGTGAAGGTCGATCGAACACGGCGCGGGCGCCCCGCCAGCGCCACGGCCGCGGCGCGCCGCTGCGCGAGCAGCGCGGCGCGGCAGCACCCGCGGCCGCCACTGCCGCTCCCGGGGCAGGAAGGAGCCCAGGACCAGCAGCGGCAGGCCGCCCGCGAGCAGCAGAGCTCGGGCAGCAGGGCGAGGCGCGGTCCTCATGCTCGGCTCACCGACCGACCAGTCGACGACGGCCGTGGGCGCCGCCGGCTCGACGACGTCCAGCAGCGGGCGGGGCAGCACACCGATCAGCAGGGACAGCGGCAGCAGCGCGCCGGCCGCGGCAGCTCGGGGGCCGGAGGTCGGGGAATCCGCCCGCCGAGCCCGCGGGTGCTGCCGGTCAGCACCCGCTGCAGCGCCCGCAGGAACAGGGCGGCGGTGACCAGGATGCCGAGCAGCGCGACCGCGGTGACCGGGCGGTGGCGATGCTGCCGGTGAAGACCTGGAACTCGGCGATGAAGCCGAGAAGCGCCGGCAGGCCCAGCGAGGCGAACGCGGCGACCGCGAAGAGCCCGGCGAAGCGCGGGGCCGGTCGCGGCCAGCCCGCCGAAGTCGTCCATGTCGTAGCTGCCGGCGCGGTCGTGCAGCACGCCGGCGAGCAGGAACAGCGCGCCGGTGATCAGGCCGTGGCTGACCATCTGGGTGACCGCGCCGGTGACCGCGACGCCGCGGGCCTGGGTGGTGCCGCCGGACCAGCCCGGCGGCGCCGACCGCGAGCACGACGTAGCCCATGTGGTTGACCGACGTGTAGGCGATCATCCGCTTGAGGTTGGTCTGCGCCAGCGCCACGAGCGCGCCGTAGAGCACCGAGACCACGCCCACGGCGATCACCACCGGCGCCCAGGCCCGCCAGGCGCCCGGGCAGCATCGGCATCGCGATCCGGACGAAGCCGTAGGTGCCCATCTTCAGCAGCACCCCGGCCAGCACCGCCGAGCCGACGCCGGGGCGTCGGTGTGCGCGGGCGGCAGCCAGGTGTGGAACGGGAACGGTCGGGGTCTTCACCGCCAGCCCGAGCAGGATCGCGGCCAGCACCAGGCCGCCCGCCGAGCGCGGTGCCCGCAGCGGGGGCTGCTGCGGCCAGCTGCACCATGTCGAAGGTGTGCGGGTCGGCGGCGACGTAGAGCCCGATGAACCCCAGCAGCAGCGCCAGCGAGCCGAGGAAGGTGTAGAGGAAGAACTTCAGCGCCGACCGGGCCGCGTCGCCGTGCCCCAGCCGGCGATGACGAAGTACATGCCGACGATGGACAGGTCGAAGAAGACGAAGAACACGATCAGGTCGGCGGCGGCGAACAGCCCGAGGCAGGTGGACTCGCAGGAACAGGAACAGCGCCGCTGGAGCCGCGGGCGGTCGCTGCTCGCGCAGCGCGTAGACGGCGCACGCGGCGAACACCACGGCGGTCATCGCCAGCAGCGGCAGCGACAGCCCGTCGACGCCGACGTGGTAGCTGCTGCCCACCGCCGGGGATCCAGCGCCACCTGCTCCTCGAAGGCCAGGTGCCCGGCCCGGGGCGTCGTAGCCGGCCCAGACCACCCCGACCAGCGCGAGCTCGCCGACGGTGACGGCCACCCAGAGCCAGCGGGCCACGCGGTCGCCGAGCCGGCGGGCCGACAGCAGCGCCAGCGGCCGCGAGCAGGGCAGGAAGACGATCAGGGACAGCACGCTCACCTCACCACCACGAGCAGGAGGATCGCCGCGGCGAGCACGCGACGACGGCCTGGACGTAGTACTGGTGCAGCTGGCCGGTCTGCGGCCGGCGGGCCAGCGCGCCGAGCCGCCGGGCGCCGGCGGCGAGGGCGCTCGACCGCGCCGTCGACGACCGCGGTCGTCGACCCGGGCGCGCCCCCGGGCGCGGCCACCGCGGCCGGGCCGCCGCCGTCGACGGCGCGGTCGAGCACCCGGTCGTCGAAGCGGGCCAGCCGCGCGCGCCAGCCGGAGCGCCGGGCGGACGACGAGCGGCGTGCGCCAGCGCGCTCGAGCCCCAGCCAGCCCGCAGGCGCCCACGGCGGCTCGAGCACCGCGAGCACCCGGCCGGGCGACCACGGCCACCACGACCAGCGCCAGCGCGCCCGAGACCGCCAGCTCCGAGCCGGTGCGCCGAGACTCGGCGCGGCCGGCCGAGCAGCCGGCGCAGCGCTGGTCGAGCGGGCGGCAGCGCCAGCACGCCGAGCACGGCGGCGCCGGCCGCGAGCGGCACCACGGGGCGACCAGCAGCGGACCCGCCCGAGCGCGGCGCGCCCGCCGGCTGCCGCGCCTCCTCGGCTGTCCGTACCGTGCCTCGCGCGTCGCCGGGCCGGCCGCGCCAGACCACGACGAGCGCCTTGCCGGCGTAGGCCGCGGACAGCGCCGCGGCGGCCAGGCCGACGACGTAGAGCGCGATGGACTCGCTCGCAGCGCGGCGGCGAGCACCGCGTCCTTGGTGGCCCACAGCGACAGCGGCGGCACGCCGGCCAGCGACAGCGCACCGACGGCCGCCGCGACGCCGACCAGCGGCCAGCGCCGCGCGGCGCCGCGCAGCGCGGCGAGCTGCTTGGTGCCGAGCGCGCGACAGCCAGGCCCCGGCGGCCAGGAACAGCAGCGCCTTGGTCGCGGCGTGCGCGACCAGGTGCGCGGCCCCGCCGCGACCGCCGCGACCCCGGCCGCCAGCACGACGAAGCCGAGCTGGGCGGAGGTGGAGGCGGCGAGCAGCTGCTTGAGGTCGTTCTGGGCGACGGCGACCGCGCCGAGCACCAGCGCGGTGAGCGCGCCGACCCAGGCGGCGGTGGTGGCCGCCCAGCCGGTCGCCTCCAGCAGCGGCGCGGTCCGCAGCAGCAGGTAGCCGCCCATGGCCACCATCGCCGCGGAGTGCAGCAGCGCGCTGACCGGGCTCGGGCCGTCCATCGCCCGGGACAGCCAGAAGGAGAACGGCAGCTGCGCCGCCTTGCCGAGAGCCGCGACCAGCACCCCGGCCGCGACACGTGCCGCCAGCCGCGCGGTCGCGTCGGGCAGGTCGGCCAGCGCGAGGCCGGTGCCGCCGGCCAGCGCCGCGCCGGCGGCCAGGTACAGCCCGAGGTCGGCGGTGCGGGTGGTCAGGAAGGCGGTGGGCCCGGCGGCCACCCGGTGGTCCTCGCGCCACCGGAAGCCGATCAGGGCGTACGACGTCGCGCCCATCACCTCCCAGGCGAGCAGCAGCGCGGGCAGCGTGGTGGCCGCGGCCGTGAGCAGCGCGGCCGCGGCGAACAGCAGCATCAGCCCGTGGAAGCGGGCCCGGCCGCCGTGCACGTCGCCGGCGGCGAAGACCAGCACCAGCAGCGTCACGGCGGCGACGGTCGGCAGCGACGAGCGCGGCGAGCCCGTCGACGGCCAGGCCGAAGCGGGCGCCGGCGAGGAACGGCGCCGCCGGTGCGCGGCCGGCCGAGCGCGACGACGACCGCCAGCACGAGCACGAGCGCCGCGGTCGCCGACCGACGACCGCCGCGGCCGCGCGGTCGCCGGCGCCCGGCGCAGGCGCCAGCGCCCGCCGGCGACCGCCGGCAGCAGCGACCAGGCGCCCACAGCAGCGCGCCGCGTCATCGCGGACAGGTCCGTGGCCATGTCGGTCATGTCGGCGCCGCGCGCGCGGTGCAGCAGGGTGGCGACCGCGAAGCCCATCGCCATCTCCACCGTCATCGCGGCGATCACCACCAGCAGCAGCACCTGGCCGTCGGGGCGGGGGCGAGGAACCACCAGAACGCCGCCGGCGGCGAGGATCACGCCGTTGATCATCAGCTCCAGGCCCATCATCACCATGACCACGACCTGCTGGGACATCGCGCCGTAGAGACCGACGCCGAACAGCGCGGCGGCGACCAGGAGGACGGTCTGCAGGGTCATCGTCCCGCACCCCCCGGCTGCGGGTCGTCCGCCGGCGCGGCGCAGGTCGTCGCCGAGCCGGTCGTAGCGTCCGCGGGCGGCGGCCAGCACGACGCCGGCGACGATCGTGGCGAACATCACCGGGCTGACCGCCATCATCACCAGCATCTTCGAGCCCATGATCGCCTCGCCGAGCGCGGCCGTGGCGTCCGGCGGCGGGCGCGCCCCGCCGGGTCGGCCACGGCACCAGCAGCGCCCCGGCGGCGAGCAGCGAGGAACGTGCCGACCGCGACGGCCAGCGCGGTGCGTTGCCGTGCACCATGCTCATCGGCATCAGCGCCGGGTTCATCCCCATGTACATGACCATGTAGACGGCCATGATGGCCATCTCCATCACCATCATCAGCACGGTGACGACGCCGAGGTAGTCCAGGTCGCAGCAGCAGCGCCACGGCCCGACCGCGACGAAGGACACCGCCAGCGCGTAGGTGGCCCGGGCCATCGAGTCGACCTGGAAGACCGCGGCCCCGGCGAGCACGGCGACGACGGCCAGCACCCAGAACACGAGGTCGACGACCACGGTCAGCCCCTCCCACGGCGAGGATGGAGACGACGAGCAGCTGCAGCAGCACCAGCGGGAGCAGCACCAGCCAGGCCGGCCTCGGCGAACCGGTCCGGCCGCAGCGCGGGCAGCCGGCGGCGGAGCGCGACCAGCACGCCCGAGCAGCGCGGCGGTCTTGACCAGCACCCACAGCCCCGCCGGGCAGCACCGGGCCGGCGCCGCCGCCGAGGAACAGCGGGACCGCGAAGGCGGCGCCGGCGGCCAGCAGGGCGTACCGGCCGGCGAGGACCAGCAGCCGGTCCACGCCGGACAGCTCGGCGAGCACGCCGCCGGCGAGGTCGCTGCCCGCCGGCGCGGCGAACGGGCCCCCACACCGAGAACGCGACGACGGCGAGGCAGAACACCACGAAGGCCACCGGCATCCAGACCACGAACCACAGCCGTCCTGGGCGGCGGCCACGTCCCCGACCCGCAGGCTGCCCGCGGCCACCGGCGGGCGCGGTCAGCGCGAACATCAGCGGCAGCTCGTAGCCCAGCGCCTGGGCCAGGAAGCGGTAGCCGGCGACCAGGCGAATGCGGAGTTGGCTCCCCAGCCGGCCAGCCAGACCAGCGCCCAGACCACCACGTCCATCGCGTTGAACCACACGACCCCGACGGGGATGTCGAACGAGCGTCCAGCGGCCCAGCGGCACCACAGCGACCATCAGCAGCGCGAGCCACCAGGCCGGACGGCGCCGACCCGCCACAGCAGCGGTCCGGCCGCGACGGTGCCCGGCGCCGCTGCCGCAGCAGCCGGGCGGTCTCCCGCAGCGGCGGCCCAGCCCGGCCCGCGGGCCCCGGCCCGCGGCCCGGGCGAGCGCGCCGTCCAGCGCGGCGGCGGCCAGGCGACCAGACCGAGCAGGGCCGCGGCGGGCACCGCCCACCACGCCGAGACCGCAGCACCGCGACACCGGGTCAGGCACCGGCCACCTCCCGCGCGTCGGCGGCCAGGTCGGGGCCGAGGCTGGCCACGACCAGCCGAGCGGCGGCGAGGTCCAGCCCGCGACCAGTCGCGGGCGGAGCACCTCCCGCGGGCCCGCCGGGTGGCGGCCGGCAGGCGGCGCCGGCCAGCTCGCGCGGGCCGGCCGGCAGGGCCAGCAGCCGGTCGTGGACGTCGCCGGCGGGCACGTCGCGACCCGCGGACCGCAACGCCCCACGTCGACCGGGCCCAGCCCGCGCAGCGTCCAGCGCAGCAGGCGGGCCCGGGCGACCGGCGGTGCAGCCGGCGAGCCGCTCGGCGGCGTCCGGGCGCCGGTCCAGGCAGGCGTCGCGCGCGCGGCCGGCGGACCGTGCGCCCGCACCCCAGCCGGCCAGCGCGAGCAGCCGGCCGCGGCGTCCAGGCTGCGCGCGGCGGCGCAGGGCCGCGGTCCGCGGGGCCGGGCGCCCCGGCGCGTCCGACCCGCTCCCGACGCGTCGGCCACCACGTCACCGTGCAGGCGGCACCGCAGCACCAGCCCGGCGGGCCAGTGCGTCAGCACCGGGCCGAGCGGGACGTGCAGCACGTCCATCTCCAGCCCGTCGCGGTCCTGGGCGCCCCCGGCGAGCGGGATCCCCGCCGGCGCCATCTCCATGTCCCCGTGGTCGCCGTCCCCGTGCTCACTGTCCCGTGGTCGCCGCCGTGGTCCTCGCCGGCGGCGGTGCGCCCGGCGGCGTCCCGGGCCTGCGCGCCGGCGTCCAGCAGGCTGTGACCCCGCGCTCCGCCCCGGGCGTACTCGTCGGGGCCGGCCAGTCGACGCGGGCGCGAGGTCCGGGCAGCTGCCCGAACGCGGTCGCCACCGGCTCGGCCAGCGCGTCGTCGGGGCGGCCGCACACGACGAGCAGGTCGGCGTCCGCGGGCGAGGCCGCGAGGGCCCAGCCCCGCGCGCGCGACCTCGCGCTCCACCGCGAGCCGCACCAGGAACGCTCCGGGTGCCTCGACGGGCAGCACGTGGACCCGCCGGCCGACCAGCGGGCCAGCAGCGCGCTCAGGCCCATCGGAACGCCCCCTCGCGCCGGGCCCAGAACACCGCGACGAGCAGGGCGCCGAGGAAGACGAACATCTCCACGACCGCCCCGCCACCGAGCTCGGACACCACCACCGCCCAGGGGTACATGAACAGCATCTCGACGTCGAAGGCGAGGAACACCAGGGTGCTCAGGTACCACCGGACGTGGTACCGGGACAGCGCGTGCTCCTCGGGGTGCCAGCCGGACAGGTACGGCATGCAGATCAGCGGGTCGGCGGTGACCGCGGTCGAGCGCCCGGTCAGCCACAGCGCCGCCACGGCCAGCACCGCGAGCAGCGCCATCGCGGCGGGACCGGCGTACATCCGGCTCCTCTCGGTGGTCGGTCGGGCGGCGGGCTGCCACCCGGATACCCGGAGTGCTCCGCCGCCATGCGCGGCGGCTCCCGGCGGTCAGCCGGTCCGGGCGTGGTCCTCGATGCGGTCCACCAGCTCCCGGCCGATGGCGAACGCCGACGTCGCGGCGGGCGACGGTGCGTTGCGCACGTGGCTGACCGGGCCGAGGTGCGAGATCACGAAGTCGTCCACCAGCGAGCCGTCGCGTGCGACCGCCTGCGCACGCACCCCGGCGTGGAACGTGCCGTCGAGGTCGCCGACCCGCAGCGAGGGCACGTATTCCGCGGACGCGGCCACGAAGGCGCGCCTGCTCGTCGCCATCCGCAGCTCCTCGACGCCAGTCCTCCAGAACGACCGCGCGACCTTCCAGGTGCCCGGCCACGACAGGGACTCCCAGACGTCGCGGCCGCGCACGGTCCGCACCCGGTAGCCGTCCCGGGACGGGACCATCATCGCGGTGGGGCCCAGCAGCACGTGCCCGTCGACCTGCGGGGTGACGTGCACGCCGAGGAAGGGCAGCCGAGGGTCGGGGACCGGGTAGAGCATGCCGCGCACCACGGGCGGCTCGGTGCGGCGCAGCCGGAGGTAGGCACCCCGGAACGGCACGATGCGCGGGTCGGCCGGGGCGCCCGAGCGCCGCGCCAGCCGGTCGGCCCACAGCCCGGCGCAGACGACCACCCGCCCGGCGTCGAGCCGCGCGCCCGTGGAGAGCGTGAGCGCCACGGAGCCCCGGCTCTCGGCGAGCTCGAGCACCTCGGTGCCGAGCTCGAAGTGCACCCCGCGGCCGACCAGCTCGCGGTGGATCGCCCGGGCGACGTCGGAGTAGTCGACGATCCCGGTGTTCGGTGCATGCAGCGCCGCGACCCCGGTCGCGTTCGGCTCGATCTCGCGGATCTCCCGTGCACCGACGCGGCGGAGCCCGGGCACCCCGTTCGCCCGGCCCCGCGCCTCGAGCTCGTCGAGGCGGCCCAGCTCGTCCTCCCGGACCGCGACGACCAGCTTGCCGCACCGGCGGTGCGCGACCCGGTGCTCCTCGCAGTACTCGTACATCCGCCGCGCTCCCTCGACGCACAGCCGCGCCTTGAGCGAGCCCGGCCGGTAGTAGATCCCCCCGTGCACGACGCCGGAGTTGTGGCCGGTCTGGTGCGCGGCCACCCCGGGCTCCTTCTCGACCACGGCGACAGCCAGCTGCGGGTGCCGCACCGAGACCTCCCGGGCCACCGCCAGGCCCACGATTCCCGCACCGACCACGACCACGTCGAACCGCGCCACCTACGCCTCCTTAGGTCTGAGTACACCGCCATCATGGCGGCAGCCGGGCTTGGGGGACAGCACGGCCCGGAGCGGCGGTCACTCCGCGGACGGCGTCCCCGCCGCCACCACCGGGAAACCGCGTCTGTTTCTCCCGCAGTTCACGCGCGCGCCACCCGCCGGCCCCTTGGGACAACCAAACTCTGGGGCGCTTCGACGAGCGGGTCGTCGGGGGCTGACGAGAGGAAGAAACCAGATGTTGCGCAGATCCAGCTGGGCCAGAGCCGCGACGGCGGCGGCCGTGACGACGGCGGTGGTGACCGCGGCGATGACGACGCCGGCGCAGGCACAGCCGCACGAGCCCGGGACCGCGACCCCGATCAAGCACCTGGTGGTGATCTTCGGGGAGAACGTCTCCTTCGACCACTACTTCGGCACCTACCCGCACGCGGCGAACACGAACGGCACGCCGTTCCACGCCAGGCCCGGGACGCCCAGGGTCAACGGGCTCGAGCAGGACGGCCTGCTGACTCACAACCCGAACCGGTTCGCCGACGACTCGCCGGCCAACCCGCAGCGGCTCGGCCCGGACCAGGCCGTCACCTGCGACCAGGACCACGGCTACACCAACGAGCAGAAGGCGTACGACGCCGGCGCGATGGACAAGTTCGTGCAGTACACCGACAAGGAGACCTGCGACAGCCGCATGCACTCCGAGCCGGGCCTGGTCATGGACTACTACGACGGCAACACCGTCACCGGGCTGTGGAACTACGCGCAGCGCTTCGCGATGAGCGACAGCTCCTACAACACCACGTTCGGGCCCTCCACCCCCGGCGCGCTGAACCTGGTCTCTGGCCAGACCGGCGACGCGGTGAACCACGCGACCGGCAACGGCGGCGACGGGCACGTCACCACCGACCCGTCGTACGGCGTGCGCAACCCCGACGCGGACGGGGTCGGCACCGTGACGAACGACCCCGACCCGTACTTCGACAGGTGCGCGAACCCGAAGTACGACACGGTCGAGATGAAGGGCCGCAACATCGGCGACCTGCTCAACGCCAAGGGCGTGAGCTGGGGCTGGTTCGAGGGCGGCTTCCGGGACTGCTCGGCCCAGCACGCCAACGTCGCGGGCGTGACCAGCGGGGACTACATCCCGCACCACGAGCCGTTCCAGTACTACAAGAGCACCGCCAACCCCGACCACACGCCGCCGGCGTCGGTCGCGGAGATCGGGCACGACGGCCAGGCCAACCACCAGTACGACATGACCGACTGGTACGCCGCGCTGCACGCGCACCACCTGCCGTCGGTGAGCTTCCTCAAGGCACCGGGCTACCAGGACGGCCACGCGGCCTACTCCGACCCGGTCGACGAGCAGCACTTCGTCGTCGACGTGATGAACAGGCTGCAGCGGTCGCCGGAGTGGAAGTCGACCGCGGTGGTGCTGGCCTACGACGACAGCGACGGCTGGTACGACCACCAGCCCTCGCCGATCGTGAACTCCTCCAGTACCGGGGACGACGCGCTGAACGGCCCCGCCGCGTGCAACCACACGCCGGCCGGCGCCAGCACCGACATGCTCGACGGGTTCCAGGACCGCTGCGGCTACGGGCCCCGCCTGCCGCTGCTGGTGCTGTCGCCGTACGCCAAGCGGAACACCGTCGACCACACCGTGACCGACCAGACGTCGGTCCTGAGGTTCGTCGAGGACAACTGGCTGGGCGGCGAGCGGATCGCCGGGTCCTACGACCACCTGGCGGGCTCGCTCGACGGGATGTTCCAGTGGCGCAAGCCGTCGCGCAAGCCGCTGTTCCTCGACCCGGCCAGCGGCGCTCGGGCCCACCGGCACCGCTAACGCCGCGCGCAGGGCCACAACCGCGCACGTGCGCACCTCTGGCCCCCGCACGGTCCGCGCGCAGGGCCACACCTGCGCAGGTGCGCACCTCCGGCCCCCCGGGGCCGGAGGTGCGCACGTCGGTGATTCAGGCCGACCCGCCCAGGGCCAGGTCCACGGCGTGCGCGCTGAGCACGTGCTCCAGCGCCAGCGAGGCGCAGCCCACCACGCCCGAGCGCTCGCCGTGGGTGGCGGGCAGGAACCGCAGCTCGCGGGTGGCCAGCGCGGTCGCGTGGCTGTACACCGTCTCGCGGACCCCGGCCACGAACGTGTCGTAGGCAGGCGCCATGTCGCCGCCGATGACCACGGCCTCGGGGTTCAGCGCGTTCACCACGCCCCCGAGGACCTCGCCGGTCCGCCGCCCGCTCTCGCGGATCAGCCGCCGGGCCTCGGCGTCGCCGTCGAGCGCCAGTGCGACCAGGTCCCGGATATGACCCACGTCCACGCCCGCCTCCTGCATCGTCGCCACCAGCGCCCAGCCGCCCGCGACGGCCTCGAGACAGCCGACGTCGCCGCACCGGCAGACCCGACCGTGCGCCGCCGGCGTCTTGGTGTGCCCGATCTCGCCGGCCGCGCCGAGCCCGCCCCGGACCAGCCGGCCGTCGGCGACGATCCCCGCGCCGAGCCCGGTCGACGCCTTGACCGTGACCACGTTCTGGAACTGCTCGAGGTGGCCGCGCCGCTCCGAGAGGGCCATCACCTTGACGTCGTTGTCGACGAACGTGGGCACCCGCACCAGCGAGTGCAGGTACGGCGCGAGGGGCACCCCGTCCCAGCCGCGCATGATCGGCGAGTCCAGGCTCTGGCCCCGTTCGAGGTCGACCGTGCCCGGGAGGCTCAGGCCGACCCCCCGCACCTCGCCACGGAGCCGGCCGGCCTCCGCCAACAGCGCGTCGAACCGCCGGGCGACCGCCGGCATGATCTGGTCCGGCCCCGCGCCCACCTCCTGGTCCAGGTCTGCCGCGGTGAGCACCTGCCCGTCCAGGTCGCAGACCGCGAGCTGGGTGCGGCTGCGGCCGATCGCGCCGGCGAGCACCAGCCCCGCGCTGCGCTCGAACCGCAGCCGCACCGGCGGCCGCCCCCCGGTCGACTCCGCCTCCTCGGCCTCGACCACCAGGCCGGAAGCGATCAGCGCGCCCACCCGGGCGGCGACCGCGGTGCGGGACAGCCCGGTCTCCCGGCCGATCTCGCCGCGGGTGCGGGTGCTCCCGGAGCGGATCAGCTCGAACACCTCGCCGGCCGTGGCGGGAGAGGCGACACGTGCGGGCATGTCGGCCATTGAACCACGATGAAACGACCGAACTCCGGTTACTTATGCACTTCAAAATACTGAAGTCTGCTCGACAGTGATCGTAAGTACCTCTACTCTCGACGGGTACGTGCCCCCACCGCCCGGGAGACCTGATGTCCGTCGTACCGCCCGTCGCGCCCTGCGACTTCGTCGTCTTCGGCGGCACCGGTGACCTCGCGGTCCGCAAGCTGCTTCCCGCCCTCTACCTCCGCGACCGCGACGGTCAGCTGCCGCCCGGCACCTGCGTCCTCGCGGTGTCGCGCGCGGGCCTCGACGACGACGGCTACCGGGACAAGATCCGCGGCGAGCTGCCGCGGTTCGTCGCCGCGGACGAGATCGACGACGCGACCGTCGAGCGCTTCCTCGCCCGGCTCGGCCACGTCAGCCTGGACATCGACGAGGACCAGGCCTGGCCCGCGCTCGCGGGCCGGCTGCACGGCGCGGGCCCGGACCGGGTGCGGGTCTTCTACCTCGCCTGCGCCCCGAGACTGTTCGGCCCGGTGAGCAGCCGGCTCGCGGGCCACGGGCTGGTCACCGAGCACTCACGGGTGGTGCTGGAGAAGCCGATCGGGCACGACCTCGCCTCGGCCCGCGCGGTCAACGACGCGGTGGGGGCGGTGTTCGACGAGTACCAGATCTTCCGGATCGACCACTACCTGGGCAAGGAGAGCGTCCAGAACCTGCTGGTCACCCGGTTCGCCAACACCTTCCTCGAGCCGCTGTGGAACGCGACGTCCATCGACCACGTGCAGATCACCGCGGCCGAGTCGCTCGGGGTCGGCGCGCGCGGCGACTACTACGACGCGTCCGGCGCGCTGCGGGACATGGTGCAGAACCACCTGCTCCAGCTGCTGTGCCTGGTCGCGATGGAGCCCCCGACGTACGTCGACCGCGAGACGGTGCGCGACGAGAAGCTGAAGGTGCTGCAGGCACTGCGCCCGATGGCCGCGCAGGACGTCGGCCGGCTGACCGTCGCGGGACAGTACGGCCCGGGCCTCGTGGACGGCGCCGCGGTGCCGTCGTACGCCGAGGACGCCGAGCGCCCCGGAAGCCGCGCGGAGACCTTCGTCGCGATCAAGGCCGAGGTGCAGAACTGGCGCTGGGCCGGGGTGCCGTTCTACCTGCGCACCGGCAAGCGGATGGACCGGCGCTGCTCGGAGATCGTGATCCAGTTCAAGCCGGTACCGCACCCGATGTTCCCCGGCAGCGACGGCACCAGCGAGCCGAACCGCCTGGTCATCCAGCTCCAGCCCGACGAGGGGATGCGGCTGCACATGACCGCCAAGGAGCCCGGCCCCGGCGGGATCCGGCTGCGACCGGTCTCGCTGAACCTCAACTACGCCCAGACCTTCCAGCGCCGTTCCCCCGACGCCTACGAGCGCCTGCTGATGGACGTGGTCCGCGGCAACCCGACGCTGTTCATGCGCCGCGACGAGGTCGAGGCCGCCTGGGCCTGGGTGGAGCCCATCCTCGACGCGTGGTCGCACGCCGACCACGGTCCCCGCCCCTACCCCTCCGGAACCAGTGGTCCCACCGCCGCGACCACCCTCATCGAGCGCGACGGTCGCGCCTGGCACGAGAGCAGCAGCTGATGCCCTACCGCAACGTCCATCCCGTCCTCGCCGAGGTCACCGAGCGCATCTCGGAGCGCAGCCGCACCGAGCGGTCGGCGTACCTCGCCCGGGTCCGGTCCGCCGCCCAGCGCGGCCCCGCCCGCGGCCGGCTGGCCTGCGCCAACCTGGCGCACGGGTTCGCCGGCGCCGGCGCACCGGACAAGAAGGCCCTGCGCGGGACCGTGAAGCCCAACGTGGCGATCGTGTCCGCCTACAACGACATGCTGTCCGCGCACAAGCCGTTCGAGAGCTACCCGGCCCAGCTCAAGCGGGCCGTGATCCGGGGCGGCGGCGTCGCCCAGTTCGCCGGCGGCGTGCCGGCGATGTGCGACGGGATCACCCAGGGCCGCGACGGCATGCAGCTGTCGCTGTTCAGCCGCGACGTGATCGCGATGTCGACGGCCATCGCGCTGTCCCACGACATGTTCGACGGCGCGCTGATGCTGGGCGTCTGCGACAAGATCGTGCCCGGCATGCTGATCGGCGCGCTGTCCTTCGGTCACCTGCCGACGGTCTTCGTGCCGGCCGGGCCGATGCCGTCGGGGTTGCCGAACGGCGAGAAGTCCAAGGTGCGCCAGCTCTACGCGGAGGGCCGCGTCGACCGCGCCGCGCTGCTGGACGCGGAGGCTGCCTCGTACCACTCGGAGGGCACCTGCACGTTCTTCGGCACCGCCAACTCCAACCAGCTGCTGATGGAGGTGATGGGGCTGCACCTGCCGGGGTCGAGCTTCGTCAACCCGGGCACGCCGCTGCGGGAGGCGCTGACCGCCGAGGCGGCGCGCCGGGTGACCGGCCTGACCGCGCTCGGCGACGAGTACACACCCGTCGGCGAGCTGGTGGACGAGCGCGCGATCGTCAACGGCTGCGTGGCGCTGCTGGCCACCGGCGGCTCCACCAACCACACCATGCACCTGGTGGCGATCGCCCGCGCGGCCGGCATCACGCTCACCTGGGACGACCTGTCGGAGCTGTCCGCGGTGGTCCCGCTGCTGGCGCGGATCTACCCGAACGGGTCGGCCGACGTGAACCACTTCCACGCCGCCGGCGGGCTCGGCTTCGTCGTGCACTCGCTGCTCAAGGCCGGCCTGCTGCACGAGGACGTGCAGACCGTCTTCGGCAAGGGGCTGTGGCGCTACACCAGCGAGGCGAGGCTCGACGGCGACCGGGTGGTCTGGGA
The DNA here is from genome assembly GCA_963728775.1 of uncultured Actinomycetota bacterium. GTDB lineage: Bacteria > Actinomycetota > Actinomycetes > Propionibacteriales > Nocardioidaceae > Nocardioides_B. The sequence continues at coordinate 626,048 of CAVSLP010000019.1, forward strand.
GGAGGGCCCGAAGGCCAGCCACGACACCGCCGTGCTGCGCGGCGTCGACGACCCGTTCCGCAAGGACGGCGGGCTGCGGATGCTGGAGGGGAACCTCGGCCGCAGCGTCGTCAAGGTCTCCGCGGTGGCCGACGAGCACCGGATCGTGACCGCCCCGGCGCGGGTCTTCGACGACCAGGCCGACTTCCTGGCCGCCTTCGACGACGGCGGGCTCGACGGCGACCTCGTGGCGGTGCTCCGCTACCAGGGCCCGACCGCCAACGGGATGCCCGAGCTGCACAAGCTCACGCCGGCCCTCGGGGTGCTGCAGGACCGCGGCCACCGGGTCGCCCTGGTCACCGACGGGCGGATGTCCGGCGCCTCCGGCAAGGTGCCGGCCGCGATCCACCTCACCCCCGAGGCCGCGGCCGGCGGCCCGATCGCCAAGGTCCGCGACGGCGACCTGGTCACCGTGGACACCGGGAGCGGGCAGCTCGAGCTGCACGTCGGCGATGCCGAGCTCGCGGGGCGTCCGGCCGCCGGTGCCGCTCCCGGCGACTCCGAGTGGGTGGGCACCGGCCGCGACCTGTTCGCCAGCTTCCGCACCGCGGTCGGCCCGGCCGACCAGGGTGCCAGCGTGTTCCCGTCCGCCCTCGCATGAACCCCCAGGAGACCCCCGTGCCCGAGTCCCTTCTGAGCCGAGTCCCCGTCATCCCCGTGGTGGTGGTCGACGACCCCGGGTCCGCCGTACCGCTGGCGCGCGCGCTGGTCTCGGGCGGGGTGCCGGTGATCGAGCTGACGCTGCGCACCCCCGCCGCGCTCGACGCGATCCGCCGGATCGCGCAGGAGGTGCCGGAGATCCTGGTCGGCGCCGGGACGATCGTCGAGCCCGGCCAGGTCAAGGCCGCCGCCGACGCGGGGGCACAGTTCCTCGTCTCCCCCGGCAGCACGGCGACGCTGCTGGACGCGATGGCCGACAGCGGCCTTCCGCACCTGCCCGGCATCGCCACGGTCTCCGAGATCCTCGAGCTGCTGGAGCGCGGCTGCTCGGAGATGAAGTTCTTCCCCGCGGAGGCCTCCGGCGGCGCCGCCTTCCTGCGGGCGGTGGCGTCACCGCTGGCGCAGGCGCGGTTCTGCCCCACCGGCGGGGTGAACGCCGAGAACGCGGCCGACTACCTGTCGCTGGGCAACGTCGGCTGCGTCGGCGGCTCCTGGCTGACCCCGCGGGACGCGGTGGCCGCCGGGGACTGGGACCGGGTCGCGGAGCTGGCGCGGGCCACGGCCTCGCTGGCCGCGACACCGACCTGAGCTCCGGCCGCGCGGTCGGCCCGCCCGAGCTCTCGCACCCGGGACACCGCACCCGGCACTGGCACGACCGCCGTCAGTCGCGGTTTGCGGAAACGACGTGCCACTGCAACCGGGCCAGCCTGTCATCGGTGACGCGGTCGAGGTCGAAGCCGAGTCGCTGCGCGACCCGGATCGACGCGAGGTTGTCCGGCGCGACCCGGATCACGAACTCGCCAGCCGTCTCCCGCCGGCGGGCGACCTCCATGGCGAGCCGCACTGCACGCGTGGCGAGCCCGCGGCCGCGGCACTGCGGGTACAGCGCGTAGGTGAGGTTCACCTGGCCGGGCCTCAGGTAGTCCAGCCCGCGTTGGATGCCGACGCATCCGGCGAGACGGCCCGTGGCGACCTCCACCACGCCGAGGTCGGCAACCGGGCCGCGGTCGGCCCAGGCGGCCGCGTTGGTGCGCAGCCAGGCCGTCGCCGGCTCAGTCGATGATCCGCAGGCGCACGGTCTCCGGGAGCCCGGTGAGCTCCTCGATCACGTCGGTGGAGTAGTCCCGCCCGATGTCGGTCAGCAGGTAGCCGAGCTCGCCTCGGGTGGTCAGCACCTGGCTCTCCACGTTGACGCCGCGCTCGGCCAGCACGCCGTTCACCCGGGCCAGCACCCCCGGCACGTTGTGGTGCAGGTGGGCCAACCGGTGCGTGCCGGGGGCGTGCTCGAGCCCGAGGTTCGGCAGGTTCACGCTCATCGGCGTGGCGCCGGTCTGCACGAAGTCCCGCAGCTTGCCGGCCACAAACCGGCCGATGTCCTCCTGCGCCTCCTCGGTGGACCCGCCGATGTGCGGGGTGAGGATCACGTTCGGCAGCCCACGCAGCGTGGAGCCGAACGGTTCGCCCTGCCGCTTCGGCTCCTCGAGGAACACGTCCACCGCGGCGCCGGAGAGGTGCCCGGACAGGATGTGCTCGCGCAGCGCCTCGTGGTCGACGACGAAACCCCGGGAGAGGTTGAGGAAGATCGCGCCCTTGCGCATCTGCCGCAGCTGCGCCTCGCCGAACAGCCCGGCGTTGCCGGCCCGGCCGTCCACGTGCAGCGAGACCACGTCCGCGCCGTCGAGCAGCTCCTCCAGCGAGGCGCACCGGTAGGCGTTGCCCAGCGCGAGCTTGTCCTCGATGTCGTAGAAGGACACCGACATGCCCAGGGCCTCGGCGACCACCGACAGCTGGCTGCCGATGTTGCCGTAGCCGACGATGCCGAGGCGGCGGCCGCGCACCTCGTGCGCCCCCTGGGCCGACTTGTCCCAGACCCCCGCCTGCAACGAGGCGTTCTTCTCCGTCAGCCTCCGGGTCAGCCCGATGATCTCCGCGATCGCGAGCTCCACGACGCTGCGGGTGTTGGAGAACGGGGCGTTGAACACCCCGACGCCGCGCCGCGACGCCGAGGCCAGGTCGATCTGGTTGGTGCCGATGCAGAACGCACCGATAGCGGTCAGGTGCGTCGCCCGCTCCAGCACCCGGTCGGTCACCTGCGTCTTGGACCGGATGCCGACGAGGTCGACGTCGGCGAGGGCATCGACGAGCTCGTTCTCGTCCAGCGCCCCGGCCACGGTCTTCACGGTGATCCCGGCCTGGGTGAGGATCTCCTCGGCGATCGGGTGGACGTTCTCCAGCATCAGTGCGGTCGGTGCGGTCACGCGCTCCCCTTCTGTCGAGCTGGGCGTCGACGCTGGCACCCGCCTGTGGTCACTGTCCCCTCATCCTAGGACGGGCACCTGAGCGGTCAGCCAGCGAGCGGCGTACGGCGGCATCTGCACCGCCCCGTCGACCACGCGCGGCGGCTCGGCGGTGAGCCGGTCCACGACGTGTCCCAGGTCCAGGCCGAGCCCGTGCAGCACCTCGAGCGGCACGCAGCGCTCCTCCGCGGTGACGTTGTAGGCGCCGAGCATGGCGCCGAGCGGATGCCGTCGCGCGACCAGCAGCACGCCGGGGTCACGCGCGTCCAGCACCTCGGCGGCGACCGCGGCGTGCAGGTGCGGCGTCCCGGCCCGGACCGCGACCAGGTGCCGGAGCCCGTCGTACACCGCGCGCCCCGGCGGACCCGGCGCCGCGCGCGGGTCGCCGTCGGCCCACGGCATCCGCGGCCGGTGCACCCAGCGGTTGTCGTCGGCGTGCGCCGGGTCGGCGTCCCAGGTCGGGTCGTTGGGCAGCGCGAGCTCGTCGCCCATCCAGATCACCGGGAGCCCGCCGAAGCCCAGCACCACGGCGTGCGCGAGCAGGATCCGGCGTACGGCGTCGGGGTCGCCGGCCTCGAGCCCGGCCAGCGAGGCCAGCGAACCGGAGATCCGTCGGTCGCCGGTGGCCTCGTTCTCCTGGAACACCAGGCCGCGAGCCCACGAGCCGGGGAAGTCCCCGGAGTAGAAGTCCGAGAGGAACCGCCGGTGCTGGTGACCGTCCAGGCCGACCGCGGCGGCGTCGCCGTCGTCGATCGCCCAGCCGATGTCGTCGTGGCAACGGACGTAGGTGATCCAGGCCGTGCTGGTCGGCGGGGTCCCGAGCCGCTGCAGCGCCCGGGTGGCGAGCCGGGTCTCCTTGCTGGCGAGCATCGACCAGACCTGGACCATCAGGCTGTTGTGGTAGGCGAGGTCGCTGACCTTCCCGTGGTGCACGCCGGTGCCGAGGTAGGCGAGCAGGTCCTGGGGGCCGACGATCGCCTCGGCCTTGAACAGCACCGCCGGGCAGGCGATCCGGGTCACCGTGCGCAGCGCCTGGGTGAGCGCGTGCACCTCGGGCTGGTTCTGGCAGTTGGTGCCGAGCCGCTTCCAGATGAAGGCGATCGCGTCGAGCCGGAACACCTCGACCCCGTCGTTGGCCAGCGACATGATGATGTCGGCGTACTCGCAGAGCACGTCCGGGTTCGACCAGTTGACGTCCCACTGGTAGTCGTTGAACGTCGTCCAGACCCAGCCGTCGAGCTCGTCGTCCCAGCTGAAGCTGCCGGGCGCGAAGTCGGGGAACACGTCGGGCATGGTGCGTTCGTACGCGTCCGGAAGCGCCCGGTCCGCGAAGACGTGGAAGTAGTCGCGCAACCGCGCGTCCCCGGCCCGCGCCCCCGCCGCCCACGCGTGCTCGCGGGCGATGTGGTTGAGCACCAGGTCCAGGCACAGGCTGATCCCGCGCCGGCGCAGCTCGGTGGTCAGCGCCCGCAGGTCGTCGCGGTCGCCGAGGTCGGGTCGGACCGTCTCGTAGTCCATCACCGCGTAGCCCCCGTCGTTGGGCGCCGGTCGCGGCCGCAGCAACGGCATCAGGTGCAGGTAGCCGACCCCGAGGTCCTGCAGGTACGGCGCGCGCTCGGCCACGCCGCGCAGCGTGCCGGCGAACCGGTCGGCGTAGCAGGCGTAGCCCAGCGCCTCGGGCCGCTGGAACCAGTCCGGCGCCAACGAGCGGCGCAGGTCGAGGGCGTGCAGGTCGTCGGGGCGGTCAGCGAACCCGGCGGCGGCCTGCTCCACCAGCCGATGCGCGACGTGGTCGGGGTCGTCGTACACCTCGGCGAGGGCGGCACGCAGGTCCGGCCACCACCGCTCCAGCCGGGCCGCGAAGAGCTCTCGGCGGTGCGCGGGCAGCCCCGCGAGGTGCGTCTGCGCGGCTCGGGTCAGCACGCCGGTCATTATGGTGCAGCGGGCCCGGAGGTGCGCCAGCCCGGCCTGGTCCGGACGGCGGGCGGCCGGACGCGTCGCGAGGTCACCCGGCCGGGGTCACGCGGCGCCGAGCCGGCTCTCCGGCCGCAGCTCGTCCGGCAGCGGTTCGCCGTCCGCGACGGCCGCCAGCCTGCGCCCGAGCCCCGGCGCCTGCTTGAACAGGTTGTGGCCGGCCGGGAACAGCAGGCCGTCGCGCTCCCACACCGCCAGCCCGTCCTCGCCCCACGGCAGCTCGGTGGTCCAGCAGTGCCGGACGCCGACCGGGGCCGGGTCCAGCCCGGGAAGCGCGCGACGGACGTAGTCCGCGGCCCGCGCGGCGAGGTCCGCCAGCTCGTCGGGCGCCGTCAGGCTGGCGTCGCCGCGGGCCCGGGTCGTGGCGCTCAGCCCGAGGCCGTAGCCGGCGTTGCCCGGGAGGGCGGCCGCGTAGACGCCGGTCTCCCCGAACACTCCGCTGGAGTCCTGCAGGGTCGCCAGCGTCGCGGGCGCGTCGTCGCGGACCGCGAAGGTCAGCCGGACGTGGGCGGCCTGCTGCACCGGCAGGCTCAGCCCGACGGTGCGCGCGAGGTGCGCGGTGCCGCGGCCCGCGCACACCACGACCCGCCGGTAGCGGTCGGTGCGGCCGCCGCTGCGGACCTCGACCCCGCCGCCGGTCGGGCGCAGCGCGAGCACCTCGTCGGCCACCACCCGGTCGCCGAGCGCGTCGGTGAGAGCCCGGATCGTGCTGGTGGTCCGGATCGAGCCGCCCCGCTCGTCGAGCATCGCCGGCCCGTCGTACCGCGCGAGCAGCGGGACCCGCTCCGCGAGCGCGGCGGCGTCGATCCGCCGGGCCGCGACCCCGGCCCGCTCCAAGACCGGCAGCCGGGCCTCGACCGACGGGCCGATGGCGACCGCCCCGTCGTCCGAGACCAGCTCGACGCCGAGCCGCTGGCCCCACTCGTCGTACGTCGCCCGGCTCGCACTCGCGTAGTCGACCAGCCGGGGGTCGTCGTGCGCGTGCCGGAAGATGCGCGACTCGCCTCCGGACTGCGCGTTGCCGGGGACGCCGTTCTCGTACACCCGCACCTCGAGGCCCCGCTCCCGGAGCGCGTACGCCGTGCTCAGGCCGACGATGCCGGCGCCCACCACTGCCACCTGCGGACCGTTGCTCATCCGGCGCCGGTACCCAGGCGGTGCGGTCGCAATCTCGACGTCGCCCGGGGTCAGGGGAGCCGGAGCCGGGCGACGACCTCCTCGTCCTCGCGCTCGCCGGTCTCCTCGAAGCCCAGGCTCCGGTAGAGCGTTCGGGCCGCGGTGTTGGCGGGCAGGTAGCTCAGCGCCACCGACGGGTGCCCACCCGCGCGAGCGTCGTCGATCAGCCGCCGGACCGCGGCGCGCCCGTAACCCTTGCCTTGCTCGGCAGTGTCGACCAACAGCCCGCCGATCCAGTAGCTCTGGTCGTCGTCGACCGCGTGCATCACGAAGCCGACGGTCCGCCCGTCCACCGCCACCTCCCGGGGCTGCCAGGGGCCGTCCCCGTAGGCGCACATGCTCAGGTACCGGGTCACCGGTGCGACGAACGCCCGCTGCTCCTCGGCCACCTCCAGCGCGGCCAGCGCGCGCCAGTTGCCCGGGCCGACCGGGTTCAGCACCACCGGTTCCACGGCTTCCTCCGATGCCTGCACGGCGCCTGACCCTACGCCGGCGCAGGCACGACGCACCGCGGCGGTCCAGACCGGGCCGGCCGTTTCCCGGTAGGGGTCTTGACAATGGCTAGTCCTATTAGCAAACTAGCTAATGCAAGTAACTCTTCTTCCTCTTGGAGCTCCGATGAATGACTTCGACACCGTGACCGAGCGGCTCACGCGGCCCGAGGGCACGCTGGAGTACGACGTCACCGGGCACGGCCCCCTGGTCGTCTGCCTGCCCGGGATGGGCGAGCTGCGCTCCTCCTACCGGCGCACCGTCCCGGCCCTGGCCGCCGCCGGCTTCCGGGTCGCCTGCCTGGACCTGCGCGGGCACGGGGGCAGCGACGCCACCTTCTCCCGGTACGACGACGTGGCCGCCGGGCAGGACGCCCTGGCCCTGGTCGAGCACCTCGGCGGTGGCCCCGCGCTGCTGGTCGGGAACTCGATGGGCGCGGCTGCCGCGGTCTGGGCCGCGGCAGAGCGCCCCGACGCGGTCGCCGGCCTGGTGCTGGTGGGGCCGTTCGTCAGGAACCCTCCGATGAACCCGCTGCTCGCCTGGATGTTCAAGCTCGCGATGAGCGGCCCGTGGGCGACGCGGATGTGGACGTCGTACCTGCCCAAGCTCTACCCGGGCCGGCGGCCCGACGACCTGGGCGAGCACGTCGAGGCGATCCGGCAGAGCCTGCGTCGGCCCGGGCACGCCAAGGCGTTCACCGCGACCACCCGCACCAGCCACGCCCCGGCCGAGGAGCGGCTGCCGCGGGTGAGCGCGCCGGCGCTGGTGGTGATGGGCGCGGCCGACCCCGACTTCCCGGACCCGGAGGCGGAGGCCCGGTGGATCACCGCGCGCCTCGACGCACGGCTGGTGCTGGTGCCCGGGGCCGGCCACTACCCGCAGGTCGAGTACCCCGAGCTGGTCAACCCGGCCACGGTCGGGTTCTGCCGGGAGGTGCTGGCCGGTGCCTAGGGCCGGGCTCACCCCCGAGAAGGTCGTCGCCGAGGCCGCGCGGGTCGCGGACGAGGTCGGCTGGGAGCAGCTGTCCCTGGCGGCGGTTGCCGCCCGGCTCGGGGTCAAGCTGCCCAGCCTCTACAAGCACGTCGCCTCCCTGGAGGCGCTGCGGGAGGGGGTGGCGACCCTGGGCACCCGCGAGCTCGGCGCGGGGATGATCGACGCCGCGGTGGGGCGGTCCGGCAGCGCGGCGCTGACCGCGGTGGCCGACGCCTACCGCGACTTCGCCTGCCGGCACCCCGGCCGGTACGCCGCCACGATCCGGGCGCCCCGGGCGGACCAGCCGCAGCACCAGGAGGCCGCCGAGGCGATCATGCGGGTCACCCTCGCGATCATGGGCGGCTACGGGCTCACCGGCAGCGACGCGATCGACGCGGTCCGTGCGCTCCGCGCGTCCCTGCACGGGTTCGTGAGCCTGGAGGCGGCCGGCGGGTTCGGCCTCCCCCAGGACGTCGACCGCAGCTACCGGCGGCTGGTGGCGGGGCTGGACGCCGGCCTCGCGACCTGGGCCACGTCATGACGGGCGCCAACGCAACGCCGGGCGCGACCCTGCGCAGGACGCTGACCGGGCTGAACGTGGCTGCCCGCGCGGCGATGGAGGCCGGGCTGGTCCTCGCCCTCGCGGCCTGGGGCTACTCCCGCGCCGGCAGCGGACCGCTTGGGGTGCTCGTCGGCGCCTGCGTGGCCGCGGTCGCGTTCGGCTTCTGGGGAGCCGTCGACTTCCGCGGGCGCGGTCGCTGGGCGGAGCCGCTGCGGCTCACCCAGGAGCTGCTCCTCACCGCGCTGGCGACGGTCGCGTGGCACGCCGCCGGCCAGCAGCGGCTGGCCTGGATCCTCGGCGGGCTCTCCGCGGCCCACCACGCCCTGCTGTACGCGCTCGGCGGCCGGCTGCTGGACCGCCCGGCCGGTCGAGGCAGGGCGGCCGGCTCAGTCCCCGATCAGCAGCGCCGCGATCGCGTCGTCCACCCGCAGGTGGTCGCCCTCGGTGCCCGGCCACACCAGCCGGGTGGTCTGCGCCAGGAAGTCCAGCACGTCGCGGGCCTGGGCCTCGACGAGGGCCTGCCCGCGCGGGGAGCTGAGCTCGAGCACCAACACCGCCCGGCCGTCCGGCCCCAGTGACGGGAAGACCCCGACGTCACCGTCGCCGGCCGGCTCGTAGAGCCCGCGCATCAACAGGTCCCGCCCGAAGAGCCAGACCACCTCGCTGCCGCCGAGGTGGAACACGACGGCGACGGCGTAGGGGTCGAACGGGTCGTAGCGCAGCTCGGCCTCGAGCGGGGCCGAACCGTGCGGGCCGATCAGCTCGAGGACCACGGGCCGGTTGACAGCATGAGGTGCCGCATTCATGTCGTACTCCGTGACTCGTTCTCGTGGGTCGCCGCGGTGATTCCGCCGGCGACGGACTTCGGGCTCGGGCAAGCGAAACGCTTCTGAGGGGAATTCCGAGCCGTGCCGAGCACGATCGTTGCAAGCATCCTCCGTTTTGACCAGAGGACTCTGCACCATCTGTCCGGCATGCGAGGAATGAGCACGAAATTGTGAGCGAGCCGACGGCCTCGGACGCGGGCGACGCGGTTCAGATCCCAGACGACTGCGCGTACGACGCGATGTTCGGGAGCGTCCAGCCGCTCGCGTTCGCAGCCGGGAGGTTGTCGGTCTCGGCCGCGACCGGCGCGTCGGACGAGCCGGACGCCATCTTGGGAACCTCGCCGAGCTTGTCCACCTGCTCGGTCAGCGCGTCGAGGACCGAGCGCAGCTGGACCTGCGCCACCCGGGCGAAGGTCCGGACGTACTCGATCTCCGGCACCGGGGTGTTGTAGCCACCCACGGCGCCGTCGGGGCGGGTCGCGCCGGACGCGCGCACCGCGTTCTCGGCGGCATCGTGGGCCTGCTGGATGATCTCCCGCTGCTGGCTGCGTGCCGACGTCATCAGGTCGCGGGCATGCCGCACCGCCTCCTCCACCAGCTGGTCGGCCACCTGCTGCGCCTGGCTGAACAGGGCCACCGCCTGCGGGCTGATCTCGCCGTTGTTCGACTCTGCCTGCTCGCTGCGCAGCCGCTCGTTCTCCTCACGGAGCTCGGCCCGTTCGCGTTCGGTCGCCTGCACCTGGTCGGCCAGCAGGCTGAGGAACTCGTGCACCTCGTCGATGTCGAGTCCCCGCATGCGGTGCGAGAACTCCTGACCGCGTATGTCGTCGGCGGAACGGTAGTAGGGGAAGACATGCTCGTGCTGTTGCGTCACTGAGGTTCACCTGACCTGCTGCTGGCATCGTCGTCGGGGTCGTCCGAGTCGATGGAGTTGAACTGCACGTAGCTGATGTCCGCGGCCGGGATGCCGGCCGACCTCAGCTCGTGCACTGTGTGGGCGACCATGGGTGGGCCGCCGCACACCATCGCCCGGCGGCCCTGCCACGACCCGCTGCCGGCCGCGACCGAGCCGACCAGGCCACGTGCGCCCGGGTAGGAGTGGTCGTCGGAGACCACTTCGGTGTACTCGAACCACGGCCGCTTGTCGGCGGCCGCCCGCAACTGCTCCCGCTCGTAGAGGTTCCACGGCACCCGCGCCCCGTGGAACAGCTGCACCTGCGGACCGGCGCCGGCCTGCTGCCAGGTCTGGTCGACCTGCTGCAGCACGGCCCGCAGCGGCGCGAGACCGGTGCCACCGGCGACCATCAGCAGGTCGCGCTGGTCCTCCGCGGACCAGACGAGCTCGTCGCCCACCGGGGCGCCGAGCCGGACGGTCTCCCCGACACGCAGCGACCGGACCAGCGAGCTGCTGACCTGTCCGCCGTCGACCAGCTGCACGTGCAGCTCGATGCCACCGTCGTCGCGTGGCGCGTTGGCGGGGCTGAAGTAGCGCCACAACCGGGGGCGTTGGGGGACCTCGAGCGCGAAGGACTGCCCGGGCCGGTAGCTGTACTCCTGGCCGGGCCGGATCTCCAGCACGGTCACGTCCATCGTGCGCCGGTCGACGGAGAGCACCTCGGCGTCCCACCACGCCGGGCTGCTCTCGGACGATTCCTCCGCGGCCTGGACCATCACCTTCGCGATGACGCCGTACGCGGCCGCCCAGTCCGAAGCGATCTGGTCGTTCCACGACGCGCCGAGGAACTGCTTCAGGGTGGCCAGCAGCGACGCACCCACCGCGTTGTAGTGCTCGGCCACCACAGAGAACCTGCGGTGGTCACGGCCCAGCTGCTGGATGAACGGCACCACGTCGTCGAGCTGGTCGACGTTGCTGACGATCCGGCCGAGCGCGCCCACCAGCCGGTCGCGCTGGGCCGACATGGAGATCGGGAACATCTCGCGCAGTTCCGGATGGGACAGGAACAGGTGCGAGTAGAAGTACAGCGGGACCTCGTCGCCAGACTTGGCCACCAGCTCCCAGCTGTCCTTCAGGGCAGCGGTGTCCACGGCGCTCCTCAGTGAGCGCCGGCGGCCACGACGTCCTGCTCCGTCGCCGCGAGCTGGGCGCCGACTCGCGCGATGATCTCCGGCGGGACGCCGCCCTCCTCCAGGGCCTGTCCCAGATGGGCCACGACCTTGCCGAAGTCGCCCCGGCTGATGTCCAGCCGGGAGTGCGCCTCCCGCAGGTCCCGGCCGTCGTACTGGGCCGGACCTCCCATCACCTGCGAGACCAGCAGCACCTGGTGCCGCTTGAGCTGGGCCATGTCGGTGCCCTCGAAGAACCCTGCGAGCTCCTCGTCGCCCAGCACCAGCTGGTAGAAGCGGTCGACCACGGCGCTGACCGCGGGCCCTCCGCCCACTCGTTCGTAGTCGCTCACGGCACCATCGGGCACCGGTGCGTCATGCGTAGCCATTGAGCCCTCCCGACTCTCAGCCCCCGAGACGAAGCTGCACGGTTTTTTACCAACGATCCGAGTGGCTGCGCAAGGCCGGTTTGAACCATCGCGACTTTCTGGCGGCCAACGGTTTCAGCGACCCCCGAGGTGGGAACCTCTGCGGATTCGATCGGGCGAGCCGAATTCGCGGGCCTGCGGATGACTAGTCCGTTCGGACCAGGTCAGCGAACCGGGGAACCACCCGCAAGGACCACTAACTCGCGGCCGGGACGATCGTTGTCCGTGATGACGATCGGGGGTTCCATGAACGACGCACTCAACGTGGACCTGCAAGACCCGGAGCTGGACGCGGAGATCCAGCTCGTGGCCGAGCTGATGGTCGCCGCCGCACGCTCGCGCGGTCCGTTGGCCCAGTCCGCGGTCGACGAGATCCTGTCCCGTGCGGCGGACGGCCCGGCGACCACGCGGCCGGCGCGACCGCAGCAGCACTGACCCGGGGCCCACCGGGTGCTCCGTCGACGGTCCCACCGCTGCCAGCCGGGCACGGCCACGCCCACCAAAGGGACGCAGTCAGGCTGTCAGATGGACCCCCGCCGGGCTGGTCCGGAGGCTTCCTGGAGTCCTTCGACAAGGGCGCGGGCCAGGCCGCCGACCGCCGGGTCGATTCGGGCCGGCTCGATCCGGGACTCGGGGCCGCGACGCGTGAAGATCGCGACCGCGAACGACCGACACCATGTCCGCCGCCGTCGTCCGCGACCCACGGGTCGGATCCAGTGCCGAGCAGGCAGCCAGCCGTGCCCGGACCTCCTCCTCGGTGGGTGGGCCGTGCTCGGCCGGTCGACCGGCAGGCGCACCCTCGTGGTGCCATCGACGTGACCCGCGTCGATGGCGGAGGCGGCCGCCAGAGCCACCTGCAGCTTCATCACCGAGGCAGGAGTGACGGGCAGGTCCGCCCGATGAGAGATCTCGGCATCGTCACCGATCGCCGCCGCGCACCACGCGGCGTCGACCCCGGCCAGGTCCCACCTTGCTCGATCGTCCACGTCTGCAGATATCCCAGACCCGCGCCGCTCAGAGATGCCGCGCTGCTGGCCGCGGCCGGATCGCGGGCTGGTCGAGTTCCTGAGGACTCGGCGCGAGCGCGCATGCCCGCCCTCGGCACAGCCAAGGCCACGACTCGCGGAGGAAACCGGCCGCAGACCGTCCGGAATCGGCTCTAGCCTGAGATCCACGACCGAGAAGAGAGGGACGCACCGTGGACATCGTGCTTGTCGCTGGATTGTGGCTCGACGGTTCGGCATGGGACGACGTCGTGCCGAGGCTCGCCTCGTCCGGCCACGACCCCGTCGCGCTCACGCTTCCGGGCCAGGGCGACGGAGCAGCGTCCGCCACGCTCGCCGACCAGGTGGCAGCCGTGGTCGCCGCCGTGGACGGGTCCCCGGGAAGACCCATGCTGGTGGGACACTCTGCCGCGTGCACCCTGGCCTGGCTGGCCGCCGACGCGCGACCGGAGAAGGTGGCCAAGGTCGCGCTCATCGGCGGCTTCCCGTGCGCCGACGGTGAGTCCTACGCCGACTTCTTCGAGACAAGCGATGGCGTGATGCCCTTCCCGGGGTGGGCCCCGTTCGATGGCCCTGACTCCGTCGACCTCGACGACGAGACCAAGCGCAGCATCGCGTCCGCTGCGATCCCCGTCCCCGAGGGGGTGAGCAAGGGCACCGTGCGCCTGGTGGATCAGCGCCGGTACGACGTGCCCGTCGTACTCATCTGCCCCGAGTTCACCCCCGACCAGGCCCAGGAGTGGATCGACGCAGGTGAGGTACCCGAGCTCGCCAAGGCCAAGCACCTGGAGCTCGTCGACATCGACTCGGGCCACTGGCCCATGATCAGCAAGCCTGCGGAGCTCGCCCGGCTACTTGCCGCAGCGGCCGAGCGGTGACGTCAGGTCACAGGCCCGGGTTCTGATGACCTACCACCCGGGCCCAGGTGACCTGCGGAGCAGCAGTCATGCCACCCGCTGCCATGGCTGCACCCAGACGGGAGTTCATGAAATCGGCCTGGGCCTGCTGCGACTCCCAGACCTCGATCACGTAGCCGTGGCCGTTGCCCGACACTCCCGCGACGTGGGTGATCAGCCCTGCGGGCCAGTCGCCGGCTCCGGTTTGCGCGTTCAGGCCGAGCTCGGCGTTGATCTTGAGGTAGGTAGCCTCGTCAACCCCGTCGAAGTCGAGCATGAGAAGTTCAGCCATGCGCCCTCCTTCCGGGCCGGGGGCGGCGCCGGTGCCGCGTCCCTGATCCGAGTGTGATCGCTGACAGCCGGGAACGGCAAGGCCCCGGCTGCCGGTGGCCGTGCGGCCCCGCGCTACCCCCGCCTCGCAACCGTGCTCTCCCGGACCTCGAGGTGGTAGGGGGCGCTGAGCTCGCGCGAGGGCGCACGCCGTTCTCGTTCATCCGAGCGAGGAGGCTGTCCAGCGCGATACGTGCGATCGCCGTCTTGTCCGGCGAGACCGAGGTGAGCGCGGGTCGGTGGAGCTTGCCCTCCTCACCGAGCTGGGGGACGGGCGCCTCTACGCCGCCGATGTGCTGGTCGGCGGCTACAAACCCCCGCCGAAGCCGTTCGACGGGGCGGTGGTGTGCTCCCGAGCCGTGGGCGGGCGCCGTCTCGTGGCCTGCCAGCTGCGACTGACCGGCGAACCGGCCTTCACGGGTCACCGGACCCGACCGGCACGATCTCCTCATCCGGGGCCGTGAGGATGACCAGCCGCTGGGTCGCCCGGCTCGTCGCGACATAGCGGTCGACGACCCCTTCGATGCCGGTGTCGAACGTCGCCGGGTCGATGAGGACGACCAGGTCGAACTCGAGGCCCTTGGTCAGCTCCGGAGCCAGCCACCGGACGCGGGACGTCGACGGGGGCGAGCCGCGGTCGGTCCCGCCCCCACCGATGACGCAGGCGATCCCGTCAGCATGCTCGGCGAGCCAGGCGTCGAGGATCGAGCCGAGGGCCGACACTGGCCCGTGCTCGACGGGTACGCCGGTGCTGCGGATGGAGGTGGGCACGTTGGCGTCCGGGAGCACGGACCGGATGACCAGCTCGGCTTCGGCCATCACCTCGGCCGGCGTCCGGTAGTTGATGCGGAGGGTGGCCAGGGTGACGTTGCCGAGCCCGACGCGCTCGAGCCGTTGCTGCCATGAGTCCGGGAACCCGTGCCGGGCCTGCGCGCGGTCACCGACGACCGTGAGGCTCCGGGACGGGCAGCGCAGCAGCAGCATCTGCCACTCGGCATCGGTCAGCTCCTGGGCCTCGTCCACGACGATGTGGGCGAACGGACCGGCGAGCAGATCCGGGTCCGCGCTCGGCAGTGCGTCCTCGTCGACCAGAGCGGCCCGCAGATCCTGCCCGCGCAGCATCGACATCACCTGCATGTCGGAATCGTCGGTGGCGACCAGGTGGTCGACGACGCGGGATACCTCCTCCCGTTCCGCTGCCAGGACGGCACGCCGTCGGCGCTTGCGCCGGGACGCCTCCGGGTCGCCGAGCCGCTGCCGGGCCGCGTCCAGAAGTGGAAGGTCGGAAACCGTCCAGGCCCGGGGCTCGTGGCGCTGCAGCTTGCGCACCTCGACCGGCTCGAGCCAGGGAGCGCACCTGCGCAAGTAGGCGGGTACCGACCACAGGTCGCCGACAAGGTCGGTGTAGTCGATCAACGGCCAGGCCCTGCGGAAGGTGTCGACCAGTTCCGCGTTCTGCGTCAGCGAGCGGCGGAGCAGGTCATCGGGGACATCCTCGTCGGCGTCGTACTTGTCGACAAGAATCGTGAGCAGCGCCTCCCAGACCTCGTCGCGGCCCTCGTTGTGCGGTGTGCCGGGGTCCGGCCACTCGAACGCTTCGCTCCAGTCGGCGGCGCTGAGCCAGACGTCGCCCCAAGGGGTCTCGACCTCCATGCCCTCGGTGGGCGGCTCCTCGTAGAGACGGACGGCCGGCTCGATCGCCTTCACCATCTCCACCGAGGACTTCAGGCGGGTCACGTCGGGGTCGGTCTCGATCGTCGCGGAGGCGCCTTGAGGGACAAGGTCGCGCATGGTGCAGGTCTGCACGCCCTCCTCACCGAGGCTGGGAAGGACGTCGGAGACGTAGGCCAGGTAGGGCTGGTGGGGACCGATGAGCAGCACACCGCCCCGGCGGTGGCCCAGCCGCGGGTCGGCGTACAGGAGGTAGGCGGTGCGGTGCAGGGCGACGACGGTCTTCCCGGTGCCGGGCCCGCCGTCGACGACGAGCGCCCCGCGCGACCCCGCTCGGATGATCGCGTCCTGGTCGGCCTGGATGGTGCCGAGCACGTCTCGCATCCGCGGCGACCGGCTGCTGCCCAGGCTGGCGATGAAGGCGGACTGGTCATCGAGGGCAGCGGAGTGTCCGTCGAACCGGTCCGGGGCGAACACCTCGTCCCAGTAGTCGCTGATCCGGCCACGAGTCCAGTGGTACCTGCGGCGGCTCGCCAGACCCATCGGGTTGGCGTGGGTGGCCCCGAAGAACGGCGCGGCCGCGGGCGAGCGCCAGTCGACCAGGAGCCGGCGACCCGTGCTGTCGGTGAGCCCGAGTCGTCCGACGTACACGGGCTCCGGGTCGTCCGCGTCGACCATGTGCCCGAGGCACAGGTCCAGGCCGAAACGACGAAGGGTCCGCAGTCGAGCGGTCAGTCGATGGACCTCCAGGTCGCGGTCCATGGCCTCCTGGCCGGTGCCGCCGGGCTGTCTGCGCGCGGCGGCGACCGCGTCCGACAGGTCGGCGATCGACTCCTCGAGGGTTCTCGCGATGGCCGCGAAGTGCTGCGTGTCGCCTGAGACCAGGGCCGGGTCGGCCTTGGGCGCGAGGTGTCCGGGAAGGTCGAAGACACTGGTGGTAAGGGGTTCCACAGCCGGTGATTCTGTGGCCTCACCGGGGTCTTGCCGCAAGCCCCCCGGTGCGCTATACGTTGGAAATGGAAGGGAGCGTGGGCTTCTTCCATTCCAGGCCCCGGGCCGGCGCCTTTCCCCGCGGCTCTCGCGGCCGCCCCGTGTGCTGACCGCGGTGGCACCCCGACTACGTAATGGAGATGCCGCAGTCGAACGAACGCATCCGCGGGCGCGACGCCATGCGCGCCATGCAGGACGTCCCGACCCCGCCCGACGTTCGGCTGCGGAGAGCCCATGGCTCTGGCCGGAGAGTCCCCAGCGTCATCCAGCGTGCCGGCCAGCGTCACTCCGGCGCCAGCTCCGCGCGGATCGAACGCGGCAGCCCCGCGACGACCAGGTCGTAGGAGTCCGAGATCAGGTCGCGCACGACGTCGTCCTCGACCGACCCGTCGAGGTCCACGGTGTTCCAGTGCCGCTTGTTCTGGTGGTAGCCGGGTCGGATCCCGGGGTACGCCTCGCGCAGCTCGAGCGCCTGCGAGGGGTCGCACTTGAGGTTGACGGACCCGGGCTCCTCCGCGAGCGGCATCAGCGCGAACATCTTGCCGCAGACCTTGATCACCGCGACTTCCTCCCCGAAGGGGTATGTCTCTTCGGCCGCCGGCAGATTGAGGCAGATCGCCAAGACCTCGTCGCGAGTCATGGCCCCCAGTGTGGCCTCCCCCGCGACGGTCGGGTAGCGCAAGGGGGCTGCATTCCCCCGCCAGTCGACTATCCAGGCGGCGACACAGGCGCCTGTACCGGCTGACAGGCAGCGGCAGAATGGGGATCGTCATGACACGGAGAGTGGGCGTCCGAATGTTGCCGACAGTCGACCTGGCATACCCGTTCGAGGGCCGCTGGCTGACCCGGAACAGCCCCGCGAATCGAGTGCCCAGCCACCGCACCACCCTGTTGGCTACGTCATTCGCGATCGACTTCGTCCCAGTCAACGAGGCAGGACGAACGGCACCAGTCACGCTCGGGTCGCTTCTGCGCCCGGAACCAGTGGAACGGTTTCCTGGCTTCGGGCGCCCCATCCTCGCGCCTGTTCAAGGCGTGGTCGTCGGCGTGCATCACACGGCGCCTGATCACCAGTCCTTCCGTGGGCTGCCGTCCGTTGGCTATGCCCTCACCCAGCGCCGTCGGGCAGCAGCGGGTTGGGGGGAATTGGCTGGCAACCACGTGATGATCGAAACGCGCGACGGCCAGGTGGTCGCGGTATGCCACCTGCAACGCGGCAGCGTCCGGGCGCAGCCTGGTCAATGCGTTCAGGTGGGCGAGACGCTGGGGCGTTGCGGCAACTCAGGCAACAGCACCGAACCGCATGTCCACCTTCAGGCCATCGACCGCTTGGACGTGCTACACGCCTCCGCTGTGCCCATCACCTTCGGTGGCCGTCTACCCCGCAACGGCGAGATCATCGACGCGGGGTAGCGGCAACGCTCCCCGGGCATGAAGGTGCTCGCTGCGCACGAGGTTCCTGGCGCAGATCTCGGGCACGAAGTACGACGAGGCGGCTACCCGCGACGCGAGACGACGAATCACCGAGTTCTTCGACCGCTACCTCAGAGACGGCCAGACGCGCTGACCATTCGGCCCACCCCACCCTGCACACCCCGCGCCTGCGACTGCGCCCGTTCACCGACGCGGACGCGGACGCTCTCTTCGCGCTGCACAGCAGCGCCTACGTGCTTCGCTATTGGGACGCGCCGCCGTGGAGCGACCGTGCGCGCGCCGAGCGTTTCATCGCGGCTTGCCGGCAGATGACGGCCGCATCCGCCAGCACGAGAAACATCGTCATCGGCGGCGTAGATCCGCAGCAGGGCGATCCCGACCGGCTGGCTGGTCCTGGACTGGATCTCGGGCACAACGCCGGGAACGAGCGCGGTGGGTCATCCCTACGCTGGGCTCGTTACGTCGCTGCTCGCGAGAGGACTCACCATGAGGAACCTGGTTCTTGGTCCACGTCGCCCGCCGATCAGCTCCGCGTGGCTGGTCCCGGCGCTGCTGTCGGCGGTCTTGCTGGTCGTGGTGGCGGGTGCCGCGGCGGCTGCTATCGAAACGCACACGGTGAGCAACTTCGGTCATGGGTTGTGGTGGGCCACGAGCTTGATCACGACGGTCGGGTTTGTCGGTGAACCTCCCGAGACCCCGGCGGGCGTGCTGCTGTCCGCGTTCCTGATGATCGTCGGATTCCTGCTCCTGGCGATGGTCAGCGCGTCCCTGGCCGCACTCTTCGTGCGTCAGGAGGAACGCCCATTCGAGGTGGAGGAGGCATCAGCGGACCAGCGGATACTCGATACCCTCGAGCGGCTCGAGCAGCGGCTCGAGTCGATCGAGGCGAAGATGAACGCGCAGTAGCAGCGACGGCCAGGTCGCTGTCCCGGCCGAGGCATCCGCTGTAGCCGCGATCTGGCGCAGGGGCTGCACGGGCGCGGCAGACGCCGTTCCGCAGCCGTACCCTGCCGGCGTGGGCCCTCTCGATCCTCACCGGAGAATCGCTCCCCGTGACGAGTTCGTCGCCTTCGTCCACGGCGGGCACCTCGGATCAAGGGCTTCCGAAAAGGCCTTCGTGTGTGCGGCCGATGACCAGGCGCGCAAGCGTGCGCATGAGCACAGCACTCTCATCACGCGTTGCGGGAACCGCAACCGCTTCGCCGGGGTGATCCGCCGCGCCATCCTGAAGAGCAACCGCAACCGGTCGTCCTCGACCGGTTGCGGTTGCTCGTCGGCCGTGTCGTCGCAGTACGCGCAGGCCGCCTGATGCTTGGCGTCGCTGCTTCTCGCGGCGGATCCGGTCGATCCCGCGTTGCCTGCGGCCGTGGCGGACCAGCCGCCTCTTCGGTGAAGCCGGCTCAGGCGAGGCCCTCGAACGGACGGACCTCGACCTTGCCGCGGCACGCCTTGGATCCCTCGGCCGCGAGCCTGAGCGCCACGTCGAGATCGGGCGCGTCGATCACCCAGAACCCCCCGATGACCTCCTTGGTCTCGAGGTAAGGGCCGTCGGTCACCACCGGCGTCTCACCCTGGCCGTCGACCAGGGTCGCCGTCGAGGCCGGCTGAAGCCCACCCGCGAAGACCCAGTACCCGTCGGCGCGCAACTTGTCATTGAAGGCGCCGGTCGCGGCGAAGGCCTCCTCCATCTCCTCCCGAGACCCGTAGTTGCCGAACTCGTCCATCTCGGCGGGGCCGTGCACGGCCAGCAAGTAGTGCGTCATCCCACTTCTCCTCAGTTCTGGCGGTCCCGATGACCACCTTCCACCCACACCACGAACGGCATCTCCCCGATACGACAACCTGCCACAGAAACCACGTCCTCGGGTTCCTCGTGCGCGAAACCGCCGCTTCGGCACCCTGGCGCAAACGCACCGGAAGCTCGTTGTGCGGGCTCAGCCACGACTTCGTTCGGGGCGCCGCCGACGTACCGGCTGCGGCTCGGTCACGGGCTCGTCGGTGCTGATGAGCGAGGGCGGCCCTGCTGCGAGGCCCTCCTCGGGGTCCGGTGCGGAGGCGCGGGCGTCGGCCAGCACGTCGGCGGGGACGTTCTGCTCGAGGAACCGGCGCGCCAGCCGCGCGGACGGGTGGACACCGATGGTGGCCACCACGATGATGCCGGCGATCACCAGCCAGCCGACCGCGCCCCAGTTCATCGCCAGGAACGTGTACACCGCGGGCGCCCACACCTTGCCGAGGGTGCCGCTGAGCCCCGCAGCGCCCTGGTAGGCGCCCCGCTGGCGCGGGTCCATCAGCTCGGCCTCAAACGACCAGCTGGCGGCGGAAAGGTAGAGCTCAGCCCCGGTCACGGTGACGTGACCAAGCCACACCAGTGCGATCGTGACCCAGCCGACGGTGTCGTGGGTCGCCAGCGTGATCAGGCAGGAGATCACGAAGAAGGTGGACGACACCCGGATCGCCCTCAGCGCGGTCGGCTCATCGTGGACGCCGCGGGCAGCGGCCATCGGTAGGAAGATGCACATCACCGTGTTGGTGCCGAACAGGAAGGCCAGCAGCACCCGCGGGGCGTCGGTCTCCTCCACCAGCCACAGCGGGATCACCACGTTGAGCAGCACCTGGTTGGTCCAGAAGACCCCGACGAAGAACGTCGTCAGCAGCCAACCGAGGTTGCGCAGCGGCCCGGGCCCGGCGACCTTCCCCTTACGGTCCTCCGGGGTGCGGTCGTCGTGCGAGGCCTGCGGCAGCCTGGTGATGGCGACTGCGTTGACCAGGAACGCCAGGGCGGTGAACCACGGCAGTGCGTGCAGGACGTGGTTGGAGTGGAACGCCAGCGCGATGCCACCGGCCATGGAGCCCAGGGTGAAGCCGACGTTGAGCGCGGAGTACATGTAGGCCCGCGACTTCACCCGTTCGTCGGGCGGCAGTACGTCGATCGTGTACGCGCCGTACGCCGCGCCCCCGAGAGCACCGATGACCTCCATCCCGACCGCCATCGCGACGTAGCCAGGGAAGCCCTCGATGAAGGGCCACAAGCAGAACATTGCCGCCTGCCCGGCCGCGCTGACCGCCCACATCTTCCTCGGCCCGAAGCGGTCCACCAGCTTGCCCATCGGCAACGCCGCCAGGAAGGAGGCGACGCCGGCGCAGGTCAGGCCGAGGCCGACCTGAGCGGCGCTCAGCCCGACGATCTGGGTGAAGAACACCGCCGAACCGGTCATGAACGTGCCCTCGCCGAGGGCGAAGAGGAGCGACTGGACGGCGAGCCGGCCGGCGAGAGGCGACGGGGGACGCGCTTGGCGGAGGACGGCGGCGAACATCACCGGGAAATTCTCCGGCTCCTCATGACAATTGTCGCGCGATTTTCCGGCCGGCGCACGGTGGGACGAGCCGCGCGATTCACACTGCGCGCGTCCCTGTGGGCAGCCGGATCGGCTGCTCGGGGTCTATCGGGCAGTCGCCATCCGCCTGGTGGAGCACCGCTCGGGGTGGGTCATTCCGCCGCCAGGGCGCCCGCTGACGCTGGGGCACCGGTTGGTCTGAGCGCCCCGGGGGTCGCCTGCGCCGGTGCGACGCCTACGGCACGAGGTCTGCGATGACATGCAGGTCGGTGTACTCGGGCGTTGCTACGAGGACTTCTGCCAGGCTGGAGCGCAAGGCCTGGACGCCTTCTTGGCGCCGAGGATCATTCTCACGGGCTCGAGCCTTCTCCTCGCTCTCGAATACGACCAACACGAGCAGGCGTGCAGGGTCCTTCTGGTCCTGCATGACGATCGTGCGGAGCAGTCCCGAGTCGGGCTGCTCGAAGGCCCGTAACTCCTCCATTGCCTTGTCTACGGCGTCGGCCTTGCCTTCCTTGACGCGGACGGTGCTCAGCTGGGCCCACATGGCAGGTCCTCTCTTCGTGCCCAAGGCCGTCCGCGATGGCCCGGCCGCCATTCGTGACCGTGTTTGTGGGGTCAGCTCTCCACATAGACCACGACGGTGTCAGGGTGCACACCGTCGTACTTCATTGCCGCCGCGCCCGCCTCGCTCTCCATCACCGCCTGGAACGCAGCCATGTCGGCCACGTCCATGCTGAGGCCGACGTGGTTGGCTCGGCTGGGATCAACGAATGTACGGATGTTGCTCGCGACTGAGGCGAAGACTTCCTCGCGTTTGGGCGAGGCAAGCCAATGGGCAACGTCGTCGACTTCGTGGGTAGCGATCAGGCTGGGCATCTGATGTCCTCCCCTGTGAAGCGGTCCACGGTGCGCGGATCGATTTCAAGTTACGCGCGCGCGGACGCCAACGCCATAGCCCGCCCAGCCACGGGCGCCGCGGGCCGCACGCCGCGAGGTGGCCGGTCGGATTCCGATCAGCATCACGTACTTGTCCGACTCCCATCCCACGCTGTCGCGCCACTGGGTCAGGCGCGGGCCCAGGTCGACGTCCTCGACCCAGTCGGCACCCAGGTGGTGGCGGTAGTGCGCGAAGACGGCCGCCGGCCGATCGTCAGTGGCGTACACGTCGCGCAGGATCGCGGCGTTGACGCCCATCTTGTTGTTCGAGTCCACTCCGCGCCGGAGCACCTGACCGCGCCCGGCGGGCGCATGAACGCCGCGGGCACGCACCCGTGAGCGCCGCGACAGCGGCCGTGTCCCTTCGCCGCCTCTTGCACCGGCGCTACCGCAATTGGTCGCGGCGGCGTGTCAGGTACGCGGTCTCGGCGGTGTTGCCCGCCAGCTCGATGGCTTTGTCGTAGGCCGCGCGCGACTCCTGGCTGCAACCCAGCCGGCGCAGCAGGTCGGCGCGGGTCGCATGGTAGGCGTGATAGCCGGCCAGCTTGTCCTCAAGACGGTCGACGGCCGCCAGCGCCACCTGCGGGCCGTCGAGCTCGGCGACCGCGACGGCCCGGTTGAGGGCGATGATCGGCGAGGGGTCGAGCCGGACGAGCCGGTCGTAGAGGGCAACGACTTGCGACCAGTCGGTGTCGCGTACGTCGCGGGCGGAGGTGTGTACGGCGTTGATGGCGGCGAGGATCTGGTAGCGACCCGGGGCCACCCCGGCGGCCAGGCGCTCGCGCACCAGTCGCTGGCCCTCGGCGACCAGCGCCACGTCCCAGGCACCACGGTCCTGCTCGTCGAGCGTGACCAGTTCGCCGCTCGCAGAAACCCGGGCGGTGCGGCGCGCCTCGGTGAGGAGCATCAGCGCCAGCAGCCCGGTCACCTCACCGTCTTCCGGCATGAGGACACGGATCATGCGAGTGAGCCGGATCGCCTCGGCGGTCAGGTCCTGACGTACGGGATCGGTGTCGGGACCGGTCGCCAGGTAGCCCTCGTTGAAGACGAGGAAGAGAACGGCGAGCACACCGGAGACGCGTGCCGGGAGGTCCTCCGCGGACGGCACCCGGTACGGGATGCGAGCCGCCCTGATCTTGGCCTTCGCGCGGGTGATCCGCTGCCCCATGGTGGTCTCCTGCACCAGGAAGGCACGGGCGATCTCCGGCACGGTCAGACCGCCGACCATGCGCAGCGTCAGCGCCACCCGGGTCTCCATCGCGAGCGCCGGGTGACAGCAGGTGAAGATCAGCCTGAGCCGCTCATCGTCGATGGCGCCGAGAGGCTCAGGCGGGTCGTCGTCGTACACCATCCGAGCCTCCTTCTGCTTGTCGCCGCGCTTGTTCTCGCGTCGGATCCGGTCGATGGCCTTGCGGTTGGCGGTGGTGGTCAGCCAGGCGCCGGGGTTGGGCGGTACGCCGTCGGCTGGCCATCGCTCGACAGCGGTCGCGAACGCCTCGGCCGCCGCCTCCTCGGCGATGTCGAGTTCACCGAAACGCCTGGTCAGGGCGGCGACCACCCGCGCCCACTCCTCGTGGTGGGCACGGGCGATCGTCTCTCGGACCTCGAACCTGTTCACAGGGAGCGTCGCACCTCAAACTTGCGGTTATCGGGCGACCCGAGATCGCCTGCGCAGACCCAGTGACCCTCGTCCCGGATCCGCTCGTTGAACACGTTGATGTCGGCCTCCTCGGTCGGGGTGGCCAAGCCGGTGCCGCCGTCGCCCACGGAAACCAGGTACCGCATCTCGGATCATCTCCTGTGACTGGGGCCGCGCCTCTCGGGGCGGCCGCTCACCTCTGCAACGAACAGCTCTGCCCCGATCCGACACCGCCTCCCGGACTTTTCTCAAGGCCTGCTGGAACACCAGTTGTGATCGTCGCCCCGTTTCGGCTGCCCTCAGATCGGCCCATTGCCGAGTTGCCCTCGTGGGTTGAGACTGACTCGGAGTCCAAATCGCGGTGAGGAGTCACGCCATGACGACAACGCGCACCCTCGAGCTCGCGGACGCCGAAGTCGTCTACGACATCCACGGCGAGCTGCCGACCGCCGACGGACGGCCCCCACTGTTCATGATCGGCCAGCCCATGGACGCGAGCGGCTTCGCTACCTTGGCGTCCTACTTCCCCGACCGCACCGTGGTCACTTACGACCCCCGCGGACTCGGCCGCAGCACCCGCAAGGACGGTCGGGTCGCCAACGCACCCGCCGTGCAGGCGGAGGACGTCCACGCACTGATCGAGGCGCTCGGCGTCGGGCCGGCCGAGGTGTTCGCCAGCAGTGGCGGCGCGGTGACGGCACTGGCGCTCGTAGCGGCCCACCCCGACGACGTGGTCACCCTGGTGGCGCACGAGCCTCCACTGATCACGGTGCTGCCCGATGCCGAGCCGGCTCAGCGCGCCTTGGCCGCCGTACGAGACGCCTACCAGGCCAAAGGGTCGAGTGCCGGGATGGCCGCGTTCATCGCGATGACGTCGTGGCGTGGGGAGTTCACGCACGCCTACTTCGACCAGCCGCCCCCGGATCCAGCCGCCTTCGGGATGCCCAGCGAAGACGACGGCTCCCGTGACGACCCGCTGCTGTCCGACCGCTCCTGGGCCGTGACCGGCTTCCGGCTCGACCTCGACGCACTGACCGCGGCGCCCACCCACATCGTGATCGCCGTCGGCGAAGAGTCGCTGGAGGTCTTCACCGGCCGAACATCCCGGGCCACCGCCCAGCTCCTCGGGCAGCAACCGACCGTGTTCCCAAGCCACCACGGCGGCTTCCTCGGCGGCGACTCCGGCTACGCCGGCAAGCCCGAGGACTTCGCGCGCAAGCTGCGCGACGTTCTTGGTGGCGGCAACTGACCAATGTTCAGCACTGGACCTGCGACCTCTCGCTCGCCGCCCCACGCCTGCATGAACGAGGCGCTCGCAAGACGGCCGACTGGGCCGAGGCTGGTCCCCTCGAGGCTGTGTCACCTCGCCGCCTGCGGACCGCGAACAACTTGGCGGAGATGCCGACACCGAAAGCCGGGCCTGCGATCACCGGCATTGGGAACCCCGAGGCACGAACACTCCGCGAGGCGAACGAAACCGGGCTGCGGATCGAGCGTTTCTTCATTCCAGTACCGGGCTCGATCTCGCTGGCCACAGCGCCTGAGACCGCGCAGCAAGGCTCCACGGTGATGTTCCAGGACCTCACCCTCCACGGGCTGATCGGGACAACGTTCCTTCACCGCTACGTGCAGACTTTCGACACGCGGACCGGCACCATGACACTCAAAGTCCCCGCCACGTCGACAGCACCGGTCCCACATGCGGTGGTCACCGGTACGGGTGTAGGCGCGTCTTACCGTCGCCGGAGCGGCGTGCCGATTCAGCTGTGCGAACCGGGTCCTGCCTGATGCGGCGCCGGTCTGCGCGGGGCGAATGCACCGGAACCTGCTGGGTACCGGCCGGGCAACCCGCGGCCTGGTACGGCTGCGGGTGACCACCGAACCGAACATCCGCGGCGAGCCGGCCCGTCACGGCCGACGGGGAACTGAACCGCGACCTCTACGAGGCGCTTGACTGGCCGCAGAGCCTGGAGGGGTACTACAGCTACCTCCAGGGATTCATCCGCTGGATTCCCAAGCAGTCCAACGCGGAGGCGTGGAGTTCGTCATCCCCGGAGCAGCGGTACGCCAAGGAAGTCAGTGACCGAATGTCGCACTTCTACTTCCTGGTCGACCAGAAGGTGGGTGAGGACGAGACGGCCGTGCCGCAGAACTCCCACGAGTTCCGCGAGTGGATGACCAGCTTTGCCCGCGAGTGGGGCAGCTTCTTGGACACTCCGGACTCGTTCGGCCAAGACATCGTGGAGTCCTTCCTGGAGGACGCGCCGGAGTACCACGTCGAGGAGTCGTTGGTCGACGGCAGGCCCAACAACCCCAGCGGGTGGGTGACGTTCAACCAGTTCTTCGCCCGCCAGCTCAACCACGGGCTGCGGCCGATTACCGAGCCGAGCAACAACCTCGTGCCGGTCTCCCCTGCCGACTGCCAGTACATCCGCTGGTACGACATCGACAACGAGTCGAACATCCCGGCGGTGACCCTCAAGGAGCACCACCGTTACGGCAACATCAAGCAGCTCATGGAGGGAAGCCAGTACGCCGACGCTTTCGCGAACGGGACATTCGTCCACTACATGCTGCCGCCCTCGGCGTACCACCGCTACCACGTTCCGGTGGCCGGCGAGGTCAAGGACTCGTTCGTGACCCAGGGCAAGGTCTTCATGCAGGTCGACCTCGAAGACCACCAGCTCCAGTCCAAGGACAGCGCCCAGAGCGGCTACGAGTTCTCGCAGACCCGCAGCGTGCTCACCCTCGACACCGGCGCCTCCGGCAACGGGGATCTGGGCGTCGTCGCGGTCATCCCGGTGGGCATGGCCCATGTCGCCTCGGTGAACATGACCGCTGTTCCCGGCAAGCAGGTGGCCAAGGGCGAGGAGTTCGGATATTTCCTCTTCGGCGGCTCGGACATCATCGTCTTGTTCCAAGAGGGCGTCCGCCCCGACATCGACACCAGCGAGAACTTCCGGCTCGTCGGCACGCCTATCGCGCGTTGCCAGCCGCCCTCCTGACCTGAGCGCTTCGCCGTCGGCTTCCCACCCTGGACTCCCCCGATCGTCTGGGGGCGCGGCTCAGAAGACCGTCCAGTCGGAGTACGTCGTGAACGCGTCCAGCGCGGCCAGCCCGGCTGCCGAGCTGCCGGAGGGGCCCAGCGCGGGGCTCCAGACGCAGGCGACACCCCGGTCGGGGATGACGGCCAGGATGCCGCCACCGACGCCGCTCTTGGCCGGCAGCCCGACGCGGTAGGCGAAGTCGCCGGCCGAGTCGTAGGTGCCGCAGGTCAGCATCACGGCGTTGACCCGCTTCGCCTGCCGCTCGCTGAGCAGCCGAGTTGCGTCTGAGAGCACGCCGTCGCGGGCTAGGAAGAGCCCGGCGAGCGCCAGCTCGCGGCAGGTCATCGAGAGAGCGCACTGCGCGACGTACTGCTCGATCACCTGGTCGACGGGACACTCGAGGTTCCCGTAGCTGGCCAGCAGGTGTGCGAGCGCCGATGTGCGGTGCCCGGCCTCGAGCTCCGAACGGGCCACCTCCGGGTCGCTGCCAACGTCGGTGCGGCCGCTCTCCTTGCGCATCAGGTCGCGCAGCGTGCCGAACGCGTCCCCGGTCAGCGCATGCAGCCGGTCGGTGACGACGAGGGCACCGGCGTTGATGAACGGGTTGCGCGGCCGCCCCGCCTCCTGGTCGAGCTGGAGCAGGGAGTTGAACGGGCTGCCCGACGGCTCGCGCGACACCCGTTCCCAGATGCGCTCTCCCTCGGCGGCGATGACCAGCGCGAGCGTGAAGACCTTGCTGAGGCTCTGCACCGAGAAGGGCACGTCGGCGTCGCCGACGACGTGCACCTGGCCGTCGCAGGAGGCGACCGCCATCCCGAACTGGAGCGGATCCACCGCCGCCAGGCTGGGGATGTACTCGGCGAGCCGGCCGCAGCCCACCTCGGGGGCGGCGGCCTCCTGCGCGCGCAGCAGGGCGTCCTTGATCTCCACGCCATCATCCTCGCGCAGCCGGCGACCTTCTTCGCCACCAGGTCCGAGACCTCGTCGCGGACGGCAGCCCGAGCGGAGAACCGGGAGTCAAGAAGAAATCCGGGGTGGCGCTGTCGCATTGCTGCGAGGTTCGTCATCGTGGTGAGGTCGCCCGCACAGTTCCACGAGGACCGGGCGCAGGGTGGACACCAGCTGCTGGTCGCCAGCCCGCTCGAACTGTGTCGGCACAGGCGACGTCCATGCGTCCCGACGGGCACGGCCGGGCGCTGGTCACGGGCGGCCCGTTCACCGAGTCCGCCGAGCAGATCGTCGGCTTCCACCTCGTCGAGACCGATGACGAGGTCGACCTCCGCGCCGCCTGCGAGAGGTTTGCCGGGCGAGGCGAGCTCATCGAGTTGCGCCGCTGGCCAGCTGAAGGAGAACCACATGGTGACCGGCCGTCGCCGACGTCAGCGTCCGAGCACGGCCTCCTCGTCGAGCCGACCCAGCTTGTGCGGGTTGCGGACCGCGTACATCCGTGAGATCCGGCCGCTGTCGACGACGAAGCTCATCACCGTGTTGAGCTCGCCGTCCAGCACGATCCGCCCGCCCAGGCCGCCGTTGAGCCAGAGGGTGTCCACGACCGCGGCCGGCGCGAGGGTCGAGAACTTCGAGAGGAAGGCCGCAACCTTGTCCGCGCCGACGATCGGGTGCCGCGCGGCCGCCACCAGTCCGCCGCCGTCCGCGAGCACCACGACGTCGGGGGCCAGCACCTCCATCAGCCCCTGCACGTCACCACTCGTCAGCGCGGCCAGGAACCGCTCGACCACCCGTCGCTGCTCGGACCGGTCGACCGTCATCCGCGGCCGGCCCGCGGCCACACGCCCGCGGGCGCGACGCGCCACTTGTCGGACCGCGGCGGCGGTCTTGTCGACGGCCGCCGCGATCTCGTCGTACGGCAGATCGAAGACCTCGCGGAGCACGAACACTGCGCGCTCGGTCGGTGTGAGCGTCTCGAGCACGGTGAGCATCGCCATCGAGACGCTCTCTGCGAGCTCGACGTCCTCGGCGACGTCGGGAGTGGTCAGCAGCGGCTCCGGGAGCCACTCCCCCACATAGTCCTCGCGGCGGCGCGCGAGCGTCCGGAGCCGGTTGAGCGCCTGCCGGGTGACGATGCGAACCAGGTAGGCACGTGGGTTGCGCACCCCGGACGGGTCCGCGTCGGCCCACCGTAGCCAGGTCTCCTGCACCACGTCCTCGGCGTCGGCCGCGGAGCCGAGCATCTCGTAGGCCACGGTGAAGAGCAGGCTGCGGTGGGTGACGAACGCGTCGGTCATGAGCGCGAGGGTACTTCCGGCCGGGCGAGCTTGACCTCGCACGCGGCCGAGAACCCCTGCGACTCGACCCCCATCGCGACGTTCGAACGCGTGTACAGGTTGGCGAGGGCGATCTGGGTGGTGAGCTCGACCATGGCCGGCTCGCCAAGCTGCTCCAGCAGCCTGGCAACCTGGTCGTCGGTGACGGTCGGCGGCGTGGCGGTCATCGCCTCGGCGAACTCCAAGACGTCTCGCTCGAGCGGGGTGAAGTCGTCCGAGGTGCGCCACACCGGCACCTGGCTGGCCTTCCGCTCGTCGAGGCCCTCGTTGTGGGCGTGGAAGTAGCCGAAGTCCAGGCACCACGAGCAGCCGACCTGTGCGGCGACGGCCATGTGCGCGAACGACTTGAGGTTCTCGTCGCAGGAGCTCCACTTCTGCGCCTTGCCACTGACTGCGAGAAACGTCTTCAGCACGGGCCGGTTGTGGAAGTAGATGCCCATCGGCTCAGGCACCTCACCGAGCAACTTCATGCTGAAGCGCTTCACGATCGCGCCGAAGACACCCGTGATCGGAGCGGGCTGGATACGCGTGGTGCCGGTCATGTCGTCCTCCTGTGTTCGGTGGCTACGACATACAGACACCGACCGCGGCTGCCGTGTGACACGCTGCGGGAACCCGCGTCAACTCACCGCCAGACGGCTTCGCGCGCTTCACGCGTAGCCGCCGTGGTCGGCGTGGTCTTCAGGCACCATTTCTGATGGCGAATGTCGGGATCGTCCTAGTGTTCGTAGCCTTCTACTCGAGGTTCCTGAAGCGTCCATGAGCGCAGCCGCCACAATGTGCGTTCGGCGAGCCTCATCCGACGCAGGTCCGTGACCGCGTGAGACGGTGAATTTCCCGTCTGCCACGGAACAAACGCAGCGAGTCGAAGTTGGGCCGACCCAAGCAGAAGGAATGCCGATCATGATCCTCCCGAAAGTCCGGGACCCTCGCTTCGTCACGCTGCGTCGCGGTGGGACCCTCACCGATCGGGACCATCATCTTCTCGCGTTTTGGGCGGCATCGTGCGCGGAGCACGTCCTTGACCTCTTCGAGTCGGCTCAGCCTGACGATCCACGACCGCGCCGGGCGATCGAGCATGCCCGCGCATGGGCACGCGCCGAGGTCACGATGACCCAGGCTCGCACGGCGGGTGGCTACGCGATGGGCGCGGCCAGAGACCTGCGTGGGGCAGCACGGCATGCCGCGTACGCTGCGGGCCAGGCCGGGGCCGTCGCACACGTCGCGGCGCACGAGCTCGGTGCGGCCGCCTATGCGATCAAGGCCGCCCGTGCTGCCGCGCCGGAAGGCGAGGACGTGGTCGCAGCGCGACTGGAATGCCGATGGCAGCGCGACCAGCTCCCGAAAGCCATTCGCGAACTCGTTCTTGACGACCAGCGGTTGCGAAACGACATCTGCTGGTCGGTGTTTGACTGCTGAGCACGCGGCGGGACGCCGGCACCAGCACCAGCGCATCGGACGCTGTGAGCCGACGCTGCCCACCGTTCGGTCGGCTCGCCGAACGCCACCTGCCGGGGGTGAGCCGGGCAACCGGCGCTGGTCTCGAGAGACAGGTGTTTCGCCGCGACATGGCCACCCAATCGCGACTGACAACCGGCCCGCCCGCGGTGGCGGCGCCAACCATCAAACCGGAGGCAGCTCATCGTCTCTACGCGCCGGCCGCTGACGAGCTCTCGTCCGCCGCACCTACGCGCTGGGCCGAGGCTGGAACGTGCCGACGCAGGCTTTGTTTCCGTCCGGGTCCGCGATCACGGCGGTCCCGGGCGCCCTGGTGTCATCGATGACCACCCCACCTGCTGCGATCGCAGCGGCGACGCGTTGCTCGGCGGCGTCGTAGGGCACTTGGACGTCGATGTGGAACCGCTGACGTGGCGTCTCGTGTGGCTCGGTGTCCTGGAACCACAGGATCGGCACCCGGCTCGTGGCGTCTCGAACATCGTCTCCGAGGGTGCCCCGTCCCTGTGCCTCACCACTGCCGGTCAGCAGAGCGGCCCAGACCGGGGCGAGTTCGGCGGCGTTGGCGGTGTGGAGTGCCAGCTCGATCGCGGTGATCGACGACGGGTCCGCCACGAGCGCCTGCTCCGCGGCGATCTCGCTGAACTTTCGGGCGAGGTCGACGTCCTGCCGTGTCACCCACTCGACCTGGTGCGCGGTGCCCTTGGCGTCGCGGTAGACCGCGTCGTCGCTGATCAGCTTCAGGTCGACGTGGCGCGCGCCCATCCGCACCTCGGGATCGTGTCCCGCCAGCTCGGCGGCCGCCGCGACCGCGGCGACGAATCGCGCTCCCGACGCGAAGTCGCCCACCGTGAAGCGGGCATGCAGTCCCTGACCAAGCTTGCGCCAGTCGGTGAGGCCGGCCTTGGTGATCTGTTGGCCGCTGAGCATCTCCATGACGAGCCTTCCCCCGCTTCGTGGTCGGTGCGGCGGAGCCTCTCCAGCTTCCGAACGGCCTGCGTCCGGAAACAACTTCAGCGACGTTCGGGAGGGCAAGGGTCATAGCACTCCGCCGGCCGGTCCCCCGGTCAGCCCCGGCGCGTGCGCTGCCGGGGCCGTCCGACGTCCCGCTATCGGAAGTCCCGCCACCAGGCCGCGGTCTGCTGGTCGCTCTACGGCGCGTCCTACCGCTGCGCGTGCTCACGGGCCTGGTTGAGGAGGTGCTGGTCGCTGCCCTTCGGAACCGGGCCGGGCGCCACGACCTGGTTGCCCGGCGAGGACGGAGCGGCGTCGTCGCCGCCGGTAACCGCCAGCGTCACGAGGACGATGACGGCGGCGATGGCCGCGACCACCGAGCCGACGGCGAGGATCATGCGACGGTGCTCGTGCCGGGCCCCCGATCCCCATGGGGTCGTCGCGGGAGGGGTGACGCTCTCGTGGCGCGGGGTCGCCTGCTGGGGGACCGTGTTCGTGGTGCTGAAAGGCCCAACCGCGGGAAACCCTTGTCAGCCAAGGGGTTGGACGAGGTGCTGACCGGAGCACGCCGTCGCGCCGGGCTGGCGCACGCGACCTGCCACGATCTGCGGCACACCTGCCTGACCCGACTCCGGGAGGCCGGGATGGCACTGGAGGCGGTGCGGGCCCAGGCCGGCCATGCCTCGATCGAGTCCACCAGGATCTACCTGCACCTGGCCGACGACTGGCTCGCCAACCAGTACCGCGCTGCAGCCGAGGTCCTTGACGCACAGCTCTACGCCGGCCAGCCGAACACCACCGGCGGGACCGTCCGGTGAGCGGCCCGCTGCTGCTGCCCACCTGGGGCGAGCTGGGCGATCGCCCTCAGATCGTGGCGACGATGCGTCGCTACCTGGACCAGATCGGCTGCGTGCTGCGGCCGGGCAGTGTCACCGGCGCCGACCTCGCGTTGCGGTCGTTCGCTGCGTTCCTGCTCGAGACTGCGCCGGAGGTCACCAGCGTCGCGCAGGTCACCCGACGTCAAGTCGAGGAGTACAAGCCCTGGTTGGCGAGACGGCCCGGACAGAACAAGGCGAGGCTCACCACCGCGACGTTGGTGCACCGGCTCGGGACGCTGCGGATGTTCTTCGTCCGGATCGACGAGTGGGGCTGGGACGACGCGCCGCCGCGGGTGCCGATGTTCCCCGGCGACCTCCCGCGCCAGGACCACCCGCTGCCCAAGGCGCTCGACGACGCGACGGCCGCGAAGCTGCTCCGCGCCGCCCAGGCCCAGTCCCGGCTGCTGGTCCGGGTCACCATCGAGGTGCTGCTGCGCACCGGGCTGCGGTTCAGCGAGTTCACCGGACTGCGCGCCGACGCCGTCGTCCAGATCGGCGCCGCCCCCTGGCTGCACGTCCCGGTCGGCAAGCTCCGTGAGGACCGCTACCTGCCGCTACATCCGCAGCTGGTGCAGTTGATCGCCGACTACCGCACCGCTCACGTTCCGCACGGGCATCGGCTGCTGCTGCCCCGAGAGAACGGTCGGGCGTTGGACCGGCACACCGTCACCCGATTCATCAACAAGGCCGGCGCTGCCGCCGGGCTGCCACACATCCATCCCCACCAGCTGCGGCACACCCTGGCCACCCAGGCGATCAACCGCGGCATGTCGCTGGAGGCGATCGCAGCCATGCTCGGCCACCGCAGCATGGACATGACCCTGCGCTACGCCAAGATCGCCGCCCGCACCGTGGCCGATGAGTACTTCGCGGTCACCGACCAGGTCGACGCCCTCTACGCGACGGCCGAACCGCTGCCCGCCGACGCGATCGGCCCCAAGATGGCCCGGCTACGCCGCGAACACCACCGACTGCTCGGCAACGGCCACTGCACCCGACCGGCCGAGCTGGACTGCGCCTTCGAAGCCATCTGCGAGAACTGCAGCTTCTTCCAGACCACCATCGAGTTCCGGCCCACCCTGCAGGCCCAGCACGACGACGCCCAAGCCAAGGGACAACACCACCGCGCCGACCTCTACGCGCAGCTCCTCGACAGCCTCATGGAAGGCGAAGCATCATGGGGCACAAGGTCGGGCCGGTGCAGCTGGTCGGCAAGCTCGCCGAGGAAGACATCGAGCTGCCGGCGGCCACGATCTACCGGATCCTGGTCCGGCACGGCATCTCCCGGCTGCGCGACCTCGACGTGACCGGGGAGGACCTGCGTGAGCCGGTGGTCCGCTACGAGTGGGCCCGCCCCGGGGACCTGGTGCACGTGGATGTGAAGAAGATCGGCCGGATCCCCGACGGCGGCGGCTGGCGGGTCCACGGCCGCGGCTCGACCCAGCACAAGGCCACCGGCCGGGCCAAGAGCGCCGGCGCCCGCGCCGGCTACGTCTACCTGCACTCCGCGGTCGACGACCACTCCCGGCTGGCCTACACCGAGGAGCTGCTCGACGAGAAGGGCGCCACCGCCGCGGGGTTCTGGGAACGGGCGGTGAAGTTCTTCCGTCGCCACGGCATCAAACGGATCCGCCGGGTCCTGTCCGACAACGGCTCCTGCTACCGCTCGCTGCTGTTCAACGCCGCGCTCGCCAAGAGCCGCAGCAAGCACAAGTGGACCCGGCCGTACCGGCCGCAGACCAACGGCAAGGTCGAGCGGTACCAGCGCACCCTCGCGGCCGAGTGGGCCCGTCAGCGGGCCTGGTCCAGCAACGCCGAACGCGCCGCCGCCCTGCCAGCCTTCCTGGACCGCTACAACTACGCTCGACCCCACACCGCGCTCAAGGGCAGGCCCCCGGCCAGTCGCCTACCCGCCGGTGTCACTAAGCCGCGCACCGATCACCGGCATGATGCCGATGAGCGGACGGTCCGACCGCCGAGTAAGCCGCACACACGTGTCACCGAGTCATCGGCACAGCGGCGGTGCGGTGTGGTCAGCCTCCAAGTCCGGGCCCTTCGCCTCTGGACCAGTCCGAGATCGGAAGGGTCTCATGTCGAGTGAGCGCGAACCGATCCGGCTGACACGACCGTGGACATCCGATGAGCAACAGCGACCATCCGGTCAGGAGGGTCGCTTTCGCCGTGGCGGGAGGGGCGGTTGGGCTGACCGGCTCCGTCATCGTGGTGATGAACCTGCACATCCTCGCCGGCTTGAAGGAGGGCTATGCCGCCAGTGCGCGGGAGGTCTGGAGCAGCTCGGTTCTTCTCGGCCTGGCCGACATCGCCCTTCTTGTGGCCGGCGCTGCGCTTGGCGTCGTGGTTTCGTGGAGGCGATCCGGCCGTTCACCGCAGCCGGGGCAGGCACGTGAGCGACCCGAGCAGTACCCCGGCCCACACCCTTGAGTGGCACACCCTGCAGAACTGTGTCCCGGGCTTCAGCTGTCCTAGCCCCACCGGAGGGCTCGCGTCGCACCGCCGCTAACGCCCGTCACCTTCTCGGGGCTGCACCCGATTGGGTTGGAACCGCGCCGAAGGCGGCAATCGTCCGGTAGCAGCCCTCCGCTTGGGGTATCACGGAGGTCGTCGCCGGGTCCGCCGCCCTGGCGTTGGGTACGTTCGCGGCATGACCCCATCCGCGACGGCCGACCCCGTCTCTGTTCGCCTGACCTCCGCCTCCTGGTGGTTCCGCTCCTCGGACGGGCGCCTGACCCTGTGGCAGCTGCCGAACCCGGCGCTGTGCGTGTGGCTGGTCACCCTGGTGCTGGGGAGGTTAGACCTGTCGGCCGCGCAAGCGACCGCGGTTGACGGCGTTCGCCACGGCGCGCTTCTCGTGTGGGCGCTCGACGAGGTCGTTCGCGGCGCGAGCCCGTTCCGGCGCCTCCTTGGCGCGGTGGTCCTCGCCGCTCAGCTCGCGTCGCTCGTTCTCGGCTGAGCGGGCGCGTCCTACGGCCGCCTGAATGCTACGAAGTTTGACTCTCATAGACGATGATCGTGCGGACCGTGCCCCGGCGTGAGACTTCAGCGGCGTTCCATCCGGCGAGTCGTGAGATCAAGCAGGTACGTAGGTCAACCTGATTACATCCTCGCCAATCCGATCATCGGCCATGAGGCGGAGAGGCGGCCGGGGTCCGGCGAAGTACGGCTTGCCGTGACCAAGCACGACGGGGTGCAGGTAAATTCGATACTCATCAATCAGGCCAAGTTCAGTGAGGCTTTTCGCCAAGTCTGGGCCAGCAACTTCGATCTCCCCGTCCCGCTCGGCCTTCAACTCGAGGATCGCGCCCTCAAGGTCATCCTCAACCAGCTTGGCGTTGGGGCCGACCGACCTCAGCGAGCGCGAGACGACCCATTTCGGCTGGTTCCGCCACGCCGTCGCGAAGGCGTGTTCGTCGGCGTCCCATTCAGGATGATCCTCGTCCCAGTAACGCATCACCTCATACATTCGGCGGCCGTACACACAGCCCGCCTGCGCCTGCGCCTCCTCGATGAAGTGGCGGAAGAGCGTAGGGCCTGGCGCAAACGCCACATGGTCGACGTAGCCGTCCAAGGACTGGTTCATCCCGAACACGAGCTTGGCCATGCGCGATTCCTTCCCAGGCGGCCCCATCGATCTGTCGTCCAATTCCAAGCAGCTCAACTATGGCGCTGCTCGTGGTCATCGTCTATCGAACGCCCTCGTCAGCCGCAATCCGAGCGATACCAAGGCGCGTCGCTTCGCCGGCTCCCGGGCGCTCGACTTTCACGGACATACTTGATGGGCGGGTACGTTACTTCGCGGCGACCGGACCAGGGCCACGCCCAGGACCCCACGCATCCCGAACGGCGATGTGCGGTTAGTCCAGCGTCTATAGAGCGGTGGCGATCACTGCTGCTGTCCTGTCCGGAGCCCTCGTCCGGGAGGAGCAACACGGAGCCCGAGACCGTCACCAGGGTCAAATTGTCAGCCGAATCGAGGGTGGCTCGCTCGGCGTCGGTGAGCCCGCCGTCACCGCCCTTCTCGGCGTGGACGACCCACGCGAGGCTGCCCGAAGCGGCGAGTTCGGCGGCGTAGTCGCGGTCGGCGGCGATGTAATCGAGGTAGTCGGCGCTCACTCGGACGGAAGCACCGGCCTGGTTCTGCTTGAGATCCTCGATCAAGTCCCTCTTGTGCGCGTCGGTTGTCTTGGCAGATCGGACCATCAGAGGAAGCAGCCGGAGCAGGATGGCCAGCGGCCAGCGCCCCACTTCTGCGACAGCCGTACGGTGGCGCGGAACAACGCGGCGTCGTCTTCAGAGGTGAGCCTGATGCCAAGCAGCACGACCGGGCCTCGGAAGTGACCGGCCAGGAGCATCTCCAACGCAACGGTGGCGCCATGGGAAAACCCGCGACCACGTCACAACGATCTTCCTTGGCCAAATCCCCGGCCGTACGCGCCAGTCCGGGGACCGACACGTCGCCGGTCAGCGGCGCACCCGCCATGCCCGGCAGGGTCGTGGCGACCAAGCGAACCCCGGACAGGGCCGGTTCGGCCATCACCCTGCTCGGGATCCCCGCCGCCACCGCCGCCACCGCGGCCGCTACGAGGCAGCCGGGGACCGGCTTTGCGCTGCTCGATGTCGACGACACGGTCATCGAGGTGCACGGTCACGCCAAGCAGGGTGCCGGGTTCGGCTACAACCGGGTGCGGGGCCTGAACGCGCTGCTGGCCACGCCGAGCACCAACTGCTCGGCGGCTGCTCGGCACCGGTGCTCGTGGCCCAGCGGCTGCGCCGGGGCTCGTGTGCCTCCCCGGGTGGCGCCAAGCGACTGGTCGGCGACGCGGTCAAGCAGACGATCCGGCTGCTCGGCCCGGGTTCGCCGGTCCTGGTCCGCATGGACTCGGCCTTCTACGGCCGCGGGGCCGTCCACGCCGCGCTGGCCGGTGGCGCCGATGTCTCGGTGACCGTGCGCATGGACAGGCGGCGGTCAAGAAGGCCATCGCCGCGATCGGCGACCAGGCGTGGACCCTGATCGAGTACCCCGACGCGATCTTCGATGAGGACACCGGCCGGTGGATCTCTCGCGCCGAGGTCGCCGAGATCGACTTCACCGCCTTCTCCGGACAGAAGAAGGCCGACCGGGTGCCCGGCCGGCTGGTGGTCCGGCGGGTCCCGGACGTCCACGCCGAGACCAAGCGCGCCGCCGGGCAGGGCACCCACCGGCCCTGAAGGTTCCACGCCCCAATTCGCACAACCGAAATCTGACGGATCGGGGCACCTCGCTGGCGGACATTCCGCACGAGCGCCAAGGTCCCTTCAACGATGCGTCAATCCGCCGCCAGAGCTCGCCGGACGAGTCGCCCCGAGAGGGTCATCCCGAGGAGCGGATCGGATGCGGTTCGATCACGTCCCTTGCGATGTTCGGATCGGCCGCCGGGTGTTCCACCAAGGCGAGGATCCTGCTTGCCATGAAGCGGGCCG
The DNA here is from genome assembly GCA_963728775.1 of uncultured Actinomycetota bacterium. Classification (GTDB taxonomy): domain Bacteria; phylum Actinomycetota; class Actinomycetes; order Propionibacteriales; family Nocardioidaceae; genus Nocardioides_B. The sequence continues at coordinate 663,877 of CAVSLP010000019.1, forward strand.
TGCGGACCGGAGTGCCGCTGCGCGTCACCTCAGACACCGTGACAAGGCCGCGCCCGGTTTCGATCTCGACCCTGCGGCCGATCCTGGTCGCGACGATGTCATAGGTGCGGACCTCCCCGCCCGCATCAATGACGATCTCCACACGGTCGCCCCGCACAAGTTCACGTTACTCCGCGCTCGCGCCTGCACCGAAGGGTCGCCGCGAGGCGCGTCACATCGCCGCGAAGCGTGTTCGCGATCACCACTCCGCGGGATGAATGAACTCGGCAGCGGGTCGCCCAAGCCACTGGGTGACCCGCATGGTGAGCTCTAGGTCGGCCATCCGCGCTGCGCGCAGGTTCGTGAGCCTGCTCGATGTACAGCCCAACTGCTGCGCGAGCTGCGCCCAGGTGAGCCCGAGTGCGCTGCGCCTCTCGTTGAGCGCCCCGTGCAGCTCCGTCAGGTCCCAACGGAGCCTGTGATCGGGACCTGCCGCCGGCAGGGCGGTGTCGCCGACGTGCCGCGGCGGCCCCGCAAGAAAGTCCTCAGGCGGTCGGCCGAGCCACCGGAGCATGAATAGGGCGTACTGGCACGAGGTGGCACCCCGGTCGCCCATCCTTCCCACAGCGCCACCGCAGAGGGGATGGTCTTCCCGCTCAGCGTTGAGCATCTCGGATTGCTGCCACAGCTCGTCGGCGACGTCGTACCAGCCGAGGCCGCGATCGCGACGCTCGATGTCGACCGCGGCGAAGAACCCGGCGAAGTCGAAGACTGGCACAGCTAGCACAGCTTCAGCCTAGAGGTGCCGAGGGCAAATCGGGCCAGAGTGCGCGCAGTCACACTTTCATCCCCCGGGAACCAAAGCGCTGGCACGATCGAGATGCACGCGTCTGCCTCCGATCGCGCGTGGGCGGCCCGCTCCGCGACCCACGTCTTACCGCCGCCAGTAGCCGCGCTGAATCTGCTTGAACCAGGACCGCGGCACTAACACTGTGCCTAGGTCAGCGGGTCGTCCGACCTACGCACAGTGCGTGAGAGCGCTCAGTGAGCGGCTGGCTCCACCCACTTGCCGGCGTTGTCGAAGACGAACTCGTCCTGGTACTTCCCGAGCTTGACGAGCGCGATGATGAAGTCGACCAGCGGCCAAATGCCGAGTGTGGCCCACGAGCCGATCAGGAATTTGAAGATGCCGAGCCCGACCTGGCCGCGCATGAAGCGGTCGACGCCGAATCCGCCGAGAAAGAAGCACAGCAGGACGAAGGCGACCTTGTTGACCCGGCGGGTCGAGACGGTAACGGTGTTCAAGGTGTTGAGCCTTTCCGGTTCTTGTTGAGAGTGAGTCTGTCGGTTGGCTCTGGCGCTCGTACGCGTGAGGCGAGCTCAACCAGATGCACGTCCAGGAAGGTAAAGCGTGACGGAGTTCCGCCGCAGCCAAACGGACAAATCAGCCTGGAACTCGCGTTCTGCGCAGAACCGACGACCAACGGGTTGAACTTCATTCGGCTCATGCCACCTGGCGTCAGACTCTCTCGCTCAACCTGGCGACCGGTCGGGAGCTCTTGGATGCCTCATTGCTCTGATGCGCCGTTCGGCTCGGCATGCGTCATACGACCGCGACCGGGGCAGGCCTCGACTTTCATTGGGCATGTAGCCGATGTCCGGTACGGGAGCCCGGCTCCGGTGTCAACATCGTGCAGGCAGCCCAGGTCGCCGGCGGAAGCGAGGTCATGAAGGTGTGGAAGACCCACAGAGCGAGACGACAACTCGAGCGAGTGGGCGCCCTCGCGGCTTCCGCGGGGCTGGTCTTCACGACCGCCGGCTGCGCACAGCCGCATCCGACGCTTGCAGAGCTCCGGCAGGTTCCTGAGGTGTCGCTGCTCCCTGCGGGCGCGATCCTGGTGCAGCGCGGCGGAGTGGAGTCCGATCGGAAGAACTTCGGCGGCGTGAACCCAGCGATCCTCACCGACCTGTATGCCACCGATGACGACCCGGCAGGGGTCTTCGCCTTCTATCGCGACCACCTCGGTGACGGGTGGGTTGAGGACCGCAACGCTGGTGTGCGGCGGACTGAATGGGCAGGTGCCGACGCCTGGGAGTCCGCCGACTACCTCTTCCAGGTCGGCATCGAAAGCGCCGACTACCGCCACCGGGCTGCGGCCGCCATCCCGCGGGCCGCGGGGAAGAGGACCCTTTTCGCGCTGTCGCTGCAGGCTCGGAACTGACGGACAGGCTTACCGAGACCGCCACCACCGAACCGACCCCGGCTCCACCACGGCAGCGAACCGACACGCGGCCCCGCCTGCGACCGCGGCACCGCGCGCCTGATGATAGTCCGGCGCGTTCCTCCAATTGCCACTGGCAACGACGGCCTCACGTACTCCGAGAGGCGACGCTTTGGGGTAGGCCGCTGAAGCCAACAGGATCTCCGACTATTCGATCCCGTGGCCCGCCCGAGTGGTTACTGGCGACTGAGGCATCCGGAGATCTGTGCCGCTGATCGCGCGTCTCGAGGCGCAGCCAGCGACCCACGTCTTTCCGGCTCCCCTCTGTTGTCAAGGGCGCGGTTTCGGCGCCTTGGAGTGTGCGCCAGCGCTTGTCGCCGTCAAGGTCGTTCGTACGGTGGGGCGCTCCACCTTGACGGCTCCGGCACGCCGGCGTGTAGGGCGAGGAGCCGATTCCGCAGGGGGCTTCGCATGGGCTCTGGCGGCCGGTAGCGTCGGTCGTGCGGGTCCGGGAAGTGGCTGATCCGAAGTGTCGATGTGCGGGGGAAGGTCGACCGCGCTGGATTGTTGAGTCGCCCCGCAGTGCCCTCCCGGGCCCGTGCCCGCCAGGCGCTGGGCGTCGGCGACGAGCTGGCGGTAGACCGCGTCGGAGATCCGCCTCTTCAGGCACCGCATCGCTTCCATGCGCTTCTTGCCGCCGGTCCGCTTGCGCCGGTAGTAGGCCCGGCCCGGGGTGTCGAGGCGGAGTTGGGTGACCGCGGCGATGTGGATCATGTGGTTCACCCGCCGGTTCCCGGCCCGGGACAATCGGTGCCGGTTCTGCTCGCCCGACGATGCGTCCAGGGGTGCGGTGCCGGTCCAGGAGGCGAACCGGTTCCGGTTGGCGAACCGGGCGACGTCGCCGACGTCGGCCAGGATGCGGGCGGCGACCACCGGCCCGACGCCGTGCAGCTCCATCAGTGTGGAGCCACGTGCCAGCACCATTGCCTTCAGTTCCTTGGTCGAGGCCTTGATCTTCTTCTCGATCATGACGAGCTCGGCGAGCTGCTCGGCGGCGAGGCGCCGTCGGGTCTTCCCGGCCAGGTCACGGGGTCGCACCGAGGCGAGAATCGCCTTGGCCTGCAAGGCGGTGATGTCCTTTTTGGCCTGCCCGGGGGTGAGCTCGGACAGCAGCCGCTGCAGCCGGTTCACGGTCTGGACCTTGGCCCGGGTGAGCTCCTCGCGGCGGTCGGCGAGCATCCGCAGCGCTTCCAGCTCAACGTCGTACGTGAGCACCCGCAGCCCTTGGGTCCGCACCGCGACCACCGCAACCGCGTGCGCGTCGTGCACGTCGGTCTTGCGGTTGTGCCCGGTGTCGAGCAACCGCGCCCGGGCCGACAGCTTGGCCGGCACGTCGACTACCCGCTCACCGTCGGCCAACAGCCGCTGCGCCAATGGCCGACCAGCACCGTTGCTGCCCTCGACCGCCCAGACCCGATGCGGCCACGCCGACACCGTTCTGCGCATCGCCGCATACCCGGCCTTGTCCGTGCCGAACCGGCCCGCGGCCAACACCTTTTCGCGTCTGTCGACGACCTCGATCGTCGCGGACAGTTTGTGGGGATCGACCCCCACGATGACCTGCTTCATGATGATCTCCCGCTCTGCGCCTGAACCCGATAGGTCGGCGAGGCGGGCATTGCTACTAAGAGCTGGGCAGTCCCCTCTGGAGCCACGCCCCGTCACGGTGCCCGGCAGCCCGCAAACCGAAAGAGAGCCACACCCTCGCACCGGGTGGGCAGCCGCGAGGAGAGCGTTCAGCCGGGCACCTGGACCGAGTCTGGCCTGACCACGGCCCTACCCGAAAGTGTCTAGTAGCCGCAAGTCGTCCACGTCACGGGACGTCGGGCAGCCGGTTCTCGAGGAATCGGCGGATGGCCGGCTCCGTCGTCAGCGAGATCGCGCGCTCGTAGGCGACGGCGGCCTCCTGGGACCGGCCGGCGTCCGTGAGCAGCTGCGCTCGCGTCGCCCACGCCGGCTGAAACCTCTCGATGAGCGGGTCCTGGTCACCCTCCAGCAGGGCGAGCCCGGCCTCCGGCCCCTCCACACGCGCTCGGGCGGCCGCTCGCGCAACCCGAGCCCCGAGCGTGGGCGCGACCTTGGTGAGTGCCTCGGTGAGCCGGAGTACGGCCGGCCAGTCGACGCTGCCGGTGCGACGGCGCACGGCGTGGGCGGCCTGGAGAGCGGCCTCCAGTTGGAAGCGGCCGATCGACTCCCCCGTCCGTGCGCGGATCTCCGTTGCTCGCTGCACCAACCTCTCGGCGTCCGCGATGAGCTCGGCGTCCCACTTCCGCACGTCCTGCTCCTCCAGCGGAACGAACACGCCGTCGACCTCCCGCGCGGCCGCCCGCGAGGCGGCGAACGAGATGAGCGACGCGAGGCCGCACGCCTCCGCGTCGTCGAGCAGCGAGGCGAGCAGCACCGCGAGGTAGCGGGCCTCGTCTGCCAGCGACGTGCGCTCCTGCGCGCCGGAGACTTGCCACTCGATGGCGTAGGCCCCGTAGATCGCCTCGAGCACGGCGTCGCGACGGCTCGGCAGGTCCGCGCGCGTGGGTACGGCGACCGGGATACCGGCGTCGCGGATCCTGCGCTTCGCGCGGACGAGCCGCTGAGCCATGGTCGCCCGCGGCAGAGCGAAGGCGGTGGCGATCCGGGCGGCGTCGATTCCGAGCACCGTGTTCAGCATCAGCGGCGTGCGGATCGCGCGATCGATCGCCGGGTGGGCGCAGACGAAAAGCAGCTCCAGCCGCTTGTCGGGGATCGCGTCGGGGTCGACGGCCGTGAGAACGGCCAGTCGACGGTCGTCGGAGTCCAACGGCACCGACGTACGCGCGGCTGTCGAACCCACCACGTCACGGAGCCGGTTTCGGGCGACGGTGAGCAGCCAGCCCTCAGGGTTGTCCGGGACCCCCGACGTCGGCCAGCTTCTCAGCGCCCGTTCGAACGCGTCGGCCAGCACGTCTTCGGCGAGGGCGAGGTCTCGCGTGCCCGCCGCGAGCAGGGCGACGAGACGCCCGTAGCCGGTGCGGGCGACGTCCCCCGCCCGCACGGCCACATCCGTCGTACCGTCCATCACGCCCCCGGAATCGTCCAGTCCGTCCAGGCGCCGTCGACGAACCGCGTCGCGCTGGGGCGGATCTCGACGTCGCCGTACATCGCAGACGGGGCTTTCTCGGCCCAGGCGATCGCCGCGTCGAGGTCCAGTACGTCGATCACGAACGTGCCGCCGAGCTGCTCCTTCGTGTCCGCGAACGGTCCGTCCTGGACGAGCAGCTCGCCGCTCTTGCGGCTGATCGTCGTTGTCGCCGAGCTGGGGGCGAGCACCTCCGCCGACAGCATCACGCCGGCGTCGTCGAGCGCTTTCGCGTACGCCTCGAACGCCGCCATCCCCTCCTCGAGAGCCTCCTCACCCAGCTCCGCGGCGGTCATCTCCGGGTAGTGCAGCAGCAGTGTGTAACGCATGGCTCCATCCTTCCTCGTGTACGAGCCTTCGAGGACGTGACGATCGAAGAACCCGCCGATCGCTCTTGGCCCGGCCGGTGGCCTTGTGCTGGGTCGAGCCGCGGCCGTGGACCCGCCAGCCGCCGCCGTCGGGGATCCGGCCGATCTTCTTCACATCCACGTGCACCAGGTCCCCGGGGCGGGCCCACTCGTAGCGGACCACCGGCTCACGCAGGTCCTCCCCGGTCACGTCGAGGTCGCGCAGCCGGGAGATGCCGTGCCGGACCAGGATCCGGTAGATCGTGGCCGCCGGCAGCTCGATGTCTTCCTCGGCGAGCTTGCCGACCAGCTGCACCGGCCCGACCTTGTGCTCGCGGCGCAGCGCACAGACCCGCGCCTCGATGTCGGGGTCGGTCTGGTTCGGGCTGGAGTGCGGGCGGCTGGAACGGTCCTCCAGGCCGCCCCCGCCCTCGTCGCACCAGCGGGCGTACCAGCGGCCCAGCGTCTGGCGGGCGATCCCGGCCTCGGTCGCGACGTGACAGATCGGGCGACCGGCGTCGACGCGCTCACACAGACGGCGCCGGCCTTCAGGGGTGAGCGGGGCGTTACGGTGAAACACGAGAGCCTTCCTCCTAGGTGCGTTTGTTTTGTCGCTACACACCGAGCCAGGGAAGGCTCTCGTCTTTCAATCACCCACGCCGCGTGTCACCAATCTCCCTGGGCAGACACCTAGCGATGGCCGGCTGCAGGGAAGCTGACCGAAGAACCTGACGTGTTCTTGTCCGGTCAGGCCGATGGTGCGCGTGGAGGCGAGTCGTACCGCTCGCGTGCGGCATTCGGCACGGCGATGAGTGTGGCCTCCTCGCGGACGTGGTTTCGGCCCTCTTGAAATCCGGGGACTAGCTAGGTGCTTCGTGGAAACCAACGCGGGCGCTCCCGGTCAGCGTGTAGTTCGTTGGCCCCGAGATCCATGGCAAGGGACACCATCTGCTCAGTCAGGTCATGAACCTGATCGCATGCCCTGGCGAGATAGGTGAACGCATCGACGTTTCGGCTTCCGAATGCGCGAACCGTGCTGGGACCGCCAGCGTTGTGATGCCAAGCAAGAGTGTCCTGATGCGCGACCTGGTTGCGCTGCCTTCGAAGTCGGGCGAGGCAACCGCTCGGAACTGGATCGCTTTCGCCCGCCAACGCGTTGTCGACATCGAGGATGACTCGCCACACAACGTCGTTGCTCGTCCCGTCAGGATCAGTGCCAATGGCTGGCTTGCTGAGCAAGTCCATGGCGTTATTCCACGAGTACCAACGCACCGGAAGCCGGTCGGGGTCATCGACCTCAAGGGCATTCTCGGCGCCTCCAATGATGAGGGCTGTGCCGGCATCGAAGACGCTAGAGAGGCTGTTGAGGGCGCCGTCGGGCGCCATTTCGATGCCGACGTGTCGTAATTCCTGTCCGCGCCAGCGACAGACTCCAGGGTTCGGGTGTACCAGTCGGCCGCCCACCCGCCATATCGAACCAAGGCGACCGCACCCTCGCTGCCGGTCAGGTCAAAATAGTGCGGGCCAGCGGGCCATGACACCGCGCTGGCCGCAAGCGCCCGCCCCGGGCTCTGCGATCGGACTCTCGGTCATCCTTTCCCCTTCGCTCCGGGAAACCTGAGCCTAGATGGACCGACGGTCAGCCGCCGGAGCGACCGCAGAAGGCACGTCATTCCGCGGCGACAGCGGCCCGGAGTTAGGGTGACGGCATGGGCAAGGAGTACGAGCTGGGACCGTCCAGTGAACTTCCCTCGGGCAGGGTCGTGGGCGTCGGGCCGTTTGCCGTCGGCAACAGCGATGGTCAGTACTTCGCGGTCAGCCGCAGGTGTCGGCACCTCGGCGCCGACCTGGCGAACGGCAGCATCGATGCGGAAGGCTGTCTGGTCTGTCCGTGGCACCAGTCCAAGTACGACGTTCACACCGGTCGGATGGTCCGCGGTCCGCAAGGGATATTCGCCAAGGTGCCAGGACTTGGTGCGGCATTCAAAGCGCTCACCAGGATCTTGCCGCTCGGTCGAGGCGAGGTAACCGAACGCGCTGGCAAGATCTACGTCCGCTGACTGTGGGCGGCTTCACCCGTGAGTTCGCCGTGATGGTCCGCGATCCCGTCGTGAAGCAGTCGCTACGTCCAGGGGAGACCCTCGAGAGGCGTAGGGGCCGTCGGTTGCACTGTGAGGGCGATGTCCGTGGCGATCCTCGCAGTCATACCGCCGCCAGCGCTCACCGGACGACTCGCCCCGAGAGGGTCATCCCGAGGAGCGGATCGGATGCGGTTCGATCACGTCCCTTGCGACGTTCGGACGGCCGCCGGGTGTTCCACCAAGGCGAGGATCCTGCTTGCCATGAAGCGGGCCGTGCGGACTGGAGTGCCGCTGCGCGTCGCCTCAGACACCGTGACAAGGCCGCGCCCGGTTTCGATCTCGACCCTGCGGCCGTTCCTGGTCGCGACGATGTCATAGGTGCGGACCTCCCCGCCCGCATCAATGACGATCTCCACACGGTCGCCCCGCACAAGTTCACGTTACTCCGCGCTCGCGCCTGCACCGGAGGGTCGCCGCGAGGCGCGTCACTTCGCCGCGTAGACGCTAGCCGTTAAGTCTGTCGAGTTTCCTTTCACGAAGTCCCCAATACTCCGCGCCCCCGGGCCCTCGAAGCGCCGAGCGCCGGCACGAATGAGCATCTGACGCAATCCGTCGTTGTGGATCCCGCCCTCTGAGGTATCTAGGCGGACGACCTGAGCGTCCAGTCCCCTGGTCTGGGTCGATGTCGAGACAAGGTCGAGGTGGTGAACTCGGTCCTGCGACCGTGGATGCTCCCGGTCGTGCTATTCGCGTTGAGTCGGCAGCTGCGGGATCAGCCAGCCGATGAAGTCGGCGGGACTGCGGGTCTGAAGCCAGAGGGCGCCGGGGCCGGTGAACGTGGCCACCAGCCCCTCACCGGAGAGGAGCGTGGACTTCCAGCCGCCAACCTTGTTGACCGAGTAACCAAGGGTCTCCTCGAAGGCCACGATGTGGCCGGTGTCGATCTTCAGCACCTCCCCCTGGGCGAGGGTCCGCCGCTCGGTCGCACCGTAGCTGGAGACGATCATGTCGCCGGAGCCCGTGCAGCGGAGCAGGAACAGACCCTCCCCCGAGAAGAAGGTCCGGCCGCCGCCCCACTTGGTGTCCACGTTCACGTCCGGATCCGAGGCGAGCCACGAGCCCGACTGCACCATGGTCGCCGTCGAGTTGCCGACCGGCATGTGCACGATGTCCCCCGGAAGGGTCGGTGCGACCGTGAGCTCGCCTCCAGAGGGAGCCCGGAAGGTGTTGATGAAGAAGCTCTCCCCACCCAGCACGGACCGCTTCAGGCCAGCAAACATGCCGCCCTGGACTTTCGTCTCGATCTCGACCCCGCCGGTCATGCTGGTCATGGCTCCTGCCTCGGCCTTGACCTCCCCACCGGGCGGCAAGGTGATGACTCCGAGGGCGAACGAGGGGCTGTAGCGGATGTCGACGTCCATGGCTGGCCTCCTCACTGCTGCAGATCCACGCAGGCTACCAACCCAATCTGCGCGCAACAGCCGATGCACTGCTGCACGGATGTCTGCCGCCATCGGCGCGGACGGATCCGCCCGCTACCCGACCACGCTGACGGTGCATCCGAGGGACAGCTCAGGGCGGTTCTCTGCCAGGCTCGCGAGTCGAGCAGCGCACAGACCTCGTCGGTGTCAGTGAAGATGGTGTCCCCCGCGAGCGCGAGGCTTTCCAGCGCCCGCCGTCCCTCAGCCTCGTCTCGGGCCCCGCAGGCCCTTCATCTGCGCGGTCCGCGATAGGACGGCCGCAAACTGTCCGGTCAGGCTTATCGACTCGCGCACCTTCGCCGCCTGCGTGGCGACGTCGCAGCCGTTCACGGTGGCGCTGCTCGGCTACAGCATCGCCCGGCACAGCAGCAGCTGCCAAGACCGCGGCGCACCCGCCGTCGTGGCAGAAGATCGCCGATTCTCCGGCCGGCCGCATGTGTCAGACCATTCGCAGCGCCGCCCTGGCCGCCCAGCGAGAAGGCGGGGCGCTGGAAGGCGACGACTCCGAGTTCGGGTCGCCCAGCGACGCCGACGCGGGATTCGCTCTCGCCTACTGGTCTGCTGACCCGGCGGCCGGGATCGCGCTGTCTGCAGGCAGGTCGTTCTCGCCGTGAGCCTGCGTGGCGGCCGTGGCGTCGCCGGGACTATCCGGTGACCCGGTTGGTCCTCACCCTTGTGAGTGGGGTGTTATCGGTGGCGTACCTTCTCGTCGGGAAGCTGGCCGGCGGGATCTCGACGACCCGGCGTCGCAAGTTCCACTCAGCAGGGATCAGCCTGATCGCGTTCACGATCCTCTGTTTGGCCAAATTCCTCACCCACGCCGGCACCTGAACTGTGCTGGCTGTCGGGCCCAGCGCAGTCAACGTGGCCAGCCACGCTGGGTTCCCGGCTCCAGCGCGCACTGCCGCCCCCCAGTGGCATGGGTTGCTCTCACAGGAGGTCGCGGGGGATCACTTCGGAGAAGTTGCGTGAGTACACGCGCTCGTGCCCTTCGTACCCGTCGATCTGTGCGTGCAGGTGGAAGGTGTCGGCGTCACTGGTGAGCGACGTGCGCGTGACTGTGCGGATGTCCCAGTCACCCCGGCGCAGACCTCGCACCGTCTCGACCTCCCCGCGGGCGGAGGTGAAGTCGTCGGCGGTGGTGATGTAAAGCTCTCGCGCCCGGTCCTCGACCTCGAGCGCGATCTCGTCCAGGCGCCAGCGGCCATTGTCGTTGATGACCGCCAGGGTCGAGGTGTCGCTGGCGAGATCTCGGTGCACGATCCAGTTGTGCTCGCCGGGCTGCAGTGTGGTGGTGGCGGCACCCGGACCGTTCTCCGGGGCGGCGAAGTCGACGTCGGCATCCTGCTTTCGGGGCGGTCGGACCGGTAGGTGCAGCCGGCTCTGCCCGGCGAACAGTGTGAGGCGGGCGGACTCGGGTGGCGGCCAGGCGAGCGGCCAGTAGGAGGTGGAGACCGCCAGGCGGAGCCGGTGGCCGGCCGGGAACGAGTACGCCACGTCGTTGAGCGCCAGGTGGATGTGCACGGCCTCGCCGGGGACCAGCGGCTCGGGGGCCTCGTGGCCGTTGCGGTGGGTGAGGTTGAGCATCCCGTAGGTGACGCGGGTTGCCTTGTCGTCGGGAGCTGTGTCGGACAGGCGCAGGGCCACCGTGGCCACGGGACGGTCACTGGCGAGAACGAGCTCAACCTCCGGCGCGCCGAGGATCTCGAGGTCCGCCTCGAGGGGTGGAGACTCGAAGACCAGCGCGCCGCCGTCCTCCTCTCGCTGGTCGTGCGGCAGGTCGGGCGTGGCACTGTAGGAGCACCACTTGCCGGCGAACAGCCCGAGGGTGAGTGGCGACTGCACGGTCAGTTTGCGCTCGGTCACGGTCGCGGAGCCTTCGCGGACCAGACGCCAGTGCCCGCCCAGCACCCACGGCTGGTCCTCGATGGCCGGGGACGGCCACGCGGGCTCGGCCACCCACCGCCCCGGGCGGTGTTCGTACTGTGTCGTCGGCGGCACGCTGTGGAGCATGTAGGCACGCAGCATGGGCTCGTCCATGATCCCGGTGTCGCGCTCCTTGAGCCAGTGGTCCCACCAGCGGACGGTCTCCTGGAGGAAGCCGATGGCCGGCCCCGGTACGCCGAGGTTCGGATACTTGTGGCTCCAGGGGCCCACGAGCCCCAGCCGGGGAACTGACAGGTTGACGAGGAGGCGGAAGACCGCGTTGGAGTAGCCGTCGGCCCAGCCGCTGACTGCCATGACCGGGACGTGCACTGCGTCGTAGTCCTCGCAGATCGAGCCGTGCTTCCAGTACCCGTCGCGCCGCTGGTGGCGCAGCCAGGTGTCCAACCACAGGCCGCTGCCCTCGAGCCGCTGGAACCACATGTCGCGCCAGCGGGCACCCACGACGTCGGGGTCCGGGGGCATGGAGTTGTAGGCGAGCATCACCGCCGACCACGAGAGATTGTCCCCCAGCAGACATCCGCCCATGTAGTGCACGTCGTCGGCGTACCGGTCGTCGGTGGAGCAGACTGTCACGATCGCCCGCAGGGCGTCGGGCCGCCGCGCGGCGATCTGGAGGGCGTTGAACCCTCCCCAGGAGATCCCGACCATGCCGACCGACCCGGTGCACCACGGTTGCTCAGCGATCCAGGCGATGACTTCCTCCCCGTCGGCCAGCTCCTGCTCGAGGTACTCGTCGACCAAGACGCCGTCGGAGTCACCGCTTCCCCGGAGATCCACGCGCACGCACGCATAGCCGCGGCTGGCGACGTACGGGTGGATGAGGTCGTCCCGGTGGCGCTTCAAGTCACGCTTGCGGTACGGGATGTACTCCAAGATCGCCGGGACAGGGTCGTGCTCGGAACCCACGGGGCGCCAGATCCGCGCTGCCAGCCGGCATCCGTCCGACATGGCAATGAACACGATCTCGGTGTGTTCCAGCGCGCCACCGTACGAGTCCCGTGGTCGAACGCTCACGATGCCGCTCGCACGGGCGCGATGTCGAAATGCAGCATCTCTTCGATCTGAGCGATGCGCTCCTCCAGCGAGCCGTAGTCGGCGGCACCGACGAAGACGTGACCCAACTCGTAGCTGTAGGAGTCTTGGCTGCGGAGCTCGGAGAGCCGCGTGCCTGGCGCGACATCGAGCTCGACGCGGGCGCCGGGGAATCGCTGTGCGACAGCCGCCACGTCGCAGGGAGAGGGCGCCGAGCGCACAATGCCCTCGACGTTGGTACGCAGAAAGTACTTGCCAGCCACGGCGAACTCTCCCCGCCGGTACGGCATGCGGGGTGACCTCCCCCGGGCTACGTCGAAGAGAACCTGCTGGCTCGATACGCCGTCGACCTTGACGAACAGGTCACAGTGCGACTGCGAGAGACGGACGTTGAACTCCAGAAGCCAGACACGGTCCTCCTGCTCGTCGAAGAAGAACTCGACGTTGAAGCAGGAGTGATCCAGCCCCGACGCGGCCACGACCTTCGTGGCGATCTCGACCATCCGGTCGATCACCGACGAGGGCAGAGTAGACGGGTAACGATAGGCCCGGAAGCTCGAACTCCCCTCACGACGCACGGAGTCGACGGTGCCGTAGATGCGCACCTGTCCGAAGGACACATAGCCCTCCAGCGTGCACTGGTGACCGCCGATGATGCCCTCGGCCACACACGCCTTTCCCCCAATACGGTGAATCTCGCGTGGTATGTCGCGAACCCCGCAGAGCACCTGCTCGAACGCGTCGCCGAATTGCCCGATCGCAGGCTGGATCGCTCCCATGGCACGGAGGAAGTCGTCCGGACCATCGATCCGAAAACCCAGGTACGACGCCACCGACTTCACCGGCTTGACCCAGAACGGGTACTCAAGACCGGCCGCGAGCACAGTGCCCAACGCGTCGTTGTCCCACGGGTCGAAGGCGACGAACGGCGGAACGTGCTCAGGCACGACCAAGCGCTGCACCAGCCGGCTCCAGTACTTGTGCTCGAGCATCACCACACTCCGCAGCCCCGGACCGGGAAGATCCCACCGTTCTGCCAGAGCGGAGACCAGCGTCGTCCCGGGAAAGTCCCACCACGTGACGATGCCCTCGACCTGCGTCCCCGATCCCCGCAGCTGCTCGTCAGCCTCCCGTAGGAGTGCGTCGAAGTCGTAGGACGGCGCGTGGCGCACCTTCGCCAACGACAGGAGCGGACGGAGCACATCACCAGGTTCGGGCAAGCTCTGCGCCGTTGCCAGGTTGAACGCATCCAGCCCGATCACGAACAGATTCGCCATCGCCGCCTCCTCAGGAGGCCAGTCAACTCGCACAGGGGCGCCCATCCGTAGGGCCACTCGGCCCCAATACGGCGTTCTTGAGCCGTCCGCGTGACGCGCAGGGCATCGCGGTCAAAAGGGTCCAATCCGCCCGCCACCGCCCGCCCCGCAACCAGGCACCAAGACGGACGCGCCGAAGGCGCAGCCAACCCCACCGCGAAACGTGCGTCGAAGCGGCCTGCGTCCTATCGCCTGCTGGCGCCCATTCAGGGAGTCTCGGATGGACGTCGCCGGTGTTGATTCCCGTAGATTCGGCGCGAAATCGGGTGAATATTCCATAATCTGCATGTGGAAGTTGGGGCGATCCGCTGCCTGCGACGATCGAGTTCTATCGGGCCGTAGTGGAGTCGAACCCGGTCGCTCTTGCCGTCGTGGACGCAGCGGGGCTGATCCGGTTCGCCAACGAGCGGGCACGGAGCCTCTTGGCTGCCGCAGACCTCTTCAGTCGTCGGTTCGACGCGCTGTTCACTGCCGGCGACGAGCAGAGAGCCGCGGGGTACGTCGCCGGACTCGCGCGAACCCCCCAGGCTCCGGGATGTTCTTCACTGGGAAGCTCGCCCCAGTTGTCGGGGAAAGCACGCCAGCGGGAAGTCGACCTGGAGCAACGGGCCCTGTACGACTCGCTCACCGGGTTGGCCAACCGATCCTTGCTCCTGGAACGGCTGCGGCACGAGTGCGGCCAGATCCGAGGCGCTGGACCCCTGATGATCGTGGACCTTGACGGCTTCAAGCAGGTCAACGACGCCCTCGGCCACCCCGTAGGGGACACTCTGCTGATCGAGGTCGCCCGCCGGCTTGAGCAGGTATCGCCGGCGACGGCAACGATCGCGCGTCTCGGCGGCGACGAGTTTCGCGGTGCTCCTCCCGGAGACCACCCTCGACGTGGCCGAGAAGTTGGCCGCCATCTTCTGCCGTGACATCTCCGAGGCCGTCCCCGGGGTCCCACATGCCGTCACGGCGTCCATCGGCGTGAGTGACGTTTCCGCTGTGGAGATCACGCTCCGACAAGCTGACCGGGCCATGTATGCAGCGAAGGCAGCAGGACGTAACGGGGCTGTCGTCTACAGCCCCGAGGTCGAGCAGTCCTACCTTGCACAGCCGCACGAGCACTCGGTCGCGGCCCCGCGCGCTGAACGCGACAGGCTGCACACCGAGGCGCGCACCGACGCCCTCACCGGCCTGGGCAATCGACGCGCGCTCGACGAATTCCTCGCCACCTACCGCGGTCAGCGTCCCGTGTCCGTTCTCTTCATCGATCTGGACCGCTTTGGCGCCTACAACCACCGACACGGAGACCAGCAAGGTGACTCGGCCCTCCAGAAAGTCGCAAACACGCTCACCCAGACCTGTCGTGACACGGACGCGGTGTTCCGCAAGGGCGGCGAAGAGTTCGTCGTCGTCGTCCTCCCCGGAACCGACGAGTACGCCGCCTACACCGCCGGCGACAGAGTTCGCACAGCCGTCGAGGACCTCGAACTGGAACACGGCGGCGCCGACGGTGTCCCGCTTGTCACCGTGACGGTCGGCACGGCCACGCGAACCAACGGAGACCTGACCAGCGCCCTGCGCGATGCGGGAGACGCCGCCTATGCCTCCAAAGTGGATGGTCGCCGGAACCGAGTTGCGGCGAGCGGGCCCTGACTGACTGGGCCACCCGAGATTCCCGACCACGTGAGGCTGGATTAGAGCGCGCGTCTCACAAGCGTTGCGATGCCAAGAGGCGCTGAGGCGCCGTCGAGGTGACGGCTCCGCCTCCGAACTGCCGGGCGACGGGCCCGCTATGATCACGCGTTGATCCACGACGGGGGAAACAGTGACCAGACGAGTCGTCGCATCGATGCTTGCAGGTGTGCTCCTGTGCGCACCGGGTGCCGCTTCGGCGGCAACCAGCAGCGGAGACACCACCAGCTACACCAACTACGACATCAGCATCTACGACATACCGGAAGTCGGCTGCATGCCCCGCACGGCTTGGTCTCTGTGCCCGGCGGACCAGGCAGGCCCCACCCGTGACGCCCATGTCGTGCTCGACGACAGCGAGCCAGTCAACCACGATGGCAGCCTGCGCATCTCGACCCCGGACGCCAAGGACCGTGTCGTGCTCGGCTACACCTTCGCGCGCGATGCGGCACCCTCCTTCGGGAACTGGCGGACCGGCGGGATGTGGGTCAACGTGCGCACCGGCACCGCCCCGACGTACCAGGTGTACGTCACGTGCGCCGACGGCTACCTCCAGCTGACCTACGCCGGCCCGTGGCCTGCGGCAGGAACCGGCTGGCAGAGCGTCGATGTGGTCTCCGGCGGGCAGGCGCCGTGGTCGTCACGCTGGGTGCACAACGGCGGCTCCACCACAACTGGACCGCAGCCGCTCGCGACGTACCAGTCGACGTGCTCCGACGGCGTCCTGACCGGTCTCTACCTCACACAGTCGACCTCCGGAACCCACCTTCACCTGGACGACCTCACCTTCAACCAGCGAACGCTGAACTTCCAGGTGGCACGACTCACCCGCCCGACGTACGCCCCGTCCGCCCCGAGAACTATCCGGAGCCGGCAGCGGCAGGACGCGGACTTCCTCGCACGACGCACCTACGGAGGGACCGGCTACTGGGGTGACACGGTCGGCGAGGTCGTCGGGCGCACTCCGGCGCGGGCGGTAGTGGTCGCCCCGCAGGGCAGCTGGCAGAACGCAGTCATCGCCGGGCCGCTCGCCGCTGCCGTCCAGGGTCCGCTGCTGCTGACGACGCGCAACGGCTTCGACACCGTCAACTCTCCCGCGGGCTTCCTGCCGATGCGGAGCAACAAGAAGGTCTACCTCGTCGGCAACACCCACCAGCTGCCAGTCAAGGTCGCTGACGAGGTCAGGCGGCTCGGACTGCGGGTGGTCAGGATCGGCGCTGAGGACCCGTACAGGCTGTCGGTCAAGGTCGCCCGCCTCATCGACCAGCGGCGCAGCTCGCACCGACGCCGCCTGGTTCTCACCTCAGGGACGTCCACTGCTTCCACATTCGGGGCCACTGCTGCCGCGAGCCGGATGCACGGTGCCGTTCTGCTGAGCCGCGGAAGCCACCTTCCGACGGCCGTGAGGAGCTACCTCGGCGAGCTCCAGGGCGCGTCCGTGTTCACGGTCGGTGCCGCGGCCACCGCCGCGCGCCCGGGGACCCCGTCGAGTCACCGGATCGTGGGCAGGAACCGGTTCACCACCGCTGCGCTCGTGGCCCGACGCTTCTTCGGGTCGCCGTCGGCGGTCACCCTTGTCCCGGACGACGCTCCGGTCGACGCAGCGCTCGGCGGTGCGTACGCCGCACGCGAGCACGCGCCGGTGCTGCCCGTTCCCGCCGACCGGATCCCGGCGAACATCCGCGGCTACCTGGTGGAGCACCGGGACCCGATGCACGACTCCGCCGTGGTGGGTAACACCGATGACGTGCCATCTGCCCTGTTCGACAAGCTGCGACAGGCACTCACGCCGCAGGAGTAACCCGGGCAAGGCCGCGTGGGGGATTCGGGATCAATACAGCCGACTAGTGACGTCGCTGGCCAAGGACGCAGAACTCGTTACCTTCGGGGTCTGCCAGTACCACCCACGATTGATCACCCTGGCCAATGTCAACACGCCGTGCGCCATGAGCCACCAGACGAGCCACCTCGGCGTCCTGGTCATCAGGCCTGAAGTCGAGATGCAGTCGACTCTTGGCCTTCTTGCTCTCATCAAGCCGGACGAAGTCCACCCCCGGCATGCGATCCGGCTCCGGGCGGATCTCGAACTCGTCAGCAGAGGAGTAGACCACAACCCAACCAAGAGCCTCGGCCCACCACCGCCCCAAGGTCACCGGATCTACCGAGTGAACAACTACCTGTTCCCATTCCAAGGTCATCCGCCGAACCTGGCCCGCCAGGGGCCTCAGAGACAGGCATCTTTCGGAGAGGACGCTCGTCACGGACTACGTCATGTCGCCGCGTGGCTGCCGTGTCATACCGCAAGCGGCGCCCCGACCGGCTCGGTGCTACGGCCGACCCTGGCAGGCGCGGCAGCATTGTGGCCGAGCTCCCGCAGGCCAGGCTCTGACTCTCGTTCGTCGCCTCAGCCAACTCACGCAACCGTGACTCTGTCACGCGGCTTGTCCCCGCCCACCCCGAGCTCGTCGACACCCTGCGCCGGCACGTCGACGGTTTCCGCTTGGGCGTGCGCGGTCACTTGTACGTCGTACGCACCGGCCGAAGCGGCATCCCTCCCCCACCGCCGTACGAAAATCCCGTCTCGATGGGAACCGTCTACCGGACTTGGCAGCGCGCTCGACGGGAGGCACTCACTTCCGAGCAGGTCGAGTCCATGCTCGCCCGGCGTCCCTACGACCTGCGGCATGCATGCCTCTCCACCTGGCTCAACGCAGGCGTGCCCGCCACGCAGGTGGCCGAGTGGGCCGGGCACAGTGTCAACGTGCTGCTACGCGTCTACGCCAAGTGCATCGACGGACAGGACGAGGCCGCCAAGGCGCGCATCGAAGCCGCCCCGGCCTTGCGGTGATCTCCCCCAGGTTGTCGGCTGGGAGGTCTCGTCCCCGACGGCCGCCATCCGGGAAGACGATGGCGTGCGATCGCCTGTCCGCGGCTGCCCGCCACGGCACCGATGCGGGCAGCCGCGGAGCGTGCGCGCTCCGTTTACCGGACGAGAATCGCGGTCGCCGAGAAGATCACCGTCACCTTGTCGGTGAGGGCCGCCCCGGGCGGTAGCTCATCGCCGGGCTCCATGAAGTCAGCCAGCGTTCCGTCTTGCGACTGTCCGCAGTGGTAGACCGGCGACTGCTGTAAATTCGCGTGGCCCCCACCCTTTGTCTGAGTTCCTGAGAAGAGCGTGAAGCCAGCCGTGACGTCGTAGGCCTCGAAGGTGAACGAGGTCGGAATCAGCGTGCCGCTCCCGCCGTCAACGATCTTCGCCGTGCTCCAGCCGCCCATCTCGCTGCTGTTGCTGCCGTTCGTGCGGATCACCAGATCACCGAGCCCGTCACACGAGAACGGTTGGAGGGTCTGGCCGTTCCCCGCGGGATTGCCGTCGTACGAAGGCGCTGCAGATGCCGGCAAGGCGCCGGCTGCAAGTGCAGCAACCGCTCCGGCGGCTGCGAGAGCGGAACGCAACATTGGTTTCATGTCTGCCCCCAAGGCGTAAGTAGGACCAATTGCCCGCCAGGCAACCCCTCGGCGGACGCGGTGGACAAGCCTGAGGCCGCCACATAGTTCGGAAACCCCCCGGATGGGCCAGTTCGTTCCGAGCGCCACGTCGTCCCCGAGGGGACGGCGCCTTCGACACTTGTAGGTTGCCGGCATGCGACTGGGCCGCCGACGGCGGGCAGCGACGTCCGGGCATGGTCGTCTCGGCGGCTAGGACCCCTTTAGGCCCGCGAGCCCCCGCCCTCGGCGACCTGAGACACCCAGGAAGTCCAGGCTCTGGGAGCCGAAAACTTCCGCACGTATTCCGCACGGACTCCCGCCAACACCCGGATCTGGCCGGACACAGCCGGACGACGACGAAGGGCCTCCGATCGGCGTACGCCGAGGTCAGAGGCCCTTCCCGTGGGTGGCAGGTCAAGGATTCGAACCTTGGAAGGCAAAAGCCGACGGATTTACAGTCCGCTCCCATTGGCCGCTCGGGCAACCTGCCGTGCCAACGCCAGATTGTCTCCGGCGCAGCGAGACGAAAGAATAGCGCAGACACACCCACCGTTCTAAATCCACCCCTGGAGGAGAAGCACCCGCATGGCTGACTCGTCGTTCGACATCGTGAGCAAGATCGACCGCCAGGAAGTCGACAACGCCCTCAACCAGGCCCAGCGCGAGCTCTCCCAGCGGTTCGACTTCAAGGGCACCGGCGCCACCATCGACTGGTCCGGGGAGCACGCGGTCGAGATCAGCGCGAACGCGGAGGACCGGGCCAAGGCCGTGCTCGACGTGTTCCGCGACAAGCTGGTCAAGCGCAACCAGTCGCTGAAGATCCTGGACCCGGGTGAGCCGCGCCAGTCCGGCAAGGACACCAAGATCACCGTCGCGCTCAAGGAGGGCATCTCCCAGGAGCAGGCCAAGAAGGTCGGCAAGCTGATCCGCGACGAGGGCCCCAAGGGCGTCAAGGTCCAGGTCCAGGGCGACGAGCTGCGCGTGTCCAGCAAGAAGCGCGACGACCTGCAGTCCGTGATCGCGCTGGTCAAGGAGCAGGCCTACGATTTCGCGGTGCAGTTCACCAACTACCGATGATCAGCCCGCGCAGTCGCACGGTGTCCGCGGCCGACCACCCCGGCGGCGGGGCCACCGCGGCCCACGCGTCGACGAAGATGTCGCGGTAGCTGTGCCCGTGCCCGGCCGGCGCGTCGAGCGCGAAGGGCAGGTCCGCGGTCACCTGCCAGAAGGTGACCACCGGGATCCAGGACATGCCCGGGGACACGTCCGGCGCCCGGGGCTCGGCCAGCCAGTCGGGCTTGGCGAACGCCAGCCGCGGGCTCCAGAACACGATCGGGTCCGAGCCGTTCTGCAGATAGACCACCCGTGGCCGGCGCCACGGGGTGGCCGGCGTCCGCAGGTCGCCGGGCGCGGCCGCGAACCGGACGGCCCGGCCGCCGTCGTAGACGGGCATGCGTTCCGGTGAGCCGGGGTCCCGCGACCGGACCAGCCGGCGGTGCAGCGGGCTGGTGTTGGGGGCGCCGGCGAAGACCGCGCCGTCCGTGCGGCTGCGCAGGTCCCCGACCCCGCGGAACGGCGCCTCGCCGCCGAAGACGCCCAGGCTGACCCCGGTGACCAGCAGCTTGGGCCGGTGCCTCCCCGGCAGCGCCGACCAGGCGGCGTGCACCGCGTCGAACAGCTCGCGCCCCGCCGCCTGGGCCTTGGGCAGGTCCACCAGGAACGAGAGCGCGCTCGGGAGGTACGAGTACTGGATCGCGACCACGGCGGTGTCCCCGTGGTACATGTACTCGAGCGGCTCGACCGAGGCCGGGTCGACGTACCCGGTGCCGGTGGTGTTCGCCACCACGAGCACGGCGCGGTCGAACCCGCCGGCCCGGCGCAGCTCGCGGACCGCCAGCGCCGCGCGCGCCGCGGTGCTGGGGGCGGACCTCAGGCCGACGTAGGCCCGGACCGGTCGTTGCGCCGGCGTACCCGAGAACGCCGAGAGCTGGGCGAGCGTGGGGGCGTGCGCCACGAAGTTGCGTCCCTGCCGGCCGAGCGTGTCCCAGGGGACGAGGGACGACGGACTTCCGGAGCGTTCCGGCGCCCGGGGCCGCACCGTCCCGCTGCTGGTCGATTGGTTCACCGCGCCGAAGGCAGACTCCGCGGCGCCCTTCACGGCCCGCCACAGCACCTCGTTGTTGACTCCGACCACCAGCAGCAGCACGACCAGAGTGGCGAGGGGCTGGGCCAGCCGGTTCGGCACCACTCGGGACAGCCGCCCGGTGGTCCGCCGCACCAGCCACCGCAACGCACGGGCGACCGCGATCAGGGCCGCGGCCACCAGCGCGGTGAGCAGCAGGATCCGGACGCGCTCGTAGGAGTGCGGGGGCCGCTCCCCCATCAGCAGGTGGACCTCGCGTTGCCAGCGCTGCCCCCACCAGGTCGCCCACGCGAGCAGGGGCACCGAGACCACCCCGACGAGCAGCCACAGTCGCCGGGTCAGCCGCGGACCGGGCGTGCGGCGGAGCACCCTCCGCACCAGCCAGGCCAGGGCGACCCCGAGGGCGTAGCCGACGGCCGCGCTGAACCCGTCCACGACGCCCTGCAGCAGCCAGCTCCGCGGGAGCAGCGACGGGGTGAACGACGCGCATCCGGTCACGAGCGCGACGGTGACGCCGGCCAGGCTGTAGCGGGGCAGGTGCCCCGCCCACGTGTGCCGGGCCGGACGCTTCGTCAGGGGCGCGGATCGGGCCGGCGGCGCGTCCATGGCACCATCGTCTCAGGGGCCCCGGGCACCGTGCCGGTCTTCGACGAAGCCGGCCCCGGCGGGGGTCAGGCCGGAAGCCTCCTGGCCAGCGTGCCGAACAGCACCCCGAGCGAGTTCGTCGCCCAGTGCATCCCCGCACTGGCG
The DNA here is from genome assembly GCA_963728775.1 of uncultured Actinomycetota bacterium. Lineage (GTDB taxonomy): Bacteria > Actinomycetota > Actinomycetes > Propionibacteriales > Nocardioidaceae > Nocardioides_B. The sequence goes on from CAVSLP010000019.1 coordinate 685,516, forward strand.
AGCACGCTGCCGCTGCGCCGCCGCAGCTCACCCGCCACCGCACCCCCGAGGGCGGTGAACCCGACCGTGCCTAGCACGACCGGAAGCCGCGTGCGGCCCGATGCGCCCGCGCCCCCGTCGAGGCCCCGCGCGGCCGCGAAGTCCAGCGACGGCAGGACGTGCCAGAGCCCGAACAGCGACGACGAGACGACCTGGCTCCCGGCCGTGCCGGTGTGCCGGCTGAGCAACGCCCACAGCACCGAGCGGAAGGCCACCTCCTCGAGCAGGACGGTGCGGAGCGGGATGACCCAGAAGGCCGCCACCAGGGCCTCGGGGACGCCGCCGGCGTAGCGCGGGTCGAGGAAGGCGGCCCGGGTGCGGGGCAGCAGCACCCCGACCAGGTAGGTCCCGGCCACCGTCGCGACCGCGGCGGCGGCCCACCCGCCGCCGGACCGCAGTCGGGCGCGCCCCAGACCGAGCTGCTCCCAGCTCAGGCCGGCACGGCGCGCGTAGGCGAGCAGGACCGCCGCGCCCAGCACGCCGAACCACACGCTCCCCGACGGCAGCAGGTCCTGGGCGACGTTGAGCACCACCAGCGCCGCGACCACGACGATGGTGTCGGCCAGCGGGGCCCGGTCCGCCGCGGCGCTCGGCGGCCTCCGGCGTGGGCTTGGTCTCATCCGGCCAGTATGACCGCGCCCGTCAGGCCCGGCGCCGCCTCGTCCCGCCGGGCGCGACCCGGGCGTCGTCGTACACCAGGAACCGGTGGCCGCCGGCCTTCTTCGCCGCGTACATGGCCGCGTCCGCATGCCGCAGCACGTCGCTGCCGGAGTGGTGCGTGGGCGCCACCAGGACCGCACCGACGCTCAGCCGGGCCCGCACCGGGTGCCCGGACAGCAGCACCGGCTCGTCGAACGCCGCGAGGATCCGGCCGGCGCAGTCGGATAGGGAGTCCACGCCCTCGACGGCGGGGAGCAGGATGGTGAACTCGTCACCGCCCAGTCGGGCGACGAGGGCATCGTCGCGCACCAGGTCCCGCAGCCGCCGGGCGACCGCGCAGAGCAGCTCGTCACCGGCGCCGTGGCCCAAGCCGTCGTTGACGGACTTGAAGCCGTCCAGGTCGAGGAAGACCACCCCGGCCGACGCGCCGTCGTGCGCGCGGTCCGCGAGGCAGCGGTCCAGCCGGTCGGTGAACGCCAGCCGGTTCGCCACCCCGGTCAACGTGTCCACGGTGGCCTGCCGGTGGACCTGCTCGGTGAGCTCGGCGCGTTCCAGGGCGGCCACCGCCTGGTCGGCGAGGCCCGAGAGCCGGGCGATCAGCCGCTGCGCGAGGTCCGGGTCGTCGGGCTCCTGCCACGCGGTGAGGACCACGCCCCAGAGCCGCTGCGCGGAGCGGAGCGGGATCGCGACGATCCGGTCGGTCCGGAAGGTGGCGAGCACCTCGCGGACGTAGGGCTCGGGGCTGTCGCGGTCGTAGACCCGGACCTGGTCCGGATGGGCGACCAGGTCGGCGAGCTCGGGCGTGTCCGTCGGCCGGATCGTGAAGTCCCGGACCCGGGTGTCGAGCTCCGCCGGCCAGCCCGCGGAGCCGACCACCCGCAGCACGCCCGCTGTCTCGTCGAACAGCATCACGGTGGCCGCGTGGCCGGCGACCAGCGAGACGGCCGCCTCCGCGGTGGTCCGCGCGACCTCGCCGCGGTCGCGGGCGTCCAGCAGCGCCCGGGCGAAGCGGAGCAGCACCTCGGACGCGTGCTGGCGGTCGCGCGCCTCGTCCAGCGCCGTGAGGGCGTCCAGCGCCGTGGCCGCCAGCGAGGCGTACGAGCGCAGCAGGCCGTGCTCGTGGTCGAGGAACGCGGTCCGGCCGAACGCGGCGAGGCGGCCGTAGTCGCGGGTCACGGACCGCACCGGCACCACGATCGCGTGCTCGCCGGTCTGCGGTGACCGGTCAGCCAGCAGCATCGCGGCCGCCCGCTCGGCGTCGCCCGGCGAGAACCCGTCCGCATGGATGCGCGGGGACCGGCTGGCGTCCAGCCTGGCCGCGAGCAGGAACCGTTGGGCCCCCACGGTCGCCCGGGCGTGCTCCGCCACGACCGTCAGCACCTCCTCCACGGTGCGCCCGGCCACCAGCTCGGCGACGGTCTCCTGCAGGTCGTGCAACCGCTGGTCGACCACGGCCGGCGAGAGGCCCGACACCCGGTCGGATCCGTCGGCACTCCTCCACCGGAACCGCCGTCGCGGCTGCCACCGCAGGTCGTAGAGGCAGGCGTCCGCTCCGTCGACCTGGCAGACCTCGTGCGTGACCCGCGCGGGAGGCAGGCCGAACACCTTGGGGACCTGCGACAGCAGGCCCATCGTGTAGCCGCAGTCGTGGCTGCTGGGGGGGTAGCCGTCGCGCACCCGGTACCGGATCAGCGCGCTGGTCGCCCGCGACGACAGCGCCGTCATGTCGGCGGCGGTGGAGAACTTGTTGTTGATCCGCGCGATCCCCCGGACCAGCTGGGCAGGTGACCCGACCAGGCCGATCAGCAGCTTGAGCGACGCGCCGACGGACGAGTCCAGCACGCCCTCCCCGATCCGGCGACCCACGTCCGGGCGGCCGGTCACCTCGGCCGCGGCCGTCAGCAGGGCGATCTTCGCGGCGTAGGACGACCAGACCCGCTCGTCCTCGAGCACGGCCAGCGGCCGCTCCTCGCGCGCCACCTCCAGCAGGCGCCGTACGCCGTCCTCGCCCTCGGCCCGGCGCACGTGGTCGACGATCAGACGCATCGTCGTGCCGGCGGTCTCCCGCGGCTGTTCCTGGTCCCGCAATGCTTCCCCCGCACTCGTTCGACGGAGACCATCGGCAGGTCCGCCGGCAATCTTAGGACTTCTGCGGCGGCGGGCCGGCTCCACGGCCGGGAACCGGCCGGGCGAGCAGCCCGCGCGCCCCCCGGACGATGTCCTCCTCGCCGAGCAGCACGTGGCGGCCGGCCGGTCCGAGGGGGACGAACGAGTCGGCGCTCGCGACCCGGGCCATCGCGCCCGGCCAGCACGCGTCGACCAGGGCGGCGAGCACGGACTCGGCCACCCCACCGCTCGACCGGGTCTCGTCAACGACCAGGAGACGGTCGAAACGCTCGGCGTGGGCGAGCAGCGCCTCGACGGGAAGTGGCGACAGCCACCGCAGGTCCACGACGGTGACGCCGGTCCCGTCGCGCGCCAGCCGGCGGGCGGCCCGCAGGCTCATCGGGACCCCGTTGCCGTAGGTCACCAGGAGCAGGTCGCTCCCCGTGCCGTGGCCGCGCACCGTCCCGAGCCGGTTCGTCTCCGCGCCGCCCGGCTGACCGGGCGGGCCACCGGGAGGCCGGTACGTCGCGGTCCAGCCGCCGTCGCCCGGCTCGTGCAGGTCCCGGGCGTGGTACAGCGCGATCGGCTCGAGGAAGACGCACACCCGCCCGTCGCGCTCGGCGAGCGCCACGCACTCGCGCAGCAGGTCCGGGGCGTCCTCGGGGTGGCTGGGGACGCACACCGTCAGCCCGGGGACGTCGCGCAGGACGGCGACCGAGTTGTCGTTGTGGAAGTGCCCGCCGAAGCCCTTCTGGTAGGCCAGGCCCGCGATCCGCACCACCATCGGGTTGCGGTACCGGCCGTCGGAGAAGAACGGAAGCGACGCCGCCTCGCCGCGCAGCTGGTCCTCGGCGTTGTGCAGGTAGGCGAGGTACTGGATCTCGGGGATGGGCAGCAGCCCGGCCAGGGAGGTGCCCAGCGCGGTCCCCAGGATGGTCTGCTCGTCGAGCAGCGTGTCGAACACGCGCCTGCCACCGAAACGCTTCCGGAGCCCGCGGGTGACCCCGTACACGCCGCCCTTGGCCGCGACGTCCTCGCCGAACACGATCGCGTGGGGATGGTCAACGAGCACGTCGGTCAGGGCCGCGTTGATCGCCTGTGCCAGGGTCAGCCGGCCCTGGGTCTCCGGGAGCCCGCCGCGCCAGGCGGCGACCCGGCGGCGGTCCCCGGGGTCGGCGGGCTCCTCGCCGACCGCGGCGGAGCGCGCACCGGGGCCACCGGCGAGGGGGCGCATCACGGCCGCGCGGTCGGCGAGCCTCGCCTCGCCGACCACCCTCGCGGCCTCCTCCATCACCCGGGCGCGCACCGCCTCGTAGCGCTGGACGACCTCCTCCGGGTCCAGGATCGCGTGCCAGACCAGGTGGGCCGCGGACGCGAGCAGCGGGTCGCGCGGGTAGTCCGCGACGATCTCGGCGCGCGAGCGGTACCCGAGCTCGACGTCGGAGCCGGCATGGCCCCCGAACCGCACCGTGCGCAGGTGCAGTACGGCGGGCCGCCGGGTCCGGCGGACGCTGTCGACGGCCGCACGCACGGTGGGCAGCAGCCGCTCGGGGGCCGGGTCGGGGGCCGCGAAGAAGTCGGTCTCCGGGAGCGCCCGCAGGGTCCGCTCGGTCCACCCGGCGGGGGTGCGCGTGGAGATCCCGAGACCGTTGTCCTCGCAGACGAAGAGGATCGGGACCGGGAGGTGGCGATGGTGCAGGTAGGCCGCGGTGTTGAACGCCCCCTGGGCGGTCGAGTGGTTCACCGAGGCGTCCCCGAAGGAGCAGACCACGACGGCGTCGTGCGGCCACGGCATCGTCGGCGCCTGCTCGCGCAGCGAGCCGAGGGCGAAGGCGAGGCCGACCGCCCGCGGCAGGTGCGAGGCGATCGTGGAGGTCTGCGGGACGATGTGCAGCGCGGGATGCCCGAAGACCTTGTGCCGGCCGCCGGAGATCGGGTCGGCGGCCGCCGCCGTCAGGCCGAGCAGCACGTCGCGGACCGGGTCGGTCGGCGGGTCCGTCCCGGCCCGGGCGGCGGCCGTGGCCGCCTGCGCCGCCCGGGCGGCGTAGAACCCGCCGGACCGGTAGTGCAGCAGCGCCGGGTCGTCCACACGCGTCGCCAGGCCGAGCGCCGCGTCGGCCTCGTGGCCGGCCGACCCGATCGTGTAGAAGCCCTCGGAGCGCGACTGCAGCCAGCGGGCCGCGAAGTCGAGGTGCCGGCTCTGCGCCTGCGCGTCGAACAGTGCCAGCGCCGTGCCCGGCTCGATCCCTCCGCCGGCGGTGCCCGGCTCCCCGGTCGTCGCGGCGGGGAGCCCGGGGACGGACTCCAGGAAGAACTCGTCGATCGCCTCCGTCACGCCCTCCCTCCGACCCGGGCCGCGACCGGCTGCACCGCCGCGGCCGGAGGCCGCGGTCAGAGGCCGAGGTCGCGGCCGATGAGCTCCTTCATGATCTCGTTGGTGCCGGCCCAGATCTTGGTGACCCGCGCGTCGCGCCAGGCGCGGGCGACCCGGTACTCGTTCATGTAGCCGTAGCCACCGTAGACCTGCACGCAGTGGTCGAGCACCTCGTTCTGCACCTCGGCGGACCACCACTTCGCCTTGGCCGCGTCGATCGGCGTCAGCTTCTTCTCGGTGTGCAGCATCACCGCCTGGTCCACGAACGCCTGGGTGACCTCGACCTTGGTGACCAGCTCCGCGAGCAGGAACTTGTTGTGCTGGAAGGCACCGATCGGCTGGCCGAACGCCTTCCGCTCCTTGGCGTACTCGACGGTCTCGATGAGGATCTGCGCGGCGTGGCTGATGTTGGTGATCGCCGAGCCCAGCCGCTCCTGCGGCAGCCACGTCATCATGTGGATGAACCCGTTGTCGATCTCGCCGATGACGTTCGCGGCCGGGACGCGGACGTCCTCGAAGAACAGCTCCGAGGTGTCCGACTCGGGCTGGCCGACCTTGTCGAGCTTGCGGCCCCGCGAGAATCCCGGCATCGTCGCCTCGACCCCGAACAGGGTGATGCCGCGGGCCTTCTTCTCCGGGCTGGTCCGCGCGGCGATCACCATCAGGTCGGCGGAGTAGCCGTTGGTGATGAAGGTCTTGGAGCCGTTCAGGATCCAGTCGTCACCGTCCCTGGCCGCGGTGGTCTTGAGCGACGCCAGGTCGGAGCCTCCGGAGGGCTCGGTCATCCCGATCGCGGTGAGGTTCTCCCCGGTGCAGAACGTCGGCAGCCAGCGTTCCTTCTGCTCCTCGGTGGTCAGGTGCACCAGGTACGGCGCGACGATGTCGGCGTGGATGCCGACGCAGGACGGCAGCGCCATGTTGACCTTGGCGAGCTCCTCGGTCAGCACGGCGTTGAACCGGTAGTCGCCCGCCTCGGAGCCGCCGTACTGCTCGGGGATCTCCAGGCCAAGGAAGCCCTGCTTGCCGGCCTCGAGCCACAGCTCGCGCGGCATCGACTTCTCCTCGATGTGCTGCTCGAGGTGGGGCTTCACCTGGCGGTCGAGGAACTCGGCCACCGAGGACCGGAACGCCTCGTGGTCCTCGTCGTAGATGCTGCGGCGCACGACACACCTCACGTTACTCGTCGGTACGGACGGTCCCATCCTCGCAAACAGGCCGCCCGAGCACCATGTCCTGGGTCACGTCTCTCGGCTGGCTCAGTGGTCGACGCGTTGTTGGCTGTCGATCGCCATCCGGCGCAGCGCGGACGCGGCGAGCAGCACGTCGGCGGGGTCGAGGGACACCACCGGCATCGGCGGTCCGCCGGGGTGGAACTCCACCTCGACCTCCACCACCGGGGGCTCGTTGTCGTAGCCGACCAGGATCAGCCGCAGCTCGCGCCCGTCCCGGCCGGTCACCGTGACCGGGGCGGACCGGTGCACCGGCTCGGCCGCGCTCGGGTGGCCGGCGCACCAGGGGTACGTCGCGCACCTGCGAACCTGCCGGGGGATCGTCACGCTTCAAGTGTCGCCGGTGCAGCAAGGGCCCAACGGGGTGCGAACCGGACCGCTCAGCGCAGCGCCGCGAGCACCGGGTCCAGGAGCCAGCCGGGGAAGACCGAGAACACCAGCCCGGCGGTGAAGGTCATCCCGATCGCCACCGCGACCCCGTTCGGCACGTCGTACGTCGACCCGCCGAGCGCCTCGGCCGGCCGGAAGAGCTCACGCAGCCAGCGGGCGTAGTAGACCACGCCGACCACCACGTTGACCGCCATCACCACGGCCAGCCAGGTGGCGGGTCCCGCGGCGGCGTTGAACACCACGACCTTGGCCAGCAGGCCGGCGATGCCCGGGGGCAGGCCGGCGAGCGCGACGAGCGCGAAGGCCAGCGGCCAGCCCGCACCGGGCTCCTCGCGGACCAGGCCGCGGTAGTCGGAGAGCCGCTGGCGCGGATAGCGGGTGCCGACCACGGCGGCCACCGCGAACGCCCCCAGGTTCACGAACGCGTAGATCGCCAGGTAGCCCATGGACGCGCCCAGGGCGGCGCGGGCCCCCGCCGCGGCGGCGCCGAACGGCACCAGGATGTAGCCGGCCTGCGCCACCGACGACCAGGCCAGCAGCCGCACGGCATGCTGCTGCCAGAGGGCGAGCACGTTGCCCACGGTCATCGTCAGCGCGGCGAGCACCGCGAGGACCGGCGCCCACACGTCCGCGAGCGAGGGCACCCCGTAGCCGAGCACCAGCATCAGCCCGACGAAGCCGGCCGCCTTGGAGACCACGGACAGGTAGGCCGCGACGGCCACCGGGGCGCCGACGTAGGTGTCCGGCACCCACATGTGGAACGGCACCGCGGCCACCTTGAACGCCAGCCCGACCACGGTGAGCAGGGTGGCCACGACGGCGACCTGGTGCGCCTGCACCCCGCCGGCGAGCGCGGCCGAGATCCGGTCCAGGAACACCGACCCGGTCACGCCGTACAGCAGCGAGACGCCCATCAGCATCACCGCCGTGGACACCACCGAGACCAGGAAGAACTTCACCGCGGCCTCGGCGGCGCGGGCGTCGCCGCGGCGCAGCCCGGCCAGCGCGAACGCGGGCAGCGAGACCACCTCGAGGGAGACCACGAGGGTGACCAGGTCGCGGGACGCGGCGATGCTCAGGGCGCCGGTCGCCGAGCAGAGCAGCAGGAAGTTCCACTCGCCCTGGGGGGTGCGCCCGTCGGCCACCGCGGCGGTGCCGAGCAGCGCGACGACCGCCGTGCCGAACAGCACGACCCCCCAGAACACCAGCGTGAACCGGTCCACCGCGAACGAGCACGGCGTGGCACCCGCACCCGGCATCGGGCGGGTCACGCAGAACGTGCTCCGCGGGTGGTTCCACAGCGCGGCCGCGAAGCCGCTCGCGACGACCACCCCGAGCAACGTGAGGGCGGACGGCACCAGCGCCGCGCGGTGGGAGCGCGGCGGCCCGGCGAACGCGTCGGCGAGCAGCACCAGCACCGCGGTCCCGGCGAGCACCAGGGGGCTCGCGACCGCGCCCCAGTCGACGGCCTGCAGCCCGGTCACCGGACGACACCCCCGTAGAACGCCCGGGCGGCCTCGGCGACCGGGCCGAGCAGCAGCCCGGGGGCGACTCCGAGCACCAGGGTGAACGCCGCCAGCGGGGACCAGGCCAGCCACTCCAGCCCGTCCGGGTCGCGGCGCACCGCCCCGGCCATCGACGAGCTCGGGTCGACCTCCGTGGTCGCGAGCTCGACGGACTCGACGCCCGCGTTGACCGGTCGCACCGCGGCGGGCGCGCCCTGCAGCATGCCGCGCAGCAGCGCCAGGAAGTACGCGGAGGTCAGGATCACCCCGAGGGCGGCGACGACCGCGAGCACCACGTAGGTCACGCGCGGCAGCACCGCGGCCGGGTAGAGCGCGGACCGGATCGCGAGCATCTCGCCCCAGAACCCGGCCAGCCCGGGCAGCCCGAGGGAGGCCATCGCGGCGAAGGCGAACAGCCCGGCCAGCCGCGGCACCCGGCCGTAGAGAACCGCGAGGTGGGCCAGGTCCCCGGTGCCGTAGCGGTCCTTGATCGCGCCGGCCAGGAAGAACAGCAGGCCGGTGATCAGCCCGTGCGCGACGCTGGCGAACACCGCGGCCTGCACGCCCCCCACGGTGAACGTGGCCACCGCAAGGACCACGAAGCCCATGTGCCCCACGCTGGAGTAGGCGATCAGCCGCTTCAGGTCGGTCTGCGCGAGGCAGGCCAGGGCGGCGTACACGATCCCGATGACCGCGAGCGCCGCGGCGAACGGGACGAGCAGCTGCCAGGACGGGTCGACCACCGGCATCCAGAACCGCAGCAGCCCGTAGGTGCCGAGCTTGAGCAGCACCGCCGCCAGCACCACGCTGCCGACGGTGGGCGCCTTGGCGTGCGCGTCCGGGAGCCAGATGTGCAGCGGCCACACCGGTGTCTTGACCGCGAGGCCCAGCCCGACCAGGACCGCGGCGGCCACCGCGGTGCGGCCGCTCGGGTGGTACGTCGCGGCGATGCGGGTGATGTCGAAGGTGCCCGTGCCGGCGTGCACGAGCATGAACCCGACCAGCATCAGCGCCGAGCCGAGCACCGTGAACAGCAGGAACCGGGTGGCCGCGCGCAGCCGTCCGCGCTCGTCGTGCGGGTCCCCCCAGCCGCTGATGACGAACCACATCGGGATCAGCGCGACCTCGAAGAACGCGAAGAACAGCACCAGGTCGAGGGCCATGAAGCTGCCCAGCACGCCCGCCTCGATCAGCAGCAGCAGCGCGGCCAGCGGGGCCCGGCCGCCGGCGGGCGCGTGCCGCAGCAGGGAGAGCAGGCAGCAGGCCAGCACCAGCGTGGTCATCAGCACCAGCGGCCCGGAGATCCCGTCCAGCCCGAGGTGCCAGCGCACGTCGAGCACCTTGATCCAGGGGTGGTCCACGTACGAGCCGTCGAGCGCGGCGGTCGAGCCCAGCACCGCCCACACCGACCAGCCGAGGGTGACCAGCGCGCCGAGCAGCGCGGTCCAGGTGGCCGCCCGCCCGTCCCGGCCGGACAATTGTGCGGTTGTGACGGCTTCGGGAGCGGTCCCGTCGTCCGAACCGCGCAATTGTGCGGTTGTGACGGAGGTCCGGCGCGGCGCCAGCAGCCAGGTGAGCAGTGCGAACCCGGCCGGGATCGCGACCAGCCCGTTCAGCAGGACGGCGCTCATGCCAGCACCCCCGCGAACACGGCGATCGCCGCGGCCCCGACCACGACCACCATCAGGTAGCCCTGGATGTTGCCGTTCTGGGCGCGGCGAAGCACCCAGCCCAGCCCGCGGGCGCTCGCCCCGGCGCCCTCGGCGTAGGCGTCGATCACGTCCCGGTCCCCGGCCCGCACGACCCGCGCGAGGCGGCGGACCGGCCGGACCAGCGCCACGTCGTAGATCCGGTCCACCGGCGGGTGCGGCAGCACCACCGGCCGCCACAGCTCGCGGCCCCCGTGCCGCCGCCAGGTCCGGAGCACCAGCGTCGCGGTCAGGGCCACCAGCACCGTCATCAGCACCGAGGTGGTCGGGCTGGTCAGCGGCTCGTCGTAGGCAGGGCCGAGCAGCGCCCCCGGGTCGACGACCGCCAGGCCACCCAGGGCGGTCGGGATGCTGAGCAGCAGCAGCGGGACCCGCATCACCGCGGGCGCGTCGTGCGCCTCGACCGCCCCGGGTGCGGGCTCCCCGAAGAACACCTTCAGCCACGCGCGCAGCGCGTAGGCGACCGTGAGTGCCGCGGTGGCCACCATCGAGACGACCAGCAGCCAGCCCACCCAGGGCCACACGAGCCGACCGCCGAGGGCCTCCTGGTAGGCACCGTGGATCACCGCGTCCTTGGTGAAGAAGCCGACCAGCGGGACCACCCCGGCGAGCGCGCCGAAGCCGATCGTCATCGTCACGAAGGTGTCCGGGATCTTGTCGCGCAGCCCGCCCATCGCGGTCATCGAGGTGGAGCCGCCCACCGCGTGCACCACCGAGCCGGCCGCGAGGAACAGCAGCGCCTTGAACGCCCCGTGCGCCAGCAGGTGCAGCACCGCGGCCGGGTAGGCGCCGACCGCGAGCGCGCCGAACATGTAGGCGAGCTGGCTGACCGTCGACCAGGCGAGCACGCGTTTGAGGTCGTTGGTGAACAGCGCGTAGAGCGCCGAGAGGAACATCGTGACGGCGGCGACGAAGGCCAGCAGGGTGAGTGCCGTCGGTGCCGAGAGGAACAGCGGGTAGACGCGGGCGACCAGGAACACCCCCGCGGCGACCATCGTGGCGGCGTGGATCAGCGCCGAGATGGGCGTCGGGCCCGGCATCGCGTCGGGCAGCCAGGTGTGGAACGGCACCTGCGCCGACTTGCCCATCACGGCCACCGCGATTAGCACCGCGGGCAGCACCAGCGCGTCACGGGCCGGTGCGGTCTCGGCGATCGCGTGCATCACCGCGCTGATCTGGTAGGACCCGAACCGGTGGCCGATGAGGAAGATCGCGAACAGCAGACCGAGGTCGGCGGTGCGGGTCATCAAGAACGCCTTCACCGCGCCGGCGCGGGCCTCGGGCAGCTCCCAGTGGTGCGCGATCAGGAAGTAGGAGCAGGCACCCATCAGCTCCCAGCCGACCAGCAGCACCCACAGGTCGTCCGCGACGACCACCGTGGTCATCGCGCCGGTGAAGATCGCCACCAGCGCGGCGTACGACGGGTAGCGCGGGTCGTGCTCCAGGTAGCCGAGCGAGTACACCTGCACCAGGAAGGCCACGCCGTGTGCCAGCAGCAGCGTCACCGCGCTCAGCTGGTCGACGTACAGGGCCAGCTGGATCGACGGGCCGGGACCGGAGGTGCCGCCGACGACCACGGAGAGCGGGGCGTGGTCGCCGAGGTGGGCGAAGCCGACCACGCAGGCGAGCGCGAGGCCGAGCGCCGAGCCGCCGACGGCCAGCCCCTTGGTCGCCACCTCCGAGCGGTGCCCCGCGACCAGCGTCACCGCGGCGGAGGCGAACGGCACCGCGAGCAGGACCAGCAGCAGCGCGCTCACGTCACGCCCCCCGCCGATGTCTCCTGCGCGGACGGGTCGTCGCGGTCGGCGAGCTCACGCAGCCGGTCGACGTCGATGTTCCCGTGGGTGCGGAACACCAGCAGCACGATCGCCAGGGCCAGCCCGATCTCCGCGGCCGCGATCACGATCACGAACAGCGTGAACGTCTGCCCGCCGTGCAGCACGTCGCGCAGGTGGGCGTCGAAGGCCACCAGGTTGACGTTCACCGCGTTGAGCATCAGCTCCACGCCCATCAGCACCAGCACGGCGTTCCGGCGCACCAGCACGCCGTACACCCCGATGGCGAACAGCAGGCTCGAGAGCAGCAGCGGCCACCACAGCGGCATCAGCGCACCCCCTGCGCCGGCTCGTCGGCCGGTGGGGTGGTCGTGCCGGCCGACCGCGGGTCGGGCGGGTCGGCGCGGAGCCGGGAGAGCACGATGGCGCCGACCAGGGCGGCGAGCAGCAGCACGCTGAGCACCTCGAACGGCAGCACCCAGGTCTTGAACACGGTGGCGCCGGTGACCTTCGCCGAGCCGACGACCGTGTGCCGCAGGTCGATCCGCGCGTCCCGGAAACCCGCGACCACGGTGGTCCCGAGCAGGGCCGCCACCAGCGCGGCGACGACCGCGGCCGGCAGCACCCGGCGGGCGTCCAGGTCGGCCTGCGGGCCCGTCGGCGCCCTGGTCAGCATCAGCGCGAACAGCAGCAGCACGACGACGGCGCCGACGTAGATCAGCACCTGGACCCAGGCGACGAACTCGGCGGCCAGCACGAGGTACACGCCCGCGACCGAACCGAGCGTGACCACCAGCCACAAGGCCGCGTGCACCATGTTCCGGGTGGTCACCACGAGCAGCGCCGACGCCACGGCGACCAGCGCGAGCAGCACGAACACCGCCTCGGCCCAGCTCATCGGCCGCCCTCCCCCGAGTTGTCAGGCGGTGGTTGCGTCATCGCGGTCTCAGCGCCTGACAACTCGGCGCGGTCGGCGGCCTTCTCGGCGGCCCCGAGCTCCTTGGCCGGCTCGGCGTTCTCGACGAGCGCGGTGGGCGCCGGCACCGTCCACATCCACTCGCGCAGCCGGTCCTTCTCGTGGGTCAGCTCGCGGATGTCGAGCTCGGCGTACTCGAACTCCGGGCTCCAGTGCAGCGCGTCGAAGGGGCACACCTCGATGCAGATCGAGCAGTACATGCAGATCGAGAAGTCGATCGCGAACCGGTCGAGCACGTTGCGTTTCTTCTCCCGCCCGCCCGGGGCAGAGGAAGATGGCGGCTCCGTCTCCTTGTGCGAGTCGATGTAGATGCACCAGGCCGGGCACTCCCGGGCGCAGAGCATGCAGGAGGTGCAGTTCTCCTCGATCAGGGCGATCACGCCGCGGGATCGCGGCGGCAGCTCGGGCAGCGCGTCGGGGTAGTGCGCGGTGACCGAGCGGCGCGTCATGTTGCGCATCGTGACCGCGAGGCCCTTGACCAGGCCGACACCGGGAAGACTCATGCGTTCATCACCACTCCCACCGAGGTGATTGCCAGCTGCAGCAGCGTCAACGGGACCAGCCCCTGCCAGGCGAACCGCTGCAGCTGGTCCTCGCGCAGCCGTGGGTAGGCCACCCGCACCCAGATCACCACGAACCCGACCGCGAACGTCTTGAGCAGCGTCCACAGCCAGCCGAGCTGGTCCTCGAACGGGCCGCGCCAGCCGCCCAGGAACAGCACCGCGGTGAGCGCGGACAGCACCACGATGCCGGCGTACTCGGCGAGGATGAACAGCGCGAACCGCAGCCCGCCGTACTCGGTGTAGGGGCCGAAGACCAGCTCGGCGTCCGCGATCGGGATGTCGAACGGCGGGCGCTGCAGCTCGGCGAGGCCGGCCGCGAAGAACACGAAGAGCGCGATCCCCTGCCACAGCAGCCACCACGGGTGCCAGGCCTCGACGATCCCGGTCAGGGACAGGGTGCCGGCCGCCATCGCCACCGAGGCCGCGGCCAGCACGAACGGCAGCTCGTAGGCCACCAGCTGGGCGGCGACCCGGATCCCGCCGAGCAGGCTGAACTTGTTGGCGCTCGACCAGCCGCCCATCAGGGTGCCGATCACCCCGACCCCCATCACCGCGAGCACGAAGAACAGACCGAGGTCGAGGTCGGAGCCGACCAGGCTGGGACCGACGGGGATCACCAGCATCGCCACCAGGTAGGGCAGCAGGGCCACGGCCGGCGCCAGCTTGAACACCGTGCGGTCGGCCGCGGCGGGGACCACGTCCTCCTTCTGCACGAACTTCACCCCGTCGGCGACCAGCTGCGCCCAGCCGTGGAAGGCCCCGGCGTACATCGGGCCGACCCGGCTCTGCATGTGCGCCATCACCTTGTGCTCGAGCTGGCCGATCACCAGCGGCACCACCAGGAACGCCACCAGCACGACCAGCACCCGCACCAGCACCGCGACGAGCTCAGGCATCGGCGTCACCGTCACCGTCGCCGGTGGCCGACGGGTCGGACGGCGACTCGGCGGGGCGTGGGCGGCTCGCACGCGCGGTGCGCCGGGGACGGGCGGCCGGGCCGGTCGCCGCGACCGCCAGCGGGTCCGGCGCCGGCGAACCCGGCTCCCGCGGGCCCCACTGCTCCGGCTCCGGGGAGCCCGGCGGGCGTGCCTTGCGCCGACCCGGCGAGGCGGTCTCGTGGGCGTCGTCGCCGCCCTCGCCCGGCTCCTTCGCGCCGGGCCAGGGCTTGGCGACCCGCGAGGCGAGCACGAAGTCCTTGCGCAGCGGGTGTCCCTCGAACTGCTCGGGCAGCAGCAACGGGTCGAGGGCCAGCGCCTCGCCGTCCGCGGTGAACTCGACACCGAACATCTCGTGGGTCTCCCGCTCGTGCCAGCGGGCGCCGGCGAAGAGCCCCGAGAGGGTGGCCAGCCGCGGCGCCTCCCGCGGCACCAGGGTGCGTACGACGAGGTGCTCGACGCCGCCACGCCGGTGGTCCGCGAGGTGGCACACCACGCGGAAGCCGTCGGTGAGCTCGTCGACCGCGGACAGCCAGTCGAAGTAGGAGCAGTCCAGGCCGTCGCGCGCCAGCCCGACCGCCTCGACCCAGCGGTCGGCCGGCACGTCGACGGCCAGCGGGCCGAACCCGGCGTCCAGGCTCGCGTCCTCGCCGAACGACTCGGCGAAGGCCGCGCGGACCCGGCCCGGCCACAGCTCGGCGGATCGGGTCACGTGATGCTCCCCGGAGGCGGTTCGACGAGCCCGCGGGTCACCGAGGCGGCGTCGTCGCTGCGGTAGCGCGCACGCAGGGACTCGCCGTCGATCTTCTCCTGCAGCTTCAAGATGCCCTGCAGCAGCGCCTCCGGCCGGGGCGGGCAACCGGGCACGTACACGTCGACCGGGATGATCTGGTCGACGCCCTTGGTGACGCAGTAGGAGTCCCAGTAGGGGCCGCCGGAGTTGGCGCAGGACCCGAACGAGATGACGTACTTCGGCTCCGGCATCTGTTCGTAGAGCCGCTTGATCGCCGGCGCCATCTTGTCGGTGACGGTGCCCGAGACCACCATCAGGTCGGCCTGCCGCGGGCCGGGGGCGAACGGGATCACGCCGAGCCGGATGAAGTCGTGGCGGGCCATCGACGTTGCGATGAACTCGATCGCGCAGCACGCCAGACCGAAGTTGAACACCCACAGGGAGTACTTCCGCCCCCAGTTCAACAGGTACCGCGCCGGTTTGGGCGCCAGCTTCTGCAGGGCGCCCAGGTGGGCCCCGGGGTCGCCGACGCCCGGCATCCCGAGGTCCGTGGTGGCCGGCACGTCGGTGCGGGCCGGCGTCAGGTCCATACCAGCACCCCCTTGCGCCATGCGTAGACGAGGCCGACCGCGACGAACCCGAGGAACACGCCCATCTCCGCGACGGTGACCCAGCCGAGCCCGCCGAACACGGTGGCCCACGGGAACAGGAACACCGCGTCCACGGCGAAGATCACGTACAGGTAGGCGTAGACGTAGTAACGGACGTGCGTCTGCGCCCAGCCCTCGCCCACCGGGTCCACCCCGCACTCGTAGGTGAGCAGCTTCTCGCGGGTGCTGTGGGTGGGCCGGAGCAGCCGGTTCCCGCCGAGCATGGCGACGACGAGCACCACGCCGATGACGAGGATCGCCGCCAGCGGCAGGTAGGTCCCGAGATAGTCGGTTCCGCCGTTGTCCGCCACGAAGGCGAGTCTAGGGGTTGGCCGGCACCCCTTGGGGGAGGTCTCCCGTGGCCGGCACCGCAACGCCCGCCCGGGCCACGCCGCTGCTTGCCGTGCCCGGACGACACGCGCCCGCCGCCGGCGTGCCGCACCCTCGGGTGCGGCTCGGTACGGTGACCGAAAGGTGAAGACCTGCAACCCTGCGGCCGGCTCGGGCGTCTACCTCGGTGAGAGCTCACCGCCGGCCGGCGGCCGGGCCACGAGGACGGGGGAGTCGGAGCATGCAGCGGACGCGCAGGGTGCAACGGGCCGTCACGGGCACGGTGGTCACGTTTGCCGTGCTCGCGGCCGCGGCCGCGGCGGCGTACGGCGTCCTCGAGCTGCGCCGCTCGGCGCACCCCGCCGACCGGGCGGTCACGCCACCCGCGAAGCTGCCCGCACCGGGCACGCCCACGCCGCAGACCCCCACCGGCGGGCGGACCCCGAGCCCGAGCCGGACCCCCAGCCCGACCCCCACTCCCCGCCCGGTCCCCATCGCGACGGCGACCCCGCAGCACGCGTCGGAGCCGGTGCTGGAGCCGGGCGACTCCGGGACCCGGGTGCGCGAGCTGCAGGCCCGGCTCGCCCAGCTGGCCTGGTACTCCCCGCCGATGAGCGGTGACTACGACGCGGCGACCCGGTCCGCGGTCCGCGGGTTCCAGCACAAGCGCGGCTTCAGCGCGACCGGCGCGGTCGACCACCGCACCTGGCGACGGCTGGTGGCGATGAGCCGGACGCCCAGCGACGACGAGATGTTCAACCGGGCCGGACCGGCCCTGCTCGAGCCCGGCGACGACGGGCGCCAGGTGCGCGAGATCCAGGCGCGGCTCCGCCAGATCGGCTGGTTCTTCGGCAACGTCACCGACCACTACGGCGACCGGACCGCGCGCTCGGTCCGCGGTTTCCAGGCGAAGCGCCGGGTCCCGGTCACCGGCAAGGTCGACCGGCACACCCTGGACCTGCTGGCGGCGATGACGCACGAGCCGACCGCCGACGAGCTGGCGAACCGTCGACCGGACCCCGCCGAGGGCGCGGCCCTCGACCCGCGCTGCACCACCGGTCGGGCGCTGTGCATCGACAAGTCCACGAGCAGCCTGCGCTGGGTGGTCGACGGCACGGTGCAGACCAGCCTGGACGTCCGCTTCGGCGCGTCGTACAGCCCCACCCGGGAGGGCCTGTTCCACGTGTACTGGAAGGACCGGGACCACGTCTCCCAGATGTACGGCTCCCCGATGCCGTTCTCGATGTTCTTCAGCCGGGGGCAGGCCGTGCACTACTCGTCGGACTTCGCGGCCCGCGGCTACGCCGGCGCGTCGCACGGCTGCGTGAACGTGCGTGACTACGAGGCCCTCGCCTCGCTCTTCGACCAGGTGTCCGTCGGCGACAAGGTCGTCGTGTACCGGTCCTGAGCGCTTCCCGGCCCGGTGCGCGACGGCCCCGCCGGGGCGCGAATTCGCCGGGTCTGCGCGGCCCAGCCGCGATCCGGACTTCGCCGGTCCGATCACCCCCTCGGTCGTAGAGTGAGAGGTGAATGGCAACCCATGCGCGCGGGTTCGGCGGATCCGGCCCACGCGGAAAGAAGGCGACGGCGTGACCAAGCAGGTCAAGCAGCTCGACCGGGTGATCATCCGGTTCGCGGGGGACTCGGGCGACGGCATGCAGCTCACCGGCGACCGCTTCACCCAGGAGACGGCGACGTTCGGCAACGACCTCTCGACGCTGCCCAACTTCCCGGCCGAGATCCGGGCACCTCAGGGCACCCTGCCCGGCGTCTCCTCGTTCCAGGTGCACTTCGCCGACCACGACATCCTCACCCCCGGTGACGCCCCCGACGTCCTGGTCGCGATGAACCCGGCCGCGTTGCGGTCCAACCTCGACGACCTGAAGAAGGGCGCGGCGATCATCGTCGACAGCCACGACTTCACCAGCCGCAACCTGAACAAGGCGGGGTACGCCGAGAACCCGCTGGAGGACGGTGCGCTCGACGAGTACGCCGTGCACGCTTTCGACCTCACCGACATGACGGTGGAGGCGGTCAAGGAGTTCGGGTTGTCGCGCAAGGACGCCGGCCGCGCGAAGAACATGTTCGCACTGGGGCTGCTGTCGTGGATGTACGGCCGGCCCACCGACCCGACGATCACGTTCCTCGAGCGGCGTTTCGCGAAGGCCCCCGACATCCGGGACGCGAACGTCACCGCGTTCAAGGCCGGCTGGAACTTCGGGGAGACCACCGAGGCGTTCGTGGTCCAGTACGAGATCAAGCCGGCCCCGATGAGCGCCGGGACGTACCGCAACATCACCGGCAACCTGGCGCTGGCCTACGGCCTGATCGCCGGGTCCACCCAGTCCGGGCTGCCGCTGTTCCTCGGGTCCTACCCGATCACCCCGGCCAGCGACATCCTGCACGAGCTGAGCAAGCACAAGCGGTTCGGCGTGACGACCTTCCAGGCCGAGGACGAGATCGCCGGCATCGGCGCCGCGCTGGGTGCGGCGTTCGGGGGTGCGTTGGGCATCACCACCACCTCCGGGCCCGGGATCGCGCTGAAGTCGGAGACCATCGGCCTGGGGGTGATGCTCGAGCTGCCGCTGCTGGTCGTCGACGTGCAGCGCGGCGGCCCGTCGACCGGGCTACCGACCAAGACCGAGCAGGCCGACCTGCTGCAGGCGATGTTCGGCCGCAACGGGGAGGCGCCGGTGCCGATCGTGGCGCCGCGCTCCCCCGCGGACTGCTTCGACGCCGCCCTGGAGGCGACCCGGATCGCGGTCACCTACCGCACCCCGGTGGTGCTGCTCTCGGACGGCTACCTGGCCAACGGCTCCGAGCCGTGGCGGATCCCCGAGGTCGCCGACCTGCCGAGCATCGAGCCCGGCTTCGCCGCCGGGCCGAACCACGTCTCCGACAAGGCCCGCGCCGACGCCGAGGCCGCCGGCGAGGCCGCGACTCCGGACGAGTTCTGGCCGTACCTGCGGGACCCGGACACCCTGGCCCGGCCGTGGGCGGTGCCCGGCAACCCGGGGCTCGAGCACCGGGTCGGCGGCCTGGAGAAGGCCGACGGCACCGGAAACATCTCCTACGACCCCAGCAACCACGACTTCATGGTGCGCACGCGCGCCGCCAAGGTGGACCGGATCGCGGACTCGCTGCCGCCGCTCGAGGTCGACGACCCGTCCGGGGAGGCCCGCGTGCTGGTGCTCGGCTGGGGGTCGACCTACGGCCCGATCGGGGCGGCGGTCCGCCAGGTGCGCAAGACCGGGCTGCACGTCGCCCAGGCACACCTGCGGCACCTCAACCCGTTCCCCAAGGACCTCGGCGAGATCCTCGACCGCTACGACGCGGTGCTGGTGCCGGAGATGAACCTCGGCCAGCTGTCGATGCTGCTGCGCGCCAGGTACCTGGTCGACGTGGTCGGCTACAACCGAGTTCGGGGGCTGCCGCTGCGCGCCGCCGAGCTCGCCCACGCCATCACCGACCTCTGCGAGGCGACCACGACCTCGGTCGAGCCCGTCGAGACCCAGCACAAGGAGACCGTCCGATGAGCAGCACCGACCTCGGCTTCCCGGGGCTGCGCGACGTCCCCGCCACCGACGCGGCGCAGAACCGCAAGGAGTTCACCTCCGACCAGGAGGTGCGCTGGTGCCCGGGCTGTGGCGACTACGCCGTGCTGGCCGCCGTGCAGGGCTTCCTCCCCGACCTCGGGCTCAAGCGCGAGAACATCGTGTTCATCTCGGGCATCGGCTGCTCCTCGCGGTTCCCGTACTACCTGGACACCTACGGGATGCACTCCATCCACGGCCGGGCCCCCGCCATCGCCACCGGACTGGCCACCAGCCGCAAGGACCTCTCGGTCTGGGTGGTCACCGGCGACGGCGACGCGCTGTCGATCGGCGGCAACCACCTGATCCACGCGCTGCGCCGCAACGTCAACCTGAAGATCCTGCTGTTCAACAACCGGATCTACGGGCTCACCAAGGGCCAGTACTCCCCCACCTCCGAGCCCGGCAAGGTCACCAAGTCCACCCCGATGGGCTCCCTGGACAACCCGTTCAACCCGGTGTCCCTGGCGCTGGGCGCCGAGGGCACCTTCGTCGCCCGCACCATCGACTCCGACCGCAAGCACCTCACCTCGGTGCTCACCGCGGCCGCGCGGCACCGCGGCACCGCGTTCGTGGAGATCTACCAGAACTGCCCGATCTTCAACGACGGCGCCTTCGACACGATCAAGGACAACGAGTCCAAGGCCGACGCGATCATCCCGCTCGAGCACGGGCAGCCGATCCGGTTCGGCAACGACGGGTCGCACGGCGTGGTCCGCGACCCCACGACCGGCGGGGTCCGCATCGTCGACACCGCCGGGGCCGACGAGGCCGACCTGCTCGTCCACGACGCGCACGCCGACGACCCGACCACCGCCTTCGCGCTCTCCCGGCTCACCGACGCCGGCGTGCTCTCCCGCGCACCCGTCGGCATCTTCCGGCAGGTCGAACGACCGACGTACGACGACCTCGCGCGCGACCAGATCGCGACCGCCAGCCAGGGCAACCCCGACCCGGCCACCGCCCTCGCCGGCCTGCTCTCCAGCGGCGACACCTGGACCGTGGTCTGACCGGCCGCGCACACGTGACAGGGCCACCCGGACGCGATCCGGGTGGCCCTGCTGCTTCGGGCGGCGGGCGCCGCTAGATGACGTACGCGCGGAACTGCTGCGAGAACGAGGCGATGTACGGCGTCGTGGCCGGCACCTTCACGCGGTAGAACCAGGCGCCCTTGCGCGGGAAGTCGACCGGGAAGCGGTAGCCGCCGGTGCTGGTGGTGCGCTGCTTGGCGTACCCCTTCCAGTGGCAGGACCGGCAGGTCTTGCGCTGCAGGAAGACGGTCTTGTGCCCCCAGCCCGGGTTCACGTTGCCCTTGATGTAGAAGTGGTTGGGCCGCGGCTGGATGTCCCGTGCGTTCAGGTCGCGGGCGACGAACAGGGTCGCGTTCGCGGTGGACGGCGCGAAGGTGTAGCTGTTCGTGCCGACGATGCGGGTCTCGCCCGGGTAGCTGACCCGGTAGGTCGCGTTCCGGCGCGCCACCTGGGAGAAGCTGTACCTCCCGGTGCTGTCGGTCACCGCCGTGCCGAGCTTGCGCCAGGTGGTGGTGCCCCGCCACCGGCGCAGCAGCGTGACCGTCGCGTCGGTGAGCGCGCCGGTGCTGTCCGGTGTGCCGCCGTCGACCTGGATCTGGCCGGTCAGCGTCAGCGGGTCCTTGTAGACCGCCGTCGACCGCGACGCGGACAGGATCGTGGTGGTCGGGAACGAGTAGTCGGTGGCGCTCGCGGCGCCCGCGCCGAGCACGAGCGCGGGCAGGCCGAGCAGGCCGGCCGAGAGGAGCAGCGCCAGGAAGCGCACAGGTCGCATGGGATCCCCCGTCAGTGTTCTGTGTGGACGTCGGTGTGACCGACGCTGATGCGGGGTCAATCTAGGACTCGCCCGGGCACGAAGGGTGCGGTTTCACCGCAAATCCCCCCCAACCGGGCCGTCCTGTCCCCGGAGCGGGTGGGCCGCGGGCCGTCGCGGGTGCCGGGCCGTACCACGACATGAGCAAACATTTCATTGCTCCTTACAGTGCCGTAGCCTGCAGGCATGTCAGACACCCGGCGCGGCTTCCTGCTCGGACTGGCCGCCTACGGCATGTGGGGACTCTTCCCGCTGTACTGGCCACTCCTCGAGCCGGCCGGTGCGGTGGAGATCCTGGCGCACCGGATCTTCTGGTCGCTGGCGGTGATGGTCGCGCTGGTGATGGCCACCCGACGCGCGGGCAGGCTCCGCGCGGTGCTCGCCTCGCGGCGGACCCGGCGGATCCTCACCGCCGCCGCGGTGCTGATCGCCGTCAACTGGGGCACCTACATCTGGGGCGTGAACAACCACCACGTGGTGGAGACCTCGCTGGGCTACTTCATCAACCCGCTGGTGACCGTGCTGATGGGGGTGGTGCTGCTCGGCGAGCGGCTGCGCCGGCTGCAGTGGGTCGCCCTCGGCCTGGCGCTGGTCGCCGTGCTGGGGCTGACCGCAGAGTACGGCCGACCGCCCTGGGTCGCGCTGGTGCTCGCGTTCTCGTTCGGCAGCTACGGCCTGGCGAAGAAGAAGGCCAACTCGGGCGCGGTGGAGAGCCTCACCGTGGAGACCATGGTGCTGGCCCCGGTGGCGCTCGGTTACATCGTCTGGCTCTCGGTGACCGGCGCGTCCAACTTCGCGGACCACGGTCCCGGGCACTCAGCGCTTCTGGTCAGCACCGGGATCGTGACCGCGGTGCCGCTGATCTGCTTCGGGGGCGCGGCCATCCGGATCTCGCTGACCACGATCGGGCTGCTGCAGTACGTCACACCCACGATCCAGTTCGCGATCGGCGTCTTCGTCTACGGCGAGCCGATGCCGCCGCTGCGCTGGGCCGGCTTCGGGCTGGTCTGGGTGGCGCTGGTGATCTTCACCGCGGAGTCGCTGAACCACCGCCGCCGGCAGCTCCGCGAGGCCGCCCTCGCGAGCGCCCTGTGACCGGTACTCAGGCGGTGCGGGTGGCCACCACCTCGGCGAACGCGTCCAGGGCGTCGCGCACGGGTCCTTCGGGAAGCACCTTCAGCAGCTCCCTGGCCTCGCGGGCCCGGTTCAGGACGAAACTGCGCGCCTCCGCCATCGCGGGGTGGCCGCGCAGCAGCCCGAGCGCCTCCCGGTGCAGCGCGTCGTCGCCGAGGTCGGCGTCGAGCAGCTCGAGCAGCCGGGCGTCGGCGGGGTCGGTGGACCGCTTGGCGATCAGCACGGGCAGCGTGGGCACTCCCTCGCGCAGGTCGGTGCCGGGCGTCTTGCCGGACTCGTCGGAGTCGCTGGCGATGTCCAGGATGTCGTCGGAGAGCTGGAAGGCCGAGCCCACCTTCTCCCCGTACGCCGTGAGCGCCTCCTCGACCTCGAGCGGCGCACCGGCGAACCGGGCACCGTAGCGCGCGGACGTGGCGATCAGCGACCCCGTCTTGCCGGCCACCACCCGCAGGTAGTGCTCCAGCGGGTCGTCCGTCTCGCCCGGCCCGAGGGTCTCCAGGATCTGGCCCTCGACCAGCCGGGTGAAGGTCTCGGCCTGGATCCGGACCGCGTCGGCCCCGAGCCGCGCGGTGAGCTCCGAGGACTTCGAGAACAGGAAGTCCCCGGTGAGGATGGCCACGTGGTTGTCCCACCGCGCGTTCGCCGACTCCGCTCCCCGGCGCAGCGAGGCCTCGTCCATCACGTCGTCGTGGTACAGCGACGCGAGGTGGGTCAGCTCGACGACGCACGCCGACGTGACCACGCCGTCCGCGCCCGGGTCCCCGGTCTCCGCGGCCAGCAGCACCAGCAGCGGCCGGAAGCGCTTGCCGCCGGCGCTCATCAGGTGCCGGGCCGCCTCGGTCACGAAGCCGGCCTCGCTCTGGATCGCCTCTTCGAGCTCGGCCTCGACCTCGGCCATCCGCGCGCGCAGTCGCGACTCCAGGCCGGAGTCGAGCACCGGCAGCGCCAGCGGTGATGCGGATGCCGTCGCAGCGCCGTCGCCTGGGGCCATCACTGGGATCGTGCTCCTCGGTAGGACCCCCGCCTCGGGCGAGGGGTCAGCGGATGAACTGTCCGGCAGCCGCGGCGAGGTCCAGGACCGGCCCCGGGATGATCCCAAGGGCGACCGTCGCGGCGAAGCCCACAGCGATCACGATAGTCGTCAGCACGCTCGGCATCGCAACCGTGGGCCCCTCCCCGATCGGCTCGGAGAAGTACATCAGCACGATCACCCGCACGTAGAAGAACGCCGCCACCGCGCTGAGCAGCACCGCGACCACCACCAGCGGCCAGGCGCCACCGGACACGGCGGAGGTGAACAGCGCCCACTTGCCGGTGAAACCGCTGGTCAGCGGGATCCCCGCCATCGCGAGCAGGAAGAAGGCCATCACCCCCGCGATCAGCGGTGCCTCCTTGCCGAGCCCCGCCCAGCGGGACAGGTGGGTGGCCTCGCCGCCGGCGTCACGGACCACGGTCACCACCGCGAAGGCGCCGACCGTCATGAAGCCGTAGCTGACCAGGTAGAACAGCACCGCCTGCAACGAGGACAGCTGGCCGCCGTCGGTGGTCGCCACCTGGTGCAGGCCGACCAGCCCGGTGAGGATGAACCCGGCGTGCGCGATCGACGAGTAGGCCAGCATCCGCTTGATGTCGGACTGGGTGATCGCGAGCAGCGAACCGACCACCATCGTGAGGATCGCGATGATCCAGATCATCGGCGTCCAGTCCCAGCGCGCCCCGCCGAACCCGACGTAGAACAACCGCAGCATCGCGCCGAACGCGGCGACCTTCGTGCACGCCGCCATGAACCCGGTGACCGCGGTGGGGGCGCCCTGGTACACGTCGGGGGTCCAGGAGTGGAACGGGGCGGCGCCCACCTTGAACAGCAGCCCCACGGCCATCAGTCCGATCCCGCCCAGCAGCAGCCCCTCGGAGCCGATCCGGCCCGAGATCGCCTCGCTGATGTCCGCGAGGTGCGTCGAGCCCGCGAAGCCGTAGACCAGGGCGATGCCGTACAGGAAGAAGCCGGAGCTGAACGCACCCAGCATGAAGTACTTCAGCGCCGCCTCCTGGCTGAGCAGCCGGCGCCGGCGGGCGAGCCCGCAGAGCAGGTAGAGCGGCAGCGACAGGATCTCCAGCGCGACGAACATGGTGAGCAGGTCGTTGGACGCCGGGAACAGCATCATCCCCGCCACCGCGAACATCATCAGCGGAAACACCTCGGTGTGCTCCAGACCCCGCGTGGACGCCTCCCGCTCGGCCTCGGTGCCCGGCAGCGCCGCGGCCTGGCCGGCGAAGGCGGTGACGCCGCCCTCGAGCTGGCGCTCGGCGAACAGGAACACGCTGATCAGGGTGAGCACCAGCAGCGTGCCCCAGATGAACATCGTCGGGCCGTCGACCGCGATCGCGCCCTCGGCGGCGATCCTGCCGTAGGCCGGGTTGTCCCCGCGCTGGGTCAGGTTGGCGCCGACCACCACGGTGGCCACCAGCGAGGCGAGCACACCGACGACCGCGAGCGCCGACTGCGCGACGTAGCGCCGCTCGCGGGGGGCGAACGCCTCGACGAGCACACCGACGATGGCCACGCCGAAGATGATCAGCAGCGGGGACAGCATGCCGTACTCGATGCTGGGCGCCTGGAAGTCAGCGGTAGGCGCAGCGACCATGGAAATCACTGGTGGTTCTCCTCCTCGGCACCGACCGCGACGGCGGGCACGTCAGGCTTCGGGTCGTGGGCACCGGCCTGCGCAAGCGTGTGCCCCACGGCGGGGTTGATGATCGAGGTCAGCGGACGCGGGTAGAACCCGAGCAGGACGATCAGCAGCACCAGCGGGGCCAGCGCGACGACCTCCCGGACGTTCAGGTCCTTCATCCCGGTGATCTCCGGCCGCGTCGGGCCGGTCATCGTGCGCTGGTACATCAGCAGGATGTAGAGGGCGGCCAGCACGATGCCGAGCACGGCGAAGGCCGCGTACCACCAGTTGTGCACGAAGGTGCCGACCAGCACCAGGAACTCGGAGACGAACGGCGACAGGCCCGGCAGCGACAGCGAGGACAGCCCGGCCACCAGGAACAGCCCGGCCAGCACCGGCGCCACCTTCTCGACGCCGCCGAAGTCGCCGATGAAGCGCGAGCCGCGCCGCTTGATCAGGAAGCCGGTGACCAGGAACAGCGCCGCGGTCGACAGCCCGTGGTTGAACATGTAGAGCGTCGAGCCGGTCTGGCCGTAGCTGTTCAGCACGAAGATGCCGAGCACGATGAAGCCGAAGTGCGACACCGAGGTGTACGCGATCAGGCGGGGGATGCTCTTCTGCCCGATGGCCAGCAGCCCGCCGTAGAGCACGCTGACCACCGCGAGCACCAGCACCACCGGGGTGGCCCACTTCGACGCCTCGGGGAACAGGCCCAGGCAGAACCGGATCATCCCGAACGTGCCGATCTTGTCCAGCACGCTGACCAGCAGCACCGAGGTGCCCGGCGTGGCCTCGTCGGTGGCGTCCGGCAGCCAGGTGTGCACCGGGAACATCGGGGCCTTGATCGCGAACGCCACGAAGAACCCGAGGAACAGCCACCGGCCGGTGACGAGGCCGATGTGGATCTGGCTCAGCTGGGTCAGCAGGTACGTCGGACCGCCGGGGGTGCGCGCGGACACGACGTACAGGCCGACCACCGAGGCCAGCATCAGCAGGCCGCCGAGCAGCGAGAACAGCAGGAACTTGACCGCCGCGTAGGAACGCTTGGGGCCGCCGAAGCCGCCGATCAGGAAGTAGATCGGGATCAGGGTGGCCTCGAAGAGCACGTAGAACAAGAACACGTCGAGGGAGGCGAACACGCCGAGCGCCAGACCTTCGAGGCCGAGCATCCACGCGAAGAACGCGTTCTCGCTCCACCGGCCGAGCCCGCCGTCGTTCCAGGACGCGAGGATCACCACCGGGGCCAGCACCGCGGTCAGCAGCAGCAGCGTCAGGCCGATCCCGTCGACGCCGACGGCGTAGTGCGCCCCGAAGGCGCGGATCCAGGTGTGGTCCTCGACGAACTGGTAGCGCGCACCGTGCGGGTCGAAGCCGATGCCCACCGCGGCCACCGGCACCAGGGTCGCCAACGAGAAGCCGAACGCCACCTTCTTGGCCAGGTCTCCCGTCTTGGGGAGCAGGGCCACGACGACGGCGCCGACGAGCGGCACCAGCAGCGACGTGGTCAACCAGGGAAAGCTCACAGCGACTCCAGCCTCATGTTTGAACGCCGGTCGAGCATGTCGAGACCGCTCCCGACCCTCTCGACGAGCTCGATGAACGAGTACTCGTTGTTGCTCATGCGAGGTTCACCGCCAGCAGGGCGAGCACCACGATGACCGCGCCGGCCAGCACCGACAGCGCGTAGGACCGGACGAAGCCGGTCTGGATCCGGCGGCCCGACCCGGACATCCCCGCAACGGTCGCGCCGGTGCCGTCGACCGCGCCGTCGACGAACCCGTCGTCGAAGCCGACCAGCCCGGTCACGAACCGGTCGCCGGGCCGCATGAACAGGCCCTCGTTCAGCGCGTCGCCGTAGAGGTCCGCGCGCGCCGCGCGGGTGAACACCGAGACGCGCGCCGGAGCCACGCGGGGCACCGGGGTGCGACCCACGCTGACCCAGGCGATCGCCACCCCGACGGCCACCACCGCGACGGCGATCAGGGACATCACGTACGCCGGCACCGCGAGCTCCTCGGCGGGCGGGGTGCCCACCACCGGGCTGAGGAAGTTCACGATCCAGTTGCCGATCAGCAGCACCCCGCCGAGGACGGAGAGCGCCGCCAGGACCATCAGCGGGACGGTCATCACCTTGGGCGACTCGTGCGGGTGCACGTCCTTCTCCCAGCGCTTCTCGCCCAGGAAGGTCATCAGCATCAGCCGGGTCATGTAGAACGCGGTGACGCCGGCCCCCACCAGTGCCGCCAGCCCCGCGATCAGGTTCTGCCCGAAGGCGACCTCGATGATCTTGTCCTTGGACCAGAAGCCCGAGAAGCCCGGGAAGCCGATGATCGCCAGGTAGCCCATCGCGAACGTCAGGAAGGTCACCGGGACGGCCTTGCGCAGCGCACCGTAGTGGCGCATGTCGACGTCGTCGTCCATCGCGTGCATGACCGACCCGGCGCCGAGGAACATGTTCGCCTTGAAGAAGCCGTGCATCAGCAGGTGGAAGATCGCGAACGCGTAGCCCGCGACCCCGATGCCGGCGGCCAGCATCATGTAGCCGATCTGGCTCATCGTCGAGCCGGCCAGCACCTTCTTGATGTCGTCCTTGGCGCACCCGATGATCGCGCCCCAGAGCACCGTGACCGCGCCCACCACGACCACGGCGATCTGGGCGGCGTGCGTCTGCTCGAAGATGAAGTTCGAGCGCACGATCAGGTAGACGCCGGCGGTCACCATCGTCGCCGCGTGGATCAGCGCCGAGACCGGCGTGGGGCCCTCCATCGCGTCGAGCAGCCAGGACTGCAGCGGCACCTGGGCCGACTTGCCGCAGGCGGCGAGCAGGAACAGCAGCCCGAGGATCGTCATCGTGGTCTGCGACGCGTCGCCGGCGGCGCGCGAGACGCCCGCGAACGCGGTGGTCCCGAACGTGGCGAAGACCAGCATCGTGCCCAGGGCCATTCCGATGTCGCCGACGCGGTTCACCACGAACGCCTTCTTGGCGGCGACCGCGGCCGACGGCTTGTACTGCCAGAAGCCGATCAGCAGGTACGACGCGAGGCCGACGCCCTCCCAGCCGAGGAACACGCCGAGGTAGTTGTCGGCGAGCACCAGGGTGAGCATCGCGGCCACGAACAGGTTCAGGTACGCGAAGAACCGGGCCCGACGCGCGTCGTGCTCCATGTAGCCGACGGAGTAGATGTGGATCAGCGAGCCGACGCCGGTGATCAGCAGCAGGAACAGCGCGGACAGCTGGTCGTAGAGCAGGTTCGCCTCCACGTGCAGGCTGCCGGCCTGGAACCAGGTGTAGAGGTGCTGGTCGACCTGCCGGTCCGAGCCGGCCCGGCCCAGCAGCGCGACGAAGGTGAGCACGCTGATCAGGAACGAGCCGAGCACGGTGGCGCAGCCGAGCAGGTGCGCCCACCCCGACGAGCGGCGGTTGCCCGCGAGCAGGATGACCGCGGCACCGAGCGCCGGCAGCGCGATGACCACCCAGAGCAGGGAGAACACCCCCGAGGCCGGGGTCGGGTCCACCACGGGCACGCTCTCCCGGAGCGGAGCCATCAGCAGAGAGGTCGTCAAGACAGGCTCCTCAGTACTTCAGCAGGCTGGCGTCGTCGACGGACGCGGATCGGCGGGTGCGGAAGATCGTCATGATGATCGCCAGCCCGACCACGACCTCGGCCGCGGCGACGACCATCACGAAGAAGGCCGCGACCTGACCGTCGAGGTTGCCGTGCACCCGGGCGAACGTGACCAGGGCGAGGTTGGAGGCGTTCAGCATCAGCTCGACGCACATGAACACGACGATGGCGTTGCGCCGGGTGAGCACCCCCACGCAGCCGATCGTGAACAGGATCGCGGACAGCACGAGGAACGGCGTGGCGCTCATGACTGCTCCTCCCTTCCGTCGTCGGGGGTACCGACCTCGGAGGGGTCCCCGTCGATCGGACCGCGGGGGCCCGAGGCGGTGCCGTCCCCCATCTGGTTGGTCAGCTCGTCGATGTCGTCGGCCAGCTCGGGCGCGGAGCGGATGGTGCCGCGGGCCACCAGCACCCGGGAGACCGACGACTCCACCGCGCTGCCGTCCGGCAGGAGCGCCGGGGTGTCCACGGCGTTGTGCCGGGCGAAGACGCCGGGCGCCGGCAGCGGGCCGAGGTGCTTGCCCGAGTCGGCGAAGTCGCGCATCCGCTGGGCGGCCAGGTCGGCCTGGGTCGGCTTGGGCGTGAGCCGCTCGCGGTGGGCGAGCACCATCGCGCCGATCGCGGCGGTGATCAGCAGGGCGCTGGTCGCCTCGAACGCGAACACGTAGCGCGAGAACAGCAGCTGGGCGAGGCCCGGCACGTTGCCGCCGCTGTTGGCGCTGTCGAGGCCGGTGACCACGCCGGTGGAGACCTGCGCGACGCCCAGGACCAGGGTGATGCCGAACAGCAGACCCACCAGGATGGCCATCAGCCGCTGGCCCTTGATCGTCTCCACCACCGAGTCGGACGCGTCGACCCCGACCAGCATCAGCACGAACAGGAACAGCATCAGGATCGCGCCGGTGTAGACGATGATCTGCACCGCGAACAGGAACGGGGCGTCCTGGACGGCGTAGAGCACCGCCAGCGAGATCATCACGATCGCGAGCATCAGTGCCGAGTGCACCGCCTTGCGGGCGAACAGGATGCCGAGCGCTGCGGCCACCATCACCGGGGCCAGGATCCAGAACGTGGTCACCGGTCGCCACCGTCCTCGTGGCCGTAGTCGCCGGCGGGCGGGATGCCGCCGGTGGCCGGGCTGAACGTGCCCCGGTAGTAGTCGGTCTCGTCGTCGCCGAGCAGCATGTCGTGCGGCGGCTGCTCCATGCCGGGCAGCAGCGGCGCGAGCAGGTCCTGCTTCTCGTAGATCAGGTCCGCGCGGTTGTTGTCGGCGAGCTCGTACTCGTTGGTCATCGTCAGCGCCCGGGTCGGGCAGGCCTCGATGCACAGCCCGCACAGGATGCAGCGCAGGTAGTTGATCTGGTAGACGCGGCCGTAGCGCTCACCGGGCGAGAACCGCTCGCCCTGCGTGTTGGAGGCGCCCTCCACGTAGATCGCGTCCGCGGGGCAGGCCCATGCGCACAGCTCGCAGCCGATGCACTTCTCCAGTCCGTCGGGCCAGCGGTTCAGCTGGTGCCGACCGTGGAACCGGGGAGCCGTGGGCTTCTTCTCGAACGGGTACTGCTCGGTGACCACCTTCTTGAACATCGTCCGGAAGGTGACCCCGAAACCCGCGATCGGGTCCCAGAACTGTTCCTTGAGCGTTGGCATTACTCCTGCACCTCATCAGCTGCACTCGAGCGGACTGTTGCCGTCGTGGACAGGCTCTGTCCGGGCATCGGCGGGACCGGGTAGCCCCCGGCGAAGGCGTCGAACGGTGGCGGCACCGGCTGCCCGTGCTCGTCGACCTCGCCCGACGCCTCGGCGGCCTCCTCTTCCTCGCCGCCGACGAAGAACAGCACCAGGAACAGCACGGCCACCACGCCGATCGCCGCCAGCAGGTAGCGCCGGTCGATGCCGCCCTCCAGGCTGATCGCACGGATCGAGGCGACCGCGACGATCCACACCAGCGAGACCGGGATCAGCCGCTTCCAGCCGAACTTCATGAACTGGTCGTAGCGGAGCCGGGGCAGCGTCCCGCGCAGCCAGATGAACAGGAACACGAACAGCATCACCTTGGCGATGAACCACAGGAACGGCCAGTAGCCGGTGTTCGCACCGTCCCAGAGCGACAGCGGCCACGGCGCCCGCCAGCCGCCCAGGAACAGCGTGGTGGCCAGCGCCGAGACGGTCACCATGTTGACGTACTCGGCGAGGAAGAACAGCGCGAACTTCAGCGAGGAGTACTCGGTGTGGAAGCCGCCGACCAGCTCACCCTCGGCCTCCGGTAGGTCGAACGGGGCGCGGTTGGTCTCGCCCACCATCGAGATCACGTAGATCACGAAGGAGGGGATCAGGATCAGCCCGAACCACAGCCGCTGCTGCGCATCGACGATCTCCGAGGTGGACAGCGAGCCGGCGTACAGGAAGACCGCGACCAGCGCGAGCCCCATGGCGACCTCGTAGGAGATCATCTGCGCCGAGCTGCGCAGCCCACCGAGCAGGGAGTACGTCGACCCGCTGGACCACCCGCCCAGCACGATCCCGTAGATCCCGATCGAGCTGATCGCGAGGATGAACAGCACGCTCACCGGCAGGTCCGTGAGCTGCAGCGGCGTCGTCCGGTCGGTGAACGGCACCCGCACCACCGGGCCGAAGGGGATCACCGCGAAGGCCAGGAAGGCCGGGACCGTGGAGAGCACCGGCGCGAGCAGGAACACGACCTTGTCGGCCGCCTTCGGGATGATGTCCTCCTTCAGCGCGAGCTTCACGCCGTCGGCGAGGCTCTGCAGGAGGCCGAACGGGCCGTGCACGTTGGGGCCGATGCGGTGCTGCATTCGCGCCACGACGCGGCGCTCGAGCCAGATGTTGAACAGCGTCAGCAGGACCAGCACCAGGAAGATCAGCACGGCCTTGATGATCACCAGCCACCACGGGTCCTTGCCGAACACCGACAGGCTGTCGGCGGCCCGGACGATCCCGAGACTGCCCACGCTGAGGGCGGCCAGGCTCGTCATGCTGCACCTCCGTTGACTCGTACGACGGACCCTGGGCTCCCGCACCGCGCGGCCGACGGCGCCCAGACCACCCCGTCGGGCAGGTCGGCGACCGCGACCGGCAGCTCCGCGGACCCACCGGGCCCGGTGAGCACGACCTGCTGGCCGTCGGTCAGGCCGAGCCGGCTCAGGGTGCCGCCGGAGACGAGCGCGACGGGCCGGCGGGCGGTGGCCTTGAGGTACTCGTCGCCGTCGAGCATCCGCCCGTCGTCGATGAGCAGCTTCCAGCCGGCCAGCACCAGCTCGTCCTCGGCCGGGCGCTCACCGACCGGGGCGGCCGGGACGGTCGGTGCGGCGACCCGCTCCCCGTCCCAGGGACCCACCTCGGCCATCTGGGCCCGCGCGTGCTCGACGGTGCGGAACCCGAGGTCGGTTCCCATCTCCTCGGCGATCCCGGCCAGCACCCGCAGGTCGGGGAGGTCGTGGGAGTCGCGGAGCACCTTCTCGAAGGTGCGCACCCGACCCTCCCAGTCCACGAAGGTGCCGGCCTTCTCGGCCACCGGGGCAACCGGGAAGACCACGTCGGCCCGCTCGGAGACCGCACTGGCCCGGATCTCGAGGCTGACCACGAAGTCGGCCGCGTCGAGCGCGGCGAGCGCCGCCGCGGGGTCCGGCAGGTCGGCCGGGTCGACGCCGCCGACCACCAGGGCCTTCAGCTCGCCGGCGGCCGCGGCGGCCACGATCGCGTCCCCGTCGCGTCCCGGTTCGTGGGGAACGGTGGTGCCCCACACGGCTCCGAGGTCGACGCGTGCGGCCGGGTCGGCCACCGGGCGACCACCCGGCAGCAGCTGCGGCAGGCAGCCGGCCTCGACGGCTCCGCGCTCCCCGGCGCGGCGCGGCACCCAGGCGAGCCGGGCACCCGTGGTGCCGGCCAGCGCGAGCGCCGCGGACAGCGCGCCCGGCACGGCGGCCAGCCGCTCGCCGACCAGGATGATCCCGCCGCCGTCGAGGGCGACCTCGCCGTCGTGGGCGAGCGCCTCGAGCGCCGTCGCCTCCGCGCCGGGAGCGGTGCGGATCAGGGTGCCGTCCATCTTGGCCAGCCCGCGGGAGGTGAACGGCGCCACCGAGAACACCGCGGTGCCCTTCCGGGCCGCCTTGCGCAGCCGCAGGAACACGATCGGGGACTCGTCCTCCGGCTCGAAGCCGGCCAGCACGACCTTGGTGGCCTTCTCCAGGTCGGCGTAGGTCACGTCCAGCGCGGTCGCGGCGACGTGGGAGGCGAGGAAGGCGGCCTCCTCGGCGGAGTGCGGGCGGGCCCGGAAGTCGATGTCGTTGGTGCCGAGCACGACCCGGGCGAACTTGCTGTAGGCGAAGGCGTCCTCCGCGGTCAGCCGACCGCCGGTGAGCACGCCCACCGCGCCCTCGGCGGCCCGCAGCCCGCGCGCGGCCACCGCGAGCGCCTCCGGCCAGGACGCCGGCCGGTGCTGGCCGGTCTCCTCGTCACGGACCAGCGGGTGGGTCAGCCGGTCTGCCTGGCGGGCGTACAGGAACGCGAACCGGCCCTTGTCGCAGTTCCACTCCTCGTTCACCTCCGGGTCGAGACCGGCCAGCCGGCGGCTGACCTTGCCGCGCCGGTGGTCGGTGCGCAGCGCGCAGCCCGACGCACAGTGCTCGCAGACCGAGGGCGTCGAGACCAGGTCGAACGGCCGGGCCCGGAAGCGGTACGACGCGGAGGTCAGCGCGCCCACCGGGCAGATCTGGATGGTGTTGCCCGAGAAGTAGGACTCGAACGGCTCCTTCTCGTAGATGCCGACCTGCTGCAGGGCCCCCCGCTCGATCATTGCGATGAACGGGTCCCCGGCGATCTGCTCGGAGAACCGGGTGCAGCGTGCGCACAGCACGCAGCGCTCCCGGTCGAGCAGCACCTGCGCGGAGATGTTGATCGGCTTGGGGTAGGTGCGCTTCTGCTCCACGTAGCGCGACTCGCCCCGGCCGTTGGACATCGCCTGGTTCTGCAGCGGGCACTCCCCGCCCTTGTCGCACATCGGGCAGTCGAGCGGGTGGTTGATCAGCAGGAACTCCATGATCCCCTGCTGCGCCTTGTCCGCGACCTTCGAGGAAGCCTGGGTGCGCACCACCATGCCGTCGGCCACCTGCAGCGTGCAGGAGGCCTGCGGCTTCGGGATCGGGCGGCCGTTGCCGGCGTCGGGCACCTCCACCAGGCACTGCCGGCAGGCGCCCACCGGGTCGAGCAGCGGGTGGTCGCAGAACCGGGGGATCTGCACCCCGATGTGCTCGGCCGCGCGGATCACCAGGGTGCCCTTCGGCACGCTGACCTCGACGTCGTCGATGGTCAGCGTGACCAGGTCCTCCTGCACGACCTCGCCGGCCGGCTGGTTGGTCGAGACGGTCATGCGGGGTCCCCTCGGAGGTGCGAGCGAAGCGAGCGGTTTCGTGGGACGACGGTCATGCGGGTGCTCCCCCGGTGGCAGCCACGGGGGCGAACAGCGTCGACCTCGCCGGGTCGAACGGGCAGCCGCCCTCGGTCAGGTGCCGGAGGTACTCCTCGCGGAAGTACTGGATCGAGCTGGTGATCGGGCTGGTGGCGCCGTCGCCCAGCGCGCAGAACGCCCGGCCCAGGATGTTGTCGCACTGGTCCAGCAGCAGCTCGAGGTCGTCCTCGGTGCCGCGGCCCTGCTCCAGCCCGGCCAGCGTCTGCACCAGCCACCAGGTGCCCTCACGGCAGGGCGTGCACTTGCCACAGGACTCGTGCTTGTAGAACTCGGTCCAGCGCAGCACCGCGCGCACCACGCAGGTGGTCTCGTCGAAGATCTGCAGCGCCTTGGTGCCCAGCATCGAGCCGGCGGCCCCGACGCCCTCGTAGTCGAGGGGCACGTCGAGGTGCTCCCCGGTCAGGATCGGCGTGGACGAGCCGCCGGGCGTCCAGAACTTCAGCTCGTGGCCCTCCCGGACCCCGCCGGCGAGGTCGAGCAGCTCGCGCAGCGTGACCCCGAGGGGGGCTTCGTACTGCCCCGGCCGCTTGACGTGCCCGGACAACGAGTAGAGCGTCATGCCCTTGCTCTTCTCGGTGCCCATCGAGCCGAACCACTCGGCGCCGTTGCGCACGATACAGGGCACCGACGCGATGCTCTCGACGTTGTTGATCACCGTCGGGGCGGCGTACAGGCCCGCGACCGCGGGGAACGGCGGCCGCAGCCGTGGCTGCCCCCGGCGTCCCTCCAGCGAGTCGAGCAACGCGGTCTCCTCGCCGCAGATGTAGGCGCCGGCGCCCGCGTGCACGGTGAGCTCGAGGTCGTAGCCGGACCCGTGGATGTTCTTGCCGAGGTGCCCGGCGAGGTAGGCCTCCTGCACCGCCCGCTGCAGCCGGCGGACCACGTGCAGCACCTCGCCGCGCACGTAGATGAACGCGTGGTTGGCGCGGATCGCGTACGACGAGATGATCACGCCCTCGACCAGGGTGTGCGGCGAGGCCATCATCAGCGGGATGTCCTTGCAGGTGCCCGGCTCGGACTCGTCCGCGTTGACCACCAGGTACTTCGGCTTGGGGTTGTCCTGCGGGATGAAGCCCCACTTCATGCCCGTGGGGAAGCCGGCGCCGCCGCGCCCGCGCAGGCCGGACTCCTTGACCAGCTCGATGATCGCGTCCTGCTCCATGCCCAGCGCGGTGTCGACCGCGGCGTAGCCGCCGTCCCGCTCGTAGGACTCCAGCGTCCAGGGCCGCTCCGCGTCCCAGTTGTCCGAGAGGACCGGGGTCAGCATGTCAGTCATCGTCTCCGTCCTTCCCGCCCTCGGTGCCGGCCGGCGACTCGGCCACCTTGCCCTCGGACTCGGCGCGGCCGGTGTCGGCGTGCTCGGCGGCCTTCTCCGGCCCGGTGTCGAACAGCGCCTGCTGGGAGCCGGGCGAGGTGCCGCGTCCGCCCGTGCCCGGCCCCGCGGAGACCGCCTTCCGGCCGGACTCGGGGGCGTGCCAGTCGTTCTCGCGGGCGATCTGCAGCCCCACCATCGTGGCCGGGCCGGCGGCCGGCCCCTCGTCGGCGCGGTCGTCGCTGAAGCCGGCCAGCACCCGCTCCGCCTCGCGCCAGGTGCAGATCCGCGGACCGCGGGTGGAGTGGACCTCCGCGCCCGCGCGGAGGTCGTCGACCAGCGCGGTCGCGGACTCCGGGGTCTGGTTGTCCATGAACTCCCAGTTGACCATCACCACCGGGGCGTAGTCACAGGCGGCGTTGCACTCGACGTGCTCGAGGGTGATGGTCCGCCCGGCTCCGTCGTCGGGGGTGGTCTCGTCGTTGCCGACGTCGAGGTGGTCCTTGAGCCGCTCGAAGATCGCGTCCCCGCCCATCACCGCGCACAGGGTGTTGGTGCACACGCCGACGTGGTAGTCACCGACGGGGCGCCGCTTGTACATCGTGTAGAAGGTGGCCACCCCGGACACGTCCGCCGCGGAGATGCCGAGGATGTCCGCGCACGCCTCGATGCCCCGCGAGGTGACTCGCCCCTCCACGCTCTGCACCAGGTGCAGCATCGGCAGCAGCGCCGAGCGCGGCTCCGGGTAGCGCGCGGTGATCTCCTTCAGCTCGGCGAGCGTCTGCTCGTCGAGCGGCCCCGGGTCGTTCGGTCCGGCCCCGTTGGCCGAACCCGTCGGGGCCACGCCGTTGTCCTGTGTCATCTACCTGTCCACTCCACCCATCACGGGGTCGATCGACGCGATGGCGACGATCACGTCGGCCACCATGCCGCCTTCGCTCATCACCGAGGTCGCCTGCAAGTTCGTGAAGGACGGGTCCCGGAAGTGCACCCGGTAGGGCCGGGTGCCGCCGTCGGAGACCACGTGCGCCCCGAGCTCGCCCCGGGGCGACTCGACCGGCACGTACGCCTGCCCGGCGGGCACCCGGAAGCCCTCGGTCACCAGCTTGAAGTGGTGGATCAGCGCCTCCATCGACTCACCCATGATGTGCCGGATGTGGTCGAGGCTGTTGCCCATCCCGTCGGTGCCGACCGCGAGCTGGCTGGGCCAGGCGATCTTCTTGTCCGCCACCATCACCGGCGCGCCCTCGAGGCCGGCGAGCCGGTCGGCGCACTGCTCCACGATCTTCAGCGACTCCCACATCTCGTCCAGCCGGATCCGGAACCGGCCGTAGGCGTCGGCGGTGTCCCAGGTGCAGACCTCGAAGTCGTAGTCCTCGTAGCCGCAGTAGGGCTGGGCCTTGCGCAGGTCCCACGGGTAGCCGGTGGACCGCAGCACCGGCCCGGTGAGGCCGAGCGCCATGCAGCCGGCCAGGTCGAGCTCCCCGATGCCCACGAGACGGCCCTTGAAGATCGGGTTGGCGTTGCACAGCGCGGCGTACTCCGGCAGCCGCTTCTTCATCAGCGCGATGAAGTCGCGGATCTGGTCGAGCGCGCCGGGGGGCATGTTCTGCGCCACCCCGCCGGGGCGGATGAACGCGTGGTTCATCCGCAGGCCGGTGATCAGCTCGAACAGGTCGAGCACCAGCTCGCGCTCGCGGAAGCCGATCGTCATCACGGTCAGCGCGCCGATCTCCATGCCACCGGTGGCGATCGCGACCAGGTGCGAGGAGATCCGGTTGAGCTCCATCAGCAGCACGCGCATGACCTGCGCCTTCTCGGGGACGTCGTCCTCGATCCCGAGGAGCTTCTCCACGCCGAGCACGTAGGTCGCCTCGTTGTAGAACGGCGACAGGTAGTCCATCCGGGTGCAGAACGTGACGCCCTGCGTCCAGGTCCGGAACTCCATGTTCTTCTCGATGCCGGTGTGCAGGTAGCCGATGCCGCAGCGGGCTTCCTTGACCGTCTCGCCCTCGAGCTCGAGGATCAGCCGGAGCACGCCGTGCGTGGACGGGTGCTGCGGGCCCATGTTGACGACGACTCGTTCAGCACTGTCGTCCTCGGCGATCCCGGAGACCACCGAGTCCCAGTCCTGGCCGGTGACGGTGAAGACCCGGCCCGTGCTGGTGTCGGACTCCCCCGCGTACGACGGCGCGTAGGGGTCCCTCATGTCGTTGTCGGCCATCAGTTGTAAGACCTCCGCGTGTCCGGCGGTGGAACGGTGGCGCCCTTGTACTCCACCGGGATGCCGCCGAGGGGGTAGTCCTTGCGCTGGGGGTGGCCCGGCCAGTCGTCGGGCATCTCGATCCTCGCGAGCGCAGGGTGGCCGTCGAAGATGATCCCGAAGAAGTCGTAGGTCTCCCGCTCGTGCCAGTCGTTGGTCGGGTAGACCGGGACGACCGACGGGACGTGCGGGTCCTCGTCGGGACAGGTGACCTCGAGCCGGATCCTCCGGTTGTGGGTCATCGACAGCAGGTGGTAGACCGCGTGCAGCTCGCGGCCCTGGTCGTGCGGGTAGTGCACCCCGGAGACGCCCGAGCAGAACTCGAAGCGGAGCTCGGGCTCGTCGCGGAGCAGCCGGGCGACCTGCAGCAGCTCCTCCCGGCGCACGAAGAAGGTGATCTCGTTGCGGTGCACGACGACCTTCTCGATCGCGTTGCTGACCCCGGCGCCGGCCAGGCCGGTCTCCAGGCTGTCCGCGACCTGGTCGAACCAGCCGCCGTAGGGCCGCTCGGTCCCGCCGGGCATCGCGACCGGGCGCACCAGGCCGCCGTACCCGGAGGTGTCACCGGAGCCCTGCACCCCGAACATGCCCTGCCGGACGTCGACGACCTCCGGCTGCAGCTGCTCGGGGCCCACCGGAAGGGTGTTCTCCGGGGCGCTGTCGGTGGCGTCGGCGTCGGTCCCCGGGGTCACCTCGGCGAACTCGTCGGGTTCCTTCGGGCTCATCGCAGCAGGCCCTTCATCTCGGAGGTCGGCAACGCGTTGAGCGCGTCTGTCTCGGTGGTCTCGATCTCCGCGACCCGGTTCGGGCCGAGCTTGCTGTGCCGGACCTGGTCGTGCAGCTTCAGGACCGCGTCGATGAGCATCTCCGGCCGCGGCGGGCAGCCGGGGAGGTACATGTCGACCGGGACCACGTGGTCCACGCCCTGCACGATCGCGTAGTTGTTGAACATCCCGCCGGAGCTCGCGCAGACCCCCATCGCCAGCACCCACTTGGGGTCCGGCATCTGGTCGTAGATCTGCCGCAGCACCGGCGCCATCTTCTGGCTGACCCGACCGGCGACGATCATCAGGTCCGCCTGGCGCGGGGAGGCCCGGAAGACCTCCATGCCGAACCGGGCCATGTCGTAGCGCGGGCCGCCGGAGGTCATCATCTCGATGGCGCAGCAGGCCAGGCCGAACGTGGCCGGCCAGAACGACGCCTTGCGCATGTAGCCCGCGACCCCCTCCACGGTGGTCAGGAGCACGCCGCTCGGCAGCTTCTCTTCGATACCCATCAGCTACTCACCTTCGTCCCACTCGAGCCCGCCACGACACTCAGTCCCACTCGAGGCCACCCCGCCTCCAGACGTACGCGTAGGCGACGAACACGGTCAGGATGAACAGCACCATCTCGATCAGGCCGAACACCTTCATCGAGTCGAAGTACACGGCCCAGGGGTAGAGGAACACGATCTCGATGTCGAAGACGATGAACAGCATCGCGGTGATGTAGTACTTCACCGGGAACCGGCCGCCGCCCAGCGCCTGCGGGGTCGGCTCGATGCCGCACTCGTAGGAGTCGAGCTTGGCCCGGTTGTAGCGCTTCGGACCGACGAGCGCGCTCATGATCACCGAGAAGACGGCGAAACCGCCGGCCAGAATCATGAGTGCGAGGACTGGCGCGTAAAGCTCCATCGCTCTCGATCCCTCCTGTCCTGTTCGTGGTCGTGCTCGTGGTGCTGGCGTGCCGCTACGCGGCGGGGACGACTCGGGCCAACGCGTTGATCACCTTGTCCGAGACGTCGCCGTCCCTCGGGTCGGTGAGGTTCGCCATCAGCTTGAGCATGAACTTCATCAAGGTGGTGCGGGGCAGGCCGTACCTCGTGGCCTGCTTCATGAACGTCGGGTTGCCGATCATCTTCGCGAACACCCGGCCCAGGGTGAAGTAGCCCCCGTAGGTCGCGTCCAGCGCAGCGGCGTACCCCTCGAGCACCCGTTCCCGGGCGGGGCCCTCGGGGAGCGCGAGCGCCTGCACGACGGTGTCGGCCGCCAGGTGGCCGGACTCGAGGGCGTAGTCGATGCCCTCCCCGTTGAACGGGTTCACCATCCCGCCCGAGTCGCCGGCCAGCAGCACCCCGCGGGTGTAGTGCGGCTTGCGGTTGAACCCCATCGGCAGCGCGGCCGACCCGATCCGCCCGACCCGGTTCTCGTCGCGGAAGCCCCACTCCTCGGGGGTGTGCTGCAGCCACCGGCGCAGCACGTCCTTGTAGTCCACGTTCTGGAACGCCTTGGAGGTGTTCAGGATGCCGAGGCCCACGTTGGCGGTGCCGTCGCCGACACCGAAGATCCACCCGTATCCGGGCAGCAGCTGGGGTCCGGCCTTCTCCGTGGCCGGGGCCCACAGCTCCAGCCAGGACTCCATCCACTCGTCGTCGTGGCGGGGCGTCCGGTAGTAGCCCCGGACGGCCACCCCCATCGGCCGGTCCTCTCGGCGCTCGAGCCCCAGGGCGATGGCGATCCGCGCGGAGACGCCGTCGCAGGCCACCACCAGCGGCGCCCGGAGCTCGAGCTCCTCGCCGGCCGCGCCGATGCGCCGCCCGTTGTCGTCGACCGGGCGCGCGGTCACGCCGGTGACCCGGCCGGTGCGCTCGTCGACGATCGGCCCGGTGACCGAGGTGCGCTCCATCAGCCGGGCGCCTGCCTTCTCGGCGTGCCGGGCGAGGATCTCGTCGAGGTCCATCCGGGTGCGGACCAGGCCGTACGGCGGGAAGGAGGCGAGCTCCGGCCACGGCAGCTCGAGCCGGTGCCCCGCGCCGACGATGCGCAGCCCCTTGTTGCGGGCCCAGCCGGGGGCGTCGACGTCGATGCCCATCGCGATCAGCTGGCGGACCGCGCGGGGGGTCAACCCGTCACCGCAGATCTTGTCCCGGGGGAAGCTGCTCTTCTCGAGGAGCAGCACGTCGACCCCGGCCTGGGCGAGGTGGTACGCGGTGGACGCGCCGGCGGGACCCGCCCCGACGACGATGACGTCGGCCTGCCGCGCATCGGCGGTCGTCCGGGTCATCGGGGCACCTCTTCTGGTCGTTCTGCTCGCTGCTGCGGCCGGTCGCTGCGCCCGGTGCGCACCCGCGATGCAGGTGGTCCGAAGTGCGACGCATGTGACTTAGTGAATTGCTTCACTATCAACACAACGGGACAGTCTAGAGGCCTGTGTCACATCCCGCGACCCGGGTCCCCGCCCCCTCGCCGACGTGCCCCGCAAACCCGCCGACCCGGCGCCAACCTCACGCCCGCTCACGCCGAGTCGGCGCCAACATCACGCCCGCTCACGCCGAGTCGGCGCGCGTGGCGGTCCCCTCGCTACCGTCCTGTCCCATGACGAGCGACGACTGCGTGTTCTGTGAGATCGCCGAGGGCCGCGCGCAGGCGAGCCGGCTCCACGACGGGCCTGCGACACTCGCGTTCCTCGACATCAGCCCGGCAACGCCCGGACATCTTCTGGTGGTGCCGAAAGCGCACGCCTCCTGCCTCGCGGAGCTGCCAGCGGACGCCGGCGCGGAGATGTTTGAGGTGGCGCAGCGGATGGCGGCCGCGCTCCGCGCATCCGACCTCCGGTGCGAGGGCGTGAACCTCTGGCTGGCCGACGGCGAGGCTGCCGGCCAGGAGGTGTTCCACGTCCACCTGCACGTGCTGCCCCGCTTCGCCGGTGACGGGTTCAGGCTGCGCGCGGACTTCGGCCACCCCTCGCGCGACGAGCTGGACGCCCACGCGGCTGCCCTGCGCGCCGTCCTCGACCGCCCCTGACACCACCTGCGGACGTCATACGAACCGGAGCCCAAATCGACCACAACGCATGACGTCCCGGGAGAGAGTCAGGCGGTGGCGCGGTGCAGCGCGACGATGCCGCCGGACAGGTTGCGCCAGGACGGCTGCCCCCAGCCCGCCCCGGCGATCCGGGCGGCCAGCCCCTCCTGGTCGGGCCAGGCGCGGATCGACTCGGCGAGGTACACGTAGGCGTCCGGGCTCGACGACACCGCGCGCGCCACCGCGGGCAGCGCCCGCATCAGGTACTCGATGTACACGGTCCGGAAGGGGGCCCAGGTCGGGTGGCTGAACTCGCAGACGACCAGCCGACCACCGGGCCGGGTCACCCGGCGCAGCTCGCGCAGCCCCGCGTCCGGGTCGACGATGTTGCGCAGCCCGAACGAGATCGTGACGGCGTCGAAGGTGCCGTCGGCGAACGGCAGCCGGGTCCCGTCGCCCGCGGTGAACGCGAGGTGCGGCTTGGCCCGCTTGCCCACCCGCAGCATGCCCAGCGAGAAGTCGCAGGGCACCACGGTCGCGCCCCGGTCCTGGAACGGCTGGCTGGACGTCCCGGTGCCGGCCGCGAGGTCGAGCACCCGCTCGCCCGGGCGCGGGTCGACCGCCTCGACGACGGCGGTGCGCCAGCGCCGGTCCTGACCGAGGGACAGCACGTCGTTGGTCAGGTCGTAGCGGCGGGCCACGTCGTCGAACATCGCGGCGACGTCCGCGGGCTTCTTGTCCAGGCTGGCTCGGGTCACACGCCGCACTCTACGAGCAGCCTCGATGTGGGGGCCGCTCGCCTGCGGTCGTAGGCTGGCCCACCGTGACAGAGCCTTGGACCAGCGCGGACCCGGCCGGCGGGTCGGCCGCCGGCACGAGCCCGCTCGTGGTGCGGACCGTCGCGGTGGCCGACCCGGGTCCGCTGCTCGGGTTGCTCCCGGACCGGGACGTCACCGCCTGGGTCCGGCGCGGCGAGGGCCTGGTGGGCTGGGGCGTCGCCGCCGTGCTGCGCACCCGCGGTGCCAACCGGTTCGCGGAGGCCCGCGCCTGGTGGGCCGAGCAGACCCGGGCGGCCGTGGTCCGCGACGAGGTCCGCCGGCCCGGGACCGGTCTGGTGGGCTTCGGCTCGTTCGCGTTCGCCGACGACTCCGGTGACAGCGTGCTGGTGGTCCCCGAGGTCGTCGTCGGTCGCCGCGGCGACACCACCTGGGTGACCACGATCGGGCTGGCCGCGATCCCGTCGCCACCCGAGGTGGCGCCCACCGCCGCGCCCGAGCCCCCGAGCGGGGTGGCGTTCGCGGACGGGGCACTCTCCGGCGCCGAGTGGGAGACCCGGGTCGCCGAGGCGGTGCGCCGGATCAGCCGCGGCGACCTGGAGAAGGTGGTGCTGGCCCGCGACCTGGTGGCCACCGCCGCAGCCGACGTCGACGTCCGCTGGCCGCTGCGCCGGCTCGCCGAGAGCTACCCGATGTGCTGGACGTTCCACGTGGACGGCCTGTTCGGTGCGACCCCCGAGATGCTGGTGCGCCGGGAACGTGGCCTGGTCACCTCGCGGGTGCTGGCCGGCACCATCCGACGTACCGGCGACGACGAGCGGGACCTCGCCCTCGCCGCCACCCTGGCCCGCTCGTCGAAGGACCTCGAGGAGCACGAGTACGCCGTGCGCTCCGTGGCGGAGTCGCTCGCGCCGCACTGCACCTCGATGAACGTCCCCGAGTCCCCGTTCGTGCTGCACCTGCCGAACGTGATGCACCTGGCCACCGACGTCGCCGGGGTGGCCAACGACTCGGCCGAGGCCACCGCCACCTCGCTGGACCTCGCCGAGGCGCTGCACCCGTCGGCGGCCGTGGGCGGCACCCCGACGGACACCGCCAAGGCCCTGATCGGCGAGATCGAGGGGATGGACCGCGGCCGCTACGCCGGCCCGGTCGGCTGGATGGACGCGAGCGGCGACGGCGAGTGGGGCATCGCGCTGCGCTCGGCCGAGGTGGACGGCTCCACGGTCCGGCTGTTCGCCGGGTGCGGCATCGTGGCCGACTCCGACCCCGCCGCGGAGCTCGCCGAGGCCCAGGCGAAGTTCGTCCCGGTGCGCGACGCGCTCGCCGGCAGCTGAGCCCCCGCCGGCCCCCCGGCACTGTCATGGGTGGCGGCCCTTGGGCAACCGCCACCCATCACAGCACTCGAAAGCACAACCCCCCGGCAGGGGGCGGCGATACCACTCAGTCTGGCGGTCCGGCGCGTCGGCGTCTGTAGTCCGTCGTCACCATCGTGGTCGTCCGTTCGGTCAGCACCGCCGCGCCGAACGGCCGACCACACGGGCTCAGAGGCCGACGTCCCGGCCGGGCGTGACCCGCTCGAAGGCCTGCTCGTGCTCCCCCAGCATGCCGCCGACCAGCCGCTCCACCAGCGCCAGCCCCCGGTCGTTGAGCAGGCCGTCGTGCACCGCCACGGACCGCGGCGCGCCGACCGCCCGGGCGAAGTCGACGACCTCGCTGGTCTTGCTCCACGGGGCGTGCACGGGCACCAGGAGCACGTCGACCTGCTGGCCGGGCTCGGTGAACGCGTCGCCGGGGTGGTAGACCCGGGTGCCGCCGGCGTCCACCACGAACCCGGAGTTGTGGAACCGGGGCAGGTCCTGGTGGATCACGGCGTGCAGCTCCCCGACGGTGCGCACCGGGAGCCCGGCGTCGAACCGCTCACCGGGCGCCACCACGGTGACCCGCTCGGAGACCGCCGGGTCCTCGTCCGCGATCTGCCGCGCGACCGCGTCGATGGTGAACACCGGCGCGCCGGTGCGCCGCAGGTTCTCCAGGGACAGGTGGTCGGGGTGCTCGTGGGTGACCAGCACCGCCGTCGCCCCGTCCACGGACTCCGGCTCGGACCAGCCGCCCGGGTCGAGCACCAGCACCTGGCCGTCGTGCTCGATGCGGACGCAGGCATGACCGAACTTGGTGATCCTCATGGGTCTCAA
Source organism: uncultured Actinomycetota bacterium (assembly GCA_963728775.1). Classification (GTDB taxonomy): domain Bacteria; phylum Actinomycetota; class Actinomycetes; order Propionibacteriales; family Nocardioidaceae; genus Nocardioides_B. The sequence continues at coordinate 730,176 of CAVSLP010000019.1, forward strand.
CCTAGTCGGCTGTCCACGAAGCACCAGCGCCACTGCTCGCCGGGCTCCGCGGAGCGCATCACCGGGTGCCCCGAGGCGCCGAAGTGCGCGGAGGCGTGCTTGCGCGGCGAGGAGTCGCAGCAGCCGACGTGCCCGCAGGCCAGGCACATCCGCAGGTGCACCCAGGAGGTGCGCCCCTCGCGGACGCAGTCCTCGCACTCCCCCTCGACGTTCGGCCGGGTGTCGGTGGGCGCCGCGTCGAGGTGCTCGCAGTAGTGGGTGATCCCGACCCGGCCGTCCACGGTGGGGACGTCGCGCAGGTGCTCCAGCCGCTCGTTGCGCACGTCGAGCATCGACTCCTCGACGTCGAGCGCGGCGAGCACGTCCTCGACCACCTCGTGCGGGATCTGGCCGCCGCTGCGCACCTCCAGCACCCGCGCCCGCTCCGCCTGCAGCATCTCCAGCCGCAGCCGGGCGTAGCTCTCGCTCGGCGTCTCGTCCTCCGGGTGGGTGCTGCCCAGGCGCTCCCAGGCCGCGGTGTCGCGCTGCCGGGCCCGGCGGCGGATCTCCTCCACCGTCCCGAAAGGGTCGTCGGCGCCGGCGTGCTCGTCCAGCCGGACGAAGCCGGCCGCGGTGGCCTGCTCGAACAGCGCGGCCCGGGCCAGCGCGTCCTCCCGCGGGTCGGGGGACGGCAGCCCGAGCCGGCGCACCAGCCAGGGCAGCGACAGGCCCTGGATGAACAGCGTGCCGGCGGTGACCACGAGCGCCACCAGCACCAGCAGCTCGCGCTGCGGGATCGTGCTCGGGATCGCGAACGCGGCCGCCAGCGTGACCACGCCGCGCATCCCGGCCCAGCCGAGCGCCGCGGTGTAGCGCCAGGACGGCCGCTGTCCGGTCTCCTTGTCCGGGTCCGGGCGGACCAGCAGGTAGCGCGCCGGGAACACCCAGAGCAGTCGCAGCACCATCACCGCCAGCAGCGTGCCCCCGCAGGCGAGGACGACGGTGCGCGGCCGCACCCCGCTGCTGGCGACGTCACCGAGGATCCACCGGGCCTGCAGGCCGATCAGCAGGAAGACCACGTTCTCCAGCAGGAAGGCGATGGTCCGCCAGTTCAGCCGCTCCGCGATCCGCGACGAGGCGGTCTGCAGCACCGGCGACTTGTGGCCGAGCAGCAGTCCCGCGACCACGACCGCGAGCACCCCCGAGGCGTGCAGCGACTCCGCGGCGACGTAGGCCAGGAACGGGGTCACGAACGAGACGCTGGTGTCGAGCACCGGGTCGGTGACCTGCCTGCGGACCCAACCGACGACCACGAACGCGACCAGCCCGACCGCGACACCCACCGAGGCGGCCAGCACGAAGTCGGCGACCACGCCCCCGAAGGAGACCACGCCGCCGACCGCGGCGACCGAGGTCCGCAGGGCCACCAGGGCGGTGGCGTCGTTGAGCAGCGACTCCCCCTCCAGGATGGTGACCACCCGGCGGGGCAGCCCGATCCGGCGGGCGATCGCGGTCGCGGCCACCGCGTCCGGGGGCGCCACCACCGCGCCGAGGGCGAAGGCGGCCGGCCAGGACACCCCGGGGATGACCTGGTGCACCACGAGGCCCACCCCGAGCGTGGTGAACGCCACCAGCCCGATCGACAGCAGCAGGATCGGCCGCCGGTTGGCGTTGAAGTCCACCAGCGAGGTCTTCAGCGCCGTCGCGTAGAGCAGCGGCGGCAGGAAGCCGACCAGCACCACCTCGGCGGACAGGTGCACCTGCGGCACGAACGGCAGGAACGACGCGGCCGCGCCCAGGGCCACCAGGACCAGCGGCGCGGGCAGGTCGAACCGGCGGGACATCCCGGCGACCGCGATCACCAGGGCGGTCAGCGCCGCCAGCGTCAGGGCGAGGTGCACCCGCCCATTCAACCAACGCGCCCCCAGGGCCGCCGCCGCACGGCCACCGGGGGACGCCGGTGGACCGGTCAGGCGGAGGGCTCGGCGACCCAGCGCATCGGGTCGCCCCAGCCGAGGTCGGTGATCCCGGCGGCGTCCAGGGCGAGCGCGACCAGGGTGCGCCGGTGCGCGGCGAAGGTCAGCACGTGCGCGATCATCCCTCCGTAGGTGAACACCTCGGCCGGCTCGCACAGCGCGTCCACGAACGTGTCGTCGAGGCGACCCTGCTCGCCGACCTCGCGGACCTGGGCGAGGTAGGTGGGCCCCTCCTGCGCCAGTCTCGCGCGCAACGACGCGACGCTCTCGTGGTCCTCCAGCGACCAGTCGTACTCCCGGTTGGCGACGGCGGCGTTCCACATCGCCATCTGCCCGACCAGGCGGGAGAGCAGGGAGCGGATCGTCTGCCGGTCCTCGTCGACGGACAGCTCGATGACGGCGTCGAGCTGCGCGTCGGTCAGCCGCCCGGCCCGGTCGATCATCTCGCCGACCAGCCAGATGTGGTGCTCGACCATCTTCGTGAGCAGGTCCATGGGGGTCACCTTCTTCTCGGCGGGAAGCCGCAGGCTCCCGGGTGGGTGGAAGTGCACGTCGCTGGGCGCCTCGATGCGGATCGGTCCCGGCCGGCCGCGCCACAGACCCGGCCCGACGCCGTACGCCTTGGTGAAGGCCCGGGTGAACGCCTCGTGCGAGCCGTAGCCGGCCTCGACCGCGACGTCGAGGATGCTGCGCCGGGTGGTGAGCAGCCGGTACGCCGCCCGCTCGAGCAGGATCCGGCGCCGGAAGGCCGCGGGTGGCTCGCCGGCCACCGACGAGACGATCCGGTCCAGGTGGAACCGGGACAGATAGAGCCGTGCCGCGAGGTCCTCGCCGGTCGCCTCGTGGTCGTCCAGCGCGTCGGCGAGCACGGCCACGAAGCTGGTGAAGTGGTCCGTCGCCGCGCTCATGCCCGCCATCCTCCCGGCCGCCCGCCCCGGGGCGCTTGATCAGTATTGCGGAGTGGCCCGGGCCGGCAGCCGCCCCGCAGCGCTCAGGGGCGGGCCGCCGCCACCCGGTCCTCGTGGTCGCGCCTGGTGCGTTGCCACAGGTCACGCAGCGCGTCGTCCTCGACGTCGTCGAGCGGGAGGCCGACCGCGTCGGTGAGCGCCGCCCGCCAGTCGGCGTAGCTGGTCAGCTCGGCCTCCTCGGTCCGGCCGGCCTCGACCCGCCGCAGCTCGCAGCCCAGCACCTGGTCGACACCGGTCGCGTCCCGGCGTTGCACGGCGAGGAAGCGGGCGAAGTGCCCACCGACCGGGTCGGACAGCTCGGCATGCACGGCGGCCACCGCGCGCTGGCTCGTGTCGCCGCGGGTGACCTCCACCCCGGCGAAGGCGCCGCCGGCGGCGTGCCGGAACCACCAGCCGTCCGCGCTGACGTCGCCGAGGCCGTAGCGGAAGCCGTCCTGCACGACGTCCCCGGCGACCAGGGGTACCGGGTCCCGGAAGGCGTCCCCGAGCCCGACGTCGACCCACCAGTCGCCGCCGGGGTTCTGGTCGCTCGGCAGACCGGACACCACCAGCACCAGGTGGTTCAGCGAGCCCGTGGAGCGGTTCGCCTCTGCGGACCAGACGTGACCGTGCCGGCGGCTGACGGCGAACCCGAGCCCGGCCAGCACCAGCTCCAGCGCCGCGTTCTGGTGGAAGCAGTAGCCCGCACGCCCCACCCGTGCCACCCGCGCCAGGCAGTCCGCGGGGTCCACCGACGGTGGCCGGCCGAGCATGATGCCGAGGTTCTCGTAGGGCACCCGCTCGAGGTGGGCGCGGTGCAGCCCGACCAGAGTCTCCAGGGTGGGAGGGGGCGTCGTGGCGCGCCCCATCCGCCCCAGGTACGCCGCGAGGTCCGGCGGGCTGACCGCCGTCATCCGACCAGGGCCCGGATCCGGGCGTCGAGGTCGCGCCGGTTGTCGCGGCGCACGGCGGCCTCGACCACCTCGATCCCGCCGGCCGGCGAGGCCAGGGCGTGCCGCAGCTCCTCGACCGACCCCACCCGCCAGTGCGGGGTCCGGGTCGCCGCGCACAGCGAGGCCAGGTCCACGTGGTGCGGGGTGCCGAACAGCTTCTCGTAGGAGCCGGCGAAGTCGGCGCCACCCTGCTCCAGCGAGGCGAAGATCGACCCGCCGTCGTCGTTGACGACCACGACCGTCAGGTCCGGACGCTGCTCGTCGGGACCGAGCAGCAGGCCGTTCGTGTCGTGCAGGAAGGTCACGTCCCCGAGCAGCGCGAAGGCGCGGGTGGTGCGGGGCCGGCCGAGCACGGCACCCACCGCGGTGGACACCGAGCCGTCGATGCCGGCCAGCCCCCGGTTGCCGATCACCAGCCGGCGGTCGCCCACCCGGTAGCGCGGCACCATCAGGTCCAGGTCGCGGACCGGGTTGGACGCGCCGACGAACAGCAGCCCCGCGGGCGGCAGGGCGGCCGCGACCGCGCCGGCCACGGCGTGCGGGGTGAGGTCGGCCTCGGCGGCGAGCAGGGCGTCGAGCCGGGCGCCGAGGTCTGCGTCGCGACGCTTCCACTCCTCGAGCCAGCCGGTGGGTGCGGGCTGGGCCGGCTCCTCGGCGAGCCAGGCGTCGTCCCCGTCCGGATGCCCGTCCGCGGTCCCGTCCGCCGGCTCGGCCGCGGACAGCACCAGCGACACCCGGTGGCCGGGGTCGGTCCAGCCGGTCCGGTTCGCCACCGCGACCACCTCGACGTCCGCGCGCGCCAGCAGCCGGGACACCGGCCGGGACAGCGTCGGGTGCCCGCACACGACGACCCGTTCGATCCGGCCCGCCAGGTCGTCGTCGGCCAGCAGCAGCCGGTAGGTCCGGATCGCGTTCTCGCCGGTGCGCGACCCGCTGGTCGGCTCCGCCAGCAACGGCCAGCCGCCCCGCTCGGCGAGGATCCGTGCCGGCGGCCCGGCGTCGTCGCCGGCGACCACGACGGTGCGGCGGCCGCGGGTGAGCGGCTCCGGCGCCGGCCGGGGCGGCTCGGTGACCCGGGCCCAGGGGGCCCCGTCGGGGCGGCCGGCCACGTCGGTGGCCCAGCCGTCGGCGGCAGCGGGGGTCAGCGGCTCGGCGAGCTGGAGGTTCAGCTGCACCGGCCCCGGCGCCGTACCGGCGCGGCCCAGTGCGGTCGCGACCGCGCGGGCGGCCTGCGCGCGCCAGGCCGTGACCTGCTCCGCCTCGTCCCGGCCCGGGTGCCCGGCCGGCACGTCGGCGGCGAGCCGGACGGCGCTGCCGAACACGCCGACCTGGTCGGTGGTCTGGTTGGCCTGGGTGCCGCGCAGCGCGGCCGGCCGGTCGGCGGTGAGCAGCAACACCGGCAGCCCCGCGTGCGAGGCCTCCAGCACCGCCGGGTGCAGGTTCGCGACCGCCGTGCCGCTGGTGGTGAGGACCGGGACCGGGCTGCGGGACGTGCGCGCCAGGCCGAGCGCCAGGAAGCCGGCGGAGCGCTCGTCGATGCGGGTGTGCAGGGTCAGCCGCCCAGCGGCCGCGGCGGCGTGCAACGCGAAGGCGAGCGGGGCGGAGCGGGAGCCCGGGGCGAGCACCGCGTGCGTGACCCCGGCGCGCACCAGCTCGTCGACGAGCGCGGTGGCCAGGGCGGTCGAGGCGTTCGCGGGACTGCTCACGAGGTCAGATCCTGCCCCATCGAGCCGTTCCGCGCGTCGATCTGTGCCACCCGGTCGGCCCACCAGCGCCGCCGGTCGGGGGCGGCGGCCAGGCGGTCCAGCAGGTCCGGCGCCACCTCCGGGCGTACGACGGGCAGGGTCCCGTCCCGGGGCAGCAGCGGGTCCTGCACCACGTCGGCGGTGAGCAGCGCGACCGTGGCCAGCCCGCAGGCGTGCTCGAGCTCCGGCAGGGCCGCGGCCAGCGCCACCCCGGCGGCGATCCCGACGCTGGACTCGAGGGCGCTGGAGACCACCACCGGCAGGCCGATGTCCTCGGCGATCCGCAGGCACGCCCGCACCCCGCCGAGCGGCTGCACCTTGAGCACCGCCACGTCGGCGGCCTCGAGGTCGCGCACCCGGTAGGGGTCCTCGGCGCGGCGGATCGACTCGTCCGCGGCGACCGGCACGTCGACCCGGCGGCGGACCCGGGCGAGGTCCTCGACCGCGGCGCACGGCTGCTCGACGTACTCCAGTCCGCCGGCGGCCCGGTCCAGCAGCGGGATCGCGGCCACCGCCTCGTCCAGCGACCACAGCCCGTTGGCGTCGACCCGGACCCTGCCGCCGGGGCCGAGCGCGTCGCGCACCGCCTCCAGCCGGGCCTGCGCGTCGGCGAGCGACTGGCCGGGCTCGGCGACCTTCACCTTCGCGGTGCGGCAGCCGGACCCGGCGCGCACGATCGCGGCGGCGCGCTCCGGGCCCACCGCCGGCACGGTGACGTTGACCGGCACCCGGTCGCGCAGCGGCGCCGGCCAGCCGAGCTCGGCGGCCTCCCGGGCGGCCCGCAGCCACGGCGTCGCGACCCGCGCGTCGTACTCCAGGAACGGGCTGAACTCGCCCCAGCCCGCGTCGCCGCGCACCAGCAGCCCCTCGCGGACGGTGATGCCCCGGAACCGGGTGGTCATCGGGATCGAGAACACCGCGCTCTCGCCGGTGCCGTGCGGGTCGCTCACGGCCTCGTGCCGTCCCGGGCCTCGTCGTCAGGTGCCGCGCGGTCCGGTGCCGCCGGGTCCGGTGCCGCCGGTTCGGGGCCGCCGGCGAGCCGGGCGAGCCGGAGCCGGTCCGGCTTCCCGTTGCCGAGCAGCGGCAGCGCGTCCACCAGCCGCAGCTCGCGCGGCGCCCAGGTGCGTGGGTGCGCGGCCGCGACCCAGTCCCGGGCCTCCTCCAGGCCGACCTCGCCGACCACCACCGCGACCACCCGCTGCCCCCACTCGGGGTCCGGCACGCCGAGCACCTCCGCGGCCGCCACCCCCGGGTGCTCGCGCAGCCGGGCCGCGACGGCCGGGGCGGGCACGTTCACCCCGCCGGAGATCACCACGTCGTCGACCCGGCCCAGGACGGTCAGTCGCCCGTGCTCGTCGAGGCGGCCGAGGTCCTGGGTGGTGAACCACCCGTCCCGCCTCGTCTGCGCGGTGAGGTCCGGCTGCCCGTCGTACCCGTCGAACAGCACCGGACCGCCGATCCGCACCCGGCCGTCGGCGCCGACCCGCAGCCGGACCCCGTCCAGCGGCACCCCGTCGTAGACGCAGCCCCCGCAGGTCTCGCTCATCCCGTAGGTCGCCACCACGGTGACCCCGGCGTCGGCGGCGGCGCGGCGGAGCGCCGGCTCGAGCCGGGCGCCGCCGACCAGCACGGTGTCGAAGCCGCGCAGCGCCGCGACGTCGCGGCCGGAGGCCAGCATCCGGGTGAGCTGGGTCGGCACCAGCGAGACGTAGCGGCGTGCCCCGGTCAGTGCCGCCGCCGCGTCCGCGAAGTCCCCGTCCTGGACCACCGGGTCGGTCCCGGCCAGCACCGAGCGGAACAGCACCTGCGCGCCGGCGACGTAGGACGGCGGCAGGTTCAGCAGCCACTGCCCGGGCCCGCCGAGCCGCGCCAGCGTGGCGCGCGCCGAGGCCCGCATCGCCGCCCGGGAGAGCACCACCCGCTTCGGCGTCCCGGTGGAGCCGGAGGTCTCCACGACCAGCGGCCGGGGCTCCGGCTCGGCCTCCCAGGCGCGCAGCAGGTCCAGGATCTCGGCGGCGGTGCCACGCACCGGCCGCAACGACGCAGGGCTGCTCACGGGGCCCCACGCTATGCCTGACAGAATCCGCGATCATGGCAACCCCCGCACAGTGGCTGGAGGGCGCGCGGCCACGCACGCTGCCCGCGGCCGTCGCCCCCGTCCTGGCCGGCACCGGCGTCGCCGCCTTCCTCGACCGGGCGGTGTGGTGGAAGGCGGCCCTCGCGCTCCTGGTCGCGCTGGCGTTGCAGGTGGGCGTCAACTACGCCAACGACTACTCCGACGGGATCCGCGGCACCGACGCCGACCGGGTCGGCCCGCTGCGCCTGGTGGGCTCCGGGGTGGCCACCCCGGCCGCGGTGAAGGCGGCGGCCTTCGCGGCGTTCGGGGTCGCCTGCGCGACCGGCCTGGTGCTCGCCGCCACGACGAGCTGGTGGCTGGTGGCGGTGGGCGGCCTCTGCGTGCTGGCCGCGTGGTTCTACACCGGCGGCTCGACGCCGTACGGCTACCGCGGGCTGGGCGAGGTGATGGTGTTCCTGTTCTTCGGCGTGGTCGCGGTGATGGGCACGACGTACGTGCAGACCGAGTCCCTCACCGGTGACGCGCTGCTGGGCTCGGCGTACGCCGCGGTGGGCGTCGGGGCACTCGCCTGCGCGATCCTGGTCGCGAACAACCTCCGCGACGTGCCGACGGACCGGGCGGCCGGCAAGCGCACGTTGGCCGTGGCCCTCGGCGAGGAGCGGACCCGGGGGCTCTACGCGCTGCTGCTCGGCGCGGCGCTGGTGGCCCTGGTCGCGCTGGCGCTGGCCACGAGCGGCTGGGCGCTGCTCGGCCTGGTGTTCGCGCTCCCGTCGGCGCCCGCCCTGCGGCTGGTGCTGGGCGGTACGACGGGCGGTGGGCTGGTGCCGGTGCTGCAGCGGACCGGGCTCGCGGAGCTGCTCTACGCCGCCGGGGTGCTGGCCGGCCTGCTGGTCGCCTGACCGGACACGCTGCACCCGCACGACAGCCCCCGACCGCCGACACGCCGCGCCCCGACGACAAGTGGTCAAGATGGGCCGTTCCCGGGCCAAGACGCCCACCGATCTTGACCAGTTTCCGTCCCGGACGGGCGTGTCACGGCCGCGACGCCCGCGGCCCGCGCGACAGACGATGGGGTCCGCCGGCTGTTCGGATCGCGCAGCCGCCCGTGAGACCTCAGGCCGCTGTGACCTCAGGCGCTGTGACCTCAGCCGCTGGGACCTCAGGCCGCTGGGACCCTGGCCCTGTGTCCTCAGGCGCCCGCGCCCGGCGCCCCCGTTCCGGGGAAGTCGGGGCCAACCGGCAGGCCCCAGCGGCGCCGGAGCCGGTGCGTCCCGCTGGGCGTGAACAGGGACCCGGCCAGCAGGGCGTGCCAGGCACGGACCCGCTCGGGACGGTGCGGCCGCCCGAGTGAGAGGTCGGCGTCCCGGAGGATGCCGACCGCCTGCTCGAGGACCTCGTGCGAGGTGTAGCCGCGGCGGGTCCACTGCGCACGGCCGAGCCGCCTCTCGCGCACCAGGTCTTGCCGGTGCCGTCGCTGCTCGAGGTGCTCGCCGCCGTCGTACTCGTGCAGCGTGCGCGTCCCCTTGATCCACAGGTCGCCCCGGGCGAGGAACCCGCCGTGCTCGTCGAAGACCTCCAGCTGCGGCTCCACCGGCACCTCGCACACCACGTGCAGGATCCGCAGCACCGTCTCCCAGGCGGACTCGGACCGGGGGTCCGCGTGGCGCAGCGCTGCCCGCAGCATGGGAGCTCCCGTGCGCCGTCGGCCCGCCGCCCCCGTGACGTCGTCGCCAGTGCACGCGCGACGGTGGAGAGCCCCGTCGAGGAGCACCACGAGGTCCAGGAGGCCCAGGTCGCGGGCACAGCCGAGCAGCGTCTCGGCAGGCGTGGCCAGCGGCAGTCCGTGCGCGACGACCCGCTCGGGCGGCCCGGGGTGCCGGGTCACCCGGAGGCCGGCACGTCGGGGCCGGCACTCGTCCGCCGACATGCTCGCGAAAACCGGCAGGTCGGCCGGCAGCGGCGGGAGCCACCAGCCGTACACCGCGGCCGCGGTCAGGTGCGTGAAGACCCCGGACGGTGGCAGCACCAGCGCCCACGCCTCCAGGTCCCCGCGGCGCCCGGCGAGCTGCGAGGCCGGCCGGTACAGACCGTGGCTGACCTTGGTCCAGGCGGAGCCCCTTCGTCGTCCGCGGCAGGGTTCGGGTGCGTCGCTCATCCGCTCGATGGTGGCCACCGGGAACCGGCGGCACCACCTCGCGAGCCGGCCCTGTGCACAGCCCAGCACCAGGGGCCCCGGTGGACAGCAGCCGGCGAGACCGCGCGGGCGCCGCGACACGCCCGGGGACGCCCGCCGGGCCGACCGAGACTGGCCGACCGAGACGGGGCGGGACGTCAGCCGACCGGCTCGCGCCACTCCCCAGTCTCGTAGAACCGCTCCAGCGTCACCGTGTACGGCGCGGTGTCGATGCCCTGCTCCGCGAGCCAGCCGTCGTCGTAGTACGTGCGGGTGTAGCGCTCGCCCCCGTCGCACAGCAGGGTGACCACGCTGCCGGCCTGACCCGCGAAGCGCATCGACGCGACGAGCCGCAGCGCCCCCCACAGCGCGGTGCCCGTGGAGCCGCCGACCAGCCGGCCGGTGACCGTCGAGCACCACCGCGCGGCCGCGACCGAGGCGGCGTCCGGCACCGCGACCATGGCGTCCACGACGGAGGGCACGAACGACGGCTCGACCCGGGGCCGGCCGATGCCCTCGATCCGGGAGCCGCTGCCGGTCGTGTGCGTGGCGTCGTCGCGGCACCAGCCGTCGAAGAAGGCGGAGCTCTCCGGGTCCACCACGCACACCCGGGTGTCGAGTCGGCGGTAGCGGACGAAACGGCCCACCGTCGCCGAGGTGCCCCCGGTGCCGGCACCCACGACCACCCACGCCGGGATCGGGTGCCGCTCCTGCGCGAGCTGCTCGAAGATCGACTCGGCGATGTTGTTGTTGCCCCGCCAGTCGGTGGCGCGCTCGGCGTAGGTGAACTGGTCCATGTAGTGCCCGCCGGACTCCGCGGCCAGCCGGCGCGCCTCGTCGTACATCGTCGCGGGGTCGTCGACGAGGTGGCAGCGGCCGCCCTGGAACTCGATCAGGGCGATCTTCTCCTGCGACGTCGAGGCCGGCATCACCGCGACGAACGGCAGCCCGAGCAGCCCCGCGAAGTACGCCTCCGACACGGCGGTCGACCCCGACGAGGCCTCGATGACCGTGGTGCCCTCGTGGATCCACCCGTTGCACAGCGCGTAGAGGAACAGCGACCGGGCCAGCCGGTGCTTGAGCGACCCGGTCGGGTGGACCGACTCGTCCTTGAGGTACAGGTCGACGTCCCAGGCGGCGGGCAGCGGGAAGACGTGCAGGTGGGTGTCCGCCGAGCGGTTGCTGTCCGCCTCGACCCTGCGGATCGCCTCGTTGACCCAGCCGCGGTCGCCGGCGTCCGCGCGCACCGCGAACCGGCAGCAGCCGTCGTCCACCGTCGTCGGCGGCTCCATGCTCAGTTCTCGTCCTCCTTGGCCCGGGCCTCGTCGAAGCGTCGGGTGGCGGCCGCGGCCCGCTGCTCGACCTTCGCGGCGAACCGGTGCCGCGGCCCCCGGAGCAGGTAGACCGAGGCGACGGCGGAGATGACGATGGCCACCACGAACGGCCAGAAGACCGGCACCTTGGTGGTCTGCGCGGCCAGCAGGTACACCCCGACCACAAGGGCGTACGAGGCGACGAACAGCCCGAGCCGGGCCAGCGTGTAGACGACGAACTCCTTCACCCGCACAGCCTAATCCGCGGGGTTCCGCGCGGGCATTCGGGCCACGTGCCTACTCTGGTGGCGTGGGCAAGTTCCTGCTGGTGATCCTGATCTTCGCGGCCCTGGTGTACGGCGTCCTGAGACTGCTCGAGCGGCGCCGCGGGGGCGGCCCGGCCCGCCCCCGCAAGGCCGCACCGCACAAGCGCGTGGTCGGCCCCGACGACGACGAGGAGTTCCTGCGCGAGCTGCGCAGGCGCGGCACCGACCCGGACGGGCGCGGTAAACCGGATCGGCCGGGGAACGGCGGCGGCTGAGCCGGCTACCCGGCGTAGGAGTGCATGCTGCCGCCGCCGAAGAAGTAGTTGATCCCCACGAAGTTGAACAGCAGGCTGGCGAAGCCGACCAGCGCGATGACCGCCGCGAGCTTGCCCTTCCAGCCGGCCGTGGCGCGGGCGTGCAGGTAGGCCGCGTAGATCACCCAGGTGATGAACGCCCAGACCTCCTTGGGGTCCCAGTTCCAGTAGCTGCCCCAGGCGTACTCCGCCCAGATCGGGCCGGCCACCAGGGCCGCGAACGTCCAGATCGGGAAGCCGAACGCGTGCACCCGGTAGGCGACCCGGTCGAGCACCCGCAGCTCGGGCAGCCGGGCCAGGTAGCCGTTGGGCCGCATCCGGCCCCGGTTGACCGCCCGGTTCTTCACCAGGAACAGCAACGACGCCAGCGCCCCGACCGCGAAGGCGCCCGACGCGGTGACCGCGGCCAGGACGTGGATCACCAGCCAGTACGAGTGCAGGGCGGGCACCAGCGGGCCGGCCGGCTCGTAGAGCACCAGCACGTCGACCATCAGCACGACCACCAGGAAGCCGGTGACCAGCAGGCCCATCCAGCGCAGGTGGTAGCGGCGCATCAGCGCCAGGTACATCACGCTGACCCCGAAGGTGCCGGCCAGCGTGAACTCGTACATGTTGCCCCACGGCACCCGGACCGGGTCGGCTCCCAGGCCGCGGGTGACCAGGGCGGCGAAGTGCAGCAGGCAGCCGAGCACGGTCAGCGCGAGCCCGATCCGGCCGAACTTCTCGACCCGCAGCTCCCGGTCCTCGAGGTCGGCCGGCGCGGCGGCGTCCCGCGCGGCGGCGTCCCGCGCGCCCGGCGGGTCCGGAACCGCGGGCGGTGCCGCGGTCGGCGCCCCGGCCCCGACCGGGACCGGTTCGCGGGCCGGTTCGGTGGCGACGGGGACCGAGCGCGCGAGCGCCCACTCGGTGACGTGCGCGAGGAACGCCAGCACGTACACCACGGAGGCGAACGCGACGGCGTTGTTGCTGAAGGCGGCGAACTGCGCGGTGCTCACTGCTGCTCCCTGTCGTCCGGTCGGTGCCCGACGAGCCGCTCGAGCTCGTCGATCGAGTCCCCCAGGTCGTTGCCGGCGCCGCCGGAGCTGCGGTCCAGTCCGGCCAGCTCGACCACGGTACGCCCGTCCCGGCGCCGCACCCGGGCCCAGGTGCGGCGTGGGCGGATGAACAGCGACCCGAGCAGGCCCAGGATGCCGAGCAGCACCCCGAGCAGCGCGATGCCCTTGCCGGGGCTGTTGCTGACCTGCAGCTTGACCCACCGGCGGATCCCGTCGAAGCGGATCGACCCGGCGCCGCCGGGCAGCTGCACGGTCTGCCCCGGCTTCAGCTTGACGCGCAGGGTCGGGCCGAGCCGCTTGGGGTCCTTGCTGGGGAACGGCTTCAGGTGGGTCTTGTCCAGCTCGTAGACCGACTGCGGCTTGCCGGCGTCCAGGCCGAGGTCACCGTGGTAGGGCACCAGGGACAGCACCGGGTCCAGCGCGTCGGGGAACTGGGAGAACGGGCCGCGCGCCATCGTGAAGCCGTAGGTCGGCAGGAACAGCCCCTCGAACCCGAGCTGCTGCGGCGCGGCGTCGGGGACCTTGATCACGCCGAAGGACGCGTTGGACGGGTCCTGCGGCAGGAAGACCACCGGGCCCTTGTACGCGACGTCGCCGTGGCCGTCCCGGACCGTCACCACCGGGGCGTAGCCGTTGCCGACCAGGAACACGTTGGCGCCGTCGACGCTCAGCGGGTGGTTGACCGCCAGCCGGTACTTGCGCTTCGGGGCGCCGGGCTCGCTGCGGTAGGTCAGGTCGGAGGAGAACGTCTGGGGCTGGCCCATCTGCGGTCCGCTGGCCAGGTACTTCACGTGGAAGTCGTGCACGGTGAAGCTGAGCGGGCTGAGGTTGTCCGGGTTGAACAGCGAGCCCGGCGCGAAGTCGTCGTACTGGCTCAGGGAGTTGGAGAAGCCCTGCCCGACCACGGTGATCACGCCGCCCTTGTAGCCGCACAGCTGACCGTAGGCGAAGCCGAGCAGCACGACGAGCACGGAGACGTGGAACAGCAGGTTGCCGGCCTCACGCAGGTAGCCGCGCTCGGCCGCGACCTCCCCGACCACCTCGTCGGACGCACCGGTGGTGTCCACCCGGAACCGCTTGCGCCGCAGGGCCGCGGTCACCCGGGCGAGAACCGCCTCCGCGTCCGCGTCCTCGAGCTCGACGGTGCGGGACTCGGGGAGCCGGTCGAGGTTGCGCGGGACCTTCGGCGGGCGGGCCCGCATCGCCCGCCAGTAGACCCGCAGCCGGGGCACGATGCAGCCGACCAGCGAGACCATCAGCAGGATGTAGATCGCGGAGAACCACACCGAGTTGTAGACCGAGAACAGGCCGAGCTTCTCGTAGATCGGGGTCAGGGTCGGGTGGGCGGCCTGCCAGTTGGCGACCTTGACCGCGTCGATGTTCTTCTGTGGCACCACCGACCCGGGCACCGCCCCCAGCGCGAGCAGGAAGAGCAGCACCAGGGCGGTGCGCATCGAGGTGAGCTGGCGCCACGTCCAGCGCGCGAGCTCGACCGGGCTCAGCGCCGGCGGCGCGGGCGGGGGCGTCGGGTTGCCCGCTGCGCCGCCGGCCCCGGTGGTGGTCACCGGGGCCGTCATGTCGGCAGCCCGAAGCGGTCACGGTCGTGTCCGGTTCCCCGCGGCGCAGCGGGCGCGGCGGTCAGCGTGGGGTGGGTCATACCGGGACCTCGAAGCCGCCGATCCAGCTGCGCAGGTCCGCGACCCAGACGTCCCAGACGCCGGTCACGAGCAGCACCCCGACGACGATCAGCATCACCCCGCCGGCCCGGGTGACCCAGGCCTGGTGCCGGCGTACCCAGCGGACCGCGCCGAGCATCCGGCGGAACGCGAGCCCGGCCAGGATGAACGGGATACCGAGCCCGAGCGAGTACGCCACGGACAGCAGCGCGCCGCGCGCCGCGGTGCCCTCGTGGAACGCCAGGGTCTGCACGGCGGACAGGGTGGGGCCGATGCAGGGGGTCCAGCCGAGCCCGAACAGCACGCCGAGCAGCGGCGCCGCCGCCAGCCCGACGGCCGGCACCCGGTGCACCCGCACGTCCCGCTGCAGCCAGGGCACCAGCCCCAGGAAGGCGATGCCGACCAGGATCGTCACCACGCCCAGCGCGATGCTGATCTGCCGGGTGTAGGCGAACAGCCAGTCGCCGAGCGCCCCGGACAGCGTGCCCAGCGCGACGAAGACGAACGAGAAGCCGAGCACGAACAAGAAGCTGCCCAGCACCATCCGGCCGCGCCGGGCGTCCTCCAGGTCGGCCCCGGACAGCCCGGTGGCGTAGGACAGGTAGCCGGGCAGCAGCGGCACCACGCACGGGGAGAAGAACGACACCAGGCCCGCGACCGCCGCGACCGGGAGCGCGAGCACCAGCGACCCGTCGAGCACGGTGCCCTGGAACCAGCCGCCGACGTCGAGCAGGGTCATGCGGACACCTCGTCGACCAGGTCGTAGAGCGTGGTGCGGGTGATCTGCCCGAGCACGCTGGCCGCGACCCGCCCCTTGCGGTCGATCACCACGGTGCTCGGGAT
Source organism: uncultured Actinomycetota bacterium (assembly GCA_963728775.1). Lineage (GTDB taxonomy): Bacteria > Actinomycetota > Actinomycetes > Propionibacteriales > Nocardioidaceae > Nocardioides_B. Next base: position 745,493 of record CAVSLP010000019.1, read on the forward strand.
CGCGTTCGGCGGCAGCGTGCCCCGGAACGCGAGCAGCGTGCGCCCGTCCGGGTCGTAGATCGAGGGGTAGGGCACGTCGTACCGGCGGACGAACGCCTCCGGGCCGGCCCGCTCCATGTTGCGCGAGTTGATCCCGAGGAACACGACCCCCTTCTTCGCCAGGTGCCGCGCGGCGTCGGCCAGCATCGGCGCCTCGGCGCGGCAGGGACCGCACCAGGAGCCCCAGACGTTGAGCACCACGACCTTGCCGCGGTAGTCCGACAGCGCCAGCGGCTTGCCGTCGAGGCTGCGTCCGGACACCTCACCCGGGGTCTTGCGCTGACTTGCCGGGAGGGTGGTGATCGCGCCGTTCCCCGAGACGAACCCCTGGTCGCCGGAGCTGCCGACCTTGCTCGAGCAGCCGGACAGGCCCGCCCCGGCGAGGAGGGCGGCGGCCAGCAGCGCGGCGGTACGGCGTCGGACGGGCATGTCTCAGGCGCTCCCCGCCGGGGGTTCCTCGTCCACGGGGGCACCGCCGGCAGAGAACGGGGCCTTCCGGTCCTTGGCCGGGATCAGGTCCGCGGCCGGCTCGGAGTAGCGCAGCGTGGTCAGCTCGTCGTCCTCGAAGGTCAGCGAGGTCAGGCTGCACAGCGTGCACTGCCGCTTGCGCGGGTCGTGCAGGAACGACCGGTGCTCGACGTGCAGCCGGGTGATCCAGATCGGCAGCTGGTGCGAGACGATCACCGCCTCGTGGCCCTTGGCGGCGTCGCGCGCGTCGTACACCGCGGCCATCATCCGGGCGACCAGCTCCTTGTAGGGCTCGCCCCACGACGGCTTGAACGGGTTCCACAGGTACTTCCAGGACCCGGGCTTCTTCAGCACGCCGTCACCGACGCCGAAGGTCTTGCCCTCGAACTTGTTCGTCGACTCGATGACGCGCCGGTCGGTGGTCACCGCCAGGCCGTGGGCCGCGGCCAGCGGCGCGACGGTCTCCTGCGCGCGCTCGAGCGGCGAGGCGACCAGGTGCGTGACGTCGTGGTCGCGGAGCGAGGCGGCGACCCGCTGAGCCATCCGCCGGCCGAGGTCGGACAGGTGGTAGCCGTCCATGCGGCCGTAGAGCACGCCGCTGGGGTTGTGCACCTCGCCGTGCCGCAGCAGGTGGACGGTGGTCCTCATCAGGCTCCTCTCCGGTCACTCGGGACGGTGCTGGGCACGGCCGCCGCGGCGCGTGCCGCGGCGGGCAGCGCGGCGATGATCCGGTCCAGCGCCCGGGCGTCGTGCGCCGCGGACAGGAACCACACCTCGAACGCGCTGGGCGGGAGGTGGACACCCTGGTCCAGCATCGCGTGGAAGAACGCCTTGTACCGCTCGGTGTTCTGACCCGACGCGACCGCGAAGTCCGGCACGGACCCCACACCGTCCTCGACGAAGAAGACGCTGAACATGTTCCCGTTGGCCTGCACGACGTGCGGCACGCCCGCCTCGGTGAGCGCGGCACCGGCCGCGCCGCGCAGCGTCTCGGCGGCGGCGTCGATGCGCGCGTAGACCTCGTCGGTGGCCAGTCGCAGCGTGGTCAGGCCGGCGGTGGCGGCGACCGGGTTACCGGACAGCGTGCCGGCCTGGTAGACCGGGCCCTCCGGGGAGAGCCGCGACATCACGTCGGCGCGCCCGCCGAACGCCGCGGCGGGGAAGCCGCCGCCCATCACCTTGCCGAAGGTGAGCAGGTCCGGGCTCCAGCCCTCGACGGCGCCGTCCAGGCCGTACTGCCCGGAGCGGGTGACCCGGAAGCCGGTCATCACCTCGTCGCTGACGAACAGCGCGCCGTGCGCGGCGCAGGTCTCGGCGAGGAACCTGTTGAAGCCGGGGGCGGGCGGGACCACACCCATGTTGCCGGGGGCCGCCTCGGTGATCAGGCAGGCGATCCGGTCGCCGTGCTCGGCGAACACCTTCTCCACGGCCGCGGTGTCGTTGTAGGGCAGCACCAGCGTCGCTGCCGTGGACGCCTCCGGCACCCCGGGCGTACCGGGCACCGAGAAGGTGGCCAGCCCCGAGCCGGCGGAGGCGAGCAGCGAGTCGACGTGGCCGTGGTAGCAGCCGGCGAACTTCACCACCAGCTCGCGCCCCGTGAAGCCGCGCGCCAGCCGGATCGCGGACATCGTGGCCTCGGTGCCGGAGGACACCAGGCGGACCTTCTGCACCGGGGTGCGGGCGACGATCTCCTCGGCCAGCTCGACCTCGGGCCGGGTGGGGGTGCCGTACGACGTGCCGCGGGCCGCCGCCTCGGCCACCGCCGCGAGCACCTCGGGGTGGGCGTGGCCGAGCAGCATCGGCCCCCAGCTGCCCACCAGGTCGACGTACTCGTTGCCGTCCACGTCGGTGAGGTAGGCGCCGCGCGCGGACTCGATGAACCGGGGGTCGCCGCCCACCGCGTTGAAGGCCCGGACGGGTGAGTTCACGCCGCCGGGCGTCACGGCGTGCGCGCGCTCGAACAGCGCGGCCGAGGCGGCGGTGGAGCGAGGGGTCGGGGAGCCGGAAGTCACCGTGCCATTCTCCCCGAGGCCGCGGCAGACCACGAACCCGGTGCCCGCCTGGGCGGTGTGAGACACGTCAAACCGGGACGCCCCGGTAGCCCGGCTACCGGCGCGTAACCTTCTCTCGCGCGGATCGTTGACAGGTGTGGAAGAGGGAGAACTCGGGTATGACTCGCGGAGTCACCCAGGGGCGGATGAACGACAGGGGAGAGGGACAGATGTCTCACAAACGGTTGACCACGTGGCAGAAGGCGACGGCGCTGGTTCCGCTGGCGCTCCTCTCCGGCGCCTGGACGACCAGCCTGACCCTGTCCGGCTCGGCCAGCGCAGCCACCGAGCACGGCCCTAAGCTGCCCGACGGATCCAGCGTCCCCACCACGGCCATCAAGGCCCCGGCGAGCGTCTCGGTGCCCGGTGAGATCGCCCCCGGCGTGCCCGCCGGCGCGGCGCAGAGCGTGATCGACAGCGCCTCCACCAGCGGCATCCCGGCCGCCGCCCTGGCGGCCTACCAGCGCGCCGCCCAGGTCATCGACGCCGCCGACCCCTCCTGCCACCTCGACTGGCCGCTGATCGCCGCGATCGGTCGCGTCGAGTCCGACCACGGCCGCTACGGTGGCAACACCCTCGGCTCCGACGGCATCAGCAAGCCCGGCATCTTCGGCATCCCGCTCGACGGCAGCAACGGGACCGCGAAGGTCAGCGACACCGACGCCGGCCAGTTCGACGACGACCCGGTCTACGACCGCGCGGTCGGGCCGATGCAGTTCATCCCCTCCACCTGGTCGGTGGTGGGCGTGGACGGCGACGGCGACGGCCGCCGCAACCCGCAGGACATCAACGACGCGGCGCTCGCCACCGCCGTCTACCTGTGCTCGGGCAACGAGGACCTCTCCACCCCGGCCGGCCAGCGGTCCGCGGTCTACCGCTACAACCACAGCCAGGACTACGTGAACCTGGTGCTCTCGATCATGCGTGCCTACGCGCAGGGCGACTACGCGGCGGTCCCGAACGGCAGCGCGGCGCCGACCACGTTCACGCCGTACTTCGGCTCGGTGGCCACCCCCGGCACCGGCGGCGCGAAGAAGAAGCACCACGCCAAGAGCCAGCACGCCTCCTCCGACGGCACGAAGAGCACCGGCTCGTCCACCGGCTCCGTCAGCGGCACGAGCAGCACCGGCGGCAGCAGCCAGCCGACGGCGCCCAGCACGCCGTCCGCGCCGAGCAGCGACCCGACGAAGACCGTCAAGAAGGCCACGGACACCGTGACCAAGGCCGCGGCACCCGTGCAGAAGGTGCTGGTCACCACCGCGCAGGCGACCGACCTGTGCACCGCGGAGCTGAAGAAGCAGTACGGCTCCGCGCCCCAGCAGGCGGTCGACGCCTGCGTCGCCGACCTGCAGGGCAAGACCCTCGACGAGGCGAAGGCAGCGGTGCCCGGCGTGGTCTCGGGTCTCTCCGGGCTGGTCAGCGACCTGCTGGGCGGGGTCACCGGCGGCCTGACCGGTGGCAGCACCGGCGGCACCGGCGGCCTGCTCGGCAACTGAGCGGGGACGCGGTCAGCGGCGCAGCAGCTGGGCGGCCTCGGCGGCCCAGTAGGTGAGGATCACGTCGGCACCGGCCCGCCGGATGGAGGTCAGGGTCTCCAGGATCGCCGGCTCGCGGTCGATCCAGCCGTTCGCGGCCGCCGCCTCGACCATGGCGTACTCCCCGGAGATGTTGTACGCCGCCACCGGCACGTCGACCGCCGCGCGGACCGCCCGGACCACGTCGAGGTAGGCCAGCGCGGGCTTCACCATCACCAGGTCGGCGCCCTCACCGACGTCGAGGAGCGCCTCGCGCACGCCCTCCACGACGTTCGCCCCGTCCTGCTGGTAGGTGCGCCGGTCCCCCTGCAGCGTGGAGTCGACCGCCTCGCGGAACGGTCCGTAGAAGGCCGAGGCGTACTTCGCGGAGTAGGCCAGGATCGCCACGTCGGTGTGCCCGGCGCCGTCCAGGGCGGACCGGACCACCGCGACCTGGCCGTCCATCATCCCGCTCGGACCGACCACGTCGACCCCGGCGGCGGCCTGCGCGAGCGCCATCTCGGCGTACAGGTCGAGCGTGGCGTCGTTGTCCACGGCCCCGGAGGCATCCAGCACGCCGCAGTGGCCGTGGTCGGTGAACTCGTCGAGGCACAGGTCCGCCATCACCGGGAGCGCGTCGCCCACCTCGGACTTCACGTCGCCGATCGCCAGGTTGAGGATGCCCCGGGCGTCGCAGGCGCCGCTGCCGCGCGCGTCCTTGTGCTCCGGGACGCCGAACAGCATCAGCCCGCCCAGCCCCAGCCCGGCCGCCTCCGCCGCCGCCTTGCGCAGCGTGTCCCGCGAGTGCTGGACCACGCCGGGCATGCTGGCGATCGGGGTGGGCTCACTGGCCCCCTCGCGGACGAACACCGGGAGCACCAGCTGGCGCGGCTCCACGGTGGTCTCGGCGACCAGCCGGCGCAGCGCGGGCGTGCGGCGCAGCCGGCGTGGCCTCGTCTCGGGGAAGCCCATCGTTGTCCTCTCTCGCGGGACGTCATACGAATCGGCGCGTATGACGACCACTTCGTATGACGCTACCCGGGACGTCATACGAATCGGCGCGTATGACGACCAGCTCGTATGACGTCCGGGGCCCGGGGCCGCGGGGGTCAGGTGGCCTTGCGGCGGGCGGACGGCCGGCGCTCGGACGGCTTGGTCACCGGCTGGCCGGCCTCGATCAGCGCCGCCCGGCGCGCGGCGCCGAAGTCGGCGAGCGCGTCGACGAGCACCTCGACCGACGGCGTCGGCGAGAGTACGTCGACCCGCAGGCCGTGCTCCTCGGCGGTCTTCGCCGTCGCGGGCCCGATCACCGCGATCACCGTCGAGGCGTGCGGCTTGCCGGCGATCCCGACCAGGTTGCGCACCGTCGAGGACGAGGTGAACACGACCGCGTCGAACTTCCCGGTCTTGATCGCCTCGCGGGTCGGCGCCGGCGGCGGCGTGGCCCGGACCGTCCGGTAGGCGGTGACGTCGTCGACCTCCCAGCCGAGCTCGAGCAGCCCGGCGACCAGGGTCTCGGTGGCGATGTCGGCCCGCGGCAGGAACACCCGGTTGATCGGGTCCAGCACGTCGTCGTAGGGCGGCCAGTCCTCGAGCAGTCCGCGCGCGGACTGCTCGCCCGAGGGCAGCAGGTCGGCCCGCAGCCCCCAGGCGGCGATCGCGGCGGCGGTCTTCTCGCCCACCGCGGCGATCTTCAGGCCGGAGAACGCGCGGGCGTCCAGGCCGTACTCGTCGAACTTCTCGCGCACCGCACGGACCGCGTTGACCGAGGTGAACGCGATCCACTCGTAGCGGCCCTCGACCAGGCCACGGATCGCCTTGTCCATCTGCTGCGGGTTGCGCGGCGGCTCGACCGAGATGGTCGGCACCTCCTCGGGCACCGAGCCGTAGCCGCGCAGCCGCGCGGACAGCGAGCCGGCCTGCTCCTTGGTGCGCGGCACCAGCACCCGCCAGCCGAACAGCGGCTTGGTCTCGAACCACGACAGCGTGGTGCGCAGGTCGACGACGTCGCCGACGACCGTCACCGCCGGCGGGGTCATCCGGGCGGCGCGCGCGTCGGCCGCGATCCGACTCAGCGTGGAGACCACGGTCTCCTGCTCGGTCGTGGTGCCCACCCGGGTCATCGCGACCGGGGTGTCCTCGGGGCGGCCGGCCTCGACCAGCGCCTTGGCGATGTCGCCGATCGCGCTCACCGCGGACAGCAGCACCAGGGTGCGGTCGTCGGCGTAGCCCGCCCAGTCGACCTTGGCGTCGGCGCAGGTGACCACCGCGACCTCGCGGTTCTTCTTGGTGGTCAGCGGCACCCCGGCGTAGGCGGGCACCGCGGTCACCGAGGAGACGCCCGGCACGATCTCGAAGCCGACCCCGGCCTTGACGCAGGCCTGCGCCTCCTCGGGGCCCGACGCGTAGACGAACGGGTCGCCGGCCATCAGCCGGACCACACGCCTGCCGGTCCTGGCGTGCTTGACCACGACCTTCGCGCGGCCGGCGTGGGTGAGCGGCTGGCCGTCCTGGCCGAAGCCGCCGTCGACCACCTCGGCCTGCGCGGCGAAGGTCTCCACGATCGCCGTGTGCTCGGGCGACTCGGTGACCACCACCTCGGCGTCGCGGAGCAGCTCGACCGCCCGCATCGTCAGCAGCTCCGGGTCGCCGGGGCCGCTGCCCACGAAGGAGACGAACCCCGAGGACTGGGACCGCCCCTCGGCCGGCGCCGCCGTGGGCACCTGCTCCGGCTTCGGCGTGGCCTTCTTCGCGACCGGCTTCTTGGCGCGCGTCCGGCTGGTCGTGGTGGCTGCGGTCTTCATTGGGCTCTTGCTCACAGTCGCCTTCTTGCTTGTTCCGGTGGGCCGGTCCTGCTGGCCCGCTTTGCTGTCCGTGTTCCTGCGCCGGGTCATGACACCCTCTCCTCGATGAGCGAGCGCGCACCCTCGTCCAACATCTCCTCGGCCAGCCGTCGGCCGAGCCCCTCTGCCTGCCCGGGCCGCCCGGTGGCGGACCGTCGTACCGCGACCGCGCCGTCGTGCGACAGCGCCACCGCGCGCACCCACAGCTCGTCGCCGTGGTCTCCCTCGGCGACCTCCGCCAGCGCCCCGACGGGTGCCGAGCAGCCGGCCTCGAGGGTGGCGAGCACCGCCCGCTCCGCCGCGACCGCCGCACGGGTGCGCGGGTCGTCGAGCGCGGTCCGCAGCTCGTCGACCAGCGCCGCGTCGGCGGCCCGGCACTCCACCCCCAGCGCTCCCTGGCCGGGGGCCGGGAGCATCTGCAACGGGTCCAGCGCCTCGGTCACCTCGTCGAGCCGGCCGAGCCGCGCGATGCCGGCGCGAGCCAGCACCACCGCGTCGAGGTCGCCCTCGGTCACCTTGCGGATGCGGGTATCCACGTTGCCACGGATCGCGACCACATCGAAACCGAGACCGAGCGCGTGCAGCTGCGCGGCGCGCCGCGGCGACCCGGTGCCGATCCGGGAGCCGGGAGGGAGCTCCCCGAGGGTCAGCCCGTCCCGGGCCACCAGGGCGTCGCGCGGATCCTCCCGCAGGGGTACGGCGGCCAGGGCGATGCCGTGCTGGGGGTAGGTCGGCAGGTCCTTGAGGGAGTGCACCGCCACGTCGACCTCGCCGCGGAGCAGCGCGTCGCGCAGCGCGCTGACGAACACGCCGGTGCCGCCGAAGGACGCGAGCGGGGCCGTCGAGACGTCCCCGGCCGTGGTGACCTCGACGAGCACCACGTCGCGGCCGAGGGCCGCGCGCAAGGCGTCGGCCACCTGGCCGGCCTGCGTGCGGGCCAGCGTGGAGGCGCGGGTGCCGACCCGCAGCGGCGCGGTGGACGGGGAGGAGCTCATCCGGCCCCCTCCGCCCGGGTCACGGCCTCGACGGCCTCGGGGTCCAGGGAGAAAAGCTCCGCGAGAGCGGTCGCGTAGGACACCGCACCCTCGTGGTCGGCGAGCTCCTTGACCCTGACCGTGGGCTGGTGCAGCAGCTTGTCGGCGACCCGGCGCACCGCGTGCTCCACCTCGGCGCGCACCGCGGGGTCCAGGTCGGGCAGCCGGCTCAGCAACCGCTGCATCTCGGCCTCGACGACCCCGGTCGCCATCGTGCGCAGGGCCACCACCGTGGGCGTCACGCTGGCCGCGCGGCGGGCCGCGAGGAACGCCGCGATCTCCTCGGTGACGATGGCGCGGACCGCGGCGACGTCGGAGGCGCCGTCACCCTCGTGAAGCTCCTCGGCGAGCCGGGCCAGCCCGATCAGCGCCACGTCCGGCAGCTCGGCCACCGCGGGGTCCACGTCGTGCGGCAGGGCGAGGTCGATCACCGCGAGCGGCGCGGCCGCGTTGTTCCGGGCGGCGGCGACCATGGCCAGCGGCAGGACCACCCCGGTCGCACCCGTGCACGACACCAGGATGTCGACGTCGGCGAGCTCGCTCTCGAGGTCGGCGAGCGTCGCCGCGCGTCCGCCGTACTGGTCGGCGAGGCGGCGCGCGCGGGAGTCGGTGCGGCTCGCGACCACGATCTCCGCGGCGCCCATCCGGGCAACCGTGGCGACGGCCAGCCCGGCCATCGCGCCGGCCCCCACGACCAGCACCCGCTTGCCGGGCACGGCGCCCACGTGCGCCGCGGCCCGTTCCAGCGAGACCGACACCAGGGACGGCGCGGCCTGGTCGATGTCGGTCTCGGCGTGCACCCGTTTGCCGACGCGCAGCGCCTGCTGGAACAGGGCGTTCAGCGCGGGGCCGAGGGTGCCCGACTCCTGGCCGAGCCGGAGCGCGTCGCGGGCCTGGCCGAGGATCTGCCCCTCGCCGACCACCATCGAGTCCAGCCCGGAGGCGACGTTGAACAGGTGCGAGACGGCGCCGTCGTCGTAGTGCACGTACAGGTGCGGGACGACCTCCTCGGGGGCCTCGTCGGCGAGCTCGCAGAGCAGCCGGGAGACGCTCTCGACGCTGCCGTGGAAGCGGTCCACCTCGGCGTAGATCTCGATCCGGTTGCAGGTGGCGAGCGCGGTGGCCTCCGCGACGTGCTCGGAAGCGTTCACGTCGTGCACCAGCTTGTCCAGCCCGTCCGCGTCGAGCGTCAGCCGCTCGAGCACCGCGACCGGGGCCGTCTTGTGGGAGACCCCCACCACGAGGACGCTCATCCGCCCACCACCTTGGCGCGCACCGCGGCGTCGGCGACCCCGTCGACGTCGGGCCGCAGCTCGTCGGCGTCCGCGTCGCCGCCGAGCAGGGCCTTGCGCTGCTCGTGGTAGGCGAGGATCTGCAGCTCGATGGACAGGTCCACCTTGCGCACGTCCACGCCCTCCGGGACGGTCAGCACCGCGGGTGCGAAGTTCAGGATGCTGGTCACGCCGACGGACACCAGCCGGTCGCACACGTCCTGCGCCGCGGCGGCCGGGGTGGCGATCACCCCGATCGCGATGTCGTGCTCGCGCGCGAGCTCGTCGAGGTCGGCGAAGCCGCGGATGCCCAGCTCGCCGACCCGCTCCCCCTGGCGCTCCGGGTCGCTGTCCAGCAGCGCGACGATCCGGAAGCCCCGGGAGCTGAAGCCGGAGTAGTTCGCGAGGGCGTGGCCGAGGTTTCCGATCCCGACGATGACGACCGGCCAGTCCTGGGTGACGCCGATCTCGCGGGCGATCTGGTAGCGGAGGTACTCCACGTCGTAGCCGACGCCCCGGGTGCCGTAGGAGCCGAGGTAGGACAGGTCCTTGCGGAGCTTGGCGCTGTTCACCCCGGCGGCGGTGGCCAGCTCCTCGCTGGAGCAGGTGGCGATCCCGCGCTCGGACAGGGTGATCAGGGCGCGCAGGTACACCGGCAGCCGGGCCACGGTCGCCTCCGGGATGCCCCGCTCCTGGGCCTTCGGGGCGACCCGCGCGGCGACCTTCGCAGGCGTCGGGCGAGGGAGCCCCTGCGACGGGGCCCCGTTCCGCGGACTGCGAGGTGAGGTCACGATTCTCCTGAGCGCCACCGGGGTCGCAGCGCCCGCATCTCGGGCCGCTCCCGCACCGGCGGCGAGAGTCACTTTAGGAGTTTGTGAACGTGAGAACAAACTGAGCGGTAGCAGCCGCTAGCACACGTGACCTGGCTCACCGAATCCGGGGGCGGCTCCCGGCCGGGCCGCCGCCGGCACCGGGTGCGCGACGGTGGCCCGGGGGTCCCTTCGCGCCTCCCACACCGGTACCGGAATCGTTGCCCACCGGCCGCCGTCCGACTCCGGTGCCGCGGAGCTGTCTAGGCCAGCGCGGTGCGCAGCCGGCCGGGGTCGACCCGCCAGAAGTCGTGCTGCCGGCCGTCGACGAAGGGCCGACATCCCGAGCGTGGCCCCATTTTGCGCCGGTAAATGGCCCCTTTTGTCGCCGCGATTGACATGCGCGTCTTGTTCGTGACTGGGTGTCGGCGATAGGCTTGGATCCAAGCGGGTGCGGGACGCATTCTCTTCGGCGGACCAAAGCCGCGCTGATCTATCGGAAGACCGGCAATCTCCGGGCGGTTCAGCTCCTGCTCGGTCACACCAAGGTGGACAGCACGGTCAGATACCTGGGCGTCGAACTCGACGACGCTCTCAGCATCGCCGAGAAGATCGACATTTGAGACCTTGGCGGACGGCAGCAGTCGTCCGCCATCGCCGACCGGACGTCACTCAATCCTTTTCGCAGCGACCGCTCGGAGCCCAAACCGGAAGTCACGCTCGCAGATGCATCAACGCAATCGACCGAAGCCACCGCGGCACCGCCTAAAGAAAAGCAGCCGTTCGGGACGCTATTTGATTCATTGGGTGTCGGAGCCCACAATGTGAGACGAATGCCGACGTCTCGACGCAAGCGCCTAGCGTCGCTAAATATGATTACCTCTCGAACCTGCAAGGTCGTGGACCTCAGGCTCCTTTTTCGAGATGCAACGACGCCGCCTCGCTCCCCCCGGGTCGACGTCGCGCAGCACAATGGATCCGGAACGGCAGGTGAGATCCCGCTGCCGTGCCGACCGCCGGAACAAGCCTTCGAGTCGAGGCGTTGACGCAAATCGGAGGTGTTCGGATGGCTGCACGGGCGACGTGGAAGGGGACGCTGAAGCTCGCGGAGCTGGCGTTTCCGATCGCGCTCTATGCCGCGGCGACGACCTCGAAGCGGATCTCGTTCCACGTCCTGAACCGCAAGACCGGCAACCGGGTCCATCGCGAGTACGTGGACGAGCAGACCGACGAGCCCGTCGACAGGGAGCGGCAGGTCAAGGGCTACGAGACCGGCAAGGACCAGTACATCATCCTCGAACCCGAGGAGATCGCCGAAGCCGTTCCGGAAAGCGACAAGACGCTGAGGATCGAGGCGTTCATTCCGTGCCGCGAGATCGAGACCGTCTATTTCGACAGGCCGTACTTCATCGCCCCCGCCGACGAGACGTTCTCCGACCCGTTCGCCGTCGTGCGCGAGGGGATGCGCAGGAAGAAGGTCGCGGCGCTCGCCCGCGCCGTCCTGTTCCGCCGGGTGCGGACGGTGATGCTGAGGGCGCAGGGCCAAGGCCTCGTCGCCCACACCCTCAACTTCGACTACGAGGTGCGGTCGGGGGCGGAGGTCTTCGACGATCTTCCCGACGTGAAAATCGAAGGCGAGATGCTCGACCTCGCACGGCACATCATCGACACGAAGATGGGCGCGTTCGACCCCCGCGCGTTCGACGACCGGTACGACACGGCCGTGGCCGAGCTGGTCAAGGCCAAGATCGAGGGCCGCGAGATCAGGCCGCCGAAGAAACCGAAGGAGACGAAGGTCGCGAGTTTGATGGACGCCCTGCGCGAGAGCGCCAAGGCCGCGGGCAAGGGCAAGCCCCCCGCTCCGTCGAAGAAGAGAGCCGCATCGTCCTCGCGCGCTCGCAAGTCGGAGCCGGCGCAGGATCGCAAGGCTGGCTAGATGGCGCTCGAGGCGTACAACAGTAAACGCGACTTCGAGACGACGCCCGAACCGCGCGGCAGGGCAAGCCGCTCGAAAAAGGGCGGCGACGCTTACCTGATCCAGAAGCACGCGGCGCGGCGGCTGCACTACGACCTGCGGCTCGAGCTGGACGGCGTGCTGCTGAGCTGGGCCGTCACCAGGGGCCCGAGCCTGGCGCCCGGCGACAAGCGGCTCGCGGTGCGGACCGAGGACCACCCGCTCGACTACGGAGACTTCGAGGGCACGATCCCCAAGGGCGCGTATGGCGGCGGCACGGTTCTGCTCTGGGACCGCGGCCGCTGGAAGCCGGCAGGTGATCCGAAGAAGGGGCTGGCCAAGGGGCACCTCGAGTTCGTGTTGGAGGGCGAGAAGCTCGGCGGCCGGTGGCACCTCGTCCGGATGGCGCGCAAGCCGCGGGAGAAGAAAGACAACTGGCTCCTGATCAAGGGCGATGACGACTTCGCCCGCGAGGAGGGCGACCCGGAGATCATCGACGACCGGCCCGAGTCGGTGAAGTCCGGTCGAACCGTCGAGGAGGTCGCCGGCGAGGCGGCGGGCCGGTCGTCCAGGACCGGCCGCATGGCTGCGCCGGAGGAGCAGCCACCGCCGATGCCGAAGAAGGCGGTGGAGGCTGGCTGGCCGGGTTTCGTCGAGCCGGCACTGGCGACGCTGCGGCCCTCCGCCCCGGCCGGCGCCAAGTGGGTGCACGAGATCAAGTTCGACGGCTACCGCATGCAGGCGCATGTCCGCGAGGGTCGGACGAAGCTGCTGACGCGCCGGGGCCACGACTGGACCGACCGGTTCGGCGAGGCGATCGCGGACGCGCTCGGCCGGCTGAACGCGCGCGAGGCGATCATCGACGGCGAGATCATCGTCGAGGGAGCGAGCGGGGCGTCGGACTTCGCGCTGCTGCAGGCCGACCTCGGAGACGGGCGCACCGATCGCCTCGTCTACTTCGCCTTCGACCTCCTGCATCTCGACGGCCACGACCTCCGCCCGGCGCCGCTCCTCGACCGCAAGGCGGCGCTCGAGGCGCTGCTCCGCGGCGCCCCGGACGTGCTGCGCCGCAGCGAGCACTTCGAGGAGAACGGCGAGCTGGTGCTGCGCCACGCCTGCCGCCTGAGTCTGGAGGGTGTCGTGTCGAAGGACCGGAAAGCCCCGTATCGCTCCGGCCGCGGCAGGCACTGGATCAAATCCAAGTGCTCGGAGCGGCAGGAGTTCGTGGTCGCCGGCTACGTCCCCTCGACCACCTCGCGACAGGCGATCGGCTCGCTGGTCCTCGGCCATCACGACAAGGGCAGGCTCGTGCATGCCGGCCGGGTCGGCACCGGCTTCACCCACAAGGTCGCGGCCGACCTCTTCAAGCGTCTCGAAAAGCTGGCTCAGGACGACAGTCCCTTCGCGGATGAACTCTCCGCCGACGGACGGCGCGGTGTGGTCTTCGTGCGGCCAGAGCTGGTGGCCGAGGTCGAGTTCCGCGCCTGGACCGCGGAGGGCTCGGTCCGGCATGCCTCGTTCCGCGGCCTGCGCGAGGACCGCGGCGCCGAGGAGGTCGTGCGGGAATCCTCGGCGGCCGTGCAGGACAAGCCGCGGCCGGCCGTCCGCCTGACCCACCCGGATCGTCTCTACTGGAAGGAGGAAGGCGTCACCAAGCAGGGTCTCGCCGACTACTGCGCCGACGTGTGGCCGCGGATGGGCCCGTTCGTCGTCAACCGCCCGCTGGCCCTCGTCCGCTGCCCGAACGGCGTCGGCGGACAGTGCTTTTTTCAGAAGCACGCCTGGCGCGGCCAGTCGGCCGAGATCCTGAAACCGCAGGACCCGAAGGACGGCTCCGATCAGCCGATCCTCGCGATCGACGGCCTGCCCGGCCTCCTCGGCCTCGTCCAGGGCGGCACGCTCGAGATCCACCCATGGGGGGCGCAGCTGGGCGATCTCGAACGGCCCGACTTCATCAACATGGATCTCGATCCCGGCCCCGGCGTCTCGTGGCCCGAGGTCATCGAGGCCGCGCTGGAGGTGCGCAAGCGACTCTCCGACGCCGGGCTCGAGAGCTTCGTCAAGACCTCCGGCGGCAAGGGCCTGCACGTCGTGGCGCCGCTGAAGCCCCGCGCGGAATGGCCGGCGGTGAAGGCTTTCACCAAGTCGATCTCGGACGCGATGGCGGCGGACAGCCCCGACCGATACGTCGCGACGATGGCCAAGTCGAAGCGCAAGGGAAAGACGCTGATCGACTACCTCCGCAACGGCCGCGGCGCGACGGCGGTCGCGCCCTATTCGACCCGCGCCCGGCCGGGCGCCGCGGTGTCGATGCCGCTCGACTGGAGCGAGCTCGGCGAGGCGATCGGTCCGGACTACTTCACGGTCGAGAACGCCCTGAACCGCCTCGCCGGCGCCGCCGATCCGTGGGCGGAGTTCTGGCGCGCGGCACGGCCGATCAAGCGGAAACCACGTGGCGCAGGGTGATCAGCGGCTCTTCTTTTTCTCCTGCGAGATCGACTTCCGCAAAGCGTCCATGATGTTGACGACGTTGCTCGGCTCCCCGGCGGCTTCCTCCATCTTCTTGGCCTTTCGTGTTCCGCCGCTCTTCTTCCGCTTGCTCGCGATCAGCTTCTTCAGGTTCGCCTGAACCGGATCGCCGACCATGGACGGATCCCAGCTCTCCGTCCGCTCGTCGATGACCTTCTGCACGAGGCCCACGAGTTTCGAATCCGCCTTGCGATCGGCGATGTCGCCAAAGACCTCCTTCGGCTGGCGTACCTCGTCGCCATAGCGGAGCGTCCAGAGCACGATGCCCTTCCCGCAAGGCTCCAGCATCACCGCCCGCTCACGCCGAGCGAGAACGAGACGCGAAATTCCGAGCGTATCGGTCACCTCCATGGCCTTGCGGATGACCGCGAACGCCTCCTGGGCGACCGCGTCATCGGGCATGAGGTAATAAGGCGTGTCGTACCAGATCCACTCGATGCTGTCCGAAGACACGAACTGCTCGATGTCGATGGTGCGCGTGCTTTCCAGCCCGACGGCTTCGAGCTCCTCGTCCCCGATGACGACATGGCGGTCCTTCTCGACCTCGTAGCCGCGGACCTCGTCCTCGTCCGCGACCGGCTTGCCCGTCCCGGCATCCACGTAGCGGCTGCGGACGCGGTTGCCAGTCTCGGAGTTGATGGTATGGAAGCGCACCTTTTCGCGGTCGCTCGTCGCCGGCGTGAGCGACACCGGGCAGGTCACGAGCGAGAGCTTCAGGTAGCCCTTCCAGTACGGGCGCGGCGCCATGTACTTCCTCCGCTATTCCCATACACAACGCCGGCCGCCCGCAGATGTTGCGCTCTACGTTCTAATTTGCCCGAAAGCCAACTCTGGCGCTCGGTCACGCCCCGCCGATCGGCTCCATAATCTTGCCGCTTACTGTACTCAGCGCAACGGATCGTGCTGCGTCTGCGTGGGTCCACTCCGTCCGCATGGCGGACTGCTCGCGCTCTCGCGGCGACCGACCGGTTATGACTTGGGCCATTCGAGCCGGTATGAAAGGCCGCTTTCAGAAAGACCCACTGCGCCGCAGCGCGTCAGAGTTGTCGAAGCTCTACTCGGCGCCACGGATCGTGCTGCGACCGCTCAGGTCCGCAAAGT
>CAVSLP010000020.1:0-160759 GCA_963728775.1 uncultured Actinomycetota bacterium
CGCGGTCGGCGGCGCGGCCGTGATCGCCGGATAAGGCACATTCGTCCGACGGTTGGCCGACACTGGGACGGTGACCGAGCCGGCTCCGGAGTCGTACCCGAACGCGGCCGCGGAGCCCGCCACCGCGCGAGGGCTGCGCAGGTTCGCACGCGTCACGGCGCTGTTCACGGCCCTGGCTTTGCTGCTGCTTCCGGTCGCGGTGGGCCCGTTCGTGGTGGCGGCGCACCAGTCGACGACGCTGCTGCGTACCGGGGTTCGGGTTCCCGGGGAGGTCACCCAGGCATGGAGGGGCGGGAAGTGGCATTTCGTCCGGGTGGCGTACCGCGTCGCCCGCGACGTCCACGAACAGACCGTCGTAGTGAGCAGCGGCCACGGCTACCGGCGAGGTGAGCACGTCACCGTGGTGGCCGACCCGGTCGACCCGCTGCACATGCGGACGCTGGCCGAGTCGAACGAGTCGCGGGGGTGGACGCTGGCCGGGGTTGTGTTCAGTTCCCTCGAAGCGCTGCTGCTGATCACGGCCGCGATGCTGGTTCCGCGCTACTGGTCCATGCGACGCCGATGCGAACAAAACCGATGGGTGCGCGCCGAGGCAGGCCCCTTGCGCACCTGGCGGAGGCTGCGCGGGGTGACGGTCCTCGGAGCGGGCGCGGATGCGGTCGTCGACGAGTGTGTCGGACCGCTGCTGGAAGGACCAGCGTGGGTGCTCGGCGACACCTGTGCGGGTCGGCCCGCGATCTTGCGGATCCACAAGTGGGGGTCGACGGGCGGCCCGCTGCAGGTGAGCTCCTTCAACACCTGGAAACCGAAACGCCTCCGTGACAGCCAGTCGGTTGGCCGTTGAGCCGTTCGTGACGACGCATCTTTGATGTCGCCACGATGTCGGCAGCGTCGTACCGGGCCCGACGCATGGGAGGGTGGGGCATGGCCCGTGACGAGAGGTTTCCGTCACGGGCCTTCTTGCTGTACTGGCGGGCCGAGGCTGTCTCGGGCTTCGGCACCTACGTCACCCTGCTCGCGCTGCAGACGCTGGTGGTCCTGTCTCTGCACGGCTCGGCGACACAGGTCGGCTGGCTGAACTCGGCTCGCTGGTTGCCTTACCTGGTGGTCGGCGTCTTCGTCGGGGCCCTCGTCGACCGCCGCCGTCGGCGACCGACCATGGTGGCGACCGACCTGGTCCAGGCGGTGCTGCTCGGGACCATCCCGCTTCTGTGGTGGCTCGACCTGCTGTCGTTCCCGACGCTGTTGGTGATCGTGATGGCTTACGGCACAGCGTCGGTGGTCCACGGGGCGGCGGCGATGTCCCTGCTGCCTCGGCTGGTGGAGCCGAGCCACCTGCAGCGTGCGCACGCACGCAATGACGGCACCGACGCCGCGGCGATGACCGCCGGCCCGGCGCTTGGCGGTCTGCTGGTGAGTGCGGTCGGCTCCCCGCTCGCCGTGGTCGTGGACGCGGCCACCTACGTCTACTCGGCCCTCACCCTGAGCCGGGTCCAGGTGACGGAGCCACCACCGAGGACCGGAGCCACAGCGAAGGGTCTGGTGCTCGAGGTCATCGAAGGCGTCTCGTGGGTCTACCGCCGCTCCGGGCTGGCCACGCTGGCGATCGCCACGCACGGATGGTTCGTGGCCAACGCGGTCATTGGCGTGGTGCTGGCTCCCTACGCGCTGGACACGCTGGCCCTGACCCCGTTCCAGTTCGGCATCATCGGCGCAGTCGGCGGGGTCGGTGCGCTCCTCGGGGCCGCCGTCACCACCTCGGTGGGACTGCGACTGGGCACAGGCCGAACGATCATCGCCTGCCACGTCATCACGACGACCGGGGTACTTCTGATGGTCGCTGCCGGCCAAGGCACGCACGCCTGGGGCTCGGTCGCGGTCCTGGCCGGAGGACAGTGGCTCTACGGACTCGCGATGGGCATGAGCAACTCCCACGAGATGAGCTACCGCCAGCTGGTCACCCCCGACGAGCTCCAGGCCCGAACCAACACCACGATGCGTTCACTCAATCGGGCCGTCATGGTCGTCGCCGCACCGCTGGCCGGGATCCTGGCCGACCGGTGGGGGATCCGACCTACCCTGCTCGCCGCAGCCGCCGTCTTCGGGCTCGTCGCAGCCGGACTCGCGGCAACGTCCTTCCGCACCGTTCGCGCGACCGGCTGAGGCATGCGCAGTGGATGGAGCCCCACGGTCCCGCACGGCGGATTGCCGGCCAGAGGCCAACACGTCGGCGAGGTCAGCCCGGGATGAGCCGCGCGAGCTGGGCTTCCAGGGGCGAGGCGTCTGCCTGGGTTAGGGCGCGTACGGCGTCGAGGCGGGCGGCGTGGTCCGCGTGCTTGCCCAGGCGGTGGGTGCCGGTGTGGTCGACCCGGAACCAGTGCCCGTGCCGGGTGCGCCACTCGTACACCCCGGGCTCGGGCTGGCGCAGCACCCAGCCGCGGGCGTGGGTCTTGACCCGGTGCTCGTAGCGGCCCAGCGGGCCGAGGTTCTCCATCCGGGTCTGCCCGGGCGGCCCCCCGGCTGCGCGGGGCCGGTAGGGGGTGATGTGGTCCAGGTCCATGCGCCGGCCGGTGTGCCCGGAGTACGGGAACACGCTGGCCGGGCGGGCCAGCCGGACCGCCTCGCGCAGCCGGGCCGGCGCCTCGTACCCGTCGACCGGTTCCTGGCCGGCCAGGTCGATCACCGGGGTGATCGTGACCCGCCGGTGCCCGAGCAGCCCCACCGCCGCCTCGATGGTGGTCGGGCCGATGCCGTCCTCGAACCGGGCCACCCCCGCCGCGTCGCGGGTGAACGACTCCTGCGACAGGTGCACGTACACCGTGGCCGCGGGCAGCAGCCGCTCCGGGTCCACCCCCCGCCACGCGTCCCCGCCCCGGGACCCGCTCGGGTCCCGGTTGCCAGTCCGGCTGTGGGCAGAGTCCTCCCCAGCAGCCCCGGGCACACCTCTCCCGCCGCAGGTCGGACAGGAGTGGTTGCGGTCCCCGGGTGGGTCGTCGGAGTCGTCGGTCGCTGGGTGCAGGTCGCCGGGCCGCAGCCGTGCCGGCGGAGGCACGCCCTCCGGCTCCGGCTCCGCCACGACCACCGCCGCCAGGCAGGTCTGCCGGAGCAGCCGGAGCTGCCGGAGGTGGTGCGGGGTCGCCGCGGGGCGTCCGCGCAGCGCCGCCGCTACCGAGGTCCCGGCGGGGGACGCGGCCGGGCTCGCTGCCGGCGGGGCCGGGTCGGCGGTCGGTTCGCGTGCGTCGACGCGGCGGTCACCGAACAGGTCCAGCACCCCCTGGCCCGGCGCCCCGGCGGCCGGCGGCGGCGTCGAGTCGCAGGCCCGGCGTCGCCCGAGGTGCCCTCGGCGGTGCTGTCGTCGGCGGGGTCCTCCGCCGCGGCCGCCTCGCCACCCGAGCCGCTCGCCTGATCCCCGGGCGGGCCCCGGGCTGCTGGTCGCCGGGCTGCTGGTCGGGGGTGGCGGGGGTGGCGTGTCTCTCCAGCAGCCGCACACACGCGTACGGGTTCGCCACGATCTCGACCGCCTTGGCCCGGCGCACCGCCACCGGGTCGGTGTCGCCCTGCACCGCCAGGATCCGCGCGACCCGGTCCAGCAACGCCACCAGACAGATCACGTCCCCGGCGTTCGCCTGCACGATCAACGTCTTCAACCCGTGCTCGTTGGTCTGCCCGGTGGCCACGAACCGCCGCATCGCCGCGGCCCGCTCCCGCGCCGCCGCCCCAGCCGGGTCGGCCTCGACGATCTTCGCCGCCACCAACGCCTCGAACCGCCCCCACGGCAACGACGCCGCGTACCGGGTCGACGCCGCGTCCACCCACCGCGCCTGCCCCCGGTCCAACCCCGCCGCGTGGCACATCCCCGCGACCCGGCGGGCCTGCCACACCCGCACCCCGGCCACCGACCCGTCCGCCACCGCCGCCGGGTCCGCATGCGCCACCGCGGTGATCTGCGCCCACCACAACGGGTGCCGCTCACGCACATCGAGCGCATCGCGCAGCAGATGCACCGCCGACCCGTGCCCCACCCCCAACAACACCGCCAGCTCCGCGACCGCGAACTCCGCCACCCGCGGCGTCCCGTCCCCGCCACAGGCCCGCGCCCGCTCGGTGCCCGGCAACACCCGCCCCGCCCCGTCGCGGGCCACCAGCGAGTCCTCGTCATGCGCGTCCGCCCACGCCGCCGCCAGCACCAGCTCCCGCGCCTCGCGGACCAGCAGCTCGCACCGGGTCGCGACCAACGCATCGGCCACCGCCGACCCACCGGCCCCCACACCCCACGACGACGACTGCTCCATACCGACCAACCTAGACCCGCCCACCGACACTTCCCGCACACCCGACCAGCACCCGGACCCGTTGTGCACAAGGGCAAACGACCGCGGCCGCTCCCGCCGACCCGGCCCCGGGGACCCGCAGCCTGAATGCTTCCGGGCCTGCTGGCTAGGCTCGGCCCATGACCGAGTACGACGTGCGCACGGCCGGGTTCGCCGAGCTCGACCCGCGCACGGCGTACCTGCTGTGGCAGCTGCGGGAGACCGTCTTCGTGGTCGAGCAGAGCTGTCCCTACCCGGAGCTCGACGGTCGCGACCTCGAGCCGGCGACCACGCACGTCTGGGTCGAGGACGACCGAACACCGGTGGCCTACCTGCGGCTGCTCGACGACGGTGACGTCGCGCGGATCGGGCGGGTGCTCGTCGCGAAGACCCATCGGGGCCGTGGTCTCGCCGAGACCGTGATGGCCACCGCGCTCGACCTGATCGGCGAGCGAGCGTCCTGCCTGGACTCCCAGTCCTACCTGGTCGGGTGGTACCGGGACCGGTTCGGCTACCAGCCGGCGGGCGAGGAGTACCTCGACGACGGCATCCCGCACGTGCCGATGCGTCGTCAGCCGTCGGCGCGCCGCCCGTAGACGCGCACGCCGTCGGCCTCGGTGCGGGCGACCCGCCCCTGCGCGGCGAGCAGCTCGAGGTGCGCCATCGTCTCCATGCTCGCCAGCGCCGCGTTGAACACGTCGAGCTCGTCCATGGTGCGGGCATGCCGGGTCCACGGCAGGTCCCGCGCGACGCCGTACGCCGTGCCCCGGCCGGACTCGACCGAGGCGAGGCAGAGGGCGAGCCGTTGGTCGTGGTGGGCGACGAGCTCGTCCACCCGGGCGTGGGAGCTGGCGGTGACCGGACCGTGCGCCGGCAGCAGCCGCAGGTCCGGCATCGCCCGCACCTTCGCCAGGGACGCGAGGAAGTCCCCGAGCGGCTGCTCGGCGAAGGCGGGCTCGAAGCCGATCGAGGGGGTGATCGTGGGCAGCACGTGGTCACCGGCGAACAGCAGCCCGGCGGCCGTGTCGGCGAACACGAAGTGCCCCTGGGTGTGCCCGGGGGTCGAGACCGCCTCGATCGCCCGGGTGCCCACCTGCAGGGTGTGGTCCCGGTCGAGCCAGGTGTCCGGGTACTCGTAGTACTCCGTCTGCGGGCTGACGCCCTCGAACATCGCGGCCCAGTCCCGGGCGACCTTCTCCGCACCGGCCCGGACGAGCTGCGGCAGCGTCGGGTCGTGGGCGAGGTCCGCGTCGCCGACCAGGTCCAGCGTGCCCTTGTCCCCGATCCCGAGGCTCACGTGCGCGCCGACCTCCTGGCGTACGGCGACCGCCTGCGTGTAGTGGTCGCGGTGCACGTGCGTGACGAGGAACCGGGTGATGTCGTGGACCTTGTGACCGATCCGGCCCAGCGACTCCTCCAGCTGCCGGCGGGAGGCCTCGATGGCCCAGCCGCCGTCGACCAGGGTCAGCCCCTCCTCGGTCTCGATCGCGTAGACGTTGACCGCGCGCAGCCCGTCCATCGGCAGCGGCAGCGGGATCCGGTGGATCCCCTCGCCGACCGGGTAGGCGCCGGGCTCGGTCCAGTGCGGTGCGTCGCTCACCGCTCCAGTCTCTCAGCGCACCCCGGCGACCAGCCCACGGCCCGTCACCTGCGGCAGGTCGAGCGCGGTGACCAGCCCCGGGCGGGCCCGCACCACCGCCTCGACGCTGTTCACCAGCCGCATCGCGGTGGTGATCATCCCCGACACGTTGTGGTCGCCGTGCTCGCCGTGGTGGCTGAGGTCCACCGTCATCGTCGGTTCGCCGGTGATCTGCACCCGGTAGCAGCCGTCCCCGCCCACGGGCTGCGGCCACCCGGGCATCTGGTCGGGGTGGGTGCGGGTGACGTGCTCGAGCACCACCCGGGGCACCCCGTCGACGGCGCCGACCACCTCGAACCGGACCGCCGCGGCGGTGCCGGCGGCGATCCGGCAGGACGCGACCTCGAGGTCCGCCGCTGCCGGCACCCGCTCGACGTGCTCCCGCAGCGGCTCGTCGAGGGTGATCCCCAGGCCGGCCGCGATCTGGCGGACCACGCTGCCCCAGGCCATCGACAGGATCCCCGGCTGGAACAGCATCGGGACCTCGTCCATCGGCTTGCCGAAGCCGAAGATCTCCGTCATCACCACCGGCTGGTAGTAGGTCGCGTAGTCGGCGACCTCCAGGCAGCGCACCTCGTCGATGCGCTGGGACAGGCTGGTCAGCGCCAGCGGCAGCACGTCGTTGGCGAAGCCGGGGTCGATGCCGTTCACGTGCAGCGAGGCCCCACCCCGTTCACCGGCGGCCCGGATGCGCTCCAGCATCTCCGGCGGCAGGATCCCGGCCGGGTACTGCAGCACCACGGGCCCGGAGGACACCACGTTGACCCCGGCCGCCAGGAAGGACACCAGGTCGTCGATCGCCTCGAACAGCCGGTCGTCGGTCATCGCGGTGTGCACGATGCAGTCCGGACGCAGCGCCAGCAGGGCGTCCCGGTCCCGGGTGGCCCGCACCCCGAGGTCGCGGCCGAGACCGGCGAGGTCGCCGGCGTCCCGGCCCTCCTTCTCGGCGCTCGACACCCACACCCCGACCAGCTCCAGGTCGGGCCGGGCGTCGATCCCGGCGATCGCGTGCCGGCCGACCGTGCCGGTCGACCACGCGACCACCCTGCGGGTCGGCGGGGCGCTCACGGGTGCGCGCCGGGCTCGAGATCCGGCTCGAGGTCGGGCAGCCCCAGGTCGAGGTTGGGCTGCTCGAGGCCGCCGTCCACCTCCAGCACCTTGCCGGTCAGGTAGCCCCCGGCCCGCGACGACAGGTACAGCACGGCCGCCGCGACGTCCTCGGCCTCGCCGATCCGGCCCAGCGGTGTCGCCGCCTCCATCGCGGTGCGGGTGGTGTCGTCCGAGGCGACGAGCTCCAGCGCCGAGGTCAGCACCGACCCCACCGAGATCGCGTTCACCCGGATGTGCGGGCTCAGGTCCCGCGCGGCCAGGCGCGTCCAGTGTGCCAACGCGGCCTTGGCGGTCCCGTAGGCGAGGTACCCGCGGCCGGAGACGCGGCCGACCACCGAGGAGATGTTCACCACGGTCCCCCCGCCGGCGGCGAGCAGGTGCGGCACCGCGGCCCGGACCAGCGCGTGCGCGGTGCTCACGTTGAAGTGGAACGCCTCCTCGAGGTACTCGGGGGTGGTGTCCAGCAGCGCGTTCGGGATCGTCCCGCCCACGTTGTTCACCACCACGTCGAGCCGGCCCAGCTCGGCGGCGGCGACCTCCGCCAGCCGGGCGGCCGCGTCCAGGTCCGTCAGGTCGGCGGGTACGACGACCGCGCGCCGCCCCACCTCCTCGACCCGGGTGGCCACCTTCTCGAGCTGGTCGCGGTGGCGCGCGGAGATGACCACGTCGGCGCCCGCCTCGGCGAGGGCGAGGGCCGTCGCGGCGCCGATGCCCCGGCCGGCGCCGGTGACCACGGCGACCCGGTCGTCGAGGCGGAAACGGTCGAGGATCACGAGGCCTCCTGGATCACGACACACCGGGTGCCGCTGTAGATGGTGGGCATGCACTTGTTGCAGTGGATGCACAGCCCGCGAGTGGCCGACCCGGCCTGCATCCGGTTCACCAGGTCCGGCTCGCGGAGCAGGGCCCGGGCCATGGCGACGTACTCGAAGCCCTCGGCCATCGCGAGGTCGAGGGTCTCCCGCCGGGTGATCCCGCCGAGCAGGGTCAGCGGCAGGTCCAGCGCCGCGCGGAACCGCCGGGCCATCGGGAGCAGGTACGCCTCCTCGAACGGGTAGGACCGCAGGAAGCCCCGGCCGACCGTGCGCATCCCCACGTTCAGCGGGAACGGCATCGCGGCGGCGAACTCCCGCAGCGGCGCGTCCCCGCGGAACAGGTACATCGGGTTGGTCAGCGAGCTGCCCGCGGAGAGCTGGATCGCGTCGAGCGCGCCGTCCGCCTCCAGCATCGTCGCGAAGGCGAGGGACTCCTCGATCCCGAGGCCGCTGCGAATCCCGTCGTCCATGTTGATCTTCGCGGTCACCGCCACCCCGTCGCCGGCGGCCTCGCGCACCGCGCGGACGACGTCGCGGGGGAACCGGGCCCGGTTGTCCAGGCTGCCACCGAACGCGTCCCGGCGACGGTTCAGGTTCGGCGACAGGAACGAGCTGAGCAGGTAGTTGTGGCCGAGGTGCACCTCGAGCGCGTCGAAGCCGGCCCGGACCGCGAGCCGCGCCCCGTCGACGTACTGCCGGCGGACCGCGGTGAGGTCCTCGCGCGTCGCGGCGCGGACCAGCTGCATGCTCAGCGGGCTGGGCAGCCGGGAGGCGGCGAGCGCCTGCCGCCGGTTCGAGCGGCCGTTGGCGACCGGTCCCGCGTGCCCGAGCTGCGCGGCCGCCGCAGCGCCCTCGGCGCGCACGGCCTCGGTGAGCCGGAGCAGGCCCGGCACCGCGGCCTCGCGCAGGTGGATCTGGTGCCGGTCGGTGCGGCCCTCGGGGGCGACCGCGAGGTAGGCGACGGTCGTCAGCGCGGCCCCGCCACGGGCCACCGCGAGGTGGTAGTCCACGAGCCCGTCGGTGACCAGGCCGTCCGGGGTCCTCCCCTCGAACGTGGCCGCCTTGAGCACCCGGTTGCGGAGGCGGACCGGTCCGAGGGCCGCGGGCGCGAAGACGTCGGGGGGCGACACCCCGGAACTGTAACAGGTTCTAGTTCTACGGGGAATGGTTGGGCCGCCGCGAGGTGGCCACCAGGAGCGCGCCGAGCCGGTCCCCCCAGGCAACGGCACGGGCCCGCTCCCCGACCAGCAGCGGACCGGTGATCTTGCGGACGTAGAAGCTCGTCGGCTCCGCCACCGGCAGGTACCCGAGGTGCCGCAGCACGTGCGCGGCGCGCCGGGCCGCCGAGCCGCTGAACCGCCGGCCCTCCCGCACCCGGGTGTCGAAGGTCGCCACCGGCTCCGAGCGGGTGCCCTCCGGGAGCATCCGGAGCCAGTCACGGAGCCCGATCTCCCGGCGGCCGTCGGAGATCCCGAGGTGCACGGCGTCGGCGTGCGTGAATCCACGGGCCATCGAGAACGCGTGCGTCGGGGCGCCGACGACCAGCAGGTCGAACCGCTCCGCGTACTCCGGCCGGGCCCCGCGCACGTCCGCCACGGTCACCTCGCAGTGCCGGCCCAGGCCCTGCCCGATGGCACGCGCGACCTCCGCGGTGCTCCCGAACACCGACTCGTAGACCACGAGCACCCTCATCGCATGCCCCTCGCCCCTCCCCACGATTGTCGTGCCCCACGGTCCCGGGACGCCACCCCTCGGGGCAGGTCCGATGGTCCCCACGGGGCGGGACCTTCGCCCCGGCCGCCGTGCCGCGGCGCCGGCGACGCCGTACCCGGGGGAGGATGGGCCCGTGCTGACAGACGAGCAGATCGCGGCGCTGAGCGCCGAGGAGCGCCGGGAGCTGATCCGGCGGCTGGCCCGGCCGATGGAGGAGATCGTGCCCTCGCGGCGCTGGCTGCGCCGGACCCGGGATGCCTGGATCACGCTGATGGTGACCAGCGCCGTTGTGCTGGTGCCGTGGATCGTCTACCTGGCGATCACCCTGCCGCGCGCCTACGTCGCCCACAACTGGGACCGCACCTGGACCGGGTTCGACGTGCTGCTGCTGGTGATGATGGTGGCCACCGCGGTCCTCGGGTGGCAGCGCCGGCAGCTGCTGGTGCTCAGCGCCTTCGCCACCGGGGTGCTGCTGGTGTGCGACGCGTGGTTCGACGTGATGACGGCCGGGAACCGGGACGTCGACGTCTCGCTGCTGACCGCGCTGCTGGTCGAGCTCCCGCTGGCCGCCCTGCTGATCGCCGGTGCACTGCGGGTGGTGCGGCTGACCGCCGAGCGGCTCTGGGCCCTGGACCCCGGTGGGTCGGTCTGGCGGATCCGGATCCCGTTGCCGACCCGGCAGGACGAAGCGGTACGTCGACCAACCAGCCGACCACGCAGCCGGGACTGAGCCACCGGCCGCCGAACGGGGTCAGCTGCGCCGCACCACTGCCACCGTGCCGTGGCCGTGCTCGACCACCGACCGGCTCACCGAGCCGAGCAGGACCGCCGTGGCGTCCCCGTGGCCCCGCGAGCCGACGACCACCAGGGACGCCCTCTCGGAGGCGATGACCAGGGCCTTCGCCGGGTCGTTCTCCACGATGAACTGCGAGACGGTCACGTCCGGGTACTTCTCGCTGAACCCGGCCAGGCTCTCCGCCACCCGCAGCTCGCGCTCGTCCATCAGGTCGCGGCGCTGCTCGTAGGTCATCAGCGCGGGGTACGGCCCGTCGCCGCCCCAGGTGTGGACCACGTCCAGCGGGCGGTGCATCCACGACGCCATCTCGTAGGCGAACTCCAGGGCCGCCTCGGAGGCGTCCGTGCCGTCCACGCCGACCACGACGTTGCCGGTCTCGGCGGCGGTGGAGGCGCGCACCACCACCGTGGGGCAGGCCGCGTGCGCCGAGACGCCGACGCTGACCGAGCCCAGCAGGAAGGTGGCGAGGGTGCCCCGCCCGCGGGTGCCGAGCACCATCAGGGACGCGTGCTCGGAGGCGGCGAGGAGCACCTCGCGGGGCTCCTCGAGGGGCATGTGCACGGCGACCTCGAGCCCCGGCGCGAGCCGCTGGACCATCGCCAGCGCCTGGTCGGTGACCCGCCGGCCGGCCATCCGCAGGCTCTGCCGGGTGACGGCCGGGTCCACCAGGGTGTTGGCGCGGGAGATGCTGCCCGCGGCGTGGGCGAGGGTGAGCGGGCGCCGGTGGTCCCTTGCGTAGCCCACCGCCCATTCGATGGCTGCGTCGCTGTGGGGTGAGCCATCGACTCCCACGACCACAGACCCGTGGATCACGGACGTTGTCATGTGTTAATGGTCGATCCGGGGCCCGTCGTACAGATGAGTCGCAGGACTTGAGCGGTCAGGACCTTCGACCCTGCGCCCCGCCCCACCCCCGCCATAGCGTCGAACTGCGGGGAGAGGGAGGCCAACAATCATGAGGAAATTGCTTGTCCTGGGCGCCGGCACGGCCGGCACGATGATCGTGAACAAGCTGCGGCGCAAGCTGCCGCGGGCCGACTGGCAGATCACCGTGGTGGACCAGGATGACCAGCACAACTACCAGCCCGGCTACCTGTTCCTGCCGTTCGGCGGCTACACCCACGAGCAGGTGGTCCGGTCCCGGCACACGTTCCTGCCCGACGGCGTGGACTTCGTGGTCGGCGAGATCGACAAGGTGGTCGCCGAGGCCAACCGGGTCGTGCTGGTCGGCGGCCAGGAGCTCGACTACGACTACCTGGTGATCGCCACCGGCACCACGCCGCGCCCCGACCAGACCGAGGGGATGCTCGGTGAGGAGTGGCGGCGCAGCGTCTTCGACTTCTACACCCTCGAGGGCGCGGAGTCGCTCGCCGAGGCGTTGCAGGGCTTCGACCGCGGCCGCCTGGTCGTGCACATCACCGAGATGCCGATCAAGTGCCCGGTGGCGCCGCTGGAGTTCACCTTCCTCGCCGAGGCGTGGCTGCGTGAGCGCGGCATCCGGGACCGCGTCGAGCTGGTGTACGTGACCCCGCTCGACGGCGCGTTCACCAAGCCGATCGCCTCCGCGCACCTCGGCGGCATGCTCGACGAGCGCAAGATCCGGGTCGAGACGGACTTCATGGTCGAGCGCGTCGACAACGAGAAGAAGGCGCTGGTCTCCTACGACGAGCGGGAGGTCCCCTTCGACCTGCTGGTCACCATCCCGCTGAACATGGGCGCGGACTTCGTGGGCCGCTCCGGGCTCGGCGACGACCTCAACTACGTCCCGGTCGACAAGCACACCCTGCTGTCCACGAAGCACGACAACGTGTTCGCGGTGGGCGACGCCAGCGACATCCCGGCGTCCAAGGCCGGCTCGGTCGCCCACTTCGCGGTGGAGATCTTCGTCGACAACTTCCTCGAGCACGTCGAGGGGCGGCCGATGACCGGGTCCTTCGACGGGCACGCGAACTGCTTCATCGAGTCCGGCGACGGCAAGGGCCTGCTGATCGACTTCAACTACGACACCGAGCCGCTGCCCGGCAAGTTCCCGGTCCCGAAGGTGGGTCCGATGGACCTGCTCAAGGAGACCCGGGCCAACCACCTCGGCAAGCTCGCGTTCCGGCACATCTACTGGAACGTGCTGCTGCCCGGGCGCCCACTTCCGATCCCGGCCCACATGTCGATGGCCGGGAAGACCGCTACCGCTTCAGCGAACCAGGAGAACTGACGATGCCCACCACCACCATCGACGGTCACGTGATCCACGTCGACGACGAAGGCTTCATGACCGAGTACTCGGAGTGGAGCGAGGACCTCGCCAAGGCTCTCGCCGCCCAGATCGGGATCGACATGAGCGACGGCCACTGGAAGGCGGTCCGGTTCCTGCGCACCGACTTCGCCGACCAGGGCGAGACCCCGACCATCCGCCGGGTGAGCACGGCCGGCGGCATCCCCACCAAGGACCTCTTCAAGCTCTTCCCACAGAAGCCCGCCAAGAAGATGGCCTACATCGCGGGCCTGCCCAAGCCGCACGGCTGCGTGTGAGCGAGAAGGAGAGCACCTCATGACCACCACCGAACCCGCCCCGCTCGTCCCCTCGTTCGACTCGGCCGAGACGGACCGCAAGCTCGCGATCATCTGCTCCAAGGGCAGCCTGGACATGGCCTACCCCGGCCTGATCCTCGCCAACGCCGCCCTCGGCGAAGGCGTCGAGACGCACCTGTTCTTCACGTTCTGGGGCTTCGACATGATCAACAAGAAGACCATGAACGACCTGAAGTTCACGATGCTCGGGAACACCGCCACGCACATGCCGCAGGGGCTCGGCGGCCTGCCCGGGATGACCGCGATGGCGACCCACCAGATGAAGAAGTCGATCGCCGAGGTCGGCGTGCCGGAGGTCCCCGACTTCCTCCAGCAGATCGTCGACTCCGGCGGCCACCTGTGGGCGTGCCGGATGTCGGCCGACATGCAGCACCTCGAGGAGGAGGACCTGTACGACGAGGTCGAGGCGATCATCAGCGCCGCCGACTTCATCGAGCTCACCCAGGGAGCCCAGCTGCTGTTCATCTAGAACGTTGGTCGGCCACACCAACGCCGGGGCCCCCGGTTCCTGACGAACCGGGGGCCCCGTGCAGTGCCGGGACGCTCAGGTCGGCACGACCTCGACCGGGCAGACCTCGGCGCGCACCAACGCCCGCACCGTGGAGCCGAGCAGCAGCCCGAGCGGGGCCCCGTGCCCGCGTCGGCCGAGGACCAGCAGGTCGGCGCCGTGCGACAGCTCGGCCAGCGCGACCGCGGGCCGCTGGTAGCGCAGCTCCAGCCGGGTCGTCACGTCGGGATGCATCTCCCGACGGCCGGCCACCAGCTCGGCGAGCTCGCGCTGGGCAGTCTCGACCCACTCCCGGACGAAGGCCCGGCCGCCGATCACCGCGTCGTACTGGCCGGACGGGCGCCAGGCGTGCAGGACGACCAGCTCGGCGCGTCGGTCGTCGGCGGCGACGAAGGCCGCGTCCAGGACCGCGCCGGACGCCGGGGACCCGTCCACGCCCACCACCACCCGCGGGTGACGGGTGGCGGGCGCCCAGTCCTGGGGCACGCAGATCACCGGCGAGTCCGCCCGCGCGGCCAGACCGGTGGTGGTCGAGCCGACCACCAGCTTGGCGAGGCTCGGCGGGCGCGGCGCCACCACGATCACCCGGGCGCCCTCGCTCGCGGCGAGGATCGCGGCGACCCGGGGTCCGTGCTCGAGCACGACCTCGACCGGCATCTCGTCGCCGGCGAGCGCCCGCGCCTGGCCCTCGGCGTCCTTGAGGATCTGTGCACCGACCTCGTGCAGCATCGGCCCCGAGAACATCGGCAGCATCGGGGCCATCGGAATGGTCTCGTGCGGGACGTGGACCAGCCGCAGGCCACAGTCGCACCTGCGCGCCTCGCCCACGCCGTAGCGGAGGGCACGGTCACCGTCCTCGGTGCCGTCGACGGCGACCACGACGGGTCCCCGGTTGCGCATCGCACGTATCTCTCTCATACCACCAGCGTCGGCCGGGGTGCCCGGGTGGTGCAGAGGCGGAGAGCACCACGCCGGGGGACCTAAGTCCGTTCGGGACCATCGGCCCCCGAGATCGGTGCACACGGCCCGTACCCGGCGGAGCCGCCCGGTGGATGCTGGCCGTGCAGGCTGGGTAGAGAGCCGGCCGAAGGAGGCGCGGTCACGATGAGGTGGGACGACTACGGGAGCCAGATGCACGGCGGGATGGGCTGGGGGATCGGCCTGGTGCTGCTGGTGCTGCTGGTGCTGTTCCTGGCCACGTTGGGGGTGCTGGCGTTCACGCTGCTGCGCGGCAGCGGCTCCACGTCCCAGGTGCCCCCCGGCACGCCCCGGCACGGGCCGGCGGACCACCTGACCGCCGCCGAGCAGCTGCTGGCCGAGCGGTACGCGCGCGGCGAGCTCGACGAGGAGGAGTACCGGCACCGCCGCGAGGTGCTGCACTCACCCTGACCGCGCTGCCCGGTGGGCGCCGCGCTCAGGAGCGCCGTGAGCCGGACGCGCCCTCGGCCACGCCGATCAGCAGCGTCGCGGCGATCACCGCGACCACGAACCCGAGGACGTTCAGCTCGAAGATCCCGCCGGTGCCGAGCAGGTTGGCGACGATGCCGCCGATCACCGAGCCGGCGAGCCCGAGCAGCAGCGTCATGAACAGGCTCAGGTTCTGCTTGCCCGGCTTCAGGAGCCTGGCCAGCGCCCCGATGATCAGCCCGGCGACGATGAATCCGATCACGTCTCTCACCTCTCCCGTCCAGGCTACGACACCCGTCGCGACCGGGCCGGGCCGCGCTGACCGCCGACCCCGGCAGCTCAGTCGCCCGGACCTTTCGACGGCTCGCTGAGCCGGCCCAGCATCCGGTTGTAGGCGTCCAGCATCGCGTCGTCCTCGTCCACGTCGACGTCCTGGTCGACCTCGGCGGACCCGGTGTCGCCCCGGGAGACGTGGGCGGAAAGGGTCTGGCGCCGCACCGTCTCCAGCCGCCGGCCGAGCACCGCGTTCGGGTCCTGGTCGACGATCAGCGCGATGACCACCCCGATACCCAGCAGCATCATCAACCCGTCACCGCCGGCCCACATCAGCGCGCCCCCGATGTTCAGGTCGTGCACCGGGGACGGAGCCCAGGACGGGTGCCCGGCCTCCATCACCGGGAACAGGTTGCGGTCGGTCTGCAGCAGCACGATCCCGACCACGGTGTCCGGGGTCATCCCCAGCAGGACCAGCCCCACCCGGCCCAGGTTCGGCAGCTTCCACCGGATCGGCTCGTTGCCGATCAGCGGCAGCAGGAACACGTAGCCGCTGACCAGGTAGAGCACCTGCTCGGCGGTCATCATCCAGCCGTGCGTCGCCATCGCGTCCATGAACGAGGTCAGGTGCGTGGCCACCAGCACCACGGAGTACAGCAGGAAGCCCACCAGCGGGTGGGTGAGCACCGCCACCGGCCCCGAACGGAGGAACCGGTCGACGGCCGCCTCCCGGCCCCGGGTCGCGGCGCTGGCACGCAGCACGGTGAGCGGGTGGCCGAGCACCAGGAAGGCCGGGATCACCATGATCAGCATCAGGTGCTCGACCATGTGCACCCAGAACAGCGACATCGCGTAGGTGTCGATCGCCGAGCCCACGGTGAGCACGAGCAGGACCACGCCGGTCCCGAAGCAGGCGACCCGGGCCGGGGGTACGGCGCGGACGCCGTGCCGTCGCGCCCGGACCAGCCCGGCGCCGTACGCCACGAGCAGCAGCAGTGCCACCACGTCCCAGACCGGTCGCCACTGCCACGTGTGCAGCAGGGCGTGCCACCCGAACGGCGGCAGCATCGACGGCATGTCCTGCATCCGGAACCCGACCTCTCTCACCCCGCACCGAAGCGCCTCCACGATAGACGTCGCAGCACCCCTGACCGAAGGCGGGCCCGGGCGGTACTCGTCGGGCAGGTGCTCCACCACCGCTTCGACAACCCGCAGGGTCCATTGGCACTGGGAGCGCGCCCGGGATGGCCTTATGCTCCGGCAATGGAGCGGGTCAGGGGGTTCGGAGCGGTCATGAGCATGCTGGAGGCGGCCGAGGCCGCCTCGCCGGTCGAGTCGGTCGAGGCGGTCACCCGCGAGCTCGGCGTCGCGCTCGGGGCGAAGGAGGTGTCCTTCCTGATCGCCGACCTGTCCGGGCGCGCTCTGGTCCGCCTGTCACACGTGCCGCTGACCGACGTCGACGGGTCGGCGCCCCGCGCCCCGTCACAGGGTGACGAGCGGCGCGATGCCGAGGAGTCCGCGACGACCCTGCCGCTCACCCGCGGGCCGGCGGAGCAGGCGATGCGCACCCAGCAGCTCCAGGTTCTCGCTCCCGGTGTGGAGTTCGGCGGCTCCCGGTCCCCCCAGCACTGGCGGGTCCTGGCTCCCGTGACCGAACGCGGCGAGGCGATCGGCCTCCTGGAGCTGTTGCTCCCGGACGAGCCCGCCGGAGAGACGGTGGCCGACATCGCGAAGCTGGCGCACCTGCTGGCGTTCGTGGTGATCGCCAACCGCCGGCACACCGACCTGTACGAGTGGGGACAGCGCACCCGGCCGCTGAGCCTGTCCGCGGAGATCCAGCACCGGCTGCTTGCCGGCCCGCAGACCTGCGAGGCGGGCGCATTCACGCTCGCCGGCTGGTTGGAGCCGGCCTCGGGGATCGCCGGTGACACGTTCGACTTCAGCCTGGCGCGCGACGAGCTGCACCTCTCCCTGACCGACGCGATGGGCCACGGGGTGGCCGCGGCCCTGAACGCGACCCTGTGCGTGGGGAGCCTGCGCAACACCCGCAACGCGGGCGTGTCCCTGCTCGCCCAGGTCGCCTCGGCCAACGAGTCCCTGACCGACCATGCCACGCAGGGCGCGCTCGAGGACTTCGTGACGGGGGTGATCGGTCGCCTCGGCCTGCGCACCGGGTCGCTGGCCCTGGTCAACGCCGGGCACGTGCCCCCGTACCTGGTCCGCGGGACCGACGTCACCACCATCGAGCTCCCGGTGGACCTCCCCCTCGGCCTGTTCCCGGACACCGCCTACCGCTGCAGCCACCTGACGCTGGAGCCGGGCGACCGGGTCGTCTTCGTGACCGACGGGATGCTCGAGCGCAACGCCGCAGACCTGGACCTTCCGGTTGCGCTCGCCGACACCCGCGGGCTGCACCCGCGCGAGGCGGTCCGGGCGCTGGCGGACAGTGTCCTCGAGGCAACCGCAGGCGTCCTCACCGACGACGCCACCGTGATGTGCCTGGACTGGCACGGCGGCCACGGCCGCGACCGCAGCAGCGTGCACGGCGCCGACCCTGCGCGCGCGAGCAGGCCGTTCACCTGAACGGCCCGGGCTACCCGGCCTCGACGGGGCGCAGCGCCTGGCTCACCGCGAGGATCCCGAACAGGACCAGGGTGAGCACGTGCACGACCGTGCACCACAGGCAGATCGCATCGATACGGAACAGCTCGGCCCAGATGAGGTAGCACACGAACAGCACGCCGACCGCGGCGCCGGCCAGGCGGACCCGCGGCAGCCACGGGCTGCGACTGCGCCACAGCGGCGGCAGGCAGACAACCGTCATGGCCGAGAAGAAGCCCAGCCCCAGCACGGCCACCGGGACCCCGAGGAACGTGGAGTACTGGCTGGTCGTGACCTTGACGCAGTTGATCGCCCCGGTGTCCGGGCACGCGAGCGACGTGGCTGCGGTGAAGTGCTCGTAGGTGAGGTAGCCGGCGACGAGCACGCCGGCCACGCTCACCAGGAGCGCCGCCAGGCCGGCACCGCCGATCCCGCCGGGTGTGCCGGTCTCGCTCCGGCGACCGTGGACCGAGGTGCTGCCGGTGTGCCCGGTGGGATCGTCCACGGGTCAGCCCTTTGCCAGCGCGCCAGCGGCCGCGGTGACGCCGGGGGCGGTGCACACCTTCGCCGGCTGGTTCCCGGTGGCTCGGCAGATCGCTGCGGTGAACACGTTCGCGGACCCGTCGACCGCCTGGGCGATCTGGCTGGAGGGGTCGCTGAGCGCGTCGGCGATCTGCTGGTGGGTCTTGCCGGCGAGCAGCTGGGGGCTGTAGGTGGCACCCGCGGAGACGTACTTGCCGGCGATGTCGATGAACGGGATCGATCCCGCTCCCCCGGACACGTAGGGCGGCGCGTCGTAGGTGGAGAACGTCTTCTGGTCGGCCGCCGACGGGGTGTCGAGGGGGGCGTACTGGCCGTTGACCCGCTTGTTGCTGGTCGTCTCGACGCCGGTGAACGCGACGTACTTGCTGGAGTAGTCGGCTCCGTGGAAGGACAGCGTGGGGGTGTTCGGGTAGACGTCCTGGCTGGCCGAGTGCGTGGTACCGAGGTTGTGGAAGCTGCCGAACCGGGAGAGCGCCACGGTCATCGGCCAGCGCTCGGCCGCGCAGTACGGGCAGTACTCGGCCCCGATGTAGAGCACCTTGGGCTTCCCGTCGGCGGTCAGGGGCGGTGCCTGGATCTGGCGCGGACCGCCCTGGACGGTGCCGGCACCGACCTTGTCCAGGGTGCCCGCCGGCACCGACGCGAGCGTGTCGGCGAGCTTGCTGCTCGCGGCGCCCGCGGCGCTCGACGCGCCCCCACCGCCGGCGCCGGCCAGCTTGGCGACCACGAGGCCGCCCACGACAGCCAGGACCACGACGACGGCGCCCACCGCCGCCCAGAGGCGGCGCCGTCGCTCGGCGCGCAGCTGCTGCGCGCGGATCTGCGCGGCCTTCTCCCGGGCGGTGGCCTTCTGGCCGGAACGGCGACTCACGTGGTTGCATCCTCTCCTGGCTGGGACCGCGGTCAGCTGCTCGCGCGGAGCCCGCGAACGTAGTTCACCGCTTGGGTGACGTCATGGGCGGTCCACGAGCTCGCGCCACCCGCCCCGGGGTGTGCCAGGTTGTCGTGGCCCTCGTCGTTGAGGAACTTCCGCAGCGTGGCCGGCAGGCGGGTGCCGCGGGCGTCGGGATGCCCGATGGTGATCCAGCGCAGATGACCCGCCGGGTCGATCGCCATCACGACGTCCTGGTGGTGCACGTCGTAGGAGTGCTTGAGCAGCTTCCCGGTCAGCCAGTCACGCACCGGCTCGTGCACGGGCGCCTTGTCGGTGGACACTCCCAGCGCCTTCCACAGCGCGGCCACCGCCGCCGGCTTCCCCGTGGCCAGGCGCCAGTCCGGCAGCGCGCCGTACATCTGGGCGTAGACGTGCATCCGGTGCACGGTGTCCCGGGCCGGGTCGACGGTGACCTCGAGGAACACCACCTGGCCGTCGAGGCCGGCCCGCTGGGCGTCCTGGGCGGCGCGGTGCATGTTCTCGGTCGTCATCGGACAGGTCTCTTGGCACATCGTCAGCAGCGGCGCCAGGACGACGATCCTGCCGCGCAGGGACTGCAGGCTCAGCTGCCGGCCGTCCTGGTCGACCAGGTGCGTGCCGGCGGCGGCCGCGGGCACCTTGTGGTTCATCGTCTCGCCGGAGGAGACCGGCCCGGCGCTCTGACCCGTCGCCGCCGCACCGCCCTGCCCGGACGCACTGCACCCGGCCAGCCCGAGCGAGCCCAGCAGCATCGATGCCAGCACGGCACCGGCTCGGCGGGAGGAGGCAGCGGGCGCGTGCACGGTGGGACTTGCTCCTGTCGCGGAGGGACACGGGTCTTTACGCGCTCGATGCTATCGCCGCGGGCCAGACGCGAGGATCCCCGCCCGGGTGCCGGCAGCCGCTCCGGTCGACCGCCTTGACGCGCCGACCGTCAGGTTCAAGGCTGTTGGCATGGCCAGTGACGCCGTCGACGACCGTCCGAGCGTCCGCTGCTGACGCTCGGCCGGGTCGACGTGGTCAGGGTCCAGGTGGGGTACCGCGCCGGGCCCGAGGGCCCCGCACACGAGCAGTTCCTGCTCGACCTCCCGATGCCGGAGGACACGCCCGGCCCGCTCCTGGACGAGCAGCAGGTCCTCGCCGCCCTCGAGCCGGTCCTCCACGTCGGCGGCCGGGCACCGCGGCACTACTCCCTACATCAGCACCGCTGGCACACCAGCTGGGGCGCGAGCCCGGGTGCCCTGGAGATCGGGCTGCTGGTCACCGCCGGGTCGGAGCCGGGTGCCTCACCGGGGTCGGACGACGTGGTGATCCCGGCTTTCCGCGACCTGCTGGCCGCAGCCGGGCAGCCGGAGCAGGCGCCCACCTCCCGGGACGCCGCGGTCCTGCGGGCTCGACGCAGCGCCGAGACGGCGTACGGCCTGGCCGCCGCCTCGCTCTCGCTGAGCGCGGAGCAGCACGACCCGGTCGGGAAGGCCTGGACGGTGCGGCTACGCACCACATCCGGCGACGCGTACGACGTCGTGGTCGGCCTCGTCGACGGGTACGCCGGGTCGGTCCGAGTGCGTCACGAAGGGCGGATGGAGGTGTTCGACGCGGTGGGCTCCGAGTGATCGGCGACCGCTGGAGCCGCGAACGGGCCCAGCAGTCCCAGACCGTGCTCGGCTGTCGTGGCGACTCGCAGGACAGCGCCCTGTGCCGTGGTCAGGCTGACCACGGCAGGGGACCCGCCGAGCCGGTGCAGGGCCTTGCGGTCGGCCGGCGTGGTCTTGTCCGTCGAGGCATCCACAATCTGCTCGACGGACTCGTTCCAGGCCGCCGGGCTTCCCCGCCAGGCAAAGACATCGGAGACCCACAAAGCGTGGCCTCTCGACCAGTGGGTCTTCCCCGGCCTCAGGACGCGCACGGGGAGATCCCCCTGCCGCCTGCGCAACCCGCGATTCCGGTAGACCAGGGCCGCGATGCCCAGCGCGCAGAGCCACAGGGGCACACCCAGAAACGCCAGCAGCGCCCAGATCATGACGCTCACCTCGATGATCGACGTTCGTCGACGTTCTCAGTCTGTGACCGCTTGCGACCGATCCGCCTCATCCCCGCCGGGTGATGCTCGAGCCTCCCGGTCGCGCCCGCGACCTTCGGGGCCTGGTTCGATGCTGCGCTCGGCAGGGGCCGAGGATCGCACGCGTCGTCAACACGCCGGCGGTGGATGCGGGAGCGGTGCCCGCACGAGGTTGATGCGACATGGCGCGTGGGCCGCCCGATGCCAGGATGACCCGGTGACCGGATGCAGCATCGCGGACCTCTTCGACCTGGCCGACCAGCTCCCCGAGGTCACCCGCTCGGACAATGGCCGCTACTGGCGGATCGAGGTCAGCAACAAGACCTTCGGCTATCTCTGGGAGCCGACCCGCACCGTCGGTCTCAAGCAGACCATCGCCGAGCAGCTCGCGCTGGTCACCGAGCGCCCCGAGACGTTCGAGGTCCAGTTCACCTCAGGTGGATTCGGCTGGGTCGTGGTTCGGTTGGACGGGGTCGAGCGCGACGAGCTGGCCGAGCTGACCTTCGAGGCGTGGAGGCTGACCGCTCCCCTGGCCCTGGTCGACCGCCGCGGAGACCGGCTGCCGCGCTGACCGAGACGCTCCGCCGTGGCGCCGTGCCCGCGCAGCCGGAATGTCCGCCGAGCTCGTGCACGGCATGAGACGCATCACCGCTGACATGGCTCTGTTCTCCCGGGACGGACAAGGCCGGTCTCGTAGGCGAGGACGACGGCTTGGCTTCGGCTGGTGAGGCCGAGCTTGGTGAGCACGCTGGACACGTGGGATTTCAGTGAACCGTCAGCGGTCGCGGGACCGCATTCTGGTTGTACCGCCATGTTGCGACCAGGCCGCGATGTCGCTGTGACGAGTTTGCGGTGAGTTGAGGCGGTTGGGCCACCGGTTCTGGGCTCTGCAGCTATCTGGGCCACCGCGTTCGGGCTATGTCGCTGGTCGTTTGTGGAGGTCTAGCGTCGATCGGGACGGGGAGGATGGAGAGGGTGTCATGTCCGAGGAGTTCAAGGCGATGGCCGCTCGGATTCCGTTGGAGGTCTTCAACCAGGGCAGGGTCGAGGTCATCGACG
Organism: uncultured Actinomycetota bacterium; assembly: GCA_963728775.1. Lineage (GTDB taxonomy): Bacteria > Actinomycetota > Actinomycetes > Propionibacteriales > Nocardioidaceae > Nocardioides_B. Next base: position 22,333 of record CAVSLP010000020.1, read on the forward strand.
AGATCGTGCATCCGGAGTTCGTCGACCACGGAGCCCCGTTGCCCGGGATCTCGCACGACCGTGAGGGTCTCAAGGCCATGGTCGCTGCACTTCGCGGGGCGTTTCCTGACTTGAGCAACACGGTCACTCACATGATCGCGGAGGGCGACCTGGTTGCACAGCATGTGACGACTGCGGGCACCATGCGGGGTGAGATGGCGGGGATGCCCCCGAGCGGGAAACAAGCGACCTGGGAGGCGATTCACATCGTCCGGTTCCGGGACGGGAAGATCGCCGAGCACTGGGTCGTGGTGGATCAGCTGGGCATGTTCCAGCAGCTGGGGTTCGTGCAGATGCCGGGGCAGCCGCAGCCGGCTTAGGGCCGGGCCGCGTCTACATACGGTCGCGAAGGGCCTTCTGTGAATGAACCAAAGCCCAGGCCGGCGCGTGTGCGACAGTGACACTGACCTGGGCTGCTTGTGCGGAGCCCGCCTCGCGGGACGAACCGACCTGCGGTCATGCGCGGCGGGGCCAGTTTCGCTAGGGATGGTTGGCGATTCTGGCGTGGACCGCGGCCACGGCCCGTGCTGCCTACGGCTCATTCCTGTGGTCGTGGTTGTACGAGCAGCCAGACGTTGCCGGCGTTGCCATTGCGGGTGGCGTGGAGTCGCCCGGCCGGTAGCCTCGTGTGCATGCCAGATGAGCCCGATGATCTCGACCCTGCTGCCAACACACAGATGTTTCAGGCGTTCGTCGATCGGCGCGAGGCTGATGAGCAGCAGGCGAAGCCCCGTCGCGAGCCCCGTGCGTCCGGGTCCCGCTCGATCCGGGCAGCGCTCGCCGTTCTGGTCGCGCTGGTGATCGTGCTGGCTCTCGCGTGGGTCGTGCTTGGCCGCTGAGACCAGCTGTAGGTGTACCCGCCCCGCGGGTTGGGTCACAGTCGGCTGGTCGGGGGTAGCCCACCGAGTGCGCAGAGGCCGGGGTGCGCGAGGACGGCGCCAGCGCCGCCCGAGCTGGTTGAGGTGTTCTGCCCCGGCGCCAAGAGCAGGCTCACATCAGCTCGGCGAGCCTGGCCAGTCCGGGCTTCGTGTGCCTGGCTAGGCGTTCGCGTGCGTCGGCCAAGCCCGCGGATGCGGGATGTCCGGGTGGGACCCGCGCGGGGTTGAGCGCGACCCGGTCGGACCACTCCTTGATGTCCGACTCCGTTGAGAACGACAGGGCCGCCTGGGTGCCCAAGACATTCATCTTCGCCCACTGCGCCATCGAGTCGGGTAAGGGTGAGGGCGGGCAGAGTCGGTTCTTTTCGGCGTCTCCGGCCCGGGTCGCCTCGACGTACCCGACGACTGCCGCGCCGAAGCAGGGAAAGCCGGCCCTGATCGGCTGCAGCGTGATCGCCTCGGGGCGCCAGACGGGGACCAGCGGCGGATACTTCAGGCCGTCGGCCGCGCAGTGCACGACGAGGGCGTCGTCCGCGATGGCGACGGTCCCGTCACCGAAGGTGAGCTTGCCGCGGTCGACGTTGGCGATGTGGCCGCGGCGTACGACGTTCTCGAGTGTCCGCAGCTGCTCGAGCTCCCAGGTCGCCAGGGTCGGCGTCTTGGCCATCGTCGGCATCACCGTTTGATCGATGCGCAGCATGATGCCGGCGTCCTCCAGTCGAAGGAACAAGTCTTCGAGCGAGGTTGACTTCTCGGCGGCCTGCATGGTGTCGGCGGCCATACCGAGGAAGATCTCGGGATCGGGCTGGACGACGGCCCGGTTGAACATCCACGGGTCACGGGGCCGCACCCAGCAGATCGAATCCGGGTCCACGCCACGGGACAGCAGCCAGATGCACGCGTCGGTCGCGGTCTTGCCCGATCCGGCGACGACGTACTGGCTCGGTGCTTCCTCCAGCCGGGCGAGCGCGTCGACCGGCACCACCCGGGCGCCCTCCGCGACGCCGAACGGGGGCGGCATCTCAGCGGGAATGCTGGGCGCCAGGTAGCGGGCGTCGACGATCCGACAGCGCTCCGTCGCCTCGAACCGTTCACCGGAGATCCGCGAGACGACGGTGCGTCCGCCGACGTACTCGCTGTTGGGGTAGAACTCCACCTTGCCCGACTCCAGCATCCGGTCCAGCATCCGAGAGTAGTAGGCGCAGATCTCGGACTGTGTGGCCCGCTCGTGCAGACCCACCTCAGGTCCGCGCTGCTGCAGCCGACCGCCACCAAGGAGGGTTGAAGGCACGCCGTAGAAGGCCGAGGCCTGGTGCAGACGGACGAACGGGTACGCCTCGAGCCAGTGCCCACTGGCGCTGTGCCGGCGGTCGACCAGCGCCACCCGGACGTCGGCATGGTCGATCAGGGCGTCCGTGAAGGCCATCCCCACGGCGCCCGCCCCCACCACCAGGTAATCGGCCTCGATGCCGCGCGTCATGGCTCCACGGTGTCACCGCCCCGGCACAGGGTCCAGGGACCGCTGCGAATGTCCGAGCACGACTCCCTCCGCCGTAGACCACCCATGCTCGAGATGCGGCATTCGCCGAGAATGGGCTTGCCGAATTCACGAACATCGGCTGGTTGAGCGATCACCAAGATGCGTAGCCGCGAGCGGTAACGCCTCGCAGAAGCATGTGGTGACGTCTTCATCCACCACGACCGTGGACTCGACCCCGAAATTGATTTGTCGAGACGTCGAGCGCTCTGAGTGAATGCGTGGCATGTCGATCGAGGTTCGAGCCATCAGTCGTGAGGAGGCTGTCCCCTATCTGAAGGTCTTGCCGTTCGCGAACGGGTTGCCGATGTGGGAGCCGTTCCCGGCCGCCTGGCATGGTGGGCCGGAGGCGTGGCCTCCGCCCAGACCGCCTGCGAGCGCTGAGCGCCTGGAGTCGTGGGCGGCGGAGGTGACGGCCGACCATTTCCACCCGGTCGCGGCCGTTGACGACGGCAAGATCGTCGGCGGCTCGGCCATGCTCTCGTTCGAGGTCACGGTGCCCGGCCTTCGGCGGGCCACCGCCGGTGGGGTCACCGCGACGGGTGTCACCGCCACACACCGTCGTCGAGGCCTGTTGCGCCGGATGATGCAGCACATGTTCGACCATGCGCTGCAACGGGGTGAGTCGCTCGCGATGTTGAGCGCCAGCGAGGGCTCGATCTATGGGCGTTTCGGCTTCTCCCCGGCGACGCTGCGCACCCGATGGGAGATCGAGCGTCAGCAGGCACAGTTCATGCCCGCCAGCCCGGCAACGGGAGGCCTGGAACTGACCGACGCCGCCACCGCGCGAGTCGCGTGGCCGGCGATTCATGAGATGGTCCGCCGCAGCCGCGTCGGCGAGCTGTCACCTCAGCCCGACCAGTGGGACGGACTGTCCGACGCCTCCCAGGGCACCGCCGGCCCTCTCCGGTACTTGGTGCATCGGGACGAGCAGGGCCAGTTCGACGGCGTGGCGAACTTCCGGCTGCCGTGGTTGCCCGCGGTCGAGGACACCGGGACGCTGGTGGTCGAGGCACTGCACGCCACGACGTCCGAGGCGTACCGGGCGATGTGGCGGCTGCTGCTGGACTTCGACCTCACCCGCAAGGTGGTGGCGGTGGGCCGACCGGGCGACGAGCCCCTGCGATGGATGCTCCAGAATCCCCGAGCCATGCGCATCACCCGACAGTCCGACAACCTGTGGATGCGCCTCCTGGACGTGCCTCGGGCACTGGAGGCCCGCACGTACGACGTCCCGGGCAGCATCGTCTTCGGCATCGGAACCGACCCGATGTGTCCCGACAACGAAGGCACCTGGCGCCTCGAGGGTGGCCCCGACGGTGCCACCTGCACCCGCGTGCAGACCCGGCCAGAACTGGTCCTCGAGATCCAGGCCCTGGGATCCCTCTACCTCGGAGGCGCGTCCGCCGCCCTGTTGGCGACGGCCGGCCGCATCCGCGAGTGCCGGCCCGGGGCGGTCGGACTGCTCTCGCGCATGTTCCGGACGGACCCCGAGCCCTTCAACAGCTTCGCCTTCTGAAGGTGCGCCACAGCCAGCACGGCCCCGGATCAGCGCTCCTCGTTCTTGCGGGCGACCTGGACCAACCAATCCGTGATCAGGGCGCGCAGGAGCTCCGGCCGCTCGTGGGGCAGCGCGTGGCCGGCGTCGTCCACGACGGCGAGGCTGGCGTGGGGGTAATGGCCGAGTAGGTCCGCGGCGGCGGCGTACCCGACAGTCGAGTCGAGCCTGCCCGCCAGCACCAGCGTGGGACCCGGGTACGCAGGATGGTCCTCGATCGAGAGCTCCCAGCGCTCACCGATCCGCTCCAGGGCCGCCCAGTCGGCCAGCCGGGCCCCGGGAGCGACGTACCGCTCGTACCTCTCGAGCATCTCCGATGTCTGCACCACGAAGTAGCTGCGGAACCCGTCGTCGCCGATCTCGCCCGGCCCGACCGCAACTCGGTGCGCGGGCACCTCGCGCATCGTCGCCAGCAGGGGACAGACCAGCGCGAGACCGGCCACCCGGGTCGGCTGCGTGGCGGCCATCGCCTGGGCGAAGTAGCCGCCGGCAGAGTGGCCGAGGAGCAGATAGGTCCCGCCGTCGGAGACCTCGTCGGCGAAGCGCAGCAGCGTCTTGAGCACGTCATTCGCGCTGCGCAAGGCCTCCGGCGTCGCTGTGCGACCCATGCCGGGAAGGTCGGGGTAGATCGTGCGGTATCCAGGGATGCCAGCGAAGCAAGGCTCGAAACACGCCTCGGACTCGCGATGATCGACGCCGGCGCCGTGCAGCACAAGCACGGGCTGTCCCGCACCGTGATCGACATAGTGCACGATGACCTCGCCTACCCGTGCCTCCATTTGGTCAGCGTAGGACCCCTCCGTGAGGAGGATCGGCAAACAGGCCTTCGGGAACCCTGTCCTCGGGCCAGCTGGCCGGGCCCCAGGCCCCAGGACCCAGGAGGAACGGTGCGTCACTTCGCCGCCTGCCGGCGACCGTGAGTCAGGCGAATGGACGGACACCTGCTGCCACCCGCCGACGGAGAAACCCGGTAGTGAGGACCTCTCATGACCGGGCAATATGGCGCGCATGTCCCTGCCGACCCCCACCCTGCACACCGCACGCCTGCGACTGCGCCCCTTCACCGACGCGGACGCGGGCGCCCTCTTCGCGCTGCACAGCAGCGCCTACGTGCTGCGCTATTGGGACGCGCCGCCATGGAGCGACCGTGGGCGCGCCGAGCGTTTCGTCGCGGCTTGCCGGCAGATGGCGGACGAAGGCACCGGGGCGCGGCTGGCCATCGACCGTGTTTCCGACCGGGCCTTCGTCGGCTGGTGCGGTCTGACCCGGTGGAACCCGAACTACCGCAGCGCATCGTTGGGCTACTGCCTCGACGATGCAGCATGGGGTCGTGGCTACGCGACGGAGGCCGCGCGCGCCTTGCTGCAGTGGGCATTTGACACGCTGGACCTGAATCGAGTCCAGGCCGAGACCGATACGCGCAACGTGGCATCTGCCCGCGTCCTGGAAAAGCTCGGGTTCGTGCGTGAAGGGACGTTGCGGGAAGACTGCGTCGTGAACGGTGAGGTATCGGACTCGTGGGTGTTCGGGTTGATCAGGCGGGAGTGGCGGCCGTTGTCCGGGCCGGTTACCGCCGCTGACGGTTGAGCCGAGTCGCGATGTCCGTAGCCACTTCAGCGATGTCATCCACCGTGTAGAGCGAGAGCACGAGCGGGTCACGCTGACACGGTCCCGGCCGGCCGCCGTCATCGTGAGCCCTGAGGACCTTGCCGAACCGCCAACCTGCACGCGCACTGTCTGCGCTGGTCAGGACGGGGGATTCCAATGGAGCCGCCTGTCGGAATCGAACCGACGACCTATTCATTACGAGGGGTCCCAGAACGACGCTCCCCCGCAATCGACCTGTCTCTGCGGCGTGAACCGTACGATTTTGCGGGTTGTGCGCCGGTCGCTCGCGGCCGTCTGGTGCCCAAAATGTGCCCCGGCTGGCCATGGGAGAGCCGCCGACCCGATAACCAGCCCCGTTGCTCGTCGGTGCCCGGGGGCAAGGGTGGCCGGAGGCCATCGCGTAGCGACGCGCAGCGCCCTTGCGGCCGGGCTCCGGCGTGCAAATCCTCGTCCATCGGGTCGGCGGCTTGGAGGTGACCGAACGTGGCTAGCTCGGGCGGACGCTGGCCGGTTCCGTCTCGAAGGTGAGCCAGAGGTCTGGCGGAACGTGCGGCTTGTCCGGCACCGGTCGCGGGGTGACCGTCCAGGCGTTACCCACGAGTCCGTTCGCGATGTCGGTCCGGAACCGGGCGGCCGCTCGTTGGCCTCTTGGAAGGCGATTTCCCAGCGACCTGGGTGGCTGATGATCACCTCTGTTGCAGCCCTGCGGCCGAGGGCCTGTCTTCGAAGCGCGCGCACCACGAAGAACTCGCCCAGCACACGACTGCCGTCGCCGTTATCTCTGATCATGACGAAGCCGGCTGGCGCCTCGTCGACCTCGATGAGGAAGGCCGAGCGGTCCGGCGAGTTGAGGTACGTCGCGACGCGGCCGTTCTTGTAGCGGCCGTCCGGCCCTGGCAAGGAGCCGCGAAACTCGGACAGGTCGTGTTGGTAGCACTGCCAGAGGTTCTCGACCAGGAACTGGTCGCTGTCGCGAAGGGGCTGGAGTCGGGGTCGTGGAATCACCACGTCTATGTAGCACGGTCGTCCGCCTGCCGGGGTGATTGGCGGCGCGGGAGACGCAGACGTTGAGCGCGAGGTGCGCGGGGCATTCCGAGTGGGTCGGGGTGCCCCGCTTGCGCGTGCGAAGCGCGCAGCGTGCGGGGGTGCGCGAAGGGCCGGAGGCCCGGAGCGCGGGGGTCCCCGCAGAGCGGAGCGCGGAGGGCGCGCTCGCGCCGGAGGCGCGCTTGAGCAAGTAAAGAAAGTCCTCACACCCTGCCGCGCGCGTCTAGGCCGATGCAACCGCGGCAGGAACCGTGGGTGGTGGCGTGACCCGTAGGACGCTGAGGCCGAAGGCCACCATATCTCCCGTCGAGAGCGCAATGGGCGCCTCAACTATCCGACCGTTTACGCGCGTGCCGTTGGTCGAGCCCAGGTCATAGAGAAAGTGCACATCCCCAAAGCGACAGATACATCCGTGTCTGCGGGACACAGAAGCGTCCCCAAGCACGACGTCACAGTCTCTGCTGCGACCGATCACGAGGCGCGGGTGCGCAGTGTCGGGTAGTGGAAGAACTCCCCGGGTCAGTCCCCCGCCACGCGGCAGAGCGCGGCGAATGCGCTGGCGGACGTCGGCGACTGCCCTGATGTGCACCGTGCGCAAGGGAGGACGCGGGAGATCCTGGAGGAACTCCTGTATGTCTCCGAAGCAACGGGCACTCAGTACGCCGTCAAGACGCTCAACGAGGGTGTCATGGGAGAGGCGCCCGTCGGCGGCCGCATCGCATAGCACCCTCACCGCGAAATCGCGTTCCACGTCTGATGCCCGCTGCAAGGACCGCGGAACCTTCTCGGCCACCATGACTTCAGGATATGGAAAGGCACGATGCGCGAGAAGGCCCCTCTGGACATTCGGCTCATGGGCAGTCCGGGTAAGGCCAGCGCGAGTCGGTGGCCAAAGGTGCAGCTGGGAGTCCGAATGGCCCGTTATGCCTATGGACTGGACTGCCGCTCCGGGGCATTGTCGTCCAAACGACCGAATAGGGGAAACATGACGAAGTTGGGCGAGCGCGCCGTCGCGGTGATCGCCATCGCAATATCTGCAGTGATCGGGCTCGGCACTGGGGTGGCGGTGGCACAGACCGATTCGACCGGCTGGGTGAACTACTCCAATTGGACGTTCGACGGGGCCAATCGTTGCGCGGATGGCATGGCGCGGGTATACACACTTTCCTCTCCAAGCCCATACTCACCGGAGGGCGTGGGCTACACGCGATACAGAGCAGGCAGTCCCTGCTCGGAGAAGGAATTGCCGACCGGATACCTCGGCGTCAAAGTGTTCCTCGCAAGGGGCGACGGGACCATTTGCGGCCAGAAGGACTGGGTGTACAATTCCTATCCGACAGGGGACATGGGTGTTGCCGTGACTCCCAACTGCAGTTTCTCGTACTTGCGGGCCGTCGATCAGTCACGTGTATATCGCGGAAATATCGGCGACTGGAGAATCAGCGACCTTATCTATACGTCGCTCATCGATGGATAATTGGAGATCGGGGGAATCTGTGATGCGTTACAGAAGGCGCACCATTATGGTTGCGTGCGCAACCGCCTTACTCGTGTCAGCGGCCACCGGGGCAGCCATCTCTGCGCCCCACTACAACTATCCCAAGAATGCGCACGGCCAAAGCTTTGGCAAGGCGCCAATCGACGAAGCGGCCAACGAATCTGCTCCTATCTTTCCAGATCTCGTCGCGGTCGTAGGTGACGATGGGAAAGAGGGTTACGTGAGGTCGGCCGACCTGGAAGGAGATGGCCACGAACCTGCGACCCCAGAAGACGCCATCGCCATGCAGGCAAAGGCCCACGACCGAGTCTTGCCAGTATATGAATCCGACGGCACTACTCAAATTGACACCTTCACCGTTTGGGGCCCGAACCACGAAGCGCCCGTCCCCCCCGCTGGTGATAGCGCGGCCAGCGACGGTCCGTAATCCGACGCTGACTGATAGCGGCTCAGAGCAACCTGGCTCTTACCATCGACGGGGCACGGCGCTTGAGAGATACGCATTGGGCCCGGGGCTCGTGTCTGGATTGGAGTTGGGACCTGGCTGATCGGCGGGCTGAACCAGCCCGCCGATCACTGGCAGGATCAAGGTGCGACTCACCGCTGGTTGGCGCTGTTTAGTTTATGTGTTGGAGATCAGAGAAGCACCAGCGCCCTTGGCGAGTGTGTGTCGAAGCCGCCAATTGAGACCCGCCTCGGCCGGCATCTTGCGCCAGCCTCTCACGTGAGCACTCAACTTAACGAAATGAGGTCGGAGGGCGCTGGTCTACTTAGTGCGGACGATCGGCTGATCGAAATGGCCTGGCTGGCGCTACATAAACGGCGGCCGGTTGGTGCGCATTCCCACTGTGGCGATGTGTTATCTCGCCAAGGCGTCGGCAGCCGACGGCCTCGTATAGGCGAATGGCGGCCTGATCCTTGAGCATGACATCGAAGGCCATCTCGTAGCCGTGGCTGCTGGCATAGTCATGGGCTGCCAGCATGAGCAGCTTGCCGGCGCCTCGCTGACGGTGAGGTGGGTCGACGAAGAGCCGGACCGGGATAGCCAGAGTGCCGAGGTCTCTCCCGGTCACCTCCTGCCAGACCACTGCTGCGTCGTCGGTGTCGTCGGCCTGAGTGAGTGACATATGACCGATCGGCTCACCGTCGAATAGTGCGGTCCAGGCGGCGATTTCTCGCGGCGGCGTCAGCCACGCGGCTGGATCGGCCACGCCCTCGACGGGGTAGCCGTCCTCGGCATGCACCCGCACCAGCATCTGGGCCAACGCCGGGATGTCGGCGGCTTGGCGGGCTCGAATCTCAACGTTCATCAGTCATCCACAGGCATGGTGTAGTCGAGGCCGGTGTAGTCGGCGCGCATGATGAATTCGGTGACCTCGAAGGGTCGTAGTTCGTCGTCGAGGCCGGTGTGCAGAACGACTAGGACGGGAACGCCCTCGGGAAGCATGAGGCCGCTGACTTCGTCCGGCGTTGGCATGCGGGCGGTGACTTCCTCCCGCGTGTAGGTGATCCGGTAGCCCTTGTCCTCGAAGCGGGCGTACAAGTCACCTGATCCGAGTTCGTCGCTCCGCGCGAGCACCGAGCCCTTGGCAATCTCCCAAGGGATGAAGGTCGTGCCAATCTGCATTGGCTCCGCGTCCGCGAAGTACCAGTTCTCGCGTCGGACGACGCTCTTGGCGTTCGGGTTCACGCCCAACCGCTCAGCGATAGCCGCCGGAGGCCTAACTCGCTCGATGTTGCGCAGGTAGGCATTGGGGACTCGGCCCTGCGCCCGGACCTCCGCATGGAATGGCGAGAGGCCCGTCTGCTCGCGCAGCTTCTTCGAGTACCGCTGTTGGCCGAAGCGCATCAGGCGCGGCTTCGAGCGAACGAACACACCGCGGCCGTGGTGGGCAGTTACGAGGCCTGCCTCGGCCAACTGGCGTACGGCCTCGCGCGCAGTGTTTCTTGCTACCTCGTACGTCGCGGCCAATGAGCGCTCCGACGGCAACTTGTCGCCTGGCTGCAGTTCTCCCGAGTCGATAGCAGCCCGCAGCGCAGCCGCCACCTGCCGGCTGGCCGTGCCCCCGCCCTGCGAGGTCCTTGGGATCTGCGTCATACGTGAAGTCTAGATGAACTGGCCCAAGCCTGTTGAACTGGCTTAGGCCAGCTTGCTATGTTCTCAACTGGCTCAAGCCACTTACTGAAGGGAGTCAGCATCATGGCGATGCGTAGGCGGATGAACGTGCAGCACGGTGACGTGTTTCCGGAGCTGGCGCTGTTGAAGGGTGCGGTAGAGCCGGTCGCGGACTTCAACGCGGAGCCGCGGTCGGACGGGTCTCGTCCACAGTCGGTCGACAAGGAGACGGGCCTGCCGGTGTGGCAGGTGACGGTGGTCGACACCGATGCGGAGGCGAGCAAGAAGGACACCGTGGTGACGGTGAAGTTCCTGGCCAAGGTGCAGCCGGTGCCGCCGGAGAACAAGACGCCTCTTCCGTGGACTCCGGTGGAGTTCAAGGGTCTGACCGCCCTGGCGTGGATCGACGACAGCGGACCTCGGCCGCGGATCGCCTGGTCGTACCGAGCGGAGGAGATGGTCGCCCCGGCCAATAACGGCATGCCGGCCGCAGGTAACGGTGCGAGCAAGGGGGCTGCCTGATGCCCGCGGCGCTGGAAGGCCTGTGCACCGCCGCAATGCGGCTCGGTGAGGCCCACGACGTGACCCTGGACGCGTGCCGGGCGCTGGACGGCCTGTCGGACCCGCTCTTCGACGGCGCCCGAGCTGCCCTGGTGCGCATCGACGAGGTCTACCAGGCCGTGGTCCGCGCACGCGACGCCCTCGACCGGGCGGGTGCCTGATGAGCGCCCGGGCAACGGTCCTGTCCCGCTACGGCGGCCCCGCCTCCCGGGTGCTGTCGGGCCGGGCCCGGTGGCTAGGCACCTGGTGTCTGCGGCACCGCCGTTGGCTGGCGCTGTGGCTGGTGATCGCGGCGGTGTCGTGGCTGTTCGGGACCGCCTCCTCGGCCACCACGCCTCTCGCGGTAGGTCTCGCGCCGCCGCTGGTGGGCTGCGCCTGGGGCGGTCTGGCGCCCCGTTCCTATGAGGTCTTGGTGGCGCGGCCGGCGCGGCGGTTCGCCTGGTGGTGGTTCGCCCGGGTCGGCTGGCAGCGCCTGTCCCGGGTGTGCGGCCTTTCGGACCGGCTGGTGGTGCGCTCCACCCGGAGCGCGTCTGGTTCCCGGCACGAGGACACCCGCTGGGTCGCGCCTCGGCTCAAGCGGGTCCGCACCCGTGGTCACTCGGTCGAGCTGACGATCCGTGCCCGGGCCGGCCAGCGGCTCGAGGAGCTGGAGACCGGTGCCGAACGACTGGCCACCACCTTCGCCGCCGTCGCCCACCGGGTTCGCCCGATCACCGGCAACGCCTCGGGCTGCTCGGTCGTGGTCGAGCTGGTCATGCTCGACAACCTCACCCAAGCGACCACCGCGACCGAACCGGAGCCGCGTGCGATCGCTGAGGCGGTCCGCCTCGGTCGTACTCAGGGTGGCCGGGACTGGCGGCTGCAACTACGTGGCAGGCACACCCTCGTGGCCGGCTGCTCCGGGTCCGGCAAGGGGTCGGTGCTGTGGGGCATCTGCTGCGGCCTCGCCCCCGCCGTCCGCGCGGACGTGGCAAGGCTGTGGGGGATCGACCTCAAACGCGGCGTCGAACTCGCCATGGGCGAGAGCCTGTTTTCGACACGTGCCTACACGCCCGGTGATGCGCTCGACGTGTTGCGCACGCTCATGACGGTGATCGACGAGCGCGGCCGCACCATGGCCGGCGCCACCCGGCTCCATCAGCCCACCGTCGGGGACCCGCTGCACGTCCTGGTCATCGATGAGCTCGCCGCGCTCACCGCGTACGCCGACATGGACGTGCGCCGGGAGGCGAACCGGATACTCGCCGAGATCCTGACCCAAGGCCGCGCCCTCGGAGTCGTGGTGGTCGCGTGCGTGCAGGACCCCCGCAAGGACGTCGTGTCCATGCGGGGCCTGTTCACCCAGACCGTCGCGCTCCGGCTGCGGTCGGCCGAGGAAACGGTCATGGTGCTCGGTGATGGCACCTCCCACCTGGCGCCGGCGCACCGGATCAGCCCCACCCACCCCGGCGCCGCGTGGGTGGTCGAGGACACCGGGGCCGTTGACCGTGTCCGCGCCGACTACTGGCCCGACCCGTTGATCCGGGACCTTTCGCGGCGGTACGCCTCCGAGGTCTACGTCGACATCCGTCAGCCGGCCGACGACTCTGACGGCTCCTGGGAGACCGAGACACAGCCGATCAGGTCCGAGCCGGCGCGGAAGCCCCGCAGCCCGCGCAAGCCACGGGCACCCCGACAGCCACGACAGCCCCGGCAAGCAGGCCCGAAGGCTGACGCCTTCGACGTTGAGGACGGTGCGGCATGACCAAGATGCGCATCACCGAGGAGAACAAGGGCGTCGACACCAGGTGGATGGTTGACGCGCTGTGCATCGAGCACCCGGAATTGCCGTGGATCGGTGAGCCCCTGGAGCCGGGCGCCGAGATGCGCTCCAGAATGCGGGCGGTGTGCGCGGCCTGCCCGGTGCGAGCCAGGTGCGCGGCCTACGCGATCGAGGTCGAGGCGAGCGCCGGTTGGTGGGCCGGTCGCAGCATGCACCGCAACGCCACCGGGCGTCTGATCGAGGAGGAGCCCAGCGTCGAGGACCTGGAGGTCGAGGCGGCGTGAGCACTCCGGGCATGACCAGTGACGCATCTACCTCTGCCTCGGGGTTCCCGGGGTACGGGGAAGGTGCGCCGCTGGACCTGTCCGGCCTCACCCCCGCAGCCGAGCACGGCTTGATCCAGCGCCTGCGCGACGGCTCGTGGCAGGACTGGGCCGAGACGGCCGCGAGGGTCGGCTACTGCACCAATCCGGTCCGCCTGGTTGGTGGCAACACGACCATCGATGCGGTCACTGGTGAGGTCCTCGACGTCTTCACCTCCCGCACCAGCCCCCTCGGTGTCGTCTACCGGGCCTGTGGCAACCGGCGTGCGGAGGCCTGCCCGTCCTGCTCGCGGGTCTACGCCCGCGACATCTTCGCGATGATCCGCGCCGGCCTCCTCGGCGGCAAGACCGTCCCCGAGTCGGTGGCGGACAACCCGCTGCTGTTCGTCACCTTCACCGCGCCCTCCTTCGGACCCGTCCACGGACCCCGCCCCACCCACGCGCAACGCACAGGCGGCAGGTGCACACCCCGCGACCGCTCGAAGCGCTGCCGCCACGGCCGTCCCACCGGGTGCATGGCGATCCATGCCGACGACGACCCCCAGAACGGGGCACCGCTGTGCGGTGACTGTTACGACTGGGCTTCCGCGGTTGTGTGGCAGTGGTGGGCGCCCGAATTGTGGCGACGCACCACCATCGCCGTCCGTCGTGCTCTCGCTCAGGCCCTCGGTGTCACCGAGCGCAACCTCGGCAAGGTCGCCTCGCTGCAGTACGCCAAGGTCGGGGAGTACCAGGCCCGCGGCCTGATTCACTTCCACGCCCTGGTCCGCCTCGACGGCCCGGACGGCCACGGCTCCCCCGCGCCCTTCGATGGCAGCCACCTCGCGGAGATCCTCCGGGCCGCTGCGCAGGGCGTTGAGTTCACTGCCCCGCCCGTCGACGCCGATGACACCGCCCGTGTCCTCGGCTGGGGCCAGCAGCTTGACGTCCGGGTGGTCCGCGACGGGCACCGCACCGACGACCCCGACGGGCCGCTCACCCCGGAGCAGGTGGCCGGCTACCTGGCCAAGTACGCCACCAAAGACGCCACCAGCCTCCGCGGAGTCGGGCAGACCAAGCCGCACCTGTCCCGGCTCACCGCGACGTGTCGCGACCTCGGTAAGCGTGCCCGCCAGCACGACCGGGAGTCGCCGTATCTGTTGCTTGGCAAGTGGGCGCACATGCTCGGCTTCCGCGGCCACTTCTCCACCAAGTCCCGCCGCTACTCGATCACCCTCGGCAGGCTGCGCCGGGCAAGGCAGCGCTTCCAGAAGCTCGCCGCCCAAGCGTCCAAGCACGGTGAGCGGCTCGACGTGCGCGACCTCGAGGAACGCCTCCTGGCCGACGAGGAGGAGACCACTCTCGTCGTCGGGTCCTGGTCCTATCAAGGCACAGGCTGGACCCGCGACGGGGACCAGGCACTGGCCGCCGCCGCAGCAGCACGCGCCCGCGAGTACGCACAGTGGCGAGCAGAACAGCGCAAGGCGGCATGAGTGAACTCGGGAGATGAGGACCAAGGTGATGGATGAGCAGGTGATCTTCCCGCGACTGCTCACGGTGCGGGACGTGGCGGAGATCTTGTGTGTGCCGATGTCGACGGTGCACCACTGGGCGGTACGTGGCGACGGTCCGCCGTCGTTCAAGGTTGGAAAGCATCGGCGTTTCGATGCCGCCATGGTGCGCGAGTGGCTGGACGAGGCGAAGAGGGCCGCCGCGTGATCGAGAAGCGCGTCGGTGCCTCAGGGCGGGTGCGTTGGCGGGTTAGGTATCGGACGCCGGACTACAGCCAGCGCTCCCGCACGTTCGACCGTCGCAGGGACGCCGAGGAGTTCGAGGCGGAGACGCGGGGCCGGGTGCGTCGAGGGGACTTCGTGGACCCGCAGCGCGGACGGATCACGGTTTCTGGGTTGTGGGCGGAGTTCGAGCGCTCGGGCATGACGCATCTGCGCAAGACCACGCAGCAGAACTACCGCGCGGCCTTTCGGCACGTGCTGGCGGAGTTCGAACGCTGGCCTGTGGCCAAGATCGAGCACGCCGACGTGGCCGAGTGGGTCACCACGCTCTCGACCACGAAGGGCGCTGAGACCGTGCGCTACGCACATCGGGTGTTCTGCCTGGTCCTCGACTACGGCATGCGGACGCGGCGGCTGTCGCGGAACGTCGCCCGGGGCGTGCGTCTGCCTTCGCGACCGCCGGCACGTGAGCGGATCCTGACCGCCGCGCAGGTGGACGCGCTCGCGGAGAAGTTGGGTGAGCAGGGAGACCTTGTGCTGGCCATGGCCTACTTGGGGCTGCGGTGGTCGGAACTTGCCGGCCTGCGGGTGGGCGACGTGGACCTGGTCCGGAACCGGGTGCGGATCATCGAGCGCGCCACGGAGGTTGGCGGCCGCATGGACGTGGATGCCCCCAAGAGCCTCGCATCAGCTCGGCAGGTCGCGATTCCGGAGTTCATGCGGGACGTCCTGGCGGCGCGCGTCGAGGGCCACGATGTGGGTGACCTGGTGTTCCCGGCGCCTGGTGGGGGCTACCTGCGCAACGGGAACTGGCGCAATAGGTCGGGCTGGGGTGAGGCCACAAAGGCGCTGGGCCTGGCTGGGGTGACGCCCCATGACCTGCGGCGCACGTTCGGGAGTCTCGCCCGTTCTGCCGGGGCCGATCTCCGTTGGATCCAGAAGGCGATGGGACACGCCTCGATCACGACCACGGCCCGGATCTACGCCCACCTGTACGACGACGAGCTCGACGTCGTGGCGGCGGCCCTGAACGGCTTGCGAGGTGGCCGATGAGAGGGGCATCGCGGCGGCACGGGAACACGCATCGTGCCCAAAATGTGCCCATGGACTCCGGTCGCGGCATGAACAAAGCCCAGGCCGTGATCGCCATTGTGGCGCTGACCTGGGCTTTTGTGGAGAGCCGCCTGTCGGAATCGAACCGACGACCTATTCATTACGAGTGAATCGCTCTACCGACTGAGCTAAGGCGGCGCGCTGCCCGGTACGCCGGCTCGTGGCCGGCCCGGGCAGCGCGTCGAAGTATACGGACAACGCGCCTCGGGCGCGAAACGGGCCTCAGGCGGCGGTGACGACCTCGGACCGCTCCGTGACGACCCGGCCGGTGAGCAAGGTCTGGGCCGAACCGCACCAGCAGACATAGCTGAGCTCGATGCCGTGGTCGGTGTTGACCAGCGAGGTCACCTGGCTCGGGAAGATGAGCTGGCGCTTGCGGCAGTTGGTGCAGAAGTGATCGAACATGACGGGCGACCTCCCTCGAAGACGTGGTTGTGTACCCAGCCAGGATGCCCGGGTTGCGTGCATAGGGGTAGCCTCGGTTTCCTTCGCTTACCAAAGGACAGCCCTATGCTTTCGCTGCACCAGCTCCGCTGCTTCCTGGCCGCCTACGAGCAGGGGTCCCTGACCGCCGCCGCCGACCTCCTCGGCTACGCCCAGCCGTCGGTCTCCGAGCAGATCCGCAGCCTGGAACGGTCCCTGGGCACCGCGTTGTTCGCCCGGGTGGGGCGCGGCGTGGTGCCCACCGCGGCGGCCGAGACGATGCGGCCGCACGCCGAACGTGCAATCGCCGCTGCCGAGGAGGCCCGCCGGGCCGCGCAGGACGTCACCGCCCTGGAGACCGGCACGATCCGGTTCGGCATGTTCGGCACGGCTCGGCTCTACGCCGGCGCCGGGCTGGTGGCCGACGTGCTGGCGCGGCACCCGGGCGTGCGGGTGGAGCTGGTCGGGCAGAACTCCACCGACGTGCAGGAGGACCTGCGCCGCGGCCGGATCGAGGCGGCGATGATCGCCGTACCGGCAGTGAGCGACGAGAACATGTCGGTCACCCCCGTGGCCCGCGACGAGCTCGTCTACATCAGCGCCGACCCGGACAAGCTGGCCACGCCGGTCACCGCGCTCCAGCTGTCACGGGCGTCGCTGGTGATGCCCGAGGCGACCTGGGCCGCGGAGGACTCCACCCGCATCGTGCTGCGCCAGTGGCTCCACGAGACCGGCCGCAACCCGCAGACCCGGATCGAGGTCGAGGACGTGGAGACCGCGGTCGAGCTGGTCGGGATGGGGCTGGCCGACTCGGTGGTGCCGCGCGGTGCCGCCGAGCAGCTCCTCTCCCGCCTGGCCCCGAAGGCCGGGATGACCTCACTGCGGCCGCGCCAGTTCGACACACTGGCGATCGTGCACCGCGCCGACGCCACCCTCTCGCCCGCGGCGCGGCTGATGATCGAGCTGGCCACCAGGCGCATCCAGGCGATCGCCGAGGCGGTCAACCCTCGCTGACCCGCGCCTCGGCCGCCACCAGCGCCAGCGCGTCGTCGACCGACCCGGCCGGGTCGGTGACCGGGAACAGCACCCGGCGGACCACCCGGTCGGCGTCGACCAGCAGGGTCAGCCGCTTCAGCCGGTCCACGCCGGCCGCGCGGAACGTCGGCAGCCGCAGCGACGCCGCCAGCCGGAGGTCCACGTCCGAGAGCAGGTCGAACGGCAGCCCGGCGTGGTCTGCGAACGCGGCGAGCTGGTCGGGCCGCTGGGTGCTCACGCCGTGCACCGTGGCCCCCGCGGCGACGAAGGCGGCGTACCGGTCCCGGAACGTGGTCGACTCCAACGTGCAGCCGGTGGCCCCGGGGATGTCGCCCCAGCCGGGCGGGTAGAAGCGTCCGCCTGGCCCGTCGGCGCCCGGGAAGCAGTACAGCACCGTCCACCGGGTCGGCCCGACCGGGTCGACCCGCTCCCCCGAGTGCGCGGTGAGCGCATCGACCTCTACGCGCTGGCCGACCAGGTCGCGCGCCCTCGTGGCCTCCGGCGAGGTCGGCGCGCTCGTCGCGGTCAGCGAGCCGTCCCCCATGACGTAGCGGGTCCCCCAGTCCTGGAGCGCCACCAGCACCGGCAGCAGCCCGCGACCCTTCTCGGTCAGGTGGTACTCGTGCCGCGGCGGGTGCTCGCAGTAGCGCCGCCGCTCGAGGACGTCGTGCTCGACGAGCGTGCCGAGCCGCTGCGCGAGGACCTTGCGGCTGACGCCCAGCTCGCCCTGCAGCTGCTCGAACCGGTGCAGGCCGCCGGCGACGTCGCGGACCACCAGCAGCGACCACCACTCGCCGACCACCCCCAGGGACTGCGCGATCGCGCAGTCGGAGTCGGTCAGGTCGGTGTACTTCACGGCGATGCCTTTCCGCGGGGACCTCAGGATGATTATAGTTCGTTCCCTATGGGAACTCACCTGTTCACCGAGGAGCACACCGCGTCGACCACGCGGGTGTTCTGGACGTACTGGACCGGGAGCACGGTGAGCAGCGTCGGCGACGCGGTGACCTCGATCGCGCTGCCCCTTGCGGCCGTGACCGTCCTGCACGCCTCGGCGTTCGCGGTCGGCGTGCTCGCGGCGGCGTCGTGGGTCGCATGGCTGGTGATCGGCCTGCCGGCCGGCGCCGTGGTCGGCCGGCTGCCGCTGCGCGGCGTGCAGATCGCCATGGACCTGGTCCGCGCGGCGGCACTGCTGAGCCTGCCGCTCGCCTGGTGGGCCGGGTCGCTGACCTTCCCGCACCTGCTGCTGGTGGCGCTGGTGATCAGCTTCGCCAACGTGGTGTTCTCGGTCGGCAGCAGCACCTTCCTGCCCGCGATCGTGCCCAGGGCGGACCTGCGGGCCCGCAACAGCCTGATGTCCGCCACCCACGCCACGACCCAGATGGGCGGACCGTCCCTCGGCGGCCTGCTCGTCCAGCTGTTCGGGGCCGTGCCGGCCGTGCTCGTCGACGCCGTCAGCTACCTGGTGTCGGCGGCCCTGATCGGCCGGCTGCCCGAGCGTGAGGTGCCGCAGCCGCCGCGCACGGCCACGGTCGGGGCGATGGTCCGCGAGGGCTGGCACTACGTCACCCGCCATCCGGTGATGGGTCCTTGCACGTGGGCGGCCACCGCGGTCAACTTCGCCTGCGGCGCGCTGCTCGCGCTGGCACCGCTCTACCTGGTGCGGGTGCTGGGCGCGCCGGCCGGACTGGTGGGGGTGCTGATCGCCAGCGAGGGTGTGGGGGCGCTGCTGGGCGCCGCGCTGACACCCCGGATGACCCGGAGCCTGGGCAGCGCTCGCGCGATCCTGGTCGCGGGATTCGTCGGCGCGCTGTTCGCGTTGCTGCTGCCCCTGGGCTCCGGCGCCGCCGGCATGGTGCTGTTCGCCGTCGGCAACGCCGGCTTCGCCACCGGCGTGGTGGTCGTCAGCATCAACACCCGCACCTTCCGGCAGACCGAGAGCCCGCCCGAGCTGCTCGCCCGGGTGATGGCCACGGTCCGTTTCGTCTCCTGGGGCGCGATCCCCGCCGGCGCACTCGCGGCCGGCGCCGTCGCCGACGGGCTCGGCGTCAGGCCGGCGCTCTGGCTCACCGCCGTGGCGACCTTCGCGCCGGTGGTGGTGCTCGTCCTCAGCCCGGTGCGGCGGGTGCGCGACCTCGACGAGCCGGTGCGCTAGCTCAGCGGCCCTCCAGCAGCGGTCCCGCGGGGTCGTGGGAGATCCCCTTCCGGCGGGCGGCGATCCCGGACAGCCCCTCCAGCGCCACCCGGTTGGCGAGGTAGGCGGTGATCTCCGCGTGGTCGTGGGGCGGGGACACCTCGACGATGTCGATCCCGACCACCGGCAGCTCCAGGCAGATCCGGCGTACGGCGTCCAGCAGCTGCCGCGACGACAGCCCACCCGGCTCCGGGGTGCCGGTGCCGGGCGCGTGCCCGGGGTCGCAGACGTCGACGTCCACGGACAGGAACACCCCGTCGCAGTCGTCGAGCGCGATCTCGAACGCCTCGTCGAGGCAGGCCTCGAGCCCGCGCGACCCGATCTCGGTCATCTCGAAGGAACGCATCCGCTGCTCGGCCATCCAGTCCAGCGTCTCCGGCCCGGGCCAGTACCCGCGCAGCCCGAGCTGCAGGAACCGGTCGCCGCGCAGCGCGCCGGACTCGATCAGCCGGCGCATCGGCTGGCCGTGCCCGTACAGCGAGCCGAACTCGATGTGCCCGGTGTCGGCGTGCGCGTCGAAGTGCAGCATCGAGACCCGGCCGAAGCCGAGGTGCCGGGCCACCCCGGTCGCGTCCGGCAGCGCGATGGTGTGGTCACCGCCGAGCACCAGCGGCACCGCGCCGGAGGACGCGACCGTGAACACCGCCTCCTCGAGCGCGGCGATCGCGGTCATCACGTCCCCGGAGTACATCTCCACGTCGCCCGCGTCGACCACCCGGATGTCCCGCAACGCGTCGACCCGCAGCGCCAGGTGCGGGCGCGAGCCGTCCTGCGGCAGGTAGCAGGTCTGCCGGATCGCCTGCGGGCCGAACCGGGCGCCGGGCCGGTTCGAGGTGCCGCCGTCGAACGGCGCGCCCACCACGACCACGTCGGCACCGTCGTACGACGCCGGGTCGTCGAGGTCGCACGGGTCGACGCCCAGGAACGTGAGGTCCGGACCGTACTGGGCGCCGTACCTGGCCATCAGCAGTCGACCTCCCCGGAGGGCACCTTCCCGGACACCAGGTAGGACTCCACCGTGGTGTCCACGCACTGGTTGCCGGCGTGGTAGCCGGTGTGACCGTCCCCGTCCCGCTTCACCAGGATCCCCGAGCTCAGCTCGTGCACCAGCGCGCGGGCCCAGGCCAGCGGGGTCGCCGGGTCCCGGGTGGTGCCGACCACCAGGATCGGCGGCGCGCCCTTGGCGTGGATCGGCTTCGGCACCCGGCCGGTGTGGATCGGCCACTTCGAGCAGCTGGACAGCCCGAACGCGAAGATCGCACCGAACGTGGGCGAGGCCTTCTCGAACCGCGGGATGTACTTCGGCACCTGCAGGCTCGGGATCGAGTCGTCGTGGTCGAGGCAGTTCACCGCGTACAGCGCCTCGAGGGAGTTGTCCACGTAACCGTTGGGTCCGCGCGAGGTGTAGGCGTCCGACAGCCCCAGCAGCGGGGCGCCGTTGCCGGCGAACGCGGACTTCAGGGCGTTGTCGAGCAGACCCCAGTAGCTCTTGTTGTACAGCGGCGCCCAGATCCCGAGCACCGCGTTGCCGACGGTGAGCTGCCGGCCGTCCGAGCCCGAGATCGGTTTCGCCTCGACCCCGTCGAGGAACTGGCGGATCCGGGCGGTGCCGTCGTCCACCGACGAGCCCAGGAAGCAGCCGCCCTGGTCCACGCAGTGCGCGACGTAGGCACGCAGCGCCACCTCGAAGCCGTGCGCCTGCACCAGGTTGAGCTTCAGCGTCGACAGCGCGGGGTCGATCGCGCCGTCGAGCACCATCCGGCCGACCCGGTGCGGGAACAGGCCCGCGTAGGTGGCGCCCAGGAAGGTGCCGTAGGACGCGCCGAAGTAGGTCAGCTTGCTGTCGCCGAGCACGCCGCGCAGGATGTCCATGTCCCGGGCCGCCTCCGCGGTGGACACGTGCGCGGCCAGGTCGCCGCTCTTCTGCACGCAGCCGTCGCCGAACTGCTTGAGCATCCGGTCCGAGGCCTTGATCTCGGCGGTGCTGTCCGGGTCGGGGTCGCTGGCCACGAACGTGTCGAGCTTCGCGTCCGACAGGCACTGGACCGGAGTGCTCTCCCCGACGCCGCGGGGGTCGAAGCCGACGATGTCGAAGGCCTGCTGCAGCTCGGAGCCGAAGTACGACGAGGTGTTCGCCGCGTAGTCCACCCCCGAGCCGCCCGGGCCGCCGGGGTTGACCACCAGCGAGCCGACCCGGTGACCCTTGTCCGCCGCGGGCACCTTCAGCACCGCCAGCGAGATCGCCTTGCCCTGCGGGTGGGCGTAGTCCAGCGGCACCTGGATCCGGGTGCACTCGTCACCGCCGCGGCACGGCTTCCAGGAGACCTTCTGCCGGTAGAACTTCGCCAGGTCCGGCTGGTCGCGGGCCTGGCTGGTCGAAGCCGACGCCACCGGGCTCGGCGAGAGCGACGGCTGCGGCAGCGGCTTGTCGGCCTTCGAGCTGGAGCACCCACTCAGCAGCAGGGCGAGTACGGCGGTGAGGGTGGCGGCGCGCACGAGCACCGGCTTCGACTGGGGCACGCCGACAACTGTAGGGGGTGCCCGGCACGCTCAGCGGATCCGCAGGCCCACCATCATCGACTCCAGCGCCAGCAGCGGTGTGGTGTTGAACTCCATCATCTGCTCGCGGGCGGCGAAGATCGCGTCGATCCGCCGGAGGTTCTCCTCCGGGCTGGACCGGCGGGCTAGGTCGAGAACGGCCTCGCGGATCTCCTCGTTGACCAGGTCCCCGGGGGCGTCGGTCTGCACGGCGATGGTGTCCCGGTAGACCGACATGATGTCCATCAGGCAGCGGTCGACGACGTCCATGATCCGGCGCTTCTCGCGCTGCTTCTGGTTCTCGGTCAGGCTCCGCAGCGACGCTTTGTAGGCCCGCGAGCTCTTCGCCTTGCGGTCGTCGCCGAAGGTGGTCTCGAGCTCGCGCAGCTCCCGGCTGTTGGTCTCCTCGGTGATCGCCGACGTCTCGTCCTTCGCGATGTCGACCAGGTTCGCGGCGGCGTTCATGCACGCCCCCAGCGAGGTGAGCCGGCCGGGCAGCGCGACCACCTCGCGGCGGCGGTTGCGGGTGCGCTCGTCGACCGCGAGCGCCCGCGCGCGGCCGATGTGCCCCTGGCTGGCCCGGGCCGCGAACGCGGCCACCCCCTCGGGGATGCCGTGCCGGGTGGTCAGGAAGTCCGCGACCTGGGCCGCGGTCGGGGTCGACAGGGCGACGTTGCGGCACCGGGAGCGGATCGTCGGGAGCACGTCCTCCAGCGTCGGCGCGCACAGCAGCCAGACCGTCTTGGGGGTCGGCTCCTCGATCGCCTTGAGCAGCGTGTTGCCGGTGCGCTCGCCGAGCCGGTCGGCGTCCTCGATCACCATCACCTGGTGCCGGTTGTGCGCCGGGGAGAGCGCTGAGCGGTGCACCAGGTTGCGCATGTCGTCGATGTAGAGCACCGAGGTCTCCGAGCGGGTGACGCTCACGTCGGGGTGCGAGCCGACCAGCGCGGTCCGGCACGCCTCGCACTCCCCGCAGCCGCCGCGCTCGCACTGCAGCGCCGCCGCGAAGGCCAGCGCCGCGTTGGACCTGCCGGATCCGGGCGGGCCGGTGAACAGCCACGCATGGGTCATCCCGTGCCCGGCGACGGCGCGCCGCAGCACCTCGATCGCGTGCCGCTGGCCGACCAGCGACGACCAGACCGAGGTCCGCTCCGCGGGCACGGTGCTCAAGCGTCGGTCCTCGGGAGCGTCTCGTCGACCAGGGTGGGCGCCGGGGTGACCTCGCGGCGCGCGGCCTGCTCGAGCAGCGGCTCCACCCGGGACCGGATCAACCGGGCGATCTCGTCGACCGGCTTGCGCGCGTCCACGATCAGGTAGTGCTCGGGCTGGCCGGTGGCCAGCTGCAGGAACATCTCCCGCACCCGCTCGTGGAACTCCAGGGACTCCGCCTCGATCCGGTCCCGGTCCTCGAAGCGGGTCAGCCCCGCCTGCGGCGGCAGGTCCAGCACCACGGTCAGGTGCGGCCGCAGGTCGCTGGTGGCCCAGCGCGCGACCCGCTCGACCTCCCGGTCGGCGAGCGCCCGGCCGGCGCCCTGGTACGCCAGGGTGCTGTCGACGTAGCGGTCGGTGACCACCACCTCGCCGCGGGCGAGCGCGGGCGCGATCACCCGGTCCACGTGCTCGGCCTTGTCCGCGGCGTAGAGCAGCGCCTCGGCACGGTGCGAGATCTTCCCGGTGGCCGGGTCGAGGACGATCCGGCGCAGCTGGGCACCGACCTCGGTGTCCCCCGGCTCGTGGGTCAGCAGCACGTCGTACCCCGCGGCCCGCAGCCACTCGGCCAGCCGCGTCGCCTGGGTGGACTTGCCGGCGCCCTCACCTCCCTCGAGCGCGACGAACGCGCCGGTGGCGGCGTAGACGCCGTAGTTGCCGGTGAACGAGTTCCGCAGGTCGCTGAGCAGCGGGGTCCCCTTCCTGTCGTCCATCTGACGGTAGGCCGTCACGCCGACAGCGGTCATCAGCACCGCGGCGATCAGGAAGGTGAACGCGGCACCGTTGTAGACCAGCAGCGGCCGGCCGCCCTCGTCCAGCGGCCCGAAGGAGTGCTTGCCGATCAGCCCGGCCAGCAGCGGCGCGGCGGCCAGCACCAGCGCCAGCGACAGCCGGATCATCGACCCCACGAACGCGAACGTGCGGCCGCGGATCTCGTCGGGCACCTCCAGGCCGAGCATGGTGTTGCCGGTGATCCAGCCGACGCCCGCGAAGAAGCCCACCAGCAGGGCCATCCCGGTCACGATCTCCAGCTGCTGGACCAGCGCGAGCGGGAACAGCAGCAGCCCGGTCATCGTCAGGGACAGCCCGAACACCCGCCGGCGCGAGAGTCCCTGCAGCAGCCGGGGCCCGCGCCACATGCCGAGCCCCAGGCCCAGGAACACGGTCCCGAACAGCAGGCCGTAGCCGGGGTCGCCGCCGCCGAGGTCCGCCACGAACGTGCGCGCCAGGCCGACCACGACACCGCCGGCCGCGAAGGCGCCGATGATCCCCACCACCAGGCCGCGAACGACGGGGGTGGTGCCGACGTACTTCCAGCCGTTGACGATGACCTTGAACGCGTTGCCCTCGGTGACCACGTCGGCCGGGCCCTGCGGGATGTGCTGGAGCCGGGAGATCACGATCCCGGAGATCACGAACGAGACCGCGTTGAAGTACAGCGCGAGGTCCACCGGACCGTTGCTGAACCAGTCGAAGATGTGCCGGTAGAACTTGTCGACCAGGGTGAGGCCGGTGAAGATCGCCGCGGCCGGCAGCGCCGAGCCGTACGTGGTGGCCAGGCTGATCTGGTTCGCGGCCTCGAGCCGGTGCCGCGGCACCAGGTTCGGCACGGTGGCGTCCTTCGCGGGCCCCCAGACCAGGCTCACCGTCTCGACCAGCACGGTGACCACGAAGATCCACCACAGGCTGTTCACGATCGGGATCGTCAGGAACAGCACGCCCCGGACGTAGTCGCCCCAGATCAGGGTCCGGCGCCGGTCCAGGCGGTCCGCGATGAAGCCGGCGATCGGGCCCATCACCAGCGCCGGGAGCACGCGCAGGAACAGCACGCCGGCGATCGCGTAGTTCTTCGACGCGTAGGTCTCCACGCTGGCGCTCGCGAACGCGGTCAGCGCCAGCAGCCCCATCCAGTCCCCGAGGCTGGACAGCCCGAGACCGATCCACAGGTGCCGGAAGTCGCGGATCCGCAGCACCGCGGTGAGCGAGTGGGTGGGGGCGTGGCGCAGCTCGTCCACCGTCTCGTGCTCGTACGCCCGCTTGCTCACGTCGCCCACCCTAATCGTCGGACGGGTCAGGACTTCTTGGCGGTCTTCTTGGTCGTCTTCTTCGCGGACTTCTTGGCCGTGGACTTCTTCGCGCCCTTCTTGGCCGCCTTCTTCGCCGGCCCCTTGGCGCGCCGCTCGGCGAGCAGCTCCGCCGCCCGCTCGATCGTGATCGACGACTCGTCGTCGCCCTGGCGCAGGGTGGCGTTGAACTCGCCGTCGGTGACGTACGGGCCGAAACGTCCGCTCTTCACGGTGACCTTGTTGCCGCTCACCGGGTCCTCGCCGATCTCCCGGCCCGGGTCGGCCGCCGCCCGGCCGCGCCGCTTCGGCTCGGCGTAGATCGCCAGCGCCTCCTCCAGCGTGATCGTGAGCAGCTTCTCCTCGGAGTCGATGGAGCGCGAGTCGGTGCCCTTCTTCAGGTACGGCCCGTAGCGGCCGTTCTGGGCGGTGATCTCGTCGCCGGACTCGGGGTCGGTGCCCACCACCCGCGGCAGGGTCAGCAGCCGCAGCGCGTCGTCCAACGTGATCGTGTCGAGGTTCATCGACTTGAACAGCGAGGACGTGCGGGGCTTGCGCGACTTCGGGGCGTCCTCGGGCAGCACCTCGGTGACGTAGGGCCCGAACCGGCCGTTCTTCGCCACGACCGTCAGCCCGGTCTCCGGGTCGGTGCCCAGCTCGTGCTCCTCACCGGCCGGGTTCGCGAGCAGCTCCTTGGCCTTCTCGGCGGTGAGCTCGTCGGGCGGCAGGTCCTCGGGGACGTTCGCCCGCGTGCCGTCACTGCTCTCGATGTACGGGCCGTAGCGACCGACCCGCAGGTCGACGCCCTCGGCGATGGTGAACGTCGCCAGCTCCCGCGCGTCGATCTCGCCGAGCTCGGAGACCAGCTTCTTGAGCCCCTCGACGTCGCCGTTCCCGAAGTAGAAGTGCGCCAGCTCGGTGTTCCGGTCCGCCCGGCCCCCCGCGATCTCGTCGAGGATGTCCTCCATCCCGGCGGTGAACTCGTAGGACACCAGCCGGGAGAAGTGCTCCTCCAGCAGCCGGACCACCGAGAACGCCAGCCAGGCCGGCACCAGAGCGGTGCCCTTCTTGTACACGTAGCCGCGGTTCAGGATCGTGCCGATGATCGAGGCGTACGTCGACGGGCGGCCGATCTCACGCTCCTCCAGCTCGCGGATCAGCGTGGCCTCGGTGTAGCGGGCCGGCGGCTTGGTCTCGTGCCCGGAGGCGCGCAGCTGCGCGGCGCTGACCGCATCGCCCTCGGCGACGTTCGGCAGCCGGGTCTCCCGGTCGTCGCTCTCGCCCTCGTCGTCCCGGCCCTCGACGTACGCCTTGAGGAAGCCGTGGAAGGTGATCACCCGGCCGGACGCGGAGAACACCACGTCCTCGCCGGAGGCGGCCGCGCCGCCGAGCCGCACGGTGACGCTCTGCCCGACGGCGTCCTTCATCTGGGAGGCCACGGTGCGCATCCAGATCAGCTCGTAAACCCGGAACTCGTCGCCGGTCAGGCCGGTCTGCGCGGGGGTGCGGAACGTCTCGCCGGCGGGCCGGATCGCCTCGTGCGCCTCCTGCGCGTTCTTCACCTTCGACGCGTAGCTGCGCGGGCTGTCGGGGACGTACTCGGCGCCGTACAGCTCGCGGGCCTGGTCGCGGGCGGCGGCGACCGCGGACTCCGAGAGCGTGGTGGAGTCGGTGCGCATGTAGGTGATGAAGCCGTTCTCGTAGAGCCGCTGCGCGACCGACATGGTGCGCGAAGCCCCGAAGCCGAGCTTGCGCGAGGCCTCCTGCTGCAGGGTGGTGGTGCGGAACGGCGCGTAGGGCTGGCGCCGGTAGGGCTTGGACTCCACCGAGCGGATCTCGAAGGTGGTGTCGTCCAGCGCGGCCGCCAGCGCCTCGGCGCGGGCCCGGTCGAGGTGCACCACCCCGCGGTCGTCCGCGGCGTCCTTGAGCACGCCCTGCGCGGTGAAGTCCGAGCCGCGCGCGACCCGGGCGCCGTCGACGGCGTGCAGCTTGGCGGGGAACATCCGCACATCCGGGGGGGCACCGCCCGGAGGCCCCCCGGGATAGGCGTCGAAGGTGCCCTCGAGGTCCCAGTAGGAGGCGGTGCGGAACGCGATCCGCTCCCGCTCCCGGTCGACCACCAGCCGGGTCGCCACCGACTGCACGCGCCCGGCCGACAGCCCCGACATCACCTTCTTCCACAGCACCGGGGAGACCTCGTAGCCGTAGAGCCGGTCCAGGATCCGCCGGGCCTCCTGGGCCTCGACGAGGTCCATGTCGATGTCCCGCGGCGCCTCGACAGCGGCGGTGATCGCCTGCCGGGTGATCTCGTGGAACACCATCCGGCGGACCGGCACCTTCGGCTTCAGCTCGTCGAGCAGGTGCCAGGCGATCGCCTCGCCCTCGCGGTCCTCATCGGTGGCGAGGTAGAGCTCGGAGGCGTCCTTGAGCAGGCCCTTGAGCTTGGTCATGTGCGACTTCTTGTCCCGGGAGACCACGTAGTAGGGCGTGAAGTCGTTGTCCACGTCCACCCCGAGGCGGGCCCACGGCTCGCCCTTGATCCTGGCCGGGACGTCGGCAGCGCTCTGCGGCAGGTCGCGGATGTGACCGATCGACGACTCCACGACGTAGTCGCCGCCCAGGTAGCCGCCGATCGTCTTCGCCTTGGCGGGCGACTCCACGATCACCAGCTTGTGACCGGCACCGTTCGCGCCGGTGTTCTTCGCTGCCACGTCTGGTCTGCTCCTCGCGATGCTCGATGTGCGCAGCCACGGTAGCGCCTCGCGTCAACGCGCACCGTGGGTGTGTCCCCGTGACGAAAGTAGCCGATCACGCCATTCCGGCCCCGTCTCGCCCCCACGGGCGGGCCCCGCGGGCCGGTCCGGTGGGCTAGCCGGGGGGCACCAGGAAGCCGTCGGCGAGCAGCCCGCGGACCTCGTCGACGTACCGCTCCCGCAGCCCCGCCGGGTCCTCGTCGAGGAGGCTGGCCAGGGCGTCGAGGATCTGGCCGAGGGTGAGCTCCCCGTCGCACGCGCCGACCAGGCCGGCGACCACGGTGTCCGCCCGGTGCGCCCGCCGCATCCCGCGCTGCTGCCGGAGCACGATCGTCTCCGGGTCCTCGGCACCGGGCTCGCCCGCGGTCTCCTGGCGGACGTCGACGCGGGTGGTCGGCCGGGCGCCGAGGAGCACGGCGTCGTCGGCTCCCGCCAGGAAGTCGGTACGGCGTCCCCGGTCGGCGACCTCGCCCGCGAGCGGCTGCTCGACCTCGTAGGGCCAGTCCTCGAGGTGCAGCACCGGCTCCCGGTCCGTCCGGCGCAGGTTGAGCCAGCCGAACCCGACCGCCTCGATCCGCTCGCGCTCGAACCAGGAGAGCCAGCTGGTGTAGCGCTCGCGGTACTCCGGGGTGCCGTGCAGCCCCGCGTCCTTGAGCCACAGCTCGACGTACTCCGCCGGGTCGGCCACCTCGCGCTGCACCACCCACGCGTCGCAGCCGGAGCCGTCCAGCCAGCCGGCTACCCGGTCCTGCCACGGCTCCCCGGCCCGGTGCACCCAGTTGGCCAGCACCTGGCACCGGCCGCCCGGGGCCAGGTGCCGGGGCGCCCGGGTCACCACCCGGCGGACCACCTCGTCGCCGGGCAGCCCGGAGTCGCGGTAGACCAGCCGCTCGCCGGTCGCGGGCGAGACCACGAACGGCGGGTTGGTGACCACCAGGTCGAAGGTCTCGCCGGCCACCGGCTCGAACAGGCTGCCGGAGCGGACGTCGAGGCGCACCTCGTTCAGCGCGGCGTTCAGCCGGGTCATCGCCAGCGCCCGGGGGTTCACGTCGGTCCCGACGACGTCGCGCGCGTGCCCGGCCAGGTGCAGGGCCTGGACCCCGCACCCGGTGCCGAGGTCCAGCGCCCGGCCGACCGGCTCCCGCACGGTGAGCTGCGCGAGCGAGGTGGACGCGGAGGAGATGCCGAGCACGTGGTCGGCGCCGACCCGGGGGCGGGCGCCGTCCAGGCCGGGCGTCAGGTCGCTGGCCACCCACCAGTCGGCGTCCTCGGCGGCGTAGGGACGCACGTCGGCGCGGGCCCGCACCTCGGCGACCGAGCGCTCCAGGATCCCGGCCACGCACAGCGGCTCGACCAGCCCCGGCAGCGCCCGCTCGGCGTCCGCGAGCGGGACCGGGGCCTGCAGCGGCCACAGCCGGGTCAGCGTGGCGAGCGGGGACCCGTCGCGGGTCGCGCGCAGCCCCGGTGTGATCTCGTTGCGCATCAGGGCTGCGTGCGCGGTCGGGCCGAGCAGCCCGGCCACCTCGTCGTAGTGGAAGCGGGCCGCCGCCAGGGCGGCGCGCAGGGCGGTCACGTCGTCGCGTCGCAGCAGGTCCACGGGATCACACCCTAGGCCTCCTAGGATCAGCGGCATGAGGCTCACCGCGCGTCCTCGCGGCGCGCAGGACCCGTCGCCGGCCCGCGCCGGGAGGGTGTTCGTGCACGTCGGCGCGCCGGTCACCGGGTCGACGTACCTGCGGGAGACGCTCGGCCGGCACCGGCGCCGGCTGACCCGCTTCGGCGTGCTCTACCCCAGCTGCCACGTCGGCTCCGGCGCCGGCCACCTCGACGCGGTGCTCGACGTGCTCGGCCTCGCCGACGCCGGGCCGCGCACCACGACCGGGGCGTGGGAACGACTCACCCAGGCGGCCCGCGACTGGCGGCGCGGCACGGTGGTGGTCTCCCACGAGCTGCTGGCCGACGCGGACGTGCACCAGGCGCAGCGGGTGGTCTCCGGCTTCGAGGGCCGGGAGGTGCACGTGGTCTACGCGGCGCGCGACCTCGCCAGCCAGCTGCCGATCGCCTGGCAGGAGTGGGTCCGCAACGGCGGCACGGCCGGCTTCGCGTCGTACGTCGACAAGGTGGCCGGGCACGACCCGCACCGGCTCTCCCGGGTGTTCTGGCGCTCCCACGACGCGGAGGCGGTGCTGCGTCGCTGGTCCGAGTTCGTGCCGCCCGAGCGGGTGCACCTGCTCACGGCGCCCGCCGGTCCGGGCCAGGACCGGGTGCTGTGGCAACGGTTCGCGACGACGGTCGGGGTGGACCCCGACCTGGCCCCCTCCGGCGCCGCGCCCGGACCGATGCTGCTGTCCGCGGCGGCGCTGGAGTGCCTCGGTCGGCTCAACGCCGCGACCGGCCGCCCGCCCGGTGCGGCGGTGCTGGCCGCGGCGACCCGGGTCGGCGGCCCCTCCCCGGCACCGGGGCCCGAGCACGAGCGCTGGCTGCGCGCGGAGGGCGAGCGGGTGCTGGACGCGGTCAAGGACGCCGGCTACGACGTGGTGGGCGACGTCACCGACCTGCGGCCGCCGCCGGCCGCGTTCGCGAGCGACCCCCGCCAGGTCGCGCCGTCCGCGGAGGACCTGGTGGCCGCCCAGACCCGGCTGCTCGCGGCCGTGCTGCCGGCGGTCGCCCGCGACGCGGACGGGCCCGCCGGCAGAAGCCGACGGGCCCTCCAGGCACTGCCGGGCGTGCGCCCGGTGCGACACTAGGCCGCGGTCACCGACTCCGGGACCTCCTCGCCGATGGCGACCGGGCGGCGCTTCGAGACGAAGACCGCGGCGGCGATGACCAGCGCGGCGACGACCGCGATGAGGATCCGCAGCACGTCGTTCGCACCGCTGCCGACGCTCATGTTCACCACGGCCCCGGCGATCAGCAGCGAGACCAGGTTCATCACCTTCAGCAGCGGGTTGATCGCCGGCCCGGCGGTGTCCTTGAACGGGTCGCCGACGGTGTCACCGATGATGGTGGCGTCGTGCGCCTCCGACCCCTTGCCGCCGTGGTTGCCGTCCTCGACGAGCTTCTTCGCGTTGTCCCACGCGCCACCGGAGTTGGCCAGGAAGATCGCCATCAGCGTCCCGGTGCCGATCGCGCCGGCGAGGTAGCCCGCGAGCGCCTCGACACCGAGCCCGAAGCCGACCGCGATCGGGGCCATGATCGCCAGCAGCCCGGGGGTGGCGAGCTCGCGCAGCGAGTCCCGGGTGCAGATGTCGACGACCCTGCCGTACTCGGGACGGCCGGTGCCCTCCATGATCCCGGGGATCTCCTTGAACTGGCGGCGCACCTCGTAGACCACCGCACCGGCGGCCCGGCCGACCGCGTTGATCGCGAGTCCCGAGAACAGGAACACCACGGACGCGCCGATCAGCAGGCCGACGAGCACGTTGGGGCTGAACACGTTGGCGGAGAAGCTGGCCTTCTCCCCGGCCGACACCAGCGCCTCCTTGATCGCACCCGTGTAGGAGCCGAACAGCGCGGTGGCGGCGAGCACCGCGGTGGCGATCGCGATGCCCTTGGTGATCGCCTTGGTGGTGTTGCCCACGGCGTCGAGCTCGGTGAGGATCTGCGCCCCCTCGCCGTCGACGTCGCCGGACATCTCGGCGATGCCCTGGGCGTTGTCGGAGACCGGGCCGAAGGTGTCCATCGCCACGATCACACCCACCGTGGTGAGCAGGCCACAGCCGGCCAGCGCCACCGCGAACAGTGAGATCGCCACGACCCCGGAGCCGAGCAGGAAGGCGCCGAACACCGCCGCGCCGATCACCAGCGCGGTGAACACCGCCGACTCGAAGCCGACCGAGAGCCCGGACAGGATCACGGTGGCGGCGCCGGTGAGCGAGGTCTTCCCGACGTCCTTGACCGGGCGGTGGTCGGTGCCGGTGTAGTAGCCGGTCAGCGACAGGATGATCGCGGCGAGCACGATGCCGATCAGCACCGCGACGGTGGCGATCACCCGCGGGTCCCCGCCGTTGCTCGCCAGCGAGCGCGGCACGTCCGTCAGCTCGCCGAACGAACCGGGCAGGTAGACGAACGCGGCGATCGTGCACAGCACGCCGGACACGGCGGCCGAGATGTAGAAGGAACGGTTGATCGTGGTCAGGCCGTTCTCGCCGGGACGGGGCCTCGTGATGAACACGCCGAGGATCGCGGTGAGCGCACCGATCGCGGGCACGATCAGCGGGTAGACCAGGCCCTCGGCGCCGAACACCGCCTTGCCGAGGATCAGCGCGGCCACCAGCGTCACCGCGTAGGACTCGAAGAGGTCGGCGGCCATGCCTGCGCAGTCACCGACGTTGTCGCCCACGTTGTCGGCGATGGTGGCGGCGTTGCGCGGGTCGTCCTCGGGGATGTGCTGCTCGACCTTGCCGACCAGGTCCGCACCGACGTCGGCGGCCTTGGTGAAGATGCCGCCGCCGACCCGCATGAACATCGCCAGCAGGGCGGCGCCGAAGCCGAAGCCCTCCAGCACCGTGGGGGCGTCGCTCTTGTAGACCAGCACCACGACGGCGGCGCCGAGCAGGCCGAGGCCGACGGTGGCCATCCCGACGGTGCCACCGGTTCGGAAGGCCACCCGCATCGCGGGGTCGCGGCCCTCCTGGCGGGCGGCCGCCGCGACGCGCACGTTCGCGCGCACCGCGAGGGACATCCCCATGTAGCCGATCCCGGCGGAGAAGCCGGCGCCGACCAGGAAAAAGATCGACCGGCCGATCCGGACGTCGATGCCACCGCTCGCCGGAAGCGCGAACAGCAGGATGAAGGCGATGATCGCGAACACCCCGAGGGTCCTGAACTGTCGGGTCAGGAACGCCGATGCGCCTTCCTGCACGGCCTGCGCGATGTTCTTCATGTTGGTCGTGCCCTCGCCGGCAGCGAGAACCTGACTCCGGAACATCATCCCCATGGCCAACGCGATCAGCGCGATGACTCCGACGACGACGACGAAGGTCAGGTTGGTGCCGGACAGGTCCACGGTCGCAACCTTGCTGCCGGTTTCGGCAGCAAAGATGTGCCCGGACATACGTCCTCCTCCGTTTGGGCGCTGGGGCCCGTCGAAACTGCGTTACCTGCCCGCGGGGATCCCCACGGGACGCGAACAGGCTGTGACCAGCCTCACGCCGCGTGTGTGCGGGAGTCTACGCAGGAAGCGCGGAGATGGGTGCACGGGAGGTGTGGCATGCACCACATCGGCGCGGCGGATGTGGCGGATGTGTCAGACGAGTGGCCAGGACATCGAGAGCCTGGTGGTGCTCCCGTCCTGCTGGATCGAGAAGTCCTCGATGAGCCCGCGCAGCAGGGCCCAGGGTTCGACGCCGTCGATGTCGCTGTGCGGCTCGTCGACGACGGAGACGTTGCCGTCGGAGATCACGTCGACGGCCAGCCGCTCGCCGATCGACATCGTGACGGTGACCGGGCCGCTCTCCGCGCCGGCCTCGCCGCGGTCGGCGGCGACCATCAACGCGCACGCCTCACCGACCGCCAGGCGGATCTCCTCGACGAACTCCTCGTCCTGCCCCGTCCGGCGTGCGACCGCAGCCGCGACCAGCCGCACGGTGCGCACCAAGGCGGGATCCCGGGCGATGGACACGGTGATGCCCGGAGGGGCTCCGACCGGCACGGTGCTCAGTGTTCGGCGAGGGCGTCGGCCTGCGATCCGTGGATGGCGAACACCTTCGCCAGCCCGGTGATCCGGAAGATCTTGAGCAGCCGCTCCTGGTTGCAGATCAGGCGCATCGACCCGTCGTGGGCGCGGACCTTCTTCAGCCCGCCCACGAGGACACCGAGCCCCGTGGAGTCGAGGAAGTCGACCTTCTCCATGTCGATCACCAGGTGGTAGTCCCCGTTGCTGACCAGCTCCGTGATCTTGTCCCGCAGCTTCGGTGCGGTATAGACGTCGATCTCTCCGCCCACCTCGATGATCGTGTGACCATCCGCGTGGCGCGTCTCGAGTGACAGGTCCACGTGACTCCTCGACGATCTTGCTCGGCGCAACCAACAAGGCAGCCCCACGCTGCCTCGTGCATTCAATCATGCACGGTACCGCGCCGCAGGTCCCTGTGCCCCTATCCGGCCCATCGGATTTAACCCGGGGGTGCCGTTTGGGAGAATCGAGGGGTGACGACGCGTGCCTCCCTCCCCGCCTCCGAGCTGGTCGCACGGCTCACGGCGCACGGGGGCCGCGAGGACCGGCTCACACACCTGGAACGGCTGCCGGCCCGGCCCGGACGGCACGCGGGCTGGCCCGACTGGGCGGCACCGCCGCTCGTGGCGGCGCTGCGCGCCCGCGGGATCGACGAGCCCTGGACCCACCAGACCGAGGCGGCGGAGCTGGCCCACGCCGGCGCGCACGTCGTGCTGGCGACCGGGACGTCCTCCGGCAAGTCGCTGGGCTACCTGCTGCCGGCATTGACCGACATCCTCGAGTCCCGAGGTCCGGGTGGGCAGCGCGGCGGCGCGGTGCTCTACCTCTCGCCCACGAAGGCCCTTGCGCAGGACCAGCTCAACGCGCTGCTCGCGCTGGACCTGCCCGGGCTGCGGGCCACCACGCACGACGGGGACTCCTCGCGCGAGCAGCGTGACTGGGCGCGCGACTTCGGCGAGTACCTGCTCACCAACCCGGACATGCTGCACCACTCGCTGCTCCCCGGCCATGCCCGCTGGGCGAAGTTCTTCTCCGCGCTGCGCTACGTCGTGATCGACGAGTGCCACCACTACCGCGGGGTGTTCGGCGCGCACGTCGCCCAGATCGTCCGCCGGCTCCGCCGGGTCTGCGCGGTGTACGGCGCGTCGCCGGTGTTCGTGCTCGCCTCCGCCACCGTCGCGGAGCCCGAGGTCGCCGCCGAGCGGCTCACCGGCCTCCCGGTGACCGCGGTCGGCGAGGACGGCTCGGCGCGGGGGGAGGTCTCGCTGGCGCTGTGGGAGCCGCCGTTCACCTCCTACGGCGGCGAGCACGGCGCGCCGGTGCGGCGGTCCGCCACGGCCGAGATCGCGGACCTGCTCACCGACCTGGTCGTGGACCGGGTGCGCACCCTGGCGTTCATCCGGTCCCGGCGCGGGGCCGAGACCGTCGCGGTCACCTCGCGGCGCCTGCTGGGCGAGGTGGCGCCGGAGCTGGCGGACCGGGTAGCGGCCTACCGGGGCGGGTACCTCCCCGAGGACCGGCGGGAGCTCGAACGTGCCCTGCGCAGCGGTGACCTGCTCGGCATCGCGGCCACCAACGCGCTCGAGCTCGGCATCGACGTGGCCGGTCTGGACGCGGTGCTGATGGCCGGGTACCCCGGCACCCGGGCCGCGCTGTGGCAGCAGATCGGCCGCGCCGGGCGCGGCGGGCAGGACGCTCTCGGGGTGTTCGTGGCCCGTGACGACCCGTTGGACACCTACCTGGTCACCCACCCCGACGCGCTGCTCGGGGCACCGGTCGAGGCCACCGTGTTCGACCCCGACAACCCCTACGTGCTCGGGCCGCACCTGTGCGCGGCCGCGGCGGAGCTGCCGCTGACCGAACCCGACCTCGCGATGTTCGGTCCCGGCGCGGTGGCCGGGGTGACGGCGCTGACCGAGGCCGGCCTGCTGCGGCGACGGCCACGCGGCTGGTTCTGGACCGACCGGCGCCGCGCCTCCGACCTGGCCGACATCCGCTCCACCGGCGGGCCCCCGGTCCGCCTGGTCGAGGCGGACACCGGCCGGCTGCTGGGCACCGTCGACGCCGGGTCCGCGCACGGCACGGTGCACGCGGGGGCGGTCTACCTGCACCAGGGGGAGACGTTCCTGGTGTCCGCCCTCGACCTCGACGAGAACGTCGCCGTGGTCGCCGCGGCCGACCCGGACTACTCCACCTCGGCCCGGGAGGTCACCGACATCGCCGTCGTCGGCGAGCAGCTGCACGCCGCCTGGGGCCCGGCCCGCGTCAGCTTCGGAGCGGTGCGGGTCACCCACCAGGTGGTCTCGTTCCTGCGCCGGCGCCAGCCGTCCGGCGAGGTGCTGGGCGAGGAGCCGCTGGACCTCCCCGAGCGGACGCTGGACACCAAGGCGGTCTGGTGGACGCTGCCCCCGGCACTGCTGGAGGACGCGGGCCTGGCCGAACGCGACCTGCCGGGCGCCGCGCACGCCGCCGAGCACGCCTCGATCGGGCTGCTGCCGCTGTTCGCCACCTGTGATCGCTGGGACATCGGCGGGGTCTCCACCGCCGTGCACCCGGACACCGGCCGGCTCACGGTCTTCGTCTACGACGGGCACCCGGGTGGCGCGGGTTTCGCCGAGCGCGGCTTCCACGCGGCGCTCCCCTGGCTGACCGCCACCCGGGAGGCGATCGCGTCGTGCCGCTGCGAGGACGGCTGCCCTTCGTGCGTGCAGTCCCCGAAGTGCGGCAACGGCAACAACCCGCTCGACAAGCGGGTGGCTGTGCGGCTGCTGGACGTGCTGCTCGGAGCGCACGAACCCGCGAGGCCGCCCGGGAACAGATAGCCTGCGGGTGTCCTTCTGGAAGGGGAAAGCAGATGTTGGTTCTCGGCCTCATCCTGATCGTGCTCGCCGCCCTGGTGCTCATCGCCATCATCGCCGGAGGGTCCGGGGCCAACGACACCGCGAACCTGGTGGTCGGCGCCCTCAACATGCAGACCAGTGCGATGTGGATGTTCCTCAGCGGCGCGCTGACCCTGCTGGTCCTGGTGGTCGGCGTCGACCTGGTGCGCGGGGGCCTGCGCCGCTCCGCCCAGCGCCGCCAGGACTCCAAGCGGCTGCGGCGGCTGGAGAAGCGCGAAGCCCAGCTCCGCGAACGGGAGCAGGTCGGGACCACCGACGCGGCCGCGGGCGACACCGCCGCGGAGGACACCGCCGTCAACCCGGCCGACCCGCGGCCCGAGGACACCGGACCGGCCTGAGCCGGCCCCGCGCGGGCCCGGGCCCGCTGACGCACCACTCGACCCAGCG
The DNA here is from genome assembly GCA_963728775.1 of uncultured Actinomycetota bacterium. Taxonomy (GTDB): domain Bacteria; phylum Actinomycetota; class Actinomycetes; order Propionibacteriales; family Nocardioidaceae; genus Nocardioides_B. The sequence goes on from CAVSLP010000020.1 coordinate 59,261, forward strand.
GCAGCGTGGTGACCGCGACGACCACCACCTCGACGGTCTCCCCCGAGGTGCGGCAGCCGCTCAGCGTGGCTTCGTTGCGCCGGGCCGTGACCCGGGCCGCCGCGCATCCGTCGTCACCCTGCCGCAGCGCCGCGGCGCCGGCCAGCGCCGCCAGGTCCGCGGCCGACTCGACCCGGCGCTGCCGGACCACCAGCCCGCCGAGCACGGCGACGGCGACCGCGCAGACCGCCAGCACCGCGACCACGACGGCCGCGAGCACGGACGCGCTGCCGGGCTCGGCTCCCCTCCGGCTCACGACTTCTCCTTCAGCGCGACGGCCCGGCTGTCCACGCGCACGGGTGGCAGGAACCCGAGCAGCCCCGCGGGTGCCCGCACCGCCGCGACCACGTCGACCACCAGCTCGTCGCCCGCGTCGCGCACCGTGATCCGGGCCCCGTCCGGGGCCACACGGCGCCCGAGGGCGACCGCGGCGGCCCGCGGTTCATCACGGGCGGCGGCGCGGGCCACCTCGCGGGCGGCGTCGACGACCCGGGCCTGGGTGCCGGCCAGGCCGAGCAACCAGGCCAGGCCCAGGGCCACCGCCACCAGCAGCGGCAGCACCATCACGGCCTCCGCGGTGACGGCGCCCCGCTCCGCCCTCCGGGCGGGGTGCGACCCGGCCGGCACCGGGGTCAGCCGCCCAGCCCGAGCAGGCTGAGCACCATCTTGAACAGGGTCTTGAGCAGGTTCTGCCCCCAGTCGCTCATCAGCAGCTTGATCAGGATGGACGCGAACCCGCAACCGGCGGCGGTGACCACGGCGTACTCCGCGGACGTGACTCCGTGCTGGTTGCGCAACCGGGCGACGGGGGACTTGGTCATCGGACCTCCAAGGTGGGCCACCGGCGATGCCCGCCGGTGGGATCGGTTGAACTTCTCGGCGCCGACTCTCGTCCGCCGGTGCGCCGGCCACGAGGGCCATCCGCCGGCCTGGGGACCGGGGCGCGACCGCGGACGCTGTGGAGGGGATCTGGCCCCGGCGCGGAGGGTCAGCGGCCGAGGACCAGCGGCACGGAGCCGACGACGAGGGGGACCACGCCGACGAGCAGGAACGCCGGCAGCAGGCAGATCCCGAGGGGCACCGCGGCCCGCACCCCCACCGTGCGTGCGCGGGCCTCCACCGCGGCGCGGGAGTCGCGACGCAGGTCGTCGGCCAGCCGATCCATCGCGTGCGCGACCGAGGCGCCGCTCTCCACCGAGCGCGCGATGCACCGGCCCAGGGCCCCGAGCTGCGGGTGCCTGCCGAGGTCGCGCCAGGCGGTGGCCGGGTCGACACCGAAGTCGAGCCGCGCCCGGACCGCGTCGAGCTCCTCGGCGACCGGGCCGGTCACGGCGGCCGCGATCTGACGCGCCGCGGCGGCGGGGGCCAGCCCCACCGACAGGCAGGCCGCCATCAGGTCCACGACGTGCGGGAGGTCGGCGACCAGCCGCTCCCGCCGGCGGCGGGCCTGCGGCGTCTCCAGCCGGCCGGTCAGGTGCCAGGCCAACGCGGTCGTGACCGCCGCGGCCAGCCCGCCCGCGAGGTGGCCCACGAGCACGAACGTCCCGGCACCGACGGACGCCGCGACCAGCAGCCGCGGCCGGCGACCTCGATCCCCCCGGGTGCCTTCCGGCCCGCGGCGCGCGCGGCCGTCCTCGACCTCCGGCGGTGGCGACGGGAGCGCCGCGGCCACTGCGACGGCCGACGCCAGGACCGCCGCCCACCCGGCGGCGTTCATCGACGCAGCACCGCCACCGCGATCCGGTCGATCCAGAACAGCCCGGCGAAGGCCAGCGCGGCGCCCGCACCGAGGCAGACCAGGCCCGCGGGCGAGCCGAGCAGGAACCGCCACGGGCTGCCCCCGACCCCGGCCGCCATCACCAGCACCGCGAACGGGAGCAGCGCCACCAGCCGCGCGGTCGCCTGGGCCGAGGCCAGCTCCGCCGCGACGACGCGGCGGGTGGACTGCCGGGCCCGGGCGCTCGCCGCCACCTGTCCGAGCGCCGCGGACAGCCCGGCACCGGACTCCCGGGAGACCTGCCAGGCGGTCGCGATCCGCCCGAGACCCTCGGCGCCGGGTCGGTCGGCGAGCCGGCGCAGGGCGCCGGGCACGTCCGCACCGAGCCGGCCGGCGGAGGCCACCGCCGCGAACGGGGGCCACACCTCCACGGTCCGGTCGAGCGCGGCCTGCAGCGGCTGGCCGGAACGGAGCTCGCCCACGAGCGCCTCGGTGACCTCGACCACGGCGGCCCGGCACCGGTCCGCCTCCCGGGCGGCCCGGCCGCGCCGCAGCACCTCGGCGCACCCGGCGGCGCACCCGAGGGCGATCAGGCCGAGAGCCAGCCGCCTGCCGTCCAGCCACACCAGCAGCGCGGCAGCCGCCCCGACCAGCGCCCCCGCCGCTCCGTGAGCCGGGCCCAGCCGGGGTCGCGTGCCCGCGTTCCCGGCGCGCAGCGGCCGCCGTCCCGGCCCGGCCAGCAGTGCGCCGCCGAGCGCGGCGAGCAGCACCGCGAGCACCCTCATCCCCGCTCCAACAGTCGCCCCAGCGTGGCCGCACCCGCGTGCTCGTGCATCCCCCCGGCGTGGTCGAAGGAGACCGCCGGAACCGGCTCGACCAGCCCGTCGTCGCGCCGGGCGAGGACGGCGACCTGCCGGACCCGCCGCCGGCCGTCGCGGTCCCGGCCGAGGTGCACCACCGCGTCGAGCGCGGACGACAGCTGGCTGTGCACCGCGGGCCGGGTCATCCCGGCGGCCATCGCCAACGCCTCCACCCGGGCGGGAACGTCCTCGGCGGAGTTGGCGTGCAGGGTCCCGCAACCACCCTCGTGCCCGGTGTTCATCGCGGTCAGCAGGTCGGTCACCTCGGCACCGCGCACCTCGCCGACCACCAGCCGGTCCGGGCGCATCCGCAGCGCCTGCCGGACCAGCACCCGCATCGGCACCTCGCCGGCGCCCTCGACGTTGGGCGGGCGGGCCTCGAGCCCCACCACGTGCGGGTGCGCAGGCCGCAGCTCGCTGGCGTCCTCCACGATCACCAGCCGTTCGCGCGGGTCGACCACGGTGAGCAGCGAGGCCAGCAGCGTGGTCTTGCCGGAGCCGGTTCCGCCGCTCACCAGGAACGCCGACCGGGACGCGACCACGGCCCGCAGCAGCGCCGCCCCGTCCTCGGTGAGCGTGCCCGCCGCGACCAGCTCCGGGAGGGTGAACACGCGGGTGCGCGGCACCCGCAGGGAGATGCTGGTCCCCGGGCGGGCCAGCGGCGCCAGCACCGCGTGGAAGCGGGTGCCGTCCGCCAGCCGCAGGTCGGCGTAGGGCGTCGCGTCGTCGAGCCGCCGGCCGGCCGACCCGGCCAGCCGTTGCGCGAGCCGCCGCACCGCGGCGTCGTCGGGGAACATGACGCCGGTCGGCTCGAGCCCGTCCCCGCGGTCGAGGTAGACCTCCTCGGGGCCGTTCACGAGCACGTCGGTGACCCCGGGGGTGCGCAGCAGCGGCTCCAGCGGTCCCGCGCCGAGCACGTCCTGGCGGAGCTGGTCGTGCACGGCCAGGACGGCGGCATCCCCCACCGGTCGGCCGCGGTCGCGCAGCGCACGCGCGACGAGCTCCGGGGTCAGCGTGGCACCGGTCCGGGCCAGCTGCTCGCGAACGCCGTCGACGACCTCGGCCGGCAGGCCGTGGGCGCCGGCGTGCACCGCGGTCACGCCACGGCCTCGTCCGCGCCGGCCGCGCGCAGGGCCCGGCGCGCGGCGCGGGCCAGCGGGGCGCGGGCGGACCGCACCGGGCCGAGGCCCAGGTCGACGTCCTCCGCCAGCCGCCGCTGCCTGGGCAGCTCGGCGACCAGCGGCAGGTCCAGTGCGGCGGCGACCCGCTCGGCGGGCGCGGCTCCGGGGCCGCGCCGCACGACCAGCGCCAGGTCGCGGTTGAGTGGTCGCAGCCGGGCCGCGACCTTCGCGGCCGCCGCGACGCCGGGGACGCTGGCAACGGCGACCAGCACCACCCGGTCGCAGCGCGAGGCCACCTCGGCGGCGACCTCGTCGAGCGCTCGGGGCAGGTCCACGACGACGACGTCGTGCCCGCGCTGCGCCGCGGACAGCACCTCACGGACCGCCACCGGGTCGAGCTGTCCCGCCGTCCCGCTCCCCCAGCCGAGCACCGCGAGGTCGCCCCGGCGCGGCAGCGCTGCTCGCAGGGCGCGGCTGCCCAGCCGGCCACTCGCGGCGAGCAGCCCGTCCCAGCGGACCCCCTCGGCCTCCTCCAGCCCGACCACCCGGTCGACACCGGGGCCGAGCGGGTCCAGGTCGAGCAGCACCGCCGCCGCGTCCCGCGCCGCCACCAGCGCCAGGGCGCAGCCGAAGGTGGTGGCCCCGGCCCCGCCGGAACCGGACACCACCCCGATCGTCCGCGCCGCGTGCGCGGTCCCGTCGGTCAGGTCGGTGAGCAGCTCCACCAGCCAGGCCTCGGCCGCCGGGAGCTCGACGACGTCCCGCGCGCCGGCCGCGAGCGCCGACCGGAACAGCCCGTCGGGCACCGCACCGCGCACGACGACGTGCACGTGGTCGCGGCGGGCGGGCCGCTGCCGGGCCACCAGGCCGGCTTGGTCGGCGCCGACCAGCACCGCCGCCGCGGCCGACCAGGACCGGAGGGCACTGGTGGTGTCGTGGGCGACGTCGAGGTCGACGCCCGCCGCGGCGGCAAGCCGGTGCAGGTCGTCGAGCAGGGTCTCGTCGCGGGTGATCAGCAGTGCGGGCCCGGTGGTCATGGCGCCACCCTGCGGCCCGGCCGGGGACGGCCTCCAGGCCCGTCGTACCGGCTGGGGAGAAGCACGAACGTGGGACTGCTGTGGACGGAACCTGGCCGGGACGAGGCGACCCCCGGCCGGGGGGGTTGGCCGGGGGTCGCGGTCCGGTCCTGGGGGGAAGGATCCGGACCAGGCCAGCGGCTGGGGGGAGTGCCGCTGGTGCTGGGGGAACTGCAGTCGTGCCTCCTCCAGCGGTGCGGGGGAAGCACACCCTGATGGTAGCGCGGTCTTTACCCAAAACGCATTCTCTATGCTACGCAGTGCACGACCGTGCAACACGGAACCGCGCAGCCATGTCTTGCGCCGACCGCACCTGCGACGAAAGGTCCGCACCGATGGCCGCTGCCGACGGGCCGGGCACGGGGTCCCGCACCCCCCTCGCGCCGGTCACGCACGGCCGGGCCACGGGTCGCCCGGCCGCGTTCTTCGACCTCGACAAGACCATCATCGCCAAGTCCAGCACGCTGGCGTTCAGCCGGTCGTTCTACGCCGGCGGGCTGATCTCCCGGGGTTCGGTGCTGCGCAGCGCCTACGCGCAGTTCGTCTACCTGGTCGGCGGCGCCGACCACGACCAGATGGAGAAGATGCGGGAGTTCCTCTCCGAGCTGATCGCCGGGTGGGACGTGCAGACGGTGCGCGACATCGTCGCGGACACGCTGCACAACATCGTGGACCCGCTGGTCTACGACGAGGCGGTCTCCCTGATCGAGGAGCACCACCTCGCCGGCCGCGACGTGATCATCGTCTCGGCCTCGGGGACCGAGGTGGTCGAGCCGATCGGCGAGATGCTCGGGGCGGACGGGGTGGTCGCCACCCGGCTGCAGATCGCCGACGGGAAGTACACCGGGCACATCGACTACTACGCCTACGCCGAGAACAAGGCCCTCGCGATCCAGCGGCTGGCCGAGGAGCACGGCTACGACCTGTCCCGCAGCTACGCCTACAGCGACTCGATCACCGACATCCACATGCTCGAGGTGGTCGGCAACCCGTACGCCGTCAACCCCGACAAGGAGCTCCGCCGGCAGGCCACCACCCGGGGCTGGCCGGTGCTGGTGTTCACCAAGCCGGTCGCGCTGCGCACCCGGATGCGGCTGCCGCAGAGCAAGCCCACACTCGCGGCGCTCGCCGTCGGGACCGCGGCGGCGGTCGGGGGCGCGGTGTACCTCGCGGCGCGCCGGCGTGTCGGGCGGGCCGCCTCCTAGACCACCCCGGACGGCTCAGCCCGACCGGGCGCTAGACCAGGACGTCCGGCCCTTGTCCCGCCACCGGCGCGGGGCGTACAAAAGGAACCAACAACTCAAGACCCGCACGTGAACCAGGTACCCACGCGGCGAACCACCCTTCCTATTGGGCGTTGTCTCACGGGTGTCCCCCGGAGCAACAGTGACAAGTTGCACGCTTGGTAGCCATCGGATTCGCGTGTCAGCGGCGGCACTCCAGGTCAGCGACCCGAGTGCCGCTCGCATGTCCGGGTCAGCCGACCAGCGGGCTGGCCTCGGCACCGGCGGCGTAGGCCTCCGCCGCGTAGAGCAGCCAGGAGTGCACCCCCGCGGGGCCGCCGTCCCGGTAGCCGCGCAGGTTCGACTCGTACTCGCGGCGCAGCGCGAGATGGCCCGCCTCCGGCACCACCAGCGACTTGGCGTCCACGCCGCTGGTCACCAGCACCAGGCGCTCCAGGGCCCGGGCCACCAGACCGTTGTGCGAGACGAACGGCGCGGCCGAGGCGACCTCCGCGTGCACCACCGCGGCCAGCACCAGGGCGGGTGCCGCGGTCCCCGCGGCCAGCAGCCCGGCCAGGTCGCGCAGCCGCGCGGCCGAGGCCTCGTCCCGGGGCCGGCCGAGGTCCTCGTCGGCCGCCACCCCCTTGGCCGCCAGGGTGTGCAGCCGGGCCACCGCCTGCAGCGGCGCGGCGCCGAGCGTCGGGCCGAGCCCCAGCACCTCGGTGCTCACCCGCACCGCCGCCTGGACCATCGGGCCGCCGCCGCCCTGCCGGACCACCTCGAGGGGCGCGTCCGCGCCCTCGAGGACCGCACTCGCGTGCGCCCCGCGCAGCAGCGACTCGCCGGTCAGCTCGGGCGTGGTGCTGCGCAGGCCACGGTCCCGGAGCAACGCGTCGATGCCGTCCCGGGTCGCGGTCATCGCCGAGGCCACGCCCTCGAGCGCGGTCAGCCGGGCGAGCGGGTCGGTCTGGTTCACAGGCACGCCCGGCAGGGTAGCCGTCGGGCGTGCCTGCGCACCGCGCCGGTCCAGTCCGGGACGCCGGTCCAGTCCGCGCCGGTCCAGTCCGCGCCGATCCGGGCAGCGTCAGCCGGTCGGCCCCTGGGCGCGGACCTCGGCCACGTGCGACATCGCCTCGCGCAGCTGCCCGAGCCAGTCGTCCTGGTGCTCGGCGACGAGCCGGACGCACCAGGCCAGCGCCTCCGAGCGGGACCGGGCGACCCCCGCGTCCACGAGGGTGTCGAGCACCTGGCGCTGCGGCTGGCGGAGCCGGGTCATCACCGGCGCGGCCACCGTGGTGAACCGCTCCTCGCGCGGCCCGACCCGCACCGCCCACGAGACCTTGCGCTCGTAGCGCCGCTCGGCCTCCCGGGCGATCCCGATCCGGCGCTCCCGGGTGTCCTCGCGGAATCCCCTGGCCCGGCCGGCCCGCGCCTCCTCGGCCTCCGCCGGCGAGACCGTCTCGGGCAGCTCCACGTCGCGGAGCGTGAGCAGCACGGTGATCTCCTCGCGGTCCACCGTCACCTCGAGCGGCGCGTGCTGCCACTCGTCGGGGACCCGGCCGGTGAACCAGCCGCGCACCCGCTCCACTGCATCAGAAGTAATCATGTAATCATGATTACTCGCTACCACCGCGGTGACAAGGCCCGCGGTGACAAGGGGTGACACGGCCGGCGTTGGGTAGCCTCGGGCGGGAGATGAGCGATCCCTTTCACGACCGGCCCACCCCGGCGCTGTCCTTCGGCGGTGTCGCGGACGCGTACGACCGGGCCCGGCCGCCGTACCCGCGGGAGGCGGCGCAGTGGCTGGCGGGCACCACCCCGGTCGACGTGCTCGAGCTGGGCGCCGGCACCGGCAAGCTGACCGAGGAGCTGGTCGCGCTCGGGCACCGGGTGGTCGCCACGGACCCGCTGGCCGCGATGCTGCACCGGCTCACCGAGCGGGTCGGCGGCGTCCCGACCGCCCAGACGACCGCCGAGCGGATCCCGCTCCGGTCCCGCTCGGTGGACGTGGTGGTCGCCGGGCAGGCCTTCCACTGGTTCGACCTCGAGCGCGCCCTTCCGGAGATCGCCCGCGTGCTGCGGCCGGGCGGCCGGATCGCCCTCGCCTGGAACCTCCGCGACGAGCGGGTGCCCTGGGTGCGACGCCTCGGTCGGCTGATCGGCACCCCGGAGCAGCAGACCGAGCCCACCAACGCCCTGCTCGGGTCGAACCTGTTCGGGTACGTCGACTCCGCGACGTTCCGGTTCTGGCAGCCGCTGGACCGCGGGCGGCTGCGCGACCTGGTGTCCTCCCGGTCGAACGTGGCGAGGATGTCCGACCCGGAGCGCGAGCGGCTGCTCCGCAAGGTGGACGAGCTGTACGACGGCTACGGGCGGGGCGCCGACGGGATGCTGCTGCCCTACGGCACGTACTGCTACAAGGCCGTGGTCCGGGCGCCCGCCCCCGATGATCCCGAGGACCCCGAGGACCCGCCGGGACCGGTCGAGTCCGACGGGACGGACCCGGACGCCCTGCTGATCGACTTCAGGTGATCCTGGCCCGCGGGGCTCTAGGGTGAACGCATGTTCACCTGGTTCGGGTGGCTGCGACCCGGTCATCTCGGCACCGAGGCCGACCGGGCCACCTTCCGCACGCTGCACACCGCCTCGCTGGCCAGCCCGGGCCTGCGCGGCGGGCTGGCCACCGGGTCGGCGGAGCGGTCCGCTCGGCACCTGCGCAGCCTGCTCGGCGTCCCGGCGATCGCGCTCACCGACACCGCCGGGCTGCTCGCCTGGGACGGCCGCTACCACCACCACGCCGAGCAGGCGCCGCGGCTCGCGCGCCGCACCGTCGCCGACGGCGTGACCACCGTCCTGGACCGGCGCGACCTCCCCTGCGACGACCCCGGCTGCGGACTCCGCCAGGTCGTGGTGACCCCGTTGACCGTGGAGGGCCGGGTGGTGGGCACCCTGCAGGCGTTCTCGTGGACCGCGTCCGCGGGCCTGCTGCGCGCCACCGAGGAGGTGGCGCGGTGGGTGTCGGGCCAGCTGGAGCTGGCCGAGCTCGACGCGTCGCGCACCCGGCTGATGGAGGCCGAGGTACGCGCGCTCCGGGCCCAGATCAGCCCGCACTTCGTCTACAACTCGCTGACCGCGATCGCCTCGTTCGTGCGTACCGACCCCGAGCGGGCCCGCGAGCTGCTGCTGGAGTTCGCCGACTTCACCCGGCACTCGTTCCGGCGGCACGGCGAGTTCACCACCCTGGCCGAGGAGCTGAAGTCGATCGAGCGTTACCTGGTGCTGGAGAAGGCCCGGTTCGGCGACCGTCTGACCGTAACCCTCCGTGTGGCGCCCGAGGTGCTGCCCGTCACCGTCCCGGTGCTGTCGCTGCAGCCGCTGGTGGAGAACGCCGTACGCCACGGGCTGGAGCGCAAGCCCGGCGCCGGAAAGGTGACGATCATCGCCGAGGACGCCGACCAGGAAGCGGTGATCTCGGTGGAGGACGACGGGGTGGGCGAGGATCCCGAGCGGGTACGGCGCGCGCTGGCCGGGGACGCCACGATGGACTCGATCGGGCTCGGCAACGTCGACGAGCGGCTGCGGACGACCTACGGCGACGAGTACGGTCTCGTCGTGGAGACAGCGCGCGGAGCCGGCACCAAGGTCACGGTGCGGGTGCCGAAGTTCGCGCCGGGGGTGCACGCATGAGCAGCACCCCACCGCTGCGGGTCCTGGTCGTCGACGACGAGCGGCCCGCCCTCGACGAGCTCGCGTTCCTGCTCGGCCGCGACGAGCGGGTCGGCGAGGTGCTCACCAGCGACTCGGCCGCCGAGGCGCTGCGGCTGCTGCAGGCGGAGACGGTGGCCGCGGTGTTCCTCGACATCGCGATGCCGGGGCTCACCGGCCTCGAGCTCGCGCAGGTGCTCGCGCAGTTCCGGGAGCCGCCGGCGGTGGTCTTCGTGACCGCTCACGAGGAGCACGCGGTGGACGCCTTCGAGCTCAACGCCGTGGACTACGTGCTCAAGCCGGTCCGCGACGACCGGCTGCACGAGGCGGTGCGCCGGGTCGTCGAGGGCACCGCGCCGAGCGCGGGGCACGAGGAGAACATCGCCGTCGAGCTCGGCGGCGTCACCCGCTTCGTGGCCCGGTCCGAGGTCACCTACGTGGAGGCCCAGGGCGACTACGCCCGGCTGCACACCGCACGGGGGAGCCACCTGGTCCGGGTGCCGCTGACCATGCTGGAGGAGCGCTGGCGCGACGCCGGCTTCGTGCGCATCCACCGCTCCCTGCTGGTCGCCCTCGCGCACGTCGAGGAGGTCCGGATGGACGGCGGTCGGTGCACGGTGGTGGTCGAGGGGTCCGCGCTCGCGGTCAGCCGCCGGCACACCCGGGAGCTGCGCGACCTGCTGGTGCGGCGGACCCGGCCGGGGACGTCGTGAGCACGCCCGGGCCACCCACCCGCCGGGTGCGGGTGACCAGCCCCCGCGGCAGCGCCGGCCGCCGCAGGGTGCCCTCGGTCCGCTCCGAGATCGACGCGCAGACCCAGCTCGGCGAGGTCTACATGCGCTCGCTGATCCGCAGCCAGCTGCGGCTCGCGCTGGAGGTGATCGGCGTGCTCGCGGCCACCGTGGGGCTGCTGCCCGCGCTCTTCGTGCTGGTGCCGGGCACCCGCACCGCCTCGGTCGTCGGGGTGCCGCTGCCGTGGTTGCTGCTCGGGCTGGCGGTGTACCCGTGCCTGATCGGCCTCGGCTGGCTGTACGTGCGCCGGGCCGAGCGCAACGAGCGGGCGTTCAGCGACCTCGTCGAACGCCGATGAGCGCCGTCACCGGGGTGGTGGCGGTCACCGCGGTCTCGGTGGCGACGATCGCCGTCGGTGCCTTCGGGCTGAGGATCTCGCGGACCACGAGCGACTTCTACGTGGCGTCCCGCACGGTCGGGCCGGTCACCAACGCCTCGGCCATCGGCGGGGAGTACCTCTCGGCCGCGTCCTTCCTGGGCGTCGCCGGCCTGGTCCTCGCTCGCGGCGCCGACATGCTCTGGTACCCGGTCGGGTGGACCGCGGGCTACCTGGTGCTGCTGGTGTTCGTCGCCGCCCCGCTGCGCCGCTCGGGCGCCTACACGCTGCCGGACTTCGCCCAGCTGCGCGTCGAGTCCGGCGCGGCCCGGCGCGCCGCGAGTGCGCTGGTGGTGCTGATCGGGGTGCTGTACCTGGTGCCCCAGTTCAAGGGAGCCGGGCTGACCCTGCGTGCGCTGACCGGTGCGCCGCCGTGGGTCGGGGCGGTCACCGTCGCGCTGGTGGTGCTGCTGATCGTCGCCTCCGGCGGGATGCGCAGCATCACCCTGGTGCAGGCGTTCCAGTACTGGCTCAAGCTGGCCGCGCTGCTGTTCCCCCTCACCTTCCTGCTGGTCGTCTGGCGCGGCGACGCGGGCACGGCGGCGGACCGGCTGCACTCCGCCGACTGGATCGAGCCGCTCACCGGCGGCCAGCACGCGGTGTACCTCACCTACTCGCTGATCCTCGCGACCTTCCTGGGCACGATGGGCCTGCCTCATGTCGTGGTCCGCTTCTACACCAACCGCGACGGCCGTGCCGCCCGTCGTACCACCGTGGCCGTCCTCGGCCTGCTGTCCGTCTTCTACCTGCTGCCGCCGCTGTACGGCGTCCTGGGACGCGTGTACGCCTACGACCTGGTCGGCAAGGGGCGCGCGGACTCGGTCGTGCTGGAGCTGCCGCACCGGATGCTGGGCGGAGTCGCGGGCGAGCTGTTCACCGCCCTGCTCGGCGCCGGCGCGTTCGCGGCGTTCCTGTCCACCTCGTCGGGGCTGGTGGTGTCCATCGGTGGCGTGCTCAGCCAGGACCTGGTGAGCCGCCGCTTCGAGGGGGTCCGGGCGTTCCGGATCGCCAGCTCGCTCGGGGCGCTCCTGACGCTGGCGCTGACCCTGGTGTCGACCGGCGTGGCGGTCGCGCACGGGGTGGAGCTGGCGTTCGCGGTGGCGGCCTCCACCTTCTGCCCGCTGCTGCTGCTGGGGATCTGGTGGCGCGGACTCACCGCGGCCGGGGTGGTCGCCGGCCTGGTGATCGGCGGCAGCCTGTCCGCCAGCGCGGTCGGCGTCGCGATGTTCGGGGTCGAGGCGGGCGGCTGGGCCGGCGCCGTGCTCGCCCAGCCGGCACTGGTGACGGTCCCGCTCGCGTTCGCGTCCATGATCGGCGTGTCGCTGCTGACCCGCGACCGGCTCCCGGACCACCTGGCCCGCACGATGGTGCGGCTGCACACCCCGGAGCACATCGACCTCGACCGCGGCAGCTACCACCCCGAGACACGCAGCGCCACCTGACCGTTCGTCGCCGGAAACCGGCCGTTCGGCGCACTGTGACCGCGCGCACATCGCGGAACTGCGCGCGCTCGTCTCACCGGCTTCCCGGTGCTGTTCCCGCGGGCTATCCCGCTTCCTAGCGTGAGCATCCACAAGGGCTCTCCGCGCCCAATGCACAGAGGAGCAGTGATGACTACCGAAAACCGTCCCGCGACCGCCGCGGCGGTCACCCCCGGCGCACACATCGCCGACCCCGCGCCCCTCGGGCTGGCCGCCTTCGCCCTGACCACCTTCGTCCTCAGCGCCATCAACGCCGGCTGGTTCCCGGCCACCGTGGAACCGGTGGTCTTCGGGCTCGCGCTCGCCTACGGCGGACTCGGCCAGCTGCTCGCCGGCATGTGGGAGTTCGCGAAGGGCAACACGTTCGGCGCCACGGCGTTCTCGTCGTACGGCGCCTTCTGGATCTCGTTCTGGTGGCTCACCGGGCACACCGACCTCTCCGGCGCCGGCAGCGACGCCGCCAACGGAGTCGGGCTGTACCTGCTCGCCTGGGGCATCTTCACCGCCTACATGGCCGTCGCGGCGACCCGCGTCAGCGGTGCGGTGCTGACCGTCTTCGTGCTGCTGACCCTCACCTTCCTGGTGCTGGCCTGGGGCGAGTTCGCGACCTCCGACGGCATCCACAAGCTCGGTGGCTACCTCGGGCTGCTCACCGCTCTCGCGGCTTGGTACACGTCCTTCGCGGGCGTCAGTGCGTTCACGTTCAAGAGGCCCCTCGTGCCGACCGGCGCACGCTGAACCGACCTTGCCTAATCGACCGGAGGCTGGTGGAGTGAGCGGCAGGGAGTTCCCTGTCGCACTCCGCCAGCCTCGTTTCCTTCAGGAGAGAAGATGAGCAACCCTTCACTGTCGAACCTGCTGCACGAGACCCGGCACTTCGACCCACCGGCCGAGCTGGCCGCCAACGCGAACGTCAAGGCCGACGCCTACGACGAGGCGGCGCGGGACCGGCTGGCGTTCTGGGGCAAACAGGCCGAGCGGATCACCTGGGCCGAGCCGTTCAAGGAGGTCCTCGACTGGAGCAACCCACCCTTCGCCAAGTGGTACGTCGGCGGCAAGCTGAACGCCGCCTACAACTGCCTGGACCGGCACGTGGAAGCCGGCAAGGGCGACAAGATTGCCTATCACTGGGTCGGTGAGCCCGAGGACGACACCCGGGACATCACCTACTCCGAGCTCAAGGACGAGGTCTGCCGGGCCGCCAACGCGCTCACCGCGCTCGGCGTGAACGCCGGCGACCGGGTGGCGATCTACATGCCGATGATCCCGGAGACCGTGGTCGCGATGCTCGCCTGCGCACGGATCGGCGCGCCGCACACCGTCGTGTTCGGCGGGTTCTCCGCCCAGGCGCTGATCGACCGGATCCAGGACTGCGACGCCCGCGTGGTGATCACCGCGGACGGCGGCTACCGCCGCGGTGCGCCGTCGGCGCTGAAGCCGGCCGTCGACGAGGCGCTCGCCCAGTGCCCGGACGTGCGCAACGTGCTCGTGGTCAAGCGCACCGGCCAGGACGTCGGCTGGACCGAGGGCCGGGACCTGTGGTGGGACGACGCGGTCGGCAAGGCCAGCGCTGAGCACACCCCGGAGGCCTTCGACGCCGAGCACCCGTTGTACGTGATGTACACCTCCGGCACCACCGGCAAGCCGAAGGGCATCCTGCACACCACCGGTGGCTACATGGTCGGCACGTCGTTCACCCACCACGCGGTGTTCGACCTCAAGCCGGACACGGACATCTTCTGGACCGCCGCCGACATCGGCTGGGTGACCGGCCACTCCTACATCGTCTACGGGCCGCTGGCCAACGGCGCCACCTCGGTGATGTACGAGGGCACGCCGGACACCCCGCACAAGGGCCGCTGGTGGGAGATCATCGAGAAGTACAAGGTGAACATCCTGTACTGCGCGCCGACCGCGATCCGCACGTTCATGAAGTGGGGCTCGGACGTGCCGGCGAAGTTCGACATGTCCAGCCTGCGGCTGCTCGGGTCGGTCGGCGAGCCGATCAACCCCGAGGCCTACATCTGGTACCGCGAGACGATCGGCGGTGGCAACTGCCCCGTGGTGGACACCTGGTGGCAGACCGAGACCGGGATGATCATGATCAGCCCGCTGCCCGGCGTCACCTCCGGCAAGCCCGGCTCGGCGATGAAGGCACTGCCCGGCGTCTCCGCGGAGGTCGTCGACGACGCCGGCACCCCCGTGGAGAAGGGCTCGGGCGGCTACCTGGTGCTCACCGAGCCGTGGCCGGCGATGCTGCGCACCATCTACGGTGACGACCAGCGCTTCAAGGACACCTACTGGGCACGCTTCAAGGGCGTCTACTTCGCCGGCGACGGCGCGAAGCTCGACGAGGACGGCGACGTCTGGCTGCTCGGCCGCGTCGACGACGTGATGAACGTGTCCGGGCACCGGCTGTCCACCACCGAGATCGAGTCCGCGCTGGTCTCGCACCCGAAGGTCGCCGAGGCCGCCGTGGTCGGCGCCAACGACCCGGACACCGGCCAGGCCGTCAACGCGTTCGTGATCCTGCGGGAAGCCGCCGGCGACGGGGGCGAGGAGATCGTCAAGGAGCTGCGCGACCACGTGGCCCACGAGATCGGCGCGATCGCCAAGCCGAAGTCGATCATGGTGGTCCCCGAGCTGCCGAAGACCCGCTCGGGCAAGATCATGCGCCGGCTGCTGCGCGACGTGGCGGAGAACCGGGAGCCCGGCGACGCGACCACGCTGGCCGACAGCTCGGTGATGAACCTGATCGCCGAGAACCTCAAGGGCGCCAAGCCCGAGGACGAGTAGCGAGAAGCCGGGTGGCCGCGGGACGGTCCGACCGTCCCGCGGCCGCACCGCGTCACCAAGCTGCCGGTAGGGGCGGCCGGTAGGGTTGGCAGCAGCGAGAGCACAACGAGAGTCCCTGGTGTGCCGGGAAGTCTGGTCGGCGTCCTGTTCCCCGACCCCGGAAGGACCACCCGATCTGCGATGGTGACCCCCCGCCGCCCCCGTTTCCTGCCCGTTCCGAGCAAGGGCGAGAGCACCTTCGTCGGTGACCTGCTGCGCAGCGAGGCGGTCGGCGGGATGATCGTGCTCGCCGCCGCGGTCGTCGCGCTCGTCTGGGCCAACAGCCCGCTCGGCGACCGCTACCACGAGCTCCAGCACCTGTTGCTGGGTCCGTTCACCGTCGAGACCTGGGCCGCCGACGGCGCCCTGACGCTGTTCTTCTTCGTGGTCGGGCTCGAGCTCAAGCGCGAGCTGCTGGTCGGCTCGCTCCGCAGGCCGGCCGACGCGGCCGTCCCGATCGTGGCGGCGCTGTGCGGCGTGGCCCTCCCGGCCGGCATCTTCCTGGCCCTCAACGCGGGCGCCGGGACCGCCCGCGGCTGGGCGATCCCGGCCGCGACCGACATCGCCTTCGCGCTGGCCGTGCTCGCGGTGGTCGGCTCGGCCATGCCGGACAGCCTGCGCGCGTTCCTGCTCACGCTGGCGGTCGTCGACGACCTGGTGGTCATCGTGATCATCGCGGTGTTCTACACCTCCACGCTCCACCCGGCGCCGCTGCTGGCCGCGGTGGGGCTGCTGGTGCTGTACGCCGTGCTCCAGCGAATGCGGGTGACCAGCTGGCTGCTCTACGTCCCGGTCGCCCTCGCCACCTGGTGGTTCGTCGAGGAGAGCGGCATCCACGCCACCGTGGCCGGGGTGGCTCTCGGCCTGCTGACCCGGGTGCTGCCGGACCCGGACGAGCGGCACTCACCTGCCGAGCGGCTCGAGCACCGGCTCTCGCCGGTGTCGGCGGGAGTCGCGGTGCCGTTCTTCGCGCTGATGTCCGCCGGGGTCGCGCTCGGCGGCACGGCCGGCCTCGCCTCCGACCCCGTGGTGCTCGGCGTGGTGCTCGGCCTGGTGCTCGGCAAACCGCTCGGCGTGCTGCTCGGCTCGTGGGCGGTCACCCGTTTCACCCGGGCCGAGCTCGGGGAGGACGTCTCCTGGCGCGACATCGCCGGGATCGCGGTGCTCGCCGGGATCGGCTTCACCGTCGCGCTGCTGGTGGCCGAGCTCTCCTACACCGGCGCTAGCGCCGACGCCGCCAAGACCGCGGTCCTGCTGGCGTCGGTCGTCTCGGCCGGGGTGGCCGCGGTGGTGCTGCACCGGCGCAGCCGGGCGCACCGGGCCACGTGAGTCGGGCACCGCAACGCCGGACCGGGCCCGCTTCCCGGTAGTCTCGGGTCCGCGAAGGGAGCAGTACATGACGAGCAACGCACCGACCACCCGACCCCCGTCGGACGTGCCCAGCAAGGACGACCCGACGATCGGCCGCCTGGTTGCCGACGCGAGCCGTGACATCTCCAGCCTGATCCAGAACGAGATCGCGCTCGCGAAGTCGGAGCTGAAGATCAGCGTCAAGGCGGGCGGCACCGGCGCAGGGCTGTTCGCCGCAGCCGCCTTCCTCGGGCTGCTCGCGGTGATCATGCTCTCGGTGGCCATCGCCTACTTCGTGCACATGACCGGTCTCGACCTCGCCTGGTGCTTCCTGATCGTGTTCGGCGCCTACGTGCTGGTCGCCGGCCTGCTGGCCTTCGTGGGGGTCAGGAAGGTCAAGCAGGTGCGGGCTCCCGAGCGGGCCATCCACCAGGCCCAGGAGACCAAGACCCTCCTCAAGCGTGGCTAGACCGCCCGACACGACGCGCGCCATCGAGATCCCGGGCCCCTGGCAGCACAGGTACGTCGCCGCCAACGGGGCCCGGTTCCACGTCGTGGAGGCAACCGGTGACCGGCCGGACCCCAAGGCTCCGCTGGTGCTGCTGCTGCACGGCTTCCCGGAGTTCTGGTGGGCCTGGCGCGACCAGCTCCCCGCCCTGGCCCGGGCCGGCTTCCGGACGGCGGCGATGGACCTGCGGGGCTACGGCGGCTCGGACAAGACCCCGCGCGGCTACGACCCGTTCACGCTGGCCCAGGACGTCAGCGGCGTGATCAAGGCGCTCGGCGCCGGACGTGCGGTGCTCGTCGGGCACGGCTGGGGAGGGTACGTCGCCTGGACGGCCGCCCGGCAGCACCCCCAGCAGGTGTCCGCGCTGTGCGCGGTGGCCGCCCCGCACCCGTCGCGGATGCTCAGATCGCTGCGCCGGCGTCCGGGCGCCGGCGCGCTCCGGCACGTGCTGGAGATGCAGGTGCCGATGTTCCCCGAGCGCCGGCTGGCCGACCCGGGCAGCGGGTTCCTCGCCGACCACCTGCGGCTGTGGGCGGCGCCCGGCTCGGCGTTCCCGTCCCCCGAGGTGGTCAGCACCTACCAGGACGTGATCGGGCTGTGGCCGTCCTCGCACTGCGCGCTGGAGTACCACCGCTGGTTGTTCCGGTCCCGCATCCGCGCCGACGGCCGGGCGTTCAACCGGCTGATGCGGCCGCCGGTACAGCAGCCGGTGTGCTGCGTGTACGGCGCCGAGGACCCCGCGCTCCCGGAGTCCGCGATGCCGGACTCCCGGTCGCACGTCAGCGGCCCCTTCGAGGGGCACCGGCTCCCCGGGGTGGGGCATTTCCCGCACGAGGAGGACCCGTCCACCGTGTCCGACGTACTCCTGGGCTGGCTGGCGCGGCTGTGAGCGACCGCCTCAGGCGCAGTTGCCGGTGTCGACGCGCCCGTCGGAGGTGAGCCCCTGCGCAGCCGCCTGCGACACCTGGTCCGCGGTGAGCGCGTAGCCGGTGTCGCCGTCGGTGACCGAGGCCGCGAAGATCACGCCGTAGACCTTGCCGGCCGGGGACACCAGCGGCCCGCCGGAGTTGCCCGGCCGGACCAGCGACCGCAGCGAGAACACCTCGCGCAGCACCGTGCCGTGGCTGTAGATGTCGGGGCTGCGCAGCCGCTGCTCCGAGCGGATCCGGGCGGCCTGCACGTTGTACGGCCCGTCCTGCGGGTAGCCGAGCACCGCCGACGGGTCGCCCGCCTCGCCGGACCGGTCGAAGCGCAGGTAGGGCTGGTTCACGCCGTCCACGGCCAGCACCGCCACGTCGATGTCCGGGTTGTAGTAGACCACCGTCCCCGGCACCTCGTTGCCGCCGACGAGCACCGACGGGTGGTCCACCCCGGCCACCACGTGCGCGTTGGTCATCACCCGGTGCGGCGAGTACAGGAACCCCGAGCCCTCCACCCCCCGGTTGCAGGAGTTCTCTCCGCGGATCTTGACCACGCTGCGCTGCGCCCTCTGCACATCGGGGTCACGGGCGATCCGCCCCGGCGGCGGACCCACGTTGACGATCCGCTCCCGCGCGAACGGCTCCAGGTAGCGCGGGAAGAAGCTCGACCCGACCACGTCGTTGAAGGAGTTCAGCGCCTGCACCGCCCGGTCCGGCATCACCCCGTTGACGCGGGCGAGCACCACGGAGCCACGCACCTGGTCGCTGACCCAGGGCAGCTTCGCGCCGCTGACCGCGACCCCGAGCGCCCAGGACACCACGAGCACGGCGACCATCGACAGCGCCGCGCCGCCCACCGCGTCGAGCGCGCGCACCGGCTGCCAGCGGATCCGGTCGCGCAGCCGCGCGCCGACGTACTGCAGGACCGCCTGGCCGAACGACGCGCAGACCAGCACCACGAACAGGGCGGCCAGCGAGACCCACAGCGCCGGCGCCGAGTCGCCCAGCAGCTGCGGCGCCAGCCACACCCCGACCAGCCCACCGAGCAGCAGACCGCCGGTGGCGAACGCGCCGGAGATGAACCCCTGCCAGTAGCCGGAGACCGCGTAGGCGAGCACCAGGGCGACCAGCACCCAGTCGAGGGCGTTCACGTGGCGGCGCTCCTCACGACTCGCGGAAGTTGGTGTTCGGCGCGGGCGGCGGCACCGCCTCCCCCGGCCGGACCAGCATATGGTCGGGCAGGTCGCG
Organism: uncultured Actinomycetota bacterium; assembly: GCA_963728775.1. Classification (GTDB taxonomy): domain Bacteria; phylum Actinomycetota; class Actinomycetes; order Propionibacteriales; family Nocardioidaceae; genus Nocardioides_B. Next base: position 78,512 of record CAVSLP010000020.1, read on the forward strand.
CATGTTGTCGGGATCCCAGGGGCGAGACCAGCCGACGAAGTCGAAGAGCCGCGCGATGATCCCGGCGGTGAACCCCCACAGGATCAGGTCCTTGTCGTCGCCGATCAGGAACGCGGGCCCGCGCCACCCGGAGGGGTGCCGCACCGAGATCCGGTGCCGCGGGTCGAGCAGCTCCTCGATCGGCACCCGGTAGACCGCGTGCACCTCGCGCGGGTCGACCACCCGGACCGGGCTCTGCTCGCGCCACCAGGCCAGCACCGGGGTCACCGCGAAGTTGCTCGGCGGCAGCCAGAGCTGCGGCAGCTCGGCGAACACGTCCACGCCCGCCGGGTCCAGCCCGGTCTCCTCCTCCGCCTCACGGAGCGCGGTGTGCTGCGGGGAGGGGTCCGCGGGGTCGATCGAGCCGCCCGGGAACGACACCTGGCCCGGGTGGGAGCGCATGTCGTGGGCCCGCTCGGTGAGCAGCAGGTCCGGCCCCGCGGCGCCCTCGCCGAAGAGCAGGAGTACGGCGCCCTCGCGCGTGTCCGCGTCCTCCGGGGGGACGAACCGGGTCAGCTCGTCGGGGGTGATGTCGGCGGCACCGCGGCGCACCGGCTCCAGCCACCCGGGCAGGGGCGGCTGCTGCGCGTCGGGGGGTTCGGCCACGGCCCGAGCCTACCGAGCGCTCATCGGGGCAGCCGCACGGCGAGATGGTCCTGCACCAGGGACCGGAGCTGGCCGTAGGAGCGCATCACCGCGAACTCCACGTCGGTGACCCGGCCGTGCGCGTCCACCAGCACCACCCCCGGCAGGCCACGAACGTGGAAGTCGCGGCGCAGCGAGCCGGCGGGGTCGGCGAGCAGCGGGTAGGTGACGCCGGTCTGCCTCACCAGGTCCAGCGCCCGGCCGGGCTGGGTGTCGAGGTAGTCGATCCCGACCACCCGCAGCCGGTGGCCGGCCTTCTCGTGCAGCCGCTGGTAGTAGGGCAGCTCCTGGCGGCAGGGTCCGCACCACTGCGCGAACAGGTTGATCACCAGCGGTCCGCGCAGCCGGTCCAGCCGCACGTCCGGGCCGCCGCCGAGGCAGGGCAGGGTCACCGCCGGCAGCGGGTCCCGGGCCGCCGGGCCGGCGGCCGCCCCGGGGGTGCAGTCGGCGACCCCGGCGGCCCGCTTCGCCGAGCGCAGGGCCGGGGTGTCCACGTCGACACGGGACTGCGCCGGCTGCGGGTTCGGCGGGGCCGCCCCGCCGCCGCAGGAGGCGACCAGGACCAGCAGCGCGAGGACCAGCGCTGCCCTCATGCGCGCCCTCCGTCGCGGACCAGCTTGGCGGCCGCGGCGGGGTCGGTCGGGCCCTCGCCGAAGGCGGGACACCAGCGGGCCACCGGGCAGGCCCCGCAGGCCGGGTTGCGGGCGTGGCACCGGCGCCGGCCGTGCCAGATCAGGTGGTGCGACAGCATCGTCCAGTCCTTCTTCGCGAACAGCGCGCCCACCTCGTGCTCGACCTTCACCGGGTCGGTCTCGGTGGTCCACCCGAACCGGCGGGCCAGCCGGCCGAAGTGCGTGTCCACGGTGATCCCGGGCACCCCGAAGGCGTTGCCCAGCACGACGTTGGCCGTCTTGCGGCCGACGCCCGGCAGCGTGACGAGGTCCTCGAGCGTGGCGGGCACCCGCCCGTCGTACCTCTCGACCAGGGCCTGGGAGAGCTTGAGCAGCGTGTCGGTCTTGGCGCGGAAGAACCCGGTCGGCTGGATGATCGTCTCCAGCTTCTCGCGCTCCGCACCGGCCATCGCCGCGGCGTCCGGGTAGGCCGCGAACAGCGCCGGCCGGACGGCGTTCACCCGCTTGTCCGTGGTCTGGGCCGAGAGCACGGTCACGACCAGCAGCTGGAACGGGTCGTCGAAGTCGAGCTCGCACTTGGCGTCGGGGTAGGTCTCGGCGAGCACGCGGTCGATCTTCCGGGCGCGCCGCACCAACGAGGTTTCGGGCACGGAATCCAGCGTACGGGGCACCTTCTTGGCATATCGGTCGGGTGATAGGTCAGACTGTGACATGAATAACCGCCGGGCAGGGTGCTCCGGCATGGCCCGGGGGTCGAATGAGGAGGACATCTCGTGGATAACGACGTGCTGCGTCAGGCACCGCTGTTCAGTGCACTCGACGACGAGGCAGCGACGGCGTTGCGTGCTTCGATGGCGGAGACCCGGCTGCGCCGCGGGGAGGTGCTCTTCCACGAGGGCGACGAGGGCGACAAGCTCTACGTGGTCACCGACGGCAAGGTGAAGCTGGGCCGCACGTCCTCCGACGGGCGGGAGAACCTGCTGGCGATCCTCGGCCCCGGCCAGATGTTCGGCGAGCTGTCGCTGTTCGACCCCGGACCCCGCTCCGCGACCGTCACCGCGGTCACCGACACCACCTTCTCGTCGCTGTCCCACGAGGACCTGCTGCGCTGGCTCGACGGCCGCCCGGCGGTCGCGCGCGGGCTGCTGTCCCAGCTCGCCGGCCGGCTGCGCAAGGCCAACGACGTGGTCGCCGACCTGGTGTTCTCCGACGTCCCGGGCCGGGTGGCCAAGGCCCTGCTCGACCTCGCGGACCGGTTCGGGCGCAGCGCCGACGACGGCGTGCACGTGCACCACGACCTCACCCAGGAGGAGCTCGCGCAGCTCGTCGGCGCCTCGCGGGAGACCGTGAACAAGGCGCTGGCCGACTTCGCGTCCCGCGGCTGGCTGCGCCTGGAGCCGCGCTCGGTCGTGATCATGGACATCGAGCGGCTGTCCCGCCGCGCCCGCTGACCGGCCACCGGGCACGCCCGGCGCTCACCGGCCGACCCGGACCCGCACCGACCGGTGCAGCACCCGTCCCTGCGTACGCGCGACGACCCGGCCCGCGAGGTCACGCAGCCGCCGGCGCGCGTCGAGGCCCGCCGGGCCGGGGGTGGGCGTGCCCGCCTCCAGCCAGCTGCGCACCTGCGCCCGTAGCGCGCTCGGGTCCGGCCACCGGCGGGTGGCCAGCACCAGCTGGTAGGCCACGGCGGACGTGGTGCACCCGGTGCACGACGCGTTGAGCGCGAGCGCGCGGTTGTGCGCGTCGGTGCGCTCGGGCCGCCGGTGGGTCAGCACGAGCTGCACCGAGACCGCGCGGGCGCCGCAGCCGGTGCAGCTCGACCACGCGACGGCGACGTTGTCGACGCGCAGGGTCCGCGCCCGCGCGGCGTAGACCAGCTGCACGGTCCGGGCTTCCCCACGGCACCCGGCGCAGTCCGCCGACGAGGTGGCCACCGCATGCGCCGCCACCCGGGACCGCCAGCTCCACGCCGCCGACGAGGCGGCGTGGCGGACGCTCGGTGCGGACGGGCTCGGCTGCGCCGACGACACCAGGTCCAGCCGGGGCGCAGGCCGGCGGCCACCCCAGGAGGCCGGGGCCGCCGAGGAGGTGCCGAGCAGCACCCCGGCGAGCACGGCCAGAACCGCGGCCGCCCGGACCGTCCCGGCCGCGGACGCGCGCCTCACCGGGTCACCTGCCGGGCCGAGAAGTGCTCGGCGACGGCGGCGGCCGCCTCCAGCAGGCTCTCCCGGGTGGCCCGGCTGAGCCCGGACACCACGGTCTGCGCCCCCTGCTCCAGCGACGGGTCCCAGGGCACCGTGATCACCCGCCGGCAGCGGTGCTCGAAGTGCTCCTGGATCGGATCGATCGGGGCGCCGACGCCGGGCCGCACCGCGTTGATGACCACCACGGCGTCGCGGACCAGCTGGCCGTAGTCGTGGTCCTGCAGCCAGTCCAGCGTCAGCGCGGCGGCCCGCCCGCCGTCCAGTCCGGCGCGCAGGACCAGCACCAGCTGGTCGGCCTCGGCCAGCAGGCCCTGGTTGGCGCTGTCGAGGATGCCGGTCCCGGTGTCGAGCAGGATCAGGTTGTAGAACCGGTCGAGCAGGCCGATGAGCCGGTGGTAGTCGGCCCGGTCCAGGGCGATCCCGATGCGGGTGTCGTCGTCGGAGGCGAGCACCTCGAGCCGGGACTCCGGGGCCTGGGACGTGTACCGCTTGAGGTCGGCGTAGCTGGCGATCCCGTCCAGGTCGCGCAGCACGTCGGTGATGGTCAGGTCGTTGACGGGGGCGACCCGGTGCGCCAGGTTGCCCGCGTCGGGGTTGGCGTCGACGGCGACCACCCGGTCCCCGCGCTCGGTGGCCAGGATGCTGCCCAGCGCCATGGTGATCGTGGTCTTGCCCACCCCGCCCTTGCGGCTCATCACCACGACCCGGCGGGTGCCCTCGATGGTGGCCCGGAGCCGGTCGGCGCGCTCCGCGCGGCGGCGCTCCTCGGGCCCCGGGCCGGGGGCCAGCGCGTGGCCCGACAGCCGGTAGACGGCCCGCCGCCAGCCCGAGGTCGCCACCGCCGGTCCGGCCGGCAGCATCCGCTCGTCGTTGAAGGCGGCCGCGGTGAACAGGTGGGCGTCCGAGCCGGCGCTCACCAGGCCCGCGGGGTCCTCCGTCGTGACCATCATCCGCAGCACCCCCCGCACCAGGGCGTCCAGCAGCCGCCACAGCAGCACCCCGACGCCCGAGCAGCGGCAGCACCAGGAAGACCAGGGAGATGCAGGACAGCGCGACGACCACCGGGTCGGCGTCGGCCCAGGCCCGGGCCAGCTGGTCGAGCTGCACCTGGGCCGCGACGGCGCTCTCGGTGACCATCACCGGCAGGTGCCACAGCAACCAGCCCAGGCCGAGGGCGAGGGCGGGTACCACCACCAGCACCCAGCCGGCAACCACGCGCCGGGCGAACGGCTTGAGCTCCTCCACCCGCGGGTCGCGCCCGTGTCCGGGCAGCAGGCTCAGCAGCACCGGCCGGACCCGGGCGAACAGGTCGGGGACGCCGACCAGATCCGCCAGCACGTAGTACCCGTCGAACCGGACCACGGGCACGAGCTGCTGCAGCATCTCGAGGTGGGTGACCAGCACCGCCAGCAGGAGCACGCCGTCGCCGGTGAGCAGGTAGCCGGAGCCCAGGCAGAGCAGCACCAGGACGTTGAAGTACAGACCCCCCAGGTCGGTCCGCACCCGTCCGGTCCGGCCCAGCCGGTAGGAGTCCGTGACGTCGGTGTAGAAGGCGGGGAACACCAGGTAGACGCCGAACCCGATGGCGCCGGGGCGGGCACCCCCGTAGCGGCAGGCCGTCGCGTGGCCGAGCTCGTGGGCCAGGGTGCCGGCCGCGAGCACGGCGTAGAGCACCAGCAGCGTCGCGGGGACCTCGAGCAGCCGCTGCAACGCCGCCAGCAGGTCGCCGCGCCGGACCAGGGTGACGTCGAGCAGCACCCAGCTCGCGAGCGCGAGCACCACCACCGGCGGCCAGTACGCCGGCCTGAGCAGGCCCGCCAGGACCTCCACCGCGCGCGCCGGCAGCAGCCGGCCACGCAGCGACAGCGCGAGCACGGGTGCGGCCGTGGGCAGCTGCGCGGGCGCCGGCGCGTCCAGGTCCTCGACCAGGCCGAGCGGCACCAGCCGGGTGGTGACGAGGTGGCGCAGCCCCGCCGGGGTGAGCCGTCGGCCGTACGACGTGCTCACCGCCTCGGCCACCTCGGCCGCGGACCTCCCGGGCCGCAGCTCGTCGACGACGGTGTGGAGCAGCTCCGAGACCTGGACGACCTGGCCGTCCGGACGGCGCAGCAGGTAGTGCGGCGAGGTGAGGGCAGAGTCCTTGACCCTGCCGAGGTTCTGCAGGTCGGCGGCGAGCCGCCACCGGCTCGGTGGGGACTCGCCGCCGGGCTCCGCGCCCTCGCGGCGCGGCAGGGACTGGGTCTCGCTCATCGGCAACCGACCAACGCTTGGTGCTCTGGAGGTGCTCTGGGAGAGACGGCGGGTGCGCCCAGAGCTGCTGCACCCGCCGCCTTGACCGAGCGGGGTCAGTGCTGCGCGGCAGCGAGGTACTGCTGCGCCAGCGCGTTCGCGCTCGCGTTGATGCTCGCCGCGTTGACCGCGATGGAGACGTTGATGCCGACCACGTTCACGAGGTTCGTGCACGCGAACTGGCACATGGTCTCGCGGCGCGGCAGCAGCTCTGCCCGCTCGGAGTCGAGCTCGCCGAGGCGAAGTGTGGGGACCGCTGACTCTTGCATGTGCTGGTTCCTTCCGTCTGTCCGCACGTGGACGCGGCCCCGGGCTCACGGGCAGGACGCGGCCGGCTCGCCCGAGGACCACGCTGGGGGATCAGTACTGGACCACGTTGACGGACTGGTAGGCGGCGCTCTGTGCGTTCGAGAAGAACGAAGCCGCGTTCAGCGCCATGGACGAGTTGCTGGCGGCCACGTTCGCCCAGTTGCTGTGGATGGACAGCGTCTCCCGGGACGGCAGCAGCTCCACCGACTCGGCGTCGATCTCGGTGATGGTGAGTTCCTTGCGCATGTTGTTCACCTCCTCCCCACGTGCGCGGTCTGCTCCTGCGCCATTGCAGACCACCGCCCATGACTGGCGCGTTACTGCGCCGTGACCGGCCCGCGCCGGGCCATTTCGCGTACTCGCTGACAGGACCAGACTGGTGCGGGAGACTGGCGGGACGGGTTCGGACATAGAGGGCAAAGGGGTGTCAGCATGGCGAAAGCCCACAATGAGCACCCGGAACCGACCTCCGACGGGGTACTGGTGATCAGCGTGTGGAAGCAGGGACCTCAGGGGTTCCTGGGTCGGCTCACGATGACCGTCGACGACGCCGCGGACTCCACCGTGGAGGTGGTCCATAGCCCGGACGACCTACTCGACTCGGTGCGCAGCTGGTTGGCCTCACTACCCTGACACCGCCCACTCGGCTCATGGCCCGGCAGCTTCCTTGACAATGCCGGACGTCCTCGGGACCGTGAAGGAACGCTCTCGCAGCTGGCCGGGGGACACGGTTCGGTCGTCCCGACCCGGGGTCCTCTGTTCTGAGGGGTGACAGAATGGCGACCACCGCGCCCGGACCGTCCGAACAGGCGACCCTGACCCTGCTCGGCTGGTGGGAGCTGCGGGTGGACCTCGAGAGCCTCCCCCTCGGCCGCCGGGAGCAGCGGCTGCTCGCGCTGCTGGCGCTCACCGGCCGGCGGTCCCGGCTGGAGCTGGCCGGCACCCTGTGGCCGGAGTCGACCGAGCACCACGCGACGAGCAACCTGCGCGCGGCGGTCTGGCACATCCGGCACGCCGCCCCCGGGCTGATCACCGCGCAGCAGTCCACCCTCGACCTGGCGCGGCACGTCCGCGTCGACGCGGCGGACCTCGCCGGCCTCGCCACCCGGGTGACCGCCGCCCCGGAGACTGTCGACCTCGCCGATGCGATCGGGCTGCTCGACGGCGGCGACCTGCTGCCCGGCTGGTACGACGACTGGGTGCTGTTCCACCGGGAACGCCTCGAGCACCTGCGCCTGCGAGCCCTGGAGGCGCTGGCCCGGGCGAGCCTGCGGGCCGGCCGGACGGACGACGCCGTGCTCGCGGCGGCGGCCGCGCTGCGCATCGAGCCGCTGCACGAGGGCGCGGTGCTGCTGCTGGTGGCCGCCTGCCTCGCGGCAGGCAGCCCCGTCGAGGCGGTCCGGCACTTCCACGCCTACCGCCGGCGGCTCGAGCACGAGCTGGGCATCCGCCCCTCCGGTGCGCTGACCGAGCTCGTCGCGCCGCTGCTGGTGCCGGTGCAGCGCGAGCCGGTGCCCGCTCCTCAGCGGGTGCGCAGGTAGTCGAGCTGGGCCCGCACGCTGAGCTCGGCCGCCCCCCACAGCACCGGGTCGACGTCCGCGTAGACGGTCTCCACCACCCGGCGGGGCAGCTCGTCGTCCGCGACCCCCTCGGGCCGCCGGGCCTCCCCCAGGGTGCGCACCGCCTCGCGGACCTGGGCGAGCCGCTCCTCGCGGTGCGCGAGGTAGAAGTCCAGCGCCCCGAGCGCGTCGTCGATCACCGGCCCGTGGCCCGGCCACACCGAGGTGGCCTCGCGCGCCTCGGCCAGGTCACGCAGCCGGTGCAGCGAGTCCAGGTAGGCGCCCAGCTTCCCGTCCGGGTGCGCCACCACGGTGGTGCCGCGGCCGAGCACCGTGTCCCCGGTGAGCACCGCGTGCTCCTGGGGCAGCAGGAAGGACAGCGAGTCCGACGTGTGCCCCGGGGTGCCCACGACGTGCACCTCCAGGCCGTCGACCTCCACCACCTCGCCGTCGGACAGTCCCTCGGCGCCGTACCGCTGCCCGGGGTCGAGCGCCCGCACCCCGCAGCGCATCCGTTCGGCGAACGTCCGTGCCGCCTCGGAGTGGTCGAGGTGCCCGTGGGTCAGCAGTACGACGGCCACCTCGCCGGCCCGCTCGGCGACGGCGTCGAGGTGCTCGAGGATCTCCGGGCCCGGGTCGACGACCACCGAGCGGCGTCCGCCGGGCTCGCGCAGCACCCAGGTGTTCGTGCCGTCGAGGGTCATCACGTTCGGGTTCGGCGCCAGCACGCAGTGCCCCCGTGCGCCGAACCCGCCGCCGGACCAGCTCATGAGCGCAGCCGCGCCTGGACGTGCCGACCCAGCGAGACCAGCCGGTCCGGGATGGACAGGTAGGCACCGTCGTCGTCGACCAGCGCCTCCGGCTGCACCACGGTGAGCTCGTGGTCCGCCGCCAGCACCTCCTCGGCCCGGCCGAACTCGAACAGCTCCAGGCAGGTGCAGTAGGTCGGCGGCAGCATCAGCACCTGCCGGGCGTCCACCGCGGCGATCGCCTCACGCACCGTCAGCCAGAGCACCTTGTCGGACTCGGTGGAGACGTCGCGGGTCACCTGCCCGGCGGGCAGCTGGGCGACGAAGAACCGGGCGTGGAACCGCCGCGGCTCGAAGACCGGGGTCACCCAGGAGCCCCAGAGCCGCAGCAGGTCGGTGCGCAGCCTGAGGCCGCGCTGCTCCAGGAACTCGGTGAAGGACACCTCGCGGGCCTCCAGCCGTCGCCGGTCGCGCTCCCACCCCTCCCCGGTGGTGTCCTCGACCACGGTCTCCTCGGTCGGTCCGGCGAGCAGCACCCCGGACTCCTCGAAGGTCTCCCGCACCGCCGCGCACACCAGCGCCCGGGCCAGCGCCTCGTCGGTCCCGAGCCGGGTCGCCCACTCCGCGGCGGACGGGCCCACCCAGCCGATCTGGTGGTCGAAGTCGCGGGGGTCCACGCCACCGCCGGGGAACACGCACATCCCGGCCGCGAACGCCATGTCGACGTGCCGGCGCAGGAAGTACACCTCCAGCGACCCCGGCCCGCCGTCCCCGTCGCGCAGCAGCACCACCGTGGAGGCGTGCTTCGGCTCGACGGGGGTCCGGGAGCCGTCCGCGAACGCCCGCGCGTGCTCGACCAGGTCGTCCGGGAGCCGGCGGGTGGGGTCCACGCTCAGACCTCGACGAGCAGCTCGACCTCGACCGGTGCGTCCAGCGGCAGCACCGGCACGCCGACCGCGCTGCGGGCGTGCCGGCCGACCTCGCCGAACACCTCCCCGAACAGCTCCGAGGCCCCGTTGGCGACACCCGGCTGCCCGGTGAAGTCGGGGGTGGACGCCACGAAGGCCACCACCTTGACGATCCGCCTGACCCGGGACAGCTCGCCGATCTCGGCGCGCACCGCGGCCAGCGCGTTCAGCGCGCACTGCCGGGCGCACTCGACGGCCTCGTCGACGGTGACCTCGCCGCCGACCTTGCCGGTGGTGACCAGTCGGCCCTCCCGCATCGGCAGCTGGCCGGAGGTGAACACCTGGCTGCCGCTGCGGACCGCCGGCACGTAGGCCGCGACCGGCTTGGCCACCTCGGGCACCCGCAGGCCGAGCTCGGCGAGCCGCTCCTCGGGGGTGCCGCTCACGACTTGGGCCTCTTGAAGTACGCGACCAGGTTCTCCGGGTTCATCCCGGGCACGATCTGCACCAGCTCCCAGCCGTCCTCACCGAAGTTGTCGAGGATCTGCTTGGTGGAGTGCACCAGGACCGGCGCCGTCAGGTATTCCCATTTCGTCATGCTCGCGACTCTAGCCGCTGACCGCGGCCGCGGACTCCGGGGTGGTGGCCGGGGTGGTGGCCGGCGTGGACGCGGCCTCGGCAGCGGCGGCCTCGCGGGCGGCCGCCCGCTCGACGGCAACCTTCGCCAGCGCCGCCAGCCGGTCGTCGGCCACGTAGAGGACCGCCGCGTAGAGCGCCGCCGCGAGCGGGCGGGGCAACGGCAGCCGGCGGACCGACGGCACCACGAGCTGCTGGGCCAGCACCCACGACACGGTCGCGCTGACCGGCTGGGAGGCTCGGTTCGCCCACTGCGGCAGCCGCTCGTCGTCCACGCTCATCGACAGGAACTGGATCCCGTGCGGGTCCAGCGCGCTGCCCGCGACGTAGCTGCCGCCGGTGGTGAGGGCGCGAGAGCGCCACCCGGTGCCGGGCAGGACGACCGCGACCGCCGGGCCGGCGGCACGCAGGACTGATGACGGACGGATGCGCATCGGGCTCCCCTCGGGACGACTGGATGGCACGACCCTAGGGGAGGAACCGGTCGCGGCGGCGCGGATACGGTGATCCCGTGGACCCCCGACCCCCGCACGACCCGGCTGGTGAACTGCCCGACGCGGTGCTGCGCTACGCGGCGCACGACGACGGCCTGGTCGACGTACACCTGCCGGAGGACCACGCCCGACCGCACCCGTTGGTGGTGCTGCTGCACGGCGGGTTCTGGCGGCAGCGCTACGACCGGGTGCACACCCGGCCGCTGGCGACCGCCCTGCGGGACGAGGGCCTCGTGGTGGTGACCCCGGAGTACCGCCGGGTCGGCGGCGCGGGTGGCTGGCCGGTGACCGCCGAGGACGTCGACGCCGTCCTCGGCGCCGTCCCCGACCTGCTCGCCGGGCTCGGCGTTGCGACCACCACGACCACCGTGGTCGGGCACTCGGCCGGCGGCCACCTCGCGCTCTGGCTGGCCAACCGGCCGCACCACCTCGACCGGGTGGTCGGCCTGGCGCCGGTCGGCGACCTGCGCGCCGCCGCCCGCGACGGTCTCGGTGCGCGCGCCACCCAGGCGCTGCTCGGCGGCGAGCCCGACGAGGTGCCCGCGGCGTACGACGCGGCCGACCCGGCCACCCGGCTGGACTGCCGCCCCGCGTGCCAGGTGGTGGTCGTGCACGGCGTCGAGGACGACGTGGTGCCGGTCGGCAACAGCCGCGGGCTCCGGGAGCGACACGGGTTCGTCGACCTGCGCGAGCTCGCCGGCATCGAGCACTTCGGGGTGATCGACCCGGCGTCCGCGGCGTGGCCGGCCGTGCTGTCGGCGGTTCGCGGCGAGTGAGATCGTGGGGGACATGAGTGACGCCCCCCGCCGGATCGCCGTGGTCGGCGCCGGCCCCGCCGGCACCGCCCTCGCGCTCGGCCTGCTGCGCCAGCGCCACGACGTCACCCTGGTCTCGGACCGCACCGGGGAGGAGATCCGCGGCGGCTCGGTGATGTCGAGCCAGATCACCTTCGAGTCCGCGCTGGAGGCGGAGACCGCCCTGGGCATCTCGGACCTGCTGCCGCCCGCGCCGCGCCTCGGCCGGATGTCCTACGACACCGTGCGCGCGGACGGCTCCGAGGCCCGGTTCAGCACCACGTTCGGCACCCCGGCCCGCTCGATCGACCAGCGGCTGCGGGTGCCGCTGCTGCTCGACGAGATCGAGCGCCGGGGCGGCAAGGTCGTGGTGCGCTCCGCGACCGTCGACGACCTCGAGGACCTGGCCCGCGACCACGACCTGGTGGTGGTGTCCACCGGCCGCGGCGGGCTCGGTGCCCTGTTCGAGGTCGACCGCGCCCGGTCGCCGTACTCCTCAGCGCAGCGGGTCGCGTCGCTGACCTACCTGCACGGGGTGACCCCCGACCCGGACGGGCCGGGGCTGCGCTACCACAGCGTGGAGGGCGTCGGGGAGTGCTTCACCTGCCCGGCGCTGACGGTGGACGGCCCGTGCGACATCTTCGTCGTCGAGGGGGTGCCCGGCGGGCCGCTGGACTGCTGGGACGACGTGTCCTCCGCGGCGGAGCACCTCGCCCGGCTGGAGCGGGTGCTGGCCGAGCGCTTCCCGAGCGAGGCGGCGCGGCTGCCGGGCGGGCACCGGGTGGTGGACGCCCACGCGGTGCTCAGCGGCCGGATCACCCCGACGGTACGGCGGCCGGTCGGCGTGCTGCCCTCGGGCGCGCACGTGCTCGGGATGGCCGACGTGGTGGTGCTCAACGACCCGCTGACCAGCCAGGGGTCGAACAACGCGATCAAGTCGGCCGGGTTCTACCTCGAGGCGATCACCGCGCACGACGGCGCCTTCGACGAGGACTGGATGCAGCGCACGTTCGCCAACTTCTGGCGCGGGTGGGCGCAGTGGGCCACCGAGTGGACGAACTCGTGGCTGCGGCCCGCCGGCGCCCACCAGCGCGAGCTGGTCGACGCGGCGGCGGAGCACCCCGGGATCGCCGCCCAGATCGCCGCCGGGTTCGACGACGCGCGGCTGTTCAGCCCCTGGTGGTTCGACGCCGACGAGGCCCGGGCTTTCCTGGAGGCCGCGCGGCGTGCCGAGCGGTCCCGGTTCGACCCCCGCGACCTGCGTCGCGCCCTCGGGCAGTACGCCACCGGCGTGACCGTGGTGACCGCCCAGGACGCGGACGGCAACCGCTGGGGGATGACCGCGAACTCGTTCACCTCGGTGTCGGTCAACCCGCCGCTGGTGCTCTGGGCGGCGGCCAAGAGCTCCCCCTCGCTGGCCGCTTTCGACGCGGCGGACCGGTTCGCGGTGAACGTGCTCGCCTCCGACCAGCACCACCTCTCGCGGCAGTTCTCGACCTCCGGTGCCGACAAGTTCGACGGTGTGACGCTCGTGCCGGCCGACCAGGTCGAGCACCCGGACGCCGTACGCCCGCCGGTGCTGGAGGGCACGGTGGCGCACTTCGTGTGCCGCCGCACGCACCGGGTGGACGCCGGGGACCATGTGGTGTTCTTCGGCGAGATCGAGTCCTACGAGGCCCCCGGTGGCGAGCCGCTGGTGTTCCACTCCGGGTTCTACCGGCTGGCCACCCGGCACCCCGACCTCTGACCCGCCGCGCCGGCCGCCTGATTACCAAGGGATGCAGGGGAACTGTCACACCCCTCGGTGATCTTGCCGCGGGAAGTGACAGATTGCCCCGGTACGTCGCCGCGAGAACGATCCAGATCCCGTCCACACCTGCTCGGCCAGCCGTGCAGTCAACAGAACCCCGAGCAACCCGGGCCGCGCGCCGTCGCGCCGCAGAGGATCTGCCCATGGACAGACTCCGGATCCTCGCCGAGACCCAGGGCTACTTCACCCGCACCGACGCGCTCGCGCACGGGTACGACGACAACGCGATCCGGCGAGCCCTCAAGGCCAGGCTCTGGCGGCGACTACGCCAGGGCGTCTACACGTACGCCGACCTGTGGGCCTCGGCGACCGCGATCGACCTGCATCTGGCCCGGGCCCACGCTGTGGCCAGCAAGCTCGGTGACCGGGTCGCGCTCAGCCACACCAGCGCTGCCCTGATGCACGGACTGGCGCTCTGGGACGCCGACCTGTCCCTGGTGCACGTGACCCGGCTGGACGGGGCCGCGGGCCGCACCGAGGCGGACGTGGTGCACCACGAGGGCTTCTCCATCGCCTCGGACCTGGTCGAGGTCAACGGGGTGCTCGTCATGCAGAGAGTGCGGGCAGCGCTCGAGACCGCCTCCGTGGTGTCCACCGAAGCCGCGCTCGTCGTGCTCGACTCGCTGCTGCGCAGCGGCGTGTCCCCCGAGCTGCTCATGGCCGTCTTCGCGCTGATGGTGCGCTGGCCGGGCATGCAGGGCCTCGAGGTCGCCGTGCGCATGGCCGACGGCGGAGCGGAGTCCGTGGGCGAGTCCAGATCCCGCTACCTGTGCTACGCGCACGGCCTGCCGGCACCCGAGCTCCAGTACGGCGTCGTCGACGCGACCGGCCTGCTCATCGGTACGACGGACTTCGCGTGGCCGGCGGGCCGGCTCCTCGGCGAGTTCGACGGCAAGGTCAAGTACGGCCGGCTGCTCAAACCCGGCGAGGAACCAGGAGACGCGGTCTTCCGGGAGAAAGTCCGCGAGGACCGGCTCCGCGAGGCTCTCGGCTGGGGCATGGTGCGCCTGGTCTGGTCGGACCTGTACCACGGCGCCGAGACGGCCGCCCGGATCCGGCGTTTGATGCGCACCGCCACCTGAGCGCTCCTGCCCTCGGCAATCTGTCACTTCCCTGGGCAAGATCACCCCGGGATGCGACAGATTGCCTGCATCCCCTGGTAATCAGGTGGTGAGGTTGGGCTCGGTCTTGGCGCGCACCTCGTCCTCGGTGACCCCGGGCGCCAGCTCGACGAGCCTCAGGCCCTCGGGCGCGACGTCGATGACGGCGAGGTCGGTGATGATCCGCTGCACCACGCCGCGGCCGGTGTAGGGCAGCGAGCACTCGTCCACGATCTTGTACGAGCCGTCCTTGGCGACGTGCTCCATCAGCACGACCACCCGCTTGGCGCCGTGCACCAGGTCCATCGCGCCACCCATCCCCTTGACCATCTTCCCGGGGATCATCCAGTTCGCGATGTCCCCGGTCTTCGAGACCTGCATCGCGCCGAGGATCGCGGCGTCGATCTTGCCGCCCCGGATCATCCCGAACGAGGTTGCGGAGTCGAAGAACGAGGCGCCGTGGCGCAGCGTGACGGTCTCCTTGCCGGCGTTGATCAGGTCGGCGTCCTCCTCCCCGTCGTAGGGGTAGGCCCCCACGCCGAGGATGCCGTTCTCGGACTGCAGCACCAGCTCCACGTCGTCGGCCACGTAGTTCGGCACCAGCGTCGGCAGCCCGATGCCGAGGTTGACGTACGACCCGTCGGTCAGCTCCGAGGCCGCCCGCGCGGCCATCTCCTCACGGCTCCACGCCATCTCAGGCCACCCCTCCTTCGGTACCCGCCGCCGACCTCGTCGTGGTCGGGGGGTCCACGGGGGGCGGAGCCCCCCGTGTGGCGGTCCTGGTCGGGGGGTCCACGGGGGGCGGAGCCCCCCGTGTGGTGCGCTTCTCGATCCGCTTGTCGGCCACCTGGTCCGGGGTCAGCGGCACCACCCGCTGCACGAACACCCCCGGCGTGTGCACCTCCGCCGGGTCGATCTCGCCCGGCTCGACGAGGTGCTCCACCTCCGCGATCGTGGTCCGCCCGCACATCGCCGCGAGCGGGTTGAAGTTCTGCGCCGACAGCCGGAACACCAGGTTGCCGTGCCGGTCGCCCTTCCACGCCCGCACCAGACCGAAGTCGGCAACGATCGCGTGCTCGAGCACGAACTCCTTCTCCCCCTCCGCGGTCTCGAAGGTCCGGGTCTCCTTCGCCGGCGAGGACACCGTCACGTTCCCGGCGTCGTCGTACCGCCACGGCAGCCCACCCTCGGCGACCTGGGTGCCCACCCCGCTCGCGGTGAAGAACGCCGGGATCCCGGTGCCACCCGCGCGCATCCGCTCGGCCAGCGTGCCCTGCGGGGTCAGCTCGACCTCCAGCTCGCCGTGCAGGTACTGCCGGGCGAACTCCTTGTTCTCCCCCACGTAGGACGAGATCATCCGCCGGATCCGCTTCGCCAGCAGCAGCTTGCCCAGGCCCCACTCGTCGACGCCGCAGTTGTTCGACACCGCCTCGAGCTCGTCGGCGCCCTGCGCCAGCAGCGCCTCGATCAGAACCTCCGGCACGCCACACAGCCCGAAACCGCCCACCGCCAGCGTCGAACCGCTCGCGATGTCGGCCACGGCCTCGGCAGCGCTCGCGACCACCTTGTCCACGAAGACCTCCCTCAGCACGATCCGTACGACGGTGTGCCACACGTCATACGGCCAACGAGGGACACCCTAGTCACGTGCCCGCGCGCAGGTGGATGGGCTCCGCCCACACATCGGGCCCCGCCGCACTGACCGCGGCGCACATGACCACCGTCACACCGGGTTTGCCGAGGCGGGTCGGCGGCTAGGCTCCCTCACGTGAGCGCGCACGAGAGCGACTGGGACGGCGTGAAGCTGCACGTCGTCACCGGGAAGGGTGGCACCGGCAAGTCCACGGTGGCCGCCGCGCTCGCGCTTGCCCTGGCCTCGCGCGGCAAGACGGTGCTGCTCTGCGAGGTGGAGGGCCGGCAGGGCGTCGCCCAGATGTTCGACGTGCCCCCGCTCCCCTACGAGGAGCGCCGGGTCGCCAGCGGACCGAACGACGGCGGGGACGTCTACGCACTCGCGATCGACCCGGAGTCCGCGCTGCTGGAGTACCTCGCGATGTACTACCGGCTCGGCCGCGCCGGCAGGGCCCTCGACCGCTTCGGGGTCATCGACTTCGCGACCACGATCGCCCCGGGCGTGCGCGACGTGCTGCTCACCGGCAAGGTCTACGAGGCCGTGAACCGCAACCGGCGCGGCAAGAACAGCCGCAACTACGACGCGGTCGTGCTCGACGCGCCGCCCACGGGCCGGATCGCGCAGTTCCTGAACGTGAACAGCGAGCTGGCCGGGCTCGCCAAGGTCGGCCCGATCCGCAGCCAGGCCGACACCGTGATGACGCTGCTGCGCTCGCAGCGCACCGCCGTGCACCTGGTCACGGTGCTGGAGGACATGCCGGTGCAGGAGACCACCGACGGGATCGAGGAGCTGCGCAAGGATGGGCTGCCGGTCGGCGGCGTGGTCGTCAACCTGCTGCGCAACCGGGAGCTCGACGGCGAGGCCCGCGACCAGGCGCTGCGCGGGGACCTGCCCCGGGACGAGGTGCTGGCCGGCCTCGACCGTGCGGGGGTCAAGGCGTCCAAGGCCCTGCTCGACGGGCTGCTGGGCGAGGCCCGCGCGCACGCCGAGCGGCGCGCCCTCGAGGACGAGCAGCGGTCCCGCATCGACGACCTGGAGGTGCCCACCTACGAGCTGCCCCGGTTGCCCGACGGGGTCGACCTGGGCGGGCTCTACGAGCTCGCGGCGGACCTGTGCGAGCAGGGGATGGCATGAGTCCCCCCGGCACCCGATCCAGCGCCCGCGTCGGTCCCCTCGCGGCCAAGCCCGACGGCACCCCCGCCCTCGACGTGGACGCCCTGCTCGACGACCCGCACACCCGGATCATCGTGTGCTGCGGCTCCGGCGGGGTGGGCAAGACCACGACCTCGGCGGCGCTCGGGCTGCGCGCGGCGGAGCGTGGCCGCAAGGTCGTGGTGCTCACCATCGACCCGGCTCGCCGCCTGGCCCAGGCGATGGGCATCGAGTCGCTCGACAACACCCCTCGCCCGGTGCCCGGTGTCGCGGAGACCGGGTCCGGCGACGGCGACTCCGGCTCCCTCGACGCGATGATGCTCGACATGAAGAGCACCTTCGACGAGGTGGTCGAGAGCCAGGCCACCCCGGAGAAGGCCGCGCAGATCCTGGCCAACCCGTTCTACGTGGCGCTGTCCACGTCGTTCGCGGGGACCCAGGAGTACATGGCGATGGAGAAGCTCGGCCAGCTCGACAAGGACGCGCGCCGGACCGGCCGGTGGGACCTGATCGTCGTCGACACCCCGCCGTCCCGCTCGGCGCTGGACTTCCTCGACGCCCCCGAGCGGCTCTCCAGCTTCCTGGACGGCCGGTTCATCCGGATCCTGCTGGCGCCCGCCCGGGGGCCGGCTCGGCTGATGACCGCGGGACTGGGCGTGATCACCAACGCGCTCACCAAGGTCCTGGGCGCGCAGGTGCTGCGCGACATGCAGATGTTCGTCTCGGCCTTCGACACCCTGTTCGGCGGGTTCCGACAACGGGCGCAGAAGACCTTCGAGCTGCTCCAAGCCCCGGGCACCGCGTTCCTGGTGGTCGCCGCCCCGGAGCCGGACGCGTTGCGGGAGGCGTCGTACTTCGTCGAGCGGCTCAGCGAGGAGCGGATGCCGCTGGCCGGGCTCGTGGTGAACCGCGCCAACCAGGTGCCGCCGGGGGGACTCTCCGCGGAGCAGGCGCTCGCCGCGGCCGAGCGGCTCGGCGACGGGCCGGACGAGCTGGCCGCGGCCCTGCTGCGGCTGCACGCGGACCGGGCCCGTGTCGTCGGGCGCGAGGGTCACCTGCGCCAGCGGTTCGCGGCGGCGCACCCCGCCGTGCCCACCGCGGTGGTGCCGGCGCTGTCCACGGACGTGCACGACCTCGACGGGCTGCGCCTGGTCGGTCAGCTGCTCGCCGGCTGACCCGATGATCAGGCCGTGGCGGCGCTCACGGCCATCGCGGCGGTGGTGGCGGCGTGGTCGGCCATCGCGGTCTCGAGCAGCACCCGCCACGAGGTGACGTTGGGACGACGGCGCAGCAGGGCCCGGCGCTCGCGCTCGGTCATGCCGCCCCACACACCCCACTCGATCTGGTTGTCGAGCGCCTCGGCGAGGCACTCGGTGCGCACCGGGCAGCCGGCACACAGCTGCTTGGCGCGGTTCTGGGCGGCACCGCGCACGAACAGCTCGTCCGGGCGCGCCTGGTTGCAGAGCGCCTTGGTGGCCCAGTCTTCGTTCCAGGTCATCTGCTTCGTCCCTCCGAGAGGGCCCGCTCCCAACGGGCCTCAGTGAGTCAATCCCCACCAAGAAAGGTAAAGACAGATACCGGCACGAAACAGACACAGAGGGAGCAACTTGTGGTAGTCCGAAATGACTACTACCGCCAGCCGAATGTCCGTTCGGGAGGGGTCTGCCCGCATCGTGCGGGCCGGACGGGCACTGGGGTGACGGATGGGAGATTGGCCGCTAGTCCGTTCGGGCCAGCCCCTCCGACGCGCCCACGGCCGTGGGTACGTGACAGCCTAGCCCGGATGCGGTACCGGCGGGACCCGTGCAGCGTTCCCGTACCCTTGTGCCCATGTCCGCGCGCAGAACCGACCGCCTGAAGCCGTCCGCCATCGCCTCCCATCTGAGTGTGATGCTGGCCGTCGCCGCCGTGATGGGCGTGCTGGCGGCCGGGCTGGCGATCCCGTTCGCCGGAGTGGCCGGGCTGGGCGCGCGCAACGTCGCGAACCAGATGGACAAGCTGCCCTCGGACCTCACCGCCGAGCCGCTCGCACAGCGCACCCGGCTGCTGGCGAAGGACGGCTCCGTGCTGGCCACGCTGTACGACCAGAACCGGGTGAACGTGCCGCTGGCCAAGGTCGCCCCGATCATGCGCCAGGCGATCATCTCCATCGAGGACTACCGCTTCTACCAGCACGGCGCCTTGGACCTGAAGGGCACGCTGCGCGCGTTCGTGACGAACCAGGCCAGCGGTGGCACGGTGCAGGGCGGCTCGTCGATCACCCAACAGATGGTGAAGATGACGCTGCTCAACCAGGCCAAGACCAAGAAGGAGCGCCTGGCCGCGACCGCGGACACCTACCAGCGCAAGATCAACGAGCTCCGCTACGCCATCGCGTTCGAGCAGAAGTACTCCAAGAACTGGATCCTGGAGCGCTACCTGAACATCGCCTACTTCGGCGACGGCGCCTACGGCATCGAGGCCGCGGCGCGGCACTACTTCTCCCGGCCCGCCTCCAAGCTGACGCTGCGCCAGGCCGCCCTGCTCGCCGGGCTGGTCAAGAACCCCAGCGGGTACGACCCCACCAACAACCCGAGCCAGGCCCGGGACCGCCGGGACGTGGTCCTGGACCGGATGGCGCAGCTCAACGTCATCTCCCGGTCCGAGGCCCGGGACGCGAAGAAGCAGGGCCTCGGGCTCAAGGTCACCGCGGCCCGCAACGGCTGCGTGTCCTCGACCGCGCCGTTCTTCTGCGACTACGCCGTGCGGTACCTGATGGCCGACAAGGCCCTGGGCAAGACCGAGGACGAGCGTCGCCGACTGCTCAACAGCGGCGGCCTGACCATCAAGACGACCGTCGACCCGCGGATGCAGAAGGCCGCCGACGCCTCGGTGCGCAGCCACGTCCACCCCACCGACCAGGCCATCGGCGGGCTGGCGCTGGTGCAGCCGGGCACCGGCAAGGTCCGCGCGCTCTCACAGTCGCGCCCGATGGGCAGCAACAAGAAGAAGGGCGAGACCTACCTGAACTACGTCGTCCCGGCGAAGTACGGCGACGCCAACGGGTTCCAGGCCGGCTCGACGTTCAAGGTGTTCGTCGTCTCCGCGGCGATCAAGCAGGGCATCCCGCTCTCCACCCAGATCCACGCCCCCCAGTCCATCTCGCTACCGGTCAGCTCGTTCAAGCGCTGTAACGGCTACATCCGCAGCGCCGACACCTGGAGCCCGCAGAACTCCACGGGCTCCGGCACCTTCGACCTCTACACCGGCACCCAGCTCTCGGTGAACACCTTCTTCGCCCAGCTGGAGCAGCGCACCGGGCTGTGCGAGCCGGTCAAGCTGGCCCGCGCCATGGGCGTCACCGTCCCGGAGAGCCAGATCTACCCGCCGTTCACCCTCGGCATCGTCGACACGGACCCGTTGACGATGGCCAGCGCCTACGCCACCTTCGCGGCCCGGGGCCTGCACTGCGACGCCCGCCCGGTCACCCAGGTGCTCAGCAGCTCCGGCAAGGTGATCGAGGACTTCCCCAAGCAGTGCCAGCAGGTGCTGCCGAACGACGTCGCCGACGCCGTCAACGACATCCTGCGCGGTGTCCAGGAGCCGGGTGGATTCGGGTACGGCGCCGGGCTGGGCCTCAACCAGCAGTCCGCCGGCAAGACCGGCACCACCGACAGCAACCGGGCCGTGTGGTTCATCGGCTACACCCCGAACCTGGCCGGCGCGTCGATGATCGCCGGGGCGAACGCGCAGGGCCACTGGGTCAGCCTCAACGGGCAGACGGTCGGCGGTGCCTACATCAGCGGCGCGCACGGCTCCACCACCGCCGGGCCGATGTGGGGCGACGCGATGCACGTG
Organism: uncultured Actinomycetota bacterium; assembly: GCA_963728775.1. Taxonomy (GTDB): domain Bacteria; phylum Actinomycetota; class Actinomycetes; order Propionibacteriales; family Nocardioidaceae; genus Nocardioides_B. Next base: position 99,305 of record CAVSLP010000020.1, read on the forward strand.
ATCCAGAAGTGGCTGCCGGACGCCAAGTTCCACGCCCCGAACCCGACCACCATCCAGGGGCAGCAGGTCACGGTGCCGTCGGTATACGGGTACAGCACGTCCAAGGCGGCCAGCGTGCTCCGCAAGGCCGGCTTCAACCCGGTCATCGGCCCGATGGTGAACAGCTCGAACGCCCGCGGCACGGTCGCCTACCTGAGCCCCGGCTCCGGCACCCAGGCCGGCACCGGGAGCACGGTGACGATCTACGTCTCCGACGGCACGCCGTACGTGCCACCGACCCCCAAGAACACCGGCGGAGGCGGCGGCGGTGGCGGCGGCGCTCCCGGGCCCGGGCACGGGCACGGGCACGGCAAGCCCAAGCACTGACCCCCCGGCCGGCTCACCCGAGCTGGCGGCGCACCTCCGCCGACACCGTGCCGCCATCGGCACGGCCCTTGATCTGGGGCTGCAGCGCGCCCATCACCCGGCCCATCGCACGCATCCCGTCCCCGGCCACCCCGAGGGAGGCGATCGTGGAGGTGACCAGGTCCTTGATCTCCTCCTCGCCGAGCTGCGCGGGGAGGTAGTCGGCGATCACCGCAGCCTCGGCCCGCTCCTTGGCGGCGCTGTCGGTGCGACCGGCCGCGTCGAAGGCCTCCGCGGCCTCGCGGCGCTTCTTCGCCTCGCTGCTGAGCACCCCGACCACGTCGTCGTCGCTGAGCTCGCGCGCCTGCTTGCCCGACACCTCGGCGTTCGTGATCGCCGAGAGCACCATCCGCAGGGTCGAGGAGCGCACCTCGTCGCGCGCCTTGATGGCGGTGGTCAGGTCGGCACGGAGACGGTCCTTGAGGTCACTCACGTCGACCATTGTGGCAGCCGGGGAAAGCTTCACCCGCTGTGGCAGTCTTGGGGGATGCCGCCCGCCGCCCGCCGCCCCGCCCGCGCGCTGACCCGCACCCTCGGCCTGGGCGTCCTCGCCGGGTCGGCGACGCTCGCCTACAGCGCCGGCGTCGAGCTGCGCTGGTTCGCGCTGCGGTACGTCGACATGCCGGTGCTTCCGCCGGGGCACCGGCCCCTGAAGGTGCTGCACCTCTCCGACCTGCATGTCACGCCGGGCCAGCGCCGCAAGCGCGACTGGGTGCGCGCCCTGGCCGCCCTCGAGCCCGATCTGGTCGTGAACACCGGGGACAACCTGGCGCACCCGCGCTCGGTGCCGGTCGTGCTGGAGATGTTCGACGAGCTGCTGGACGCCCCCGGGGTGTTCGTGTTCGGCTCCAACGACTACTTCGCGCCGACCCTGCGCAACCCGCTGAGGTACCTGCTGCCCGACGACGGCTCCCGCAACACCGACTCCCCGATCCTGCCGTGGCGAGACCTGCGCGCCGGTCTCGCCGAGCGCGGCTGGGTAGACCTCACCAACCGCACGGACACCGTGAAGGTGGGCGACACCACCGTCGCGTTCGCCGGCGTCGACGACCCGCACCTCGGCTACGACGACCTCGCGTCCGTGGCGGGACCGGCGGACGAGGCCGCCGACCTGCGCGTGGGAGTCACCCACGCGCCGTACCTGCGGGTCCTCGACCAGTTCGCGCGCGACGGCTACGAGGCGGTGTTCGCCGGGCACACGCACGGCGGCCAGGTGTGCCTGCCGTGGGGCGCGCTGGTGACCAACTGCGACCTCGACACCGGCCGGGTCAAGGGCCTGCACCGGCACCCGGCAGACAGCCGGGCCGGGGACCCCGGATCCTCGTGGCTGCACGTCTCCGCCGGCCTGGGCACCTCTCCGTTCGCCCCGGTCCGGCTGTTCTGTCGACCCGAGGCGACCCTGGTGCGGCTGACACCGAGGCCGATTTCATGACCGGCGAGACGCTCGGGTAGACTCCCCGACGCATTCGGGCTGTGGCGCAGCTTGGTAGCGCGCCTCGTTCGGGACGAGGAGGCCGCAGGTTCAAATCCTGTCAGCCCGACCAGTGAGATTCCCCGGGAGACCGTCGACGGTGTCCCGGGGAATCTGTCGTTCTCGGGCCCGGCTACGCCCGCCCCAGCCCGGGGTCGAGCTGCTCGCGCACCACCCGTGCCGCGACGTCCCGCAGGGCCGCGTTGTGGCTGCGCGCGTAGCTGCGCATCGCCGTGAAGGCGTCGTCGACGTCGACGTCGAACCGGCAGGCGAGGAAACCCTTCGCCTGCTCGATCAGCACCCGCGACTCGAGGGCGCCCTCGAGCTGGCGTGTGCGCTGCTCCGCCGCGCGCAGCGCCGCCCGGCGGGCGCTGATCCGCAGGTTGCAGACCACGCCGCGCACCACCGGGTCGTCGAGCAGGTTCATCAGCGACGCCTCGACCCACACCCAGTCGTCGTGCCGCCTGACCCGCAGGTCCACCGTCCGCGGCTGCTCGGCGGCAGTTGAGGTCAGCGCCGCGAGGAAGTCCGAGAGCACGCCGTGGTCCTGCGGGTGCAGCAGCGGCACGATCGGCCCGCCCAGGACCTCCTCGACGGACCACCCGAACAGGGACGTCACGGCCGGGCTCACGTAGCTGAGCACCCCGTCCGCGCGCAGCACGAGGGCGGCGTCGCTGGAGCGCTCCAGGAGTGGGGCCACCGCGGCCCCCAGGTTCGTCGAGACACCGACGATCGCGGTGAGCGCGCCGCGGTGGTAGACACCCGAGTCGGTCACCAGGACCGGAAACCTGCTGCCGTCCTTGCGACGCACGAGGAAGCCCCCGGACCAGGTCTCGCCGCGCCGCAGGGCCGCGAAGATCTCCGCCCCGGCCTCGCGGCACAGGTCCGGAACGAGCAGGGCGGCGATTTGCCGGCCCACCGCCTCCGCCGCGGTCCAGCCGTACATCCGTTCGGCGGCCGCGTTCCAGTGCAGGACCACGCCGTCGAGATCCGTCGCGATCACCGCGTGCCCGAGCGCCCCGAGCAGCTCCGCGGAGTCCGGCGAGATCCCGGCCTCCATATCGGCACTCATACCCACGAACCAGTCTTCATCAGTATCCCCCTGCCCAAGTCTATGCGGCGCGGGCGATTCCGCCCAGGTGTTTCAGGGGCCGCGGGACGCCGCGACGTCCGGGTCGCGCAGGAAGCTCGGGGTCTGCTCGTGGGCCCGGTCCACGGTGTGCCAGCCGGTGGCGCCCAGCGTCACCACGGAGACCGGGAAGATGCCGAGGTTCTCCCGCTCCACGTGGTCGTCGAGCTCCCGCAGCAGTCGGGACACGTGGTCCGCGAAGTCGTCGGCACCCGGGTCCAGGCACGCCACCGCCGCGTCGAAGGTCCGGTGATCCGCCTCGAGCGCGGCCACCTCGTCGGTGAAGTCGCCCTGCGCGACCAGGGCGGCGAAGACGCCGGCCTCCTCCCGGCGGACGTGCCGGCCGAGGTGGCCGGTCAGGACCGCGAGGCGGTCCGCCGCCGCACCCCGGTCGCCGGCGAGAAGCAGCCGCCGCACCTCCCCGGCCAGGTCCAGCAGGGCCAGGTGCTCGTCCATCAGCTCCGCGATCGGCTGTACGCCCCGGCAGCCGCAGTGCTCGCACACGTCAGGAACCGATCCGTTCCCAGCCGCGGCGCGGCCGGTGGCTGCCCAGCGCCCGGTCGTCCCGGCTGCGGTAGACGATGTAGGGCCGGGTGAGGTACCCGAGGGGGGCGCTGAACACGTGCACCAGCCGGGTGAACGGCCACAGCGCGAACAGCGCCATCGCGACCAGGCCGTGCAGCTGGAAGCTCAGCGGGGCCGAGGCCATCAGCCCCGGGTAGGTCTGGAAGCGCCAGATCCCGCGGAACCAGATCGACACGCCCTCGCGGTAGTCGTAGTTGGTGAGCGCGTTGGCCACCACGGTGTTGACCATGCCGAGGATGATCACGGCCGCCAGCACGGCGTACATGAGCTTGTCCATCTTGGTGGTCGCGGAGAACACCGGGCCGACCGTGCGGCGGCGATAGATCAGGATCACCATGCCGACCACCGTGGCCACGCCGGCCGCGGTCCCGATGGTCACCGCGCCGAGGTGGTAGAGGTGCTCGCTAACGCCGACCGCGTCGGTCCACGCCTTCGGCACCGCCAGGCCCATCACGTGCCCGAGGAACACGAACAGGATCCCGAAGTGGAACAGCGGGCTGCCGATGCGCAGCAGCCGGTTCTCGTAGAGCTGCGAGGAGCGCGTGGTCCAGCCGAACTTGTCGTAGCGGTAGCGCCACACGTGGCCGACCACGAAGACGGTCAGGCAGATGTAGGGGAAGACCACCCAGAGGAACTGGTTCATGCACGGGCTCCTGGCATCCTCGGCATCGGCAGCAGCTCCTGCCGTCCTGCGGCGTTGGCGATCGCGGGGTCGAGCTCGGCCACGGCGTACGGGTCGAGCCCGACCTCCTCCTCGGGCGGGCCCTCGGCGGCAAGGCGGCGTACGGCGTCCATCTCCTCGCCCTGGAGCGGCGGGAGCGTCGCACTGACCGCGTCCAGGACCGGCGCCCACGGGGAGCGCCGGTCGCGAAGGGACAGCCGCAGCAGCTCCAGGCCGGCCCGGTGGTCGAGCATCAACCGTCGCCCGAGCTCCTGGTCGACGGTCGCGGCGTACTCAAGCACCACGCACAGGTGGTCGGGCAGCTCGCCGTCGTCGAGCACGAAGCCCGAGCGCAGGTAGGTCTGCTTGAACCGCAGCAGTGCCATCCCGCGCTTGCGGGTGTCGCCGTGCGCGAAGTAGGTGAGGAAGAGGTTGCAGCGCCGGCGGGTGTCGAAGGTCTCGACGTAGTCGGCCTGCACCTCACCGAGCGGCGTGGCCTGCAGGTGGTCGGCCACCTCGCGCAGGGGTGCGCCGACCTCCTCCGGCAGCCGCTGCGACGCCGACCGGACGACGTCGAGCCGCGCGAGCAGCCCTTCGTCGGGGTAGTCGAGCAGCAGCGACGCCGACTGCCAGGCGAGCAGCAGCTGCTCGGAGGTCAGCGTCGGCTTCGGGTGCTTGCGCCTCATCGGAAGTCCGCACCACCCGTCGTGCCCGCGGTGCCGCCCGGCCCGGTGCTGCCGTCCCCGGAGGTGTCCGGCGCCGGAGCGTCGCTGCCGCCGCTGGTCGCGCTGCCGCCGTTCTCCGACGTCACGGACTCGGGCCCCTCCGAGCGCGGCGGGAACATGCCGCTCGGCGAGCCCTTGCCGTCCCAGTTCAGCAGGTTCACCCGCGACGCCTTGCCGGCCGGGGCGGCCAGCGTGTCGGTGGTCTGCCGGTCCTGGAGCATCGCGAAGTTCTCGACCGCGAGCGGCGTGGGTGTGCCGGAGCCCTCGCCGAACGGTCCGGAGCCGCCCATCCCCGGGCCGCCCTCGTAGTCCAGCGAGCACTCGGTGGCGAGCTCCTCGAGCGAGTGCGCCTGTTCCGCGTGGGCGGGCGGGATCACGTAGCGCTCCTCGTACTTGGCGATCGCGAGCAGGCGGTACATGTCGTACATCTCCTCCTCGCTCATGCCCACCGACTCGGGGATCGAGGCGTCCGGGTTGCGGCCCAGGTTGATGTCGCGCATGTAGGAACGCATCGCCGCGAGCTTCTTCAGCACCCCGTCCACCGGCTCGACCTCACCGGCGGTGAACAGCTCGGCGAGGTACTCCACCGGAATGCGGAGCGCGTCGATCGCCGCGAACAGGTTGCCCTTGTCCTCGGCGTCCTCGCCGGTCTCCTTGACCACGTCGACCACCGGCGACAGCGGCGGGATGTACCAGACCATCGGCATGGTGCGGTACTCCGGGTGCAGCGGGAGCGCGACCTTGTACTTGTTGATCAACGCCCAGATCGGCGACCGCTGCGCGGCCTCCACCCAGTCGTGCGGGATGCCGGCCCGCTCGGCCTCGCGCTGGACCTGCGGGTCGAACGGATCGAGGAAGACCTCCCGCTGCGCCTCGTAGAGCCCCTGCTCGTCCGGCGTCGAGGCCGCCTCGAGCACCTTGTCGGCGTCGTACAGCATCAGGCCGATGTAGCGCAGCCGGCCCACGCACGTCTCCGAGCACACCGTCGGCAGGCCGACCTCGATGCGCGGGAAGCAGAACGTGCACTTCTCGGCCTTGCCGGTGCGGTGGTTGAAGTAGACCTTCTTGTAGGGGCAGCCGGACACGCACATGCGCCAGCCGCGGCAGCGGTCCTGGTCGACGAGCACGATGCCGTCCTCGGAGCGCTTGTAGATCGCGCCGCTCGGGCAGGACGCCGCGCAGGACGGGTTCAGGCAGTGCTCGCAGATGCGCGGCAGGTAGAACATGAAGGTCTGCTCGAACTCGAACTTCACCTTGTCGGCGATGTTCTTCAGCATCGGGTCGGCGTGGGTGTTGGCCGTCGAGCCGCCGAGGTCGTCGTCCCAGTTGGCCGACCACTCGATCTTCATGTCCTTTCCGGAGATCAGCGACTTGGGCCGCGCCACCGGCGTGTGCTCCTGCGCGGGCGCGTCGGTGAGCGTGGCGTAGTCGTAGGTCCACGGCTCGTAGTACTCGTCGATCGACGGCAGCTTCGGGTTGGAGAAGATCGTGAGCAGCTTCTTGTAGCGCCCGCCGGCCTTGAGCTTCAGCCGGCCGCGCTTGTTGAGCTCCCAGCCGCCCTTCCACTTCTCCTGGTTCTCGTAGGTGCGCGGGTAGCCCAGGCCCGGCCGGGTCTCCACGTTGTTGAACCAGACGTACTCGGTGCCGGACCGGTTGGTCCAGGCCTGCTTGCAGGTCACGGAGCAGGTGTGACACCCGATGCACTTGTCGAGGTTCATCACCATGGCCATCTGTGCCATGACGCGCATCAGTACTGCACCTCCTGCGACCGCTTGCGGATCACGGTCACTTCGTCTCGTTGGTTGCCGGTGGGGCCCAGGTAGTTGAACGCGAACGCGAGCTGGGCGTAGCCACCGATGAGGTGGCTGGGCTTGACCATCAGCCGGGTCAGCGAGTTGTGGACGCCGCCCCGCTTGCCGGAGGTCTCCGCGATCGGTACGTCGATCAGCCGGTCCTGCGCGTGGTACATGTACACCGTGCCCTCGGGCATCCGGTGGGAGACGATCGCCCGGGCCACGACGACGCCGTTGCGGTTGACCGCCTCGATCCAGTCGTTGTCGACGATGCCCACCTTCTCCGCGTCCCGGTCGCTGATCCAGATGCTCGGACCGCCGCGCGAGAGCGACAGCATGAACAGGTTGTCCTGGTACTCCGAGTGGATCGACCACTTGTTGTGCGGGGTCAGGTAGCGCACCGTCAGGCCGGCCACGCCGCCGTCGGCCGTCGCGGCCTCGGCCAGGTTGCCCACCGGGGGCTCCGCGAACAGCGCGCCCATGTTCAGCGGCGGGCGGTAGACCGGCATGTTCTCCCCGAGCTCGGCCATCCAGTCGTGGTCAAGGTAGAAGTGCATGCGGCCGGTCAGCGTGTGCCACGGCTTGAGTCGCTCGACGTTGATCGTGAACGGCGAGTAGCGGCGACCACCGGACTCCGAGCCGGACCACTCCGGCGAGGTGATCACCGGCACCGGTCGCGACTGCGTGTCGGCGAAGGTGACCTGCTTGCCCTCGTGCTCCTCGGCGAGGTCGGCCAGCTTCGTGCCGGTGCGCCGCTCGAGGGTCTTGAAGCCCTGCGTGGCCAGGTGCCCGTTCGTCGTACCGGAGAGCGCGAGGATCGCCTCGCAGGCGTGCACGTCGCGCTTGAGCGAGGGCCGGCCGTCGGCGGCACCGCCGCGGACCGCGCCGTTCTTGTGCCTGAGGTACTCCACCGGCTCGGTGAGGTCGAACGTCACGCCCTTGGTGGTCGCGCCGAGGGTGTCCATCAGCGGGCCGAGCGCGTTGTACTTGTCGATCACCGCGCCGTAGTCACGCTCCACCTCGACGAGCTTCGGCATGGTCACGCCGGGCACCGGCTCGCACTCGCCCTTCCGCCAGTCCCGGACCACCCCGTGCGGGTTGGCCATCGCGTCCGGGGTGTCGTGCATCAACGGGACCGCGACCACGTCCTTGCGGACCCCGAGGCGGGGCGCGGCGAGCTCGCTGAACTTGGCCCCGATCGTCTGCCAGGCCTCCCAGTCGGTGCGGGCCTGCCACGGCGGGGCGATGGCGGGGTTGAACGAGTGCACGAAGGGGTGCATGTCGGTGGTGTTCAGGTCGTGCTTCTCGTACCACGTCGCCGCGGGCAGCACGACGTCGGAGAAGAGCGTGGTGCTGGTCTGGCGGAAGTCCATGGTGAGCAGCAGGTCGAGCTTGCCCTCCGGGGCCTGCTCGTGCCACTTCACGTCCTGCGGCCGCACCCCCTCGGGCGTCTCGCTCGCGCGCACCGCGTTGTCGGCGCCCAGCAGGTGCTTGAGGAAGTACTCGTTGCCCTTGCCGGAGGAGCCCAGGAGGTTCGCCCGCCACACCGACAGGATCCGCGGGAAGTTCTCGGGCGCGTCCGGGTCCTCGCAGGCGAAGCCGAGCTCGCCGGACCGGAGCTGCTCGACGACGTACTCGCCCACCGGCTTGCCGGCGGCCGCCGCCTCCTCGGAGATCGCGAGCGGGTTGCGGTCGAAGGTCGGGTAGGACGGCATCCAGCCCATGCGGGCGCTCTGCGCGATCACGTCGGCGGTGGACTTACCGGCGAGCTGCCCCTGGCCGGTGGTGGCCGACAGCGTGTCCGCGCCGAACTGGTCGTATCGGAACTGGTTGGTGTGGAGGTACCAGTACGCCGTCTGGATCATGTTGCGCGGCGGGCGGTTCCAGTCCAGCGCGTTGGCCAGCTGCGTGTAGCCGGTAATCGGGCGGACCTTCTCCTGCCCGACGTAGTGGGCCCAGCCGCCGCCGTTGACGCCCTGGCAGCCGGTGATCGTGGTGAGCGTCAGGAACGTGCGGTAGATCGTGTCGGAGTGGAACCAGTGGTTGGCGCCCGCGCCCATGATGATCATCGAGCGGCCGCGGGACTCCTCGGCGTTCTGCGCGAACTCGCGGCCCACGCGCGCGGCCGCGGCGGCCGGCACGCCGGTGATGCTCTCCTGCCAGGCGGGTGTGTACGGCGTCGAGGCGTCGTCGTAGCCGGAGGGCCACTCCCCGGGCAGGCCGTCGCGTCCGACGCCGTACTGCGCGAGCAGCAGGTCGAACACGGTGGTGACCAGGTGGCCGCCGACCCGCCGCACCGGCACGCCGCGGACGATGTCGCGCGACGCCCCGTCGGGCGTGTCGAAGCGCGGCAGCCGGACGGCGACGCTGTCGCGGGAGGTGTCGATCAGCGACAGCTTCGGGTCGACGTCGCCGAGGTCGAGGTTCCAGCGACCGACCCCGCTGTCGCCGTAGCGGTGGCCGAGCGAGCCGTTGGGGACCACCGGCTCGTCGGAACGGGTGTCGAGCAGGACGGTCTTGAAGTGGGCGTTCTCCTCGTGCTCGAAGGCCGGCAGGTCCGCAGCGGTGAGGAACTTCCCGGGCACGTGGACCGCCTCGGACGTCGGGCCCGGCGCGCCCTCGTCCAGCCTCACGAGGTACGGCAGGTCGGTGTACTTCTTCACGTAGTCGGTGAAGTAGGGCGTCTGCCGGTCCACGAAGAACTCCTTGAGCACCACATGGCCCATCGCCATCGCCAGCGCCGCGTCCGTGCCGGGCCGGGCCGGCAGCCACTCGTCGGCGAACTTCACGTTGTCGGCGTAGTCCGGGGAGACCGCCACCACCTTCTGGCCGCGGTAGCGCGCCTCGGTCATCCAGTGCGCGTCGGGGGTGCGGGTGACCGGGACGTTGGAGCCCCACATCACCAGGTAGCCGGCGTTCCACCAGTCGCCGGACTCCGGCACGTCGGTCTGGTCGCCGAACACCTGCGGCGAGGCGACCGGGAGGTCGGCGTACCAGTCGTAGAAGCTGAGCATCGAACCGCCGATGAGGTTCACGAACCGGGCACCGGAGGCGTGCGAGACCTGCGACATCGCAGGGATCGGCGAGAAGCCGGCCACCCGGTCCGGGCCCCACCTGCCGATCGTGTAGACGTGCGCGGCCGCGACCAGCTCGGTGGCCTCCTCCCAGCTCGCCCGCACCAGGCCGCCCTTGCCGCGGGCGGACTTGTAGTGCTTGGCGCGCATCGGGTTCTCTACGATGTGCGCCCAGGCCTTCACCGGGTCACCGTCGTGCTGCGACTTGGCCTCGCGGTACATCTGCAGCAGCACGCCGCGGATGTAGGGGTAGCGCACGCGCGTCGGGGAGTAGGTGTACCAGGAGAACGCCGCGCCCCGTGGGCAGCCGCGGGGTTCGTACTCCGGCGAGTCCGGCCCCACCGTCGGGTAGTCGGTCTGCTGGGTCTCCCAGGTGATGATCCCGTCCTTGACGTAGACCTTCCACGAGCAGGAGCCGGTGCAGTTCACGCCGTGCGTGGAGCGGACCACCTTGTCGTGGCTCCACCGGTCCCGGTAGAAGTCGTCGGCCTCGCGGCCGCCGGACTTGGACAGCGTCCTGAGGTCGGCGGAGACCGTGCCTCGGGTGAAGAACCGGCGGCTGCGCACCAGCGCCTCGCTCAGGCCTCCGTCCAGGCCGACCTCGCGGCCGCCGCGCTCTCCTTCTGGCTGTACGTCAGTGCTCACACGCGATCCTCACGTTGCAGGCGGGACTCGGGGGACTTTACCGAGCGTGTCGTCACCGGAGAAGGGTCTGCGTGTCGTGCGCACCGACGGTGGCGCGGACCACGGTGAGGGTGAGCACCAGGGTCAGCGCGGCGGTGGCGGCCAGCAGCAGCAGGCCGATCGCGTAGGACTCGGTGCGCCCGTAGACGTAGCCCATGACCAGCGGCGGGACGAACCCGCCGAGCCCGCCGGCAGCCCCGACCAGGCCGGTCACGCCGCCCACGCTGGCCGGGTCGGTCACCTTGGCGATCAGTGCGAACGTCGCACCGGTGCCGGAGCCCAGGGCCAGAGCCATCGCCAGGAAGGCGCCGGTGCCCACCGGCTCCAGCACGGGAGTCGTGGAGGCGAGCGCGGCGCCGGCGACGACCACGGCGTAGCCCCCGACCAGGACCGGGACCGGGCCGAGCCGGTCCGACAGCCAGCCGCCGACCGGCCGCATCAGCACCGCGAGCACGACGAAGCCCGCCATCCGGTTCGCCGCGTCCGCGGGGTCGAGCTGGTAGGCGGTCTTCAGGTAGGCGGGCAGGTACACCGAGAACGCCACGTAGCCGCCGAACGCGACCGCGTAGAGGACGCAGGCCTGCCAGGTGATCGGCAGCCGCACGTTCGCCGCGAGCCGCCGGCCCAGGGAGACGGTGGGCACGGTCCGCCCCGGTGCGTCCTCCATCACCAGCCAGGCGACCACGGCGAACACCGCGAGGGCGGCGGCGGCGGCCAGGAACGGCGCCTTGTCGCCGACGTTGGTGTAGAGCTTCACCGTGGTCAGCGCGCTGATCGCGGTCCCACCCATGCCCGCGCCGAACACCCCCACCGCAAGGCCCCGGCGCTCCGGGGGGAACCAGGCGTTCACGAACGGCACGCCCACCGCGAACGACGTGCCGGAGATGCCGAGGAAGAACCCGCCGACGAGCAGCGCCGCGTAGTGCGCCTGCCCGTAGTACCCGATGAACAGGACCGGGACGATGGTCGCCACGGACACCAGCGCGAACATCTCCCGGCCGCCGTACCGGTCGGTGAGCGCGCCGGCGAGGATCCGCCCGAGCGAGCCGACGATCACCGGGACGGCCACGATCAGCGCGACCTGCGACTCGGTCAGGGCGCCCAGGGTGCCCCCGTCCCGCAGCACCGGCCCCAGTGGGCTGAGCAGCGCCCAGGCCCAGAAGTTGATCGCGAAGCCGACGGTGGCCAGCGCCAGCATGACGGCCGGCCGGCCCGGCGCGCTCGGTGCGGGATCGACCGCGGGCTTCGGGGCGGCAGACGTTGGCGACACAGGGGACCCCCGGGAGTCTCGTGGTTGTTCGGCGGAAGGACCTGGCGATCGTGACATCCGGTTCGGCCGCATTCAGGAGGCAAAGGTCCCGAATAAGCACGGACCTCTTGCCCGGATCGCCCGGATGCTGCGGTTCGACGCCTAGGCTGTCCATATGGCCAGTCCAGATGGACAACAACAGCTGCACCCCCCTCCCACGCGTGAGCGGTTGCTTGCCGCCGCGGCGGCGCTGATCGCCGAGTCGGGCTGGGGCCGGGTGACGACGCGCGGGATCGCCGAGCGAGCGGGCCTGCCCCACGGCGCGGTGAGCTACCACTTCGCCGGCAAGCAGGCACTCCTGGTGGAAGCGGCGCTGCGAGCCGCGAGGGACGTGTTCCCACCCGCGGAGGTGGTTGCGGCCCGGTCCCTCGAGGATCTGCTCGACGCAGTGGCAGCCCAGGTCTCCGGAGCCGACCCGGCGAACGCTGTCGGTGCTGGCGTCCTGGTGGAGGCGATGCGCGAGTCCGCACGGGACCCGGAGCTCCGCCGCGGTCTCGCCGAGGTCTTGGGGGAGCTACCGGGAGTCGGTCGCCGGGCTCGCCGGCACCTCGTCCGGCGTACGCCGCCGGGGCATCTCGTCGGAGGCAGCGGCCACGCTCCTCGTCGCCGTCTGCGACGGACTCTGGCTGCACGCGCGGCTGGACCCCACGCTGGACACGGCCGGTGCGATCGAGGCTCTGCAGTCGCTGCTCGCCGATGCGCCTGACGGGGTCGCACCATGACGGCCGGCGATGAGACAGCGACGGCCGCAGGGTCAACGCCTCCGACTCACGCTCGTTGCTCTCGCCTCGTTCACCGTCGTCCTGGACCTCGCCGGAGTCATCATCCTGCTGCCGTCGATCCAGCGCGAGCTCCCTGCCGACCTCTCGGCCGCCACCTGGGTGATCGCCGGCTTCACCCTTGCCTGGGCCGCCACCGTCCCGTTCGCGTTCGCCCTCGCGACCCGCCGGGGGCCACACCGCACGCTCGGGTTGGGGCTGGGGGTCCTGGCCGCCGGCTCAGCCGTTGCGGCCCTGGCCCCGACCTCGCCGCTGCTGGTCGGCGCGCGGATCGTGCAGGGCATGGCGGCAGCGGTCGTGAGCGCCTCCGCGTGGGTCATGACGCAGGATCCGACCGGCTCGGCCCGCGCGCAAGGCGCACGTGCCCAGGCCGCCGGAGCACTCCTGGGTGCCGCACTGGGCCCGGTGCTCCCGGGCATGCTGGCCACCTGGGTCTCCTGGCGTGCCCAGTTCTGGCTGGAGGCCGCGCTGGCGCTGGGGCTGGCGGTCGCCACCCACTGGATGGGGCCCGCCAGGTCGAGGAACTCCACCCGGACCGCGGTCCTGGCCGGGTCCGCGGTCGTTCGCATCCAGGTGCACAACCCCGGGCCGCTGGTCGGCGTGCGGCTGCTGCGCCGTCGCAGGTTCGGGATCGGGAACGCCGTTCGGGCCCTCACCGAGTTCACCAGTCTCGGCATCTTCCTTCCCCTGTCCGGCTACCTGCAGCTGCAACTCGACCGCTCACCGGTCGCCGCCGGCCTCATCCTGCTGCCCATCATCGGCGGGGGGATCCTCACCGCTCCGGTCGCCGAGCGCCTCTACGGGCGTATCGATCTCCGCTGGCTCCTGATCCCCGGCTTCGCCCTGGTCGCCGCCGGCGCCACCTGGCTGGCGCACCTCCCCGCTGTCCCACCGTGGTGGTCCTTCGTCCTTCCCCTGCTGGTGGTGGGCGCCGGGCACCGGGGCGCTCGAGTCCCCTGCGGACTCGGCGATCCGTCAGGACACCCCGGCCGACGCGGAGGGCGCCGCCTGGGTGGTCTCCCAGGTCTCCTACCTGCTGGGGATCGGAGCCGGGATCGCCGTCACCTCCGCGGTCTGGGAGGCCGCGGGCGCCGACAGCCCCCACGGCGTCCGGGCAGCGTTGTACGTCTGCGCCGCAGCGGCCGTGGTCGGCGCCTGCCTCTCCGCGCGGCTCAGCGACAGGTCGGCAGGTGCGTGAGCACGATGCCGTTCGCTGCGGCGATCTCGCCGATGCGCGCGGACTCGAGGCCGTGGACCTCGAGCGTGTTCGGGCCGCCTGACGTGGCGCGGCCGCGCGGTCGTGGTGACACCCGAATGCCTCGGCCCACGGCACCGCACAACAGCCGGAACGGTCCTACGACTCCACATGAGCGGCCATCCGCCGGGCGGGCTCCGGCCTGCGGTCCATCTCCCGGAACCGTGGCAGCAACGCCGGCGCCATGGTGGCCGCGAAGTAGAGGACACCCACCACGACGAAGCTGCTGGCGAGCCCGAACCGGCCCACCAGCAGGCCACCGAAGATCCCGCCCAGCGGCATCAAGGACCAGCACAGAGCGCTGTTGAGGGCGCTGACGCGACCGACGAGTGGCGGGGGTATGCGCTCGAACTGCACGGCCCCGAGCACCGGGTTGAGGAACCCGGACGCGCAACCGCCGACCACGCACATCACGAGGATCGCCCAGAGCGGCACGCCCAGCGCGAACAGCACGAAGCGTGGTAGTCCCGTGATGAGGAACGCGACGACGTACGTCGCGAAGCCGGGCAGCCGCGGGCCGTAGGCCGCGGCGACCATCGACCCCACCATCGACATGCCGCCCCACACCGAGAAGAGCACGCCCAGCGCGCCGACGCCCGCACCGGACTGCCGCGCCCAGACGGGGAGGAGGACGGCCGACCACGCCAGGTCGAGCAGGTTCGTCACCGCCACCATCACGCACAAGCCCATCAGCACCTGGTCACGACTCAAGTACCGCCAGCCCTCCCGGAGCTCCTGGACGTACGACGTCGCCGGCGCGTCCCGTTCCGCGAGCCGCTCCGCCCCGTCCGGCTGGTCGGTGCGGTGGTCCCCGCAGTCGCCGACGGCGACCGCGCGCAGCCGGCGGGTCGTCGCCCCCAGCACCACGGCGCACACCCCGAACGAGGCGGCGTCGAGGGCGACCGCGTCGGCCGCACCCACGGTGGCGACCAACCCCCCGGCAATGGCGGCGCCGATCATCGTGGAGCCCCGCTCGATGGCGGATGCCAGCCCGGTGGCACGCTCCATCGGCACGTCCGCGCGCTGCACGAGCACGGGTGTCAACGCCTCGGTGGCGGCGTCACCCGGCCCGCGCAGCGCTCCGCCGACGGCCACCAGCGCAAGGAGCACCGGGAAGGTCAGCCTTCCGACGTGGTGCAGCAGCGGGATCAGGCCGACCGCGACCATGCTGCACAGGTCGGCGATGATCGCCATCCGCCGGGCCCCGACCCGGTCGACCAGCGGGCCGCCCGACGCCTTGAAGAGCACCATCGGTGTGAGCTCGGCGGCAGCGACCAGGCCGGTCTGCACAGCCGAGCCGGTGGTGACCAGGACCAGCCAGGGGATCGCGATCATGGAGACCCGGGTGCCCAGAAGCGAGATCGCCTCGGCCGTGAGCCACCCGTAGAGCGGGATGCTCCGGGCGTTCACCGGTCCTCGTCCTGGGTGACGACGGTGCCCGGAAGCGGGAAGGCGTTGAGGTTGACCACGAAGTCGGCCGCTCCCTCTGCGTCCTCGTCGTCCTCCTGCGCCGACCACGTGTCCACCAGCCGCGAGAGCTCGTCGACGAGCTGCTCCGCCCGAGCAGGAGTCACCCGCAGGTGCCAGTCGCTGGTGGTGCTCGCGGCTTGCCACGGCAGCGGGAGGTAGCGCCGCTCCGCGGCGTACTGCATCAGCCTCTCGGTGTACATCAGGGCCACCGTGTGCAGGTACGCCTCCGCGCTCTCGGCCTCCTCGTCCGTGCCCGAGGAGCTCAGCTGCGCCCGGGTCGCCTGGTGCGCAGCCCTCCACCAGCGCTCGCGCGCGGACCCACGCTCGGCGTCCTCGACGATGAAGCCGTGCTCCGCGAGCTGGCGGAGGTGGTACGACGCGGCGCCGGTGTTGAGCTTCAGCTCCCGGGCAAGCGTCGTCGCCGTCGCCGGCCCCTCGAGCCGCAGAAGCATCAACATCTTCAGACGGGTCGGGTGGGAGAGCGCGCGGAGCCCTGCGGCAGACGGGGTGACGGAAGTACCAGCCATGAACCGCAACATACCTTTGCAAGGTCTTCTTTGCAAAGACTACCTTGCATCTTTGGGAGATCAGCGCGCGGCGTCCTGGCCGTCCGAGGGGCCAGGCAAGGTTCTCCGGATGCCGAACCCGAAATTCGACTTGTCGAGACATCGGACGCTCTGAGTGAATGCCAGGCATGTCGATCGAGGTTCGAGCCATCCGTCGTGATGAGGCAGTCCCCTATCTGAAGGTGTTGCCGTTCGCGAACGGCTTGCCGATGTGGGAGCCGTTCCCGGCCGCCTGGCATGGCGGACCGGAGGCGTGGCCTGCGCCTCGACCACCTGCGAGCGGTGAGCTCCTGGAGTCGTGGGCGTCGGAGGTGACGGCCGAGCATTTCCACCCGGTCGCGGCGATTGACGACGACAAGATCGTCGGCGGCTCAGCCATGATCTCGTTCGAGATCACGGTGCCCGGCCCTCGGCACGCCGCGGCCGGCGGCGTTACCGCGACGGGTGTCACCGCCACACACCGTCGCCGAGGACTGTTGCGCCGCATGATGCAGCACATGTTCGACCATGCGCTGCAGCGGGGGGAGCCTCTGGCGATGTTGAGCGCCAGCGAGGGCTCGATCTACGGGCGCTTCGGCTTCTCCCCGGCGACGCTGCGCACCCGGTGGGAGATCGAGCGTCAGCAGGCGCAGCTCATGCCCGCCAGCCCGGCGCCTGGGGACCTGGAACTGACCGACGCCGCCACCGCACGAGCGGCGTGGCCGGCGGTTCACGAGATGGTCCGCCGGACCCGGGTCGGCGAGCTGTCGCCTCAGCCCGACCAGTGGGACGGGTTGTCCGACGCCCCGCAGGGCACCGCGGGGCCGCTTCGGTACCTGCTGCATCGGGACGACCGGGGCGAGATCGATGGCGTTGCGAACTTCCGGCTGCCGTGGTTCCCCGCGATCGAGGACGCCGGGACGCTGGTGGTCGAAGCGCTGCAAGCCACCACGCCCGAGGCGTACCGGGCGATGTGGCAGCTGCTGCTGGACTTCGACCTCACCCGCAAGGTGGTGACGGTGGGCCGGCCGGGCGACGAGCCCCTGCGATGGATGCTCCAGAATCCCCGAGCCATGCGCATCACCCGACAGTCCGACAACCTGTGGGTGCGGCTCCTGGATGTGCCTCGCGCCCTGGAGGCGCGCACGTACAGCTTCCCCGGCAGCTTGGTCTTCGGCATCGAGTCGGACCCGATGTGCCCCGACAACGAAGGCACCTGGCGCCTCGAGGGCGGACCGGACGGTGCTACCTGCACCCGCGTGCGGGCCCGGCCAGACCTGGTCCTCGACATCCAGGCCCTCGGATCGCTCTACCTCGGAGGCGCCTCCGCCAGCCTGCTGACGACGGCCGGCCGCATCCGCGAGTGCCAGCCCGGGGCGGGCAGCCGGCTGGCGGGAATGTTCCGGACCGACCCCGAGCCGTTCAACAGCTTCGCCTTCTGAACGAGCGCCACGGCACACGGCCGGCGTTCTCATCGCCGTCGTGGTGCCGCCGATGACGCACGAAACAGCCAGGGGCCACCTTGCGCGCGTCGAGCACGAGGTCGGCGCGGGTGCGGGGGCTCCGGGCTGTGCAGCGCTCACCGGGTGCCGAAGTCTCCGATGCCGTGCTCGAGGAGCGCGAAGGCGGTGTCGACGAGGGCCGCCTGGTCGCGGCGCACCCGCTCGACGTCCTCGCCGTCGACCATCCGGCGCAACGCGGTCTCGAAGATCGCTGCCATCGCCGCGGCCAGCTGGCCGGCCACCAGCCGGGAGGTCTCCGGGTCGCCGGTCTCGACGGCCAGTACGTCGGCGATCGCGGCCTGCAGCTCCAGACCCTGCTCGTGCAGCCGGCTCAGCAGGGCCGGGCTGGCCGAGATGACCTCCCAGCACCCCGCGATCCCCGGGGTCGCTCCGGACAGGTCGTGATGGGACTCGAGAAGCTGGTGCTGGTAGCGGCGAAGGACCGCGACGGGCGACTCGCCCGCCGCTCGGGCTGTCAGGGCCTGCTCGACGTCGGCGACCTGGTAGGCGTGCTGGTCGAGGAACAGGTCCTCCTTGCGCGGGAAGTAGTTGAACACCGTCATCTTGGAGACGTCGGCCGCCTCGGCCACCTCGGCGACGGTGACGTGGTCGAACCCGCGAGCGGTGAACAGCTTCTTGGCCACCTCGGCGATGTGGCGGCGGGTGGCTTGCTTCTTGCGCTCGCGCAGTCCGGGTCCAGTCATGACTGCAGACTCTACTCGATCAATACATTGACCGAGTCTATAATTTCCGGAAGAGTGCCAGCCCGAGGCATGTCAGACCGACGAGCCCGGGCAGCGCCTGCGAAGCCGGCTCGCACCCACGAGACGAAGGAGGAGCGTGCAACAGAACGCGACAGAGGATGCCCGCCACACCTCGGCCTCCTCCCGGAGCGGCGATCGCCCGACACACCGCGATCTGCCGCAAAGCTCAAGTCAGCCACGGTGCGTGGGTCCACAGGCGGAGATGTTCTTCTCCGAAGACGCCCGCGAGGTCGAGTACGCAAAGAGGCTGTGCGCCTCCTGCTCCGGACGCAGCTCCTGCTTGGCCGGCGCCCTCGAGCGGCGCGAACCCTGGGGTGTCTGGGGAGGCGAGCTCTTCCAGGCCGGAGCGGTCATCGCGCACAAGCCGCTCCGAGGCAGGCCACGTAAGCATCGCTCGCCAGACACGACGTCGGCCGCGCGCCAGGGGTCATGGCAATGACCCGACGGGCCCGCACCCGGCCCACAGCCAGCCAGCAGCCAATTGGAGTACCAACGTGGACCTTCCTGCGGTCGTCATCTTCGCCATCGCCATCATCATCGTCGGCCTGATCGCGGTCACGGAAACCTGCAAGAAGAATTGAGGCCGAGGCCTACTCCGTCAGCTCCTGCGCAGACTGCCGGGTGCGACCGGTTTGTTGGTCAGGAGCAGTGGGTCGCCGGCCGAGTCCCGCCTCTCGGGCGCGGACGATGGCGGCGGAGCGGTCTTCCACCTGGAGCTTCGCGAGGATGCTGGACAGGTGGTTGCGAACTGTCTTCTCTGACATGCCGAGATCAGTTGCGATGGCAGAGTTGCGGCGTCCGGCGGCGAGCAGGTCGAGCACCTGACGCTCACGGGGAGTGAGGTCCGGGAAGGTGCCCCTGGCGAACTTCTCGCTGGTCTCGAGGAACGTGCCCACGATGCGGCGGGCCACCGACGGGCCGAACGCCGTGCCGCCGGATGCCAGGGTGAGCACCGTGGAGACCAGCTCGGTGGAGTCGGCGCCCTTGAGAAGGTAGCCGCGGGCGCCGGCGCGCAGCGCCCCGTAGACGCTCTCGTCGTCGTCGTGCATGGTCAGCACCAGCACCGGCAGGTCGGGGTCGGCCGCGAGCAACGCCCGGGTGACCTCGATGCCGCTCAGGTCGGGCATGCGCATGTCGGTGACGACGACGTCGGGGCTGGCCGCGGCGACGAGCTCGAGGAGTTCGGTCCCGGAGGCGGCCTGCCCCACCAGCTCGACGCGGGGCTCGTCGGCGAGCACGGCAGCCACGCCGTAGCGGTACATCGGGTGGTCGTCGGCGAGGACGACCCGAACAGCGCTCATGTTGCTCCCATCGGCAGGGTCGCGACGACCGTGGTGCCTGCGCCAGGCACGGCGGTCAGGTGCAGCAGGCCGCCGACGGACTCGGCTCGCCGGCGCATGGAGTCCAGTCCCACGCCGCCCGCGCGGGGCGTGACGTCGCCGCAGCCGTCGTCGCTGACCTCCACGGTCAGCGCATCTGCGGCAGCGGCCAGGGAAACCTGATCTGCGTGGCTCGGGAGTGGCGTACGGCGTTGCTCAGCGCCTCGCGCGCGATCCGCTGGGCGGCCACGGCCACGTCACCGGGAAGTACTTCTATCGGGCCCGAGCAGGAGAGGCGACCTGCTGTTCCGGTGGCGAGGAGCGAGTCGACGTGGCCACGCACGGCAGCGACGAGGTCGACCTGCGTCCGGGCCAGGTCGTCGATGATGCCGCGCACCTCCCCCACCAAGACGTCGACCTCGCGGCGCAGCACGGGCAGCATCTCGGCGACCCGCTGCGGGTGCGCGGCGATCGACGACTCGGCAGCCTCCAGCCCGAGCGCGACGCCGGACAGGGACGGGCCGAGCCCGTCGTGCAGGTCGGCGCGCAGCCGCGACCGCTCGGCCTCGCGGACCGCGAGGATTCGCGCGCGGGAGGCCTGCACCTCCCGCGCCATCTGGCCGGCGTGGACCGCCGCCGCTACCGGCCCGGCGAGCGCCTCCACCAGCCGGCGGTCTCGGCCGGTGAGGCGGTCCCGGCTGGAGCGCGCGGCAACCTCGAGGTGGCCCACGGTCTCGCCTGCGTGGGCGAGGACAGCGCGGTGGACTCGATGACCGACGGGTGCGAGGCCGACCGCGGCGAGCAGCTCGCCGTGACCGGCGGTGACGGCGACGTAGGGCGAGCGCAACGCCTCGGCGACCCCGGCCGAGCATCGGCCGCAGCGCCGTTGGGTCCTCGGCAGTGCCACGCATTCCACGCGCGACACGGGTGACCAGCGCGCGCACCGGGTCGGCTCGGTCGCCGTAGACCAGGCGGCCCACCCAGCGCTGCAGCCAGCGGTGCAGGGGTACGACGACCAGCGCCACTGCTGCGGCGGCGAACAGGCTCGGCACGGTCCCGCGCGGCGTCACGGTCGTGATCAGCGCGACGACCAGGAAATAGGCTCCGACGGCGATTGCGGTCAGCGCGCCGTACAACAGCCCGCTGCGCAGCAGGAACTTGATGTCGAAGAGGTCGTAGCGAACGATCCCGACGACGAGAGCGGCCGGCGACACGGCCTGCACGGCGAAGGTCAGCCACGGGAGGTTGAGCGGCGCCACGAGCAGCAGGGGAACGACCACCGCCAGCAGCCAGGCGAGCTGCTCGCGCTCCGGGCTGCGTGCCCGCCAGAGGCGGCGGAGCGTGTGGCCCCATACCAGGAGGCCGAGCAGCAGGGTGACCGAGGCCGCGGCCACCGCCAGAACGCCGAGGGGCTGCCTGGAGGTGGCCCCGGGACACCGGGTTCACACCCAGGCTGGTGGCCCGGCACGGTGCCGTCGTAGGTGTCGTCCAGCAGCGCCAGGCACCCCGTGACGACCAGCGCCGCGGCCCAGCAGGACGACCGCGAGCCGGTGGCGCGAAACGTGAGGTCGCTGCGGCCCGTCGGGTAGAGCAGCGGGAGCAGGGTCGGCCCGAGCAGCAGGCCCAGCGCCCAAGGCCACGAGCCGAGCCAGGCGGCGAGGGCTCGACCCGGCAGGCTGAGGTGGTAGCTCGCCAGCGCCCAGCCCTCACCGAGGACCGACAACCCGTTGCACCAGGCGATCGCGAGAACCAGCCAACCCACCCGGTTCCGCGGCGCAGGCGGGTCAGCACGCCGGCGAGCAGGCCGAGGGCGACGCCGTTGACCACGTTGTTAAGCACGTTGTCGTGGAGCAGCCCGCCGAGCGTACGCGCCGCCGGGCCCGAGCGCGAGCAGCATCCCGAGGGCCGAGACCGCCACGCACCCGGCAGCCAGCAACGGCCCGGTCAGCGGCCCGTGCAGAAGGCGGCGGGTAAGCCGAGGCGGACGCCGGACGTCGTGCATGCGCGTCATTGTGTTCCGGCCGAGGCCCGCCGGGTGGCGTTTCGGGCCGGGCACGCGCCGGGAGGATGTCCCGGGACGACTGGGACATCCTGCCCTGGCGTCTGCAGTGCCGGCTGACGGCACGCTCCTGGTCAACCGCGGCACCCGGCCGCCCGACCCGAGGAGAGCTCCTCATGCGTCAGCTCGACCGACACCCCATCCGCTACCTCGGCGGGCTGCTCGTCCTCGCCTTCGCGCTGTTCATGTTCAGCGGCATCCCCACCCTCAAGGACGCCACGTCCGGTGTCTGGCTGATCGTCGGCGACATCACCTGGTTCGGCTTCTTGCTGGCCGGCCTGATCTTCGTCGTCGCCGGCCTGGCCGTCGTGGTCCGCCGCCTCGGCCATCGGCGCACGGCATGAGGCGGCGCGCCGTACTCATCGCCGCCGCCGTCGCCGCCACGACCTGTCTTGCCGCCCCGTCGAACGCCGAGAGCGGTGTGCAGCACCTGACCTTCAGCTACGACGAGGCTCCCGTCATCTCGCCCGTCAACGGCCTCGGTGCCGGCTGCCCCGGCTTCACCGGCACCCTCGAAGAGGACCGGCACCTGCTGCTCTCGGGGATCATGAAGGGCGACGGCAGCGCGCACGCCACCACCGACGTCACCGCGACGGTGACCCTCACCCCCGACGACCCAGCGGCCGTGGCGTACGCCGGCAGCTACACGCAGCACCAGACCGGGTTCTTCCTCTACGAAGGCCATAGTGACCGAGTGGTGACGACGACCACGCACGGTGTGATCACCGGCTCAGACGGCTCGACGTGGCCAATCCAAGAGGTGGTCCACCTCTCCCTCGACGCCCACGGTGTAGAGCGGGCGACCTTCGACCGCTTCCGGTGCGAGAGCTGAAGACGAGAGGTGGATCTCACCCGCTGTCACGTCGCCGAGCCCCGCGAGCCGCGACGACCAAGCCATCGACTTCGGTCGCCGCCCACGTCTTGGTCACGGGTGCCGTCCGTCCACGGTCCTTCCGCCCAGAATGACGTGCGCCTCCCGCTCGATCGCAGATGCGGCCTCGCCCTGACCGGCCGGCATGACTCAACACGGCTTCCCCACCGAGACCTGCGTCGCGTGACCGGACGCGCTCGCGGTGACGACCTCAGAGGCGAAGGACGGCCGGGTCGTGGTCAACCTGTCCCAAGGACAGATCATCGTTGTGCCCCACCGCTCTCGTCACTCCACGACGACCTTGATAGACCCACCGCGCTTCCGGGAGGTGACAATGCCGGCGTCCTTGAGAGGCCTTAGAAGTGCGGCAATGATCGGATCGTAGGGGAGGGTGAACCTCGCCCCGGAGTGGCCGACCTTGGCGTAGTCCCCACCCATCGCGACGAAGGTGGTCACGATTTCGCGGGGCGTAGGTGCGGGCTTGGCTCCGTGAAGCAGGCCCAGGACGAGGCCCTGGTCGGTGGGCCGGGCTGCTGCGATGCGCGCGACCGTCGCAGGCGGCAGCGCGATGCGCTGAGACCTGGCGTGCCCTGCGATGGCGCGGAGAGCGTCGTGGTCGCCGTCGGGCGCATAGCCGTCCACGTCGTCCATTACGGCCGAGGCGAGCTTGGCGCACGTGGTGGGGTCCTTCAGGAGGTCGCCCACCATGCCTTCGACCAATTCGGGGGTCACGAAGGTCGCGATGTGGTCCGAGGCCCTGATGGCCGGCCCGATGCTCGGCCAGCCGGCGGCCCGGAAGTGCGTGAAGGACTCGGCAGTGTCTTCCACCATGCCCTCGGTGAGGAGTCGGGCGAACAGATCGGTGCGGTCGGGCGAGATCTGGTCGACCGGCAGGGGCAGGCGCGGGCTTAGGCTCTGGGCCAGAGCAACGCGCTTCGCGGTGGTGGTGATGTTGGTCGCGTTGAGCATCGCGAGCGCTTCCGCGTCGACGTCGTGGTCGTCGGTGCCGGCACTGATGTCGATGACGTCCGTGGCCTGCAGCAGGGAGGCCAGGTGGTCGTCGATTTCGCCGACCTGGACTCGGTAGTTATGGACGTTGTCCAACGTCGGGGCGAACAGGTGCTTCTCCGCTAGGGCTGGCCAGCTCGCCGAGGGGGCGTCAACCAGGTTCTCGAGGCGGACGTCGGCGGCGGTGCGCTCGGCGAGGAGGCTGGCGACCTCGAGGAATTCCTCCTCACCGCGGTTGTCGCCGAGGTCGGTGAGAACCTTGACGAGCGTCTCAGGTGACTGGACTGCGCAGGACGTGGATTCGTCCGCGTGGTCCTTGCCGTCCTCGTTGAGCTGGTCGACCGCCTCGACGTAGGTGTCGAACTCCTTCAGGCAGTACGCGTAGACCTCGGCATGGTCGAGGGCCTCGTCCAGGGAGATGCCTTCGGTGCCCAGGGCGGCGCACAGGTTGGCGGCGTCGAGGGTGTACGCATGCGCTTCGACCACTCCAGGCCGCAGGCTGTCGGCGAGGGGAGCCAGATCCGCCAGCCTGGCCCTCGTGCTCTTCAGGAGCGCGAGCACGGCGGCGGTGCTTTTCGGCCCTTGCGTCGAGGTGAAGGCGTCCATCGCGGCGTATTGCTCCTCGATGAAGTCCCGAACCTCGTCGGGCAGGTCGTAGTCGTCGGGCTTTGCGGCGGACTTCATGGCGGCGTTCACCAGGGTGGGCCGTTGGGCTCGCCTACCTCGTGGTCGGTGCACAGATAGACAAAGGCCTCCCGCCACGGGTACGCGGCCAGACGGGCGGCGAGCCCGGTGGGGTGGGCTCCCGACGTGAAGTAGGCGGCGAGGAAGGTTCGGGCGTCGTCGTCGTGGTCGGTCACGAGGCGTTCGACGACATCTGCTGCGCCGGAGTGGTCTACGGCCAGGAGGTGGTTGACGATGTCGATGTTGTAGGCGGCGACGGTGTGGTGAGCTCTTCGCCGGCGTCCTCCGTCTCTTCGAGGAGGTTGGCGACGGCACCCTCGCGGCTGAGGTCGTAGTCGATGGCCATGGTGTTGGTCTGCACGTGCTGGACCATGAAGTTGGCGACGTCGATGCCGGTGAAGTGGCCGTAGAACTGGGCCGCGTACAGGGAGAAGTTCCGGTCGATGTAGCCGCGGCGGACGAGGTCTCAGGCGAGCTGCGACTTCAAGGTCGGCTCGAGGAGCTGCGCGAACGTCTGCGAAGCCGGCGTGGCAGTGCCAGGATCTCGCTCGGTTGACTCGCGGGTGCAGAAGCGTGAACTGCGGCATCGCGACCAGCTCGGCGAAGTCTGCGCGTCGCAGCCGCTCGATGTCGCGCTCGATGTCGGCGAGTTCGGCTCTCGATCGCGTTCGCGTCGTACTCGGCCCAGCGGTCGGCGTCGAGAGCTTCCGGGGCGAACATGGCGAGATCAGCCTGCGTCGAGCGTCTTGAGCGACGTCGCGTCTGGCCGCCCGTCGGTCTGCGTCGCCACACGATGTCGACGGTTTGGGCCGACGCCACAGCGGACCAGAACGGCGTAACCGGTGCAGCGTCGGCGTGAAGTGCCGTCCGAACCTGACGTGCGGCACACCTTGCAGAGAAGCTGGTGTCCGACGGCTCGGCGGCAGGACGTCGCAACTCGCGTCCGCGTAGCGGACCGAGGCGTTCGCCCAGATGTGTGGCGACCTGCTCACGGGTACGGCCGCGTGCCGGCTCGGCGAGCAGCGCGCGCTTGCGGGCGTCCTTGGCTGCGATGGTCTCGCGCACCAGTGCGCTGGTGCAGCTCGTAGAGGCGGTCGAGGTCGCTGCTCGCGGCGGGAGATGTTCTCGAAGTCCGCTAGGTGGAAGTTCTTGTAGGCGACCAGCGCGAACAGGTGGCTCTCGTCCATCCCGGGCGCCTACTTGTTCGGCTCCTTCGGCTCGAGCAGCCGCTCGGCGAAGACCAGGTACTCGTTGCACATGTTGCGCATCAGGCGCATGTCGGTGCAGTGCTGCGCGACGGTGTTGACCAGCGCGTGCTCGATGCCGGTGATGCCGCGCTCGTCGAGCACCCTGAGGAGCAGGTCGCGGGCGTTGCGGTGGGAGATGAACGGCACGAGCGGGATGACGATGTCGAAGAACTTGGTCCGGTTCGCGCGCAGCGTCTCGCGCGGCCGCCGCGTCGATCGCTGGCCGGCTCGACGGCGGCAGCAGCGGTGTCGGCGTCGATCTTCCCGAAGACGCTGTCCCTGACGGCGTACACGAACCGCAGCGGTACCCCGGTCCCAAGAGCCGGGTGCCCACCGGTCCGGCAGCCTGCGCGACCTTGGCGGCGTGGATCCTTCGACAGCCGGCCGAGCACCCACCGCAGCGCGCGACCGGAGCCGGCTCCCTCGCCGCTTGCGGCGCCGCTCCGGGGTCTCGTTGAGCAGGAGTGTTCAGCTCGCGCAACGCCTCGAAGATGTGCGGGTCCTCGAACCGGTCCAGGTCCTCGAAGATGACGATGTCCTTCGACTCGTGGCCGAAGTAGTGCACGATCTCGTCGAGGAACTTGTCGAAGAATGAGTCTGGGGTCTCGGTCGAGCGTCAGCGCCGCGCCGGCCGCCGAGACGTCGGAGACGAACCGGCCGTAGGTCAGCAACCCGCGACGGCCGTCGCGAGCCCGGTGGCCAGGACAGCAGCGCCGGCCCACGCGCCGACGCGCACCCAGATCTCTTCGTCGCGGCCGGTCCACTTGAGGTCGGCAACCACCCGAGCAGGTACAGCAGCCCACCCACGGCGGCGACCACCACCGCCGACTGCGACGGGGCCTTCCGCTTGCTCAGGACCGCGATCTTGCTGAACCGGGAGTTCTTCCCGACCTTCCCGGAGCGCCGTAGAGCAGCTGCTTGACGATCTCCTTCTGGATGCGGTTCGTCGTCGCCTTGGGCCTGGGTGCTCGCCTGGCTCCTCGTCCTGGGCAGCGGCGTCGGCGTCGGGAGCCAGCGTGGAGATGGCCAGCCGCTGAGTGCCGTGACCTGTCGACCTGGAACTCGTCCAGGACGCTGGACTTGCCTGCGCCGTAGCGGCCGGTCAGCGCGATGTTGCAGGTTTTGCGGGATCTTTGACGGCCTCCTCAAGCCGCCTCAGGTAGGTACCGTGCTGCTCCGGGTAGTACTTCGGGGTAAGCGAACTCAGCGGATGCGCGGCGGACCCGCCGTTTGAGGCGAACCGTG
Source organism: uncultured Actinomycetota bacterium (assembly GCA_963728775.1). Lineage (GTDB taxonomy): Bacteria > Actinomycetota > Actinomycetes > Propionibacteriales > Nocardioidaceae > Nocardioides_B. The sequence goes on from CAVSLP010000020.1 coordinate 125,889, forward strand.
TCTGGAACTTCGCCCACTGCTCCCGCCGGTACTCGCCCACCTTTACCCACAGCCGGATGTCCTGGTCGGGGCCCTGGGCAGCAAGGGTCGCGTCGGTAGCGCCAGTGACATCGGACGCCGCGTCGACCTGACACTCTGAAGTCTCGTCGGGGACGCCCTCGGACTCGCCCTCTGAGGGCGCGTCGACCTGCGCTTCTGCGCCCTCCGAGCCGGCGGCCTCCGTCCGCTCGTCGGCCTGCGTGTCGCTGCTCATGTGTGTCTCCCCGTCGTGAACTCCACGTGACCGCACCACCGTGCCGACCAGGACCCAAAAGTCAGTAGGCAACCCGGTCTCGGCGGCCACAATAGTTGCGACCACCGACCGTCAATCCACTTCGCGGGAAACCACCCTGCAAAACAGAAAATCTGCTGCACTAGCCGGTGTCAGATTTACCTAGCCCATTCCGCCGCCTGTCGGACGGAGTCGACTTTCGCGAACATGCCGAATGTCAGGCGGTCCGTGGCGTGCGTAGGCTGGGGCTGCGTGCGCTCCTGCTCACGTCTGCAGCGAGCACTTACTTGGCGGATACCTTCACCTCGTTCATCGGCGATGATTATCGCGGCGGTCCTCGGTCTGTATACCGCGCCACCATGGCGTTCGAAATCGGGAGGAATCTTGAAGCTGCTTCTCACGTCCGGGGGCGTCACGAACGCCAGCATCCGCGACGCGCTGGTCGAGATGCTGGGTAAGCCCATCGCCGACTCCAGCGCCCTGTGCATCCCCACCGCGATGTACGGGCACCCCTGGATCGGCCCCGGGGAGAGGGCTTGGCGGTTCATCAGCGGGCAGCGTCCGGGAATCCGATGGTCGACCTGGGCTGGAAGTCGATGGGCGTGCTGGAGCTCACCGCACTGCCCAGCATCGACGAGGAGCGCTGGGTGCCGCTGGTGCGGGAGACCGACGTGCTCCTGGTGGCAGGCGGCGACGTCCTCTACCTGTGCCACTGGATGCGGGAGTCCGGACTGACCGACTTGCTTCCGTCGCTGAGCGACACGGTGTGGGTGGGGCTGAGCGCGGGCAGCATGGTGATGACCCCCGAGGTCGGGGAGGACTTCATCCAGTGGCGACCACCGACCGGCGACGACAGCACGTTGGGCCTCGTCGACTTCTCGATCTGCCCGCACCTCGCGCCGGACGGCATGCCCGGCAACACCATGGCCGAGGCGGAGCAATGGGCCGCCGGCATCTCCGGCCCGGCGTACGCCATCGACGACCAGACGGCCATCAAGGTGGTCGACGGCACCATCGAGGTCGTGTCAGAGGGCCATTGGAAACAGTTGAGCTGATCCCGCGACCAACAGCCCCGGCTAGCAGAGCGGCGCGGCGAGGCGTCCACCTGTGCAGACACCTGCGCTGCGGGTGCGCACGGATCTGGCGCGTTCCGCTCGTTCAGCAAACTGGCGGAGGTGCGTCTTACCGCCGCGAGCTGGACGCGCGCAGCAGCCGAGATGCGCCTAGGCGTTTCAGAGCTCAGAGAAAGGCCACCCTGGTGGCGAGCTTAGGTCCCTCTACGCGTGCAGCCGGGATTGGCGATTGCCGTTGTCGACCAGCATCAGGATGCCCGAGATCAGATTGCAAAACAGCAGCGTGCACACGGCGAGCCCAGTGTGCTTGTAGCCGTCCTTCGCCCCCTTGTGGATGAAGATCGTCATGGGGATGAACCACGCCGCCACGATGATGCCGAACCCGAGCGTGCCCACGATGGCGAGGCCCATGACCACCCAGTTGATGATGGCGGCAGCCAGGTATAGGCCGCTCTGCTGCTGGGGCGGGCGATACATCGTCTGGTCCCAGGGCATCGGGCTCGGTGGCGGCCCATACCAGCCGGGTGCGGCAGCGGCGCTATACGGGGCGGGCACGGTCGGCTCGGGGTGGTGAGCCTCGGGCTGATGCGGCTGCGTCATGCAAGCAGCGTAATGCTGCAAATTCCTCCTGACTGCTGAATCCTTGAGACGGGTCGCCTGCCAATGCCGGTGATCTGGCGGTCCTCCGTGACACGAGCCCGAAGGCACACTCATGCTGACGGTCATCCGGCTACCGCATCATTTCGCCGCGAAGCGGCGGTGTCTTTGCCGACAGCGCCGGAGTCAGGCCGGCGGGAACGAAACCGCACTTGCCGGCGGCGGGCGCTTCCGGCAAGTGCGGAGAGGAAGGCATCGCCGCCAGCCAGCCGCAGGGCGAAGGTCAAGCGCGGGCGCGTCCGCGAGCCAGTCCGAGGATTCCCCGGCCTGCCACGAACACTGCCGAGATCAGGATCAGGAAGTCGGGTACGACTTCGCGCGCACCGGACGAGCCCAGGTCCCCGGTGAGGATGTGCACCGCGAGCAGTACCAGGAGGGTGGCGAAGGCCGTGAGCACGCCCAGCGCGATGCGGGACCCCCGCACCGCAAACCAGACCCCGAGTGCGCCGAACACGACAGAGATCTCGATCGGCAGGATGGGGCTCTGCTGCGGGGTGAGCATGGCAGCCGTGACGAGGAATACGACAGTGAGGGCGATACCGCTCAGGACGGGCGTGCGGGTGGCGGAGTGAGCGCGAGTGGCCATGATGGCTCCTTCGTCGTCGGTTTGATTCTGACGTCCCCGATCGAAGCCGACGGAGCGTCACGCCGTCACCGTGCAGGTGTCCCGACTTGAGAAGGACGCCGATCCCGTGACGCCGGGACTCCCGAGCCGCGATCATGGGCGGCATGCGCAAGGGGGAAGACGTCCGGTGGCTCGCCCATGGGACGGCACTGATCAGCCTGGTGCTCGTGGCGGCCGGGCTCGCGGTGGCCCCGTGGCAGGGCATGCGACCGGATCCTGGGCACACGAGTTCGTGGGTATCCCAGCTCTTGGGCGCGGTGGCCTTCGGCTACGTCGGAGCGGTGATCGCGGATCGCACCGCCCCACCGCTAGCCCGCGTGGGCAGCGTGCTGCAGCTGACCGGGCTCACCCAGGGGGCCACGCTCCTGACCTCGTCGTACCTGCACCGTGCCGGAGCGCTGAACTGGCCGGGCACAACACTGGTGCGCTGGCTCGATGGCTGGCTGTGGGCGCCGGGCGTCCTGTGCGCTCTGGCGGTGTTTCCCTTGCTCTACCCGACCGGGGAGTCGCTGCCCCGATTCCAGGGTGCGCTCAGAGCAGGGGTCGCGTGCACCGCGATGGGCACCGTGGTGATCGCGGTCGAGGCCCTGCCCTTCCCGAGGCCAGCGGCCTGGCCCGGAACTGTGCTCGCGGCCGCAACGGCAGGCTGCGCACTGGCGGGTGTGGCGAGCCTGGTGGTGCGCTACCGCCGCGGGGACCGCCGCACTCGGGAGCAGGTGCGTTGGCTGGCCGCAGCGGTGTCCCTCATCATGATCTTCGAGCCGCTTCAGGTCACGCTCCCCAAGCCGGTCGCCATCGCAGGACTGACGATCCTCCCCCTGCTGGTACCGGTGGCGGTCGGCATCGCCGTGCTGCGACACGGGCTCTATGACATCGACCTGCTCGTCACGCGCACGCTGGCCTATGTGGTGCTTTGCACCTTTCTCGTCGTGATCTACATCGGGGTTGTTGTCGCCGTGTCTCATGAAGCGACCCGCGCCGCGGTCCAGGTTCCTGCGCTGGTCGCCGCGGTCGTCGTGGCACTCCTTGCGAACCCGGTCCGCGTCCGTTTGCAGCAGGCGATCGGCAGCTGGTTGTGGGGAGGCAGCGCCGAGCCCCAGCGGCTCCTCGCCCAGCTGGCGCACCAGCTGGGAGCCAGCCCGTCGCTGCGGCATGCGCCTCAGGCGGTGGTCGACACAGTCGCCGCCGCGTTCCGGGCGCCGTACGTGGAGATGCTGGCGACTCCCGAGGACAGCCCGCCCACGGTGGTCGCGCGGGCCGGCACCGGGTTCGCTGGCCAGGTGGTGCACACGCCCGTGGAGTACGGCGGCCGGGTGGTGGGCATGCTCAGCACCGGGCGCACCGACAATCCGGAGCGGCGTGAGGTTCATGTCCTTCGTCAGGTCGCCGCCGCACTCGGGCCCGTGCTCGACGGGTGGCTGCTCACCAGCGAGCTCCAGCGCTCGCGCGAACGCGTGCTGTCCGCCCGTGAGGCCGAGCGCACCCGGCTGCACCGCGACCTGCACGACGGAATCGGACCCACTTTGGGCGGGATCACGCTCGGCCTGCATGCCGCTCGCAACCTCGTTCGCACTGACCCGCAGACCGCGGAATCCGTGCTCACCCGGCTCTCGGAGCTGGCCGGCCAGGCCACGTCCGACGTCCGGGCGCTCGTCGACGGGCTGCGGCCGGCCTCGCTCGAGACGCATGGGCTGGTCGGCGCGATCCGACGCGCGACCGAGCTGGAGGGACACGAGCCTGTGGTGCAGGTACACGCCGAGGCGTTGGGCGACCTCCCGCCTGCCGTCGAGGTGGCAGCACTGCGCATCGTCCTCGAGGCTGTCAACAACGTGCGCAAGCACGCCGGTGCGTCACGGTGCGAGGTACGGCTGTGCCTCGACGGCGACGCATTGTTGAGTGTCCTCGTCGACGATGATGGAGTCGGCATCGACGGTCGGAGCCGCACAGGTGTCGGGTTGGAGTCGATCGCAGCCAGGGCTGATGGGCTCGGCGGTGTCGCCCGCGTTGGGCGCTCCCCATTGGGGGGCACCCGAGTGCTGGCCCGGATCCCGGTGGGAGCCGTCGGTGAGTGAGCGGTCCCTACGTGTCCTGGTCGCCGACGACCACCCGATCTTTCGCGAAGGTCTGCGCTTGCTGCTCGGATCGGTAGAGGGGATCGACGTGGTCGCGGAGGCATCGACCACCGATGAAGTTGTGCGACTGGCTGAGACGAGCCAGCCCGACGTCGTGGTCCTCGACGTAGACATGCCCACCGAGGGCGGTATCGCGGTCATCGCAACCATCAAGCAAAACGCGCCGGCGGCCGCCGTACTGATGCTCACGATGCTCGAGGACGAAGCCACGCTGGCCGCCGCGGTCCGCCACGGCGCAGCCGGCTACCTACTCAAGGGCGCCGGGCAGACCGAGGTGGTGGCAGCCCTGCGCACGGTCGCCGTCGGGGGATTCGTCGCCAGCGCCGGCGTTGCCGAGCGGATACGTTCCACCTTCCTGGCCGGCGACAGCGTGCGACCGCTACCACTGCCCCAGCTCAGCGACCGCGAACGCGAGGTCGTCGCCCTCGTCGGCCGAGGCCTGAGCAACCCCACGATCGCTGACCGGCTGTACCTGAGCCCGAAGACGGTACGGAACCTCGTCTCCTCGGCAATGGGGAAGCTCGGCGTGGCCGACCGTACATCGCTCGCAATAGCCGCCCGTGAAGCCGGTCTGATCGGCTAACGGCCCTTGCCAGGCCCCTCCTCCCTACAGGAAAGCGGCACGGCGCCTCGGTTCTGCCTGGAAGCGTATCGCACCAGCACGCTTGCGTCGGCTTCGGAACGACGCCTGCTCCAAACCACGATCACTGCTCAGCGTCATTCCGCCGCGATCCGGAGAGCCGACGGCCCTGTCGGCGTCTGTTGGAGCCGCTCTGGGGGGGCATCGGTGTCCGAGCCGGCGCAAGGTGAAGAGAGTGGTCCCACGCAGCGGGTCAACTTCCGTCCGGTCGGTCTCTGTGAATCCGAGCTTGGCCAGCACTCTGCGAGAAGCGGTGTTCCACTCCCAGACCGTGGCCCACACGCGTTCGTACCCGGACGATCTCGCCCAGTCCAGAACCGCCAACGAGGCCTCGGTTGCGTATCCCTCACCCCACACCCGGCGCAACAGCTCGAACGCCAACTCAGGTTCCCCGTCCGATCCCCGTCCGCTGTCGACCAGCCCGCAGTAGCCGATGACGTCACCAGCGGCCTTCCGCTCGACCGCCAGCAACCCAATCGACGACGATGGCTGGTGGGTGCGGATCGACTCCTCGAGGTCTGCGACCGTGGGGTGCCCGTGCGCGTCAATACGGCGGTGCGGTGGCACTCGTGGATCACGTTCGCTCCACAACTCACGCTGCAGGGTGGCCTCGGCTACCCGCCACGGCCTGAGAACCAGGCGGTCCGTCTCGAGCACGACCTCGCGGTCCGGAGTCCCTCCATCTGCCATGCCAGCAGTCTCTCAAGGCGGAGTTCAGCCCATGCCGCCGTCCGCGCCGCTACCCGCGTCACTTCGCCGCCTGACGACTACGAGTTCCCCGAACTCCGGGATTGACCAAGCGGGGTCCAGGCGGAAGATCGGGGAATCTGCCCGTAAGCGGGGCGTACTTCTCGTACTCCGCGGCAATGGTCGCAGTCCCCGGCGTCTCAGAGGGACGTGCGCGGTGACGTACGGTGACGTTCACGCACCTAATGGGGTCCGTGTCGCTGGCGATATGCATCGCGGGCGCAATGACCCGGGCCGAGGTCGACATTGTGGCTCAACCGTTGGCCGATCGCTTGGCAGCGGCTGACATCTCGGCGCGGTGCTGGCGCGCTGTCATTGCGGGGCAACGAGCTAGGCACCGTCTCATCCGGGTAGAGGCGGCCGACCTGCGGCCATGGGTGGCCGCCTCAACCCTGCTCGTCAACCTCGTGCAGCTACCCCTCGGCTGGTGGGCCGATAAGGACACCCCCCATGGCAGGGTTAACCTGGACTCTGCTCCGTGCTGCTCGGCTCTGGTTCCTTTAGGCCCGCGGCGTGCAGGCTCTGGTGGTACTCCAGCGCCTCCGGCGCCTCGTCGAACTGGAGCAGTTCCCCGGTCAGTTCCTTCAGCAGGTCCCGCGCCTCGGCCGGGGTGGCGTAGAAGAACTCCCGGCGCAGGTTCACCCGGTTCACGCGCCTGTCGGCCAGCCGCCGGTGCATCTCGGCCTCGATGCCGTAGGCGTCGTCGGAGAAGAACAGGGCGTGCACGTCGAAGTTGAACGGCACGCTGGCGTCGCTCAGTTCCCGCACCCGGTCCATCGGGTCGAGGCGGCGAGTCATGCCGACCTTGATCATCCGCTCCCCGAGCGCGCCGACGTTCGAGATCACGTAGACGTACCCGGCGCGGATGTTCGCGGCCCGGTAGTCGACGTCCTCGATGGCCTTGTCGATGTCTTCGAGCTGGGCGCGCATCCGCTCCGCGCCCTCGGTGTCGCCCTTGTCGAGCAGCGCCTGGAGCGCGTTGGCGTAGTGCTGGCGCTCCTTGTCGAGGCGGGCCTTCTCGCGGGCGATCTCCTGCTCGAATTTCCGCTGTTCGCGCAGGCGCTCGCTGCTCCTCGCGCTCCTTCTCCTTCTCGCGAGCCAGCATCTCCTGGTAGTCCGCGGTCAGTTCGAGTTCCTTGATGCGCAGCCGGTGGTATTGGTCGGTGACCCGGATGCTCATGGTGTTGCCGAGCCGCTCGATGGTCGTCGCTCACCTTGTTGAGCCGGTCGACGGCCGAGTCGAGCTTGTAGGGCTTCAGGCCGCGGACCAGGTTGTCGGCCTCGGCGTTGTAGGCGCGCAGCATCAGCTTCGAGAAGTCGCGCAGCATCTTGTTGCCCTGCGCCTCGGAGCCGTTGACTGTCCAGCCGTGCGCGGTCGCGATGGCGCCGCCGTCGCGCTTGGCGAGGGTCTTGATCTGGTCCTGGAGCTTCGCGCAGTTCGGCCTTGTAGGCGACCGAGTCGAAAGCGGGTGGCGGTACTCGTAGATGCCGACCTCCTGGAGGATCTCGGCCTCCTGGGTCTTCACGACGCGGGTCTTCAGGTCGGCGATCTCCCGCTCCAGGGATGTCTTCACGCGGTTGAGGCTGTCGCGGAGGTTGTTCGTCTCCTCCTTCAGTGCGTCGCGCTGGCGCTCCAGGTCCGCGACGTCGAGGACACCGAGCCGGTCCATCTCGGCCCGGAGCCGGGCGATCTCATCCTGGGCGCAGTCGAGTTCCTCGGCGGTCTGCCGGGCGTGCTTGCGGGCCCCGAACAGCGGGATCTTGGCCTCGGTCTTGCGCGGCTCCGTGCCGGGCGGTTCGGCGGCGTGAGGCGCCTGCTGGGGCTGGTCCTGTTGCGGGGGCGACATTGGCGCGGTCGGTTGCTGCTGGACGGGCTGTTGCAGCTGCGCCGGGGCGCGGTGCTCGGTCCACTGCTGGCCGTCCCAGTAGCGCAGCTGGGTCGGGTCCTCCGGGTCCGGATACCAGGCTGCTGCCGGTGCGTTGCTCATGTGGTGCTTCCCCCTTGGGCCGGATCATTTGCGCGCTTTGCACCGTAAACCGTCTCACCGACCAGTGTCAGGGGGAGCCGGAAAAGCAGAGCTTCGAGTAGTACGCCTGCGCAGCCTTGGGAAGAGCGAGGCTTGCTCGGATTACGCCCAGAATGGTCACTGTTCACAGGCATTCCCCAGGCCGCGCGCGGCTGCCCCATGACGCGGATCGCATACCGGCCAGCCACGAATTGAAGCCACGCCACCGCGTATTGAACCGTTCTGGCGCCGTCGGAGGGCGGCCTCGTGTGTACTCATTGCCGCGATCCGCTCGGTTCGAAGGTGCGTCATACCGCCGCCTGAGTCCGCCGCGACCCACTGGGAGATCTTTGCCAGGCAAGGAGCGTGGGCGCGAGGCGCGGCCTTTCGGCCAGACGATCCGTTCATGCAGCTGGAGTTCGACTGTCGCGGCGATTACTACGGGGTGGGCGATCTTGCCTCGGCGGCGCTCCGAAGGGCCAGTGGCGGCGACTGCATGGCTTTAGACTCGCCGCATGGGACTCTTGACCTTCAGCATCAACGTCACCCTGGACGGCTGCGTCGACCACCAGGAGGGAATCGCCGACGACGAGACACACGCCTTCTTCACCCGCCTCATGGACGAGGGCGGGGCGATGCTGTGGGGCCGCGTCACCTACGAGATGATGGAGAGCTACTGGCCGGCGGTCGCCCGCGGCGACGAGGAGGCGCCGCCGGCGATGCGCGAGTGGGCGGTCAAGCTGGAGGCCAAGCCGAAGTACGTGGTGTCGTCGACGCGAAAGGACTTCCCGTGGACCAACAGCCACCACATCGCCGGCGACCTGCGCACGGGCGTGCAGAAGCTCAAGGACGCGACCCCGGCCGGCGTGCTCCTCGGTAGCGGCAAGCTCGCGACCGAGCTGGACCGGCTGGATCTGATCGACGAGTACAAGTTCCTCGTCCACCCCAGGATCGCCGGCCACGGCCCGACCCTGTACCAGAGCGGGCTGCCCAGCACGCGACGGCTCGAGCTGGTCTCGGCGAAGCCGCTCCGCAACGGCGCGGTCGCCATGCACTACCGGCGCGCGCGCTGACTCAGAGCAGCCCCATCGCGCCCAGCTCGCGGGCCAGCGCGTCGTCGGGGTCCTTCTCGTCGCGCACGCGGCGTGCCCGCCAGCGGCCTACGTATCCCAGTTCCTGCTGCTCAGCAAGTGACCGCTCATGCCGGGATGAGACGCGTCTTACCGCCGCGGTCGGGGTGCCGGACAGGCGGTGGTGATACTCAGCGAGCCGCAGGCCGGTCGGCCGAAAGTTGGTTGCGAAGACGGGCCATCTTCACGAAGTACCTCCGGGCGGCAATCGCTAGGAGGGTCGCCCCGGTCTCAGTGAGCCAGGTCTCGCGGTCCCCGTCGTGCTCCTCTACTGGATGGAGGGCGTAGTTGCGGACCTCGCGGAACATGTGGCCTTGGGTGACGACCTCGGTAATGGGCGCGCTGCCGGGAGATGGCTTGACGTCGCGCAGTTTCTGTTCCGTAAGGCGGATAACCTCAGCGACGTCACGGCCCTCGTTGACCTTCTTCGCGAGTGCCTGCGGTGGCGCGGGCACAGCGCGCGCCAGGTTGAACCACGCCGCCTCAGAGGCAGCAGCTAAGAGGCTGGACGACGCGAGATAGAGGCCGCGCTGGAGCGCGCGACGGCTCTCCCGGACCATGGTCATGCCACGTGCGCCGAGGATCAGGTCAAGGCCGGACAGCAACTCCTCAACGGGCAGCAGAACCTCGCTACCTTCGCCGTAGAGGGGCCGGACCGCCATGAAGCGTGGGGTACTGCCGTGATCGCTGATGTATGGCGAGTGGACAATCACCGGGGCACTGGAACTGCCGCCCGGGTAATCGACGGGGATGCGTTCGGGCTGGGTCTCGTACTGGTTCCCTTCGGCGCGGCCAAGGATCCCCTCAGCGACGAGTTGGGCCAGCGCACGGCGCACTGCGTGGCGCCCGCGGAAAACGGTCAGATGCGGATCGTGACGGTCAGGGTCGGCAAGTCGACGTCCGGGATCCGTAGAGGGTTGCGCCGTGAACTTGGTGCGCTCGGCGGGGCGTTGGCCGCCCACAGCCTTGAGCCACCGGTCCTCGAACTCGGTCAGCAACACAGGCTGAGTTGCCTCGGCGAGCGCGCCCAGGATCGCTGTTCGGGCAACCAAGACGTCGGCCTCGCTGGGCTGACGGCCTGCTGCATAGCCTCGACGAACGGAGCCTCGAAGTCCATCGGGCCAGTCTCGCCGAAGATGCCGACACTACGGCCGCAACCCAGTCCTGTGTTGTCCCGGGACCACGGTCTCGATCCACCACACATCTTGGCGATCAGGGAGGTGGACGGATTCGGCACGGTGCGTCTTACCGCCGCGAAGCTACCGGCCCCAACTATCACTCTCATGTCGAGGTGCGGTCACGTCGATAGGCCGTGGAGTGATCACGGCTTGATCGCGACAATGGCGCAGGCGCTTGGCGGTCGAAAAGTCAGGCTGCCCCAGATCCGGCAAGGAGGACGCGCCTCATGAGCGCACAGTTCTACTCGGATGCGAAGTTGTACGACCGGTTGTTCCCCGGAGGCGAGCAGGCCGTCGACTTCTATAGGGCCGAGGCCGATCGACAAGGCGGTTGTGTCTTGGAACTCGGGTGCGGCACCGGACACAAGCTGATCCCGATCGCGTCCGACGGGCATCCGTGCTTGGGCCTGGAGCTCTCGCCGGACATGCTTGCCGAGGCCCAGCGCAAGGCGAACGAGCGCGACGTGGAGGTGGAGTGGGTGCTGGGCGACATGCGGGAGTTCGACCTCGGCCGAACGTTCGACCTCGTGTTCATCGCGGCCAATTCACTGCTCCATCTGCATGAGGCCGAGGAGTTGGTGAACTGCTTTCGGACGGTGCGGAGGCATCTGGCGCCCGGGGCGCGGTTCATCTTCGACGTGTTCAACCCGAGCGTGCGCATGCTTGCCCAGGCCGACGGCGTTCGACGCAGGCGCGACGCGTTGTCGTTCGTGGATCCACATCGTGGCTTAGTGCATGTCGATGTCGCGGAGACCTACGACGCGGCCGCGCAGGTGACTCGCGGAACGTGGTACTTCTCGACCGATGACGAGGCCGACTTCGTTGTCGCGCCACTTGAGATCAGGAGCATCTTCCCCCAGGAGCTGCCGCTGCTGCTCTCGCTCGGCGGTCTCCGGGTTGTTGAACGCTTCGGCGACTGGTCCCGTGCGCCACTCACCGCAGATGCGGCGCTCCAACTCTACGTCTGCGAACCGGACTGAACCGAGAGCCGGCAAACTGTCGGTTCAGGTCATCCTCCAGGCACGGTCATCTGGCGCGTTCCGCGCGTTCCAAGGCTGCGTCTTACCCTCCCACCGAGCACCTCGACAACGGTCTGGCCAGACCGCTGCCGTAGGAGAAGTCTCAAGTAGCCGCGAGTGACGCACGGCCCCGGAGGAGGATCGTCACGCGGAGCGTGACCGGTTAGGGGTCGGCTACCGGCACGACGTCGTTAGGTGTCTAGGAGGTGACCAGCGGCCAGGTCTCGGGCCACCCGAGTCGGCGGTTCAGTCGTTCTTCGGCGAATACGTCGACGCATACAACCCCCTTGGTGCCGTAATCGTCGGCGATCGCGGTTAGCGGCGGCGATCCGTTCCTCGGCCACCTCGGGCGCCACATAGACCTCGAGGTTGGACTGCTGTCGCGGGGTCTCGTGCTCGTCGGCGTCCCCGAACCACAGGTTCGGCGCCCGCCCCGAGGCGTCCCGGATTACGTCGCTGAAGGTTGATGTCTCCGTAGTCGCGCAGCGGCCCCCGACGAGCAGCCCCAGCGGCAGGTCGAAGAAGGAGCGGTGGCCCAGGCGCTGGCTCGGGTACCGTCGCGTCATGGCGACCCAGGACCCGGGCTCCACGACGATCAAGCCGCTGACCCCGGACACGTGGCCGCTCTTTGCAGCGCTGGTGGAGCGGCACAACGGCATCTTCGGCGGGTGCTGGTGTGTCAAGTTCCATGCCGAGCGCGCCGACCACGTCCCGGGGTACGACGGCAACCGGGCCTTCAAGGAGCGGATGGTCAAGGAGGGGATCGCCCATGCGGCGCTGGTCGTCCGCGACGGTGAGGACGGCGAGGAGGCGATCGCCTGGGCGGAGTACGGCACCCCGGCCGAGCTGCCCGACATCCACCACAGCAAGCAGTACCTCGAGGAGCAGGACCTCGAACCCGACTACCGGGTCACCTGCATCTTCGTCGACAAGCGCTTCCGCCAGCACGGTCTCGTGACCGTCGCCCTGGAGGGTGCGCTCGACCTGATCGCGCAGGCGGGCGGCGGCATCGTCGAGGGCTATCCCCACATCCCGGGAGAGCGGCGGCTGTCCTCGTCGTTCCTCTACAACGGCACCAGGGCCGTCTACGAGCGCGCCGGCTTCGACTTCATCCGGCCCAAGGGCCTGAAGAACACGGTGATGCGCCGTAGCGTGGCCCCGTCGCGTTAGCTACCTGAACCCCGAGGGTTCAAGCTCCCGGTCTGCTCGGCCCTGGCGGCCTCCTGCGTGCCACGATCGATCGTGGACCACTTCTTCTCGATCTCGGCGTTGAGCTCGGCGCCGAGCAGCACCGCCGCCGAGGAGACGTAGAGCCAGAGCACGACTGCGATCGGGGTGCCGAGCTGCCGGTAGACCGCGTTGCCCGCGTCCTCACCTCCGAGCCCGCTGAGCGCGAGGTAGGCACGCAGACCGGCCGCGGCGAGGAACCACAGTGCCATGGCGAGCACCGCGCCTGGCAGGTCCCGTAGCCACCGCGTGTGCCACGGGACGCCCACGTGGTACATGGTCGTGAGCCCGAGCATGACGAACAGCCCGAGCGCCGGCCAGTACGCCAGGTGCAGGGCGGTCAGCGTCGCCGACGCGACACCTTCCGGCGCGACGTGCCTCACCAGACGCGGGCCCAGCACCAGGAGGGGCAGGATCGCGACCGCACCCAGCAGGGCTCCGATCGTCAGCGCAAGGGCCAGCAGCCGCCGCCGCCAGCCCGGCCGGGGCGACTCGATGTCGTAGGCGATGACGAGCGTCTCCAGCACCCGGCTGGTCGCTCGTGACCCTGTCCACAACGCCAGCAGGGCGCCGATCCCGACCACGTCGGCACGACCGTTGTCGATGACCTGCTGGGCGAGGGACTCATAGGACGCATAGGTGGAGCCCGACAGGAAGGTGCGGGGAACGTCGAACACCAACCGATCGAGCTGGTGGTTCCCTGCCGGCCCGAGGCTTCCCGCGACCATGCCCAGTGATCCGAGCACCACGAGCAGCAGTGCGGGCAAGGAGATCAAGATGAAGAGCGTGGCCTCGGCTGCGAGCCCCGGCACGCGGTCCGCCACCGAGTCGCGGACGGTGCGTTCGGTCAGGTCAACACCCGCTCGCACCGGGCTCGGCAACCGGTCGACGAAAGCGTTCGCTCGCTGGCCCCCTGCCTCCGGCGCGAACGCACTTCCACCTGGACACGAGAGGCGACATCGGCCGCGCGAGCACGCAGTCCCCCGGGCTGCTCATCGGACCTCACGCGCCCATTCTCGCGCGAGCCATGGGCGCAGAGGGACGTGGGAGGGGACAGGGTGTGTCTCGGGGCGGACGGGTGCTTGGCGGGCGGACCCGTCCGCGTCGGTCCGGAGTCGCTCCCTCTGCCAGCAGTCCCTCGAGGGAGTGGCGTCCTGCCGCCGCCAGCGCCGCTGCCTGCGTTCCCACCGCCGCTTAGGTGTGACTCAGGAACTGCTCCGAGCCATGGTCAGGCTTTGCGCAGGTCCATGAGACGCGCTGCCAGATCGTCCGACACGCGAGCCTTGCTGCCGGTGGCGTAGTCGAAGGTGACGATCAGCGATTCGCCGTCTGCAGCGACCGCGCCGTGTTGGTGGCTCACAGCCCGGTACCGCATGACGAACCGGTCTTCGTCCACCTCCCCGATCTGCGCGCCCACGGTCACGGTGTCGGGGTGAGTCAGCGGGATCCGGAACCGGCAACTTGCCGAGTGCAGGATCGGTCCGACGCCGTCCGACTGCTCGATCGAGCCCAGGCCGAGCTCTGCGAAGCACTTGATCCGAGCGGTCTCGAAGTAGCGGAAGTAGATGGCGTTGTTCACGTGGCCCATGGCATCCATGTCGCCCCATGCAACGGGAATCTCCACCGTCACAGGGAAGTCGTCGAGCAGCTCGCCGATCCGATCTTCGTCAGTCACCGGCACAGGCTAGCGAGATGTGACGCCGACTCAGCGTCGGCCCCCGATGCCTCTGCTTGGCCGATCGCGGACGCGGCCCCTCCGGATGGCGTCAGGCAAGGTGCCTCATCGTGTGTGCGGCGGTCCGCACCTGAGGCGTGCTCGCCAGATCGCCGGAGCAAGCCATGTCCAACACCATCATCCTGCCGTTCCAGTCTGACGCGATGACGTCCGCACAGCTCGCCGCCGTCTCCTAGCTTGCCCGGTACTCCGGCCACACCCACCAGCTGTACGCTTAGGCCTGGACCGAGCATGATTGGTCCGGATCTTCAGCGCACGGCCGTCTGGCCGTAGATCTCGAAGCGCTGGACTTTTGTCGGCGCTGGCCGGTGCCGGTCGGGATCCTTGGCCCGGGCTTCCTGCACATGACCCAGGGCCCGCTGCAGTTGTTCGTCGTCATCGCAGACCAGAACCGTCATCCGCGTGCCGGTCTCCCGGTCGACCAGCCACCAGCCCTGGACACCGTCCGTCCGCTGGAAGGCCGGAACGACCTCGTCCAGCACATGCTCGATCCCGGCATCGAGGTCATGAGGAGACTCATTGTCGAAGGTCATCACCGTCGCGAACACCACACGCCTCCGATCACGCCATTGCGTATCGCCCGAGCCCTAATTTCTCTCCTTACGAAAAGAAATTGGACTCGCGTCGTGCCCACGTCAAGGCCCGACGGCCACGAGCACCTGGAACCCGACGAGTGGCAGTCGATGGACGCGCTGCTCCAGCTGAACCGCAGACTGCTGAAGCAAGACATTGAGCCCGGCCCGCTTGTCAGAGAATGCCCGCATTGACGCACCCATGCCCAGCACTGCTACATCCATCGCTCCGCAAGTGGTCAGGGCGCACGTGGTGCGACGCTCCGCCGCCAATCGGCTGCGCCGGCTTTCACTCTCATGCCGATGTGCGCGCATCAGTGTGGTCACGGCTGCGGCGCGGCCTGCTGCTACCTAACCAATCGCATCGGGTAGGTCGAATCGCCGGTGGAGCCGGTCGTCCAAGAAGCGGGCGATGCCTGTAACCGCTGTCCCTTCCAGGTTCGGGATCAGCACCAGGAGGCCGCGTGCCCGACCTTCGAGATAGCAGCCGAATGCCGAATGCGCGCCCGCTCGGGCCGGCAGCAAGGTGTAGCCGTCACCTGGTCGCCCCCGCGCACTGGCTCGTAGGAAGGTCGCGATTGCCTGCGGACCGTCGTACTGTTCCGTCGCCGGTGGCATCGCCAGCCACGCCTCGTCCGTGAGCAGGGCGACGACCCTGTCAACATTGTCCGCTTCGAACGCGATGGCGAACTCCTGCGCCAGTTGTGTTTCTGCGGTTGCTGTGGAGGCCGGCATGGCTGCGGGCGTCGCGGCCCGCGCTCGTTGCAGCAGGCCCTTGGCGGTAGTGGGCGTCACGTCGAGCATCGCCGCGACCTCGGCGAGGCTGAACCCAAGCACGTCGCAGAGCACGAGCACGGCTGTCTGCCGAGGCGGCAGTGTCTGTAACGCCGTGATGAACGCGAGTTCAATGCCCTCGCGGGCCAACGCCCGGGCTGAGGGGTTGTCGTGCTCGATCAGCGCGTCCGGGTATGGCTGTAGCCACGGGACCTCAAACCTCGAGGAGGGCGTGGGCGGCTCGAAGGGCGGTGCTGGCGCGAGAGGTGGGCGGCGTCGGCTATCGCGAATCGCGTTGAGGCAGCGAGTGGTGGCAATGCGGTAGAGCCAGGTGCGCAGTGAAGAGCGTCCGGCGAAGGTCAAGTCCGCGGGGGTGGTGTACGAGGTTGATCCCTCGGTTGGGCGTGTCGGTCAGGCCGTGAGGGCCTGGAGTTCGGGCTCGGTCACCTCCTCGACGAGGTCGGTGTCGACGGCTTGGGCTGCGGGCGAGGACGTCGAGTCCGAGGTAGCGGCGGCCTTCGGCCCACTCGTCGTGCTGCTCGGCCAGCACGGCGCCGACGAGCCGGATGATCGCTGGCCCGGTCGGGGAAGATCCCGACGACGTCGGTGCGGCGGCGGATCTCGCGGTTGAGCCGCTCGTTGGGGTTGTTGGACCAGATCTGGCGCCAGATCTCCTTGGGGAACGCGGTGAACGCGAGGATGTCGGCGCGGGCGTCCTCGAGGTGCTCGGCGACGGCGGGGAGCTTCTCGGCCAGGGCGTCGACGACGCGGTCGAACTGGGCGTGCACCGCGTCGGCGTCGGGCTGGTCGTAGATCGAGTGCAGCAGCGCCTTGACCCAGCCCCAGCGAGCCTTCGGGGTCGCGGACATCAGGTTCGCGGCGTAGTGGGTGCGGCACCGCTGCCACGCCGCGCCGGGCAGGGTCGCGCCGATCGCGGCGACCAGGCCGGCGTGCGCGTCGGAGGTGACCAGCTTGACCCCGGTCAGGCCGCGGGCGGTCAGGTCGCGGAAGAACGCCAGCCAGCCGGCGCCGTCCTCGCTGGTGGTGACCTGCACCCCGAGGATCTCGCGGTGCCCGTCGGCGTTGACGCCGGTGGCGACCAGCACGTGCACCGGCACCACCCGGCCGCCCTCGCGGACCTTGAGCACCAGCGCGTCGGCGGCGACGAACGTGAACGGCCCGGCGTCCTCGAGCCGGCGGGTGCGGAACTGCTCGACGTGCTCGTCGAGCTCCTTGGCCATCACCGAGACCTGCGACTTGGACAGGCCGGTGATGCCCAGGGTCTGCACCAGCTTGTCCATCCGCCGGGTCGAGACACCCGAGCAGGTAGCAGGTCGCCACCACGCTGGTCAGCGCCCGCTCGGCCCGCTTGCGGCGCTCCAGCAGCCAGTCCGGGTACAGGCTGCCCTGACGCAGCTTGGGGACCGCGACGTCGAGGGTGCCGACCCGGGTGTCGAGGTCGCGGTGCCGGTAGCCGTTGCGGGAGTTCACCCGCTCCGCGGTCCGCTCGCCGTAGCCGGCGCCGCACACCGCGTCGGCCTGCGCCGAGAGCAGCGCGTTGACGAACGTGGTCAGCAGGTCCCGCATCAGGTCAGGGCTCGCCTGGGCCAGCTGCTCGTCGAGGAACCGGGCAGGGTCGATACTGGGTCCAGCGGTCATCGTGTGTGTCCTTCTTCGAGTCGGTTGTGAGAGATCACTCGAAGGATCCACCCGGTGGCCGCGCCTACGTTGGAGGCACGCGCTCACTCAGGTCCGTCGTACACCACTCTGCTGGACTCCACTCCGGCGAAGGCGTGCAGACCCCGCCATGCCGCGAACAAGGTCTCCTGCAACACGTCATCGGCGTCGTCGATCGAGCCCAACATCCGGTAACAGTGGACGTGCAGCTCACGTCGGTGCGGCTCGATCAACGCGCGAAAGGCCGACTCATCCCCGGCTCGAGCGGCTTGCAGCTCGGAGTCGATCATCCCCGAATCCTCGCAGACCGGCCGAGTCTTGTTCACGAGCGCGGCCACAATCGGCGGGCGACCGTTCCGATCCGCGGCTTCACGGTGTCTACACCCGCATGAACAAAGAACGAGAGGAATCACGGTGAGCACTCCGTCAACGCCAAAACAGATTGCCCTCGCCTACCACCGGGCCTGGACCTCCCATGACATGGACGCGGCCATGAGGTACGTAGCCGAGGACGTCGTGTGCGATGCCCCTCCTGGACGATTGACCGGTGCGGCCGCGCTACGCGGCTTCATGGGACCCTTCGCTGAGATGCTCACCTCCTCAGAACTGCTCGCGGCCTACGGCGACGAGGGCGGCGCGGTGGTCATCTACGACACCGCTAATCCTGCCGTTGCCAGCGCCCCGGCTGCCGAGTTCCACGAAGTGCGGGACGGACGCATCACCGCCCTACGGATCGTCTTTGACCGGCTCCCCTTCGCCCTGGCCCGCGGCGAGGTCGTGCCGCGGACACGATGAGGCCGATCGGCACGCTGGTTCAGGCGTTGCCCCCAGGGCGAAAGGCGATTCGGCCGCCGCACCGTTCGACACAGCCAGTGCACGCACATGCCGCTGTCGGCGCGTTCCAAAGGTGAGTCTTTCCGCCGCGTAGCGGCGCGTCGCGATTACCGGATCTGCAGATGAACGGATGACGGTCTGCTCAATAGTTGTCGATCACGTACGTCGCTCGGTGGGTTGGCTTGCATGCCGAGAGGTAGATGCGTTGGCCCTGGAGATACCTGCGCCATGAGGGGTGCTCTGGGTCTAGGGGAGCGCCATCTCGCTGAGCCATGCGCGGGACCGTGACCGAGAACGGCACGTCCAAGAAGATGGACATGTCCCACCAGGTGCAGAGTTCGTCGCGGTGGAGAAACATGCCTTCAATGAGCACGACCGCTTGAGGCGGGACCTCGACAGGATCGTCGTCCAGGGGCTTGTCAGCCCGATGGTCAAAGGCGCGCGGAGTGATCGCGTGGTTGGCTCCAGGTCGCAAGGGATGCAACACCTTGGTCGTGAAGGCGGCACGGTCGTAGGTGTCCCTGAAGAATCCCTCTGGCGAGGTCCTCCCCATGCGGTATCGGACTGACCGGGGGTTGAGGAAGTCGTCCATGTGAACCACTTGCACCGCCCTGCCCCAGCCGATGTAAGCCGTTGCGAGGCGTTCGGCGAACGTCGTCTTGCCACTCCCGTCCACGCCGTCCACCGCTACCAAGGAGGGCCGCTCCAGGACGGGAGTCGTGGTAACCAGGGAGGCTAGGTCGGGCATTCCCAGACCGTACCGGTCTGGAGATGCCTGGAACGCACGCATTCTGCCGCTGTTGGGAAGCAGACGGGGTGCCGATCAGTCCGAATTCGTCACACGTACCCACCGTGCCAGGCCACGCTCCACGTCAGCGGGGAGTGCACCATGCTCGAGCCAGACACAGCGCAGCGCGGCGGTGAACGCTGGGTTCCGGCGTGCGAGATCGGACAGCGCGTCGAACAGTTCAGCCCCGTGGCCGTGGACCAGTTCCTCGAGTGGGCCGGAGCCAACTATCGCGACAGCGCTCTCCTCGTCCGGGGCGGCGTGAAGCAGGGCGAGGACCAGGTCGAGTGCCTCACGGCCGCCGGCCTCGATCGTGTCGTCGACTTTCCACCACGCCCGCCAGGCCGCCGTTGCACGCGGTGACTCTCCCCGGTCCAACTCGAGGCGCTGGTCCCGGTTCCCGGAGCTCAACTCATGAAACAGCCACCAGTCCTCGTGTCGCAGTTCGTCGCGGTTGCCTTCGGGCACTTACGCAGTATCGGATGCAACGAGCCCGCATACACGCACGGACATGCCGCGATCCGCGCGCCCTGAGAGGATGAGTCTTTCCGCCGCGAGTCGGACGCGCGGATCTTCCGAATACACAATGTTCAGTAACGTTACGACATGACTGGATTCCCCCCGTGGGAACCGCCGTTCGTGGGCGACGAAACCAGCGCCGTGCTCGGGGCCCTGGACCGGCTGCGGACGACGTTCCGCTGGAAGTGCGCCGACCTGGATGCTGCCGGCCTAGCCGCCCGCACGGCCGCCTCGGCACTAACGCTTGGCGGACTGCTCAAACATCTTGCCGTGCAGGAGGACTATTGCTTCCAGGTGAAGGTCCTCGGCGCGCCGATGCCAGCGCCATGGGACCTGGCGGTGTGGGAGACCGAGGGTGACGACTGGGAGTTCGACTCGGCCGCGAACGACGGACCCGAGGAGCTCTACCAACTCTGGGATACCTCGGTCTCGCGTTCGCGGGCCGCCGTCGCCGCGATCGCGGCCCGCGGCGGTCTGGACGCACCAGCGGCCCAGACCTTGCCGGACGGGAGCCACCCGAACGTCCGGCGCGTCCTGATGGACCTGGTCGAAGAGTATGGCCGGCACACCGGGCATGCGGACATCCTGCGCGAGGTCATCGACGGCCGCACCGGCGAGGACCCGCCATGGCCGCCTTCTGACTGAGCTCTGCCCATGCGCCACGGAATCACCCCACTCATCGGCGACACAGAGACTTGTGACGGTCGCCTTCCGGGACGGCGTTCGTTCGGGACCGTGGTTGGATGACCGCAACGTCCAACCGGATCAGCCGCAGTCCGCGCGGTCGGTAGAGCGCGTCTTAGCGCCGCGTGCTGGGCAGGCGAAGGCCCCGCAATCAGAACCCGACGAGGGTCACGGTCTCCTGCATCGGCGCGCGGCCGGTGCGTAGCGCAGGGACGGTGTCGTCCTCGAACCCGACTGAGAGGCCACAGCAGAGAACGTGACCGGCCGGCGCATCGAGGGTCTCCCGGACGGTTTCGTGGAACATGGTCCACATCACCTGCGGACAACTGTGGAGGCCTTCGGCCCTCAGCAGCAGCATGACGGTCTGGAGATACATGCCGACGTCGGCCCACTGGCCAAGACCCATGGACGGTTCCAGGTAGCAGAACATGACGACGGGTGCACCGAAGGCGCTCGTGTTGAGGCTGGCGATCTTCCGAGGGCGATCTGGGTCGTCGCGCTCGATTCCCAGGGCTTGGTATCGCTGGGCGGCCGCTGCTGCGAAGCGGTCGACGTAGGGAGGGGCGAGGGGGTCGGGGTACATCGGGTACTGGCGGCTATCGCCGGGGTCACCCCCAGCGGCCCTTGCCGTGGCTCGCTGCTTGAGCCGGGTCAACGGCGTGCCGGCAACCACGTAGAGATGCCACGGCTGAAGGTTCCCGCTCGAAGGCGCTCGCGTTGCTGCGTGGAGCACCCGTTCCAAGGAGTCACGCGGAACGGGTCTGTCGCTGAATGCGCGCACGGCGCGGCGTGTGTCGACGGCCTCGAATACATCCACGGCCAGCGATCTTTCCTGATGACGAAGGACTGCGCCCCAAGAGGGTCCGTCGAAGGAAGGGGCCGCATTACGCCGAAACATGCCTTGGGCACGTCGATGAGGAGGTGAGGGCACAGCGCCTGTGGGCGGCATGCGGTTGCCGGCAGCAGTGATCGAGCCGTTCCGCGGTGGACGCCATCGCTGGCCGTCGCCCAGCGTGGACGATCAACGATGGAGTGTTACCAATGTGCTGAGACAATCTGGTCACCGACGTCCGGAGACTCGGCGGTAGACCACCCGCTTCGACCGTTCGTATGACGTGCCGACGAAACGCACTCATACGCCGCGGTCCCAGCGTTTCGGAAGGTGCGTCATTCCGCCGCCTGCCGGGCGCCGTCTGCTTTCACGGATGTGCGGAGAACGCGTGAACGTTGGCTCAGCGTCCTTCGCTCTGGCGTCAGCCGGTCACCCACCGGAACAGGAGCACGAGGGCCAGCACACCCAGCGCGACGGTGACCAGGAGCGGCAGCACGGTGAGCGCCAGCGCGGCCAGGACGTAGCCCACCGTGGGCGGGCCCGGGTCTGGGTTCGCGGTGACCGCCTTCTCCAGCAGACGGTAGTTGCGCACGTTGGCGCGATGGGCGACGTCCATCACGTCGCCGACGAGGGGCACCAGCCCTAGGGCCGCATCGAGCAGCAGGTTCCAAGCCATCTGGGCCAGTACCGGGACGGGCACCCGAGCGCGAACGGCGTCGAACATGATCGCCCCCGAGAGTCCCGACCCGATCAGGTCACCGAAACCCGGGACGAGGCCAAGCAACGCATCCAGGCCGACCCCCTGCTTCGTCCCCGGGATCCGCACCAGGTCATCGAGCAGTATCGCCAGCCGGCGGCTGACCCGGAGCTTAGGTGTCGATGGAGGAACGGGTTGGCCCACCAGAGCATCGTGCCCGAGGTCAGAGCGGCAGTCGTCGACCAGGGCCTGCGCGCCGCCGCATGTCGCCCGGTCGACGGCGAGCGATCACGCGGTCCGGCGAGCCGCCTGCGAGCGGTGCTCCTCGCCTGAGAACGGACATGGACGCGAGCTCATCGCTGTGGAAGCCGACGCCGCGGGTGTGTTGCCACGCCTCTACCTGCCATGGGGCTCTGCGTGTGGCCGCGTGGTAACGCCCCCGAGGAAGCCCCCGGCGCCGCGCCTTGCAGGAAAACTGAAGGAGCGTCATAGCCGCGACTGCCTATCCCCGTCCCACGCGGCCGGGAGATCGTCTCTTTCTGACCCAGCTCGGAGTTCGACTCTTCGGCTTAGAGGTGAGGTGCCAGGCCTTGCAGACACCGCACCAGTAGGACCCAGTCGGAGATTTTCGACCGTGTGACCGGCAGGACTCCTGGATCGCATGCAAGGCGCGTTCCGCGACCCACTGGCTCGGATAGGACTTCTTCGAGCAATCGAGCACCGCGACCGTTCCTCAGGGCGCGTGCTCAGCTGGCTCATATCCAGCCCGGCACGATGGGTTCGCGGCTGAAGTCGCTCGGCCCGGTTCGGAGCGTGTATGTCTCCGTCTGACGAGACGAGATTACCGACCAAATCCGTCGGATGGCCAGCATCCACCGACAACAGTCGCCGTGCGTCACACCGCCGCGAGCTGACCGGCCCCGACGTTGACCTGCCGACTACCGCGCGTTGAAGTTCAGGCGCAGTGGCTCCGTATCGCATCCACCAGAGCCGTGCGCAGGAATACGTGGGCGGGAGGAGGCAACTCCTGAAGGCCGAACCATCCGATGTCGTCGTGTTCCTCGGGAGCGAGGTTCGCTGGCGTCCCCTGCCAGTCAGGCACAAGCCAAGCGCTAAGGCGTGCCGGCTCTTCTGCAGGTCCTGCGGTCACCCGACACAGATGGGACGCCGAGCCCGTCGCTATCTGCACGCCGAGTTCTTCGTTCAGTTCCCGCGTGAGCGCGCCCAGTTCTGACTCGCCAGCCTCAATGAGTCCACCGGGCAAATCCCACACGTCCGGGTAGGCACGTTTGTTCGGACTCCGATGCACGAGTAGGACTCGACCTTCACGAACCAGCGCGCCGACAACGACCTTATGCATTCGCGGATCTAAGCACGGACCTCCGACAAGCGAACGTCCGCATATCCCCCCGGACGGGGAGAGCCGTCAAGCCCAACGGCGTGCAGTCGCCGGTCAGCTCCCACGCCGTGTGCCAGAGTCACGCCATGAAGCAAATCCGCACCCGCTCCGCGCACTGCCGCCGCTGCTGCGCCATAGCGTCATTGGTGCGGTCGTCCTTGGCTCCTGCGGCGGAGTTGTCGGCGTGGGCATCGGCTTACGGACATACGTGCCGACTTCCTGGGCCGCGGCCATCGAGCTGGGACTTCCAGCAGCGATTCTCGGAGCCGCGCTCGGCCTGGTGGTCGGCTGGCTCGTGCGAAAGTCTCACCGGCGCTCACGACCACTGAGCTGCGCCGACAACAACGCCCGGATCTACCGGCGGTCGCGCGGACCCGGAGGTGAGTCCTTCCGCAGGAGTCTGTGCCACAGATGGGTGGGGACTTGACCCCGGATGGACCCAACGATGGATCGGCGAGCCAGGGACAGGCTCTAGATGCGCCGGCACGCGCGAACGTGGCGCCCCGAATGCAAAGAGACTGTCCGCTGTTTCACCCGCTATGTACGGCTTCTGGCCGAGACTGAGTGATGTGAACGAAGCGACGCCAGAGTCGTACCCGAGCGCGGCCGAGGAGCCGGAGACGGCCCGGAGTCTGCGCAAGCTCGCGCGGGTGACCGGGGTCTTCCTGGTCCTGGCGGTCCTGCTGGTGCCCGCAGCGGTGGTTCCGTTCGTGACCGCTGCGCACCAGTCCCAGCGGCTGCTCCAGACGGGAACACGGGTGCCGGGCGAGGTGACCGACACCTGGATGGGTGCCAAGGGAATGCGGTTCATGGAGGTGGCCTACCGGGTCACCGGCTGGGGCTATGCGCACCGGGTTGAGATCAGCAGCAGCCGGTCCTACCACCCCGGGGAGCACGTCACCGTGGTCGCCGACGCCACCAACCCCCTGCGCATGAGGACGGTCGCAGAGCCGAACGAGTCACCTGGCATGACGTTGACCGGCATCGGTTTCACCTCCTTGGACGTGGTGGCCCTGATCCTGGCGGTGGCGCTGGTGCCGTGGCACCTGTCGATGCGCCGCCGCTGCGCGGCCAATCGGTGGACACGGGCCGCGGCTGGCCCTCAGCACACCGGGGGCAAGCGGCGCGGAGTAGCGGTCAAGGGCGTCGGACCGGACGTGGTGGTCGACCAGAAGTTGGCGGAGTTCCTGCAAGGCCCGGCGTGGGTGCTCGCCGACACCTGCGCGGGCCGCCCCGCCATCCTCCGGACGCACAAGTGGGGAACCAGCGGCGGGCCGGTGCAGGTCGGCTTATTCAGCACCTGGAAGCCCAAGCGCGTGAGACAGAGCCAGGGTTGAGCACCGCGCCGAGACGTGGGACCGGGCGCGGATGGCCGCTCCCCACAGCGGGTTCGGTCCCTACGACATGGCCTGCCACGTCGCGACCCGCACTCGCCCCACGAGGTGAGTCATTCCGCCGCGAAGCGGCAGTGTCATACCGCCGCGATCCGCGCGCACAGCCTGAGTGCCTGAGGGGCAACGTTCACGGGCGGCCGCATCGACTACCTGTGTCGTGCAGGCGCTGGCTGGGTCACCTCGCGGGGTTCAGCCGTCTTGCTTCCGTCTCACGACGGCGGATCGGGCAGGTCGGCCGCGGCGACCTTGAGGTCGTCGTCATCGGCACAGATTCGGCCCAGCCGTTTGACTAACGTGCCCTCCAGCGTCGTCACCCTCCACCCCACCCGGCACGAGCCGAGGCCGATCGGAACCGTGCCGCGAGCGGGGAGTCGCTTGCTCACGACATCCTCGCCCCGCCTGCTGTTATGCAGCACAAGCACGAGATCGATGCCCGTGTCGTTGTGGATGGTTGCGTCCCGGTCCGCCTCCCTCGTCACGCAACCGGTGGGCAACACGACCAGTAACGCTGCGATGAACAGTGCCCTTGATCGCGTCGCCTTGCGGGGCATCACGGCGAGGAAGTCACCGCCTCGTACCCGCACCGGAGAGGCTCCGTCGTTGTGGCCACCGTCAGACATGGTGAACGAGGGCTGGGCACTCGTCTTCACCTCGACGTCCATGACGCGAAGGTAGACCAACCTTGAGGGCAGCCCGAGCAACCGAGACGCCAGAACTCGAGACGCTTCCGAAGACGGGGCACCCCGGCAGGACTGCTGACGATGGGGTGAACGAGCGTCTGGCCCCTGCGGCTGTCCACGGGCGTGGCCGCCGCTGCCGCAGTCACATGGCGCGTCATACCGCCGCCAGCGGGCTGTAACAGTGCGCTATGCCGCCCTGCGTTGGCGCGGAGGTGCACGCTACCGCAGGGCCCCGGAGCGGCGGACACATTCGCAGGCTATTCGCGGAACGTCTCGGCGAGCCCGGTGAGCTTCGCGACGTACGCCGGCCAGTCGTACCCGTCCGGGACGTTGTCGCCTGGCTGCCGCCATCCAACGCTGCCGTCGACTTGTTCGCGCAGAATGTCAGCCTGGCCATTGTGCTGGGCGAGGTCGTTGAAGTTGTGCACCAAGATCCAGTGCAGCGTGACCTCCTTGCCACCCCAGTGCCGGACGTGGCCGACGGTGTCGAGTCCGAGCCGTTCGACGGTCTGCTCGCAGTGAGCGATGACCCGGCGGTAGAGGTCGATGATGCCGGCGGTGGTCTCGTCGGCGGTGGCGTACCAGTCGGCCTGCGGATCGGCCTCGTACGCCTCGTCGCCGACCAACTCGTCAGCTTGAGGGAAGGGGCGTTCGAAGGTGTCGCCGAGGTAGATGGCCTCCACGTTGAGGACGTGTTTGATGATGCCGATCAGGCTGGTTCCGGTCGGTGTGCGAGGTCTCCGAGCCTCGTACTCGGATAGGTTCTCAACCTTGGAGATCAGTGCGTCGCGGCGTTCTTTGTAGTACCGCTGCCAGATGGCCTTTTGATCGGTGGACATGTTCCGACCCTAGGCGGTGCGACCCGCGTCAATCCGCCACGTTGGCGCGCGATCCTGGGGTAGGCGGGCGAATGTTCTGGCGTTGGTTGTTCGACGCGTCTGCGCGGGCTATTGCTTGGTCCACCATTGGCGAGTCAACTGGAGTCGCCGCGCAGAACGAAGCACGGCGCTGAGTCCAGCATTGGGGATGCACGTGGACGACATCGAGGTACGGGCATTGTTCCGGCAGGCCATGGCCCATGACGACGAAACTGCCATGCGCCAGGGCATCGAGCTACTACTCGGCCTCAGCGACGGGCGCGGGCTCTCGGCGGAGCAGGAGTACGCGGTTCGCCACCCCGAGTACACGATGGAGATGCCGCAGTCTAACGAACGGATCCGCGGGCGTGACGCTATGCGCGCGATGCAGGAGGCGTTCCCTACCCCGCCCGGGGTTCGGCTGCGGCGAGTCCACGGCTCTGGCCGGACCTGGGTGATTGAGGGGGTCAACGACTACGACGGTGACGTGTGGAATGTCGTACTGATCCTGGAACTGGATGACGACGGAAGGATCCTTCGAGACACGCGCTACTACGGACAGCGCTCAGCCCCTCCTCGGTGGCGGTCACGATGGGTGGAGCCCATCGAGTAGAAGGCCGACCAACGGATCCGCCGTCACCTCCGACAAGGGCGGGACCGTCCGCGTCTTACCGCCGCCAGTCGCGCTGGTCTACGGCCTAGCGTCAGGCAAGGTGCCTCGACGTGTGTGCGGCGGTCCGCCGCTGAGGCATGTTCGCCAGATCGCCGGGAGCATGCCATGTCGAACACCATCCTGCTGCCGTTCCAGCCCGACGCGATGACCCCAGCCCAGCTGGCGGCGGTCTCCTACCTGGCCCGATACTCCGGCCACACCCACCAGCTGTACGCCTACCAGCTTCGCCGCTGGTTCGCCTGGTGCGAGACCAACGGCCTCGACCCGCTGGTCGGACATCCAGCGGGCACACGTCGAGCTGTACATCCGTCACCTCGGCGAGACCGGCCTGATGCCGTCCTCGATCAACACGATGATGCACGGCGTCCGCGGGTTCTTCCGGTTCGCCCACATCGACGGCCTCATCCCGGCCGACCCGGCCGTCTACGCCCGCTTGCCCAAGGTCCACCAGGACGAGACCCGCACCCAGGGCCTGGACCGGCTCGAGCTGATCCGGTTCCTCCAGGTCGCCCAGACCCTCACCGTGCACCACGGCGCGCTGGCGTACCTGCTCGGCATCAACGCACTTCGTGCCTCCGAAGCCGCCGCGGTCCGGATCGAGGACTACCGCGAGACGCTGCGCGGCCACCGGGTGCTGCACCTGGTCGGCAAGGGCAACAAGCCCGCCACCATGCCGCTGACCGTCCCGGTCCTGCGCGTCCTCGAGGCCTGCCGCGGCGAACGCACCGAAGGACCGCTGGTGCTGCGGCCGGTCTCCGGCAAGCCGATCGACCGCCGCGACTGCTACCGGATGGTCGCCCGGATCGCGAAGGCCGCCGGCATCCCGCGGCACATCAGCCCGCACTCACTGCGGCACGCCGCGATCACCAACGCCCTCGACGCCGGCGTCCCGCTACGCGACGCTCAGATCCTCGCCCGGCACGCCGACCCCCGCACCACCGAGCACTACGACCGCGCCCGCGGCAACCTCGACCGCCACGGCGTCCACTTCCTCACCGCCTACGTCGCCGGCGTCTGAACCCCCACGGGACTAACCGCCAGCCCTACAAGCGTACGGTCAGGCCGACTGAAGCGGGCGGATCGCCTCGAGCTTGTCGCCCAGGTGATCCTTCTCCACCTCGAGGTCGTAACGGGTCTGAAGGTTCAACCAGAAGCGGTCTGTCGTCCCGAAGTAGCGCGCAAGCCGCAGTGCCGTATCCGCGGTGATCCGGCGCTTGCCGTGCACGATCTCATTGATGCGGCGCGGAGGTACGCCGATCGACACCGCAAGACGGTGCTGAGTCACCCCCAGGGGCTCCAGGAACTCCTCCATGAGCACCTCGCCAGGGTGAATTGGTGCGATCGTCGCCATGTGACACCTCCTAGTGGTAGTCCACGATCTCCACGTCCTCTGGCCCCGCCGCAGCCCAGACGAAGCAGATCCGCCACTGCTGGTTGATCCTGATGCTGTGCTGACCGACGCGACCACCCTTCAGCGCCTCCAGCCGGTTGCCCGGAGGAACCCTGAGGTCCTCGAGCAGTTCGGCAGCGTCCAGCATCGCCAGCTTCCTCAAGGCCACCCGCTGGATACGCGGGTCGAGCCCCTTGACGCGCTGACGTGACCAAAGCCGCTCGGTCGTGGCATCCCGAAACGACCTGATCACAACGACAAGCATAACGCGACGCGTTATGCCCGTCCAGAGGGCGCGCCTTACCGTAGCCGCCTGCCGGCCGTGCACTATGGCTGAAGAGCCATGTCCGTACCTGAGTCGGCGGGTTAGGCAAACCGTTCCCACGCGGACTGCCGCCGCATTCCGAGAGCCTCTCCTATGCGGTCCCATGACATTCCGCGATTCCGCGCTTCGCCGACCCAACCTCGCAACTCGTCGTCGACCTGGTGCCGGACGGCCTCAATGCGCGGCAGATGAGCGAGAAGGTCCTTATCACTGACGCCGGCCCACACGGGAACCTCACTCCTGGGGCTCGCGGGCTTGTTGGCGATCACGCTGGCGGCGAGCTCAACGCAATCATTACAGATGTACACGCCCGCCCCAGCGACCAAGGTCTCAACGTCGCTGCTTTGCCGATTGCAGAACGAGCATCGGTTCATGCTCATGCCTCCCTGTCAGGGACTTCCTGACAAGAAGAGTGTCACGTCAGGAGTCCCCTGACAAGCGGGCCAGCGTTGAGTCTTCCCAGGGCCCGCCATACTGAGGCGCGTCACATCGCCGCGATGAGACCGTCCGGGTCTGTCTCATCGCTTGTCGCACCGACGGCCCGGCCACCCTGACGCCGCCTGTCGGACCTTCGCGACTACACCCGAGGCCCCTCCGCCCAGAAGGACGAGGACGACCACTGCACCGGCGATCAGCCTCATTCGCTTCGGAAGGCCACGACGAACGTAGGAACTGCCACAGTTCGGGCAGAAACCACCAGTTGTCTCGGACGCAACGCTGCACTTGCGACAGACTCGGCTCAGCACCCGGTCGTCTCCCCCGCTTTCACTCATGGCGCAAGGCTGCGAACCCGGTCGCGCCGAGAAGTCGCGAAGGCGAGGCTTGGTGTCGGACTCGGGGAAGGGGCGCTCGTCGGTCTTCGTCATCCCCCCAAAATCCTCGCAAGAGACCCGAAGCACGAGATAAGCGGTCCGTACTTCTGCATGCGACCGCGAGGAGGGCCCATGATGGGGAATGGCCGCCAACGACTCCCCGCGGTCCCCGGACCTCGACCACGCGGGTGATCCGGGGCCGGAGAGTTATGCGTGGCCGCTGGCCGCGCTCGTCCTGGTGATCCTCCCGCAGGTCCTGGTCCCGGCCACCATGCGTGAGGGCCCACCAGTCCTCGTGCCCGTCATCGAGGGGATCGTCGTACTGGTGCTGCTCGTCGTGGCGGCGAAGCCCGGCCCGGTGCCGAGAGCGGCCCGCCCCCTGGTGCTGAGCCTGGTCACCGTCCTGATCGCGGCCAACACGGCGGCGGCGGTGAGACTGGTCGTCGTAATCCTGCGCAGCACTCCTCGGGGACAGACGCCGCCCACGGTCACGCAACTGCTGGTGGGGGCGGGCCTCGTGCTCGCCGCGAACATCGTCACGTTCGGCTTGCTCTACTGGCAGATCGACGGTGGCGGCCCCGACCGACGACGGGGCCACGCGCTGCCCTATCCCGATTTTCAGTTCCCCCAGACCGAAGCGGACCGACTGGCGCCGCCAGGCTGGCAGCCGCGGTACCTCGACTACCTCTATGTCGCGTTCACCAACGTCGTGGCGTTCAGCCCCACCGACACCATGCCCCTGACCCACCGTGTCAAAGGGCTGATGGCAGTCCAGACGATGATCGCCCTGTCCGTGATCGGGTTGGTGCTGTCCCGCGTGATCAACATTCTCCCTCCGTGATACCCATCCCTCGAGGAGCGTCTTTCCGGCTCCCTCTGTTGTCAACGCCCCCGCGTGAGGGTCTTCTTGGCGGTGGTGTTCCCGGGTCGCCTTGGCCGGTTGTAGCGTCGGGTTCGCGGGTCCGGGAAGTGGCTGATCCGAAGTGTCGATGTGCGGGGGAAGGTCGACCGCGCTGGATTGATGAGTCGCCCCGCAGTGCCCTCCCGGGCCCGTCTCCTCGGTCTCACGGGCGGCTTGTCGGCGGGCGTCGGCGAGGTGCTGGCGGTAGAGGGCGTCGGAGATGCGTCGCTTCAGGCAGCGCATCGCTTCCGCACGGGTCTTGCCGGCGGCGAGCTTGCGGCGGTAGTAGATCCGGCGTCGCATAATGCGGATTACGGGCACTGGGGGCGCCCATGGCGCTGAGCCACCCGTACCCGACCCAGTTTGCCCAGCCTGCCGTCATCCGAGCCGAGGAGCCGACGACGTGACTTCAGACCGCGGCGTCGAGCGCCGGCAGGGAGTCCTGGCGGACTGGAACGACGAGCGGGGCTTCGGCTTCATCACGCCGGCTGGTGGACGCTCGCGTGTGTTCGTGCACGTGAGTGCGTTCCCTCGGGGCCAGCGTCCTGTCACCGGTTGCGAGGTTACCTACGCGGAGAGTCGAGACGAGCGCAACCGGGCTCGCGCTTCAGAGGTGCAGTACCTGGACGCCGGAACGGCCAGCCGCGTATGGGCCAGAGGGATACCCCTGGCGCTTGCCGCCGCGACACTGTTCTTCACCATCCTCGTGGGTCTCCTCGTGCTGGACGAGCTGCCCGTCACGGTTATTGCTGCCTACGGGCTATTCAGCGGAGTTGCGTTTCTGATGTACGCCGCTGACAAATCCGCAGCTGAACAGGGCAGGTGGCGCACGTCGGAGTCCACCCTCCACACGATCGCCCTCATGGGTGGCTGGCCAGGCGCGCTGGTCGCGCGAAGGGTCTTCCGACACAAGACGATCAAGCAGCCGTTCCGCACCATCTTCTGGTTCACGGTCGTCGCCAACTGCGCGACACTTGCATGGTTCGTGCAGGAGGCACCTCTGACGCTGCCCTGAGAGGGTGCGGGCATTCCGCCGCGACTTCACACCTGGGCTCGTCCCGGCCCTGACTTCCTTGTTCCGCGGAGTCGATCCGACCCCCACCGGCTGGCGGTCTCCTTCGAGGCTCGCCTACGAGATTCAGAACTTGCCCAGTGCGATCTCCGAGAGCAGCAGGGCAAGGGGAAGAAGCCCGAGAACGATGGCAAAAGCGACCATCCACGAGCGCTCGTGGTGACGCACGATCGCGACGGAGCCGGTGACGACAGCGGCGACCCCGCACGCCCAGATGCCGAAGCCCCACACGAGCTGGGGCCAGCTGTCGGTGTAGCTATCCGCTGGTTCGACGATGCCGAGCACGAAGGAAAGCACCAGCAACACGACGCCTGCGACCGTGAGCCCTGCGAGCATGATCGCCCGCCGGCCGATCCGGGATTTCGGCCACCCGGTGCTCGAATGCGTCGTCATCCCTCGAGTCTCGTCGGGACGTCGCCCGGACTTCCAGAGGCCAAAGCCCCTCCCGTGCCCTACCTCGGAGCAGTGCCCGGCACGTTCGCCGAGTGCGCGGCCGTTTATAACGCTGCTCGGACGTGGGGAGAATCGTCGACCTACTGCAGCATCATTGCCAGACCGAACGGCACCAGGCCCGCGGCCATGGTGGCGGCGGCGCCCAGGTTGACGATCTCGGCGCCGTCAGGGAATCCGATCAGCAGTACTCCCACGAGCAGGAGAACCGCCACCCACGGAGAGGTCGCCCCGGAGACGAGCGCCGCGACGGCAAGCACGGCGAAGCCGATCGGGATGAGGACGATGCCCCAGAGCAGCCACAACCAGCCCTTCTTCGCGAAGATCGCAGACAAGGCCGGTCTGGCAGCCGCGAACTCGTGATCGCTGAGGCCATCCAGAGCGCTCATCGTCAGGCAGAGAGCACCCTTGTCCGCAGCAAGCGACACGGTGCCGAGCACGGCCAGCAGTGTGCCGAGCAGCCCTGCCCAGCCGACACCGTGGCGGGTCACGCTACTGCCGAGGTGTAGCGCCACGACGATCATCAACGCGGTGTTGATGGTGACAAGACCGTGACCGGCATGCAGCAAACGATTTCCTCGCGCCCGGTCGATGAGCTGTTCCGGGCGCAGAATCCGCGGGTGGAGCAGGCCAGGATGCGTCGCGAACGCGAAGACGAACACCAGCGGCATCACGACGAAGGCGAACCCGGTGCCGACCCTGGCGGCGTCGGCGGCGCTCATCGTGGTGTCCGGTGCCTGGGAAGGGTCAACTGCAGAGCCAGTTGACGCCTGCTGACCATCGGCTCGCCGTCCCGCCTCGAGTGCGCGGCCCCCACCCCGACGACGTCATCCACCCGATGGTCCTGTGGGGACCCCGCTCGGCGCGGTGTCGAGGGACTCAGCCCGGGGCGGCGAGGGCGCGACCTCGGATGTTGGCCATCTCCAGGCGGCTCGGGCGATGGTGGCGAGGACGAGAACTTCGATGGCGCTTCCGATCAGGTAGTAGGCCCACGTCTCGCCGATGGCCGACCCGATGATGGTGACCACGTAGACGAGACTGACGGCGATGTTGACGATCCGGTTGACTCGAGGATTGAGCAGGAGGGACAGGACCACCATCAGGGCCGGCAGCAGGATGTATACGAGGCTGTAGGCAAGGAAGGCCTGGTTGCCCGTGAACCCGGTGGTGGCGACCTGGCCGTCGAGGGCAGCCTTGAGCACATCGGCGCGGTAGAACCCGAAGATGTCGACGTAGGCGAACACGAACAGCATCGTGATCCACAGTGCGCTGAGCACGAGTTTCACGTCGACGTGGGTGTCTCGGTACTGCTTGGCCGTCCTGGTTGTACTCCTCATCGGTCTGCTCCATTTCGTTGACGGCCAGCCAGGGGCAATCGATGCCAGTGCTTGACTGAGTCACCGGCACCGCGGAACGCCACGCGTGGCGCTCGTCTCGTCCGTGACCGCGATCCCCGCGGCCCGCCTACCCTCCAGCCTCGTTCGGTGGCCGTGCGGCGAACAGGGAACTTGGACCCCTCTACCGGCATCGCCTCGCGCCTGACCCTAGGGGGGCCAGGCCCGATCGCGGCGCTGCTCGTGACCTACGCCTCTGTCTCCCGCGAGGAAGGAGGGTGCACGCTGATCTGAGTTGCGTCGCTGGGGTCGGGGCGGCTCCTCGGACGGTGGGCGGCATCGTCGCCGAACGGCGTCGCATCCGACTTCGGCAAATGGAGACATGATGAGCTCACGCGACATCCACGCCACCACCGCGGGCGTCCTGTTCATCGCCGCAACCGCCTCCGCCTTGGCTGCCACGGCGATACTCGGGTCGCTGCTCGACGGAGCCGGCTTCCTGGCGGGTGTGTCCGAGAACCAGGACCGAATGCTCACCGCGGGACTCCTCCAGCTTGTGCAGGCCTTCACCAGCGCAGCCATCGCCATCTCCTTGTATCCCGTATTGCGGAAATATGCGGCCGGGATGGCGCTGGGATCTGTCGGCTTCCGGCTCATCGAGGGGGTGTTCTATGCCCTCTCCGCGGTCGGCACGCTCGTCCTGGTGACGCTGTCGGACCAACTCTCGAAAAGCGGAGTGATCGGCGCCACCACGCAAGCATCTGGTGTGTTCGTGCGTGACCTGCGTGAGGCTGCCGCAGTCGCAGGCGTGCTGGCCTTCTACATCGGCGGGACCCTGTACTACCTGGTCTTCTACCGGTCACGACTGATCCCGCGCTGGCTGTCGGTGTGGGGCCTTGCGGGTACGACGTTGGGAGCCGTGGCTGCTCTCCTCGTGCTGTTCCGAGTGATCGACACCCTGTCGGCTCCGCAAGTCGTGCTCAACGTTCCGATCGGTCTTCAGGAGATCGTGCTCGCGGTCTGGCTGATCTGGAAGGGATTCACCACGACGGTCCCGGCCGCGCCGGTAGCGGATCCGGGTACGCCGCTGACCCCCGCTCTCACCTGACATTCCGGCGCCGCTCCCTGGTAATGCGCATGGTTGCGGCCAGCTGCTGACCGAGCTGCGGATCCCGCACGGCGTCAACGTCTATCCCGGAGTCGGCCAGCGATGCCTGCGCCACCCCTCCCAAGTCGCGAAGCCTGCCGGCGGGCAGTCGACGGGTTCGCTGCCCCGAGCTCGAGAGCGCGCAGCCCGATCTCGATGAGCCGTCCTTCGATCACGTCCGAGGCCGACGGCGGGTTCGCGAGCCCGTAGAGGGCCTTGACCCACTCGTCCTTCGTGAGGCGTAGAGCATTCTCCTCGACCGCCATGCGCCGTGCTTCGGTGGTCTTTCCGGTGCCTGGCAGTCCTACGGTCAGGAACAGGGTCGGTCGTATCGCCATCGTTCCCCATCTGAGGCTCGCGTCCTCGAGTACTGGCTGCGACCCCGCGTCACTTCTCCGCAAAGCAGCAGTTGTCACACCGCCGCTGTTGCCCTGTCATTCGGCGTGCTGGGTGACGTTGATGATCGCCCCGTTGGGGTCGCGCACGAAAAACCGCCGTAGTCCCCAGTCCTCGTCGGTAATCGGATAGGTGATCTCGGCACCGGCTGCGACGGCACGCGCGTAGACCTCATCCACATCGTCCACTTCGATGGAGACGTCGGGATGTTGGTGTGCCTTGACG